>NZ_JBNVQV010000001.1:752500-1622500 GCF_051713385.1 Brevibacillus sp. JB24b | reverse complement strand
ACCATCAACGAGAGGCAGGACTGTTTGAGCAATTCCTTTTCCAAAGGTCTTGGAACCAATCAATTTAGCTATCTTATGATCTTGTAGCGCTCCAGAGAGCAATTCTGACGCTGATGCTGTTTGCCCATTTACTAAAATCGTAATAGGATAGGGAGCTTGGCGACCATTGCGCACCCAATTTTCCACTTCAACTCCATTACGATTTGTCGTATACATCAGCAAACCATCTTCCATAAACAAACTGGCAATTTCCTTCGCTGCGCTTAGATATCCGCCACCGTTATCACGTAAGTCAATGACCAAACCTGTTAATTTTTTTTGATTGTTTTCCAGTTTATCTAATTGCTCTTTGAACTGATCACCAGCATCGCTTCCGAACGTATCAAGTCTTATATATGCAATCGTTGCAGATTTGGAAGTGAAAAGATGACCTGTTGCTTCTGGCATAATAAGAGGCGAGCGCTTGATTGTATAATCCTTTTTTTGTGTTGTGCCCGATTTAGAAAAGGTAAGAGTTGCACTCGTTCCCTCTTCACCTTGTAGCATCTTAATCAACTCTTCTAGATGTTGTACTGTTATTTTATTACCATCAACTGCTTCCAGCTTATCACCTGAATTAATTCCAGCTATAGCTGCTGGGGAGTTTTCAACAACCTTGCGTACAATAATACCGTTATCGGTTTTACGAAACATGATGCCAAAACCCACAAAATTATTATTCACACTGTTCTGAAACTGATCCAATTCACCTTCAGTAAATAGAGTAGTGTAAGGGTCATTTACTTGGGTTAACATTCCTTCAATCCCATAGTAGCTTACAGTATTCCAATCCAATTTTTCTTGGGCTTGCCATTGCTTTATACGATCCACCATTTCTTGGACGGTATCATCCTTCTCATCCACGACAACTTCAGCACGTTTCTCAGCCTTTATATATTGTTGAACCCCTTGCAAGGCCCCTTGCACAAGTTTTTTTTCACTTGGTTTGTCGAGGTGGTTTTCTTGCAAAATATAATACACCTGTTGTAGCTCCAAGAGAGCTCTATTGTTCGCACTGTTTATATCAAAAGATGAGGCTTGATTTATGGACTGTGACATAGAAGCCATAGCCCCCGAGCCAGGCCACAAGAGCATAAGTGTAAGAGCCAGAACCCCCGTCTTTCTAAGTTTCATGTATAACACCTGCTCCTTCCTTCACCTCTTTTGGAATGTCCAGACGTAAGCTCTCGGGAAATTCATATTCTTCATCGCCATCAAGCTTGATGTATTCCCCATTATCATAGATCTCCGTAATTTTCCAAGATTGGCGTAATAATTGATTAGTTCTGGAATCCAGATAGTACTTTACAACAAAAGTAGGAGCATATAAGAGTTTTTTCTCTTGTAAATCGAGTGTTTCTGCATATTTTTGAAGTTCATTTGGTTCATAAAATTCGGTAATGATCTCGTATTCTCCAAAGCTTTGCTTTAAGTATCGAGCATGAAGCTTATTTAAACGACTTAAAACAGGCAGATCACTCACATACTCGTGCAGATACGTTTTTTTCTCAGTTGGACTTCCTGTTACTTTTTTGGTCCAGACACCCTTTTCATTATCCCAATCGTACTTAACTTGATTACGACGATCTGTATATCCTTCCATTTTGTTTAATACTGCTTGGTCAGCCTTTTGATAAATACCTTTTGTATGTGTGATTCCTCTTTTAGTATCCATCTCTTCTGTTACCTTAAGCACCGTACCACCGTAATTCATTTCCGTCTTGACAATGATCCTTTGGGCTTCATCCATCTTTTTATCAGCTTTACTTAAAAGGGTGGCATAAAGATTTTGTCTAGTAGAAGACAACAGATCTAATTCATGAGCCACTTGGTCATATAAAGCTACAAGCTCACTCTTCTGATCAGCTTCTTTCGCGCGTTTTAACAGATTTTCAGCATCAGAGATCCGATTCTCCTTGACCAAATAGTACAAGCCATTTTGTACAGCAAGCACTAAATCCGGTCTCTCCTCATAGCGCTTAATCGCTAGCTCATATTTATCTAAATGAATTTCAATGGCTGCCAAATATAGGCCAAATACTTTCCATTCCTCTGAATTTTTAACCAGTTTGTCCTCGTAACCAAGTAACTTTTGATACAAATCTTCGAATTCCTTACCTTGATTAGTACGTAGCATTTGTAAGCCAACATCATAGATATTAGCGGTAAGTAGACCTAGAATTTTTGGATCATGCTCCACTGTTTTTATATAGGCATCTAATGCAAGGAGTGCTTCTTTGGCATTATCTGCTGGTTCCTTATAGTAGTTCCAGCTTTTGTAATAATGAACTCCCACCTGGTTGGCAAAATCAGCTGGTAGCTCCTCCAGTTCTTTAAAGGTTTCCTCTTCTTCAAGATAATTTTTAATTGCATCAACAATGTCTATGAATTTTTTCTCCGTTTCCGTTGGAGAGTCGTACGTCGCAAATAACGGGTACATCTCCTTCTGAACAGGTACAAACGGATATAGAGAACGTGATTCGTTAGCTAGCGGCAGTAGCATCTCTGATTGCAAAGAAGCACTCACCTTTTCAATTAAAATAGCTGCTTCTGCACGGGTTAACGTGTTCGAGCCTTTTTTAATCAATTCTAATTCCCATGGAGATTGCTTCGTGGTAAAGGATAGAGCTGACAGGACTTTAGCTGCCTCTGCATTTGTAATAGGCTGATTAGGATAAAATTCATCTCCTGGAAAAACCTTATGTAGAGTCCTTGCACCTGCAATCCGATCATGATACACAAACACACGTAAAATACCCGGATACATCCATGTCATGTAATGCACATCTTTGTATGGTAAATACGGCTCGTCCATTCCTTGTCCCCGACCGAATTCATCGTTTTCTTCCAACAAAGTCAATGGAAACAGCTTATTTTGATTATTTTGTAAAAAACGGCTTGTCAATAAAAAGAACTCCGCCCGTGTCATAGCCTTATCAGGAAAAAACTGCTGGATCGCTTTCGACGAATCACTAAACAATCCTTCCTCATAGGCTCTCACAATAGCCTCTTTGGCAGGATGATTAGAGATATCGATGAAAGGCAACGGAGCTGAAAGATCATCCCCTATTTCCTCAGCTTGTACGGGTTCTAAAAAGACACCGGTAGCCATCACAATAGCTACAGCAGCAGGAATTACCTTCCACCAATTCCGACTACACGAGGATTCTTTCGCACTCGTCACAATATACCAGCCCCTTCCCTCTCCGCCATTTATCAAAATTACTTGTTGATAATGGCATAAAACACCCCATACATGACTTATTTTTTACTTCTACCACCGGATTTTTTTTAGTTTCCAGTAGCCGATCATACTCGCTCAACCATTCTGGGTCTAATTTTGCTTTGCGTTCTTCTGCTTCCATACGAGAGAATTGCAATGACTGTTCTAGAGAAAATCGCTTTTCGATCAGCTCATTTCCATTGCGTTCCCACTCTTTTTTTGCCATCCAGAGCTCTTGCTCCTTTAACATTCGTTCAATTTGTTGATCAGGGGTGTCCGTAGGCATGCCCTCTATTTGACGTTCAATAGCCCTGATGTGCTTCATCTGTTCCCTTTCTTGCTCTTTTACACCAGCCAATTCACGCTCGGCTCGCTTTATTTTCCCAAGTAACTGGTGCCACTCATAGAAATCACGAATCGAGGACATGTTGCCCACTCCCTTATTTAAGCCGTAGATCCTTTGCCTTAGAGGTATTGAAACGGGTCTGTATGAATCTCTGAGGCAATTACTTCGGTTTTATATTTATGTTCTTGTAGCTTTTCTTGTATAAAACTAGCCAATCTTGGCTTCATGATCTTTTCAATGTTATGACCAGCATCAATTATTGATAATCCTTCCACGAACGCGTCCTGCGCTTCATGATATCCGACATCGCCTGTTACCATTACATCTGCACCACGGAAAGCAGCTTTTAACAAATAAGAACCACCGCTACCTCCCAGAACAGCGACCTTTCTCACTATACGATCCTTAGGACCGACTATACGAACCCCTTCCAGACCTAGCTTTCTTTTGACAAAATGAGCATATTCCTCCAGAGTCATAGGCTCCACTAGTTTACCAATTCTCCCAAGCCCAAGTGTACGTGGCGGTAGATCAAGAGGATAGATATCATACGCTACCTCATCATACGGATGCGCTGCTTTCATTGCCTTAATCACAGATGTTTGTTGACTACTTAGTATAACAGTCTCAATCCGAATTTCTTCTACATGCTCCACTTTCCCCTGTTCTCCAATAAATGGAGTAGTACCTTCAAGTGGTAAAAAAGTACCTGTCCCCTCAATCTGGAAGCTACAATGACTGTATTGCCCAATATGACCAGCACCTGCATTCGTCATAGCCTGAAACACTTGTTCACTATGCGATTTAGGCACAAAAGTCACTAGCTTTTTAAGCTCATCCTGATATGTGACATCTAGGATTTCGGGTTGCTGTAATTCTAATTCTTCTGCAAGCCAATCATTCAAGCCTCCATTTGCAACATCTAAGTTCGTATGCATGCTATAGACGGCGATATCATGAGCAAGTAACTTTGCTAACAAGCGTCCTGCTGGTAAATCAGTGCGTAAATGCTTTAAGGGACGAAATATCACAGGATGATGAGCAATTATGAGCGAAACACCTTTTTGAATGGCTTCATCAACCACCTCTTCATTTACATCCAACGCTGTCATGACCTTCTGAACAGGCTTTTGTAGTGTGCCTACTTGCAATCCGATCTTATCCCATTCCATCGCCAAAGATTTTGGTGCTAGTCTCTCCACTAATTGTATGATGGTTTGTCCGTTTGCAAGCATGTCAAAACTCCTTTAATCCAAATAATTTTATCCTCAATTTCCGACAGTTTTTCCTGCGTTTCCACACGAGTAGATGCCGTCATGCGCTCTTTGATTTTTTCCCACTTCTCTAATTCAGACTTCCATTTTTCGAGCAAAATAGGAGATTGTTGTTGTAATAAAAAGGGTCCAATTTCCATTAGCTCTACTTGGCTCCATTTATTAGACTGATATGGCTCATCTGGATTGCCTGGTTCAGCTACAAGCACTTCATAAATGATGCCATCTTCCTCTACAATCTCTTCTGCTACTAATTGATATCCATGGTCATATAACCATTGACGAAGTGTATCTTCTCCAACATTGGGTTGCAGGATCAAACGTTTTACTTTCCCTAATTTATCAAGGCCAGCTTCCAAAATAGAAGCAATTAATTGTCCACCCATTCCTGCGATGCAAATGACCTCTGCCTCGTTTGGGGCTAGTACAGCTAAGCCATCACCTTTGCGAACAGAAGCTCTATCCTTAGCTGTTAGTGTTGCAATTTGTCGAAGTGCTGCTTGATATGGTCCTTCATTCAATTCTCCCGCTATTACAAAACGCGCCTGATTGTTTACTAATAAATAGGAAGCCAGCAGGGCGTGGTCCGATCCAATATCAGCTACAAGCGTATCTTTGGGGCAATATGCTGCAATTGTTTGTAATCGTTTAGAAATAGTTAATGTCATGTTCCTATTACCTCCAGTTCATCCATTTTACCTCATCTTGCCAAAAAAACACATGAAGAAACTGGATGAGTAATATGGTAATTTTCGGGATTGTAGTAGAGAGAGAAGAGGATAGTTGAACCATAACGTTTTTACGCCCTTCCTTGCTTCTCCAAAAACAAATATGTAACCAGATATTAACAAATAACCTTCAAAAAGACTAGTATGACACAACATTACTATTCCCAGATCGTTGTTTTTGCTTCTAGATTTCCAATAATAAAAATCCCTCCAAAATACAAGTTGGAGAGATCCCTAAGTTCCTTATTTACTTACTTCACGAGCAATTACCATTCGTAAGATTTCTGAAGTTCCTTCCCCGATTTCCAGTAAACGTGCATCACGGAAGTAACGTTCAACATGATAATCCTTCATATAGCCGTATCCTCCGTGAATCTGAATAGCTTGATGAGTGGCAGACATTGCGACCTCCGAAGCATATAACTTAGCCATCGCCGCTTCTTTGGTAAATTTGCGTCCTTGATCTTTAAGCCACGCTGCTTTATAGACCAATGTACGAGCTAATTCGATCTGGGTTGCCATATCAGCCAATTTCTGTTGAATCATTTGGAAATGTGACAAGCTAGAACCAAAGGCTTTTCTTTCTTTCGCATACTGTAATGCTCGATTAAAAGCTGCTTGAGCTACACCGACAGACATCGCACCAATACCAATGCGCCCACCATCCAATGTGATTAAAAATTGTTTAAAGCCCTCTCCTTCTTTACCTAAAATTGCTTCTTGAGGGACCTTAACGTCTTCTAAGACCAACTCCGTGGTATTCGAGGCATTTAACCCTAATTTTTCATAGCGATCCACTACCTTAAATCCTGGTGCATCCGTTGGAACCAGAAGAGCCGTAATTCCTTTTGTACCCTTTGATCTATCGGTTACAGCTGTTAAAGCAAGAAATTTAGCGTAAGAAGCATTAGTAATAAAACATTTGGAACCATTAATTACATATTGTCCATTTTGTAATACTGCTTGCGTTTTGGTTCCACCTGCATCAGATCCTGCTTGTGGTTCTGTTAACCCAAATGCTCCTATACTCTCTCCGCTACAGATCTTTGTTAAATACGTTTCTTTTTGTTCCTTTGTTCCGAACAGATGCAAGGGAGCCCCACCCAAGGATATATGTGCTGAATAAGTAATGCCTGTCGAAGCACAAGCACGACTTAGCTCTTCAGTGACAATAGCAAAGCTAATCGTATCCGCTCCAGCTCCCCCAAATTCTTCAGGAAATGGTAAGCCCATCAGTTCCAATTCCCCTAGTTGCCTCATAATCTCAATAGGAAACCTCTTTTCCTTATCACGTTGCTCTGCTCCAGGTGCGACTACTTCATCAGCAAATTCCCGAATCATTTTCTGCAACATCTGTTGCTCTGATGTAAGATCAAATTGCATGTCAACTCTCTCCTTTATGCGCTATATCATGTTCAATTCGCTACAGCGGGTAATTTATCAGTCTTGACTGACCGAGCGTTTGTTCAGAATTTACTTATTATTATATACAATTTGAAAGATGTTTGGATAGTCTTAAAAATAAAATAAAGAGACTCCGTGCTTGACGAAGTCTCAGTCCTATGTAAAACAAATAATAAAACCTCTGGATGCTACTTTATCCACGAAACCATTCAAGCCAGTAGCGACGTGTAATGATTAGCAATAAACCACTAAGCAAAACTTTAATGAGTAATATAATTTGCATCATCTCACGAGACGCCTCAGGAACCCACAATGAGCTGATCTCTGGACCAAAAAAGTAAAATAATCCACTTGCTACAAGAGTATAGGCAAGTTGCTGATGACGTCCATGGAACAAATAACCTAATCCGATCATCAAGAAAGATAAAGGTACCCAATATAATTCTATATTCATCCAACTAAAAAATTCTCCCATGCGTGTTAGCATAGCTGTCCCATATAAAATACCTATACCTATTAGCCCTGCAAATACAAACAAGGAATAACGAAATAGTAAACCATGCAAAAAAGAATAGGTAGCAACTAAAAGAAGAAACCAAAAATATGTAACTTGACTTATTTTCCATTTTTCTCCAAAATGATAGAGACTCGCTAAAGCGATGAGGGTCGTGATAAGTAAGAAAAAATAGGATAATAGCGGTATTTTTCGTTTAAATACAAAAGCCAGCACATAAGCAAGTATCCAACTGAGAACCAAAATGCTCATTTGCATTGGAATACTAAAAGCGTTAAAATAAAAAGCAAGTAAAAGCATGACAGCGATTACAAGTCCTACAAGAAATATTCCTCCCATAAGCTTTACGGAAAGGATTTGCGCTTCTTTCCCACTCCCTTGAATTTGAGGACCTACTCCATGTGTAAAGACTTGTTGTTGCTTATCAAGCCTATCCGTTCTACTACTCGGTTTTCTGTTGGGAAAAAAGAATAAACGTTTTTTTGTGACGGGCTCCTCTTGATTTTGAGCATGCTTGCCTTCTGTATAGAGATTTAACAGAAAAATGCAATAATGTTCTGGCAGTAAATGATTCCGTCGCCAATTTTCAATCTCAGTAATAATGATTTTTCTACGTTGATCATCCAAGTAGACATCGCCTCCTTACTGCCATTTCTTTTTGTTAGTTTTGTGAAATGGATCATATTTGAAGTAACATCCTGTTTTTCCCAACAAAAAAGCCTACGTAGCGTATTTGGCAAAACGTAGGCTTAGTGCTTACCTTATCTTTATCGGCTATTCCAAAAAATCTTTTAAACGTTTACTACGGGAAGGATGTCTTAATTTACGTAGGGCTTTTGCCTCAATTTGACGAATACGCTCACGAGTTACCCCGAAAACTTTTCCTACTTCCTCAAGTGTTCTTGTACGACCGTCATCTAATCCGAAGCGAAGACGAAGTACGTTTTCTTCACGGTCTGTTAATGTATCTAAAACATCTTCTAATTGCTCTTTCAACAGTTCATAAGCAGCAGCATCAGAAGGAGCTAATGCTTCCTGATCCTCAATAAAATCACCTAGGTGAGAATCATCTTCTTCTCCGATTGGTGTTTCTAATGACACAGGCTCTTGAGCAATTTTCATGATTTCACGTACTTTTTCAGGAGTTAGATCCATCTTTTCAGCAATCTCTTCGGGAGCAGGTTCACGCCCTAATTCCTGTAGTAATTGACGGGAAACGCGAATTAGCTTATTGATGGTCTCAACCATATGCACTGGGATACGAATGGTTCTTGCTTGGTCAGCAATAGCACGAGTAATAGCTTGTCGAATCCACCAAGTTGCATAGGTACTAAATTTGTATCCTTTTTGGTAGTCAAACTTTTCAACAGCCTTAATTAGACCCATATTACCTTCCTGGATCAAATCTAGGAACAACATACCGCGCCCCACATAGCGCTTTGCTATGCTTACAACGAGACGCAAGTTAGCTTCTGCCAATCGGCGCTTTGCTTCTTCATCGCCTTGTTCAATACGTTGTGCTAGTTTAATCTCCTCTTCAGCGGAAAGTAGAGGAACACGCCCAATCTCTTTTAGGTACATACGCACAGGATCATTAATTTTGATTCCTGGTGGCACAGACAGGTCATCATATTCAAAGCCTTCCTGCTCCTCATCCTTGATCATCATAGCATCTGCTTCTTCGTCTTCTTCACTCTCATTACTAACATCGATCCCTTGATCACCTAGGAACTCGAAGAACTCATCCATCTGATCAGAATCCTGATCAAAGTTCGATAGACGATTTGTAATTTCTTTGAAAGTCAAGCTTCCCTTCTTCTTACCTAGTTCCACCAATTGTTCTTTTACCTGGTCCACCGACAAAGTCTCCATGTCTGATGTCAAGTTTTGCTTGTTCATCTATTTTCCCTCCTTCCTCGGGAATGATGCTGATAACTACCCTTCCCTCAAAGCATTTTCCATTTCGGCGATCTTCATCCCTAGTAAAGCGGCTTCAATAATAAGCTTTTTGCGCTGCTCCTCATCTATGGTGCTTCCCGCTTGCAAATTTAGTTGCTTTTGTTGTTCACGTAACCTTTGTAGTTCCGCGCGAACAGGGTAATTGTTCACCTGCTTGATGTAGTCTTCAATTTCCTTATCAGATACATCGTCTCTGCATTCCATCATGGCTAATCCCGAGGCTAATTGCTTGCACTTCTCATCTTCAACATAGTGTATAAAGGCTCCAGGATCTGCCGGATGCCCCTCTGCATAATAAGCATACAAGTAAGCGGCTAGAGCACTGTGTTCGTCCACTTGGAAATCTGCGTTACATTCCTGTTGCACACGTAAAGCAATTTCCGGATCACGCAACATATAGTATAGCAACATTCGTTCTGCATTTTCGTGTGCAGGTGCTTTTGTAACCATAAATTTGCCATTATTTATACTATTATTCCATGGTGCTGTAACTTTATCCCTTTGTTTCATTATTTTTTGTTGCTTGTACAGCCTTTTCGCTTCTGTCTTTACAGCCTCAAGGGATAAGGAATACTCCTCAGACAGTTGCCGTTCATACATATCCCGTTCGATCGCGTTCGGGAGTGTAACGATGAATTCCAGTGCCTGTCTTACATACTCAGCTTTATCCGCTTCATCTTGTATTACGGTTTTACTCCGCAAATGTTTCAATTGAAAGGACGTCACCGGCATAGCTTGTAATAATACTTGCTGGGAAAATTGTTCAGCGCCATACTGCCGTATATAATCATCAGGGTCACTACCCTGGGGGAGTGGAGCAATTCGCACCGTACAACCAGCTTTTTGCAATTGATCAATCGCTTTTGCCGTAGCATCCTGTCCGGCAAAGTCGCCGTCGTAGCAAAGGATTACCTGATCCGTGTTTCTTCTGATCAGATGTGCTTGTTGCTCCGTAAAAGCGGTTCCTAGCGTAGCGATTCCGTTACTAATGCCAGCCTGCCACGCAGCAATTACATCTGCATATCCTTCAAAAAGGATTGCCTGGTTTCGTTTACGCATTTGGCTTCTCGCGCGATGCAAGTTAAATATAGTGCGACTTTTGTTGAATAGGAGTGTTTCTGGACTATTTAAATACTTGGGTTCCGAGCCGTCAATTGACCTTCCTCCAAATCCGATAACCTCTCCCTGTGAATCCTGAATCGGAAAGATAACTCTCTTGCGAAATTTGTCATACACTCTTCCACGATCATTGGAGGATAGTAATCCTGCTTCGACCATTAACTCTAACGGAAAATTACGCTTTACAAGGTTATCCTTAACGAAATCCCATGATTCAGGCGCAAACCCAATCATGTATTCGTCAATCGTCGTTCTAGTAAAGCCTCGGTTCTCCAAATACCGAAGAGCTTCCGATCCATAGGGAGTGGATGTTAAAACATAATGATATAGTTTCGCCACAAAACGATAGGCTTCATACATTTTCGCCTTCACGCTCTGCATCGGATTATCTTCGTGAGCGAGGGGAGCTGGCGGGGTTAATCCCACCCGGTCTGCAAGTTTTTGCAAGGCCTCAGGAAACGATAGCTGTTCGACTTGCATAACGAAAGAGAATACGTCTCCCCCAGCATGACACCCGAAGCAATGATAAAACTGTCGCTCCGCGTTCACATTAAAGGACGGGGTTTTTTCCGAATGGAACGGACACAAGCCTAGATAGGCGCGCCCCCTCTTCTTCAGTTGTACGTATTCTCCCACCACGTCTACGATGTCAACAGCTGCTCGAACCTGGTTGACGAACTCTTCGGGTGTAGATTGAGCCATAGCCATCCACCTTTTCACAGCAATGAAATTACTTTATTCGTCAAAGTTCGGCAAAATCCTTCTTTCAACTACTATTTTTTCTTTCTGAACTTATCGGCGTGTTTTGATTTTGTTACGTCGAATAATGTCAAGAATAATATTAGCCGTCTCTTCAACTGCTTTGATGGAAACATCGATCACGGGACAACCTACGCGTTCCATGATTTTTTTTGAGTATTCCAATTCTGTTTCAATCCGATCCATTGTTGCATAATTCGCTTGGGCAGTTAGACCTAATGCTTTTAATCGTTCCGTGCGAATTCCGTTTAATTGATCTGAATTTATGGTAAGTCCAATACATTTTTCCGCTGGTAGTAAGAACAATTCTTCCGGCGGTTCGACTTCTGGAACCAACGGTACATTTGCTACCTTCAAGCGTTTGTTTGCCAAATACATGGACAACGGGGTTTTAGATGTACGCGAAACCCCAATTAATACAACATCTGCTCGAAGTAAGCCACGAGGGTCTCTGCCATCATCGTATTTTACAGCGAACTCAATGGCCTCCACTTTTCGGAAATAATCCTCATCCAATTTACGTACTAATCCAGGCTTGCCGGATTGTTTCGTCTGGAGTAGATCTTCCATAATGGTTAATAATGGACCCATTACATCCACAATGGGCACATTATGTCTGTTGGCTTGTTCCAAAATATAAGTCTTTAGTTCAGGAACAACGAGAGTAAACACCACCAGAGCTTTTGATTCTTTGGCGGAAAGGATAACTTCATCAATGGATTCTTTATCCTCGATGTACGGATACTTGTGAATATCTACCGTTTTACCGCTAAATTGACTTGACACTGCCCTTACGACAAATTCTGCTGTTTCTCCAATTGAATCCGATACGACATAAATTAATTGGGTATTCATTTCCAATCTAACTTCCCCCTACACATTCGTCTCTTTGCCAAGCTCCACAAAAGCTCTAGAAATTGTTGTTTTGGTAATTCTGCCCAACAATTCAAAGGTTTTTGGATCTTCTTCGTTGGGGCGTACGACCGGCAGTGAATCAATTTGGAATTCAATCAATTTTTGTGCAGTATCCAGAAGAGTCTCTTCTGGAGAACACGTGACGATATTAGGCATTCTTGTCATGATGATGCTGACAGGTATGCTCTCCAATCCCTTGTTACCTAATGAGGCCCGGAGTAAATCCTTTCGAGACACTACACCAGCTAACAGACCTTTTTGATTGACAACAAACAATGTACCTACATCTTCTAAGAATAAAGTCACAATTGCATCATACACCGTCGCTGATTCAGCCACGACGATAGGCACCGCTTTATAATCATTTACTACTAGCTTGTGCAGTCGTTCTGCAATAACCGACGATGTAGGACGACCTGCATAAAAATAGCCAACCCTCGGTCTGGCATCTAAATAACCCGACATAGTAAGGATGGATAAATCAGGTCGAAGAGTAGCCCTTGTGAGATTCAGGTGCTCAGCAATATTCTCACCTGTAATTGGACCTTCATCTTTTACAATTTGCAAAATTTGTTCTTGGCGTTTGGTCAATTCGATGACGGATCACCACCGATTCATAAATTACTATCCCTAGTATTACTCTATAAAGAGATAGATTCCTGCAAAAGAATCGTAAAAAGCTTTTTTTCTGCTACCCTAATGTACTGAAAGTAGAAAAAAGCCTCCACAAAAGGAGGCAGGGAGCTCATGTCCCGATAAGCCGATGTTTATGTATATATATATGATCACAATTGATCATGATAGCCAAAAAACTATGCCTTGTCAAATCCATCTGAAAACTCTAGACGTTCCATTTGTTCTAGAAAGTTTCGGCTTTTGAGATGGAGGTCAATATGCTGATCTAAATACCTATGCAACAGAAGCCTCAGTTGGTTTCGTGTATTTATTTTTACTTCAATCTCTCCTAAACGCTCAAGGGGGAATAATAAAAACAGCCGTAATAATTTCCAAGTTGCCGGCAAAATATGAAACGAATAAGGATCAGTAGGTGTACATCTCTGACATAAAAGACCACCTTGCGTGATACTAAACGTATAAGGTTCGCCCTCTGCACCACAAGAAATGCAACTTTCAAGATGCGGACGAATTCCAGCAAGAACCAGCATTTTACTTTCAAAAATACGGCAAAGAATCTCAGAATCCTTACCTTCATCCAAATACTGGAGTGTATGAACTAATAATTGGAACAGGTAAGGATTAGACTCACGCTCTTCAGTCAAACGATCTAACATCTCTGCCATATAAGCAGAATAAGCAGTCAGCATTAAATCTTGACGGAGGTCTTTAAAAGATTGAAGAATGTCCCCTTGCGTGAGCTCCGGCATTCCTGTCCCTGTTCCTTTTTTACATAGATAGTATCCATGTGTAAACAATTGAGATACGGCGGCCAGGCGACTTCGAGGTTTTTTGGCCCCCTTTGCCATTACCCCGACCTTACCGTATTCTCTAGTGTAGAGCGTAACCACTTTACTACTTTCTCCGTAATCAACGCTACGGATGACAATACCTTCCCACTTTACAAGCATACCTGAGAATCACCCTGTTCCAATAGGGCTTGATCCAGTGATCCTGCATCATCAGCAACGTTTTGCGCTTCATGATGTTCCTTATAAAGAAGGTAAGCGTGGATATCACCGGTTGAAGCAAAGTAACTCCAAGAAAAGTTGCGAAGCATGTTGCATCATCCTTTCCTTTTTTCGGCTCTACTTTCTTTATATAGAATCCACCGTAGCCCCCATTTCTATGCCTTGGAAAAATTGTCACGTATAGTAAGGAAAGAGTTTATTTCTCTTCATAGAAACCAAAATTACGAAGCATTCTTTCCTGATTACGCCAATCTTTCTTCACTTTTACCCATACTTCTAAAAAGATTTTTTCTCCTAATAAACGCTCCATATCAACCCGTGCACGTTTGGAAATTTCTTTTAGCATGTCCCCTCTTTTTCCGATCAGAATTCCTTTTTGAGAATCACGTTCCACGTAGATTGCGGCATAAATGTATAATGTTTTTCCATTTTCCCCACGCTTCATTTCCTCCACCGTTACAGCGATTGAATGCGGAATCTCTTCACGCGTCAGATGAAGAACCTTTTCACGAATCAATTCCGCTACGATAAAGCGTTCAGGATGATCCGTTACTTGATCTGCTGGATAATACATGGGACCTTCTGGCATTTCCAACAAAATGGATTGTAGTAAGGCATCTGTATTGTTTCCTTGTAAAGCAGAAATAGGAACAATTTGTTTAAAATCATGATGCTTCCGATATTCATCAATTAACGGAAGCAAATCTTCTGGATGAATTTGATCAATTTTGTTAATAACCAAGAAGACCGGGGTATTAACCTTCTTCAAACGCTCGAGAATATACTCTTCTCCTGCCCCACGTTTTTCTGTGGCATCAATTACGAACAGTACCAAGTCTACTTCATTGAGAGTGTTCTCAGCAGCTGCTACCATGTAATCGCCCAATTTGGACTTCGCTTTATGAATACCTGGTGTATCAATGAAAATTAATTGACCTTTGTCAGTGGTATACACAGCACGAATCTGATTACGTGTGGTTTGGGGTTTATTGGACATAATGGCGACTTTTTGCCCAACAACTTGATTTAATAATGTGGATTTCCCTACATTTGGTCGTCCAATAATTGATACAAATCCGGATTTAAACGTTTCTTTCTTTTTATGATTATCCAAGAAGATCCTCCTTTGTAAAAGCACCTGGCAATAGTTCACTCACTGTAGTAACCGTAACATCTCCATTTAAATTGGACAAGATTACCTTCATATCAGGTGGGCACATTTCTGCCATAACCTGACGGCATGCTCCACATGGTGGTACTGGTTTCGGTGTATCCGCTACCACAGCGATTGCTTGGTAAGTCTTATCTCCATCGGAATATGCTTTAAACAAAGCTGTTCGTTCTGCGCAGTTGCACAGAGGATAAGCAGCATTTTCAATATTACATCCTAGATATACTTTACCCGTTTCTGATAATAATGCAGCACCCACCGGGAATTTGGAATAAGGTACGTAAGCTGTTTCTCTTGCTACTTTTGCTTGTTCAATTAGTTGTTGTTGGTTCATACAATTCTTCCTCTCCTGTTTCTAAATAAAAATGAAGATGCCAAGAGACCAGACGATGCCGTTCCCATTTTGGGAGGTTCGTCTAGCTGATTCCTTGACCGTTATTAACGTGTCCTAGCGAGTAAAGAAATAGGCATATAAAGGTGGTCCAAGAATGAGGATTCCAATTACGACTGCAAACATAGCGGATACAAAGACAGCTCCAGCAGCGACATCCTTCGCTATTTTTGCTTGTGGATGATACTCTTCTGTAACCAGATCAACGACAGCTTCAATGGCAGTATTAAGTAGTTCAAGCGCCCAAACAACAGCAATAACCAATAATAATAGGCTAAGCTCTAGGCGAGTAACTTGTAGCCAAATGGATACAATAACCACACCGAGCGCAGCTACTACGTGTATTTGCATGTTTCGTTGGGTGCGTATAGCATGGTTAATTCCCTGTAGAGCATAACCAAAACTACGCCATAAACGAAGCCACTCCTTCACGTTGACCGCCCCTATCTCGTCAAACCGACTTCTTGCAGGATATTTTCCTGACGGGTAAACATTTCTTTTTCTTCCTCAGGTGTCCCATGGTCATAGCCAATCAAATGCAAAAATCCATGCACTGCTAGAAAACCAAGCTCGCGTTCAAAAGAATGGCCATAATCTTGCGCTTGTTCTTTTGTTCGTGGAATTGAGATGATGATATCGCCTAGCATATTAGGATAGTCATCAAATTCACTTTCTTCCACAAATATCTCCATGTCACCCTCGCCCTCTTCATTCAGTGCAAACGATAGCACATCGGTAGGACGATCCACTCCACGATAATCGCGATTCAACTCATGGATACGTTCATTGTTTACAAGTGTGATAACCACTTCGCCCGTAATCTCTTCAAATTGGGCTGCTTTTTGTAAGCACTCTTCAATAAGTTGTTGGTGCTCTTGAGTGATTTCTTCGTCTTGCTCATTTACAATTTCAATCGTCAGCAATGTTCTTCCCTCTTTTTCTTCTGAAACATATCATAATTTATAATCACATAAAGAGACTCCAAGAGGAGCCAGCCTAATTCTGCTGCTCCTCTCTGGAATACGCTGTAATGATTTTTTGAACCAAGCTATGACGTACAACATCTGTATCCTGGAATTCGATAAAAGCGATGTCAGAAATAATGGAAAGAATGCGCTCTGCTTCTCGCAGACCAGACTTTTTGCCTTTTGGCAGGTCAATCTGAGTCACATCCCCTGTGATGACCATTTTGGAGCCAAAACCCAGGCGCGTCAAGAACATTTTCATTTGTTCTGGTGTAGTATTTTGTGCTTCATCCAGAATAATAAAGCTATCTTCTAAAGTACGCCCCCTCATATAAGCAAGCGGAGCTACCTCGATGATACCTCGTTCCATCATTTTACTAACCTGTTCAGTTCCTAACATATCATACAAAGCATCATAGAGCGGTCGTAGATAAGGGTCTACCTTCTCTTGTAAATCACCTGGTAAGAAACCAAGACTTTCGCCCGCTTCCACAGCTGGACGAGTGAGAACAATTCGCTTTACTCGACCGTTTTTGAGAGCCTGTACGGCCATTACTACTGCTAGATATGTTTTACCAGTACCAGCAGGACCAATTCCAAACACGATATCATTTCGTTTAATAGCAGACAAATAATGGCGCTGCCCTAAGGTTTTAGCCCGGACTAATTTACCGCGGTGAGAACGTGCTACCTCTTCTTCATAAAGATGCAGAAGCTCTTGTTCTTCCCCTTTTTCTGTTAGCTGCATCGCATAGTATACATCACGTTCGGATAACGTAATTCCCCTGCGGATCAGCTGCAATAAAGTATCAAATAGCGTAGCCAGCTTGTCGACTTCTGCCTTTTCCCCACTGATGACGAATGCGCCGGTGCGGGTTCCTATCTGAGCTGTTGTTTTTTCTTCGATCTTTTTTAAATAGGAATCATGAGGTCCAAACAAAAGCAATGCTTCCTGTGCATCTGCAAACTGGATCACTACTTCTTCTTGTACTTGCAACCTTTGTCCATCTCCTTGCCATCAGTTATTTTAGTTTGGTGTGCCTTCTAGTGCGGGCGGCGTAGCAACAATTGGTTGGTCCATCGCTATATTTTCGATAACGGAAAAATAGATACTTACATAAACTTTACCATTCTCTTGTTTTACGTGCAAAACTTTTTCTTCTTTTATCTTCGCATCTTCTCCAGCTCGTTTCAAGATATCTGCTTTTGCAAATTGTTTAGCTACCTCAAGAGCATTCTGATCGCTCATTCGAATAACCTTAGGCTCCAGCTCTCGATCAATTTCTGTTTTCCACCCGAACGGCAATTGATAGTCAAAAAAAGCTGCTTGAAAACGTTTTTCTGTCTTACGATCATGCTTGTACGACTTGACTTCAAATGGCCAGAGACGTACAGCGGATGACCCAAAAATCAAAAAGTGTTGCTTCTGTTTTTCTCCCGTATAAATAAGCTGGTTCTGGATTAAGGGAACGGTCACATCAGATCGATACCAGACCTCTCCTTTCACTTGTCCTCGGGCAGAAACAACAGATTGACGTTCCTCATTGCCAATAATTCCTGAAATTAAAACCTGCCCCTTATCAACATATTGATTCGCTTTAACCATAGTCTTACCTGTTTCTGCAAAAATACTGTGGATGACCGCTTTTTTCTTTGCCACAACATGTTTAGGTTCATGCGCAACACTCTTTTCCGGATCAACCTTTTCAACGACCTGAATAATTGCCTTTGTACCATTTAACTCTACACCTACCCATGAGGCTTCTGGAATATAGCCTAAAATGCGACGCTGTAATTCTTGTGGGTCCCCAATTTTGAATTTCCATGCACCTGCTCTTAACCCCACCTTCTCGGCAGCTTGTGTCACCTGATATTGCGAGATATTCTGTGTTCCTTGTACTTCGATTTGCCATACAAACGTGGAGAGCATGTACAATCCGAATAAAAAAATTAAAATACCTGCAACAAACCCAATTCTCATTCGCATCCGTAACAACAAAAAAGGTAACCCATCTCGGCTTGTCACATGTACACGGCAGCCTGTCTCCTTTAAGAAGGGACGAAGCCGATAAAAATCGGCAATCATCATCTCACACTGTCCAAGCTCCGGATCTAAACGCTTGATATTCCACATTGAAATGTTTTCGCGGACAGCTAGGTTGATAAGACGTTCGAACCGTTTACCGCGAATTGTTACTGTTATATGACCTTCGTACCATTCTTTTACTACGTTTCGCATCTGTATCCCCCTCAAACTCGTCACGTATTTTGAATGAACGTTATCTTGCCAATTCTACCTTCCAACAACACTTCTTCCTTCAAAATAGCACGAATCACCAGCTGTTCCCCTATGACAAGCAACTGTCCGTTTGTTAATAATAAGCGAAGTTCGGTATCGCTAAATTGCAGGACACCCCGGTGGTTTTCTATATACATTTGCAAATGACCAATCATTGTAATTCTCGGGACTTCGAGTACCACATCCTGAGGTAGATCCAACACGCCCACAGCCATTCGGCGCAGTCGGCGGCTCCATTTCTTCATATGTAAGCCCCCTTCTTCCTTGCATATACACCAGACTTACTTGAGTGGAGTCTGTTAAATGGGATAGCCGTGTTCTTGCAACACAAAAATCCGTTCTTTTATACCTATGCAGGGGGTAGGGCTTATCATGCTGGGAATTTGAAAAAGGTAGAGGGGATTTCCATACGTTTCGTTAGAGGCGATTTCGCAAAAAACAAATCAATCAAATTGGTTAACTTCGTAAGTAAGTGGTTGGGATGAAAAGATGTCGATTGAACCTTACATACTAACCTTGGAAAGAAAATTCCCCTGACAACTGGGGGCGTATTGAAACGGGAGAGAAACACAAACTTGTTCTTATTCTGTAAGGAAAAAGCCATCCGTTCTCTAAAGGGATTTGCGTAGGACTAGAAAAACCGCCTGATCTAATAGAAAAACCCGCATGTCTATATACAACATACGGGTCTTACATCATTTAATTCTCACCTTTACCATGAGCCCCATCACAATAAGGTAATTTTTGAGACATTCCACAACCACAAATCCTTACCGTCTTAGCTTCACTAAATTTAACAATATACGGGGTTTTTCCTGTTCCTTGTCCATTATGAGTGCCATCACAGTAGGGGGCATCTTCTGTAAGGCCGCACATACAGTAAAATTTAACGCCTGGTTCTTCCTTCACGACGATTGGACCTTTTTTATCATAGAGGGCCATAATGCTTTCTCTCCTTTGTTCACTTAGCCTATCTAATGGTAGGTAGTATTACTGTTAGTATAGCACGTCCCTAGTTATTACGTTTTAGATGCATAACAACTATTCATAAAGGAATAATCCAAGTTTAGAAAAGCCCCTACTGTCAATCTAAAAGTAACAAAACGTAGTAACATCTTGTATTTACTGATTCTCTATCACCCACACTTCTAGTGGGCATAATAAATAGACCTATTGCATATGATTCTTACTCTCTCATTAGGTAAGTTTTACTTTTAAGTAAGTCGCACTATCTTACACGTTATCGAAGTTCCTCTCAACCATTTCATATTCTATAACCTATAAGGTTAAGGGCTTAAAGGGATTCATAATTCCCTTTTTCTTATCGTTATTATATGTATTTCTCTAATCACTTAGGTAATTTTGCGATATAGACAACATCTGGCACTCCTCGTTCTACCTCTACTGTATACTCCTCTACTTCATTAAAATACTCAGATAATCGTAGAGCAAAAGCTTCTGAAGAATTAGCACTCCAAAATGCAATAACACCCTCTGGGTTCATCAAACCAAGTAAGGTGTTAAGTCCTGCTTCCTTATAAAGTGAATTGTTTGCTTCTGTAACAGTCCAATCCGGCCCATTGTCAATATCGAGACAAATCACATCAAATTTTTCGTTTGTTTCCTGCATCCATTTGAGAATATCTGCTTTTACAACACGGGTTCGAGAGTCAGAGAGAGCATGATCCGAATATTCGGCAAAATATATGTTATTCCATTCAATGATCTTTTCCTCTATTTCTACGACTACAACCTCTTCTACCCTGTTGCTTCTTAAAGCTTCTGAAAGAGAAAATCCCACACCTAATCCACCAATCAATATTTTTTGAGGCTTATGAACGCAATCAAGAGATGCCTTAACCATAAGACGTTCTGATTCTCCATTATAAGTTGCCATCAAAAAAGTTCCATTGCTAATAATCTCATAATTGTTATTTCGATACTGAAGCTGAATTTCACCGCGTGGTGTAGAGCATCGTTCTAAGATTTTAATGTCTGGTTGCAAGATCGTATCCTCCCTTTGAAAAGATGGGCTTCATCAATACTCCGACGGATCATATCTGTGAAGTATTGGAAGGCCATACAAGCGTCAGCTCTGTACATGACGGCTACTCATTTCCACCAATCACTTGTATCTCCTATCCATAGTAACAAAAAACTTACATAGTAATGTTGCCATTATCTTTTTATTAGGAAGAGAACATGGAATCCTATTACTTTTTATACGCTTAGCTTAGCTGAGCTTGTTGATCATAAATACAAAAGGACCCCAGGGCGACAATCATGCCCGAGGTCCTTTTGTAGAGTAGGGAACTAATATTACTCCACTACCGATACTTTCCCATTCTGTAGCCACTAAAAGCTGACGTGGGATGTGGATCTTTACTACGTGGCTTTCCTAAAACGATCGCCCATCTCATACCATCTAATGCTGTTCCTGCTAGCTTAACCGGTTGTCTTTTGGCTGTGACTATTGCTTGCTCCTGTGATGTACGAATGGATGATCCATGCAATTCAACACTCAATAACTTACTGTTTTTATGCTCAGTAGGTGCTATAACCATCTGAGTAGCGTTGGCTTCATACTGCTCCTCCAACATTGATCGGCCTTCTCCAAGTTGCTTTTCCAACTCGGTTCTTCCATCCCGTGGTGAGCCGTTCCCTGAATGTACGGGGGTTTCAGGTTGATTCTCCAGATAAGTACCCTGCCATTCTGTTGACATTGAGGGTGAACTTGTAGAGGCAGGATGATATGGCGCTGGATTTTCTGATTGGGACGTTGAAGGAATCTCAAGCACACCTGGTTGCGCTTCCTGTCTTGGGTCCCTTTTTACTACCTGCCGTTGATATGGTGGTAGCATTTCTCCAGGCTTCCTATTCGTAGGTTGCATAGGATTCATCTTAGGTCCCTTGTTATTATCAAACTTTTTACCAGTTAACAAATAAAAGATCAGCTCGATGAGAGTTTCCATGCCTCATCACCTATTTCTTATCTATGTCGTTTTTCTTTGTACCTTCAGGGTCACCAAATGATTCTCTCATAGAAGTATCTGCCATGATGTTCTGCATGTTGTAATAATCCATAACACCTAGCTTACCCGAACGCAATGCTTCCGCCAAAGCAAGTGGTACCTCCGCTTCGGATTCAACTACTTTTGCTTTCATCTCTTCAACGCGCGCTTTCATCTCTTGCTCAGTTGCCACAGCCATTGCACGACGTTCTTCCGCTTTTGCTTGAGCGATACGTTTGTCAGCTTCTGCTTGGTCTGTTTGCAATTGAGCACCAATATTTTTACCTACATCTACGTCCGCAATATCGATCGACAGAATCTCAAAAGCTGTACCTGCATCTAGACCTTTGTTTAATACTGTTTGAGAAATAAGATCTGGGTTTTCTAACACATCTTTATGTTTGTTAGACGAGCCGATAGTAGTAACAATTCCTTCACCGACACGAGCGATAATCGTCTCTTCACCAGCACCACCAACTAAACGATCAATATTCGCACGCACTGTTACTTTCGCCTTTGCACGAACTTCAATCCCATTCATCGCTACTGCGGCGATAACTGGAGTTTCTATCACTTTCGGGTTAACGCTCATTTGTACTGCTTGCAATACATCACGACCAGCTAAGTCAATCGCTGCTGCACGTTCGAAGCCTAGTGGAATATCTGCACGTTGAGCTGCTACCAAAGCATCTACCACTCTATCAACGTTACCACCAGCTAAAAAGTGACTCTCTAATTGGTTTGTATTAAGGTCAAGACCAGCCTTACGTGCCTTAATTAATGGATTGACGATACGGGCGGGAGTTACACGACGCAAACGCATCGCTACCAATGTTAGAATGCTTACGCTAACACCTGAAGCTAAGGCAGAAATCCAAAGCATTACCGGTACAAATGAAAAGAAAACAGACAATACAATGATGACAACCGCGATCATAAACACGAAAGATATCATGCTTGTGTCCATCTAAATCTACCCCTTACTTTCATTTTTACATTCTTGCACGACAATTCGTGCTCCTTCTACTTGAACCACTTTAATTGCGCTACCAGCTGCAATGTATCCACCTGCACTTACAGCATCAATACGTTGTTCGCCAATCAAGATTACCCCAGCAGGACGCAAAGTGGTTAAAGCTACACCTGTTCTACCAAGTAGATCATTTTGATTTTTTGGAGCGACATACCCTGTATCTTTATGTTGCTCCTCTTTTAGAACAAATTTACTCCAGGTTCCCCTTAATCCGAAATATTTAGCCAGTATAAATGCTACAATAAGCGTAATAATGGCTGCAATTCCTAGGGATGTAAGCCCTTGTTTAGTATCATAAGCAGCTAATACTAGACCTGTGGACATGCTTACAAAACCAAGGAAGCCTACAATGCCACCCGGCAAAAAGATTTCTAGAATCATTAGAATGACCCCAATAATAAACAGACCAATATCCAGCCAATTGGCAAAGCCCGCTACAAAATGCCCGAAGAAATAGAGTGTAAAGGACAAGATACCAATAATACCCGCAACCCCAAAGCCAGGAGCAAACAACTCAATAATCACTCCAAGCATCCCAATTAACAATAGACAGCTTAGGACAACAGGATTGGTTACAAACCTTGCAACCTTCTCAGTAGGCGTGGGAGAGATGTGTAAAACCTCACTCTCATTTACTCCTACATATTGAAACAGCTCAGCCTTGCTACGGACAATTTTATCTGCATAGCCTAGCCTCTGCGCTTCTTCAGCGCCAAGGGATAAAATTTCACCCTTCTTTTTTAATCCAGCAAAATCCTGATCAATATAGACCATCGCTTTCGCCACGGAAGCATCCCTGCCGTTTAACTTTGCAGCTTCCTCCATCATTTGAGCCCATCCAGAAGTAATTTTCACCGGAGCTGCGTTCCCTTGTACATCAATCGGTGCAGCAGCTCCGATACTACTTCCCGGTTCCATCACAATCTCATTCGCATTTAAGGCGATGTAAGTTCCTGCTGAAAAAGCCTGATTGTTAATATAGGCAACGACTTTCATAGGTGCACTTCTAATCAATGCACCGATATTGCCAGCCGAGACCACATCTCCACCTGGAGTATTAATGTCAAGTATAATGACATCTGCACGTTGTTCATTGGCTTCTTGGAAGGCACGGTGCAAAAAGCTTTCAAGACCGCGCTCGATATCTTGCTCAACAGGCACATAAAAAACTCGTTTACCTGCCGCTTCTACAGGCTGAGACCAAGCCGTCCAGGCTAATATCCCTCCAGCAAACATCATCAAAGCAAGCATACAGGCAAACATGCGAGTAAAGGCTAGATGTTGTCTCAAGGTGCAATTCCTCCTTTCCTATCATGTTTTGTAACATCTTACGTAGGTATACGAGTAGATAGGAAGGAAGTTTCAATAAGTTGTAAAAGTCATGAAATAGCAAAGAAAAGCCTTGTCGATGAGGGTATCCCCTATCTGACAAGGCTACTTATTCTACTCTACCGCAAAAAATCCAGCCTACATGAGACTGGATTTTATTTGCTTATGAAGGTAATTCTTCAGAGACGATTCGTTGGACAAGGTTACCGTCAGCTTTGCCTTTTACTTTAGGCATGATGGCTCCCATGACTTTGCCCATCTCTTTCTTGGAAGTAGCGCCAACAGCAACTACAGCCTCGCGAACGATTTGACGAATCTCCTCTTCGCTTAATTGAGCAGGCATATAAGCCAATATAATATCCATTTCGTCACGTGTCTTTGTCGCTAAATCCTCGCGACCGGCTTTCTCAAACTCATGGAGGGAGTCACGGCGTTGCTTTAACTCACGGGTCAAGATAGTCAGCACTTCATCGTCGGACAGATCTCGACCCAGCTTAATCTCTTCGTTTTTAATGGTGGCTTTGACCATGCGAATAACGGAGAGCTTTAAGGCCGATTTGTCCTTCATCGCTTGCTTCATATCGTGATTGAGTTGCTCCATTACACTCATGATGAGCCCTCCCGTTAATTAGAACTTACGTTTACGAGCCGCTTCGGATTTTTTCTTGCGAGCAATGCTAGGCTTTTCAAAGTGGCGACGCTTACGAAGCTCAGCCAACACTCCAGCTTTAGCATTTTCACGCTTAAAACGACGAAGCGCGCTCTCCAAAGATTCATTTTTTCTAATGCGTACTTCTGCCATCTATTTTCCCTCCCTCCGCTTGAAACCGTGGGACAACTGTTCATTGTTCTACAGACTGTCAGACTACATTATAAATCAGTGAAGGGCGTTAGGTCAACCTTTTTCCAACCCTCAACCAAAAAACCTGCTTGGGTATCTTTTACAAAGATTCTTCAAGCAAGACTCACTATTATCATACCTTATAGAAACAGCTATCGCAATAGACGCATGCTCCTATTCCCATTTTATCCACTTTACATGCTCTTGCTATTGCGGCATTGCGTCCACCGTGTTAGCATGACGTGGGATGCCTTCTATTAGGCTATTTTTTTATCCATATCGGTTATACCCATCGTTATCTGTGGACTTAGCAGAAATGATGATAAGGAGAGAATAAAACTATGTTACCAACCACTTTAAATACCATCACTAAGATGGCGCAAGGGATCCTTGTTCAAGGGAATCCTGAAGCCAATGTAACCAGTGCTCATTTTGACAGTCGCCAATTACACCCAGACAGTTTATTTGTTCCATTGGTAGAAGCACGCGATGGACATGATTTTATCAAGCAGGCACATGAATCTGGAGCAATTGCTACTCTCGTATCCGACTTATCCAAAGTTCCGGCTACTCTCCCAAAAGATTTCGGTCTGATACTTGTAAATGATACTTTGACAGCATTTCAAAAGATAGCAAGTGCTTATCGAAATCAGTTTTCTATTCCATTCATTGCCGTTACAGGCAGTACAGGCAAGACAACTACGAAAGATATGGTTTCTCATCTTTTAGCTAGTACACGCCCAATCTGTAGTACGTATAAAAACTTTAACAATCATATCGGCCTTCCCTTTTCCTTATTGCATCTCGATAATACTCATGAAGTTGCGGTTCTGGAGCTTGGCATGAGCCACGCTGGAGAGATTGATTTATTAGCTTCTATTACAAAACCAACCTATAGTGTGATTACAAGTATTGGTGAAGCTCATATGGAGTATTTTGGGACGCTTGAAAAAATCGCCCTAGCAAAAGCAGAACTATTGCCTCATACAGCCCCCACAGGCCGTGTTTACCTAAATGGAGATAACGAATACCTCCAGAAAGTTAAGCACTTATCTGATAGCCCAATTTGCTATTATTCTGTGGAAGGACCTGCTGATCTATGGGCGTCGGATTTAGTTACAGATGATAAGGGTACCCACTTCACTGTACACTTTGAAGATCAACAAACCCTGCGTGTATTTATGCCACTATTTGGTACATATAATGTATCCAATGCTTTACCAGCTATCGGAATTGCACGCGAACAAGGAATGAGCTTTGAGGAGATTCAACAAGCAATGAAGACCTTAAGCATCTCAGGCATGCGCTTTGAAATCCATACATCTCAAAACGGTATGATTATCGTCAACGATGCTTACAACGCCAATCCCTTATCAATGAAAGCTTCTATTGAAAACTTTGCAGACCTTTTTCAAGACCGTACCAAAGTATTAATATTAGCTGATCTCTTGGAATTAGGCTCAGATAGTCAGGCATTGCACGCAGGAGTTGGAGAATATGTATCAAAGTGGGATGATTGCTTTACTTGCATGGTAACAATCGGAGAGGATTCACGATTTATTGGGGAACACTTTACGGGAGAGAGCCATCATTTTAGCTCTAAGGAAGAAGCTATGGTTTACCTACGTTCTTTATTGAAACCACATTCTGCCGTGTTATTAAAAGCTTCCCGGGGCATGAAACTGGAAACACTACTACCTTCATTGCAGGAAATTTAATTTACTTACTCCCAAGATGCGTCATACATGTTGCTTGAATTGTTTCAGAAAAGCATTTCTTCCAGCGTCTGTTCTCTATGCTGAAAGAGGTGCTTTTTTATATAAATCCTGTAATAACTAACTACAAATTATCTGAAACTTCCTATCAAAACAAACGTTATACATAGTGGGGAAGAAAACTAATCTCCCCCCTCATTAAAATGATTGGAGGCCAAATATTGTTAGTCACTATTGTGCTTATCATTCTATTTTTAATCCTTGTCCCCTTCTTACTTAAACGTAGTCAATCCCATTCACAATCAACAAGTCATAATTCGTCTTCAACTAGCTCTTCCACTTTTTGGTCCCAAAATGATACTCAACCAGATTGTGGGGATGTATCATCTAGGGATAGCTGGGGTAGCTGTAACGACTCCGGAAGTAGTGATTCTGGAGGTGGTGGATCAGATTAAACCAAGGAAAGAAGGTAATAAACACCAGGTACAACACCTGCTGAGATAGAGTCTCCTAGGCATAAAAGTGATTCATACGGCCTTCTTAGAGAGGGCTTTTTCACATTCTACCTAATAAAAAACATGTGAACAAAGAGGCCTTTACCAAATTATACGTCTAGAAGTTAGGAAAATCTTGTTTTTAGCTTGTTTTATTATTGCAGTCACCCCTTAAGATATTGTACGTTAGAATCAAGCTTGGAGGGGATAAGCATGGAGTTTCGAATATCAGTAGTGGAAGCTTTACAAGGAATTAATGCTAAACTCGACAGTATGAACCATGAAATTAAAGTTACTCAAATAGAGACAAAGAACATTAAAAAAGAGTTGAGTGGGATTAAATCAAAGATGAGTAATATCGAAACAGAGTTAAACATTGTAAAACAGGAATCAGGTCGTATTAAAAAAGATATAGATAGGATCAAATCTGAATCATATGGTATTAAAAAACACTTAGATTTGATTAAATCCGAATCATATGGTATTAGAAGTGATTTAGGTACTATCAAGAAAGAAATTCATGATATGAAGGCTGTCCAAACCGATCATACACACCTCCTTCAGCGCATTGAAGAGAACCAAACACAGGATATCCTAGCTATCCTAAAAACTATTAATAAAAAAATAGATAGCAAAAAATTCGAACGTTATGCTACTTAACCAATGTTCAATTAAAATGAATCAACAATAACCATCTAAAATTATAATAGTACGTTAAGAAAAAAAGCCTTCCCAATTTGAGAAGGCTCCCGCTTTATTCTAACTCTTCTGCTGCCACAATATTTCTTTGTTTTTCTTCGTAACGTTCTAGTCCAAGTTGGACTAGTCGATCAATTAGTTCGGCATACGGAATCCCTGCTTCTGCAAATAACATAGGATACATGCTAAATGGTGTAAAGCCTGGCATCGTGTTAACCTCATTAATCACCACACGGTCATTTTCCTCATCATAGAAGAAATCAACACGGGATAGACCAGAACCATCCAAAGCCTGAAATGCCGTCTTCGCCATCTCAGCAATACGATCCGCTACTTGCTGTGGTAGATCAGCAGGGATTTTGAGATCAGTACCTCCACCTTTATATTTCGCTTCATAATCATAAAATTCTTTTGCTGCAATAACTTCGCCAATAACGGAGGTACGCAATTCTTCATTTCCCAATACGCCAATTTCTACCTCACGAGCTTTAATGAACTCTTCAATAATAATACGACGGTCAAATTTGCAAGCAAGTTCCAAAGCTCCACGCAAATCTTCGCGGTCTTTCGCTTTAGTAATCCCTACGCTTGAACCCATGTTGGCTGGCTTTACAAAACAAGGATATCCCAGTTTTTGTTCAATCTGATTCATAACGCTATCTACATCACGCTCGATTTGAGAACGTAAAAAGCCCATGTAATCAACTTGATCAAGACCTGCTTGAGCAAAAACATTTTTCATCATCAATTTATCCATTCCCACTGCAGATGCCATAACTCCTGTACCAACATAAGGAATACCTGCTAATTCCAATAAACCTTGTACAGTACCGTCCTCACCATTTGGTCCATGAATCACTGGAAAAATAACATCTACCTCCTGATGAATAGACATCACATTAGCTGGATTACCGACCAATGATTGGTTACCCACATGAGTTATTTTCGCTTGCTCCTCTTGATTATTGTCATGATGACCAAGAGAAATTCCCCCACCTAAACGCAATGCATTTACATTTTCGAGTACTTGACCAGCGATAGGTCCTCCTTTTAACCAGGTGCCATCCATTTGTACATAAATTGGTTGTACTTCATATTTATTTTGATCTACTGCCTTCATAATAGAAAGGGCCGTCGAGAGCGATACCTCATGCTCAGATGTCTTTCCTCCGTAAATAATACCCAATCGGATTTTGTTTTTCATGTATATGCCCCTTTCCCTTCTGTTCAACACGACTGTTTCACTTAATCCTTATTATTATGCTTACAGCCTAAAAAGTGCTTTTGCCACGTATTTTCCTTTCTCAGCATACAAAATGTTACTGTGGCTGACAAGGGTGAATGGGGTTAATTCTAAGAAGACTTAAAAATCTTTTCTAGTAAAGATAGCTACTGGAGCTCGGTATGAACCTATAAACATTGCGATCTTTCGCAAAAATAGAGCACTTATGATCAACACACATGCATAGGGATATGAATCATTTTGACTTAGATAAAAGTATGAGGTGCAAAAACAAAAAAGGAGTAAGACACGGCTTGATGCAACTAGTAGCTGATCTGATAATCCTTCAAAATATTGATCTGATAATTCTTTAAAATAAAGAAGGAAATAAATTAAATTATGCAAAACGTAATGTAAAAATAATTACGTCATTTCCATTCAGCATTAAATACAATTTATGATATTTCACTGCATTTTAAATCAAACTAAAAAATTCAAATCCTGGATAACCAAAATTCTAGCAAAAAAGCAAGTAAATAGCATGATAGAACTAATACTTCATAACCATATGCCAAATCTGTTGTCAGAATAATGTTACGTTTGATATGATGGACAAAATTATTTGGATTAGAAAGAAGGCTGTTCCTTATGTACTTCTTACGTAGCGGCGAGAAAAGATTGCTTGTAATTCTACCTGAGATATATGGACTTAATCAGCACATGCTGGATGTCTGCCAACAGTATGCCACTCAATCGTGGGATGTACTCTGCCTTTCATGGTACAAAGAAACAACTTCTTTTCCACAAAAGGAAGAAGATCGGGCTTACCAATGTTTTATGTCTATTGGTTTTGAAAGAGCCTCTGAACAAGTAGTTGAAGTACTACGATTACAACGTCCATTATACCAACACATCATTGTGATGGGTTTCAGCGTTGGTGCATCAGTCGCTTGGTTACTAACGGAGTACGTCGAATTATGTGATGGGGTCGTTGGTTTTTATGGTTCGCGTATCCGACAATATACCAACATCACTCCGAAAGTCCCTGTCCTTCTCCTTTACGGGCAGTCTGAACCTGCATTCGATCTCTCTGTTTTATTGCAAACACTATCCGATAGCTCACAAGTTATCTTAAAACAGTATCCAGCTCTTCATGGTTTTAGTAACCCATATTCCAATCACTATCAGCCAAATGCTGTCAGGATAGCAAATGAGGATGTACACAAATTTTTGTGTAACGTAACGAAGTAAAACAAAATTTGCTCAAGCCATTTTCTTCAAAGCTACAATTGAGAACACAACTAAAGCGACAGTAGGAAAACAGATGTAACAAAATATTTCCTAAACACCCCTGTGAATATACTGCTTAGTAATTTATGAGTTGTGCATAAATAAAAAAGCACCCATTTCAGCTTTAATCGTGAGAGGGTGCTTCGTTTTTTCCTTATAGAAGTAGCAATTTCCTTCTGTTATTTACGATCTCTTACTTCAAAAATAGCAAATTTTAAATAGTGTCCTTCATCCGCTCCACTAATTTGTGGATGGTCCTTTCCTGCACCACGCCATTCTACTAAACGTAAAATCTTTTTCGCATCATATGCAGCTTGCTGAATCGTTTCCATAAATAAATCTGGTGACATATGATATGAGCATGATGCTGTTACTAAGTACCCCCTTGGACGAACTAGTTTCATGCCGTGTAAATTAATATCCTTATAACCACGGCAAGCACCTTTTACCGCACCACGCGATTTTGCGAAGGCTGGAGGGTCGAGGATGACAACATCCCAGTTCTTACCTGCTTCAACATTTTCACGGAGGTAATCAAAAGCATTAGCCACAACAAAATCAACTCGATGCAAATATCCATTAAGACCTACATTACGTTTGGCTGTTTCAATAGCATGTTCTGAGATATCAAGTGCTGTTACCTTCTTTGCACCATGCTTACAAGCATTTAGGGTAAAGGAACCGGTATGTGTAAAGCATTCCAATACCTCTGCTCCATCCCAGAACGGGTTCTTCACCACTTTACCACGTCGATCTACTGGACGCTCGACTGGTTGACCTGCTTCATCCAATTTTGCTAACACATCACGTTTTTTACCCTTTTTATCGTAGATGGGCTCATCATCTTCGCCCACAGGTAAAACCTTGATCCCATGTTTTTCTCCCCAACCGGTCATTAACGGAGCAATAGCAGCTCGGTTTTCTCGCTGATCGTAGAAGAATCCAGTTTTTTGTCCTTCCACAATATCTACTACATATTTCAAACCGTTTTCCTCGATCTCAATCTCAGCTGGACACTCTCCATACAACACGCCTTTTCCTTGTTCCAATCCTTCCAGCTCTCGCACAGGCACATCGTTACGTAAATAAATACCAGTTGGTTCAAATACATCAACTAATGCCGTTTTAATCATGTCAAGACGGATATCCATACCCAGTGATAGTACTTGCATCACCAGCACATCGTTATAGCGGTCAACAATGAGACCTGGTAGAAAATCTGCCTCTCCATAAATAATGCGACAAGCTCTGGGATTTTCTACAAAGCGCTCACGCATTTCTTTTGCCTCTCGGAAACGACGGACAAAAAAGTCATAATCGATCTCTTCTTTTGGATCATAGCTCATCATGCGCACAATCATCTGAGAATCGGGATTAATGTAGCCCTTTGCTAAAAAATGTCCTTGATGATTACAAATTTCTACGATATCACCAGCTAGGAAATCTCCCTGAATCTCCAATACTTCGGATTGAAACACCCAGGGATGCCCTGCTTCCAAACGCTTTTTACGATTTCGTTGCAATAATACTTTCGTCACTTCTCTATATCCTCCTAGTCATGCTTGTCTCTGTACAAGCATAGCGTATTTATAAGGTACCTTTCACGGGGGGAATTGAATTGTCCATGTTATATCACATCTTGTTGCCGTTTTTCATGGGACTCAGTTTCTTTTTGCTTGGACTGTACGCTATGCGAATCGGCTTTAATCAATTAGCAGGACAGCGAATGGAACTGATTATAACACGTTTTACCCGCTCAACGACACATAGTTTTTTTTCAGGTCTTTTTTCTACCTTTGTTCTGCAAAGCTCCACGGCTGTTACGGTCTTAACAATTGGTCTCACGCAGGCAGGTATTATTGGCTTCTCACAGACCATTGGCATTATTTTAGGTACCAATGTAGGTTCTACTATTACAACGGAGTTGATCGCTCTACATCTTGAGGATTTTGCCGTTCCTATGCTATTGATCGGAGTGGCTATGTGGCTACAGCCTAAGCGTAAATCAAAAGCAATAGGATTAATTATTGGCGGGTTTGGCCTCATTTTTCTAGGCATTGATACGATGCAAGTCATTGCTAAGCCATTAGAAAACTCACAAACGTTCCGGACCTTGTTTCTTGAAAGCAAACACTCCCTTTGGATTGGTCTCTTAACTGGCACAGTCTTTTCAGCTTTGGTTCACAGCAGTGCTGCCACAACAGCCATTACCATGACATTAATATCCTACGGAGTCTTTTCTATGGACACAGCCATTTCTATTGTGCTAGGTGGTAACATCGGTACCTGTATCACCGCAATCATTGCGAGCATCGGTACAAACACTGCTTCCAAGCAAGTCGCATGGTGCCACACGCTATTTAATGTGGTCGGGGGACTTGTATTCCTACCATTTGTTTCAATGCTAGCTTATTTAGCAGGATTACTGACAACCAATCCTTCGATGCAAATCGCTCATGCTCAAACGATTTTTAATTTGTTATGTTCCGTCATTGCTCTCCCCTTTGCTCCTAGCATAGCCAAAGGGATTCAGTGGTTAATCCCAGAACACAAATAAGCGTTATCCTTGCTCCCTCTTCTAAAAAAGTAGAATCACAACAAAAAGGTAAGTACGTATGGGTTTTCCACCATATGTTACTTACCTTTTTCATTCATTTGATTAACTTAACTGTTTCACGAATAAAACACGAGATTCATTTTTTCCATCATAGTCGGTGAAAACAGAAATACCATCCACTTCTGTATCCCCTTGTTCAATTTCAAACCCCATTTTCTGGTGATAGGCTATTGAAGCCTTGTTGACAGGCGACGTTACGCAACGCACATGGCATTAGAAAATACCAAAATCATTTCTACTACCATTATAAGCAAAGCCTCTTGCTACAAGATAGGTGCCAAAAACAAATGAACTGCACGATAGTTAAGAAAGTAGCATCTGAATCGGGATAAAATAAATAGACGTAATAATTCCTGCTAAAATCATTGCCAAGCTAGACGCCGCTGCTTTTCGTTGACTCTGATTCATCATTCCTGCTGTACCTACTGCATGAGCACTGGTTCCTACAGCTAGTCCAATGGCCCAATCATCTGAAATACGTCCCACACGTATTACAAGACGATATAACAAACTCCCGACAATACCTGTTACAGCTGTAAATAAGGCAGCCAATGCAGGAATTCCACCAATCGTATTAGTCAATTCAACTGAGATTGGAGTCGTGACTGATTTAGAAATCATACTACGAATCAGGGTTTGATCCCCTCCCATTATCCAAACCATAAACCACGATGAAGAAACGGCAACAATGCATCCGCTAGCAACACCAGCTAGAATAGCTTTCCATAGTTCCAATACCTGTTTAAATTGTTTAGCCAATGGGATGGCTAATGCTACTGTTGCCGGACCTAAAAAGAAAGAAATATAAGAACCGCCTCTATCATATACTTTCCAATCACTATTGATGAGCCACCACACCAACCATACTAATATTGACGCTGCTATCATTGGCTGCACAAACGGATATTTTTTTGATACCATTTTAGCCACCATATAACCAGCTAGTGTTAGGAGAATCGCGATAACCTCCCACATATTCATCATTCCCCCTGTTCACTTTGCTGTAAAAGTACATCCTCTTTTCGTTTTTCCCAGTCACGCCATTTTTGGACCACAATTCCGGTTACCATCATGACAGCTACAGGACCTGCCACCAATGCCACAAGGATGGCAAGCGGTTTTTGCTCCAAATAATGAAAATAAGGCGTTACCCCAACTATTATAGGCACAAAAAACAAGAGCATGTTTTTGAGTAAAAAATCTGCTGCCCCTTCCACTAATCGCAATGGTATCAACTTTGTTACCAGACCTGTTGTCAAAAGTATAAGCCCAATGAGACTCCCTGGAAGAGGAATATACAGGTAATTATGAAAGATGACACCTATACCGTAAAAGGCAAACAGGATGATCCATCCGTACATTCCTACCACTCCCTTTTCTATTTGTCGTTCTTTATCATAACGCTGTTGGGCTACGGAACAAACCCTTTTTTAACACTATACTTAATTGTTCATTTTTGTATGCGGTTTCTTAGATTTTCTACAGAGCTGCTCGACTTTCTTTTACTGTTCCCCTAATGCCAAGCTCAACAATCACCTATATCTTCCTGCACTCTCTTAAAAAAAGGAAGCTGATCTTGCCACTGAAGTCGACTGGACAACAAAAGCCCAACCATCTCTGGTCGAGCTCCCATTGTTCTATATGACCTGAATTCCCAAGTTATCCAAAGCTTTTTGTAATACACTGCGGTTATTCTCATAACCAGCTTGTTCGTGTAATTCCCAAGCAGCCTCTGGCTTGAGCCATTGCACGGCATCTATTTCTTCTACCTGAACAGTTACTTGCTCCGTTAACGCTTTGACTAGATAATAGTGTACTTCTTTTTCGACCAGTATTCGCTGAATCGGATGCTCGTAGGTGTAGTGAACGATCTCTAATAATGGACCTAGTTCCCCTTTTATTCCCGTTTCCTCTTCAATTTCTCGAATAGCCGTCTGCATCAAAGTCTCGCCTGGCTCTTGCTTACCTTTCGCTACCGTTACCTTGCCAAAACGATCCTTAATCATCAATAAGGTAAGCTCCCCATCTTGTTTCCGATAGACGACGCCGCCTGCAGAGATTTCTTTCATACTGCTTTTCCTTTGCTGTCCATTTCGATAGGTAGGGATTCCAAAACTCGAACGAACGTTCCTGAACAATATTCAGCATCAACCTCATCCAGACGAACTTTACAAATTTTACCAACCATATCCTCTGTACCTTCAAACACTACGTTCAAGTAATTATCGGAATAACCCATTAGCTTACCGCTAGTTGGGTCTTCCTTATATGGACGCTCAGGAATGATTTCTAATACATCACCGATGAATGGTTGTGCATATTCCACAGCTAGCTGTTGATTTAATTCAATAAGTTTAGCTACACGTTCCTTCTTCACTTCTTCATCCACTTGATCTTCCATGCGTGCAGCAGGGGTTCCTGTGCGCATAGAGTACGGGAAGACATGCAACTCAGCAAAGCCTAGTTCTTTAATAAAGTTATAGCCCGTTACAAATTGTTCCTCAGTCTCGCCTGGGAATCCAACAATAACATCTGTTGTGATAGCAACCCCAGGTAACGCCTTACGTACTTTACGAATTCGATCCATAAATTCTGCAGTCGTATATTTGCGACGCATGCGTTTTAATACCGCATCATCGCCTGCTTGTAGTGGTACATGCAGATGACGACAAATCTTCTCGGAACGGTCAATAACTGCGACAACCTCGTCAGTAATTTGACTCGCTTCAATAGAACTAATACGAATACGTTTTAAGCCTTCCACTTTTTCCAATTCAACAAGTAACTTAGCCAGATTGTAATCCTCTAGATCCTCTCCATATCCACCTGTGTGGATACCAGTCAGAACGATCTCAAGATATCCCTCTGCGACTAATTTTTGGGCCTGTTCGATGACGCTCTCAGGTTTACGGGAACGCATTAGTCCACGTGCCCACGGAATAATACAGAAGGTACAGAAGTTGTTACAGCCTTCTTGAATTTTAAGAGAAGCACGCGTACGATCGGTAAAGTTAGGCACATCCAACTCTTCAAATTCACGTGTTTTCATGATATTTCCTACCGCGTTGATCGGTGTACGTTCTCCACGGATCTGTGCGACATATTCCAACAAACGATCGCGGCCTTGTGTACCTACCACGATGTCAACACCTGGAATTTCGGCTATCTCCTTTGGTGAGGTTTGTGCATAGCATCCCGTGACAGCAACAATCGCCTCGGGGTTACGACGGATAGCACGACGAATCACTTGACGGCTTTTTTTGTCACCAGTATTGGTAACCGTGCAGGTATTAATAATGTATACATCGGCTACATCCTGCTCAAAGTCAACCCGTTCATAGCCATTCTGCTTGAACAGGTTCCAAATCGCTTCTGTTTCATAACTGTTTACTTTGCAGCCCAATGTATGGAAAGCAACCTTATTCATTGCTCTCCTCCTTTCAACTGTTACGTATGACTTATTCAAACTGATAGGAAACGGCACTTAGCAAATACTGACTAGCTGTTTCCGTGCGTAAAATTCTGGGACCAAGCGAAACAGAATGGATACCATTCTCTTCTGCATACTGAATTTCACTTTCAGAAAATCCACCTTCTGGTCCAATCATGACGAAAAGCGAGTCGCCAACAGACAAGTTTGACAGTACCTCGCCCAATCTTTTGGTATCTTCTTTTTCATAAGCAATAACGGCAGTCGTATAGCTTTTTGCATGTTCAACCACTTGCTTAAAGGACAGCGGAGTTAAAATCTCAGGTAAATAAGCCCGATGTGATTGCTCAGCCGCTTCTTTTACAATTTTTGACCAACGCTCTAGCTTTTTTGCTTCTTTCTTTGCATCTAGTTTAACGATGGTACGCTCTGATTGAAACGGTACAAAGGAAGTAGCTCCAAGCTCCGTTCCCTTCTGTAAAATCCACTCTAGTTTGTCCCCTTTTGGCAAACCCTGACCAATCGTCACCGATACAGGTAACTCTGTTTGTTTTGTGATTTGCTCCACGATCTCAGCGCGCACTTCTTTGGGCTCCAAGGCAGAAAGACGGGCTTTAACCACCCGTCCTCTCCCATCGCTAACCAAAATATGATCGCCAATCTCTGTGCGCATAACCTTCACAATGTGGTGAACATCGTCCCCGGTAATAACCACATGATTGTCAAAAAATTGTTGGCTATCTATAAAATAACGTTGCATCTGATTATTAACCCCATTATTCTAACGTTTTTTCGCGATAATTGCTACCCAGTCTTCCATGTAAACTGTTTCTATAACTTCCAATTTCGAGGCTGCTAGTGCCTCTTTTACATCGGTTTCACGCGCCCCAATAATACCAGAAGCAATAAATGTACCACCTGGCAATAAGACACGATGAACATCATCCGTGAAACGAATAATTACTTCTGCTAAGATATTGGCAACTACTACTTCAACTTTTTCATTGATTCCATCGAGCAGATTGTTCTGTTTCACCAAAACCTTGTCATCTACTTTGTTGATGATACAGTTCTCTTGGGCAGAACGAACCGCAATCTCATCTAAGTCCATGGCAGTCAAGGAAGAGGCGCCTAATTTAGCAGCAGCAATACTTAATATCCCTGTTCCAGTTCCCACATCATAGACGCGATCCCCTTGTTTCAGGTAGCGTTCAATCGCACGAATGCACAGCACAGTGGTTGGATGTGTACCTGTACCAAAAGCCATGCCAGGGTCCATCTCGATAATAAGCTCCCCTTCTCGCTTCGGTTTGTACTCCTCCCAGATAGGCGTGATCGTGATATGATCTGAAATCGCAACTGGCTTATAATATTTTTTCCAAGCAGATGCCCAATCATCTTCATGAACCTCTGTCATAGTAACGGTTCCTTTTCCGACATCCAATCCGAAGGTCAGAAGTTCGTTTACCTGTGTTTTAATCTCTTCAACGGTTTCACCCAAATAACTATTCACAGGAAAATATGCTTTGACAATCACACCATCAGTAGGAAAGTCATCTGGTGAGAGGTGGTAGATTTCACCAAAAGGCGTGCTCCACTCACGGGATAAAATTTCGGGATCTTCAATGACAACGCCACCTGCTCCCGCTTCGTACAAAATACTAGAGACAGCCTCAACCGCCTCTGCCGTGGTGTGAATACTAACTTCTGACCAATTCATGCTCTACCATCCCCCATCTAGCTTTCCACAACATATTATTCGCCGCGTAATCTACGCTTGATTTTATCAAAAAAGTTCTCTTCTGGCTGTTCATGTAGGGGAGCACCATCCTCTAATCCCCCTAATTCACGTAACAGATCTTTTTGACGATCAGTTAATTTCGTAGGCGTCACTACTTTAATCTTCACGTGCTGATCACCTCGCGCGTTTCCACGTAAGTGTGGCACACCTTTCCCACGTAAGCGGAAGAAAGTGTTGGTTTGCGTTCCTGCTGGGATTTTCAGCTTCACACGGCCATCTACTGTAGGCACTTCAATCTCATCACCCAAGGCTGCTTGAGCAAAATTAATAGGCATCTCACAATAAATGTCGTTTCCATCGCGTTCGAAGAAATCGTGTTTACGCACACGGAACATAACATAAACGTCACCCGCTGGTCCACCATTCACACCAGCTTCACCTTCGCCAGTAATGCGCATTTGCTGCCCATCATCTACCCCAGCAGGGATGTTAATGTGAATCGTGCGCTTGATTTTTTGGCGTCCAGTGCCTCTGCAAGTTGTACATCTTTCCTTGATCTGCTTTCCTTTACCATTACAAACAGAGCAAACACGACGATTAACGACACGTCCAAATGGAGTGTTTGCCTGAACTTCCTCCTGTCCAGACCCATTACATCTAGAGCAGGTTTCTACCTTCGTGTCAGGTTTAGCCCCACTGCCGTGACACGTATCGCATTCCACTTCACGTTGAATCTCGATGTCTCTTTCTTTGCCAAACACAGCATCCAAGAAGTCAATGTTGATCGCATACTCCAAATCAGCACCACGGCGCGGTGCATTTGGATTAGCACGACGTCCACCGCCCCCAAAAAACATATCAAAGATATCACCAAAGCCACCCATTCCAGAAGCATCAAAGCCTCCGCCAAAGCCTTGGTTCGGATCTTGATGTCCAAAGCGATCATATTGGGCACGTTTTTGGTCATCTGAGAGTACATCATACGCATCTTTTACTTCTTTAAATTTGGTTTCAGCATCCGCTTCTTTATTAACGTCTGGATGGTACTGCCTCGCCAATTTTCGATATGCCTTTTTTATATCATCTGCACTGGCGTCTTTTCCAAGTCCCAGCACCTCATAATAATCTCGTTTCATACTTGTCTATCACTCCCGTATCCAAGACAATCAAAGATAATCTTAGCATGTATACTTGCAAGCTTCAATAGAATCCCCATTCCATAAAGGAAAAGAGTCAAAGTCAACATTGTGACTTTGACTCCTCTAAATCTCTGTATCTATTCTTATTGTTTCTTCTCTTCGTCAACTACTTCATAGTCAGCATCTACTACAGTGTCTTTTCCTGCTTGAGCTGCACCTTCACCGTCAGCATTTTGAGCCGCTTGTTGTGCTTGTGCTGCTTGCTCATACAATTTAATAGACAATTGTTGAACGATTTCAGAAAGCTCTTCTTTCGCCGCTTTAATCTCGTCGAAGTTACCGCCTTCTAAAGCTTTTTTCGTTTTTTCTTTCGCTTCGTTTGCTTTATCGATCTCGGCTTGCTCTACTTTACCTTCAAGATCTTTAAGTGTTTTCTCGGTAGTAAACACTAACTGATCTGCTTCATTACGAATTTCTACTTCTTCTTTGCGCTTCTTATCTGCTTCGGAGTTTAGTTCCGCTTCTTTTACCATGCGGTCGATTTCCTCGTCAGAAAGACCAGAGTTAGAAGTGATTGTGATTGCTTGTTCTTTACCTGTACCCAAATCCTTAGCTCGAACGTTTACAATCCCGTTAGCGTCAATGTCAAAGCTAACTTCTACTTGTGGAACACCACGTGGAGCTGGTGGGATATCGCTCAATTGGAAACGGCCCAACGTTTTGTTGTCTGCTGCCATTTGACGCTCCCCTTGCAACACATGGATATCAACCGCTGTTTGGTTGTCCGCTGCTGTAGAGAACACTTGAGATTTACTTGTTGGGATTGTTGTGTTACGGTCGATCAATTTTGTGAACACTCCGCCTAATGTTTCAATACCAAGAGAAAGTGGTGTTACGTCAAGGAGTACTACGTCTTTTACATCACCAGTTAAAACACCCGCTTGAACAGCAGCACCAAGAGCTACTACTTCGTCAGGGTTTACACCTTTATGCGGATCTTGACCAATGAACTTCTTGATTGCTTCTTGTACCGCAGGGATACGAGTGGAGCCACCAACAAGAAGAACACGATCGATTTGGTTTGGAGAAAGACCAGCATCGGATAGAGCTTGACGAGTAGGACCCATAGTACGCTCTACCAAACCAGCTGAAATCTCTTCAAATTTCGCACGAGACAAGCTGATTTCCATATGTTTAGGACCAGAAGCATCTGCTGTGATAAATGGTAGAGAGATCGTAGTAGTGACAACACCGGACAAATCTTTTTTCGCTTTCTCAGCTGCATCTTTCAAACGTTGCATAGCCATGCGATCTTGAGCTAGATCAATGCCGTTTTCTTTTTTAAATTCAGCTACCAAATAATCCATGATCACTTGGTCAAAATCGTCTCCACCTAGTTTGTTATCTCCAGAGGTTGCTTTTACTTCAAAGAAACCTTCAGACAACTCAAGGATAGATACGTCGAATGTACCTCCACCCAAGTCATAAACAAGGATTGTTTGGTCTTCATTTTTCTCTAAACCATAAGCAAGTGCCGCTGCTGTAGGCTCGTTGACGATACGCAAAACTTCTAAACCAGCAATACGTCCAGCATCTTTAGTAGCTTGGCGTTGGCTGTCATTGAAGTAAGCAGGAACTGTGATAACTGCTTGCGTTACCGGTTGGCCCAGATATGCTTCTGCATCAGCTTTTAGTTTTTGCAAGATCATTGCAGAAACCTCTTGCGGTGTATAATCTTTGCCTTCTAATGTTTCTTTATGATTGGTACCCATCCAACGTTTGATGGAGATAACCGTATTATCAGCGTTTGTAATTGCTTGGCGTTTTGCTGTTTCACCAACAATGCGCTCTCCGTTTTTGAAAGCTACTACAGAAGGTGTCGTACGGTTACCTTCAGCGTTGGCAATAACGATAGGTTCGCTACCTTCCATAACTGCTACACAAGAGTTAGTTGTACCAAGGTCAATACCAATTACTCGACTCATAAATCTTTTCCTCCTCGATTATCTACAATATGTGAATGATTCTTTTGCTTAAAAGCACAACTTACTTACGCGTTTACTTTAACCATTGCAGGACGGATAACACGGTCCTTAAATTGATAACCTTTTTGTAATTCTTCTACGACAGTGTTTGCTTCGTAATTAGAATCTTCCACTTGCATCACAGCTTGGTGTACATGTGGATTGAACGCATGCCCTACTGAGTCAATAGCCTGTAGGCCTTCTTGCTCGAATACTTGCACCACTTGACGGTACACCATTTGCACCCCTTGCAAAATGCTTTCAGCGGTAGCGGTACTAGGATCAACAGCAAGAGCGCGTTCAAAGTTATCAAGCGCTGGCAATAAGGATTCTACTACCTTTTGAGAAGCATATTTTTGCAAATCCTCTTGCTCTTTACGTGAGCGACGACGCATATTATCCATATCCGCCAAATTGCGTAGCAAACGGTTTTCTTGCTCTTGCAATTGTGCTTGTAGACGCTCTACTTCCATTGCTAGGTCAAGTGTTTCACCTGTTTCTGTTGCCTCAGTTTCAGCTTGCTCGTTTTGCTCAGCGTGGCCTTGAGCCATTTCCTCTTGCTCAAGTTCAACCTTTGCTTTCTCTTCGCTCAATCTGATTACCTCCTCTGTGTGACTAATAATCTATGTAAGCGAGCAACTATAACCCGCCCGCCCTTGTTCGTCATGAATCCTCTTGCTCCTCTGAAGATCGTCCATCTATCTGTGCATTTAACATCTGCGACAATCCCAAAGCAATGAAATCCAGGACAGCAATCACTTTACCATACTCCATGCGCGTAGGTCCAAGTATACCAATCGTACCTACGGGCTTACCGTTAAAGGAATAATTGGTCGTTACAATGCTACAATTCTTCATGGCGTCGAGATGATTTTCGTGACCGATGCGTATCTGTAATCCCTTCTCATTGGTTTCAAACAGATGCGTCATTTGATCACTGCGTTCAAACAGCTCCAAAATTTCTTTGACTTTTTCTACATCCTGAAACTCTGGTTGCTCCATGAACTTAGTAGTTCCTCTTAACAACAAACGCTCAGATGAATCACTTTCAATAGCATGACTAATCATGTTTAACATCTCTTCATAATGATCAACATGGCGTTTCAATTCATCTGATACTTCTTGATACAAGCGTTGGCGCAGTTGCCATAATGGTGTATCTTGCAATTTTGTGTTTAAAACATTAACCAATTTCTCCATATCGCTCGGTGATAGTCCCGCCGGCAAATCAATACGCTTATTTTCTACACGCCCTGTTTGAGTCACAATAATCGCCACAGCTTGTGTGTCGCTCAATGGGATAATTTGCAGATGCTTCAAGCGATGTTCAAAGATTTCTGGTCCAAGAACCACTGCCGTGTAGTTGGTCAATTGTGATAGAACCGAAGCTGTCTGTTCCACGGCATTTTCAAAATGCAAGATTCGATCAGCAAACATTTGCTTCCAGGTGTTCGCATCTACATTGTTCTTCAGTACATTAGGCTCCACTATGTGGTCCACGTAAAAGCGATAGCCTTTCGTGGAAGGAACACGTCCCGCAGAAGTATGCGGCTGCTCCAAATAACCCAAATCCTCCAAATCAGACATTTCGTTGCGGATCGTAGCCGAACTGAAGGTTATTTCGGGCCGTTTTGAAATGGTCCTGGAGCCAACAGGTTCTGCCGAATGAATATAATTTTCAATAATAGCTTGCAAAATCAGCTTTTGTCGCTCCGATAACATACCTAACGCCCTCCTTCTAGTAATGTTTGGCTATGTCGATTGACAACTTCTGGTCCGGTTTTGTTAGCACTCAGATCAAGCGAGTGCTAACGGATACTATTAACTTATCAAGTGACAGCTGATTTGTCAACTTCTCTCCTGTTAAAAATGCAAAAAAATAGGAGAAAAAAAACACTTTTTTCGGATTTCTCCGCATAAAAGTGCTTCTTGAGCTGATTTTTTACTTATCGAGACCGAGCCTCTTATTCCTAGTTCATTCACATGCTCTACCAACTACACTCGTAAAAAAGCAGCAAATACTTCGTTGCCAAGAGGTAAGCCTTTTGACGTAAGACGTACATGATGATCTACGATTTCTAGCATTCCTTTTTGAAGTTCCTGCTGTAATGGCTCCCCGAACTCTTCTTGAACGGTTCGACCAAAACGCTTTGCAAAACTATCCATGTCTACCCCTTCACGCAAACGTAGGCCCAGAATCATCTGCTCTTCCATTGCTTCCTTCTGCGTTACCTCAAATTCCTCTACACGTGGCGAGCCTTCCATAGCCATACGTGTGTAAACTGCTAGTGGTCCTGCATTGACATGTCTTCTGCCGTTTACATATCCATGTGCTCCAGCTCCAATACCATAATAATCCTGATTCAACCAATACGTCTTATTATGTCTGCTCTGTTTACCCGACTTAGCAAAATTACTAATCTCGTACATGGACATCCCATTCTTCTCCAGTGTTTCTATTAAAAGAAGATACATCTCTAGCTCTGCATCTTCTGTAGGCAGTGGTAATTGATCCTTTTGATACAAAGTATGAAATAGAGTATTCTCCTCTACCTTTAAACCGTAGGAAGATAAGTGTGTGATTGGTAGCTCCATCGCTTTTTGCAAGCTTTGAGCAAACATCTCCATCGTCTGATCTGGTAAGCCAAACATTAAATCAATCGAGATATTGTCAAATCCAGCTTGAACCGCATTATTGACACTTTGATAGACCTCATCCACATCATGAATGCGACCAATACGTTTTAATAAATCACTTTGGAACGATTGTACGCCAAAACTAATTCGATTTACTCCAGATGATCTCATTAGCTTTAATTTTTCAAGATCAGTAGTGCCCGGATTTGCTTCCATGGTCCATTCCAAATCATCACTAAAATATGGAGCAAGATGCTCATTAACCATATGCAAAAATAACGACATTTGCTCCTGATCTAAATATGTTGGGGTACCTCCACCAACAAAGATTGTGTTTATCTTCTCAGGAGGATTTTGCTGGAACGTTAATGCCATTTCCCGGCGTAAAGCTTCTAAGTAATCCCAGACCAATTGAGGATTATTGGTAACAAAAGAATTGAAATCACAATAATAACATTTATTTGTACAAAAAGGGATGTGGATATATACAGCATTTGGGGCCATCTCAACCCCTCCTTGTTTTCAAATTTTCACCTAACAACGAGAAGACCTGACAGCCAGAACGGTGTCAGGTCACGACTCTTACTTATCATCCATGCGTAGAACTGCCATGAATGCTTCTTATTGACATAGAGTATTTACCTGTATCTAACTGTAATCTGTTTTCTCTACAAACATTGACAGAGCAATGTTGTATGGGTGCTAGAACATCATAATGTATTCTTATCTATCACGTCAACTCGCCGTCATTCACTAAGTATGGTGGCTACACGGTAGGAGATGTAAGAAATCAACGAACAAAGGAGTGTTTTATAGAGGAGTAAGTAGTGACGAAATATTTAACCATTATCACAACTGTTTCATTAATATTTTACGCTATTCACTGTAGCTAATTATAATAACTCAGAGAATCATGTAGTCTACAGTAGCGTAAAAAGCATATGTTGATAATCCACAAGGCTGATATAACTTCGTTCTTCACAAACCCTTTAGAGCGCTAAATAGCATTCTTTTTATTTTGTCATAATTTGTCGATCGTATCCCATTTTTTGAACAACAGAAATTTATAGGACATACAGTAAAGTAATACATTAGGAGGAAGAAAGGAGGGATTAAAAAATAGTATGTTTATACTTCAAAGAGACGTTCCCCCAGTCGCTAAACTAATCGGAACGCCCCCATCATGAATAACAAAAATGTTATTCGTGTTAATTGTACCACTAATATAAAGAAATAGCCTCTTTTAATCTTAACTGAAAAATCATTAAGTAGAAACGTCCGAATCTCCTTCGTATTCGGACGTTTTCTTGTTTCCTACTAACTGTTTACTTTTATCTATTTGTTCTGTGGCTCCTGTCCCACAACCTAAATACTGAGATACCGTCCAATGCCATCAAACAACAAGCCAACAAGTCTCCCCCGATCCCCCGCCATAATTTAGTTATTTCCCTATACCATCCCTCTTCCGAACGCCGTATACCCTTTTATTTTTGGATACAAAAAAACGCCTCTCTCAGATGAGAAAGACGCTTTTTTCATTTCTACTTATAAAGATCCGACTCGGCAACAATAATCCCCCACCCTTTTACCAACTCGGTGACTATAGGATGGGAGATGTGGACTTTTGCTAGTAACACAAATCGTAAAAACCCTTTATTTATCAGCTATTACTTATCATCCATGCGTAGAACAGCCATGAATGCTTCTTATAACCCTTGGTTATTTTATTGTATCACATCGAATCGTTGAAGCGTTTGTAAACGTTGATACAGCAAGCATTTATGATGACTTGAATATCATAGTGTATTTTGCTGTATCGAGTCAAACATGACTTTCATCCACCAAAAGCGGTGGATGTTCGGTGGCTAGGAATCGAGTGGATGTATTCTTTGCATATTATATAGGAAGTTTCTTATTTAGGAGTGAAAATGAAGAACCCGCTTCCGCTTAATGTGGAGACGGGTTGTCTTTTTTCTCTTCTTAAATAATCAGTTACATTAGCTGGGATTACCCCCTTTTAAATAGGAAGTCTCGCATTTTAATTCGGATGTTTTAGGTTAGATTCCGATATAAATATGGTCAGAATATGGTCAAAACAATAGCCTCGGCAACGGGCCGGGGCTTCCTCTTTCTACACATAACTAATCTTCATAGATTAAATGTGTAAGAATGAATAGCATAAATGAACTCAGATTGTATAAGAATAACCTTAAAAGTCACATGGAGGTTCTATGAAAAAAACGTCAGATTCATCAGGAAGTACATCCTTACCTGGCCGAGTTAAACTAAGTAGCGAAGAAATTACAAGAAGTCAGATAATGAATCAAGTTTTAAAGACTGAAAAGATGCGAGACGAGGTAAACCAAAAACAGGAAAATAATTTTTTATTAGAAGGTGAATAGATTCTTAATGCCCTGACTCTGTCATTTGTATATGAAACAATGAAAAAATGGGCCTATTTATTATCGGAAGCCGTGGACTAAATTCTTTACATAATTTAAGTTAGGCAGTATTAGTTGTAAAGTAGTGAAAAAATACTGTGCCCAGTTATGGTTGTAAAATAAATGCCTTATGGTACAAGTAGCACCCTTTGAGATTATTTCAAGGGTGCTGCTTTTTTGTCCAGTCTTCTTAGTAATGTCCAATATCATCTTATTGTACTTTTATTCGTAGCTTACCTCTTGTTCTATACCTGCCAATATATTCACTTCAAAAACTGCATGGGATTAACAAAATGATCTAAAGAACAATGTTTTCTATGTCCTACCTTTATGCTTTTCTTTCATAAATAATTCAAAAAAGGAGCTGTTACCAATTATTAACTGATCATCAAATTGATATATTTTTGTTTCGGGACCGATGAATGCCTTCATTTCTTGTGGCGAACCTACCGCTACAATTCTACTTGCGACGATCACAATGGAGGCTGGTTTGGGCTCATCCTCTAGGAATGTAAAAACTGCATTGCCAGAAAGAATCATATCTGCTTTTGTTTCTTTTTCCATTTTTCATTCAACACCCCAACTTCGCTTTATTTCTCATTTTTCAATCGGTTCATAATGTTTCCATCCCTAATGGTCATAATGGTGACTCGCTAGGTAGGATCTTGAGGTGGCTTCAACAGCAGACTGACAAATGCTCCGCCTAAAGCAATGCATGCTGTCAGTAAAAAGGTGTCAGAATAAGCAGCCATTTCAGCAGCAACCGGATTATCCTTATATTCATTTACTGTATGACTAAAGGTACGCATTGCTTGAAAGTTACTCAAGCAGGCAATCGCCACCGGTATGATTAGATTAGCTCCTGCTGCAGTTAAAGGTGTGATTCTACTGATCATCGAAGCCGGAGCTGATTGTAGAATATATGTGTTTAATGACATCATGCATAATCCCATTCCAATCCCAAGCAAACCAACTATTCCTGCAATTTGTAGATAATGTGTTATGTCACTTATCCGGGAAAGTAGTAATAAAGCCACAGCAATCATTCCCATACCAGAGCAAGCTAATGGCCGGATCCCGAAACGGTCGTATATTTTCCCACCTACTGGCATCAGCAAACCAGAGGTTATAGCAAGCATGCTCATAATTATTCCCGCATCGAAAGGGCTGTAAGAACGATATTTTTGCAAAAATATCGGAATAAATACTAGCGACCCATTTAGAGCTGCATATTGAATTGTACTGACAATCATGCCCCTGCGAAAGCGATAGGCACGAAATGCCCTTAATTCTAGAATGGGATTTTCATGACGGAGCTCATGGATACACAACCAAATCAGCAATAAAGTTCCTGTCCCCCCCATCATAATGGATCCCCACTTATTGGAACTATGCTGATTTATACTCAAAGCAAGAAGTACAAAAGCTGTTGGTGCAAACATAGCCCCAAGTCGATCAAACGGCTGCTGTTTATTGTGAGTTTTTTGAAGATGTACATGTTTACACAGATGGCGCAAGCCAAGCCAAACAGCCAGCGTTCCGATCGGAAGATTGATCAGAAAGATCCATTGCCAACCCATAGCCTCAAGAAACCAACCGGATAAAATCGGCCCTGTTGCTGGTGCAATCAGCATAGGTATACCAATCATCCCCATAATCTGTCCTTTTTTGTCTGGAGGCGCCAGCCTATAAATCATTGCCATGCCAATCGGCTGGATCACCCCCCCACCCAGTCCCTGAATGATACGGAAAGCGATAAGCTGTTCCGAATTTTGTGCCATCGAGCATAGCAGTGAACCAAAGATAAATAACATAATCGTCATTAAATAAGCCCGGCCTGCGCCAATTCTGTCAGAAAACCACCCTGAGATTGGAACGGTAGCTGCCATCGCCAACATATAGCCGTTGATAACCCACTGTAATGTCTCAAATGAAACCTGAAAATCCTGTGTCAGGCTTGGAATAGCTACATTCATCGCTGTACTATTGAGCATAACCATCATCATGCCAGGAATAATTGCAATTATGGCATAAATAAACGATTTACGATTTAACGTAACTACAGTATTCATATTTGAAGTTGCAGCAGATGCGTCTCTTTTAAACATGTACCCCTCTCCAATTCATATTGAAATAATGAACACGGTGTTGATTAACATTGATAATAAAATTATAATTGATTGACTCGGATATCCAATGTTCATCCGCTATCCTTGTGTTCATTAATCAACGGCAACTAGAAGAATGATCAGTAAGTTACTGAAATTTTGGAGGAAAATAATATGACAAATAGAATTGATCGCCGAATTCTCAGGACTCGTCAACTGTTACGCGAAGTGTTTCTTGATCTGGCGTTAGAAAACGGTATAGACAACATTACCGTAAAAGAACTGACCGATAGAGCTGGTTTGAACAGGGGCACCTTTTATTTGCATTATCAGGATATACAAGATTTTGTTGAACAATTTAAGAACGAAATACTGGAAGGCTTTTATTCAATAATTAAAAAGCTTGGTCACGAAATCGATCGGCAAGAGCCTTTTGCTGCCCCGCCACCTTATGGCTATGTTCGCCCCTTTGAATACGTGGTTGAACACAAACGATTCTTTCAGGTATTCATGAGACCAAATGGAGACACGTCCTTCGGATCTCGATTGACCCAATTAATACGTGAGCAGTTTCATGGTTCATATCGCTATTTCAAAACCGAAAACTTGAGTGGGATCCCCGTCAAACAGCAATATTTATTTGCCTACCTTGCCTCTGCCTATGTGGGAACCATTCACTTCTGGATACAGCGAGATCTCGACCTGTCACCAACAGAATTGACCATATTATTCTCACAAATCTCACGCCTCGGATCGGCGCACCTGAATTTTAATTTCTAAATCCAATCCCACATAAAGCTCTCAGAGTCTCCCTAAATCCAGGGAAGATCCATACTTCCACGGTGTGTCCAGATCACGAATAGTTCTCCCTTGCCTGCTTTCTCTTTTACAATTCGAATCCCATTTTTTGAACTTCCGCAATACCTCCTGTTCATTTGCGTAGGCTCGGCTACCCACTTAGTGGAAAAACGAAGTTCTGGGTGCTATTTCTTTCATATACAGAAAATCAGAACACTATGGAAAGGCAAAAGATAGTAAAAACCTTTAACGCTTGGAATAACTAAATCGAGCTTTAAAAAAGATTACAGCGATAATAAAGCAGCAGATGGTTTAGCCGGGAGGATGAAAATGCCCCGCTGCTGGTGATGGCTGAGGAACCAACAAAGTTGCCAGCGAAAAACGTTTGATATCTTCTCGCTGATTAAGAAGCTGTTCAAATAAAAAAGCCCTCCCAGGATTTATTGTCCGAGGGAGGGTTTCCGCATTAGTTGAAATGGTTGTTGCTCCATGCAAATAAGGTGTTAATTTGACGGCAAATTATTCAACTAACTGACAGGGTAGTTTAATATTATCTTATCGATAATGAATAACGACCTGTATCTTGTTGTATTCTGTTTTATTCTGTAATCATTGATATAACAAGGTTTTATAAGCACTGGGATATCATAATGTATTCTAGTTCATCATGTCAAATCTACGTTTTGCCACCAATAAGGGTGGCTACAGGGTGGCAGTGTTTTAATAAATAAATAAATCAATTAAACAAAAGAGACTATTATAATGGAAGTTTTAAAAAAATAATTATGGATAAAGATAAATTAGACATGTGGTTAGCAACTCAAGAAGAAATCTTAAAAAATTGTTGAGGAAGCTGAAAAGAACAATGATAGTGTAGCTTATTTTTGATCTTACCCCTGTCAAGTAGACAACTTTAAACAAGCCCCATCTAGGCTACCTGAGTTCGGTATTCTATCGGATTTTCCCCAACTAATTTTTCAAGGCTTTGCAAGGCATCTCCGGTAATATAGGATACTCGGGGTATCGATATGGTGTCCTATCGTAATCGAATCAGGTTTGCCCCATCGCTTCCAGACTCTCTGGAATAATCTGACCGCCATCAACGATGATGGTTTGGCCCGTAATATAACCTGCCTCCTTCGAAGCCAAAAAAAGAGCGGCGTAAGCGATATCTTCAACGCTTCCGAGCCGCTTGAGCGGGATGGACGCCGTCATCGCCTGCAGATAATGATCTCCAAGGCCATCCAAGCCTTCCGTCATTATGTTGCCGGGCATGACGGCGTTAATGGTAATGCTGTAACGCGCAAGCTCGAGCGCCGCACTGCGCATGAATCCAAGCTGAGCGGCTTTGCTTGCGCCGTAGTGCGACCATCCGGCATAGCCCGTGGCCGGCCCCGTAATCGAAGAGGTAACAATGATCCGACCGTATTCCGCCTTCTTCAGAAAGGGCAGGCAGGCTTGAAGGGAAAACAGAGTCCCGCGAGCATTCGTGTTCATCACCTGATCCCAATGCTCGCCGGTCATCTCCTCGATCGGCGCATTCGGAAAAATACCGGCATTGGCGCACAGCACGTCGATCCCCCCAAAAGTACCGGCCGTCTCGCTCGCAACGCACTTCATCGACTCCAAATCGGCGACATTGCCCTGGAAGGCATGAGCAATGCCTCCGTTCTTCCGGATTTCCACCGCGGTTTCCTCCGCTTTCGTCAGGCTGCGTGCGACGACCGCGACTTTCGCCCCCTGTGCGGCGAAGGTTCTCGCAATTCCTTTGCCGATTCCTTTGCTGGCTCCGGTCACTACGACCGTCTTATCCTTCAGTGGCGTCAGCATGTAGCAGCACTCCTATCCTCTGTTATATAAGTTACATTTTCCCATTGCTTGGATTCCTTATCATCGTACTACAAATCCAAACGTGGAGGCAATTTACTGAGCAGCCTTTTTTCATCTAGCGAAGGAACTGCACTGTACCACGGATTTGACTTAAAATAAGGTTTGGGTCACTAATGCCGAGATCCCTTGTAAGTGTTTTGTACCCTTGTTCACCGCTCAAATAAAGCCGTACGGCTTTTAACTTAAAATCCTTTGAATATGTTTTTTTAATTTCCCTATAGAAATTCCCCTCCTAGTTAATACAGTAAGGTGTCTTGCTTCTTACTGTCTACTAAAAGGGGATAATATCACCTGTCCACTTGCAACCCTTACCCGATCGGCAAGCTCCCCAAGATATTTAGCCTGCCTTCATGGAACTGATTTTTTACTATCCAGAAAAGTAAAAAGCCGATTTCCCTTATGCTACAGGAAATCGACCTCTCTCTGATCCTTCTACTATTTTTTTAACAGCTCGTTTAATTCTGGGGCCTCTGGATATTCAATTGGAGCTGTTCCGTAGTTTTTACCGTCCTCTGAATAAAACATGAGATTCTTATTCTCTCCTTCCACTATAAATAGGATACTTTTTGCATTAATCTCCTGTTTGTTTTCTGTGCCTACGAATGCAGGAACAGTATTTTTACTTGATTGTTCATATTTGAATTCCACAGCAAGACCTTCCTTAACAGTCTTGGCAACCGCTTCATTACTTTCATCAAAACGCATTACATATCCTGGATTGACTAAACGTTTGTTTGTCAACGTAAATATTGTTTTAAATATTTCATCCTCAGGTTTTACTATTTGTTTAGACCCTTGTTTGTAAACAATTATTTCTTGCGGAGCAGATAGAGTCTGTACTACTTTCTCATCTGAAGAGGTAGAAGTAGCCGTTTGTTGTGATTCTGGTTTAGCTTGCTCTTGTGTCGCTGTTGCTGGGACATCTGTTGACTTTTGATTATTCCCACAGGCAGATGCTAATGCGGCTACTAGAAGTACCACCGGAATCCATGTTGTTTTGTTCATGATTGTTATCCCCTTTTTCTAATTTGCTATTTCACTCGGAGTATGACGAGTTAACTCAATAAAAAGTTACCTATTAAATATCGGTAATACGTGAAGATTTAAAATGAGTAATTATCCAACACTTTTTAAAAGCCCTTCTATATCTTTAGACGGAGTTCTTACTTAATAGAATGGGTTTATTTATTCTGCGGCTCCTGCCCACTTGTAATCCTTACCCGATCAGCAAGCTCCCCAAGGTATTGGTCAATAGAATTCTTACAAATTTGTCATGTAAATGTAAGGTTATCCAATATGAACTATCGAGTAAATTAATTAAACTCTGTATCGAACCTAAAAAATTAGATTCCGTGTTTAGACTTTTTTAGAACAAATCACTTACTTCCTAATTTTAAATGAGTTTTTAATGGAAGTCGCTGAAGTTTCTAACCTCTCTTTAATGGAGAAAGTGGCGGTAAAGTTCCTTGAAAGCTCCAAAAAAGATACCTATGAATCATTAGAGAATCTATTTGAAATAGCCGGAACTTTTGGGAATAAAAACGTGAGGTTAACCCTTTACAATGTCATTATTAAATACTCTAGAACACACGGAGTCTCGCAATACATAGCTAAAGGGTTATATCAAAAATACATTATCGAGAGAGAAGACCTAAAACATCTGGAGGAGTCGTTCAAAGTTGGAGAAGAGTGTCTGCATTATGTCGATTTTCTTTCCCAAGAAGAAAAAATCACTCTCTACTATAGAATGGCACTTCACGCACATAATATTAAAAAGTACGACAAATGTGTAGAGTTAGGTAAAATAGGTCATGCCAAAGACGCAACAAACAATGAGCTGAAAGAAAGAGTTGCTCTAGCGATTTGTAATTCCTATTTCTATACAAATAAATTTGAAGAAATGAAAAAACATCTTCAAATTTATGAACAATTAGGCTATCAATTTATCTTGAAGCGAGTAAAGTATTTGCGTGCAATTATTCTCGCAAAAACTGGACAATATCAGGAAGCAGTTCCATTACTGAGAGAATGTGTGGAAGAAGAAAAAGACAACAATCGTTTGCACAGAGTTAATCAGCTAGTAGAGGCACTACTCAGTATCAATGATGTAGATTCGGTTCAGGAGATTGTAGAACGAGAGGAGAAAAATTTTTCGTTTGACTTTAATAATGTTTATCACTTATCCGAACTGGGGAAATATTTCAAGAATAAAGGTGCGTTTCTTGTAGATCGTGGCTTGTTTGATGAGGGGATGGAATCCTATCTTCAAGGTATGAATTATTTCAGTAAAATAAATGCTCTAAATGATATCGTTGAATGTGCCGAAGATATTCATACCCATCATTGTGAACAAGGCAAAGAAATGAATTTGGGTCTTTTGAAAAAGATGAAAGAAGTGTATAATATAGTAAATAATGGTGATGGAAGGGGAGACAAAAATGAAGAAACGTCTAACTGTACTGATGACTGCTTCACTGGTATTATTTAGCTCTCTTTTCGCTGTCGCAATTTCCAGTAACTCAGAAAATCATGTAGTCTACAGTAGTATCAAGGTATATACTGATAATCCTGGTCATTAACTTCTAAGGCTTAAAGAACACTGCTGACAGTGTTCTTTTTTTTGTGCTATTTTGTCGAAATATAGCGAACGTTTCATATCTGACGTTTTCAGGTAGGTCATGCAACTTATGGTAAAATAATACACAGGAGGAAAAAGGAGGTGTTTAGAATTAGTTTGTGCCTTTTAATAATACAAAGAGGCGTTCCCTCCGCCGCTAAACTTACGGGAACGCCCCCACCTTGAGCAACAAAAAAAGTTACTCAAGGATATTCTACCACTCATTTACAGAATATGAAAACAGAAAATTCTCAACTAGAAAATAATTTACTGAAGCTTATAGAAATCCTCCGTAAAGAGTTAGAGCATCGGTATTTCAAAAAAGGTTCCTTTTTACATCCAGAAGTATTGCAGATGAGCCAACAACTAGATGAGTACATTGTTATCTTTCAGAAGCTTAGACGCTAGTTGGTCGATATAAATAAGCTGTACGGGAAACTTACGAAACCCAGTAGGGGGAATAATTAAAAAGCCGTTTTTCAGCTATTTACTAAAGACCTCCTAGTAGGTTTACAACATGTTAATATGAGACAATTCATTTCCTTTAGTTGAAAATGAAATCTCTAAAGAAAACGAAAAGGAATCAATATTAGACATTGCTTATGATCAGGAACCACCATCAGATACGATTTACGTTTCGATCAGGTATAGGCGATGCTGGCTAAAAAGATGCTACTCGGATATCGCTACTACAACTCTAATGCTTTAAAAGCCAGAGGATAAGGGGAAATAAAAGGGATTTGATTATCCCTACAGAAAATTCATTTGTAAAAATAAGGTAAATACAATATGATGTAAAGAGAGGAATTAAAATGAAAAAAACATGCAAACTTGTAACTGCTCTATGCTTAACAGGATTTTTAGCAACTTCTCTCACTCCATCAGCAGTTTTTGCACAAGAAGATGCTACAACCTACGTTAATGAACAAGGTTTGAAATTTCAAACATTAGAGGTAGATACTGAAGCTCTTTCAATCGTTACTAAAAATTTGAAAACTGTTAGAGAGAATGTATTTTTGGATGAGGATGGTTTTTATCACCTAAAACCTGAGTTAAAAGAGCTACTGGGTGAAGAAGAATATGAATTCTTTGTAAAATCCAACGAAAAAATTAATCAACTTATTAAAGATGGGATCATTAAAGTTGATGAAGATGATCAGATTATTAAAAACGCTAACAAAGCGAAAATAAAAGCTTCCGAAGACGCATATGAGGATTTTGAATATTTTTGGTGGGGTACTCATTATGTTTTTAATAAAAAACAAGCTGATAACTTTCAGCAATCACTAGAGGATGCCGAAGAAGCATATGATTTTTACTCCATTGCTTTAATTATGGTTCCCGAAATATACTATTCGAAGCTCCTCTCTCTTACTACTCAATTACTTAGCAAACGCGCTAGTAGCATAGCTAAGAAGATAGATAGAAACAAGACCAAAAAAGGTGTCTATTGTGATTTTGGTTGGGATGGATTGACAACTAATATTTACGGGCGTTAATTAACTGTATTTAAAAGCCGCATATTTGCGGCTATACTTCATTATTAGGAGGGTTGTTTGGAATGAATGTAACCGCAATGAATATTGGATTGTTTTTAGTTATTGCAATACTGTTAGTTTCTTTATTTTTTACAAATAGAAAAAATCCAAAAAAATCGTCAGTTAAAATCTATATACTCAACATTATTATTCTGAGTATTATCTTAGGCAACTATTTCTACAACAACTATAGTGGACTTAACTCTATTTTTATACCTATCGTTTATATTCTGGTGATATTATTGAACCTCCAGCAAATTATAAGAGGATTAAAAAATAATAACTTGAAATAATTTGTTCCTGATTATCAAACGTCCGAATTTGAGAATTCGGACGTTTTGTTGGTATTAGCTATTATTTATTCTTTTTTCTTATAACATAAATTACTTATTCTGCGGCTCCTGCCCACTAGCAATCCTTACCCGCTCGGCAAGCTCCCCAATGTATTCCGCTTGTTCCTTCATCCCCATTGCGTTACTTACTTTCCATTGTGTTTTCAATACCAGAATAATTTCATCTGCTAGCATTCTATCCACAGTTGTTTCCCCCTTCATCATTGCATTCCAAAAATCTTTTTCCATACAGTTCATATCTACATTGCCTTTAATACCAGCCACTTTCCCACAATCGGAATACTGGAATACCGCCCATCGGCTCCATGTAGGGTTTAGCATAGGTTGGTTTGTATTGTAATGAGCTACCCATAATGGATAGCTAGCGAGAGCTTTACCAAGGTAACGTTTAGCAAAATAAGCTCCTGTATAGATCATAGGCATTTTTCCTGTGTTTTCTTTAACATGGTTAAGAAACCCAAGGCAAAACGTTGTAATCTGTGCAGGTTGTTAACCCTTTGTCCGTCTCAATATCAAGCACTAGCGGCATATCACACGGTAGCCCTTTGACCGCTTTCACAAAATGCTCCGCTTGTGCCTGGGCAGATAAATCAGGGTGGGCAAAATGATAATACCCCACCTTGATTCCAGCTTTATAGGCTCCCTGGGCGTTTTCTTTCAGTTTCTTATCAACTAGGCTTGTCCCTTCTGTTGCCTTAATAAAAGCGTACTTCACGCCGTCAGATGCAACTTGATTCCAATTGATTTCCCCTTACCATTTAGACACGTCTATTCCCTTGATATTGATTTCATTTTTTGCTTGCCCTCTCCTTTATCTTTTAGAACCTCTACAGCTCGTTTAACCACGTCTGGTACTGGTAAGCCGCTACGTCCAGCGTTCTCTAAAATGGACAGCAGTTCATTAGCCATATCCGCTTGCGTAGTCAATACCTACAAAAAAAATTAATACAGTGAGTAAATAAGACCATCCACCAAAAAGAAACGTAACTGCCGCACCTCCTACGGCTGATAGAACCTTGAGTAAGGTTTCCATGTATCTATCCCTTTCAAATTAAGATAGGGAGCCGTGGCCCCCTTTATTTTTGGAACTAAAAAACGCCTCTCTCGGATGAGAAAGACGTTTTACATTTCTACTCATAAAGCTCGGTACTCGGCAACAAGGAGTGGACATATTCGAACAACCTCATGAATGAGGTTAAATAATCCCCCACCCTTTTACCAATCCGCTGGCTATAGGATGGGGGAAGAGCGAATTTTTCTAGTAACACAAATCGAAAAACCCTTTTATTTATCAGCTATTACTTATCATCCATGCGTAGAACTGCCATGAACGCTTCTTGTGGCACTTCTACGGAACCTACCGCTTTCATGCGCTTTTTACCTTCTTTTTGCTTCTCTAATAGCTTCCGTTTACGGGAAATGTCTCCCCCGTAACATTTCGCTAATACATTCTTGCGCATTGCGCTAATCGTTTCACGTGCTACGATCTTTTGACCGATAGCTGCTTGAATTGGTACCTCAAACTGCTGGCGAGGAATTAACTTTCTTAGCTTCTCACAAATCACTTTACCACGCGGATAAGCGGTATCCTTGTGTACGATAAAGGATAGGGCATCGACGATCTCACCGTTTAGGAGAATATCCATTCTCACTAGCTTGGATGGTTTATAGCCCGCCATTTCGTAATCAAAGGAAGCGTATCCTTTCGTGCCTGATTTTAACATATCAAAGAAATCATATACGATTTCAGACAGTGGCATATCATATTTCAATTGAACACGATTTTCACCTAAATATTGCATATCAAGGAAATCACCACGCTTGCCTTGGCAGAGCTGCATAACATCCCCAACATAATCTTTTGGTACCATGACCGTGGATGTTACATATGGCTCCTCAATTTGCTCGATCTTTTGTACTTCAGGCATTTTAGACGGGTTATCAATTTCAATAACCTCACCATCGGTTTGCGTAATACGATAAATTACGCTTGGCGCTGTCGTAATCAGATCAATATTGAATTCACGTTCAATACGCTCCTGAATGATTTCCATGTGCAAAAGTCCTAGGAATCCGCAACGGAAACCGAAACCAAGCGCTTGCGATGTTTCTGGTTCAAATTGCAGGGAAGCATCATTAAGTTGCAATTTATCAAGAGCATCACGTAGATCATTGTAATCACTGGTATCAATTGGATAAAGTCCACAGAATACCATGGAATTAATTTTACGATAGCCAGGCAAAGCTTCCGTAGCTGGACGAATTGCATCTGTAATCGTATCACCGACTCTAGTATCCCCAACGGTCTTAATAGCAGCGGCTACGTAGCCTACATCTCCAACCGTTAATTCATCCACTGGAGTCTGACGAGGCATAGAAGTACCTACTTCCGTAACCTCAAACGTCTTGTTGGTTGCCATCATCTTAATTTTCATACCTTTTTTCAAGGTACCATTGACGATACGCACGGAAGCAATAACACCTCGATACGCATCAAAATAAGAGTCAAAAATTAGTGCTTGCAATGGAGCCTCAGGGTCCCCTGTTGGAGCTGGCACTTTTTGCACGACAGCTTCCAGCACATCTTTAATACCAATTCCTGATTTTGCTGAAGTAAGAACTGCGTCGCTCGTATCAAGACCGATGACGTCCTCTACTTCTTGTTTAACACGATCTGGTTCCGCACTTGGCAAATCAATCTTATTAATGATTGGAATGATTTCCAGATTGTTATCAAGCGCCAGATATACGTTTGCTAAAGTCTGTGCTTCAATACCTTGCGCTGCATCCACGACTAACAGCGCTCCTTCACAAGCCGCCAAACTACGTGATACTTCATAAGTGAAGTCGACGTGTCCTGGTGTATCGATTAAGTGAAGAATATACTCCTCGCCATCGTCTGCTTTGTAATTCAGGCGAACAGCGTTTAATTTAATCGTAATGCCACGCTCTCTTTCCAAATCCATTGTATCAAGAAACTGCGCTTCCATCTCACGAGCAGTCAAAGCTCCCGTCAGTTCAAGAATACGGTCTGCCAGGGTAGATTTCCCATGGTCAATATGGGCGATGATAGAGAAATTGCGAATTTTTTTCTGCCTTTCCAGACGATCCATTTCTTCGTTCCCTCCCACGGATAGAATGATCTGCTCATTCGTATCCGCTAAAAAATACACTAAGATTAATAATAGCAAAAAGCTAGTATTTGAGCAAGAAATGGCTATTGATAAACGCACCTATTTCTTTTCTGCGCTCCCTCTTCTCATGAACTTGTGATACATTGAAAGCAACAGTGTCCCCACTTTTATAAAGTACACAGATATTGGTTGACTGTGAATCGTTCACGAAGGAGAGATACTATGTTTTTGTTAGACCGCTTGATTTATGCAACAAATCGCCCCGATGAAATTAACCGAATAGTAACACAGGAGCGAGGCTATACCTGTATTGCTACTGGCCAATCCTTCCCTGGGATTGCTACACGTCTCTATCCGCTAGCTGGCGGGGGGTTTCTAGAGGTTGCTTACATAGAAGATGAATCCCGTGTGCCAGAGTCAGAATCTGGTCTGGCGCTACAAGCCTTTATTCAAAAACACCAAGAAGGTTATTATACGTTAGTCTTAGAAACCGATGATATTAATCACGTAGAAAACATCTTACACCAAGAAGGCTATCCCATACATTTTTCCGGCACGCAGCAAATTGCTCTTCCTTCAGGGGAACAGATGATGATGCGTATGCTTGGTACATATGAACATCTGCCTTGGTTTGTTCAATATGAAAAACCAACAACACCTCGACCTGGATATCCTCAAGCAGCTATCATCCGTACAGCATCATTGGTAGCTGATGTTCATTTGTTGGAAAAATTAGTTGGATTTTCAGCAACCATGGGACAATATCTGGACATGAAAACAGGTTTCCTCCCGCTTGCAAATGCATCCTTACGCTTTGAATCAGCAGATTCTTACGGCTTTAGTTATTTTGAACCTAAAGGACTGCTCCTGGATAATACCAAATACGTGTAAGACTCTTACTCTAGGTATGTACCATTTTGGTTTGGCACAAACTTCTTACCTCTTTTGTAGACCATAACAAATTTGCTATTTCATTTACATTTTATACAGACTCGGTGCCAGCCGAGTTTTTTTATGCCACAGAAATACTTCAGGCACACCTTCTCTCCCTGTACACGACTACTTTATCGTTCAAACTACCTATTTATTATTGTTTACAGACAAGTTTCGTATGCTTATGTTTACCTGCTTCCAATCTGACTCGCAGAACTTGATATGCACTGAGTCTAAAAGAGTTTAGGCATCCCCATCTCTGTGTGAACACATGGTCAGGCACCAATTCCGCCAAGGTAGCATATGGTAAAATTGTTGCGCAAGGGCAAATATTTGTGATAAAGTTGACCTCAGGAAACTTTTTAGCATAAAGATAAAAAACTTGTAGGAGGACAACTATGCAACTATTGAAAAAATCACTTTGGTTTTCATTCCTTAGTACTTCTGTCTTAGCTTTGTCACTTATGCTGACAGGCTGCGGACAACAAGTGACTAGCGGTGATAAACAGCAAGCCCAACACGAAGGAACATGGAAAATCACCACCACTACTGGTATGGTTGCAGATATCGTGGCAAAGGTCGGTGGAGATCAAGTAGAGGTTACTCAATTAATGGGTGCTGGTGTAGACCCCCATTTATACAAAGCATCTCAAGGAGATATCAAACGAATTGAAGATGCCGACATCGTCTTTTATTCCGGTCTTCATCTCGAAGGTAAAATGGTCGATATATTCGAACAAATGAGCAAGAAGAAACCTGTAATTGCGGTCACGAAACAAATCCCTAAAGAATTATTACATGCAGATCCTGAGTCACCGGATCAGCCAGATCCACACGTTTGGTTCGATGTATCCCTGTGGATGAAAGCTGTAGAACAGGTTCGTGACTCGTTATCTGAAATCGATACCCTACATAAAGATATGTATCAGACAAATGCAACAAACTATTTAAAACAATTGCAAGAATTACACGATTATGCCAAAGAACAGGTTGCCACTGTTCCGAAAGAGCAACGTGTTCTAGTAACTGCTCATGATGCTTTTGCTTATTTTGGTAAGGCATATGATATTGAAGTTGTAGGCTTACAAGGGATTAGTACAGCTTCTGAATATGGATTAAAAGACGTTCAGAACTTAGTAACTACCCTTGTTGATCGAAAAATAAAGGCTGTTTTTGTGGAATCCTCGGTTCCAAAGCGTTCGATTGAAGCTGTAGTTGAAGGTGCTTCTGCAAAAAAACACAACGTTGTCATCGGCGGCGAATTATTCTCTGATGCAATGGGAACGCCTGGCACACCTGAGGGGAACTACATCGGTATGGTAAAGCATAATATAGATACAATTGTCTCTGCTCTCAAATAAAAAAGGAGGGTCCTATATGAATCCCGTTACATCATACGAACCACTCTCCGTCAGTGATTTGACGGTTGCCTATCAGAAAAAACCAGTCCTTCGCAATGTCACACTTACCATTCCTGAAGGCAAATTAATCGGAATTATTGGACCCAATGGTGCAGGGAAATCAACGTTTATCAAAGCCATTCAAGGGCTCATCCCTGCTGCCTCTGGCGAAGTCCACATCTATGGAAAACCCTATCGCGAGCAACGCAAGCTAGTAGGCTATGTCCCTCAACGTGAAACCGTAGACTGGGATTTTCCCACAGATGCTCTTGATGTTGTCCTAATGGGGCGTTATGGACGACTTGGCTGGTTCCGTAGACCTGGTAAAACAGACAAGGAATGGGCAATGGAATGCCTACGTAAAGTAGGTATGGCTGATTTTGCCGATCGTCAAATCAGTCAGCTTTCGGGTGGACAACAGCAGCGTGTCTTCCTAGCGCGTGCTTTAGCCCAGGAGGCTCAAATCTATTTCATGGATGAACCCTTCGCAGGTGTTGATGCTGCTACTGAGAAAGCAATCATTCTCCTTTTGAATGAATTAAAGGAACAGAATAAAACCGTTTTGGTCGTTCACCACGATCTTCAAACTGTTATCGAATATTTTGACTGGATTATCATGATTAATAAACGAATGATCGTAAATGGTCCAACAGAAGATACCTTCACTACAGAGAATTTACAAAAAACCTACGGAGGCCGCTTACAAATCTTAGGTGATCGGCTGGCCCTTTCCACAGACAGGTCCAAGCAGGAGGGGTCAAAATGAGTTGGTGGCAGGCTTTGCAAGATCCCAACACGCAATGGGTGCTAGCCGGTTGCATTCTACTTGGAATCAGTAGCGGAGTACTCGGTTGCTTTGCCTTTCTCCGCGGTCGTTCATTGATGGGTGATGCTCTAGCTCATGCAGCATTACCAGGTGTTTGCCTAGTCTTTTTACTTACTGGCTCAAAATCAGTTGGCTTATTTTTACTTGGTGCAGGCCTATCCGGGCTAGTTGCTACTTACTTTATCAGCATGATTTCGCGTCACTCACGGATTAAAGAAGATACTGCCCTTGCGATTATATTGTCCGTATTCTTCGGAATCGGAATCGTATTACTTACTTATATCCAGCATAGCTCCAGTGGTAATCAAAGCGGTCTGGATAAATTCTTGTTTGGTCAAGCTGCCTCTTTAGTAGGTAACGATGTCAATACAATGGTTGTTGTAGGCGCTATTTTAATTTTGTTAACAAGCTTATTGTTTAAAGAATTTAAATTACTTTCCTTTGACGCAGGATTTGGTCGTGGATTGGGATTGCCAATGGGGATGCTAGACGGACTATTAATGGTCATGTTACTGATGTCTGTCGTAATTGGTCTGCAAGCGGTAGGAGTTGTCTTAATGGCAGCCATGCTGATTACCCCAGCAGTTACAGCCCGCTATTGGACTAATAAACTTGGGTCAATGGTTATACTCTCCGGTGTATTCGGGGCATTGAGCGGAGCTTTTGGAACATTACTTAGCACACAGGTTCAAAATTTACCGACTGGTCCTATTATCGTGCTGGGTGCTACAACTTTATTCTTGTTTTCACTCATCTTTTCTCCAAGTCGTGGCGTATTGTTTAAACTAATTCGATTTTTACGTTTGCGGAATCAAGTTTTGCAGCAAGATGTCTTGCGCTCTCTATATGAATGTATGGAACAGGAGATTAAACAACGGCGAATATCCCATAATGTGTATATACCTGTGGAGCGGGTCAGTCAAAAAAGTGGAAAAGCACACGCTACTGTAATCAAAGCCTTATCTAGCTTACAAAAAAAGGGTTGGGTTGCCTTTAACGAAAGTCGCCGGGAGCATTGGACATTTACTAAAACAGGTGTAGAAAAAGCACACGATCTCATTTTAGATCAGCGCCTCTGGGATTTATTCCTAATGAATGAACAAAAGTATCAAGGTTATAGTGTTGATCAGAATGAAGAGTTAATTGTAACTCAATTAACCAAACCACAATTGCAACAAATGGTAGCAGAGTTAGAACACTATGACATGACACCTTTACTTCTCGGACATATGTCCCCCCCTACTTCCAGAAAAAAATCGGAGCAGGGAGGCGTTCCCGTATGAACAGTTTTTGGATTATTTTAACTGGATCATTGGTAGCCGCGACATGCGGCTTCCTGGGTTGTTTTCTTATTTTAAGACGAATGGCTATGCTAGGTGATGCGATAAGTCATGCTATTCTGCCTGGTATTGCCCTAGCATTTCTTATTACCAGTAGTCGAGAAACGTTACCTATGCTAATCGGTGCGGGGTCATTTGGCCTTCTGACTGTCTTTTTGATTCAACTTTTTCGTAACAGTGGTGTTAAATCAGATGCGGCTATCGGGGTAACATTTACCGCTCTCTTTTCCATTGGGGTGGTTATAATCTCCCTGTTTAGTTCGCAAGTCGATCTAGATTTGGATTGTGTACTATATGGAGAAATCGCATATGTACCATGGGATACGCTAACGATTGGTGATTTGGAGCTGGGTCCAAGAGCAATCTGGGGAATTGGAATCGTCTTTTTAGTCAGCCTGTTGGTTATCTCTCTGTTTTACAAACAATTTAAGCTCTGCACATTCGATCCTGCAATGGCAGCAGCTATTGGTATTCCGGTCGCCTTGTTCCACTATCTCTTAATGGGACTTGTCTCCATGGCCACTGTCGCCTCTTTTGAAAGCGTTGGTGCCATCTTGGTTGTAGCCATGCTTGTTGTGCCCGGAGCAACCGCCTACCTGCTGACAGACCGTCTACCTGTCATGCTGGGGTTAAGCATGCTGATCGGAGTTCTATGCTCTGCACTCGGTTATGCATTGGCAACTTGGTTGGATAGCTCTATCGCTGGCGCTATGACAGTAATCGCAGGACTATTATTCGCCCTAGCCTTTGTATTTTCGCCACGATATGGTCTTATCTCTAAGCTACTTGCCCGCCGTAGCTTACGTGTATCCGAGCAGGAATAGTTGCTCTTCCTTTTTTAGCGCTAACTAGCTAAGCCTCTCTCTTTAATATCTAAGAGAGAGGCTTTTATTTATAAAACAGAGGCTAATTCTCCAACTAATACCTTAAATTTAACAATACATCCCGAATAGCCTGATCTTTCATCACGGTATCTCGATATTTTTGTGTTATTTCAGTTAAAGCAACATCATGATAGAAAAACTCGGTAAAGAACTTCACTAAGGGACGCGAGCATGTACGGATAGCTTGCCACTTACTCTCTTCTATTCCTGCAAAAAGTAATTCCTGTTCATCTACGATAAGGATACGGCTTCTCTCTAAACTTGCGTGCTGTACATCAGGAATTAACGTAGATACCGTAGGAATCGTAGTTAAGAATTCACCAATTACATGAATATTAACAGTAATACCCTCGGCATATTTTTGCTCTAAAATGGGGAGAAAAGAAGCCAAATCATCAGCCCATCCCGAAATAAAAACCGATTGCTTGGCTTGCTGTAGCAGATCCTTTAGCAAGGCTTGGATCGAATGATTATCTTTTAATGTCCATACCCTGTCATCTTTAGGTGCTTCTTTTTTTTGTGTGGTTCTTAATTTTTGAACATTCGTTTCAAAATTAGCTTTTAGTTTTTCAATGATAGACTCAATGGGAAGAGCCGTATATAACCGTTTTTTTTCGATTGTCGATTCAAGGATCATTCCCTTTTCAGACAAGCGATGAAGGACTTCGTATACTTTTGAACGCGGAACATTCGATCCCTTGACGATACCTGTTGCATCTAATGGCTGATCAACTGTTATAAGAGCTTGATAAACCTGACTTTCATATTGTGTAAAACCGAATTGTTGAAGCATAGTCTTTGACCCCTTACTTAACCATTTAGTAGGTAGTAGTACCATCATAGCACATTCTCTGGTTTATTTTGTATGATGAAATTTACTCTTGTTTTCTCTCTTTTAAAAAGTTACTATTGCAGTGGTAACTTTTTAAAAAGAAAGGTTGTTAGAATATGAATAAACGAGTTTATTTGCTAACAATTGTCTCTTTTGTTGTAGGGATGGTTGAATTGATTATAGGTGGTATTTTAGATTTAGTAGCCACTGATTTAGGGGTGAGTCTTGGTAAAGCAGGATTTTTGATTACAATGTTTTCACTTGTATTTGCCATTTCAGCTCCTATTCTATTAACATTAACCTCAGGAGTAGAACGAAAACGTTTAACCATGATTTCTTTATTAGTATTTCTTATCGGTAACGTAATAGCAGTCATCAGTCCAACCTATAGTATGTTGTTACTTGCACGTATCATATCGGCTGTAAGTGGTTCTCTGCTAGTTGTTTTATGTGTTACAATCGCATCAAGCATCGTGACTATACCATACCGGGCTCGTGCTATAGGAGTCGTATTTATGGGAATCAGTGCTTCTCTTGTGCTTGGTGTACCCATTGGATTAATGATAGGTAATGCTTTTGGTTGGCGAGCTCCTTTTATACTAATTTCTATATTGACCATATTTTCTTTAACTGGTGTGCATTTCTTCATGGATCGAATTGAACCGAAACCTTCCAGTCCAATTTGGAAGCAGTTAGGTACATTGAAAAATCGTAAAGTATTTTTTATTCAATTGACGTCGTTTTTGTTTTTAGCAGGTCATTTAACGTTATATGCGTATCTAACTCCATTTTTAAAAATGAAGCTAGGACTAGATGGGGATTGGGTAAGTATCGTATATGTCATTTTTGGTATTGCTGCCGTATTTGGCGGAGGTTTTGGTGGCTTTCTTGCTGATCGATTCGGTACAAAACGCACCATTCTATCTGTTATTTCTATCTTTGCTTTGACAATCTTTATGATTCCCTACACTACCTTCGCTTTACCGCTATTCTTAGTAGTGATGATTATCTGGAGTATGTTGAGTTGGGCAATCACCCCGGCATTACAAAGCTATTTAATTGAAGCTGCTCCAGAATCTTCTGATATACAACAAAGCTTAAACAATTCTGCTCTTCATTTTGGGATTGCTTTTGGCTCCTTTATTGGTGGAATCGTCATTGAGAGAGCATCCATTGATTGGAATGCTACTGTGGGTGGGCTAATCGTTATGTTAGCTTTGGGAACAGCTGTCTTCTCAATGGCTAAAGCTAATCGTGTCACAGTATCGTTATCTAGACAATAGAAGAAGAGGTAAACACAATGGAAACAGAATTGCTTGCCATTTTTGATGAGTCTCACAATCAGGTAGGTTCAGCTTCACGTGCAGAGGTTCATAGTCAGGTAGGCAAAGACGATTTTGTTCCTCATGAGAAGGCTTATTTTGAGAGTGTAATTCACTCCATAACACAATATCTTTCTGAAACAAAGGATTAAATACTAGTAGCAGATTTAAAATACCCCCTATATGATAAAAATAAAGACGAGCGAATGGCTCGTCTTTATTTCGTAGATAAAGCAGATCGTATGGTTTTTCTTTCATTGCTCGGATTTACACACCGATGATTTGAAGCTCTTTTGGATAGCTTGTTAAAATTTCTACTCCGGTATCTGTTACAAGTACGTCATCTTCAATACGTACGCCGCCAACCTCTGGCAAATAGATTCCAGGTTCAATTGTAAATGTCATACCACTTACCAATTTATCCTTGTTTGCCCCATGTACAGAAGGGTATTCGTGTACATCCATACCCATACCATGACCTAAGCGATGGGTAAAATACTCACCATACCCCTTATCTGCAATAACTTGACGCGCTACCTGGTCTAAATCAGCTAGTACAACACCTGGACGTGTAGCTTCAATCGCTGCTAGATTCGCTGCTAATACCGTTTGATACACTTCTTTTTGCTTGTCATTAATCTCTCCCACAGCAAATGTACGTGTAATATCAGAGATATAGCCGTCTTGTAGCACACCCATGTCAAACAATAGGAACTCCCCGTTAGCAATCTTACGGCTACCTGGCTTCCCGTGTGGTAGCGCTGAATTAGGACCGCTTAACACCATAGTAGAAAACGAAGGACCTTGAGAGCCTAATTTTTTCATCAGGAATTCAAGCTCTGCTACAATCTCGGCTTCCGTTACACCTACTTTTACTTTTGGTAGGCATTGCCGTAGAACTTCCTCGATTGTTTCACATGCTCGCTTAATCCGAGCCACTTCATCAACCGACTTTATTAAACGCATTTGGCGCAACGGCTCTTCCACATCTATATATGTAGGAACATCTAATTCTTTGACCATCGCTTCATATATAGAAACAGTCAAATGACTCTTCTCAACAGCCAATCTCTTGATATTCTGTGGTAGGGCCTGCTTTAAAATCTGATACGGATTATCCGTGTCTGTATGTGTCATAATTTTTTGTACGCTAGAAGCCGCTTCAGCTGCATTACGGTCTAACCCAGGTACGATTAATACCGGTTCTCCATCAGCGGGGATTACAAGCCCCATAAACCGTTCGTGCGGATCTGTAAAAAAACCTGTCAAATAATATACATGCATAGGAAGAGTAACGAGAATAGCTTCCGTTTGCTGTTCTTCCATGAAAGAACGAAGTTGAGTAAGACGTCTTTGATCCACTTTCCCCCACCATACCTTTCTTTAGCTAACTTTCCCTATCTTGAGGATACCATAGGAGATGTACTGATACATCCTCCTTGTACAAATTAGATCTTCCTGCTATCTCGTGATAGAGTCAACATATGAAAGGTATATTTATTCTCTCATATGGATATTGGTGTAAAAAAACAAGCTCCTACTCTAGATGATGAATAAATTCATCGTAAGGCAGGAGCTATATTCATTTCTAATTCTTCATCCGCGGATCTAATGCATCTCGCAATCCATCACCTATCAGATTAAATCCAAGAACGGTCAGAACAATGGACAGACCAGGAAAGACAACAGTCCAAGGTGCCTGCTGGATGTATTCACGGGAGTCAGCCAGCATTTTACCCCATTCTGGTTGCGGGGGTTGTGCTCCAAGTCCAAGGAATCCAAGCGCAGCCGCTTCCAAAATAGCGGTTGCGATACCCAAGGTCCCCGTCACAATAATTGGAGCTATGCTATTGGGTAATAGGTGTTGTGTAATAATCCGAGCATCCTTCATTCCAATAGCTTTAGCAGCCATAATAAATTCCTCTTCTTTTAAACTAAGTACCTTCGAGCGTACCAACCGTCCATAAGTAGGAACATTGATAATCGCAATAGCCATAAGTGCATTCTGTAGAGAAGGCCCTAGAATAGCAACGATCGCAATGGCTAACAAAATGCTAGGGAAGGCTAAAATGATATCAAATGTACGAGAGATAAGCATGTCAATCCATCTTCCATAGTAGCCAGCAATCAGTCCAAGCAGCGTTCCTATGATGATAGAGCCTACTACCGAGAATGTTCCTACCCATAAAGAGATTTGTGCTCCATATACTACACGAGTATATACGTCTCGACCATTGTAATCCGTTCCAAACCAATGCTCGGCAGAAGGCGGCATATTTCTCTCTTTTAAGGCACCTTCATCAAAAGGATACGTAGTGATAAGAGGGGCAAGAATTGCAATCAGAACAAAGAAGATGATGATCCCAAACCCTAACAAAGCCATCTTATTTTTCCGTAACGTTCGCCAGGCATCTCGCCAAGGAGACGTTGCTTTTTCAACTTGCTCTTTAGAAGGGACAACTTGAATCTCTGGGGTTACTTGTGCCACTGTTGAAAAACCTCCTTAGCGATATTTAATACGTGGATCAACATAGGCATAGAGTAAATCTACAATCAAGTTGATCAATACGAAAATGAAGGCAATCACAAGAATGCCGGATTGGATAACAGGATAGTCACGGTTACCGATCGCTGTATAAATGTAACGCCCAATCCCCGGCCATCCAAAAATAGTCTCCGTCAGAATTGCACCGCCTAAAAGCATTCCTAATTGTAAGCCAATCACTGTCAATATAGGAATCAGGGCATTTTTTAAAGCGTGCTTGTACACCACGAAAAACTGGGCCAAGCCTTTAGCTCGGGCGGTACGAATGTAATCAGAACGCATCACTTCCAGCATGCTTGAACGGGTAATTCGAGCAAAGATTGCCATTGGAATGGTTCCTAGTGCAATACCAGGTAAGATAAGGTGCAAAATCACATCCTTGAATTGGTCCCATCTCCCTGCCAATATCGTATCGAGCATATAGAAATGAGTAATGGCCTCAACAGCATCTCGTGGATTATCTCGCCCTACTGAAGGCAACCATTTCAATTCTTGTGCAAAAAACCATTGCTCCATTAAACCGAGCCAAAACACGGGCATAGAAACACCAATTAAAGCAATTAGCATGCACACATAGTCAAACCAAGAGTTTTGTTTCCAAGCAGATATAATTCCGGCATTAATCCCTACAATAAGAGCGAACAATAAGCTAATAATAGCTAACTCTGTAGTAGCAGATAGATAAGGAACGATCTCCTTGGCAATAGCTGCTTTGGTATGGAGTGATACACCTAAATTACCTGTAATCACATCTTTTAGATAGGAAAAATATTGAACGTACCATGGATGATTTAATCCCAATTGTTCACGTAGCTCTTCAACGGCACTCGGACTCGCCTTCTCTCCTAAAATCGTTAAGGCTGGGTCCCCGGGGATGGCGTGAATAATGGAAAACACGATAATGGACATGCCCAAAAACACAGGGATCAGCATGAGCAATCGTCGTATAGTGTAAGCTAGCAAATGCCATCTCCTCGCTTTCCTTGCTTATTTATTAACAGGTTGCAATGTATAAAGGATTGGTAAAGGAAAAGGGTAAGAGGAAAGCTCAGCTCCTACCCTTTTGAATATGAATGCTTATTCGATATCTACCTCTTCTAAACTTTCATTACCTTTTGGATGCGGGACATAGCCTTTAACGGTTGCTTTTGCTGCGATTGGAGGCGTCGAGTGCACCAACGGGATAAGAATAGCTTGATCAAAGATGATTTGTTGAACTTCGTTGTATATCTCAGTACGTTTTGCCACGTCTACTTCAGATTGTGCTTTCACAAGCAGGTCAGTAACTTTCTCATCCTTGTAGAAGGAACGGTTACTACCGCCTATGTTATTTTTATTAAAGTGGTTGTTTAAGAAGTTGTCAGGGTCGCCATTATCTCCCGTCCATCCAAGCAGATAAAGCTCCTGCTCCCCTTTTTTGGTTTTATCTAGATAAGTTGCCCAATCCATGGAAACGATCTCGGCATCAATACCAATTTTCTTAAAGTCCTGTTGTATTGCTTCTGCCATTTTTTGTCCATTAATAATGTATGGACGAGGTACTGGCATCGCCCAGAATTTCACTTTGAAACCATTTGGATAACCTGCTTCTGTCAATAATTGCTTCGCTTTTTCTAGGTTATATTCACGATCCTTAATCTGATCGTTATGGCTCCAAATAGAAGGTGGCAATGGATTGGTAGCAGGCTGGGCGAAACCGCTGTAGAAGGCTTCAATCATTCCTTGTTTATCTACGGCATGCCCCATTGCTTGGCGCACTTTCACGTTATCCAACGGTTTTTTCTCAATGTTAAAACCTAACCACCCAGCATTCATAGAAGGACGTACAAATAACTGTAGGTCTTTATTTTCTTTCACAGATTTGGCATCATCAGGATTTAAACCATCCATAATATCTATCTCACCGGATGTAAGCGCTGTTAAACGAGCAGAGTTATCTGGAATCACTTTAAAAATAACCTTGTCTAGCTTGGGAAGACCTTTTTGCCAATAATCTGTATTTTTTGAAATAGTAATACTATCATTGCGGTTCCATTTTTCGAATTTGAATGGGCCAGTTCCAACAGGCTTCTCATTAAATTCCTTCATCCCCTTCTTCACAGCATCTGGTGAAGCGATAGCAAACGGGAACATGCCTAAATTCTGCATGAGAGGTGCTAGAGGGCGATTTAATGTAAGGACCACAGTGTACTCATCTTTCACATCTACAGACGCGATGACATGATCCTTGTCACCCTTATAGCCGCCGAACATGTCATTGTAATATTCATAGCCTTCTTTATCGTGGTACGGATTGTTTTTATCCATCCAACGCTCAAAGTTAAATTTAACAGCTTCTGCATTAAAAGGTGTACCATCGTGGAATGTAACACCTTTTCGCAAATGGAAAGTATATTCCTTACCATCTGGTGTAATGTCCCACTTTTCAGCAAGTCCTGGTATTACTTCCGTATTTTCTTTTTTGTATTTCACTAATGTTTCCATAATGTTCTCTGTAACACGTGCTGACTCTCCATCGGTAATTGTGATGGGATCAAGGCCTACAGAATCTCCACCCCGACCTACAATTAAGGTTTTTCCACCTTTTTTATCTTCTTTTTTTGTTTCTGCTGTCTTCGTTTCACCCTGTTTAGCGGCGTCATTTGTATTACCGCCACACCCGGTTAATGCTACAGAAAAAGCCATTATTCCTGAAAGAGCTGCTACCAGCTTCCTTTTCTTCATATTTTAATCCCCCTTGTTTTCTATATTCATGAAAAGAAAGCAACATATAGGAACTGCTTCCTTCTTCATGCATTCATAACGTTTTCAGCTTGTAACAAATCAATTTGAAAAAGTGGTTTTGTCAAAACAGTACGTTCTTTTTATAAAAATATGCTCAATTATTTTCATAAAATTTAGAATATTAACTATATAAGTGACAAGCTACCAGATGATCTTCCCTTAATTTGAGCATCTCAGGACGTTTTTCCCTGCACACGTCCATCACATGTGGACATCGTGTATGAAATGTACAACCAGACGGTGGATTAGCTGGACTTGGTAAATCACCTTGCAAAATAATCCTTTCCTGCTTTTTATCAGGATCTGCTACAGGAACCGCTGATAACAATGCCTTTGTATACGGGTGATGTGGATTAGCGTATAGCTCATCTTTATCCGCAATCTCCGCAATGCGGCCCAAATACATTACACCTACACGATCACTGATATGCCGAACAACACTCAGATCATGAGCAATGAACAGGTACGTCAGGTTATATTCTTTTTGTAAATCCTGCATGAGATTAAGCACTTGTGATTGAACAGATACATCCAAGGCTGATACTGGCTCATCAGCCACAATTAATTTGGGATTTAAAATCAGGGCACGAGCAATTCCGATTCGCTGACGCTGTCCTCCACTAAATTGATGGGGATAACGTCCAGCATGATAAGTCGATAAACCAACTACCTCTAGTAATTCATGAACACGCTTACTTCGTTCTTTTAAGGAATTGACACCATGGACAATCAAAGGTTCTTCTAAAATTTTTCCAACTGTATGTCGTGGATTTAGAGACGCAAACGGATCCTGAAAGATAATTTGCATATCCTTTCGAATCTCCCGTACTTCCTCCCTTTTCATCCTGGCGACATCTTTTCCTTCAAACAACACTTCACCACTTGTTGGTTCTATTAATCGGAGAATAGATCTACCTGTTGTAGACTTTCCACAACCGCTCTCTCCTACCAATCCTAGGGTTTCGCCTCTCTTAACATGAAAAGAAACATCATCAACTGCTTTTACAGCACCGATCTCCTTGGCAAAAACTCCACCCGTGATCGGGTAATATTTTTTCAAACGATTAACTACTAATAAATCCTCCACCAATCTGCACCCCCTTCAGCTGTTATTATTCATGTTGAAAACAACGCGCTCGATGTCCTGTCCCCACTTCCAGCAGCTCTGGCATCGCTATCCGACATTTGTCCATTACATGCTCACAACGCGGTGCAAACCGGCAGCCTTCTTTAATAGTGCCTGGGAGTGGAACATTACCTGGAATAGAGTAAAGGCGCTCCTTCTTTTCTTCTAAATGTGGGATGGATTGAAGTAAGCCTTGCGTATATGGGTGTTTCGGATTTTTCAGAATATTTCTGACATTTCCTTCTTCCACCACATTTCCGCTATACATAACAACCACTCTGTGGCACATTTCTGCCACCACACCAAGGTCATGGGTGATCAACATGATTGCGGTCCCCATATCCTCATTTAGACTGCGCATCAAGTCAAGTATCTGGGCCTGAATGGTAACATCAAGAGCGGTAGTAGGCTCGTCTGCAATCAATAGCTGCGGACTACAGGCCATCGCCATCGCAATCATGACCCGCTGACGCATACCGCCAGATAATTGATGCGGATACTCATGAATAATTTCCTCTGCACGGGGAATTCCCACACATTTTAGCATATCGATGGCACGCTTTGTTGCTTCTTTTTTAGAAACCCTTTTGTGTAGGATGACTGCTTCTCTAATCTGGTCCCCAATTTTGTAAACAGGGTTCAGAGAGGTCATTGGCTCCTGAAAAATCATGGCGATTTCATTTCCACGAATCTCTCGCATTCGTTTTTCACTAGCAGTTAAAAGATTCTCACCCTTAAACAAAATGTTACCGCCCACAATTTTTCCTGGAGGATTAGGTACTAATCGCATGACGGAAAGTGATGTAACGCTCTTGCCACAGCCTGACTCGCCCACAATACCTAACACTTCACCTTGGTTGATAGATAAAGTAATTCGATCAACGGCCGGAACTCGTCCACGATCCGTAAAAAAATGGGTCTCTAGATTCTCAATGTGTAAAATCTTTTGCGTCAAAGTGACCGTACCTCTCTATACCATTGTTCTTATGGGTTATTTTTTGATAACTTAGATAATTATTGCATTTATTTATAAAACTAGCAATATCAAAATAATATAGTATGAACAAAAATTAATTTTGTATAATTAAACCAGTTATTTTTTTCCTAAAAAACTTGTTTTCTAGCTAAAAAGGCAACTTGCGAGCACATCAGCACAAATTGCCTTTCCAGTCAATCCTATTGGCTCCCCACTAGTTTCATCTCTTCGCATTATGGTTCAAAAAATCCAGAAATCCAACTTACAGTAGCTTCTGTCCCCTTTTTTACCCACTTTCCTACTGATTCTCCTGCTTCACTTACATAATTAACGACTCGCTTCGGTTCCGTTCGCACTTGTTTACCCATAACCGCTATCTCTACTTGATTGTTATCAACTTTAGTAATAGCAAACGTCTGGGATTGTTCTCGTAAGCTTCCATCCACTTTATTTATGCCCCGTTCAGCGGTTTGCATGCCGAGCACAATGCCAATTAACAGAAGAATAACCATACCTACAAATCGTATCGTATGCGCCATTCAAAGTCTCACTCCTTACTCTTACTACTTTTTGGCGTTTGCTCCTTGTTCACTCTCTCTGCTTTTTGGTAATATTCCGCAAAAACATCAGCAAATGCTTCTGCTGTATTGTAAGATTCCTCAAGCGTGTTGTTGATTCCGCCAACCTCTAGTAATAGACTACCCGGAGAGATAGACTGGTTATACTCGGCATTTCCCTCATGTGCACCTTTTGCGATTACACCACGAGATAATCCTGGGTATTTTTTCTCTACCAAAGCGTTTAATTCTTTAGCCATGCGTTCATTTTGCATGAAATTACGATTACGTGTTCCGATGACAAATAGGATTCGAGCGTACGTTTTTCCGTTTATCGTTATTGCCGTTTTGCTACGTGACACATTCCCATCCCTATGGATATCAAAATAATACTCCAAGGCAGGATATTGTTTAGCAGCAGCTTTCACAGCTTTAAATGACTCAGCATATGCCATCGGATATGTCTTTTTCTGATCGATCAACTGTTGAATAAAATCATTCTCACTTACAATGTTATTTACCCCTTTTTCTTGCAGTAACTTTCCAAATCGTTTGCCAACTAACTGAATATTTTTTGTTGGATGGTCAACTGACGTTCCTACGGTAGGTGCGACATGCGTCCATGATTCTCGATTATGTGTATTGTAAATAAAAACACGTTTTTCTCCAGTTATACTAGGTGGACTTGGCGTTTTCGTTTCATCCTTTTCGATTTGTCCTGGCTGTACTGCGTCTCTTGATTTCGTACCTTCTTCTCTATTCACATCCTGAACAACTGCATTCGGTGCCGCAGATTCCACGTACAAATCCACTAGCTCTAGTCCTTGACCTGGCACAATAATGCGTGCATCATCATAAGTAAGCAATCCTGGCAACTCTCTGCCTAACAGACTGCGTAAATCTCCGGGATAAATACCAGTAATAAGTTGAAAGAAGAAGCTTTGCATCGTGGAGCTCTCAGGTTCTCCCTGCGCCTGAACGGTACGATGCAAGCTAGGGATTTCCATGCCCATCGCATCTAGAAACGTAATGCTTGATACGTTGGAAGCGGCTCGTTGAATACTACTAGAGTACAGAAAATTCTGGTGATTGGAGCTTACAAGCAAAAGACTCACAAGCACAAATAACAGAGCTGTACCGGCAGAGAGCGCAAAAAAATAGCGTTGTAAAAGGGTGACCATTTCATTTCTCCTCCTCTGACGTTTCTCTGCATATGCTTTATAGTATGCATGTCATAGAGTAGATAGAACGATCACCCTAGTAAAATAACGTTTAATTTGTGAAGCTTTTTTATTAGTTGTTATTATATGGAAGCAACCTGCTTTTTTTAATGTGTATAGGCACTCACATTATCCTCTGAAACTGCTCTATGCAACGCTTGATTAAGTCCTGTTGCTACTATATTAGAAATCCCTTCCATAAAATCATCTATTTCCTTAGGTGTTACAACTAATTCTTGCCCAAGTGGCCGCAGTACCTCATGAATTAACTGTCGTTTCTCATCCTCAGATAGCTGCCCAACTAATCCCATGAAGGTTCCCCTTTTTTCCATATCAGGCAAGTCTTCCTCCGTATAAGGTTCCTTACGCTCCGGCATTTCCGAGGCAGTGAGTCGATTGAATGCACGATTTTGCTCTTGCATCGATTGATTAAAATGGCCTAATAAATAGGTAATCGCGTCATTTACGATGGTGGAAGCAAATACCACCGTTGGAACTCCAATAGAGATGACGGGAACCCCTAATGTGTCTTGGTCAATGGATTTACGCTTATTTCCTACACCCGATCCTGGATGAATTCCCGTATCCGCAATCTGAATGGTTGTATTGACACGATGTAGAGCACGGGAAGCAAGGGCATCAATCGCAATCACAAAATCTGGCTTGCTCTTCTCTACCACGCCAAAAACAATCTCACTAGTCTCAATACCCGTAATACCTAATACACCAGGAGACAACGCGCTAACTTCACGATATCCCTCTTGAACTGATTCTGGTGCTAGTTCAAACAAATGGCGAGTCACCAATAAATTTTCAACAACCTGCGGGCCTAGTGCATCAGGCGTTACATTCCAATTTCCAAGACCAATGACTAACGCCTTCTTCTCCTCTGTTAATCCGAGTTCATGTAGAAATCTAGCAAACTCTCGGGCAAATCGCTTGGTCACTCCCCCCTCCAGCTCGGAGTCATTATCTCTTAGTTTTGGCACCTCAATCGTCACGTAATTCCCCGGTAGCTTACCGATTTGTTTACCTGCATCTTCATTCTCAACCTGTACTCTTGTCACGGTAATACCAGGCTCAGAACTATCTGTTGATAGGAAAACCCCCGGAATATCACTTTGATTCTGCTCACGAGCTATCTCATGTGCTTCTACTGCCAAATCAGTCCGGATTGCATACTTTGATAAATCAATGTTATGTACATTCATTTTATTCGCCTCCAAGTAGGGAAAAGTAACCGTACAATAAGCTAATTTGGCTCATTTTTAAGTCCTTCTTGTTAAGAACCAGATTATCGTGAGTTCTCTTCTTATTTCTTAGTACTAGGTTGCTTGCTTCTGTCATTTTTATTCGCAAAATCATTCCTTGCAAATGCACCAAACGCATGCTAGAATACTATTTGTTGCATTTCTTTTGCTATGGTCTTTTCTATTGTTTTAAGGAGGTGAAAGTATGCCAAACATTAAATCCGCTATCAAACGTACAAAGACGATTGAAAAACGCCGTGCTCAACGCGCTTCTCAAAAATCTGATCTTCGTACAACAATCAAGAACTTTGAAAAAGCAGTTCTTGCTACTGACGTGGAATTAGCTAAAACAACCCTTCTTGCAGCTGTTAAGAAAATTGACAAGGCTGCTACGAAAGGTCTTATTCATAAAAACGCAGCTAATCGTCAAAAATCTCGCCTGATGAAAAAACTTAACGTTCTTACTGCTCCTGTAGCATAATTTCGTTTTGACAGGCCAAAAAACCCCGCAACCTTTGGTTTGCAGGGTTTTTTTATTTAGTGGGAAAACACCTTCTAAGTAAGATCCCTCATATCTCGTTCAGTTGGTGGGCGAACCACGTCTACACAACACTCCTCACAAGCTCCATAGCTTAGATAGTTTTGTTGTGCCTGCCTCAATGACAAATCCCCATTAGCACATCCTACTTCATCTGGTCGTTCCCAGCAATTTGGATCGTCTTGCCAAAAGCAAATTTCACAAATATCATGAAGTTCACTCTTCAATGTGATATATCCACAGCATGGACATGTTTTTTTCATTTCCATTTTCCCCCGCACATCACTTGTAAACTCTACTTTGTCTTATTGGAATTCTATCATAAAAAAAAGCCCTACATCGAGTATACGCACTCTGTAGAGCCCTCTTGATTTAATTTCAATAACACTACTGACACTGTCAGCCATTTCCTACATACTAATAGCCGAGTCCTCGTCGTGGTTGTAAAAGCCCTGTCTACTCTTTATCGCTGCAACTCTTGCCCTACCTTCGTTATAAATACCTCCAGAGCTAATCTCTTATCAGTCTGTCCTGATTTCATCCGGTAATCTTCTTCTGCAAGAATCCCTAGCAATCGCCGTAAACTAGCTTCTGAAAAATGCCTCGATTGCTCCATCGCCTTTTTAATCGCATAAGGATGCATCTTTAGCATACCAGCTAGTTGCTGCTGCGTATAACCTAGTGGAGAACGGGTCTTAACATGATATATTAGTCTAAACTGTCTTGCTAATAACGCCATCAATTTAATCGGCTCTTCTCCCATCTTCAAGCAATCATATAGAGTACGAAACGCATCTGCTACCCTACCAGTAACAACAGCTTCAACGAGAAAAAAGACATCCTGCTCTAACGTCCGCGAGGCCAACAATTCAATTGTTCCACGGGTGATTTCTCCCGTTTGATTGTCAGTCGTCTTCACATAGAGCGCCATTTTTTCGATCTCTTTAACTAATAGCCGTAATTCTGAACCAACACGCTCTGCCAACAACATAGCATTCTCTCGTTCAATCTGTGCACCAAATCGTTGGGCAGTCCGTTCAATCCACCCATATAAATCGGCGTCTTGTAACGTTTGAAATCCAAGAACAACTGCGCGTTGTTGCAATTGCTTGGTTAATTTTTTTCGTTCATCCAGCTTATCTGCCTGTACGTCCAACACTAGTGAACTACTTGGTGTCGGGTCCTTTAAGTAATCTAGGAGGCCGTCTGTGTTATGTTCTACTTTACTTGGTGGTTTTGCCCCAGTTAAAAAATATGCATTACTGGCAATAACCAGACGATAGTCAGACAAAAAAGGCAATGTATTTGCTTCTAGTAATATATCTTCAAAAGGTGTTTGAGCACAGTCGTACATTCCTATATTTAAGTCAGCGTATGTCGGGTCAATCATCTCTTTACGAAGCAAGGCCATAAATTCCTCTTTTAGATAAGTCTCCGGCCCATACAGTACATATACCGGAGCAAATCGCTTCTGCTTAATCTCCCGCATCGCCGTGCGTAACGGCATTCCGATCTCCCCTTTGTTACTCGCAAGTCCCTGGATTTTTTCAGTTCCCTTATTATAACACGCTTAGGCTTGCACGCAAAAAAACCACGACCTTCTCAGTCATGGTTTAACCAAGCAACATTCGCTTTTATGTAAACGCTAGAGAGAAAACCCCGGATGTTTTCTCTCTACACGGGAAGCAGGGGGTGCTTGATACTTTATCTTACGCAAAACGCACTTTTTGGTGTCAGTCTTATGCAAAATTTGGCGTTCGTCCTATCTTTGCATGATGACTGAATCTAAGAAAAGGGAAGGAAGACTACGCTATCCCCAAGCTTCGAAATGCTTATCGTTCCATAAATGAGAAACATCCTATTTGTTAATACAACTGAGGTTTCTTTTTTTAGCCCGTTTTCTTTCACCCAATGGCCCCTGAATGCAAGAATATACTCTGCTGTCTTTGCAAGCATTCTTGAATCGGTGCCTTCTGTTTTCCAGTATCTGATGGATATTGATCGCCAATCATTATTTATGCCAATTCCATCCATTTTGTAGATTGGTCCACTCTTCTAGGTGCTTTTCTGCATCTTTTTGTTGCTTTTCCTGCTGCTTCTCCCATTCTTTCATTTGTTTTTCCCATTCTTTTTGTAGCTCTTTTTGCTTCTTCTCTAATTCTTTCTGCTGTTTTTCCCATTCTTTTTGCTTATCTTTAGCTTGCTGCTCCGCTTTTTGCTTTTTTTCTTCTTCTCGTTGTTTCTGTTCCTTCAGCGCCCGCTCAATGGCATTTTGAATAACCTTTTCTAACTCTTTCTGATTTTTAACATTTTGTAAATCAGGATGCTCCTGCAAAAATTCTCGCACTTCCTTAGACGCTTCTTCCCACGCTTGAACCTTACCTTCTTGATCAAGCTTATTATAATTGTCCACCTGATCAGGAATCAAAGAGAATAGTGCATCTTCTGATAACGACTGCTCATGAGCAGATGCTTTGCCAGAAGTCGAAGCGTGGTTATCTTTTATTGTAGGAGCAATAGCCATCTCATGCTGTGTTTGGTTTCCATCCGTTTGGTTACCACCCTTCAGATGACCATCCTTCTGAGCCATTGCTATACTATTTTCGGCATCAGACTTATTATCGTTAGGCCTGTTCTGTTGGTGTTCCTGCTTGTTCTCCTCCAGCTTTTGATTTCCTTTTAACTCACTAGAGGTATCATCTGGTGTACTAACCGGAATCTCTTTTGAAGCATCCTGTGAATTTTGTCCCTTCTCGTTTACAGCTGTGTTTTTATCAGAAGTAGTAGATTTAGGTTTTTCTGTTTTTGGTACATCCTTCGTGATCAAGTCACCCGATGATTTTTTTGATACTTCCTCTTGTACATGACCAGAAGCCCCATTCGTAAGAACAATTGTTTCATTTTTGTCCTTATTGGCCATAACAAAAATTCCTAGCAACAAACAAGCTGCCGCAACTCCGCTCCCTACCTTGGCCATCCACAATGGCAAACGGCGGTTTTTAGCTGCTGATTTGTCTTGTTTCTGTTTTAACTCTAGACGAGGTGGTGCTGTCTGTGTAACAGCCACTGGTTCAGGGGTTACTCGGGACTGCTCCAATTGAGGTAAGAGCGCATCAACAATACTAAACGGTGGTGTAACTCTTGGCAGGTTTGCCAATCCATCAGAAACTTTTTGTAAACGTTCGTACTGGAGCATATACTCTGGGTTCTCAGCTAACTTAGCTTGTAACATTCGTTTTTCTTCCACAGACAAATCATCGTCCAAATCTCTTTGCATCCAATCATGGATGTCATCCTGCGTCATCCTCTTATCCCCCCCTTCTCATATTCCTGCAGCAGTGTCTGCAATTGATGTCTAGCCCTAAACAGATAAGATTTCACCGTGTTGAGCGGTACGTCCAAAGTATCAGCAATTTCTTGATAGGAAAAATCTTGCAAATAGCGAAGCACAACAACTACTCGATAATGCTCCGGTAATTTGGCAATTGCTCGATGAACATCCTCTGACATGCTATGTAACAAAATCGTATCTTCAACATTTTGTTTGTCTTGTAGCGTCAGTTCATATTCATCGATGGATAAGGTCTCCTTTTTTGCCCGAAAGCGATCCATACAAATGTTGCTGACAATACGTTGAACCCATGTGGTAAATTTGGCTTTTTCCTGAAAGGTGCCAATTTTTCTAAAGACGCGTAATAAAGCTTCCTGGGCTACATCCATTGCATCGTGTTCGTTACCCGTAATATAGAAAGCGCTCCGATACACAGTGTTCTCAATGGAGCGAAGCAGTTCCACCAAAGCTTCTTGATCTCCTGCCTGCGCCTTTTTGATCAGGTCAGCTTCAATCATTAGCGCTCTCTCCTTCCTTTCAGACGTAGGCAACTTCATGAAAGTTGCAAACATAATCCATCATCATTTTAATTATTCTGGTTGTAATGTAGGAGTAATTTTGTATCCATTTTCATTAATCGTAATAGTAATCGCTCCATGGTGATCCGTGCGATAAATTTGTGTATTCTGTTGTTTAAAACGCTCTATTACTTGTTCGGAAGGATGGTGGTACCGATTGTTAGTTCCTACTGAAATCAATGAAACACCAGGGGTAATGGCATTCAGGAATTCCTCACTGCTTGAAGTCTTACTCCCGTGATGCCCTACCTTTAAAAGATCAATCGGAGGTAATGTATAGCGTTGTAACAATTCTTGTTCTCCCGATTCTTCCAAATCGCCTGTTAACAATATGTTTACACCATACGCAGATAAGAGCAGGACAACAGAGGCATTATTTTCAGAACTCCCTTGTGTCTCTTTAGGATCAGGGGATAGCCAAGTCCACGTAACATTCGGATTATCCTGCCAGGTATAGCCTGAATATCCCGTATAAATACTGATTTGTTCCCTATGTAAAGCTTGGAACCATTCTGCCTCAGCCTTTGGTTGTCTACCATTGGTAAGTACACGATCCACCTTTAGAGACGGTAGCAGTGCTTGTACCCCTCCTACATGATCATGATCACCATGCGTCAGCACTAGACAATTGATGCGTTCCACTCCTTTAGAGCGCAAATAAGGCAGTACGATATCCTTGCCGACTTCAAATGGATTTCTTCGTTTTTGCCAAGGCTCTTTTCCAAAGGAGATCGTTCCTCCTGTATCTATTACATATACGAAAGAATCGTCTATCTCAACTATTATAGAGTCTCCTTGCCCCACGTCAATAATGGTAATTTCTACCTCACCTTTTTTCCCCCATGGTTCGCGTGCAATAATAACCAACAAAACGAAGATAAATGCTGTCACAAAAAGATCCTTTTTACGGTGATAACCGAAATGCCACATCGCCCAAAAACCAGCACAAAACCCTATATATAGTACATGCCACCACCAAACAGGATGTGCCCAATGCCGCAATGGAAATTTTGTTTGATGAAGGAATGTAAGAAAGGAATGAACAGAGGTTAAAAGATAATCAGCTACAACGGAGGGTATGTAAGTCAATGCAATATGTACATGAGAAAAAAGCAGCAACATGTATCCAAGCGGCAAAATAACATACGAATAAACAGGTACCAATAATACATTAACCAGCCATGAAATCGGTGAAAACAAATGAAAATAATGAATGAGAAAGGGGAATGAGATTAGTTGGGAAACGAGTGTAACTGCTAGTGTGGAAACCACCCAATTTGGCATAGGCCATTCTAGTTGTACTAGCAAAGGTACAAAGACCAATAACCCCATCGTAATAAAAAAAGATAATTGAAATCCTAGATGAAATAATTGATATGGGTCGTACATTAACATAATGAGCCCAGTGACACCTAGTATCTCTAGACCTTGCGCAGATTTTTCCCTAGACCGTGCTAATAATCCTAGAATCCCCATAAAACCAGATCGTACAGCTGATACTCCCATACCTACCAGGCCCACATACATCAATATAAATAGTATTCCTATCACATAAGAAGCTTTTTTGGGAACACCAATCCTTTGTAATAGCCATAAAAAGCCGCTAGATACGACCGTGATATGCAATCCAGAAATAGCAAGCACATGAATAAATCCTAAATCTGCATAAACCGTTTGAAGATCGGCTTCTACCTTCGATTGCTGACCTAATAAAAGTGATTTAAAAAAGCCTATGATTTCAGGCTTCATTATTAGTTTCTCTAATTGTCTGGCTTCCGCTCTTTGCCATCTAGTAAAAAAGGCCCGCCAGTCACCTTTGCCCTCCTGAACCTCCATGGCCATAAAATCTATTTCAGCCAATACCGCTACTTTTTGGTAGTGAAGATAAGATCTGTAGTCAAACGCATGAGGATTACTCGCTGTACCTGGGTGCTTTATTGTAGCTTGAGCCTGAAATGTATTACCCGATTGCCAACGTTTTATGGTATCGATTTGTTCTTCTTGCTGTAGTTTGAGACGAACAAGAACTCGCTCCTCTATGTGAAGTGTCTGGGGTTGGGTCTTCATTCTTTGCTCACTTTTCACATGACTAATTCGTGCATAGAATCTCACCAAATCCCCATCTCGCTCTACGGGAGAATCAATTTTTCCTTGTAAAAAAACAGGTTCTTCCACTGTTGTATAGTGCACCAGCTCAGAAACATTACGACCATCGTACCAGTTAAAATAACATGCACCAGCAAGGATTGGACCCAATATTAACAAGCTCCATTTCCTCCTCTGGCCCTTCAACCAGATCGACGCCAATATTAATAGAACAAATCCGATCCATAAATAAGAAGAAGGTGGAAAGAGATTGAGCCTTCCCAAATTACTAAGCCCAATACCTACAATCCAACATAGTGATGTAAGAAAAAAATGATAGGTTGCCACCCATTTTCCACCTTTCTATCCATTCGTCAATCCATTATAGGAGTGAGAATAAGGACAAAATAATAGAGAAAACGGGAAGGGTTATAGTATAATAGAGCAAAATTATAATACATAGTAGTAAGAACAGTGTTTGGTGTCAAAGGAGAGAAGCAACATGGCGAGAAAAAGTTGGGATGAATATTTCCTAGATATTGCCGATCAGGTATCCAGCCGTTCCACCTGCCCCCGCCTTCATGTGGGTAGCGTAATTGTCAAGGATAAACATATTATTGCAACGGGCTACAATGGCTCCATCCATGGTCATGATCATTGTGATGATGGTGGATGTTTGATTAATGAAGCAGGACGTTGTGTACGAACAGTGCATGCCGAAGTTAACAGTGTTTTACATGCAGATCGTGATAGCCTGAAGGGAGCTACCGCCTACGTCACACATGAACCTTGTGAAAATTGCGCTAAGACACTTGCTCAATCAGGTATCGCACGGATCGTGTACCGTCATGCATATGCCAATAAATGGAATGAGCATTTCCTAAAAGGTATAGAGGTCGTTCACCTACCTTTTTCGGACGCTAGAAACAATTAAAATACGTTATCGAAATAGGTTCTCTTTCTGATAAGAGGACCTATTTTTTGTTTATAAGTAAGATATAGAGGCTTTTCCATTCGAGCAAAAGTGATGATTTTTAGGAGAAACGAAAAAACAATACAAGGTTACCGTTCAGATTTTTTTGTCCACCCTCCCTACTTTAATCGAGTCAACTGTCGCATTGCGCTTGCTTGGAATCCATGTTAGATTAAGATAGTGTATTTTCAGGGGACCACCCTGTGAGAGGAAGAGTCTAAGAGAATGTGTGGAATTGTTTCGTTCTTCAATAAGCATCAAGCACCTGCACAACTAGAAACGATAAAAGCAATGACCGACGTGATTTTGCACCGCGGTCCTGACGACGATGGTTTCCATGTAGAAGATAATATTGCATTAGGCTTCCGCCGTCTTAGCATCATTGATGTTACTGGCGGTCATCAGCCTTTGTTTAATGAGACAAAAGATATCTGGATTATCGGTAACGGAGAAGTTTATAACTACAAAGAACTACAGACATGGTTAAAGGAACAAGGTCACGTGTTCCAAACCGATTCAGATATTGAGACCATTCTTCATTTGTATGAAGAGGTTGGCTTTGATGCACCGAAAAAGCTTCGTGGTATGTTTGGCTTCACTATTTACGATAGCCGTAAACGACTTATGTTCGGAGCACGTGATCATTTTGGAATCAAACCGCTCTACTACACGGAAACAGCAGATTCAATTGCTGTAGCCAGTGAAATAAAGAGCTTACTTGAACTGCCAGGTGTACCTCGTGCAGTCAATCAACAAGGTTTCTATCATTATCTAACCTTTCAATATGTTCCTGACCCTGAGACAATGTATGAAGGAATATATCGCATTCCTCCAGGTCATTTCTTTATCATTCAAGATGATAAGATAACAATTGAACAATATTGGGACGTTCACTTTGAACCGGATGAAAGTAAGCCATTCTCATATTTTGTAGAAGGTACCCGCTCCATCTTGCTAGATTCTGTAGATAAACACCGAGTTAGTGAGGTTTCTCGCGGTGCATTTTTATCCAGTGGTGTGGACTCCAGTAGTATCGTGGGCATGTTACGTAAGTTTGAACCAGTCAAAACCTTTTCGATTGGCTCTGATATCCCAGGATACAGTGAGCTAGATTACGCGCGTCGTACGGCAGAATATCTAGGTACAGAGCATCACGAGATCACCATGAATGCAGAGCGTTATCTGCAGGAATTACCTCGTCTCATCTGGCATCAGGATGAACCAGTAGCAGATCCATCCGCTATTCTCCTATATTTCGTAGCAGAGATGGCTAGCGAGCACGTTACGGTTGTGCTATCTGGTGAAGGGGCAGATGAATTCTTTGGTGGATATAACATCTATCGTGAGCCTCACTCCCTTCGGATGTTTAAGCATATGCCAGACTGGATGAAATCCTCCATGCGTAGCGTTGCTGAACATTTTCCAGATAGCATGAAAGGGAAAAACTTCTTGATTCGTGGCTCTAAAACCGTTGAGGAGCGTTTCTTTGGAAATGCTATGATCTTCAGTGAAGAGATTAAGGAGAAAGTAGTAATGGAGAATATTAAACATGCTTCCCATTACAAATCTCCACTAGATATCACCCAAAAAATTTATCAACGTGTCCAAGGTTATGACGACGTAACCAAAATGCAGTATTTAGATATCCATACTTGGCTTCGCGGTAACATCTTAATGAAAGCTGACAAAATGACGATGGCAAACTCTCTGGAGTTGCGCGTACCGTTCATCGATCCAAAGGTATTTGAATTCGCAGCGACCATTCCGACCAAATACAAGATTGCAGAAGGTACAACCAAGCATGTTTTAAGAGAAGCAATGAAGGACTTTTTGCCTCCTGAAATCAAAACTCGTCCAAAGCTTGGATTCCCAGTTCCTACCCGTCATTGGTTAAAGAATGAATTCTACAAATGGGCGAAAGAATTGATTTTTGAAGCAAAAGTAGATCATTTAATTAATAAAGCTTATGTTTTGTACATGCTAGATGAACATAAGGAAGGTCACGGTGATTATAGCCGTAAGATCTGGACCATTCTAATCTTTATGCTGTGGCATCAGATCTTTATCGAACAGAAGTATTCCTTCCAACCCTATGTAAGCCCTGCCGTTCAAATTCGCAAGCAAAATAATGCATCAAGCATAGCCAGATAGTAACTTCTTACCTCGAAACCTTTCAATCGACTAGATTGAAAGGTTTTTTTGCACTCCCCTCTATCTTTTTATACGATGTCCTTAAAGATGTGAAGGAGCGATAATAATGGTTATGGAATTGTGGGATCGTTATCGAAAATGGATCTTTGTGAGTGCTACCCTTTTATTTATTGGTCTTAGCTTTTGGATATACCCCACTGACGAATCAAGCACTGTGTCTGGACTTACTCCTGTTGCCTTTGCAGAAAAGGAAAGCGCTGCAAAGACCGAATTACAAGCAACTAAGCAAATAGAACCTGAACTAAAAAATTCTACGGTAAGCAATAAGACAACCACAGGTAAAAAAGAGAATTCTGAAGAAAAGATACTGTCTGATACAAGGGACTCTTTAGCTATAGATACCTCTCTTGCTAAAGATGAGCGAATAAGTGACTCAAATCATTCATTTTATATTGATGTTAAAGGAGCTGTCACACATCCTGGTTTATATTCTTTTGATTTAAATGAACGAGTCATGCATGTTATTCAAAAAGCTGGTGGTTTCTTAGCACAAGCTGATCAAAAACGAGTTAATCTGGCACAAAAGCTAACCGATGGAATGGTTTTATATGTTCCTACTTTACAAGAGTCAGCCACCGCTTACCCTAACCAACCTGCTAATTCATTTCTTCAACCCAGCTTGCCTCTCCAAACCATTTTGCCAGCTTCTTCACCTCCATCTTCATCTAATAAAATCAATATAAAAACCGCTACGTTGGAACAACTGATGAAATTACCAGGAGTCGGGAAAACCCGAGCAGAAGATATTATTTCCTATCGCGATAAGAAGGGCTTTGCTAAACTAGAAGATTTGATGAAAATTTCGGGTATAGGTAAGAAGACCTTTGAAAAAATAAAAAAGGTTGCAATTTGCGAATAAATATTTACTGAATATTCAGTCATATGTATAATAGAAGGAACAAGGCTTGTGAGGGGACGATCACCCGTGGAGCAATTAACACTTGTTTTGGTAGATCGGATGGGGCTTCTTTTGGTATTGACTTTTATCTTGACACATATCCCCCTGTTTCGCCAATTATTAGATCGGGAAATTCGCTTTCATCTAGCCTTTAAATGTATGTCATTGATCCTGAAACAATTATGTATGCCATGAGAGAAGATCGTTCATTGCTCCTATACACAACTACGGCTACATACACCTCTACAATTACATTAAGGAGGGATGGTATGTCAAATCAAAAGAATCAGTCCAGTCTTATAAATTATACGGAAATAGCTAAATCAACTAAGTTTCAAATTTTAATGAAACAAAAAAATGGATTTGTATTACCTATGACGATCTTTTTCTTCATCTTTTATTTTCTATTACCCATTCTGACTTCATATGTACCTTCCATAAACCAACCAGCGATTGGCGCAGTAACATGGGCTTGGATTTTTGGCTTTGCGCAATTCATCATGACATGGGTGCTCTGTATGCTTTATTCTAGCAAAGCTAAAAAGCTAGACGCCATGGTTGAAGAAATCAAACAAGATATAGGAAAAGGAGTGGAAATGTAATGAATATACTAGCCTTTTCGCTCTTTTTACTCATTGTATTAGGTACTTTAGTTATTACCTATTTTGCCTCTAAACGTACAAATACAACCAGCGAATTTTACACAGCTGGTGGTGGTTTAACTGGTTGGCAAAATGGCTGGGCAATCGCTGGTGATTATATGTCTGCGGCTTCTTTCCTTGGGATAGCAGGAATGATCGCCTTATTTGGATTCGATGGATTTTTTTACAGCATCGGATTTTTGGTCGCCTATCTTGTCGTTCTATATATCGTGGCAGAACCGTTACGCAATCTTGGGAAATATACTTTTGCAGACATGATAGCTGCCAGATTTAATGATAAGCGTGTACGTGGAGTAGGAGCACTAAATACCATTACCATAAGCATTTTTTACATGATTGCACAGCTTGTAGGTGCAGGTGGACTTATAAAGCTTTTACTTAATCTAGATTACACAACCTCTGTATTAATTGTTGGTACGTTGATGACTATCTATGTTGTATTTGGTGGTATGACAGCAACAAGTTGGGTACAGATCATTAAAGCGGTTCTTCTGATGAGTGGAACCTTTATTATCTCGCTAATTGTTTTTGCAAAATTTGGATTTAGCTTCAGTGCTATGTTCAATCATATTCAGACAGCAACACCATTAGGGGAAACATTCTTACATTCCGGCAACAAATTTACCAATGGGTTGGATACCATTTCATTAAATTTAGCACTGGTGCTGGGGACAGCCGGTTTGCCACACATTCTCATTCGTTTTTTTACAGTGAAGGATGCTCCTACTGCCCGTAGTTCTGTAGTTTATGCCACATGGATTATCGGAATCTTTTATGTCATGACAATCTTCCTTGGCTTTGGTGCTGCTGCTTTCGTAGGTCATGAAAGCATCCTTGCGGCGGATAAAGGAGGAAATATGGCGGCACCTCTACTCGCAAAAGTATTAGGTGGAGACATCTTATTCGCTTTTGTTTCAGCTGTTGCTTTTGCGACTATATTAGCTGTAGTCGCAGGATTAGTTTTATCAGCAGCATCTGCTTTTGGACATGACTTTTACACGCACATCCTACGTAAAGGTCAAGTAACGGAAAAGGAGCAGATGACGGTAGCACGTTGGGCGTCTGTTGGGGTTGCTATTATTTCTATTATCCTTTCCTTGTTCGCTCAAAAAATGAACGTAGCTTTCCTTGTTTCTCTTGCTTTTGCGGTTGCGGCTAGTTCCAATCTCCCTGTAATTATCTTTACTATTTTTTGGAGAAGATTTAACACTGCGGGTGCAATTAGTGGTATCTTGGTTGGCCTGATGAGCTGCCTTGTCATCGTCTCTATAGGTCCTAATATTTGGGGGGCTCCTGGTAAAGCAATTCTAGTTGGTACTCCTCTCCTGTCATTAACAAATCCAGGTATTATTTCAATTCCGTTAGGTTTCTTGGGAGCATTTTTAGGAACCTTCTTATCTAAAAAGCAGGATGCTGCCAAGTTTGATGAGATTTATGTAATAGCAAACACAGGCATCAAAGAACAAGCATAGATGCTACTGCCTCAATAGCATTTTGAAAAAAGCTGGCATCCTTCTCGTGCACAGCTTTTTTCTTAACATCCTGCCATGCAAATTATTCTAATACTCATGTACTAACGAAGGAAATGTACCTCCTTCTTTTTTCCACTGGGCTTCATACGAATCTCAGTTCCCAGTTCCAATGTTGTTATGTTATCGTTAAAAGGAGTTCTTTATGAACATTTCAGAATTTTTCTTTTTTAGTGCAATTATTATTGGAACAATTGCGAAAATTTATAGCGTAGAAAGATATTCTTGTTATTTTATTGGGTAGGTTTGTTATGAAAATATAAACCTTACCTCTTTTAAAAAAACATGAACCCCTCCTTTACCACATAAGATATAAAGACCTCTTTTAGAACGAAAATGCATTGCTTGTACAGTTCTTTACAAAAAAGAAGTATGGAGGGATTATCATGCGACTTGGTTTTATTGGAACTGGGAGTATGGGGGGGATGCTCATACAATCGTTCATTCGTTCTCAGGCTGTACTACCCAATCAAATAAGAGCCTATAATCGAACTTCACACAAATTGTCAGCTCTACAAGAACAATTTCCAGGATTGCAAATCGCTACGAACAATGTTGATGTCGTTGCTAATTCCGATCTTATTTTTTTATGTGTCAAGCCAAAAGAATATCGAACAGCATTAGCCGAATTTTCTTCTGCTCTTTCCAGTGAACAGGTTTTAGTTACAATTACCAGTCCTATAGTGGTAGAAGACCTGGAGAATTTAGTCCCTTGTCAGGTCATACGTGCAGTTCCAAGCATCACTAATCAAGCTTTAAGTGGTCTTGTATTGCTCGAATACGGCAGTTCTGCCACTGATGAGTCAAAAGAACGTTTGCTCCAGCTTCTATCACATATAGGTCTACCCTTGGAAATTCAGGCTCCGTTTTTGCGAATCTCAGCAGATATAGCCAGTTGCGGACCTGCCTTTCTCAGCTATACACTGCAACAAATAATTCGGTCTGCTGAAGAAGAAACTGGTCTACCCCATAAAACAGCCGTTCATTTGACAACACAAATGCTAATTGGAGTAGCTGAGTTATTAAAACAAGGTCATTTTACCTTGCCAGAGCTACAGGCACGCGTCTGTGTACCAGGAGGAATTACAGGAGAAGGACTACGAATTTTACAAGGCTCCTTACCTGGTGTATTTCATCATGTGTTCCGCATTACACAAAAGAAATTTGAAGAAGATCAACATGAACTGAAAGAACAGCTGGAACATCGGTAGTCCAATATTGAAAGAATCATTTGTAACCATAGATAGTCGCGATGGTCACTAATCCATTACGTACTCCTGACACTAGTAGCATGGGGACTTTGTTACGTGGAATCTGATCTATTGACCTCGATTATTCATCTTACATTTCAATATGATCTACTATGAACTACTTATTACATGTACATAGGTAAATAGAGGAATGAAAGAGTGTCCACAATCCACAAAGGAAAAAAGCCCCCCTCCTTCTGCTAATTTCTAGCATCAGGAGAAGAGGCTTGCCTTTTTACATGAGACAGATGATTAACCTACTACAATATTAACCAACTTACCTGGGACGGCAATTACCTTACGTACTGTTTTACCGTCAATAAGGGCAATTCCTTTTTCGTGAGCAAGTACATGCTTCTCTAGTTCATCTTTGCTAAGTCCGTTAGCAACTACCAGCTTGTCACGTACTTTACCATTGATTTGGATGACGATTTCCACTTCATCCAGTACCAGTGCTTGTGGATCAAACGTTGGCCATTCCTGCATGTGTACGCTGCTAGTCTTACCAATCAATTGTTGCCACATTTCCTCGGAGATATGTGGTGCGATTGGCGCAAGTAGAATGACAAGGCTCTCCATTGCAAAAGCAAAGGTACCGCGGTCTGCTTCTGCTGGATAGCTGTACATCTTATTAACTAGCTCCATTATCGTACTGATCGCTGTATTAAAGGTGTAACGCTCACCAATATCTTCTGTTACCTTCTTAATGGTATGATGCGTGGTGCGATACAATTCTTTGGCTGCATCATCATTCGCTGCTACTTGATAAGGAGTTTTGAACAATTCTTGATTACTCTCTACCAGACGCCATACACGGTTCAAGAAACGGAAGCTTCCTTCTACTCCAGTATCTGTCCAATCTAGGTCTCGTTCAGGTGGAGCCGCGAACAGAATAAACAGACGAACCGTATCCGCTCCATACTTCTCGATCATTTCATCTGGGCTTACGACGTTGCCTTTTGATTTAGACATTTTAGCACCGTCTTTTAATACCATTCCTTGTGTTAGCAAGCTACGGAATGGTTCATCGAAGGAAAGCATCCCTGCATCGTGTAGCACTTTAGTAAAGAATCGGGAATACAACAAGTGCAAGATCGCATGCTCAATACCGCCAATGTATTCGTCGACTTGCATCCACTTGTCTGCGTTCTCTTTAGAGAAAGGCAGCTCATTGTTGCTTGCATCTGTGTATCGTAAATAGTACCAGGAAGAATCGATGAAGGTATCCATCGTGTCTGTCTCGCGTTTTGCAGTGCCACCGCAAGTTGGGCACGTCGTCTTCAGGAATTCATCAGAACTAGTCAAAGGATTACGTTTTCCATCAATGACTACATCTTCTGGTAATAACACAGGAAGTTGTTCTTTTGGTACAGGAACTACGCCACAACTATCACAATAAATGATTGGGATAGGAGCGCCCCAATAGCGTTGTCGAGAAACCAGCCAATCGCGTAGACGATAAGTGGTAGACAATCCGCCTTTGTCTTGTTGCTCCAGTACATCAGCAATCGCTTTAATCGCTTCTCGGTTTGGCATTCCATCAAATTGAGCAGAGTTCATCAATGTGCCATCTTCTGTATAAGCGGCATCGACACCAATTTCTTCAGCAAGGATTTCTGGATTTTCTGGATTAATAACTACTTTAATCGCCAAATCATACTTTTTCGCAAATGCAAAATCACGCTCATCATGAGCTGGTACACCCATTACAGCACCTGTTCCGTAATCAAGCAGTACATAGTTGGCTACCCAAATCGGTACTTGCTCTCCAGTTAGTGGATGCTTTGCGTATGCTCCTGTGAACAAACCCACTTTTTCAGCATCAGTCGCTGTGCGAGTAATGTCACTCTCTTTCTTCATTTCTTCGACAAAAGCAAGCACAGAGGCTTCTTGCTCTTTACCAGCGATCAATTTTGGCACTAATGGATGTTCTGGTGCCAATACCATATAACTTACGCCATACAGCGTATCAGGACGGGTTGTAAATACTTTTACTTGCTCGTCATTTAGCTCTGGAATTGTGAAAGTGACATTAGCCCCTTCGCTTTTCCCAATCCAGTTTTTTTGCATCGTGCGTACTTTTTCTGGCCAACCAGTCAATTTGTCTAAGTCAGTCAACAGACGTTCCGCATAATCAGTAATACTAAAGAACCACTGTTCCAAATCCTTCTTAGTCACTTCTGAATCACAACGCCAGCACAAACCATCAATAACCTGCTCATTCGCAAGTACTGTTGAACATTCTGGGCACCAGTTTACAAAAGCACGCTTGCGATATGCAAGCCCTTGTTCTAGGAAGGTTAAAAATAGCCATTGCGTCCATTTATAATAATCCGGGGAGCAAGTCGCCACTTCACGACTCCAATCAATACTTACACCCAGACGATTTAATTGCATTTTCATAAAGTCAATATTTTCATATGTCCATGTAGCTGGCTGTGCTCCGAATTTAACCGCAGCGTTCTCAGCTGGCAGACCGAATGCATCCCATCCCATTGGATGCAATACTTGGAAACCATTCATACGCTTCAAACGAGCAATAACATCCCCGATTGAATATACACGCATATGACCCATGTGCAAACGCCCAGATGGATACGGAAATTGCTCAAGGCAGTAAAATTTAGGTTTGGAGGAATCCTCCACCGTTTTGTTTGTTTGTTGTTCGTTCCATTTTTTCTGCCATTTGACTTCCAGCTCTTGTGGATTGTACGGCATAGACATTTGCTACATCCTCCTTCTACTCTTTCACAAATCCTTATTCTACATTAAAATCATGTTCACAAGGTTACCCGTGTCTATTATCATCAGCAGACAAATACCGTCGCTACTAAGACACACAAAAAAACCTCACATCTCTAACAGCCGAAAAAGCTGCTAGGGACGAGAGGTTGTTTTTCTTCTCGCGGTACCACCCTAGTTAGCAAAGCAACTGTTTAACACTATGAAACGTTACCCAGTCCCCTGCTCCCTTCCTTTTCCGTAACGTGGACAGACGCTTTTGCCTACACAACTAAAGTCTTTCAGCAAAAAGGCAATGAGGGGAGTTCCAAAAGAATCGGGTTGACTCGCACCTACCGTCAACTCTCTTGTACCAGATCTAGCCTTTGTACTAGGCCTCATTATCGCTTTGTTCATATATGAGTCGATTATAGTCGTTTATACCGGAACATGTCAATCATGAGGACGTTTGGCTGAAAAAAATAGACGTTCGCTTTCAGCAACAGGCGGGAGATTTACAAAATCAGCAGTAAGCTTAATTTCTTCAAAGCCAGCTTCTCGTAACCACAATATGATCTCCATTGGCTGATAGGCTCTTTGGTATTGTGTTTCTTCCCGTTTTTGATAACATCCATTTTCTAAACGAATAAAGAAAGTAAGGTCATGCTCCACTTCTAATCGCTCTTCATCTGTATAGCATTGCCAGATGTAGTTAATCTCTTCATCTACATGTGTAAACGTGTTATTTCCAAAAAAGGTGAGAATTTTATAAGGACTATGTACATCAAAAAGGAACGTTCCACCTGGTTTTATATGCTGGTAGACACGCTGAAACGTAGCTTGCACAGCTTCTTTTTCCGTAACGTAACTAAGACAATCGCAAAATGAAATGACCGAATCAATCGGGCTGACTGAGAGTTCTGTCATATCCTGTTCAAGCCACGTTACATCAACGTGCGCTGTTTTCATTTTTTCATAGGCAATTGCAAGCATCTCTGGCGACAAGTCAACACCTGTTACCTGATAGCCTTTTTGGGCTAGAGGAATGGCAATACTGCCTGTACCACATCCCAAGTCAAGAATTGTCTGTGGTTTACCGTGTATCTGCCAATAGTCCTCCGCCCAATCCAGCCAGTCCTGATAAGGCGTATCCGCCATCAACGCATCGTAGACTGTAGCTAAATGCGTATATGACATAGCCTTTTCCTACACTTCTACAGTGACGCGAGGTGCATCAGACCATAGTTTTTCTAGATTATAGAAATCACGCTCTTCTTTATGGAAAACGTGAACAACTACATCACCACAGTCAACTAATACCCAACGACCTTGCTCTTCCCCTTCAATTCCACGAATATTATACCCATTTTTGTGCACCTGATCACGAATTTCGCGAACAATTGCTTGTACCTGACGCTCATTGTTACCGTGACAAATGATGAAGCGATCTGCCATAACGGAAATTGTATGGATGTCGAGTACCACAATATTTTCTGCTTTCTTATCTTCACACGCTTTATATGCTAGTTGAAGTAATTGATTGTCTAATTGTACCATGAAAGGCCTCCTCATTCTTTTACAAGATCATTATAAGCAAGCAATGTGAGCGCATATACCCGCTGTTTTTTTTCAATTAAAAAACGTATCGTTCCTCCGAGTGCAAGAGCAAGTGCTTGATTCAAATCCTGCTCTGCTAGGCATCTAATCTCCTCTACACCAGGATAATTGCGATTGGGTTCAATGTAATCAGCGAGACAAACGATTTTCTCCAGCAAGGACATGTTCTCACGTCCTGTCGTATGATAACGAATCGCTTGCAGTATCTCAACATCTTGTATCTGTAACTCCTGTTGTACCACAATCGCTCCTACAAAAGAATGCCATAATTCTTTATCTCCTGATAGCAGATCCTGTGATAAATCATAACGAAGCAGATAATCCCGCAACCGAGAAATCTCCCAGCATTTGCAGTAATCATGCAACAATCCCGCTAACTCAGCTTTTATCGGATCTGCTCCGTAACGAACGGCCAGCTCTTTGGCTACTTCTGCTACGCCTAAGGTGTGCTGGTAACGCTTTTCATGCATTTGGGCTTTAACCTGCTTAAGCAAGGCTTCTCTATGTTGGATCAGCTGCATATAACCCGCTCTCCTTTATATAGCATTCCACCGCTGAAGGAACAAGATAGCGAATACTTTTTCCAATTTGGATCTGTTCGCGGATATACGTAGATGAAAGCTCCCAAAGCGGAATCTCGATAAAATCCACATACGCTGTCCATCTTGAAGGTTGCGGTGCAAAATGAGGCCGATGAAACCCAATAAAACGTACCAGCTTCACCAACTCTTCTATGGCATGCCACTGTGGTAGCATCTCTGCCATGTCCCCTCCAATAATAAATGAGAACTGGTAAGCAGGATGTAAATCCACCAATTGTTGCATAGTATCTACGGTGTAAGAAGGACCTTTTCGATCCAACTCTACCGTCGTGATCCGAAACTGTGGATGATTACGTATCGCTAGTCGTACCATTTCTGCTCGGTGCGTAGCGTTTGCCACATTTTTTTTCTGTTGTTTATGGGGCGGAATATGAGCAGGCATAAACCAAACCTCATCAAGTTTTGCCTGCTCTCTCGCCTGTTCTGCAATTAACAAATGTGCATTATGAATAGGATCAAATGTGCCACCCATTATCCCAATACGTTTCATATGCTTTCTTTAATCCTTATGGTAGCACAATCGTTTTGTTCTCTTTTGACTCTTTGTACAAAACAACGGTATGACCGATTAATTGTACCATTTCCGCACCTGCACCAGTAGCCAATTCTTCTGCTACTGCATGCTTGTCATCCATATTATTTTGCAAAATGGAGACTTTAATTAGTTCGCGTACTTCAAGAGCTTCTTGAATCTGCTTTACCATATTTTCATTTACTCCGCCCTTACCTACTTGAAAGATAGGTGCAAGATGGTGGGCCATAGAGCGCAAATAACGTTTTTGTTTACCAGTTAACATTTAATTTCCTCCTTGTTGCAAGTGCTGCAACACTATTTCTCTCATTTTATCAGTTGGCGCCGCTTCACCTGTCCACAATTCGTAAGCAAGCGCCCCTTGATTTATAAACATGCCAAGGCCCGAGTGATGAGTTGCTCCGATTGCTTTGGCATACTGTAGCAATTGTGTTTCTAATGGATTATAGATTAAGTCGCTTACAATTAGATCAGATCGTAAGCACTTCCTATCCACAGGCATTTCTTGAATATGAGGGTACATTCCAATAGAAGTCGTATTGATTAAAAGAGTGCTATCTAGAATCGCTTGCTCCGCTTGAGCAAATGAATATACACGTATAGGGATTTGAGATCCAAGCGCCATCGCCAACAATTCTGCACGTTCTAATGAGCGATTAACGATCCGAATTTCTTTTACGCCTCGTTCTACCAATGTACATGCAACTGCGCGGGCAGCACCGCCAGCACCTAGTAGCGTAACAACTTGCTCTGTTAAATCAACCCCTGTTTCTTCCAACAACGAGCGAACATACCCTGTTCCATCTGTATTATAACCAATCAGGGTGCCATCTTCATTTACAATAGTATTAACGGCTCCAATCCGTTCTGCCAAGGGATCAATTTTATCCAAATACGGAATAACGGCTACCTTATGCGGAATAGTGACGTTAGCGCCTCGCATACCTAAAGCTCGAATAGCCTCGACCGCTTCTTTAATCTGATCATCATTAACTTCGAAAGCAGCATAAGCAAAGGGCAATTGTTTTTGTTCAAAAGCCGTATTATGCATCACCGGAGACAAGGAATGTCCCACAGGACGTCCAAACAATCCAACCATTGTCGTTTTACTATGTAACAGGAAGACCCCTCCCCCAAGTAAAGTTAGAAAAGCCCCTCCGCAAAGAAGGGGCTTGCTTGTTGTTCAAGTGATCGACACGGACTTGATTAAATTAAGCCTTTTCGTAATCCGACACTTACACCCTTAGGCACATGTACTTCTACGACCCCTTTTACTTTTCCCTGAAGCGCTATCCAGCCTAACCCAGCAATAACGATATCAGTTGGTACATTTGTATCAATTTTTAACGTATAACGGGTGAATGGCAATAACGCTTTAGCCGCTTCTCCTGAAGGCGGTGCAAGCATCTCCCCATGATGCTTCTCCAGCACTTCTTCCGCATTATCTAACTTTGTACGGTGAATATATAGATCATTAGCCAAATAGCAAGCAAATGGCTGACGTTCTCCTCTTACATAATCAACCCGTGCCAATCCACCCAAGAACAATGTCTGTTTATCGTTTAATTGGAAGACACGCGGATTAATCCGTGATTTTGGAGTAAGTTTACGTAGATCCTCTGGTGACACTAGGTGACCAATCTGATCGCGATTAATAATACCAGGTGTATCAAATATAGAACGACCATCCTCTAAAGGAATCTCGATCTTATCTAAGGTAGTTCCTGGGAATGGCGAAGTGGTAATTTCCATATCAGCCGCTCCGTAATCATGTAAAATCCGATTAATCAGAGTGGATTTCCCTACATTAGTTACACCCACAATATAAACATCGCGCCCTTTACGGAATTCTCCAATGCGAGCAAGTAATTCATCAATACCGGTTCCTTTTTCAGCACTTACGAGAACCACTTCATTTGGCTTTAAGCCGCGTTCTTTCGCTTCATGCTGAATCCAGTTTTTCACACGATTAAGATTGATATTACGAGGTAGTAAATCTACTTTATTTCCTACCAGCAAGATTGGATTTTGTCCAACAAAGCGTGGTAATCCCCGTAGCCAAGAACCTTGGAAGTCGAATAAATCAACTACCATAACCACTAAGCACTTTGTGGAACCAATTCCATTTAAAATACGGAGAAAATCATCATCATGCATCTCTACAGGTGCTACTTCATTATAGTGTTTAATACGAAAACAACGCTGACAAATGACTGCATCACGCGTCAATGCAGAAGCTGGTGCATAGCCTGGCTTCCCCTTGTTTTCTGTCTGTATCTCAACTCCACAGCCCGCACAGCTGATTGGGCCCTCGAAGTCCTGATCTACTTCTTGTTGTTGTACCACGAAATCATTCCTTTCTTGCTCATCCAATGCAGGGCAAGTCGTTCCATTTTCCTGTTAAATCGCGTAAAAAAACCATCTGAATTTTTGACTGGGACAACTAAAATCGTATGAAAACCTAATAAGTTGCCACCTAGCACATCTGTAAACAGTTGATCGCCAATAACCACTGTCTCCTCAATGCGAACATTCATGATCTCAATCGCACGTTTGAACGCCTGATTGGTAGGCTTTCGCGCAGCCGGAATATAGTGGCATTGTAAGGGTTCACAAAATTGTAAAACCCTCGCCTTATTATTATTGGATACAACCGTCACTTGAATTCCTGCTTCATCCAAACGCTTAAACCAATTCATTACCTCTGGAGTAGCATCTGGTGTGTCCCATCCAACTAACGTGTTATCCAAATCAGTTATCACCGCTTTGATGTTACGTTTTCGGAGTTCATCTATATTAATGGAAAAGATGGATTCCACATACTCATTAGGGGTTAACTTCTGTAAAAGCAAATGCCCGTACCTCCCGTTCACCGTTCACTGGTCTTGCATGCACCACGAACGAGATATCGGGACTAACTATACCATATTTGGAAGGCTTGTTGCAAAACAAAATCAAATCTGCTATAAAGAAAGGTTCTCTTTTTCAACTAATTTGCAAACACGCTCTGTCGGTTGCCAACAATCAAAACGATAGGAAGGTTTCGTCTCATACCCCAGTCTGCTACAGGAGTAGGTGGTTTTTACACCCTTATCACCCTTGTTCACACAAAAATGCTGACACGTCGCACAGCAATGAAACCGATTCGTATCTGCCATTTTGTTCATCCCTCTGTCCTTCCAAACCAATGATAGCGATTTCGAGCAACCCAAGCATATGCTTTTTCACCTATATAAGCAGCACCTGGTAAATAGAAAAGAGGCGATAGCCAGCAAAAATAAGTAAGAACAAGTAATTTTCTCACGGCATAAAATGCTCGCAACCGTTCTCCTGAGGGGAGGTGGACTTCCATCGCTTCTCCACATGCCTTATCTTGTAGATGACAAACAGGTGCCTCCTCATAATGACGCCACTCTATTCGTTGTTTTTTCCCGGGCAACAATAAACTAGATAACCGTTCACGAATAAAGCAACACATGTTGCAATGTTCATCATAATAAACGATGATCTTACTCATGCTATACTCCTTTCCATGCAGGGAGTGAAAAAATACTTAGCTGTTCAAATCTTTCCTTCTGCTCCTCTTCCCGCAGAAAATTAGAAAAACCAACTCCAATCAATCTAACACCACGCGAGAAATCAAATTCATCCAATAAAATTTCTAACCATTCTTCCCAATCCCAAGATGTTCCTGACACTACTTTACGCTGTTTACTTTTTGTTGTGAAGTCAGTAAATCTAACTTTCAACGTAAGCGTCTGAGGTTGAACTCCCTCTTGCTCCACTTCTTCTTTTATATGGGCAAGCAATTCTCGGGCAATTTCAGCGATTCGGTCACGCTCCTGCAAATCGTACACCAGGGTGGTTTCCCTACTAATTGATTTAACAGGGCGATCCATCTCGATTTCTCGTTGATCCACTCCGCGTGCACGCTCATATAGCGCATGTCCCCACTTGCCAAATAGTTGAACTACTTCCTCAAGAGGCAACCCCCACAAATCTCGGACAGTCTCAATCCCCTTTTTAGATAAAACCTCCTGTGATTTTTTACCAACACCATGTAAGACACTGATTGGTAGCGGAGCCAGAATATCCAAAGCACTTTCTGCACGAATAATGACAAAAGCATCTGGTTTTCTCAAATCACTGGCGATTTTAGCGAGAGACATATTGTAGGATAAGCCGATACTACAGGTAAGGCCGGTTTCTTGTTTAATGCGTCTTTTCAGCTCTTTGGCAATGGGAACTGCGTTTTCGTAGTGAGACACATCTAAATAAGCCTCATCTAGTCCAATGGGTTGATATAACTCCGCATACTCCGTATAAATCCGCCTAATTTCCTCGGATTTTTCATGATAACGAGCAAAGCGACAAGGAACAAAAATACCATGTGGACACTTTTTACGTGCAATAGCAACAGGCATAGCAGAACGCACACCAAACGAACGAGCCTCATAACTACAGGTAGCTACTACGCCTCGATTGCCCGTACCTCCCACAATGACAGGCTGATTGCGCCATTCTGGATGATCCAATTGTTCCACACTAGCATAAAATGCGTCGATGTCCACATGAATAAATTTTTTCATAGCCGCTCCACCCAAACATATATTCTCATCCAATTCTATTGCTATTATAGAACACTGAGTGTAGCGATTCAATTCACTTGGTTGCTCGATTTACATTTTGGGTAGTATCCCAGGGTTTGTTTAACCATCTACGCATGGCAAAACACCCACGGAACCATTCATCCATTCCTTGTGCAATCCATACCCCAAGTAAGCCCAGCCCAAAATAGATACCAAGTGTATAGCTAAAGACCACTGCAATCCCCCACATTGCAAAAATGCCAATGATCACTGGAAACCGAACATCACCCGCAGACTTTAACGAGCCCATTAAAACAATGTTCATCGCTCTACCTGTCTCGGTAAGGACCATGATCCATAGGACGGGAAGGGCCACTTCAATAATAGCTGGATCAGTCGTAAACATTTGTAAAATAGGCGAGCCTAATAACGCGATAATCAATGTCGTTGCAAACGAAGCACACATCGAAATTTTTAATGTACGCATCCCGCGACGTAAGGCCTTATCATATTGTCTCCCACCAATATAACGGGCAACCAGCAACTGTGTACCTTGTGCAATTGCAAGTGTGAATAGATAGCAAATCATAGAAATATTCAATACATAGACACGTGCCGCCAGCGATGAAGCTCCCATCACCGCAATAAATCCCGTAATGATTACTTGTGATAGCTGATAGGACAAATTCTCACCAGCAGAAGGAATCCCAATGGATAAAAGTCCTTGGATGTCCTCTTTTCTTATAATAAAGATATCTTTAAATCGAATGCGTAAAGCAAGCTGACGAAACACCAAATATAATAAAGCACCTACCGCAAAGGCACGCGCCACCACCATTGCCCAAGCCACGCCAGTAACTCCCGTAATAGGCAATCCAAAAATACCTGTGATCGCGATGATATTACCACCTACACTAATCATGTCCATCAATAGGGTGACCATCAAGGAGTCCTTCGTGTATCCATGACTTCTAAGTACAGCACTTAATGCTAAAGCAATTGATTCTAGAAACAACGATGCCCCACAAATTTGTACAAACAAAAGTCCATAGTTTAAAACATCTCCCTTAAGCTCAAAGAGACTAAGGAATTGTTTACCAAACAGTACCACAATCACAGCAATAGCCATTCCAAACCAAAAATTTAAGCCAAAAGCAGAACGTGCTAACTGCCTTGCTTGATCTAATCGATTAGCTCCCAGTCTTTGACCAATCAGAATAGTCGCACCAATTGACGTCACGTTAAAAATCAAAATAAAAATATTTAAGAGCTGATTTGCCACCCCTACACCCGTAGCTGCATCATCTGAATAATGACTTAGCATCAGAGTTGCAATAATCCCCATCCCCATATGTAGCGCTAGTTCAAAAAAGATTGGCCACGTAATTTGAAATAGAGTTTGACGTTGATATTTGTTGGTTTCTGTACTCACATTCACCCTTCTTTACTCCATTGACATCTATTCGTTCTAAAAGATTTGTTCATTATAACTCGATGTTAGGTGGATGGGAATAGAGATACGGATGTAGATAAAAAAATGAGCTACCCACAAGGTAGGTAGCTCCAAAATATCCATTTTTACAAGTTTTTCTCCACTACACTGTTCATCCTGATCAAGGAAATCTTGTTACATGTCTTTATATGTTACGTGTTTCTTATTTAAAAGTTTTAAAACGCTCATCTAGTGGTTTGTACTCTTTTTCCTTAGGAGCCATTGTTGGTTGACCAAATGGCATTTGGGCAATTAGTTTCCAGTGACCTGGAACATTCCATTCCTTTTTCACATCTTCATTAATTAATGGGTTGTAATGTTGTAAGGTAGCTCCTAAACCTTCCATTTCAAGAGCGGTCCAGATAACAAACTGATGCATACCAGAAGATTGTTGGGACCAAATCGGGAAATTATCTTTATACAGCGCAAAATCCTTTTGTAGTTGCTCTACAACTTGTTGGTCTTCAAAAAAGAGTACTGTTCCGTATCCATTACGGAAAGATTTCATTTTTTCTTCTGTTGGAGCAAAGTTGTTGTCGCCAACTACCTTACGCAAAGCTGCTTCCGTCAAATTCCATAATTTATCATGTTGTTCTCCTAATAGAAGCACGATGCGAGCAGTTTGCGAATTAAATGAAGACGGCGTATGTTTTAGAGCAAATTCAATCACTTCTTTGATTTTATCATCCGAAATGCTTACTTCTTTACTGATACCATAAATAGAACGTCTTCCTTCGACTGCTGCATAAAAATCTTTTGCCATGATACTAGCCTCCCTGTTGTTAGAAAAAATAATGCTACTCAAAACTTTGCCCTACTGGCGTCAACTTATACCGATGCAACAGTAAAACGTTTGTTAACAAAATGCGGATTTTCAAGCTCATCAAGTACTGCAATCGCATAATCTTCCATGCTAATAGAACTTTCGCCTTTTGCATTTACTAGTAAATTTTCCTCACCTTTTTGATAACGTCCTGTACGTTCACCTGGTTCAAACATAGCTGAAGGACTTAAGAAGGTCCATTGAGGTAGATTAGATTGCTTTAGAATCTCCAGATTTTTACCTTGGTTCGTTGCTGTAGCCAAATATTCTTTAGGGAATTCTGGGGTTTCATATAGACGAACCGTTTTCGCTTCATCTACAAACAAGCTACCCGCTCCTCCAACTACAAATAGCTTTGTTTGCGGAGCATTTTTTAGCGCCTCAATCAAAACATTTCCTGCATCTACATGTAAATGCTCTTCTCCTGGTTTTGCACCAAAGGAATTTACAACAACATCAAATTTATTTAAATCCTGAGTAGTTAGGTCAAATACGTCTTTTTGTAGCACAGCTACCTTTTGATTTTGATCAAGCTTGGATGCATCACGAACGATAGCTGTTACTTCATGCCCTCTTTGCACCGCTTCTTGCATGATCAATTTTCCTGCTCTTCCTGTTGCTCCAATAATAGCGATTTTCATATTAAAGGCCTCCTTAATTCGGAATCAATTGTAAAACACGGTAGCTCATTTGAATAAATCAGATCAGATCAAGTCATTGGACAACCGCTCTTCTTGTAACTATTTTAGTTACAACTTTCTTTTTTGTCAAATGTTTTTTTATAGATTGCCCAAAACTTGGTCAATTGTGCATCCAACCTAAAACACCGCTATCTTATGTTTAGGATTGTACGTAGCAAAAAAGCGTGTAAACAAAGGAACCTCCTTGCTTACACGCCACGGTTTTATTTATCATTCTCTTTGCTGTTTTACTAGCTGTACAAACTCCTTGCATATCCCAAGCATCTGTTCGTCATGCATCCACATACGTTCAGGATGCCATTGGACTGCAATAGTAAGACCATCTTTGCTTTCGAATCCTTCTATGACACCATCAGGAGCCACAGCAGTCACATGATAACCAGTAGGTAATGTTTTAACAGCCTGATGATGAGAGCTATTCACCAAGACTGTTTCGGCTCGTAAAGCCCTCTTTAAAAAACCATCTGACACCTGAATGTAATGAGAGCCATATTGCTTAGAACCGATTTGCTGATGCTGCAACGCGTTCGGATACACACTCTCAATATCTTGTACTAAGGTACCTCCGATTGTTATTGCTATCATTTGAGCCCCTCGGCATACCCCAAGCATCGGCTTACGATTATCTAGTAGAGTACGGATTAGCCGAAGCTCAGCTTGATCACGTTCATAGTCTACTTCTCCAAGCCGCTGATGAGGTTCTTCTCCATATAGATGAGGGGCAGGATCAACACCACCGGTCAATAGTACGGCGTCAACAGCCTCAAGTACCTCATCGATTGGATAGAAACCCTCGTGTAATAACGGCAAAAGAAGCGGTATTCCTCCGCTTCTAATAATGCCTTCCACGTAACAATGACTAGCGTAGAAGAAATGATCCACTCGATTGTCTGAAACGTACATTTTGGAACTAGCGATTCCGATCACCGGACGCAAGCCTCTCGCTCCCTTTCTACTCGCGGCGGGCGTATTTGTAATCAACGAAGCCTAATGCGTCGATTACCACGCCTTTCACATCATCCTTTTGTAACCATTTATATGTGTAATAGTAGATCGGAGTGACTGGCATTTCATTCATGAGCATTGTGTCAGCCTGTTTTAATAGCTCTTTACGTTTCTCCTGATTACCTTCTGCTGAAGATTTAGCTAGGAGCTCAGTATATGTTGGATTCGACCAACCAGATTTGTTGCTACCACCCTCTGCTTTAAACACTTCTAAGAAGTTAATTGGATCATTAAAATCACCAATCCAACTAGCACGTGCAATCTGGAAGGCACCTTCCTTCATTGCTTCACGCACTACCTTTAACTCCATATTTTTCAGTTTCACTTCTACATTCAAGGTTTTGCGCCATTGATCCTGAATAGCCTGAGCAAGTTTTGCATGCAACTCATCTGTATTATACAAAAGCTCTATTTCCGGCAATTTTGTCAGTTTCTCTTCTTTTAAGCCTTCTGCCAGCAATTGTTTAGCTTTTGAGATATTATTATCTGTAAAATAGCCACTTGGGTTTAACGACATGGATGGAGGCAAAATACCAAGTGCCGCTGTTCCACCTGTTTGCACAATATTATCAATCAGTTCTTGACGATTCATCGCGTAGGCAAATGCTTGACGTATTTTTTTATTGTTGAACGGAGCCTTTTTTGTGTTAAATACATACCAGTACGTTCCCGCTGTCGCTTGGGTATGCAATTTATCTTTCAATGCACCAATCGCATCAGATGGAATGTCTCCTAGTGGAGAACCAGACCAATCTAACTCATTGTTATCATACATGCTCAATTCTGTCGTAGAGTCCTCAATCATGTTAAACTCTAACTTCTCCAATTTCACATTCTCTTTGTCCCAATAAGTAGGATTTTTTTCAAACGTAATCTTGGATTTATGTTGCCATTCTTTCATAAGAAATGGACCGTTACCAACTAATGTGGACGCATCGTTTGCCCATTTTTCATTAGCTTCTACTACCTTCTGGTTTACAGGATAGTAGGTCACAGAGGACAGTAACTCTAGGAAGAATGGTGTTGGATTTTCTAGTTTTACTTCCAGAGTTTTATCATCAAGTGCTTTTACTCCTACTTGATCTAGAGTAACCTCTTTAGCATTGGCTTTTTGTCCATTCTTAATATAATAAAGCTGGTAGGCATACTCAGAACCCGTTTTTGGATCTAAGACACGTTTCCAAGCGTATTCAAAATCCTTAGCAGTTACTGCATCACCATTTGACCATGTAGAGTTGCGCAACTTGAACGTGTAGGTTTTCAAATCGTCTGAGATAACGTAGCTCTCTGCAACTGATTCATGCAGCTTGCCATCCTCGCCCAAGCGAATCAGACCATCAAAAGCAGAACGAGCAACAGCCATAGAAATTGCGTCTTGTGCTAGACCTGGGTCAGCAGTTGGTGGTTCTGTCTTAATATTGAGGCGTAATTTCTGTTCCTTCGTCCCAGCATTTGCTGTCTTTTCAGGTTTTGAAGTTGAATCTGAACTGTTTGTACTAACTACACCACACCCAGTTAATACAGAAGTTAGAAGTAGGATAGTACAGAGGGAACGGATGGGAAATCGCTTCATCGGCTTACACTCCTCATTTTTCAAAATAACAAAAAAACATTACGTTTCTTTCTTCACGAGGGTTCATGAGGAACAGCATCTTTACACTGGATAAGAAATTGATTTTTTGTATAATCATTCATATCATAAGAGTAATAATTCCTTGTCCTAATGCGCTTTCTAGGCATTCCCCTCGATGAAAACTTTTTTCTATTATAGTGGATTCATTTATTCATGTATATACAAATGTAATCAAAGGGTGGTGTTATTTCAATGATAAAATCACTAGGAGCACAGATGCTGGAAGCGACGGAAACGGCTGGTGGCGAATGGGCAATATATAAATAGGATCTTTCTACAGGTGAATCTTTTATGCATAAAGAAAACCAACCTTTTTTACGCTACCAAACAAACCATTGCCAAGCTAGGAAAAATGGCCTTTGACCGATACAACGTGTAAAAGGATCATCTTATTTCTACACAAAAAGACGACCGTATCAACACGGACGCCTTTTTTCTGTTCATGATTTTTTAGGCTTATGCTTGATGCTTCTACGGCTCTGCTATAAGTCTTTGTACTTCCTCTAGCAGATCTTGTACGCCTGGTCTGTCAAACTGAGAACTACCGATGTAGGCATAGCGGATCACATGTTCCTTGTCCAATAAATACGCACTAGGAACAGCAATTCGAAAAGAATCCCACTTAAAAGGAGTAAACACCTCATACGCTTTCATTACTTCACGAGTCGAGTCTGAAAGCAAGGGAAACGGCATCTTGGTGCTATCTGCATACTGTATGAGATTTTGTAATTTTTGACCCGCAATAATAACGATAGGTACACCTAGTTTGTCAAAACGAGAACAGGCAGGCTGTAAGGCTTCCAACTGTTTACGACAATTTGGACACCAGGTTCCTCGAATAAACAAGAGTAACAAAGGCTTACCCGTATATTGATCTAACCGGATTATTCCCTTTGTTGATTCCAATTCAAAATCTGGAGCTTTATGCCCGATAGACAGTCCCTTTTTTCCCATATGATCTCCCCCCTCTACTCTCTTGAGCGGTTAGTCATTTGTTGCCACACTGTCCCACTTGCTTCTTCTCCACCCTCAATTCGTTCAATAGCTAACTTAATTTGCAAGCTAATTTCGAACTCGCTATCCTCTTCAGCCTGATGTAGCGCTGGCAAGGCTGATTCATCCCCCACCTCATATAAAAAACGAGCGGCACGCCAGCGAACCAACTTATTTGAATCACGCAAAGCTTCGATCATGGCTGGAATCGCTTTAGGATTTCCTAGGTCAGACAAGGTGTCACCAGCTGTTCTCCTAACGGAAGCTGAAGCATCCCGCAAAGCTAGATACAATAAAGGGAGAACCTCTTCTGTTCCAATCATCCCCAAATAAACAACAGCCAAGCGACGTATAGAAGCCTTCTCATCCTCCAGCGCTTTGTTCATCAGTGGGAGATCCTCTTCCGTTGGCTCCATTCGCTCTAAAACAGCATAACGTTTACGCCAATCAGGATCAGTAAGCATTTCTATTGTTACCTTTTGCGGTGGTTGCGGTTTTGGCGGCTCCTGCTGTCCTCCTTGAGCTAATGCTACTTGTAGCAGCACTTGTAATCGTGCTTCATCATAAGCAGCATCCAATTCCTGAGCCACTTCCTCACCTACTTCTTTCGCATTTCCATATCGTGCGCCCTGTTCAACCCACTGACGCTCTGTAATTAAGTTAGGGGAAGTAACTCCAGCCTGCATTGCCATTTTTGCAAACCGTTCAGGAAGTCCCGTGCGGGTTTCTTCTCCATTTGCAACAATTTTTACTTGCATAGGAATATCTCTAAACATTTGCACATATACTTGTAATTCTCCAAAGGCAGGTGCTTCTTCCTGATTATCCGCCCAATCACTGCCGCTCATTTCTTCTGCACCCAATATCTCCTTAGCTTCCGCTAGTATTGGTTGCCAGGCTGCATTTGACAATCGTTCCAACGCAATAAAGTCTACAACCTGAAAGACCCCTTTAACTCCTTCTATCCCTAACAGCTTTTGGATATACTGCGGGGCCTGTCCTTTTGTCTTTTGGGTAAAATTATGTTGAACTCCATTCGGAAGCTGTTCATCTAACGTCAGCTTCATCGTATTGGGACTTGGTGTAGGTTCAATGGAGCGTATTTTCATTAGCTCAACTCCTTTTCGTAATAAGTAGCCTATCTCAAGTAAGCTTTGTATCCAACGTTACCAGTATGCTTTTCGCTAGTATAGCATATGATAATCGAGCCACTAAAACTTCACTGACAGTTTAGAGCACCCCCGTTGCTTTCGAGTTTTCTTTTATGTAAAACAAAAATGGGTCACTTTCTCACCCATTTTTACTGTGGTTATTTTCCCTATTTAACTAGCAATTCGTATGTTACTTCTGTTACATATGGTTCTGGTGTATCAGGAAGTGTCATTTTTCCACGTAACTGTAACTGATGAACTCCAATTCCTAATGGTTTTAGCATCAGCCAAAAACCATCGGTAGCTGCATTAGCCTTTTTACATGTACCAACAGGAACCTCTATATCAAGAAGATTATTATAAGGTAGCTGGATAGGAAAAATTGGGGACGAAACACGATACACTTCTGTTTTGATTGGATACCCATCCAAAACAACATTTGCCTCTACAATATGGTCTGCTAAATATTTTGCACCACCGGATAAATCTAGAGGCATCCCTGTTATTTTGGGTAAAAAAATGTCATTACTCACTGCACTACATACAGGGAAAAAGATCGGCTTTTTATGAGGAATCGTACATGTACGAACCGCTGGACGTCCACTGTAACTTCCAGCCAAAAACCAAACGGGTCTTTCGTGTTGTTTCATTTGATGCACTTCTGAATAGTCGCCAGTTAGGTCCAATAATGGATGAATAGCCTTTGGAATGGAAAAAGCCCATTGCCACCATTCTATCGCCCAATCACTATAGCTTTTATAAGCCGGCTGCGAAGTTGGAGGAAAGACCCGCGGGTCAACAATAAGTTCATGACTCATTGATTTCACCTCCTGTTTTATCTTATTTCAATGTACATGAAGCGAAACGGCTGATGGTCAGGTTCGATTGTCTTTTTTGCCTTTTTTCAAAAAAACTAGTCGTATGTGGTATCCTTTTTCTTTTTTTAGAATAGAATAGTTCGTGCTGTTTTTAATCTCACATTTGAATATCTCTCTTTTACCATTCATATTATTTTTTCTAAATGTTCAAAAATAATTAACAATTACACCCTACCTTTTTCCTTATTTTGGATCATAATAGTAAGTAGAATACCTCTTGTATTTCCAAACTTTTTGAAACTTATTTGTTTCTGCATCGTATAAACAAGTAAGAATATAAATAGGAGTTGAAAAAGTGATGAGGACGTACACATTTTTGTTCGAAACAAAAACGAACAGATGGGAAGAACGAGTAGAAGCGAACAGCATGTTGGACGCCGCTCGCAAAGCAAAAGAATTGGCTATTGAAAAATCAAAAGCCCTGGCGACCAAAATTATGTTCTCTTTTTACCACGTTCGAGCAGTATAAGAAGCTATCTTCTTTGCAATAGATATGGCAGGTGATCCACTACATGTTGTCAACAGCATATGTCCAATGAAACGCTCCCTTTCATTTAGCAAGGGAGCGTTTTGTTATATAAAAAGCAGGCATACCTCTCCAATCCTTAAAACACTTGTTCTGAGAGACTTGTTCTAAGAGAACTCATTTTTTCATAGACTTTTCTATTTTGCCTTCTGATGGTATACTTTAATAATTAGAAATTTATCTAAATATCAAATTATAGAGAGGGTGCCAGCTAAGAAATGGGATTAAACGTAACTTTTAAAGCTTTATCAGACCCAACTAGGCGCCAAATTCTTGATCTACTTCGGGAAAAAGACTTAACAGCCGGAGAGATAGCTGAGCATTTTAACATGACAAAACCAAGCATCTCACATCATCTCAATCTTTTAAAACAAGCGGATTTGATTCGGGATGAACGAATGGGTCAACACATCATGTATTCACTTCACACAACCGTTTTTCAAGATGTAATGAAATGGATATTACGTTTTTCAGAGGAGGAGCGTTAGGATGAAAAAACATTGGTTTTTTATATTGATTTTTAGCATCACCATTCTCATTAGCATCTTTAGTCTCCCTTATCTGCCCAACGAAGTAGCGATGCACTGGAACGCAAGCGGAGAAATAGACCGCTATAATTCTAAATGGTACGCTGTTGGTTTCGCACCGTTTTTAATGCTCCTACTCTATGTCATGATGAACGTGCTTCCCAAATTTGATCCACGTCAGGAAACATACACTAAGACAAAGAGTACATATCTAACCATTAGATATTTATTCATTGTATTTATGCTGGTCATGCATTGTATGGTTATCTTAACTGGTCTTGGTTACAATTTAAACATCGGTCTGATTGTTAACATGCTGGTAGGTTTGTTGTTTGTCCTGATTGGCAATGTAATGCCTCGTATGCAACCATCGTATTTTGTTGGGATTAAGACTCCCTGGACGTTAGCTAGTGATGAAGTCTGGCGTAAAACACATTTTATCGGTGGTAGATTATTTGTTCTGGGAGGCATTCTTGTCATTGTAAGTAGTTTTTTACCTCCCTTTATTCAAAGCTGGGCACTCTTAGTGATTCTAGTAGGAACGGTAGTCATCACATATTTCTTATCCTACCTGTACTACCGTCAGATCAAGCCATAGACACCTTATCACCTCAAACATAATTCCTCTCATTTTATGTATGTAAAAACCACCGTCCAGCTAGTAAAACAAGTTGCTATGGTTGCTCAACAACAATACTCAAGCTGGCAAGAGTTTGGAACAAGCTTTCTGATAGGAAGACAATTCTGGTGGGCACAGACAACTAGTGAGAGTGCTGAGAAAATGGCACGTTTTGTACGGAATTTGATCCTGCATCCAAACAGCCTATGGAATCGATTAGATTGGAATCTATCATTGGACTAGCTAGGAACATCTCCACAATCTATCATAACCTCCCTCTCAAAAAGAAGAACTCTTTACAGTTGCGAAATAGACTACTTTTCTCTAATTAGAGAATTTAGGAAGTCTATTTCTTTTTTTGACTAACAGAGACTATTGTCAGGTTGTCCTGAACTTCAATATTCTTTACCCTTTAGAACGCACAAAAAACACGATGAATTTCTTCAGCGTGTTTTTTATAAAGTATGGCGGAGGGAGAGGGATTCGAACCCCCGTGACGTTGCCGCCTAACGGTTTTCAAGACCGCCCCGTTATGACCACTTCGGTATCCCTCCGTGTAGTAAATGTTGGTAACAACCTCTCAACAAAAATTATTATACCTGATGTAAATTTATTTAGCAAGAGTGAAATAAAAATTTTTTTATTTTTTTAAAGCCCTTGAAAAATCGATTATACACTTGATAACCACTCTCATTGAATGATGATTCATTATATGATACCATCTACATTATACCAATCATCCAATATTTGGATGTACACTGTTGTTAGGATGGTAATACTCGCTATAAAATTAAATCAACCAACACGTCACCTGTTCAACAAGTAATCATTCCATTTGAACAACTAATTGAAGCAATTAAACAACAAGATGCAGACACCACGGAAGTAATTGCCTGCTCATATATGATTACGCTAAAGCAGGTCCTACAAGATGCTTGGGGAGGAGATGAGAAAAAATGAATACGCAACAATATAACCCGAATACCAGCCATACACATGAGTCCAAAATTCGCACAATCCTTACCGTGCTTGGAATTATTTTAATTGCTGCCAATCTCCGTGCTGCAATAACATCAGTTGGACCTCTGATTAGTGATATCCGCAATACCACAGGTCTTACTGGCACAGTTGCGGGAATGTTAACAACCCTACCTTTGATTGCTTTTGCAATATTATCTCCTGTTACACCAAAACTAGCACGTCGATTTGGTATGGAAAAAACTTTATTTATTGGTCTACTTGTACTTAGCCTGGGTATTATCTTACGTTATCTGCCTTCGACTATTTTGCTATTTGTTGGTACAGCATTGATTGGGTTAGCAATTGCAGTCGGCAACGTTTTGTTACCGAGCTTGATCAAACGTGATTTTGCTTATAACGTAGGAATTATGACCGGTGCCTATTCTCTATCAATGGGTATCTTTGCGGCACTAGCGTCCGGACTTAGTGTACCAATTGCACATGGATTACAACTTGGGTGGAGGGGCTCTCTATTAAGTGTTGCCTCTCTGAGCCTTGTCGCTGCATTAATATGGATTCCTCAGCTTCAACACCCTCACCTTCCAAAAGAATCATCAATAAATAAGGTTACTGGAAAAAGCATTTGGCGTTGCCCTCTTGCCTGGCAAGTCACACTCTTTATGGGTCTGCAATCGTTAGCTTTTTATGTAAGCATTTCATGGTTACCAGCTATCTTATCTGATCGTGGTTATAGTGCGGAATCAGCAGGGTGGATTTTGTCTCTCATGCAATTTGTTAGTTTGCCTGTCAGCTTTCTTGTTCCAATGATTGCTGGTCGAAGTAAAAATCAAAGTGGACTTGCTGTTCTCATTTCTCTGTTTGGTATGATTGGCTTTGCTGGGCTCCTTATAGGCAATAACGCTTTGTTGTTTCTATGGATTATCTTTATTGGATTAGGTCAAGGGGGGAGTATCAGTCTGGCCCTCACCATGTTTGCTCTGCGTGCTCCTAATGTTATGGTATCAGCAGAGTTATCTGGTATGGCCCAGTCAATAGGTTATGCACTGGCAGCTTGTGGGCCTATTTTGTTTGGATTTTTACACGATGTCACGGATGATTGGAGTCTTCCTCTCATTGGGATTGTTGTGGTTATCTTACTACAGCTACTCGTGGGCCTAGGTGCAGGTAGAGCTGCTTATGTAACACAGCTAGATAAATCGGAAAAAACCAATCATTCCTCATAAATAGTCTCTGATATAGGGCAACCTTTCATTAGGCTTGCCCTATATCAAATTCAAATTACGTATTTAAACGAACCTCGATAGGTGCTTTTCTCCACTCTTTTTCCCTGTACGAGTCACTGTATTGATATAAAACAGTTATTTGTTACCATTTCACTTCTCACGCATAAAATGTATGACGCTTGATTAGAGGGTGATTTCTTTGTCTTATCACATCCGTGTTTCCATATCTAAGCTAACGTTATATTTATTCAATGGAAACCAACTCATTCGATCATTCCCCGTAGCTTTAGGTAAAATAGTTACCGCGACACCGTACGGGAATTTTACCATTGTTAGCAAAGTTCCCTATCCGAATTCTTACCCAGGCGGACCTTTAAGTGTGTTTGGCACATATTGGTTAGGCCTCAGCAAACCTCACTATGGAATTCACGGTACCAACAATCCAGCCTCCATCGGTAAATATGTATCACACGGTTGTATTCGTATGTATAATCGTGACGTAGAGGCTCTTGCTAAACTAGTGTCAATTGGAACACCCGTCAGTATTCGCAGAGTGTGATAATAAAGGCTATTTTGTTAAGAAAAAATGGAGCAAGGAGCCAGATTGTGCAATAGATACTTTTCGATTTTTCTGTGTCATCTATCCGCAAGGTGTAAAACAGAGTCTCTTCATTCTTCTTTCTTATCATAAGATTATGCTATCTAAAGTTTTTTTCTTTGCGGATATCTTGCTCTCTTTCCATAAATGTGTACGTTTTCCTTCGATATGAACATGCCCCATGAACCTTGTCCCATACTTTAGTCAGACAATTCGGACATCTGTATCTTTGACGTTTTACCTCTATTTTTCTTGGCTCTCCGTCTACAATATCGTCGAATACCTGAATGCGGGTTTCGGTTTTATGAAACTTTTGGTTCCTACAAACTGAGCATTTTTTAGGAGGTTCGGTGTAAACATTCATTAGTAACCACGCTCCTCATCGAAGTATATAATTGAAAGAAATTATATCCTATTTTATTTTAATCTACTACCTAAAGTAAATCTAACTGTAATTTCCATTGCGACATGGGAAATAACTTCATACGATCCAAATGTCTATTAAGCTAAGTTATGAATCTGCTTACTCTATTTTTGATGTACGATACAAATGAAAAAGCACCCTGTAAAGGTGCGATTACAATCATTTGTATCATTTGTGTATCTATGGATTATGTTTCAATAATAATTCCGTTTAATTTGAGATTCACTGGATTAGCAATTGTGTCTCCAACTGGGCAAGTCTGCTCCAAAAATTCTACGAATGATTCTACCCGTTCTTTTGGAGCATCCGTTTTGATATGAAATGTGTATCGAATCTCCGAATACCCACGCCGGACATCAGATTTATTCATGAAGCCATCCGTATCGAGATCCCCTTCTACCTCTACCCAAAAATCGTCAAGACGAATATTAAATTTTTTGGCATATACTCTAGCTACGATAGATTGGCAGGCACCTAATGCGGAAAGTACCACTTCTACAGGATTCATCCCGGTATCTGTCCCACCCAAGTTTTTCGGTTCATCAATCGTCATCTCAAAATTTCTGGAGCGGGCCTTGACGACCATTCCATCCTGCAAATGTGAAGTTGCTTTGAATGTTTGAACAGGCATTCTGAACACTTCCTTTTGTTAGATAAATGACTGAATAACTCAAATCATATCACTTTTCTCCAATTATCATAAGATGAAAATGTTGCGCTACTTCCCTGTTATTTACCCATCAGAATAAAGGCATTACCAGCTGACAAAGCTTATCACAAATGTAATATTTGCAGATCCCCCTCTCGTACGATTTTATTATCTAGTGAGCCATGATTATTACTACTTTGTCTATTTTTCTAATAATGTAATAAAAACATTAGGTGCAACTTCGATGTCTTTTACTTCTAAAAATCCAAACTTAGAATAGAGTTTTTTTGCTGGAATATTCTTTGCACCAGTACTAACAGTTACTTTCTTTCCTTTGACTACATTCTCAATTACATAGCCAACCAAGCTTCCGGCTACACCTTTTCGGAAATGATTGGGGTGAACAACTAGTCGACAGATATCTATATGATTTTGATCAGCCGTATAAGAAATAGCCCCCACCAATTCTTCCTCAATCATATAGCCTAGAAAGATTTCGTTACATGTACGAATGGTTTCAACTGTATCTTTTAACTGTGGAATTCCGTAAAAATTAATAATGTCTGCCTCTATTTCATATGCAGGAATTTGTACGTTAAGAATTTTTTGAGCTATTACCTCGTCACCTACATGAAGATTAGTAATCATATTACCACATCCCTTACCTTCTCTTACCTTTAAGTAAACCATCAACAAAAAAAGTTTCAATACTTGAACTTTTCTATGTATTCGTTCTAGGGATAAAAGCAACAAAAATACGGAACAATGATCAATATTGGGGGAGTGTTCGATTGACGTCTTTCTTGTACTCCCCCACGATCAAATCATCTCCCGCCCTGCGTCTGTTTCGTTCGATAAAACTCATGAAACAGCTTCATCAGTGCTCGTTTTTCGATACGCGATACATATGAACGCGAAATCCCCAATTCGCGGGCAATTTCCCGCTGTGTTTTTTCCTTGTCTTGATCTAGGCCAAAACGCCCGATGATGACCTCTTTCTCACGTTCATCTAAAATATGAATATGCTGATAAATCTTGTTACTTTCCAGCTTTAATTGCACGGCATCTACTACCTCATCTGTTTCTGTACCCAGAACATCTATCAAGGTAATTTCATTCACCCTATGAGGTTATCTGTATGATCAGAGCCCTTCTGTAGTATGCAGAACATTCGAACGATATGTATATTTCGATCACATATGATCTTCTACAGATATCCACTAAAATCCTCATTCATTAGTATGAGCGTTCCTCTATTAATCAAGTTTTCTAATCAATCCTTCGATTACTCCACTTTATTCTTACAATTCCGCCTTGATTTTTGGATTATTTATATTTTTCTAGACATTCAAAATTTGTATTTTCATCTAATGGTACGAACCCTTTCAAAAATAGAAGACTCAACATATACTACATTAGCGCCAATAAACCCTATTATGGAAGTGGTGATTTATTTGCCCTTTAGTAACAAAGTTGTAAATGGCGATTTTGAAACGGGAACCCTGTTCCCGTGGAGTTTTACAAATGTATCCATTACTAATCTGCAGAGTCATACCGGTTTTTTTAGTGCATTATTATTTGGAGATACAGCTAATAGTTTATTGTTTCAAGCAATTCCTGTAACACCTGGAGATAGTTTTGAATTGTTTTTATCCATTGCAAAATTAGGGAATTTAGTAAGTCCTCAAGTAAATATTGCACTTCTCTATTTAGATGTAGCAACTATCCCTGTTGGTATTGGACTAAATCTCACAATTCCCGTAGGTCACCTTCCGGATAACACAGCTAATATTTGGACTACCATCTATGAAACAACTTCTGTTGTACCAGCGACGGCTACTCAAGCTTTACTTATAATTAATAAAATTGCTGCTCTATCTACTGCAGATATAGTTGTTGATGACATCGGAATATTACAGACTAGTGGAGGGGCGACGGGCGCGACGGGCGCTACTGGGGCTACTGGTGATACTGGGCCTACCGGCGACACCGGCGCTACTGGTGACACCGGCGCTACTGGTGACACCGGCGCTACTGGTGACACCGGCGACACTGGGCCTACCGGCGACACTGGCGCTACTGGTGATACTGGGCCTACCGGTGACACTGGCGCTACTGGTGACACCGGCGCTACTGGTGACACCGGCGACACTGGGCCTACCGGCGACACGGGCGCTACTGGTGACACCGGCGCTACTGGTGATACTGGGCCTACCGGCGCTACTGGTGACACCGGCGCTACTGGTGATACTGGGCCTACCGGCGACACCGGCGCTACCGGCGACACTGGGCCTACCGGCGCTACTGGTGACACCGGCGCTACTGGTGATACTGGGCCTACCGGCGACACTGGCGCTACTGGTGATACTGGGCCTACCGGCGACACTGGCGCTACTGGTGACACCGGCGCTACTGGTGACACCGGCGCTACTGGTGACACTGGGCCTACCGGCGACACCGGCGCTACTGGTGATACTGGGCCTACCGGCGACACTGGCGCTACTGGTGACACCGGCGACACTGGGCCTACCGGCGCTACTGGTGACACCGGCGCTACTGGTGATACTGGGCCTACCGGCGACACTGGCGCTACTGGTGATACTGGGCCTACCGGCGACACTGGCGCTACTGGGCCTACTGCCGACACTGGGCCTACCGGCGCTACTGGTGACACCGGCGCTACCGGCGACACTGGCCCTACTGGTGATACTGGCGCTACCGGCGACACTGGCCCTACTGGTGATACTGGCGCTACCGGCGACACTGGGCCTACCGGCGCTACTGGTGATACGGGCGCTACTGGTCCTACCGGAAGCTTTTCAAATTTCCAGGTTTCTGAAAATACCCCCAACACTGTTGGTAGTTCCTCAATTGTATTAAGTAGCATCCCAACCACATTAAAAACAATCACTATAACGGGAAGTTCCGCTTCAAATCGTATCTGGTTAAATGGAGCTATTGGCTGGCAAAACGGACCAAGTAATCCAGTAGTCCAATTTCAAATACTGCGTGGTACAACGGTCATTTATAGTACTGGTGATCAAAGAACCGGAACAAACACGTTGGGTACCACGAGTATAAGTCATGTTGATTTGACCTCTGGTACCGGAAATGTTACGTACTCATTGACTGCCCATATTGTTGGTGGTGGTACTGCAACAATTATTGGGGGAATCACCTTTACTGGAGCTTTATTATAGTTACGTGTGCTTCCTAACAGCCACTCACTTATGGGGTGGCTGTTTCATTATCTAGTCATTTTCACAATTAAAATCATTGATTTAGTATGATTGAGTTTGGTACATCATGAGATGAGGTAATAAAAGAAATAAATTATAGCAATCAAATTATTTAATTTCTAAATTATTTTCCATACTTTTATAATGGGATGTACTAAGATGAACAGGGGGTTAAAATTTGAAACAACTAAAGGCATTTTTAGATAAGCATAAAATTGAGATGCTAGATGATTTAATCAAATGTATCCAAATACCAAGTATAAGTACCACTGGGTCATATGAAGAAGAGGTTCATTCTTGCGCTCAACATTTAACCCAGCATCTATGCCAAATTGGGTTTGAAAATGTACAGCTATTACAAAAGAATGGTCATCCAACAGTTTATGCTGATTGGCTTCATGCAAAAGGAAAGCCTATTGTACTCATTTATGGACATTACGATGTTCAACCGGTTGATCCCTTAGAAGAATGGCACTCCCATCCTTTTCAACCGGAAATAAGAGATAATTATCTTTATGGCAGAGGAGCTACAGATAATAAAGGACAGCTATTTATGCAACTAAAAGCATTAGAAGCACTTTTTCGTACTAACCAAGCATTACCTATTAATGTAAAACTTTTAATTGAGGGTGAAGAAGAGATTGGGAGTACTACTATGCCGGAGATTCTTCAAGATTATTCTGAATTATTGATAGCTGATCTAATTGTCATCTCAGATACTGCTATGTTAGAAGAGCAAGTTCCAGCAATTTGCTACGGTCTAAGAGGCATACTAGGTTTTGAACTAAGTGTGCAAGGTCCAAACAGAGATTTACATTCTGGTAGTATTTATGGAGGAACTGTACAGAATCCTATTCATGCTATAACTCAGCTATTAAGCTCTATGAGAGATGAAACAGGCTTTATTACAATCGAAGGCTTCTATGATCATATAATGGAGCTTTCTGAAGAGGAGCGGAAAAATTTTCAATCCCTTCCTTTTTCATCTGAACAACTCAAAGCAGACCTTCATGTATCAAATTTATTTGGTGAAGAAGGATTTACACCTTTAGAAAGAGTATGGGTAAGACCCACTCTAGAAGTAAACGGAATTAGTGGAGGCTATCAAGGAAAAGGCATAAAAACAATTATTCCAGCAAAAGCAACAGCAAAAATAACTTGTCGCATAGTCCCCAATCAGAATCCTCATGATTTAAAAGCATGCATCCAAAAACATATTGAGGCTAACACTCCGCCTGGAGTAAATATAGAAATCTACTGGGATAGTCATTCGAATCCTTACTTTATCTCACCCGACCACCCTTTGATCTTACAAGCTGCTCAATCATTAGAATATGTATTTCAAAAACCTGTACAGTTTATTCGTGCGGGAGGATCAATTCCAGCGGTAGAAATGCTGCACAATCAATTTCAAATACCTATTATCCTAGTTGGATTTAGTCATTCGTCTGCTAATGTCCATTCAGCAAATGAAAACTTGTCACTGCAGAGATTTGAGGATGGTATTCTAGCACTTTGCCATTACTACCTACAATTAGGCAATGACATCGGGGACTAATCTATGACTTGCTCAGGTTGACTCTCCACCTTCCTCCCAAAAAAATGCAGTAATAATTCAATATACGTAGCTACATACATAAGAGCCGAATCCTTCATTTGGGAAAGTTCGGCTCTTTACCTTGTAACCAATGATATTCGCATTGTCTTCATAACCATACACTTTCAATTGTTTTCCTTTCCTTATTTTACATCCGTCCCCGAAATGTAAGGTCTATGTAAAATAAATGAATGCTAATCAATTTTTGTTTTTGCTCGTTTGGATTAACATGTTACTAGATTTAGAAACTTAACTTGAGTGATACCAAGTTATTTTCCTTTCTCTTGAATAAAGGTAGAGATAATGATTTAAAATAGTAGAGAGTTCCAAGTCGGTAGCCATTCTGTTCTTAGAATGGCTTATTTCTTTTGATTCTACTGAGCTTATGTTATGCGATGGCTAGAAAATGTCTTAATTCATTATTCCGTAGCTACTTCACTACTTCCCTCGTCGAATTCTTTGGTGAGAACCTGGTGGTTTTGTCGAAAAAGCCCCTGCACTTATGCATGGACTTCACAAGTAAAAATGGATGCTTTTTCATTTTTTCAAGATTGCCATAATCATCTAAAATATAACAAAAAGTTGGAGCAGTATTAACAAAAATATTGGTTGTAGATGGAGCTGAAAAACTTATTTAAATACCCGCGTTTTCTGTTTGTAGAAATTAAGCAGCATATCCACCCAAGACTGTTATAGATAGTCATGCTGCTCCTGTTGCGAAACAAAAGAATAGGAAGAGCGTCTATTACTAATGAAATCGATACATAAAGATAGGAAGATGGATAATGAAACGACTTTATATCAGATTGACGGTTTTCTTTTTGATGGTATGCACTTTGCTTCCCCAATCGTCCCAGGCGATCGCTCCGCCACAGCAAGAACCAACCGTCATCTATCAGATGTCTGTTGATGGGAAAACAAGTAAAGTGATTGCACAGCTACCATCGATGCATCGCGGAAGTATTTCACCATCAGGACGTTTTGTCTATACAGAAAAATTCGGCTATGGTAAGAATGATCCGACTATTCCGTATCTGTATGACATCAAAACGAAACGACTAACCAAATTGTCCGGCTACGCTAAATGGTCTCAAAAGAATGATGTGTTGTACATGACGGAAAATAACGGATTGGTTCGTTTTGATCCGCTTACTTCAAAGAAGACAAGACTCGTAGAAGGAAAAGTTGACTACTCGGTTGTAGATTTTCTCATCTCACCGGATGAACAGTATCTCGCTTTTATGAAAATGGATAGGAAGAGCGCAAATCCTCAAGAAAGTGTTCATCTGTACCTCCAGGACCTATCGAGCTTGAAAATGAAAATCAATGACCGCTTTGCAGCCATTTCAGATTATTCATTAAATCAAGAGGTGATGTATTGGCTACCCAGTTCGAAAAAGTTATTTTATCGGGCTAACGGTTCTATCAAAGAGTTAGATCTGCCAACCGGCTTGAAATACACTCATAACCTGACTACATTCCCTTCCTTTTCAAATGATATGAAGTACAAATACGAAATAAAGGAAAAAGAAGAGTACTTTCTGGATATACAGACAGGGAAAAAAGTCATCCTACAAAGCCTACCATTCATGGAAGGATACCTGAATAAATTGCATTGGTCTCCGAAAGGGCATCTGTTGGCTGCTGAGGAATATGTCAGACCATCCAACTCTCAAGATTCCTATTCCATGATTCGTTTTTACAAGAACATTCCCGCCTTTACTTATCCTTTTGGTGGAACTAATGGATCTCATAAACTAAGCATATACTTGCATTCCTCTGATAACATTCAGATCATTGGATGGAATCGAGATGAGAAATCGTTCTATGTAGCAGACTTCGCATCCGTTCATGCCAGGGACTTTGCCTCTTTATAAACAAAATAAATTTTTCCCCCCTTGATGTAAATTAGTCAAGGGGGTTGCTGTATACCTGTTCCCACAGGCAATGCATTCTATGTAGAAGTAATCTATCTGCTGCTAACCTTCCCCTCTAGCCGTTAAAAAAAGAACGATCCCCACATCGTAAGGAATCGCCCCCTATAAGTTTACGTATGATTCTTCCCAAACAATTGGCGTTTATCTCAGCCTATCTTATAAGTGATACTTTTAAGAGTTAAAAACTCCTATAAATCTTGTGATAGACGCACCATATCTACACACTGTATGCCATTTTCAAAAATCGGTTCGTCATAATGTCTTATAAAAAAATCTCTATCAATATGAGTCATTCTAAAACCACATTTTTGATAAAGCGCTAATTGAACAACGCTTGAATTACCAGTTCCAATTTCAATTGTTTTATAATTATTCAGTTTTGCGCTTTCAATCGCATGTCGCACAAGTTGTTTTCCATATCCTTTTCCATGCTGTTCTTCTTCAACTGCTACATTTACAAGTTCTACTGTTTCTGGACGAGTAGGGATAAGCACATATGCACCTATAACTCGTCCATCTTGTTCCATAATATAGCATTGACCTCTCGATACGTATTCCATCACAAGCATCTCAGATGGATCTGCTAACAACAGTAAATCCATCGGTAAATCCTCAGATTCATGTATCATTCTAATATTCATTTCTTCACCTATTTCCGAAAATTTTATATATTATCAAAAATTGTTTCTAAAAAATATTTTACATAGATTTCGTTACAAGTGAATCAAGAATTTTGCTAGCCATCAAAACATCCTCTTAAACAAGAATATGTGTTCCCGTTTTTTGATTATAAGAAGATTATGCAACGAAAAATAACGACAAGAATACAAAAGCAAAATTATATGATGACAATTTGATGGAAAAGTCTAGAAAAAAAACGACAAGTAGTCTATTGTTATACTGTTAAAAGCAAGAGGAGTAGCAGTGATATTGTTGGCTATAACCATTCACATGGTTTATAAAGCAATAAAAACTTATCTTAGCCAATAAAATCTTTACTCTGAATTGCCTGATTAGAAAAAACTCAAGGGTTTGTTATTTCCTTATTTTTAAGGTTATGGTTACTTATTTATTCTGTACGACTTGACCACTAGCAACCCTAAGCTCATCTGCCAATTGCCCAATCCTAATAGCCTTATCCTTCATCCCCATCTGATTGTAAAAAGCCCATTGCCCTTGTAAATGGCTAATAATTTCGTTTGCTATTTCTGGTTTCACTATTAATTCCTCCTCGTCATATTTAGTTAGATCATATTTCTCAATCAAACCAATAAGCTTACCTGGATAACCTGGATCAGTGGCATATCCGCCTTTGTGGATTGCGTAGCAAGCTGTCTTATAATCAACACCTAACACGCCATGATACCGTGTAGGCTTGTCCCTCGTACCGTTACGTATTAGTTTGGAATGATCTGCAATAGACTCTCCCCAGTTGTTGTAAGCTCGGAAATTAGCTGTGATGGTTGTCCATTGACCGTTATAATTCTCCTTTGTAGGCATGGCACAGACGCCTGCTGGACCTATTCCTTTTATACCAAACAGGTTATTCCCTTGCTTAGTTAGTCCACTCTCTCCCCAAGCCGATTCAAGGATTGCTTGAGCGATGGTAAGGGAAGCAGGTATCCTTGTTTTCTTCATGTCAGCTACAGCACTAGGTGCAATCTTATCTATAAAGTCTTGTGGTTTCATTACTCCACATCTCCCTTCTGAAACTAATTTTTTATTCCTAAATGAATCCCCGATAGTAGCCGTTGCCCCATATAAGCAATCTTGTAGCTTCAAGTATATCTTCCCCATACAGTAAAGCGTTGATTGCATTATAAGTTACTCCCATCACAACAATAGCGAGAGGAATGTAATCATCCGGGAACCAATTCCGCGGTTTCAGCCATTCCCCTGACGCCATTACTAGCAATCACTTCCCCAAACACTAAACCAATCTCGTAGCTCTGCAATTCTAATGAAAGAAAAAATGAAAGAAAATAGGAATAACCAAGATCTTTTTAAACATCACCTTTAAATAGGCGAAAGCATATCTTATCTTAGGTTTATTTATTTCAAAAAGAAGGTAGGTTTTTACATGGCTATTTCTTATATGGACTATACCTCACCATCGACTCAATTTACCTATGACTTGAACAACAACCCAATATTTAGAAAAGATTCCCGAAACTACATCAATGAGCTGTCTATCATGCAATTAAATACATTAGGAAATGTCTCTTTACTGGACATCTTTCTTAGTATCAGCAATATTGTTGAACCACACTACCATCAAAATGCTTCAGAGCTTGTCTATTGCATTTCTGGTTCTGCTGTGGTGTCCTTAATTAATCCATTCACAAATGAACTTCTAAACTTTCCCATTACACCTGGTCAAGTAGCTAACGTACCTCAGGGATGGTGGCATTATGAAATAGCATCTGTGGATAATACTCATTTACTAGCTATCTTTGATGCCCCTATTCCAGAAACAATTTTTGGATCTGACATTCTAAGATTGACCCCGCCAAGTATACTTGCCCACACCTATTGTCTTAACGAAGCTAAAGTCAAAGATACACTTGCACCAATTCAAAGTACTGTTGTAATCGGCCCCCCTAAAAACTGTAACTTACGTCAGGCTCAAGGGAAAATGCAACAACAACAACAATACCAAAATCCCACCTATGCTTATCCTTATCAAGGTTATTATGCAGACTATGGACAACAACAGTCATATATCACAGAGCTTCCTCCCAAAGAAACATTATAAAAAGTTTCAACAGCTTCATGAACAATTAAGTCCTTATTAATTTCCGTTGGGAGGTCACTAAGGGCTATTCCTATTATCACTTCTCTTTTTAATAGAGAGCCGTAGCCTACCATGAAAAAACACCTCTCCTATTGGAAAAGGCGCTACTTGGTTATTCTTCAGATCCAGTACAGTACGTTGTCGCTTTACTCCAGGTTGTATTTTACTTGGTACCTGAGTATAGGTTTTGTCACTTTCCAAGATCAAATATACATAAATAGTCGTAATAGCCATGATTGATTCACACCCTTTCCTAAGGACTAATAGACAAAAGAAAAACGCCTCTAAAGCTCTTTTAATCAGCTTCATTGGCGTTCAATTGACTTTTAACTTTATCTCTAATTTGCTTAGACACCTGCTCCATTTTTTATCACCGGATTTGATTTAAGAGCAGTAAATCGGAACCTTTGAATCCATCACGCAGTTTTTCCAAATCAGTAGACTTTACGACGTCCAAACCAGCTAAATCCTTCTTACCTTAAGTACCACTATTAGTATGATTACATTCTTCTACTGGTTTAACTGCGTTTCCTTCTTCATCTGTGCACCAGGACTGCGATTGAAAAGCCAAAAAAATAGCAATCCATCTATTTTCTTCTTCAAAATGAATTAATACTCCCCCATCTTGCCAAATACCATTCTCTTGAGAAAACTCGCCAACACTTCCTTGATTCATATGAATGTTATGCATCCCATTCCCTGGTCTGAAATGGAAGTATTCATCCTCTTCGTTTTCAGGACCAAATCGTTCTCCATAAACATAAATTATTGCCTGCTTCTTTTTTGCCTCCAAGAAATAGTGATCAACTTTTTCAAACAGATCATTATCTGGACCTGGTTCTACTGCACTAAGGGGAATCATATTTTTGGGAATTAGTATATTTCCTCTAATATAGTCAAGTGCAATATCATCACGATTATCCTGTGTGATAGGAGTATAACCAACTCTCATATTAGGAAGTTTAGTAATTTCATGTGATTTAAAATCTTCACCTACATAATACAAGACTTCTGATGGTCTTTTTTTTGATTTAATATTAATTGCAAGTCGATATTTTGTTCCTTCCTCATCATTAACAAGAACCTCGATGTGCCCTTTCCTTTTACCTAACTTAGACTCAACATTTTCAACAGCTTTACACTTCAGAACACCATAACCATGATCCAAAGGCATATTATTCATCTCCTCTATAGGTTCCATATCACATAAGTAATTATTTGATAATAAAACTATTTTATTCATAAACATCCCACTTAAAACAGGCTACTCGATAGATCAAGTAGCCTGTTTTTTTGTTAGTTGTCTAATATCCACGTACCTATCTTTCCTTGTTGATCAAAGAAAAAAACACCAACGTGGGTGCTTTTGTCCAATCTATTATTTCTTTTTCACGTTACTACTATTTACTAATGTAACCCCTGTTGGTAAATCAATCGTAAAATCTTTTTCACTAAATGTAGGGTTGAAATCGACTTTGGTTACTATATACTCATTGGTTTGTTTGTTATTGTTCAGTTACCAGTTGATTTTAGCTCGAAACCTGTTTCTTTATCAATCCACCAGTCTTTAAATGATACATTAGGTTTCTCATTCCACAACCTGAACGGTCTTTTTCGTACCAGGAGAAGTATACTTTTTATTTATAATCCGAAAATCCAAATCTTTTTTTACTTTATTGATTACATTATTTTCAACAGTTTGTCCATCTGGATAAAGTCTGGCTTCCTTATCTCCTGTTGTATACTTTGTTGTCTTACCTGCTTTGCTGACAGAATAATCTATTTCTCTATTCTTTCTTATTTCTATTCATTCTTCTCCTTTTACTGTATGATCCCAATGCTTTATATGTCTGGTAGATTTCTGGAGTGTACCATTCATGCGATCATGCGTAGTGTCTGTTGCTTCAAAGTAGACAGATATTGGCTTCTTTTGGTTTATTTCAGCAATCACCTGATCAATATGTAAGGTTTGTTTTTCCTTACTAGCCGCCTCACTATTCACTGTTTCTGCTAACACTGTGGAAAATGGAGATGTTGCTGATAGCATTAAAGCCATCATACCTACTACTGCTATTGCTTGCTTTTTCATAGGAAATGTCATCCTCTCTTTTATTATTCATTTATTTGATCCAGCATAAGAGATTTTGTGAAAATAAATCTTTCATTTCTAGCTCAATCAGACAAATGAATAAGCTCCCCTATTCTCTACTCGTTTTATCTCTCTACTTATAGGTGGCTTTTGCATCACAAAAAAGCCTATCCTTCAACAGCAGGTCCTTCATTCACTTTCTAAAATAAACCTTAGAGGGACTAAAACGTATCCACAATAGTTGCTTATCATGAATCGATTTATGTATAAATTTTATTTACTATTGTACGTATCTACTACAATCGACCTATCCACAAAAAGTTCCACTCTTTATTTTCTTTTTTAATGGTACCGAAATTTCAAATTCAGCATCACCTTGAGTTTATTTTATGATTAGTAGCTAGCTCACTATTCATTTCATTTATACCTAATAATTCCGTTACCTCATTACCTTTTTCTTGCTGTTCTACATATCCTTAAAATGTATTTTCATATTGTCGTGTAGATAAGCCGCTTTCACTTTTCCTGTCATCAATCACATACTTGCTAGCAGTTACCGCATCTCCCTTATTTAATGCTATGTATAATTAGTTGGTTTTCATCTTTTTTCATGCTCTCTCCCGAGCTATTCCTAGAGAAACCTTTGTAAGCTTGTACACCACGCCCAGAGTGGGCGATCATACCGAAACACCTTTGGCATGAAGGGATTTGATAATTGCCCATCCTGCATTGTGATAATCACGCAGCACTTTCTGCTTCTCCTCCTCAGTCATTGGAGGGGGAGCTACGATATACACAGTTGTTTGGCCATCTTGAATTGACATATCGTATTTCATTAGGTCATCACCCCTTGATCTATCTATATGAGGTGAAGTGGGTAGGACTACCCTATATGGTACTTATTGCTAAAACCATAGTTAAGGTTGTTTACTTAAAAACTCCATGAAAGAATTGAGGAAATCACCAGAAAGGTCAGTTCCATTTGGTACTTTTATTTTGTCTGAAATAGAAACTATGCTTAAATTCAGTCCTTTTCCCGTGAAATTATAGGTATTAACCTCGGTATTGGGATACACATCACTATAATGATCTGATATCCCATAATCTTTTTTTTGAGAGTTATAAAAATTTGGTGCATATCTAATTGCGTTTTTCCACTCATAAGCTTCGGAATTACTAGGCGTTAATCCCATTTGGATAATAATTCCTTCTTTTTCGTTTTTATAAACTAAGGTTTTATTATTTTCTTGAAACACATCATGCTGTTCTTCAGATTCTCCTACTAGAGTTGGAACCATAGTGGAAATTTTCCAATCTCCTGTAATTTCAACATAGCCTTCTGGTTTAAAATTATTTTTAATGTTCTCATACATATTGTTGAATTTATTACGATCAACAACCACTGAATTTTTTTTATCGTCACACGAAATTAATATCAATGAAAATGCAAGCATATAACAAGCTAAAAAAAAGTAATATACCCCTTTTTTTGCAAACATCTAATCACCTTCTAATATTTGTGATTTTTATATCCACTAAATATTACCATAATGTAATAAAGAGTCAAACCTAACTAATTTTACAGAACAATCCTTAATAAAAGAAAACTATACCGTTAGGGAATGCTCTATGATCTAAAAAAAGGCTTCGTGGAACCGTCGCCAGTATCTACGTAAATCACTTACTTATTTAAGACTGGATACCCGGAATGAGATATCTATAGTAATAAACGGATAACTCAAATGACAAAATGTACCTTAGAAAGTCTAATTGACTAATAGTTACCATAGCTAAGAGAAATAAAGTAATAAAAAACTTTTTAACTCCTACCACATTACGTTATTTATAAACACCTATAATATGGGTATTATAAGAGTTAAGCTTGCATATAATTAAAAAACCGCAGGTGCGGGAACACCTACGGTTTGTACAATAAGCTGGCTCTCAATGGGGCTGGCTCAGGTCACGAAGTAAGATCGTCAAGCTTTTCCAGGCTCAATGGCGACCTTACTTTTTTGTCATTTTGACAAATAGTCCAATTAAAGCAATGCTGAATGTTCCGAATGCAAACATTATCATAGGTGCTTCGTATACGGACATAAGCATCCCCCCTTGCTACTATGACATGGGGATGAGCCAAGATCGCCATTGAGAGAGCCGATTCTATTGTACCTAATCATTATAGCCTGAATATTTTCCTATTCTCTGATTATTTGTTTGGGGGTATTGTATGGATCGCGTTGCTATATACCTACGCAAATCCCGAGCAGACCTAGAAGCAGAATCCCGAGGTGAAGGGGAAACCCTCGCAAAACACAAAAAAGCATTACTGAAGGTTGCAAAGCATTTGAACCTAAACATCATCAGAATACGCGAAGAAATCGTCTCTGGGGAAAGTCTCCTCTACCGTCCAGAAATGCAAGAGCTTTTAAAAGAAGTTGAAGCTCATCAATACGATGCTGTACTGGTGATGGATATGGATCGTCTGGGACGTGGTAATATGCAGGAGCAAGGACTGATTCTTGAGACATTCCGTCAATCTAAAACCAAAATCATTACCCCCCGAAAAACCTATGACCTAGAGGATGAATGGGACGAAGAATATAGCGAATTTGAAGCGTTTATGGCTCGAAAAGAGCTTAAAATCATTAATCGTCGGCTACAAGGTGGACGCATTCGCTCTATTGAAGATGGTAACTATATAGGCACACGCCCACCATATGGATATCTGATTGAAAAGAAGGGGAAAGAACGATACCTCATCCCTCATCCTGAGCAAGCACCTGTTGTGAAAATGATCTTCGAATGGTATGCACACGACGACTACCAACAACGACTGGGAACAAGTAATATCGCTAATCACCTAAACGAGCTTGGCTACCGAACCTATACAGAAAAACCTTGGACGGCTGCTTCAATTCTGGTAATTATAAAAAACGCTGTCTACATAGGTCGTGTACAATGGAAAAAAACAAGCTACAGAAAATCCACAGATGTAACTAAAAAAAGTGAAAAGAAACTCCGACCGCCAGAAGAATGGATTGATGCAAAGGGTAAGCATGAGCCTTTAGTTTCGGAAGAGTTATTTCATAAAGCCCAGAAAATTTTAAAGAAGAAATACCATGTCCCCTATCAATTAGTAAACGGTATTACGAACCCATTTGCTGGCGTTATCAAATGTGCTCTGTGCGGGTCATCTATGGTTTACCGTCCATATGGTGATAATGCGGCACATTTGAAATGCTATAACAAGCTTTGCAAAAATAAAAGTAGTCGTTTTGATTATGTGGAAAACGCCATAATAAAAAATTTGAAGAAATGGCTAAAACAATACAAAGCGAACTGGGATGCATATAAAGAGCCTGAAACAAGTACTAGCTCCATCGAACTGAAAGAATTTACACTAAAAAGCCTTTCACGTGAAATAGAGGAATTAGAAAATCAAAAATCTAAGTTACATGATTTTTTAGAGCGCGGCATCTATGACGAAAAAACATACCTGGATAGATCACAAAACGTAGCAACACGCATAGATGCAACAAAAGCAGCTATTAAAAAAGCAAAAGAAGAATTATGTGTGGAAATACAAAGAGACCAAGCACAGCATGACATAATTCCAAAGGTTGAAACTGTAATAGATCTGTATGAAAAAACAGATGACTCTGCCGAAAAGAATCATCTGATAAAATCAATCCTTGATAAAGTGATATATCGGAAGGAAAAGTATCAACGAAACGACCAGTTTGAAATAACCCTTCACCCTAAATTACCCCAATAAAAAAATGACACTTAGATGGATAACGTCTAAGTGTCATTTCATTTCCCTCTTTATCCATTCCAATCGGATCGTGCAGAGATACATCTTTTTTGGTTTTCTTCAGACTACGTAGGTGCATCAGGATTTCGATTTCAAAGTCATTAGTAATGCGTGGTTAGAATGTATAAATTTCTACGCTGTCATCGTATACCCTTACTTCACGAACGATGTGACGAATAATTTCCTGTTTGTCTTCAAAGGTAAGCTTCTCACGTCTTTTATTCAGATAATATTCGACCGCTTCTCGAAATTGGCTCTGGCTGTACTTGCTTCTTTCCTGATGCTGAACAGATTCTTTTAGAACTGTTAGTTTCTTTGTTAATTCCTCTTCTCTTTCCCTCAGCTCACGAATAGATTGTCGAATCTCTTCCTGGGATATACCCAGGTCTTGGGAAAATAAAGTAAGCAGTCGTTTTTTTCCATACCTAGCCTTTACGATTTCCGTTTCCATTCTAGATATTTCAACTTCTTCCAATGAAATACTTCTATTCTCCTGCATCGCTTCACTTGCTGCTGCAATTTCATTCGGTTGGTCCAGCCAGGTCATAATTGTTCTCCATACCTCGTTCTCCAGATTCTCAGCTATTATTTTTCTACCACAACCAGAATTTTTCGCACCTGAAAAGTTTTTTAGATCTGTATATTCAAGTATGGACTTCCCCCAGTTTTTTGCTCTTCTACCTGTCATCGTATTCTCGCAAATTCCGCAGCGTACTAACCCACTTAAAAGATACCGATTATTACTCTCCTTCGCCCATCTACGCCGTGATTCTTTCATTAATCGTTGTGCGTGTTCATACGTTTCTTTCTTTATAATCGCTGGGCAGGCGACTTGTATCCATTCCTCTTTCGGGCGTTCTCTCATTGGGACACGTTCCTCTGGAGCCTTATGCTTATTACCGAGCATTCCCTCCGTATTCCAACGATTTTGATAAAACTCACCGATATACGCTCGATTTTGAAGGATCTGTCGCACTACTTGCCGATGCCAGACATCAGCCCCACGTTTCGTCGGTATGTTCTTTTTTGTAAGGTAATGGGCAATTCCATTAATTCCCTTCACGAGATCGTTCGGTTTAGTAAACAAATCGAATATAAATCTCACAATTTGCGCTTCGTTTTCATTGACAATCATCTGTTCATGTTCTTTATCAAAGGCGTATCCATATACTTGAAAATCTCGCAATACTTTACCCTGCCGAGCTTTTTGTCTACGACCTCGGCTCATGCGTTCTGTTATTTTTGCTTTCTCAAATTCCGCGATTGCACCGCGCATGCTGTAAAACAGATTACCCTCGGGAGTTTTAGCATATTCACCATTAACAAAGACCAATTCCACACCGAGCTTATCTAGCTCATCTGTAATAATAAGTTGGTTCATAAGTTTACGCGAAAGTCGATCCGGGTCTAAGCATACGATTTTTTTAATGAGTCCAGCTCGCGCATCCTGACGCATTTTCATCAATGCAGGCCGATCGAGGAATTCCCCTGAAATTCCTTCGTCCACATATTCTAAAACTTCATCCGTTTTTGCTTTTCTTCGGCATTCGGCTATCTGGTCTTTCAAGCTGAACCCCTTCCTGGCTTGCTCCTCCGTACTCACCCTCGCATATACTCCGACCATCTAACCTCTCCTTTCTGTATTTTTCTTCCAGATAAGCATAGCAGGATAGTCGTATCTCGATAGTAGATTCACCTTCAATCAATTTGATATGCATCTATGCATCCCCCCCATAGAGGTTATGCGGGTTCTGCTTGTCTGCTTTCGAAAAAATGATTTTTTGCCAGCAAACGGTTTCGTCATTCGGATATTTGAATATTAGAGTTTTTTGTTGTTTATTCGTGATAATATTATTTTAAATCTAATGCGTATGAAGAAAGGAAAGAATCATTATGTTTGTTTTAATGAAAAACGATATAACGAAAATAGATATAGAAAAAGAGATTATGAATTCTAATATTGAATATAATGTCATTGCTCATGATAAAGAGCTATTAGAAAGTAAGGATATTTTCGAAGAACACCTTGAGGCTCAAAAGCTACATCTTGAACGATACCTGGTAAAAAAAGAGGGAGAGTATATAGGCATCCTGGATTATGGAATGTCTAGTCCTCGTGCAAAAAAGCCATGGCTCAGTCTACTTGTCATACACCATAAATATCAAGGTTACGGGTACGCCAAAAAAATATATATGACATATGAAAACATAATGAAAAACAAACAAGTACAGTGTATTCAAATAGCTGTTCATGCTACTAACAAAAAAGCATTACATTTCTGGACCTCTCTAGGCTATAGACATTATGATGAAAGAACTTATAAGGATAAAGAGTTTTATAGCTTGGAGAAACATTTGGACTAGCCACTAGTATATAAGTGGCGGGTTATAGATGACTGTAGGCTCAATTAGGATACTCCCTCTCCCTCTAACTTTTTGCTCTTCTTCAATACTTTTCAATCCTAGCAGGTTTTTTTATACCCTTTTACCTGTCGATACATCTCATAATCACATAAACAAGCGCATTTCCATGAAGGTTCGTCCAATCACTTTTCACTATTTTTGCTTAATATAGAGTATAAACGGATGGAGGTGGAGTGCATGTGTTGTTTCCGTAGACGTCGCTGTGGGTGCTTTAGACGCCGCCGTCGTTGTTGTCGTCGTCGCTTCTTCTGTTAGATCTAATCCGATACCGTCCAATATGCTACACGGGCGGTATCATTTTTCATGATTCAAATGGAACACTAGGGTAATTTCGGTAGGTCATTAATTTGTTACATAAAGGGTGATTCACTGCTTTTTATGGAGGGAATTAAAGGAAAGGTTGTCAATATGAGAAGACTATGGCAGTATATAAGGATATAAGAAACTCCCTATATTTTTTTGTGAAATTTCAAGTTCGTTACTATTTCTTCGGAGTTGTAAAACGGAAATTGAACATAATTCTTATATATTCAATTAGCATGAAACGGATGGAGGAAATGAATAATGTTAGATTTGCCAAATTGCCCAAAGTGTAATTCAGAATACACGTATCAAGATGGAAGTCTTTTTATTTGCCCTGAGTGTGCTCACGAGTGGTCTTTAGAATTAGAATCTGATAATAATGAGGATAAAAGAATTATCAAAGATGCAAATGGAAATGTCTTAAACGATGGAGATACTGTAACAGTAATCAAAGACCTTAAAGTAACAGGAAGCTCTTCAGTCGTAAAAATAGGTACAAAAGTAAAAAATATACGCTTGGTTGATGGCGATCATGATATTGATTGTAAAATTGATGGTTTTGGAGCTATGAAATTAAAATCTCAATTTGTTAAAAAGGCATAACGATCGTTTACTACAATTGCCGAATCGTTACCCCATACCTTATAAAAGCCGTGGGTGCTTTTGGCACCTACAACCGATACATAGCCTCTTCCACAAAGGAGAGCTCATTATTTTGGAAGAAGTGACCGTAAGAGCTAGGAAGCTCAGAGACGGTTGCTTCTTTTTAGTAAACACAGTTTTAGCACATTAGCGCGATCAGCAGTGTCCATGCATGTAATACTGTTCTATCTCACCTTTCATTCCTGATTGACTAATGACATTAGAATATCATTTTCAATGCATCTTGCTGCATAGGTAGCAAGTTTCGTTCCTTTATTCACCTGGTAACTTTCAATGGCTTTAATTAGTCCGATGGTACCAATAGAGATCAAATCCTCGCTGTCCTCGCCGGTGTTTTCGAATTTTTTGACGATGTGCGCCACCAATCGCAAATTATGCTCAATTAATTTATTTCGAGCGATGGGGTCTCCCGTTGCCATTAATTTAAGATACTTCTCTTCTTCTACCTCGGGCAGCGGTTGTGGAAACGCATTGTTTTTCACGTACGCCACAAACATAACCAATTCCTTAAACAGTAGCGAAAGCGCCACGAAGACACTTGACAAGTCTGCCACCTCCCCTTCAGTCTGCTCCTCTCCCTATCCATATGTAGGCAATTGCCTATACGTGCCTGTACAGAGCGAAAACCAATAAAATCCTGAAATAAAATCAACAGCTCTTAAAATAGTAAGCTAAAGGCACGCTCATAACAAAAAATACCCGACTGTATCTTTATTATATGAATGTAAACTTAGCAATAAAAAAACCAGCTAATAAGCTGGCGAATACGAATGTAATCTATATGTTAGGAAAATCTAACAATTCCTAATGTATTTAAGAACACAAGAATAATTAAGAAAGGTAGCACATATCTCACCAGTATAAACCAAATCCCAAAGAAGCTTGTTGCCAGCTTGGAACCTCGAACGAATTCAGCTTGTAACAGCTCTCGTTTCATTTTCATAGAAACAAACAGAGAGATAAGCAGGGCTCCTAATGGTAACAACATATTACTAACTAGATAATCTGCTGCCTCGAAAATGCTTTTGCCAAAAATAAGCTTATCTGACCAAATTCCAAATGACAAACAGGATGGTATTCCTAGCACAAAGACTCCCATTCCTGCTATCCAAGAATAACGTCGACGTTTGCTTGGATCTTTTCGCGTAAGCGAAGCTACAGTAATCTCTAAAAGAGAAAAAGCAGATGTAATTGTGGCAAAAAAGAAGAGTGCCAAAAAACAAGCTAGAAAGAATCCCCCTAAAGGTATTTGGCTAAATACAGCAGGTAACACATGAAAAAGTAATCCCGGTCCCTGTGTTGGTGTAAATCCAAGTGCGAATACAGCTGGAAAAATCGCTAACCCTGCCAGCAAAGATATGAGCAAATTCAAACTTACGATCGAAACCGCTGATCGTGTCAAGCTTACCGATTTATCCAGATAGGACGTATAGGTAGCCATGGCAGATGCCCCAAGACTTAGTGCAAAAAATGATTGTCCCATCGCAGCCAAAATGGTGGAGGATTCAATTTTGCTCACATCTGGTTTTAAAAAGAAAACAATTCCTTCCCATGCGCCAGGTAACGTTAAAGCTCGCCCCATAAGTACGATAAACAAAACAAATAAAGCAGGAAACATATATTTATTGGCTTTTTCAATACCATTTTGGACGCCACGAGAAATGATGATGATAGTTAATACGATAAAAATAAATTGGGCGATCAACGCTATATAAGGCTCTGAAATGACTTGCCCAAATAACTGCTCGTAATTCATATTTGGATGGCTTAGATTTCCAGTCACCGCCATACCCAAATAAAGTAATATCCAGCCACCTACTACACTATAAAAGGAGAATAATAAAAAGCAGGTGATGACACCCATGATACCTAAGAAGTACCATTTCGTTCCTGGAGCTAATTCCCGATAAGCAGACACCGCTTCCTTGCCTGTACTACGACCAATAACAAATTCACAAAGTAACAGTGGTAAGCCAATCAGTAGAGTAAAGAAGAGAAATAGTAAAAAGAAGATTCCTCCCCCACTTGTTCCTGCTACATATGGAAATTTCCAAATTGCTCCTAATCCGATAGCCGATCCTGCTGCTGCTAAAATAAATCCAATTCGCGATGTCCATTGTTCCGACTGATGACTCATACTATACTCCGCTCCTGACTTTTCTCTGCTACATTCTTTGGGACCTCTCTAAAAGCCCCCCCTAAACTTTATATTATACCTGATTTTCTTCCAAATCCAAAGTACTTTACGAGTATACTTTCGTTTTTGAAAAGGAGATCATAATTATTATTTGTAAAAAAAGACGACAGGTTACTTCTCTGTCGTCTGTCGTCTTCCTCATGATTTCCAAACCATATTTACCTATCTGACTACTATGATTAGTTATCTACAATCCTCTAGTCTTTTCCTGTTTAGAATTCTTCCCTATTGTAAAAGTGTAATAGGCTATATCCTTCTGACTGCTCTTAACCTTTTCTCACTTTAAAATGTTCAACTGCTGTCTGTAAATCTTTTGCGGTTCGATTCACTTCACTTGCAGAAGCAGCAACCTCTTCAATGGCAGCTAATTGTTGCTGAGAGGAAGATGCCACATTTTGTGTATATTGCGTAGCTCCCTGAGCAATTTGTGATAACTGCTCGATGGTTGCCGTGACCTCCTCTGTACTAGCTGACATCTCTTCAGAGGAAGCGGACACTTCTTCAATTTGGCCCGTAATGTTTTGAATGGAAGAAACAATTCTTTCAAAAGCTTGTCCAGCCTGTTCAACAGCTCCCACCGTTTCTACTACTTCTCTTTCTCCTTTCGTCATGGAATCCATTGCTTGTTGCGTACCTTCCTGAATACCTTGTACCAGCAATCTGATTTGATCCGATGATTCTTTTGATTGCTCAGCTAGTTTACGCACTTCATTGGCTACGACAGCAAAGCCTTTTCCATTTTCACCTGCACGTGCCGCTTCAATCGCTGCATTTAATGCAAGTAGATTGGTTTGATTAGAGATCGTAGTAATAGCACCCGTAATATGTCCAATTTCAGTAGAAACTTCATTTAAAATATTAATAACCACTACAGCTTCATTTACGGTCTGACTTAACGCTCTGATTTGTCCGATCGTATTTTGAATCACTATATTCCCTTGCTCAGCTTCTTTTGTTGCTTCTCCAGCTACCTCTGCTACTTGAGAAGCAGATTCCGCAATACGCTGAATTCCTGTTGCCATTTCTTCCATTGAACGTACACTTTCCAGAGCCCCTTGCATCTGGGTTTCTGAACCCGCTGCTACCTGCTGAATGTCTGCAGAAATTTGCGTCGTGGCTTGCGTTGTCTGTTCAGCGTGGACAAAGAGATTTTCTGAAGAATCAACCATACTTGCTGTTGTTCGATCAATCCCCTTCACAACCTCTTCAATGCTACATAACATCGTATTAAAGTTCTCTGCTAATACCCCTATCTCATCCTTAGAAGTTACTGGTACACGAACAGTGAGATCTCCTTGTGCAGTCTGTAAAGATAGGTCAGATACACCTTTAATGCGTTTCAATGTGTGCCGAATGGCATAGATACTACCACCAAGTAAAAGACCGCCCATACATAAACTTATCAATACAGGAAATTGTAAGCTTTGCAAAAGATCCTTTTGCATCAGATCATAATCAAAGTTAATGGCTAGTACAGCTGAAACTTGATCGGAACGATTCTTAATTGTGGTAAATACCGTTAAAATCTGTCTGTCTTCAGTAATAAAGGTTTTTGAAATACTTTCTCCCTTGTCCAATGCTGTTTGATACGCCATAAGCTGTGATGGATTAAGGTCGATAACAGTATTAGGCTTAACGCCCGCCTCTACAAGCTTATCACTTGCTAAAATAACTTTAAGCTGACTCTTTTGATCTGTTTCAATAAGGTCTGGAGCAAATAGATATCCATCTGTTATATATTCCGCTTTTAGTGAATTGTCCAACTTATTGGACAGACTTATAAAGACGTTGGTGTAACCCGAATAGGTGTTTGAATCGTCAGCAAGCAGACGTTTAACAGCATCTATTTCTGAAGATAATGTCTCGAGCTGGGTATCGACTGTTTTTGAAATCGCTGCAATTACTTGAATAAACATCTGTTTCTGACGATCGTATGACAAGACAATAGAAACCGAGGCAAATAAAAGAATGATGACGGAGATGAAAGCTATCGCACGAAACGAAAGGCTTCTGTGATTCAAATGGTATCGCCCCCCACAATTTTCAGTGATTTGAACAGACTTATGCATTATCTATATCGTCAATATACACCAAAAAATTTAGGCCTAATTACTTACTAACTGTAAAAAAAACGGGATTATACCTTTTCACATAAAAGAACAGTGTAATTTTTCCTGTTATTCTTCTGTTTTTTTGTTTTTCAGCTATAGTCACTTGACCAATACACGTCCTCCCATCTTCTCACATATACTGGCAAGATAGTTATCACTTCCGTCATTTTTGGAAAGGAGGTCTTGGGATGTCAACCTTATATCTTACAGAAACCGCATGGTCCCAGATTCAAAGAGCGGTTGGAGAATATCCTGATTTGGAAACAGGTGGGGTTCTTTTAGGTTATCAGCAAGATGCTACTAGTTGGATTATTACATTTGCTAGTGAGCCTGGTCCTAATGCATTACGGATGGAACATTCCATTTTATTTGATGATCCTTATCTTCGCCGTATCATTAGGCGTAAAACACGACCAAATAGTAAAATACAGTACATTGGCGATTGGCACAGTCATACAATGCCGCGTCTTACGCCTAGTCGAACCGACAAAAATACGTTCGTTCAAAAAAGCAATAAAAATGAATATCGTTCCAATTCCCCTATCATGTTGATCGTCGGATTAAACCGACAGGAACAGCTAATGGCTCGCGCTTATTTCTTAGACAGAGGAATTCGTTCTTTTTCTAAGATCGAAGTTCAAACGTCGCAAGCCGCTCGATAGCTAATTTAAATGCTTGAGTCGCTTTGCTCGCCGCTGATATCTGTTGGTTTTTAGCTACCACTACAATAGCGTATCGAGGACTATTAGCGGGAGCAAATCCAGCAAACCACTGATGCACCTTAGGCTCTCCTTTATATAAGACCTGTGCGGTTCCGCTTTTACCAGCGACAGATAACGGCAGGTCTTTCAAGGAGCTGCCCGTACCTTCTCGGACAACCTGTTGTAGAAAACGCGAAAGCTTTTGAGAAGTAACCTTGTCCACTCCTACCCCAGCTAGCTCATTCTCCGGAAACTCATAAAAGCGACTTCCATTCCGGTATTCAATTTCTGAGACGAGGCGAGCTTCCTTTGCTTTACCACCTCTAGCAATCATAGCCATCATATTTGCTGTCTGTAGAGGAGAAACCTGTACATCGCGCTGACCAATCGCTGTCTGAATGAGAACACCCTCATCATTTGGCGATACTCCTTTAGCAAACACTTGACCTTTCTCTTCTCCATCTAGCTGCTTAAAATTTTCCATTTTATATAATTGGTCAACCTGCCACCCAACTTGGTTGGCTAGCCCCATTTTCTCCGCTTGTTTCAAAATTCGTTCTCCACCTAAACGCTTGGCGATCTCAGCAAAAGTAATATTACATGACTCCGCAAAGGCTTCCAGCATAGTTAAGTGTCCATGACCTTCTTTTTTCCAGCAGGAGAATCCATATTTTCCATAGCTGCCTTCACAGGTAAAGGTTTCTCTAGGAGATACAACCCCATCCTCTAGTGCAGCGGCAGCTACGACTGTTTTATAAACCGATCCTGGTGAAATCTGAATTAATGCTTGATTTTTCCATTTCCCTTCTTCCACATTCACCTTCGTTGGGTCAAATTTTGGACGAGAAGCCATTGCCAGGATATCACTATTTTTCACATCAAGCACCACGACCGCCCCATCTTCTATTCCCGCCATATCCATTGCTTGTTCCATATATGATTGGATTTGGTGATCCACTGTTGTTTTCACGGTCAATGGATAAAAGGCATTATCCTCTATAGAAAATCTTGTATCCAATCCACTTAAGGGATTTCCTTGACCATCTACATAATAAGAAAGGATAGATGGTTGCATTCCTTGCAAAAAACGATCAAACGTTCGTTCTAGTCCAGAAGATCCAATCGGGGTATCGGCCATCATTTTTCCATTTCGTAAATCATCTGCATATAATTGCGCAATTCGCTCAGGATTTTGACTTACATACCCGATCACTTGTTTAGCAATACCTGTTGGAGCATACCGTTCCGTCATTGCTACAGATAAGATGCCTGGGATTTTTAAATCATTAATTTGCTTCATCTGTTTTTCATTTAATTCAATGATATTTCCAGCGAAGTCACGCAAAGGTGCCGGGTTTTTTCCTTTCTGAATCATTTTCATGATTTCAGACTCCCTACTTTGCACAATCTCCGCTACTTTTCTGATCTTCTCATTTACCTCTGTATTACCACGAGCCAATGGAAAAATAATGAGTGCATTTTTTTCTACTCCCGTAAGCGGTTCTCCATGACGATCTGTGATTTCACCTCGTCCACTATTTAATGTAATGGCCTGCTGTCTTTGCCGAACCGCCGCTTTAACCAAATCAATATTATGAGGGGAAAAAGAATGGGCTGCTGCTACCTGAATCCACCAAAGCCTCACTAATAATCCCCCGAACAGTAAACTGATAATTAGTAGGATAAGAAAGCTTCTCCGCTTATTAAGCGCTTGCAGATCCATTTTCTTTCTCACCTCCTTCACTGTTTCTCCCCAGTATTTCCCTCTAGCCACCTTTTCAAACCAAAAAGACCCACACCATGTAAGCTGGTATGAGTCTTTTGTAATCATTTATTAGCTATGTCTATTCAAAAAAACATTGGTTCTTATCATGTAAGATGTTGTGTATTTTTGTGGAGAGCAGATCAAGTGCTACCTTGTTATAGCCACCCTCTGGAATAATGATATTTGCATAGCGCTTTGTGGGTTCGATAAATTGCAAATGCATGGGACGAACAACATTTAAGTACTGTTGAACAACACTGTCTAAACTGCGTCCGCGCTCCTCAATATCACGCTGAATACGCCTCACGATACGAACGTCGGCGTCTGTATCAACAAACACCTTAATATCCATCATGTCGCGAATACGTTGGTCTTCTAAGATCAACATACCTTCAAGGATAATAACATCGGCTGGCTGGACATTAACCGTCATTGCCGCTCTAGTATGCTCCTTAAAATCATATTGCGGTTTTTCGATTGCTCGATAGTTGAGTAGCTCATGGAGGTGTGTTAGCAATAGATCATTATCAAAAGCAAAAGGATGGTCGTAATTTGTTTTTACACGCTCATCCATTGTCATGTAGCTTTGATCCTTATAATAAGAATCCTGCTCAATCATCAAGACACTCTCGTCTTTAAACTGGCGGTATAATTCTCTTGCAACGGTGGTTTTACCGGACCCGCTTCCCCCGGCTACCCCAATCAGTACGGGGCGACCCATTCTATAGCTCCTTCCTCATCATGTCATAAGGTTTCACCGGTTGGTTTACCTTCATTTTGACCAATGACATTGGATGACGTGCTGCATCTAATGTTTCATCAGTGACATGGTGCCAAATTTGTTCTACTTGTTGTGCAAAGAATGTATCTGGTCCAAAGAATTCTACCTTCGAGCCCACTTTAAAGTGGTTGCGCACTTGAACAGTTGCAATACTTGTAGCAGGATCATAGTCCATAACCAATCCGGCAAAATCGTAAGGGATCGGATGATCTGGTTCACCAAAGATTTGTTCTTGTGTGCTTGGGCTTCCGTAAAAGAATCCAGTAGACAGCGTACGTGGCGCAGCCTTGTACACTTCGTCGATCCATTCTTGTTTGATCTTGAAGTTTTTCGGATTTTCAAAGTAAGAATCAATCGCCATGCGATAAGCACGAGAAACGGTTGCTACATAATGGATAGACTTCATCCGGCCTTCCACTTTTAGGGAATCGACACCTGCGTCAATCATATCTGCAATATATGGTAACATGCTTAAATCCTTGGGAGACATCGTATATTGCTCGTCTCCTTCAGCAAACAATGTCTTGGCACCGTTTTTCTCTGCCTCTTCAAAGTTAAATCCATCTTCAAATAGATCATATTTCCAACGACAGGATTGTGCACACCCTCCACGGTTAGAATCACGCATCGCCATATGATTAGACAATACACATCGACCGGAATAAGCAATACACATCGCGCCGTGAATAAACGCTTCAATTTCTACATCAACATGAGATTTTATATCATAAATTTCTTTCATGGAAACTTCACGTGCTAGAACGACACGAGAAATTCCTTCATCTTTCCAGAACTGAACGGAACGCCAGTTCGTTGTAGAAGCCTGAGTGCTCAAATGCACTTCAATTTTTGGAGCCGCCTTCTTACATGCCTGAATCAATGCAGGGTCTGCTACAATAACAGCATCAATGCCAATATTTTGTAGTTCTTGATAATACTCCGCCATGCCACCTAAATCTTCGTTGTGGGCAATAATATTGGTCGCTACAAACACTTTAGCTCCGTGAGCATGGGCAAATTTAACCCCTTCACGCATTTCATCATAGGAGAAGTTATCAGCATTGGCACGCAAGCTGTACACTTGACCACCGATATATACGGCGTCTGCTCCATAACGAATTGCAAACTGTAATTTTTCTAGGTTACCTGCTGGAGCTAGTAACTCAGGCTTAGCAATCACCGATTTTAATCCTGTTTGATTTGGGGTTATAATCGTGCTCAAGATGATTCACCTCTCATTTCAATTTACGCAAGTCTTCTTTACCCGTTTATGCATGGTAAGGAATTGGTGGTTTATAATAAAATCCAGTGTTCAAAGGTCGATTTTTTGGTTGCAGGGCTTCGATTTTCTCAAGAAACTCAGCTGCTTTATCACGATATTGTTCTACATCAGATACGCACAAATCTAGAGCTTCACGATATAGCTTGGTCACTGCAATTAAATACTCAGAGGTATGCAGCAATCCTTCGATTTTCAAACTGTCCAATTCACCATTCACAAAATCCTCAAGACCATCAATCATACAGATATCTTCCGCACTGATAATATGAGTTCCATGGAGATCTTCATATACAGGATAGCTAATATTGCGGCGTTTTTCTTCCTTCACGTACATGCCGCGATCCATACTGGTATCTTCCTGTTCCATATCACGTCCCTGATGACCAAAATAAGCCGATACAAGATCACGTTTGGATTGGAAAATGCAAGTTGGACCATGTACTTGCGTTTGAATCTCGCATTTTGCTTCTTGTTGATTTTCAAGGGTCTCATCTATGGTCAATTCACGTGCCAATACAGCACGGCTTGCCCCTTTTTCTGCCCAATAATTAATTGTATCGTAACTTGTGGATAGCATTTCCATACTCCAGTGTAGCTTTAGCTTGGAAGCCACTTGTTTAGCAGCTACCAACACAGCCGGATCACCAAATACTACAGCATCTGCTCCCACTGTTTCCAAATGAATGAGAAAATCGTCTAATCCATCTAATTCTTCATTGTGCAATAACGAATTTATATTGATGTACACCTTAGCACCCTTACTATGTGCCAAGCGAATCGCTTCGTCTATTTCTTCAACGGTAAAATCTCCTGCATTGCGTAGTCCATAGCGTGCTTCTCCAATGCTTAGAGCATCCGCACCAGCCTCAATTAACGGCAGAACATCAGCTAATTTTTTTACCGCAACCAATAGTTCAGGCTTTTTCACGCACTGCCCTCTCCTCTCGTCTGCTTTACACTAATCGCAATCCCATCCCCTATAGGTACAATGGATGTTTCTAGTTGGGGGTGTCCCATTAGATGCTTGTTAAATCCATCAATCTTCTCGACCATTTTCTTTTGCCGTTTTCCTGCCGCTTGCGGATCAGTAACAAGACCACGGTATAAGACATTGTCCGTAATTACTAGACCCCCTTCTTTTAACAAAGGAAGGTATAATTGTAAAAAGGTGAGATATTGTCCCTTAGCAGCGTCAATAAACAAACAATCAAACTCATATGAACCTGCTAAACCCTTTGTCGCGTCGCCCTCTATCAGTTCAATTCGATCTTCTAGGCCAGCTTCTTTAAACGTAGCACGTGCGCGGGTGATTCGCTCTTCGTCTAGTTCCATTGTTACTATTTTTGCCGTAGGAGCAGCCTCAGCCAACCAGGTTGTTGAGTAACCAATGGCTGTACCTACTTCCAAGATGCTTTTGGGTCTTTTGATTAACAGTAAGGTACGTAAGAATTGTGCCCCAGTCAACTGAATGATAGGGATATTCTCTTCATGTGCCTCCTGCTCTAGTCGCGTTAATAGCGGGGAGCGCTGTGGAATAAGATCTTTTAAATAATTATCTATCGCAGGGTTCGTAATCATGTGGAAGGTCCCCCGTTCTCTTTCAACCAGATAGTATACATTTTGGTATAGAATCTGTCATAAGCTAATTCACAACCGTTCTATTATAACACATTTCACCAAAACAGCCACTATCGTTTTGTTACCAACTTCCTTGACTTTGAGCATTTTTAGAAACATGCTCTGCAAATGTCTTGGAGAAGTAATGCTCCTGTGTCCCGTCCTTTTTCGTCACAAAGAAGAAGTATTCGTTTTTTTGTGGATTCACGACCGACTCAAGCGACGCTCTACCAGGACTCGCAATCGGTCCAGGAGGCAGTCCCTCATGAATATAGGTGTTATATGGACTAGCTATCTTTAAATCTTCAAATGTAATGCGATCACGTTGCTTACCTAAGACGAACTGTACAGTGGCACATGATTGTAATTTCCAGCTATCACGTATTCGGTTATAAAAAATTCCAGCTACAATTGACCGTTCGTGGTCCACCACCACTTCACGTTCTACAATTGCAGCCAAATTAACCGCTTCATCTATTGTTAACTTGTGCTTCTTTATTTGTTCGGTCCATTCTGGCTTCCACTCTTTTTGAAACTGTCCCAGCATTTTGGCGATAATCTCATGCTCACTTGCTCCCTTACGAACCTCATAGGTTTCTGGAAACAAATATCCCTCTAACCGATATTTTCGCCCTTCTTTCTTGGGAATAGACGAGACAAACGGAAATTCAGGGAAATCTCCCTCGTTTATTTCATGTATAAAAATATCTTTCTCAATTAACCCTTTTTTAGCAAGCGCATCTGCAATCTGGCTTACGTTCCAGCCCTCTGGTATGGTAAAGCGAGCCACTTCTGCTTGAGTTCCCTCGCTCAACATATTGATCAATTGTTCGATGGTTACTTGTTGATCAATTTGATAGGTTCCTGCTTTCAGATCACCAGCTACTCCTTGATAGCGAACATAATACGAGAATAAAGTGGCATTTTTAATAATACCATTCTTCTCTAGCAGTGTAGCTATTTGCTTGACGCTAGAACCTGGAGGGATATCTACTTCGGTAGTAGCTGTAATGGCATTTGGTTGCAACTGTTGATATACATAAGAGGTCCCCACGCCGCCTACTATTAGGACAAGCAATGTGAACCATAGCAAGCCTTTTACTATAAACCCACCGCTTTGTTTCTTTCGCGATCGGGATTGATTCCTTAGCAAATCCTGTCTTTCTTCACTATCTTTTGCCAAACTCACACACTCCTCCTCACATTACATCGCCATTCATTATACAAAAAGATCGTATATCTTGCACGTTTTGATAACGATTCTTGTTGTTTGTCTATCCGTTTTTTCCATTATTTTTTATATCTTCAAAAACTCGCCTTACTAAATGGGCTTGACAAAGAGTGTCATCATCCAACTGCTCAATCTCTGTTAAACGAAACCATCTTGCTTCGATGATTTTTGTTCCATCTATCTGAATGCTACCTCCACTCACAGTCGCTGTAAAAACATTGCACACCACTTGTTCTTTCGTTGCATCTACAAATTGATAGATACCTGCTAGACCGATTAAATCTACTTGTAGAGCCGTTTTTTCAGATACTTCGCGCACAGCAGCATCCATAATTTTTTCTCCTGCTTGTACTACTCCTGATGGGATATTCCATAAACCTCCGCATTCTTTGCTTTCTTCTCGAATCAGTAAAAATTGATCTTCTTGTACTATTACCGTACTTACCATTTTCGTCGCCATAAGCTCCCTCTTCCATCCTTGATTTAAAAAAAGCATGAGCTACTGAAGAAAAGTCATCATCCTTGTGATGCCCTTTTCTCCAGTTGACCCATGCTCTGTTCTTCCTACGTGATCAAATACTAGCTCTCTTCGCTTTCCAATTCGTCGATCAATGTTTCAAAGGTAGCTTCTACAGCGTCCCATTCAGCATCATCTTCAATAGGCTCAAGAATGTCGCTTCCATCATAACGCAAGAAGTGAACTTCATACTCTTCGTTATCTTCCTGATCAACTGGAACTAAAACTAGATAATTGCGATCTTCCACTTCTAGGATGTACATGATGCGGAAATCACGGGTAGCCGAATCGTCTTCCCCTTCCTCCACCAATGCGATCACGTCGCCTACTTCATAGTCATTTTTCATGTCTTCACTCATTGTTTTCACCTCGAATTAGCATCCAAATACCCCTGAAGGATGAGTACGGCTGCCATTTTATCAATCACTTTCTTTCGCTTTTGGCGACTCACATCAGCCGAGATTAACATTTTCTCCGCTGCCATCGTCGTCAATCGCTCATCCCAGAGATGAACGGGTAACCCTGTCCGCTCCTTCAGTTGCTCAGCAAAAGCTTGACAGTATTCACCCTTGGGGCCAATCGTGCCGTTCATATTCTTCGGCAGACCAACCACCATTGCTTGTACTTGGTACGTCGCAATCCATTCTTCGATACGCCCAAAATCATTTTCTTTGGACGAGCGTCTAATCGTTTCGATTCCTTGAGCGGTCCAACCTAACTCGTCGCTTACAGCGACGCCTATGGTCTTTTCACCCAAATCCAATCCAAGTATTCGCATAATTATCTCCTATGAAGTTATGAACCTTTTGGTGACAAGTAAGCTTTCACCATTTCTTCAATTAGCTTGTCGCGTTCAATTTTACCAATTAAACTGCGAGCATTGTTATGGCGAGGAATAAATGCAGGATCTCCTGATAATAGATATCCTACAATCTGCGTAATTGGATTATAGCCTTTTTCTTGTAGAGCGCTATATACTTCTTCCAAAGTAGCACGTACTTCAGCTTCACTTGCTTCCTTTGGAGCGCTAAACTTCATGGTATTGTCCATAGACATAGCCTAACACCTCGCTTTATTTAAAAATGAGCCTATTATAAGCATAATGAGTAACTCATTTTTAGGGTTTATCCGAAAGGCAAAGGATTCACCCGCACAGCGAATGAATCCAGTTCACCTTGTTACTCTATATTGTAGACGTTTTACCTATTGATTTGCAACCGCTTGTCCTTCTACTACACTTGCAACAATAGAAAGTGCTTCGCCTAATTTAGCAGGTTCCTTCCCACCAGCCTGTGCCATATCAGGGCGACCACCACCGCCACCGCCACAACGGGTAGCGACTTCCTTGACAATTTTACCAGCATGGAATCCTTGGCCCATCAGGTCTTTGGTTACACCAGCTACAATGTTTACCTTATCGCCTTCTACAGAACCAAGGACAATAATTGCAGAGCCTAATTTATTTTTCAGCTCATCCACCATACCACGTAGGTTATCCATATCCGTTGCGGATACTTGAGTAGCCAAGAGTTTTACACCATTGATTTCTTGCACCTGATCCGTGAGAGTCCCTGCCTCAATATTACCCAATTTCGTACGTAGTGATTCAGCTTCGCGTTGTGTCTCTTTTAATTGAGCCAACACGCCCTCTACACGAGTAGGAGTCTCATGCAACTGTGGCGATTTGACCGCTTGTGCCACTTCTTTAAGTGTAGTTAACTGTTGATTTAAATACTGATAAGCACCGCGACCTGTCACTGCTTCAATACGGCGTGTACCGGCACCGATACCGCTCTCGCTCAAAATTTTAAATAGACCGATCTCAGCTGTGTTCCCTACATGGCAACCACCGCACAGCTCGATGCTATAGCCTTCAACATTAACTACACGCACAACGTCCCCATACTTCTCGCCGAATAGTGCCATCGCGCCCATTTCTTTTGCCTCAGCAATCTTCATGTTCGTAATGTTAACAGGTAAATTACTCCAAATTTGTTCATTCACGATTTGTTCGATACGCTCAAGCTCTTCTGCTGTAATGGAACTAATATGTGTAAAGTCAAAGCGAAGTCGCTCAGGAGATACCAAAGAACCTGCTTGATTTACATGTGTTCCTAGAACGTCTTTTAGAGCTTGATGCAACAAGTGCGTGGCTGTATGGTTTTTAATCGTAGCGTTACGTCCTTGTTGGTCTACCTCAGCCGCAACCTGATCACCTACATGCAATGTACCCGCTTCAATTAGTACTTGATGTACATTTTGACCATGAGGCCCTTTTTGTACATCTAATACGCGTGCTTTCACAGTATCTGCAGTCAAAGTACCCTCGTCATTAATCTGCCCGCCACTCTCAGCGTAGAAAGGTGTGCGATCTAGGACCACTTGGCAGGTAACACCCTCTTGAGCTTCGTTTACAAGTTGATTATTAACAATAATGGCCTCTACTTTAGCATCCGCAAACAATGTTGTATAACCGATAAATTCACTTGCTACTGTTAATTCCGACAATGCTCCACCTTGCGTCTGCATGCTGTCTACATCTTGACGAGCAGCTCGAGCGCGTTCACGTTGCTCTTCCATTGCTTGTTCGAAACCATCGCGGTCAACAGATAGACCATGCTCCATAGCAAAATCCTCTGTCAAGTCAATCGGGAAGCCATATGTGTCATACAACTTGAAGGTATCCGGACCACTTAGCTGGTTGCCACCAGATGCCTTTGTTACTTTTACCATACCTTCTAAAATGGACAGACCTTCTTCCAATGTTTCATGGAAACGTTCTTCCTCAGCACGAATTACACGTTCGATAAAGTCACGTTTTTGTACCACTTCTGGGTAAAACTCTCCCATCATATCGCCAACTGTTTTGGTCAGTGTGTACAAGAACGGCTTCTGAATGCCTAGCATTTTACCCATACGTACAGCACGGCGAAGCAGACGACGTAATACATAACCACGACCTTCATTAGATGGTAGGGCCCCATCTCCAATAGCAAAAGTAACCGTACGCACATGATCTGCAATTACTTTTAACGCTACATCCAACTCATCATTGGTTTTATAAGACACACCTGAAATTTTGCTAGTCTGTTCGATTAGCGGGAACAACAGGTCTGTTTCATAGTTGTTATCTACATTTTGGATGACAGAAACCATGCGCTCCAAGCCCATACCTGTATCAATATTTTTCTTAGGTAATGGGGTATAAGTACCATCAGGATTATGATTAAATTGGGAGAATACTAGATTCCATACTTCCAAATAACGCTCATTCTCTCCACCTGGATACAATTCTGGATCGCTTGGGTCATTACCAAATGATTCACCGCGATCATAGAAAATCTCAGTGTTAGGACCGCTCGGACCTTCTCCGATATCCCAGAAGTTACCCTCTAAACGAATGATACGCTCTTCTGGTACACCAATTTCTTTATTCCAAATCTCAAATGCTTCATCATCTTCAGGATGGATTGTAACAGACAATTTCTCTGGGTCAAAACCAATCCATTCAGGACTTGTCAAGAACTCCCACGCCCAATGAATGGATTCAACTTTGAAATAATCCCCAATGGAGAAATTACCTAGCATTTCAAAGAAGGTATGATGACGTGCTGTACGTCCTACGTTTTCAATATCGTTTGTACGAATGGATTTTTGTGCATTTGTTATGCGTGGGTTATCAGGAATAATACGGCCATCAAAATATTTCTTTAGCGTAGCTACCCCACTGTTAATCCACAACAAAGATGGGTCATCCACCGGTACCAAAGATGCACTTGGTTCAATACGATGTCCTTTACTCACAAAGAAATCCAAATACATTTGACGAACCTGATTACCTGTCAACTTCTTCATGCTGTTTGCCTCCTTTATTTTTCAACACGAGGTAATGACCTACTTCTGTTATTTACTCGGCCCACCATCGTTTTTGTATGCATTTGCTGACTTCAGACAAATAAAAAAAGCCCTCATCCCCTCAGGGACGAGAGCTATTGTCTCGCGGTACCACCCTGCTTACAGAACTCTCATTCTTCACACACAAGAACCGTGCTTGACTACGAGAGAAACTGTCGCTTTCATGACCATAACGGGGTCCTGCCGCCGGTTTTTTTCCGGTCTTCGGAGTAGCCTTCGGTTGTCCTTCTTTTGGAAGCTCTTTCAGCCGGGGAGCGTCCTCTCTTTGAAAAGGGTGCAACCTACTCGTTCCATCAACGATCTAGTCGCTATATAATTGATTACATTGAATAACGTTTCAACGTCATTATAGTGTTTTTTTCTAAGTAATGTCAACTTTGAGTTCGAATCAAAATCATGCGCTGAATAATCACTTTCAGTACTGCAAGTACAGGTATCGCCAGGATCATCCCGACCACTCCAGCTATCGCTTCTCCGGCAAGCAAAGCAAAAATAATCGTGAGGGGATGAAGATGGAGTGTTTTTCCCACAATATTTGGCGAAATGATATTACCCTCAATGATTTGTATTGCTAAGTTTATCCCTATAACAAACAAGGCTTGTTTTGTAGAAATGGTAAGGGCAATCAACAACGCCGGAACAGCCCCAATCAAGGGTCCAATAAAAGGAATAATGTTGGTCAAAGCCACAAAGCAAGCTAGTACAAAAGGATAGGGCATCTTAATTGCCCAATATCCAATAAAAATCAGCACTCCTACTATAAGAGACACAACCATTTGTCCGTGAATATATTTTCCCAACGAATCATTAATATCTCGCAACGCTACTTGTGTTTGGCGGCGGAACTTACGAGGTACCCATAAAATAAGACCTCGATGAATTTCTTTCATATCTTTTAGTAGATAAAAAGCAATAAAAGGAACAACCGCATATCCCAACACCTTTCCAAGCGTTTTTTTTGCACCATCAACAAACGAAGAAATATCCCGTGACATTTTTTCCTGCGATTGAATGATAGCTCGATCTACACCATGCTGAACGCTATCTGGCAAAAAGTATTTATGAGCCTCCCACTCTTGCATCCATGTCTCGTACCAGTTTGTTAAACGTGGCAGATCGTCTGAGAGTTCTATCAGTTGTTTAGTAAAAATAGGAATAGCATTCATCACAGTAATGACCACTAGTAGTACAAACCCCAAATAAATCAAAAGGAGAGCGGTCAAGCGCGGTACCTTCCTTTTTTCTAAACTTGTAACAACAGGATGAAGTAGATAGGCAATAATTAGTCCCACAATAAATGGAATGGTCACCTCTTCAATCAAAAAATATAGAGGTTTCAATGCAGGTCGAAGTAACACGAATAGATTGGCTATAATAAGCAATAAGATAATAGATACAGCAATATGATAAAAACGATAACGTTTTTGTTGTGGTGTTGGTTGTTTTGTCAGTTGCTCCATGGCATATCCCCCATATCTAAAAACTCCTTTTGGTAGGATGTGCGAAAAAGAGAGGAAAGATGCGGAAAAGCTAGTTATTTGAATCCAAAAAACAAAGCAACCTGTTCCACGAAGGGAAACAGGTTGCTTTGTTTTTTCTATGGGTAAAAAGTCTACCGCCACTTATCAAATGTGGGTTCCAGATTGAATAGAAGATTAGCGTGCAAACGAACGCTTCAGAACACGACCTAGCCTTTGCATATCTCGCTGGGAAAATTTCATTTTTCCCCACCCACTAAAGAATTTTTGACTCCGCTTAGACCTCATCAAATATCCAATAGCAGCTACGATCCCACTCATGATCAAAGTTCGAAAAATTCCGCGTCTCATTAAGCAGCCTCCTTCAGATTCTCATGGGATAAGATTGAAGTGTTACGCTTGTGCTCTTAGTTCTTGGTCATCCAGGAACAAGTCATTTAACGATTCCAAGGAACCGTCTTCTTCCACCTGATAAATAGAAGAAATTTGATCTCCAGACATGCTCATCTCAACATAGCAATTCCAGCAGTAGTACTGATTCGTTCCAATTTTACCAATATCTTTTGATGAACAATTGGGGCAAGTCATCATGCATAATAACCTCCTAAACGCTAATGCGCCTTAAATCCGGTGTGCATGGGGATAATAAGGTGTTCGTTTCCGATTGATACAGGCGTCGTTGCAATAATCCGCTTGCGCCCTTCGGTAATATCGGCAATCCAACCGTCCGATAACTCGTACCCTACCATCCTTTCCCAGTCAACAGAAAAATAAACATCTTCCACTTTTCCCAGCCAAGCACCGGTCTTTGTTACAACTTGTTTTCCTTTTAGTGCATGTTCACCTGTAAATAGGCAGAACATTTGATTCGTATCTAGATGGCGCATTGAGGTCACAACATGCTTGTCCTCTACAATGATGAAATCGTCCCCGATTGTACCGATATGGTTGGAATGAATGTAGCGTCCCTGCTGGAACCAGCCTGCTTCTTGCAAAACCAGACCAATGACTTGCAAGTGAAGATCACAGAGGATATCTCGGACAATCCCAATTTCTTCGCCGCTGTTCATGGCCAAAACTGGTAAGCCTACTACGTCCAATGCTCTCTTCATGGGCATCTCCTCCCGTTATGTTAGTATTGCAGTTGAGATGCTCTTATATCCTGCCTAAACTGTTCCACCTAAACCATACCTTCCTTTATCCGTACAAACGTAGCCGATCTTGTAAGTAGCTATAACGAATCCCTTCCTCGTCATTTTGCACCGCAATGCGAAAAGCATCTGGATCACCACACATTAGCAAAAATGACTTGCTACGTGTTACACCCGTGTAAATTAATTTTCTGCGTAACATTCGATAATAGTTACGTACTAAAGGTAAAATAACAATTGGAAATTCACTACCCTGTGATTTATGCACCGAGCAACAGTACGCCAGAGTAAGTTGGTGATATTGTGAACGGCGGTATACAACCTCTCGTCCTTCAAAGGACACCACCAATTGCTCTTCATTCTCCTCATTTTCTGTAGGACGAAAAATGGCAACAACTTCTCCCATGTCTCCGTTGAATACCTGTTCTTCTGCATTATTTACCAATTGAAGTACTTTGTCTTTTACCCGAAAAACCGTTTCACCAAATGTTACCTCTCGCTTCTGTTCCGAAGGCGGGTTGAACAAAAGCTGTAGCTCTTCATTGATGTGGTTAACACCGGCTACTCCTTTGTACACGGGGGCAAGAACCTGTATATCTTTTGCTGTATATCCTTTATTTACGGAACTGGAGCAGATTTGTTTCACAACATCAACAACATTTTGTGGCGAAGTTGTGAAAAATCTGCGATCTTGGGTTGGAGTAAGTAAATCTTGTGGTACTTTTCCCACTCGAATGTCATGAGCCAGTTGAATAATAGAAGATTCTTCTGCCTGCCGATAAATATCTGTCAACTGGACAACCGGGATCACATTTGACTCCAGCATATCAAACAAAACATTGCCTGGACCTACAGAAGGCAATTGATCAGGGTCGCCTACCATTACAACATTTATGTCCTTAGGGAGACAGCGGAATAATTGGTTAGCTAACCAAACATCCACCATTGACATCTCATCAATAATAATCATTTTGCCGCGAACGGGATTATCTTGATCATGCTCAAAGCTCTCTCCCTTCCACCCTAGAAGACGATGGATCGTCATAGCTGGTAATCCTGTCGTCTCAGACATACGCTTTGCTGCCCTACCAGTAGGAGCTACCAATAAAATGGGAAAGGGATTATCTTGTGTGTCATATTTCTTCATGTCCAAACTAATTCCCTGCAAATTAGCAAAAACATGACAAATTCCCCTAATGACTGTTGTTTTTCCCGTACCGGGCCCCCCAGTCAGTAGCATTAATCCTGAATCCATTGCTTTTTCTACTGCTTCTCGTTGTTTAGAAGCATAGCTAATACCTAATTCTTCTTCCACTTTTCCGATAGCTTGGTAAAACTCGGAAGCAGGATAGCTATCAGGATTCTCTCTTGAAGCAAAATAATGAAGTCGTTTGGCCAGTCCAATCTCTGCAAAAAATAAGGATGGGAGGTAAACGCGCTCCTCTTCCCAATGCACTTTGTTATCTATTACTAATTGTTCAATAGATTTCTGCACATCTTCTACCTCAAAAACGTGCCCACCACATTCTGTTAATAGCGAAATAGCCCGCTCCATTAATTCTTCATGAGGAAAATAAACATGTCCCTCACTATAACCTGTTTCCTGCAAAACATACAGACACGCTGCCATCACTCGTTCCGGGGAAGATGCGGCAATTCCTGTCGACAGAGCGATTTCGTCAGCACGTTTAAAACCAATGCCCTGCACATCTTCAATGAGCTTATATGGAGTTTCTGTCAATACCGTCATTGTATTATGCTTATACGCTTGATAAATACGTAAAGCTAAATGGACACCAATCCCAAACTCGTATAAGAAGACCATGGTACGCTCTAATGATTGATGCTCTAGAACTGATTCATAGATCTGCTTAGCTCGTTTGGGAGAGATACCTGGAATGGCGGCCAGATCGTCAGGGTTTTCAGCAATGATGGTAAGTGCATCGACCCCTAAATGTTCCACTATCCGCTTTGCCAGCTTCTTACCAATTCCACTAAAAAGTCCACTTGCTAAATACTTTTCAATACCTGATTTTGTTTTTGGTGTTTCACGTTCGTAGCGTTCGGCTACATACTGCTTTCCATATTTCGGGTGATCTTTCCACTCACCATAAAATGTATAAGTTTCATCCTCGTGAGGACGCGGAAAATGCCCTACAACAATAACATCTTTATCTTTAATCGGTTCCGTTGTCTCTTCCACTTTAAAACGAATGATGGCATACCAGTTCTCTTCGTTATAAAATATTTCGTGTTTTACTTGTCCTCGAATGTAGGTCTCACGAAACAACGGGAGGGCCTGTTGCTGCACGGTAGTACGCCTCCTTTTCTAAAAAACCTTGACTTTGGAAAGACTTCTGGAGCCAACCAAAGCCTTAGTTGAACTTTTTTCAGATAAATTTTCTGTAAGTAACATCCATCGTAAAAAAAATTCCACTATCCGGTGTGATAGTGGATGTATGCTACTTTTATTGTACTTTGAGGAAAAGGGTTTTGACAACTTGATTCGAACAAGCGTTCCAAACCTTTCACAACTAACTAATACTTTAACAACAAGCAGATTTATACTTTATTTTACTAAGCGCTTTACAATCTGCACAATTTTTTGAGCTGCTGCTATCACTTCTTCTTTTGTGTTGGTCATGCCAAAACTAAAGCGAATAGCTGAATCTGATCGCTCTTTGGACAAATTCATCGCTGTCAGCACATGAGATACCTCTAACGAGCCTGATGTACATGCAGAACCACTAGCTGCTGCAATACCCGCCAAATCTAGATTAAACAGCATCGTCTCAGTATTTACTCCTAGAAAGCTAACATTTAAAATATGTGGCAAAAATTGTTCATCATGACCATTTACCTCAAATGCAATTCCTGCTTCACTGAAAGCCTGTAGCATAGCCTGGCGCATATCTAAGTATTTTTGACGACGCTCTTCACGGTCGGAGCGCATGAGCTCGATTGCTTGAGCAAATCCAACAATACCAGCTAGATTTTCTGTTCCTGCCCGTCGTTTACGTTCTTGTGCTCCCCCGTGTAAGTATGGAGTAATTGTGATTTTACGTCCCATGCACAAAGCACCTACACCTTTTGGTCCATTGATTTTATGGGCAGATAAAGAAATCAGATCCACAGGTAGCTCATTTGCCTTGATGCGCAATAATCCAAAAGCTTGTACACAATCTGAATGGAACAGGATTCCTTGATCCTGCAAAAAGCTACCTATTTCTTGGATAGGTTGAATTGTCCCTACCTCATTGTTTCCATACATAATGGAGACTAAAATGGTATCAGGTCGTATTGCTTTTTTTACATCATCTAAGCTGACCATCCCCAATTCATCTACTGGTAAATAGGTTACTTCAAATCCCATTCGTTCGAGATGCTCACAAGCATGTAATACCGCATGATGCTCAATCTGAGTTGTAATGATATGCTTACCTTTTTGTTCATTAGCAAGCGCTCCACCGATCAATGCCATATTATCAGCTTCCGTACCACCGCTGGTAAAAATGATTTGACTGGGATCAGCCCCCAGAAAATCAGCAATTGTTTCCCGTGCTTTTTCCATTGCTTTGCGTGCTTCACGACCAAACCCATGAATACTGGATGGATTTCCATAAATCTCAGAGAAATATGGTTGCATGGCCAGTATCACTTGTGGATGAACAGGAGTCGTTGCTGCGTTATCCAAATATACGTATGAGTTCATGTTCTAATCCCCTACTTTGTAATCTAACACTAAATGTAGAACATATAATTATCAGTGCGTCCGTCATCTTGATAATTGATGAGGTCCCGCAGCGTAGTGGAGTCAATTACAGACGTTATACTATCTCGAATGCGCAGCCATAGATAACGCTTTGCTGGGTCCTCTTCTTCTGCAAACTCTACAGGACTAATTGGACCTTCTAGCACTCGCAAAATATCTCCCGACGTAATATCGTCAGGTGATTTGGAGAGTACATAGCCACCATAAGCTCCTCGAATGCTTTTTACCAACCCTGCATTCCGCAGGGGAGCGATTAACTGCTCTAAATAATGCTCAGATAATTCATGGCGCTGAGCAATGCTTTTCAATGAAATAGGACCGTCCCCATGACGGGTGGCTAGCTCCATCATAATAGTTAAGCCGTAGCGTCCCTTAGTCGAAATTTTCAACGTTAACAACTCTCCTCTATGTTTCACTGTACGTCTCTGACAAACTTCCCTGAAATTGTAGCACATGAGTCGCTTTCTTTTGGTCAAAATATGGTCAGGGAGGTGAGCTTATATGGCAACCAATAAGCGTTCCGAACGTGGACGAAACCATCCATCTGACGTTCTTTATGAAGTACCAGCAGGAACCATTGCTCACAAAGCAAGATTTGGTGCAAGCAAAACTAGCAAGCAACCAAATGAGAACGGAGATTTACCAAATAAACCGGGCGGAAATGTACGGACGTAAAAACAACAAGAATGAATCGGTCTTCTATTGCTTTACTAAATACTAAAGCTTTGTACTTTCCCGACAAGATTCCTTTTATCATTATTTTTTAAAAAATATTCATTCCTACAAGTACATGTTGCATGTAGAAACAAGAGTCACATGTTTACTCTGTAAGAAACCCTTCTCGCATGCTATTACTTCGATCTCTCTTGTTCAGAGGGTCGAAGTTCTTCTTTTTATCCAAAACAAAGAAATTGATCGCTACGCTCTAGTTATTTTTTATTACGATAAATATAAACTTTTCCCAAAAGAATGTAAAGGCATCGGAATAATAGGGGTTAATTTCGAGATGCTTGACGCTTTTGAATTTCTGCCTCATATCCTATCTGTTTAGGTTGATAAAATTTCTCTTCTACACCTTCAGGCAAATACTGCTGTTTCACATAGCCTTCGGGATAATTATGGGGATATAGATACCCTTCCCCGTGACCTAATTTCGCAGCCCCTTTATAATGCCGATCCCGTAAGTGAACAGGTACAGGCTTATGCCCTTCTTTTTGTACATGCATAAGTGCTTGATTAATTCCCATATACGCTGCATTACTTTTCGGTGCGGTCGCAAGATACGTGGTGGCTTGCCCTAAGGAAATGCGCCCTTCCGGCATACCAATCAATTCCAACGCTTGAAAGCAAGCTACAGCTACGGATAACGCTTGAGGATCAGCATTACCGATATCTTCTGATGCGGAAATTATTAAGCGACGCGCTATAAATCGTGGATCTTCACCTGCATCAATCATCCGAGCTAACCAGTAAAGAGCACCATCTGGATCAGATCCTCTAATCGACTTTATAAAAGCAGAGATGGTATCGTAATGATTATCACCACTTTTATCGTAGCGAACAGCTCTACGCTGGATAGATTCTACTGCCACATCCAGTGTAATAACGATCTCTCCTGCTTCATTTAATGGTGTGGTCGTAGCTGCTAATTCCAGTGCATTTAATAAGCGACGAGCGTCCCCTTCTGCGTAGTGAATCAAATGTTCTCTCGCTTCTGGTTTGATTTGAACCCGTAATTCTCCAAGTCCTTCAAGCTCATCAGTTAATGCTCTATCAATAACTTGCCCTAAATCCTCATCTGTTAGGGATTGTAAGGAAAAAATTTGAGAACGTGAGAGCAAGGCTGCATTCACTTCGAAAAAGGGATTCTCCGTTGTTGCCCCAATCAAAATGACTGTTCCCTCTTCTACATAAGGTAGGAGCGCATCCTGTTGAGATTTATTAAAACGGTGGATCTCATCAATAAATAACGTAGTACGCTGATTATTCATTACCAAGCGATCTTTCGCTTCCTCTACGATCCGCCGAATGTCTGCTACCCCCGCAGTAACCGCATTTAATTCACTGAAATGGGATTTGGTTGTACGTGCTATGACTTTTGCTAAGGTTGTTTTTCCCGTGCCCGGAGGTCCGTAGAAAATTAAAGAAGAGATCTGGTCCGCTTCAATAGCTCTCCGAAGCAACGATCCTTTGGCTAGTATATGTTGTTGGCCAACTACTTCATCTAGTTTTTTTGGTCTCATTCGTGCCGCAAGCGGCTTAGTACGCCCTTTAGAATCTTCCTGTTCATGGGCGAAAGAAAATAAATCCATCCTTCTCAACCCCCCAATCTGGTTTCTTCAACTATTTGCAACTATAATCTGTCTTTTGTTACCATAACTTTAAGATGTAATCATCCCTGTTCATTTTACTTAGAAAAGCAAGTTACGCCAAGTTTTGGAAGACAAACAATTTGGATGGCTGATTGTTAGTAGAATCAAGTCATTATCTTGAATCCAATACAGCATCTATAGTTCACAATTGATTACTAACCATACCGCGTTACCTTCCCTTCCGTAAAGAAAGTAGCGCAGAAAAGCCCGTGGGCCTCTGCGCTATCCATTACATCATTGTTAGTCACTTTTTTGTAAAACACATACTACTGTATAGGAATCCTGTTTACTATCCTTTTTTCGGTACCCAACCAATTAAATCCTGGACCACCACACTAGCTAAAATCAAACCTGCCACAGATGGCACAAAGGCGTTACTTGCCGGCGGTTGTTTTACTTTGCGAATAGGGGAATCGGGATTTTGAACAATCTGTTCCCGTACATCCGTACGAATTGTTACAGGAATCTCTTTAGAATATACTACTTTAACACCCTTATAAATGCGTTGCTTCTTCAGCTCACGACGAATTACCTTGGCAATAGGATCATAACTGGTTTTAGAGATGTCCTCCACTTGAAAACGTGTTGGGTCCATCTTGTTAGCTGCCCCCATACTTGAGATGATCGGGATATTACGTTTCTTTGCTTCTAAAATCACATGAATTTTTGCAGACACTGTATCCATCGCATCAACAATATAATCTAGCTTATGCTCAAATAGACGTGGAGCTGTTTCATCGTCATAAAACATCTGAAGTGTCACTACCTCACACTCTGGATTAATAGAGTGAATACGCTCTTTCATTAGTTCCGTTTTTTGTTGACCAACCGTGTGTAGAGTAGCATGAATCTGTCTATTAATGTTTGTAATGTCTACGTCATCTTTATCAATCAGGATCAGTTTTCCTACACCAGTACGTGCTAGAGCTTCTACTGTAAAGGATCCTACCCCACCGACACCAAGCACAGCAACGGTACTGTTTCTCATTTTCTCCAAGCCCTCTGGACCAAATGCCAGTTCACAACGCGAGAATTGATGCAACATTTCACTAACAACCTTTCCTACATTCATCTATTTTGATAAGTAACATTCTATCCATAAATTACATACTTTCCTGTCATAGATATATGACCTAGTAATCTTCTCAGATTTATACTTTTTATACAATCATAAAAATAGTGACATTCCGATTATACCTATCAATAGGCTTATATTCAATTCCTATTATTCCACTAGGACTCTAAGTAGATCGCGATCAGACATATGCTAGCATATTGAATTCTACAAAGCAAACAAAAAAACAGGTCCAACCAAAAGACGTTTTGTCTTGGTTGGACCCATTTACCCAAGTAATTTTACTTGTTGGTTACTTCTTCTTTTTTCTCTTCTTCAATAGTAGCGATAAATAGCTGTTTTAATTGATTCACATCTACTTCACTCGGCGCATTAACCATTAGGTCACTTGCGCTTGCTGTTTTAGGGAAAGCAATTACTTCACGTAAATTTGTACGTCCTGCAAGTAGCATTACCAAACGGTCTAGACCTAGAGCGATACCACCATGTGGAGGTGTACCATATTCAAACGCATCCATCAAGAAACCAAACTGCTCTTTTGCTTCTTCTTGACTAAATCCAAGGGCAGTAAACATTTTCTCTTGTACGTCGCGCTTGTAGATACGCATGGAGCCGCCGCCTAGTTCATAACCATTTAGAACCAAGTCGTAAGCTTGTGCGCGAATCGCACCTGGGTCTGTTTCAAATAGATGCAAATCTTCGTCTTTTGGACGAGTGAATGGATGGTGCAAAGCTACATAACGTTTAGCTTCTTCATCCCACTCCACTAATGGGAAATCTACTACCCATAAGAAAGCAAACTTACTGTGGTCAATTAAGCCTAATTCTGCACCTAGCTTGCTACGAAGAGCACCTAGAGAATCTGCTACTACTTTCGGTTTATCAGCTACGAACAACAATAGATCGCCTTCTTCTACTAGCAAGCGTTCTTTTATTGCTGTTATTTCTTCTTCAGAGAAGAATTTAGCGATTGGTCCTTTAACTTCACCATCTTTAAATGCAATCCACGCTAGACCTTTAGCTCCATAACGAGAAGCGAACTTGCCTAGATCATCAACATCTTTACGGGAATAATGTCCGCAACCTTTTGCATTGATTGCTTTTACTTGCCCACCAGTCTCAACTGTGCTTGCAAACACTTTAAAACCGCTATCTTTTACAAGATCTGATACGTTGGTCAACTCCATACCAAAACGAATATCTGGTTTGTCAGAGCCAAAACGATCCATCGCTTCTGCATACGTTAAGCGTGGGAATGATGTCCCTACGTCTGTACCAACTGTTTGTTCAAATACATATTGAACCATTTCCTCCATCATCGGCAATAGCTGTTCCATTGGTATGAAGGATGTTTCAATGTCGATTTGAGTGAATTCTGGTTGACGGTCAGCGCGCAAGTCTTCGTCACGGAAACAACGTACGATTTGATAGTAACGCTCGAATCCTGAAACCATTAATAACTGTTTAAAAAGCTGAGGAGACTGCGGCAATGCATAGAATTCACCTGGGTGTACACGGGATGGTACCAGATAATCACGCGCTCCCTCTGGCGTGCTCTTCGTAAGCATTGGTGTTTCAATATCTAAGAAACCCTTTTGATCCAAGAAATCACGGAACGCTTTTGTCGCTTTTGAACGTAAGTAGAATGCTTTCTGCATTTCGGGACGACGAAGGTCCAAATAGCGATATTTTAGACGAACCTGCTCATCTACTTCAATCTCATCTTCAATTAAGAACGGAGGGGTTTTAGCATCATTTAGGATGGTAATCTCCGTTGCAAGCATTTCGTATTCACCAGTTTTGATTTTCGGATTAACGGCTTCGGGTCCACGATGTACCAATTTACCTTTTACAGATAAAACATACTCGCTACGCACACGATCTGCTTTTTCCCATGCCTCTTTATTCACTTCTGGGTTAAATACCACTTGGCAAATTCCTGTACGATCACGCAGATCAATAAAGATAACGCCACCTAGGTCACGGCGCTTTTGAACCCAACCATTTAAAATAATCTCTTGCTCTACATGTTCTTTGGTTACTTCGCCACAATAGACAGTGCGCACATCAAATTTCATCGATGGTCCCTCCAATAAGTAAATGTTTCGTTCAATTGTTTTTCTTTATCCTTAACGTTTAGCCAAGAGCCAATCGCTTGCTTCTGCAAAACTAACTTCTTGCTGTTTTCCAGTCGCTAGTTCTTTTAGCATGACTACGCCTTTTTCCAGCTCTGATTCACCAATGATAGCAGCATACTTTGCTTCTACACGATCCGCTGCTTTTAATTGGCCCTTCATTTTACGACCTAAATAATCCATCTCTGCTTTAACACCTTTATTACGCAGATCATCTAGCAACTGGAATGCCTTCGTTTTCGCTGTTTCGGATTGCATCACGATGTAGGCATCTAGCCCTTTTTCTATTGGTAATTGAATATTTTGCGATTCTAGAGCCATTATCAAGCGTTCAATACTCATCGCAAAACCAATACCTGGCATATCTTCGCCGCCAATCTCTGCAACTAGCCCATTATAGCGCCCACCACCACACAATGTTTCAACCGCACCGATCTCTGCCATTTTAATTTCGAAAGCAGTCAGCGTGTAATAATCAAGACCACGTACCATACGCGGATTAATGTGGAATGGAATATGAATTGCGGTAAGGTATGCCTGTACCTCTTCAAAATGCTGTTTAGATTCATCGCTTAGATAATCTAAAATAGAAGGGGCATCTTTTGTAAGGGTTTGACATTTTTTATTTTTGCAATCCAGAACGCGTAAAGGATTCCGATCAATTCGGGATTGACAATCTTCACAAAGCTCATCTCGTACACCATTTAGAACCTCAAGCAATGCTCCACGGTGACGAGCACGATCTTCTAGAGTTCCTACACTGTTTATCTCTACGGACAAACCTGTAAGCCCTAATTCTTGATAGATACGCATCGCTACAGCAATTACTTCAGCATCAATTGCAGGATCTGCTGAGCCGATTGCTTCAACTCCGAATTGAACAAATTGGCGGAATCGACCTGCCTGTGGACGTTCATGCCGGAACATTGGTCCTAAGTAATATAACTTAGTAGGTTGATTAGGTACACCATACAGCTTTTTCTCCACATAAGAGCGTACTACCCCTGCCGTACCTTCCGGACGTAAGGTGAAATCTCCTTCTCCACGGGATTCAACACTGTACATCTCTTTTTCCACTACATCCGTAGTCTCACCTACGCCTCGTCGGAACAGTTCTGTCTGCTCAAATATTGGCGTTCGAATTTCTTGGTAATTGTAGCGTGTGCAAAGGTCTCGCATCTTCCCTTCGATGTGCTGCCAAAGCTCCACCGTGCCCGGCATAATGTCTTGTGTACCACGTGGAATTTGGATTTTCGCCATGTGAGTCTCTCCTTTTTTGTTTTTTACGTGCTATATAAAAAATCCGTACAGGGGCAAGTCAGGAAAAATAATTGTTAGAAAACACAAAAAATCTCCCGTCCTTGACATGCCCAACTTACGTACATGTCAGGGACGAGAGATTATATTCTCCCGTGGTGCCACCCTGCTTGGATATATATGTAATCATATCCCACTTCATTCTCATCCTAACGCCGATGCCGCGCCTTACAGTTACTCGTAGCAACGCTATCTTTCACTGGGGTCTTCAGGGAGGTCATTCACCTAATCGTAATAGAGAAGCACTTTCAGCCACGATGCTTCCTCTCTAGCTATTCGTCTAAAGGTTACTTGGTCCCGTCATCAGATCAAAATATATTACAGATCATAGCAAAATCGAGAGTGAGCGTCAACTATACAATCACCTAATTATTTATTAGAGTAAAGCGTATCTAAATCTTGCAGTTTTTTCTCGATTAACTGCTGATACGTATCATTATATGTTTTAGGATCTTTCGGATTTGGCCAACGCGACAATATTCCGCTACCAGGCCTCATCAATTTGGAGACGGCTCCACAGCCTAAGCCAAGAACCGTTTGTACCTCCTCCATCATAACGATGTTATAGATAGAATCTTGATCTCGTAGCGCATAGCCAACATTTTCAAGATTACCTAAAATATTTTTTTGTCGGTAGAGATAGTATGGTACATATCCTTGTTTCTTCGCCCATTCTTCGGTCTCTTGCATCATGTTTAGTATCTCTTCACGACTGGCTACCTGATATTTATCTTTATTTTGGGTCATTTCCGATGCACGTTTAAACGAGAGAGTATGAACGGTTAGAGAAGTAGGCATAAGCTTTTCTACTTCCTGAAGTGAATGCTTCATTTCCTGCATCCCTTCATTTGGCAAACCTATGATCAAATCCATATTAATGTTGGTTACACCCATCTCCATGGCCAAATTATATTTATCCACTGTTTCCTTGACTGTATGGTGTCGACCGATTGCTTGCAAAGTTTCTTGCGTAAACGACTGCGGATTGATGCTGATGCGGTCAACCTTCCACTTTTTCATGATCTCAATTTTATCAGGAGTGATGGTATCTGGTCTTCCAGCTTCTACCGTTAGTTCACGTACTTTGTCCATATGAGGAAAATGCTTATAAAGTGTAACAAAAAGTGCGTCTAACTCGTCAGCAGTAATACTGGTAGGTGTACCTCCGCCAAAGTAAATGGAGGTGATTACCAAGTTCTGGCGGGTCAACCAATCACCTATTGAGCGAATCTCTTCATGTAAACCTGCCAAAAATGGATTTACATTCTGACGATGCACACCAATCGCATAAGCTGGAAACGTACAATATGCACATTTTGTTGGGCAGAATGGAATTCCAATGTAGACAGAGACTTCCCGATCTATTTGATATAAATCAGGAACAACATGTAGCTGACGATCCACTATCTCTTGTAAGAGCTGTAGCTTGTGGGGGCGAACCATGTAGTCTTCTCGTAATTGACGATGAGCCTCCTCGCGACTCAACCCAGATTGTAGCATCTTGTGCAATAATTTAGTCGGTCGAATACCGGTTAAAATGCCCCACCCCTGTTCCATTCCGGTATGACGCTCCAGCAAAGTTAATAGCGTATAGCTAATTGCTTGCTTGGCTGTTTTGCGCATACCTTTTTCGGAAAGCTCCTTATAGGGACGATCGTACTCAAATGTATGCTTTTGATCGGCAAACAAAAGATGTCCAGTAGCATGGACTCCATCGTCTTGCGACTCACAACAAAGCTCTATCTTACTATCACGATGGGAGCAATTTTCCCAGTCTTGTACATAATGAATCGCGGGATCTTCATAGAACAGTGCGGCAATAAAGCCGATTTCACGTTCGAACTGATGACCCACGCATTTAATTTGCAACATGTTCTTCACCTGCTTCTTTCGCAATCCTTCTCATCTTACCTTACCAACATAAGGTGGTCAATTTCAGAGAAGGAACCAACTGTTCTCATAAAAGGTGGACGGATTTAGAAAGCCGTTCGTTGCATAAGAACGATTTTGGCATGATACATGCGAAAAAGGGAGTACATGAGATTATTAGACCATTGGTTTTTGCTACATGAAGCTCTCAACCTAAACTAGCCTGATTCCTGAACACTTGAACAGCTTTTCGCCACTTTCTAGTGTTTAGCACGCCGACGTAGCTCTTGTACCTCGCGGATGCTGATATGAAACTCCTGTGACATTTCTACATCGTTTAAAATGGCTTCTTTTTGTAAGAAATCATGAAAATCAACAGAAAAAATTTGACGGTTTAATTCTTGAGCGAAACGTTCTTTATTGGATTGGCGCATGCTTAATCCCTCCTTGCACTATTGTTTCCGCATGGGAAGATTTGCATGCATCTCAAAAAAAATGTCGAAAGTTGCAGGAAAGTATACGACCTATGAAGAAGATTATTGTTTTATGGAAAAATTGATTTTCCGCACGTCGGAATAAATGACAAACAGAAAGGATGGGACAAACGTGTTTTCTCGCAAGAAGATGATTATCGGGCTTGCAACATGTCTCACTAGCTTGGTCGCCCCCTTCCAAATGGTCTGGGCAGCAAACCAGGTGCAGGTAACAGCCGATAATTTAAACATTCGCTCTGGTCCAGGAACCAACTATCAACTCGTAAGTTCCGTGCCTAAGTCGACAAAACTAACCGTTATATCAAAAAAGGATAAATGGATACAGGTAAAATTACCGAATGGTAAGCAAGGCTGGGGAATAAATACATACCTTCAGGAGATCAAAGCAGCTCCTCAACCACCAAAGGTGATTTATTTAAAGAGTACGGTCGATATGTTAAACATTCGGACTGCACCCAATTCAGATGCTCAAATCATCCAAGTAATGGACAAGACAAAAAGCTACAAAATGATTAAAAAGGAAGGTATCTGGGCACAAATTCAGGTGTCTGAAAAAGTAACCGGCTGGATTAACGCCAAGTTTGTGCAACATGCTACTCCGCCCGCTACGTCAGCACCCCTACCGGGAACAACAGCACCAGCAGTCACTACACCAGATCAGAGCAATCAGCCTGCTAATGTATTGCCACCTGTAGAGCCTACTGTGCAGCCTCCATCTACCAGTAGTATTAAAATCTCTGTAGTAACTAACGTGTATGCAGAACCTAATGTCGCAGCCATGATTATCGGCCAGTTAAGCGCAGGGGATCAGGTAAGTAAATATTCGGAGTCAAATGGGTGGGATCAAATCTTATACAATGGGACAACAGCTTGGATCGCCAATCCAACAGCTCCTAAAACTGGACAGATAACACCTCCTCCGACACAGCCGAATCCTGCTTCATCAAGCTCTACGGTGAAGGTAACTGCAAATAATGTAAACATTCGAAGTCAAGCTAATACAACAAGCCAAGTCCTTACCCAAGTAAATAACGGAGTGGTACTACCGGTATTGTCTCAAAGCAACAACTGGTTTCAGGTAAAAACGCCGGATGGGAAAACAGGCTGGATTGCCAGCTGGTTGGTTACTAAATCAACTGTTGCTCCTCCCACGCTTGGAGTAGTTGATCCAAATGAACATAAGAACCAAAACTCCCTTCAGCCCTCAGTACCTAGTAATCAATCAGAATTGAAAATCAAGGTATTAAACGAAGGCACAAATGTTCGTTCTGGCCCAGGCACCGAATACGAGCCAGTAGGTACTGTACAACCAGGAGAAAGCTATTCGGTAATCAAAACAGAAGGCGATTGGTATCAAATTCGCCTAAAAGATAATTCAACAGCCTACATTGCTAGCTGGGTCGTTCAAAAGGAATCAACAGATATAGCCAATCTGCCTCCTTTAACCGGTAATGAAGCCAGAGGCAAATTGATTGTAGTTGATCCTGGACACGGTGGAACAGATAGTGGGGCTGTAGGGACGACATACAAGACGTTTGAAAAAGAAATTAACCTACAGGTTGCTCTGAAGCTAAAACAACGCCTAGAAGCTTCTGGAGCACGTGTGATTATGACTCGTTCCGATGATACAACTCTTACGTTGGAACAACGTGTTCAATTCGCTGTGCAAAACAATGCGGATATGTTTGTAAGTGTCCATCACAATACACATCCTAATGCAGCCACCAATGGGACCATCATTTTTTACTATCACAAAGGAAAATCGATGGAATTAGCCCAATTGACTCAAAATGAGATCGTTGCAACGACTCAATATAAAGATTTAACATCCAGATTCGGCGATTTTCATGTCATTCGGGAAAATCCAAAACCCGCTATTCTTGCTGAAATCGGCTTTATGACCAATCCACAAGAAGAAGCTAACTTACGTGATGATCAACATCAGCAAAATGCAGCTGAAGGGTTGTTCCGAGGCGTACTACGTTATTTCCAGGTTTATCCAAATTAATTTTTCCACACAAAAAAGCAGCTGGTCCGCCATGGACTAGCTGCTTTCTTTCTATGTGTGTAGCTTAATTAATCGGCTAGACCCTTTGTTTCATCTTTCATTAACTTTCAACAATTAACGTTACAGGTCCATGATTATGAATCTGCACATCCATCATTGCACCAAAACGCCCCGTCTCTACCTGAAGCCCTTTACTTCGTAGCACCTCATTAAATTGGTCGTATAATGGTTCAGCAACTTCTGGACGGGCAGCCGCCATGAAGTTAGGGCGACGACCTTTTCGGCAATCCCCGTATAAAGTAAATTGGGAAATAGATAAAATTTGCCCTCCTGTTTCCTGGACAGAGTAATTCATTTTACCTTCCTCGTCTTCAAAAATCCGCAAATTCGCTACCTTATCTGCTACAAACTCCACGTCTTTTATTGTGTCCTCATGCGTAATACCAACTAGTAACACCAGTCCTCGCTCAATTTTACCGACTACATCGCCATTTACGGACACACTTGATGCTTTTGCTTTTTGGACAACGACTCGCACTACTTATCACTCCGGTTCTATTGTTTTAAATTTATGTAAGCATTCCTTGTTTATGAAAGAAAAGACAGTGTCCCCAAGGAACCACTGTCTGTCACATAAAAATAAGGATATGTTAGGTATTTAGAATTCGACGAACAGAATAAATGTCTTTGATACGCTTGATTCGTTCTACTACGCGGTGTAGATGATCTATATTGTTAATACAGATTGTCATGTTGATAGTAGCCACCCGATTGCGATCCGCTTTGCCACTCACGGCAGCAATATTGGTTTTCGTCTCCCCAACTACATGTAACACGTCGTTTAACAAGCCTGTGCGATCATGGCCAGTAATTTCAATGTCTACATTGTAGTTCTGTCTCTGGTCACCTTCCCATTGTACAGGAATGAGTCGATCACTTTCTTCTACCGTCACATTCGGGCAATCCTTTCGATGAATGGAGACTCCCCGTCCTCTCGTAATGAAACCAATAATGTCATCCCCTGGAACCGGCGAACAACATCGGGAAATACGAGTCAACAAATTATCCACGCCTTCTACACGGATGCCTGTGTCGCTTCGGGTTTGCTTCGGAGTAGGTGCATGAGACTTAAATTCTTGAATAGCTTGTTGTTGCTGTTGTTGTTGCTCTTCTCGATCTCTACGTATTTTTTCCGTCAGTCGATTTGCAACCTGTGCAGAAGTAAGCCCGCCATAACCGACAGCTGAGTACATATCTTCGTCAGATTGAAAATTAAACTTAGCTGCTGCCTCTTTTACATTCTCAGCAGTCATAGTCTCTTTTAAATCAAAGCCACGTGCTTTTACCTCAGCTTCAATCATTGATAGCCCTTTAGCAACGTTTTCTTCGCGCTTTTCTTTTTTAAACCATTGCTTGATCTTATTACGAGCGTGCGCTGACTTCGCTATTTTGAGCCAATCTTGACTTGGACCATATGAGTGCTTGGAAGTCAAGATTTCCATAATGTCACCTGTACGCAACGCAAAATCAAGCGGAACGATCTTTCCGTTCACTTTAGCCCCAATGGTTCGATTGCCGACAGCTGAATGTATGCGATAGGCAAAGTCCAAAGGAACCGAGCCTTTAGGAAGCTCCACCACATCACCCTTTGGTGTAAAGACAAACACCGTATCAGAAAACAGATCCTGCTTGAGCGATTCCATGAATTCTTGGGCATTCGGTGTCTCTTCTTGTCCACCTTGAATAATCTCACGGAGATTACCAATCTTCTCTTCAAAAGAGCCCTGCACTTCTCCTTTGCCCTCTTTATAGGCCCAGTGAGCAGCGATACCAATCTCAGCTGTACGATGCATCTCCCATGTACGAATTTGCACTTCCAATGGTTCACCCTTAGGACCGATTACAGTGGTATGCAGCGATTGATACATGTTGGCTTTTGGCATAGCAATATAATCTTTGAATCGTCCTGGCATAGGCTTCCACAAAGTGTGCACAATTCCAAGGACAGCGTAACAATCACGAATATCATTCACAATGATACGTAAAGCAAGCAGGTCATAGATTTCGTTAAACTGCTTATTTTGTGACACCATCTTTTTGTAGATGCTATAGATATGCTTAGGTCTACCAGCAATCTCTGCTTCAATATGCAACTCATCTAACTTATCCGTAATCATTGCTTTCGCTTCTGAAATGTATTCCTCGCGCTCCGTCCGTTTCTTTTGCATGAGATTTACAATCCGATAATATTGCTGCGGATTCAAATAGCGAAGAGCCGTATCCTCTAGCTCCCACTTTACAAAAGCAATACCAAGGCGATGAGCCAGTGGTGCAAAGATTTCTAGCGTTTCATCCGATATTTCACGTTGCTTTTCTTCGGACATATGACGTAACGTACGCATATTATGCAAACGGTCCGCCAATTTAATTAAAATGACCCGAATATCTTGTGCCATGGCTACAAGCATTTTTCGATGGTTCTCTGCTAACTGCTCTTCTTTGGATTTGTATTTAATTTTTTCTAGCTTTGTGACTCCGTCTACCAGATGTGCTACCTCTGACCCGAATTCCTTACGTAAGTTGTCTAGCGTAATTTCGGTATCTTCCACAACATCATGGAGAAAACCGGCAGCAACAGTTACTGCATCCATGTGCATATCCGTCAAAATGCCTGCAACTGCAATCGGATGCATAATATAAGGCACCCCTGATTTACGCACTTGGCCCTCGTGAGCTTTGCGCGCTAAATCATAGGCACGCTCCAGCATAGTAACGTCCTCGTTTGACATATAGCTATTCGCTTTGCTTAAAATTTCCTCGATGCCCGTAGTCATATTTCCCTTCCTTAATCTTCACTCTGAAGATGAAAACCGTCTATCTTTCCCTTAAACGTATTACCTTTTATTATCTGGTATGAAAGGGAGAATGTAAAGGTAATAATCTTCCATTCTCTACTTAAAACTCACAAAATAGACACTTTCTTTTCGAGTTTCTCAGGCAAATCCACAAAAAACCTCTGCAAGCGAAAGGCTCACAGAGGTTTTTATACAAAATTTTAGTATGTGATTAAAGAAGAAACCGGGATGTCACCTAGTTTTTCACGACCATCGAGATAGCTTAATTCAATTAAGAATACAGCCCCTACTACGATTCCGCCCAATTGTTCAACAAGGTTGATTGATGTCTCGATCGTACCGCCTGTTGCAAGTAAGTCGTCAGCAATCAATACACGGTCACCAGGCTTGATTGCATCTTCATGCATTGCTAATGCATCACTGCCGTACTCTAGGCTATAATCAGCTTGAATAGCCTTGTAAGGTAATTTGTTTGCCTTGCGAATCGGAATAAATCCAACATTCATCGCATATGACAGCGGTGCCCCTACAACAAAACCACGCGCTTCCGGTCCTGCGATTACATCCACATTTAGGGTATCAGCAAATGTTTTTAGTTCATTGATTGCCGCTTTATATACAGGGCCATCTTTTAATAGGGTAGTAATATCTTTGAAACGAATCCCTGGTTGTGGGTAATCTGGAATCACGCGAATATAATCTTTAAAGTTCATTAAGGAATGCCTCCTACAAAAGAATAAAAACAAAGTATGTTGGGTGCTCTTCTTCTAAGGCTGATGAAGCATATCCAAATATTTTCCAAGTCCATCATGATTAGAAAGGAGCAGTTCGGCGTGTAGCTCGGCTTCCTCGCGCCAATCTTGGTATCGCGAAGAAGTATCTAAAGGCGCTTTTGCCGGTTCTGGATGCAATAGATACGCTTGCTCGCTATCTTCAATAAAACGGAGCTCTATAAAAATAGTAAGCATTCGCTCCACAATGGAACGCTTTAACTTCAATTTTTTAGCTAATGCATCAAGATGAGCCTTGTTGATTTTACCATATTGTCGAAAAATTTGATACAGCGCTTTAAAATCTTCTCGGCTCGGTACATGCAGCAATTCAAAAGCCTCATCCGCTTCTCCAAATAAGCAGTACACTGAATCCATTTCATGTAACGTAGCCATAGCTTGTCCCAAAGCAGATTTAGAAGAAGGAAGATCATATAAAACGATCGAGCGACATCCTTCTTTCCAGTCACCTTGTATCTCTCCCGCATTCGTTACATAAAGGAGTGACCTTTGAAGCAATTGTTGACTCGCAAGTAACGAGTACAAACGTTGATGATTAGCTTCTTGGAATGTAATTGTAATCAATTCATCCGTAGCTATCTTATCCAGCCATTTTTTCTCTTTATCACGCGAGCCCCGCCAGTCAAAAATCTGCTTATGCTTTACCGCTACATCACGAAGCAAGAATTGAGGCTTTCGTAACCCATTCCATTCATTAATCTGCAATTCACCAAGCACTGAAAGCTTTGATGTTGGGGCTACGCGTTCCATAATTTGGGCAAAACCAAAGCCGATAGCATCTAGTTGCGATTTCTCCTGCGACAATACACATTTAAGATGTGTCTCATCCTTGCCAATTTTACGCATACCTTGATGCCCGACTTCTTCACAGACAAGCATTGGAGTAGGGTTACCCATGCCGAATGGAGCTAAAGCTTCCAGTTCTATAGCAAGATCTAGACTCATTTCATCAAAGGCCACTTCAAGATCTACTCTTGTTTTGGGAATGAAGTCTTCTGGTTGTAACCATTCTTGTGATATACGATGCAACGCCTTGCGAAGCAAATCTACATTCTCTACAGGCAATGTCATACCTGCTGCCATTGTGTGCCCACCATAATGTGGTAGAAGTTCCTTGCACGCTGTCAATGCCTCATACATGTCAAAGCCAGCAATGCTTCGAGCCGAGCCTTTAGCTGTGCTTTTTTCAGAATCGATACCAAGCACGATAGCAGGTCGATAGAATTTCTCTACTAAGCGAGAAGCGACAATACCAACAACTCCAACATTCCATCCCTCTTTGGCTACAACCAGCACTCCATTCTGATCAGCAGGATATAACTGTTCTACCATTTCAATCGCTTCTTCTGCCATTGCTTGAACTAGCTCTTGGCGCTCACGATTCAACTCATCGAGTACTTCCGCTTGCTCCTTCGCTTCCTGTATATCCTCTGACACGAGCAATTTGACCGCTGCTTCTGCTGTTTCTAGTCGTCCACCTGCATTGATACGCGGACCAATAGCAAAGCCAACATGTCCCGCAGTAATCTCTTTCTCCTGAAGGCCGCACACATCAAGTAAAGCTTGGATGCCTACATTGTGTGTTCGATTTAATCGTTGCAATCCTAAGCTTGCTAGTACCCTATTTTCATCTACTAGGGGTACAAGGTCAGCAATCGTTCCTATTGCTGCCAAATCGATTAAATCCATCGGAGGTTCTTTTAACAGGGCATGTGCCAGCTTAAAGGCAACACCAACCCCAGCCAGCATGTCAAATGGGTAGGAACAGCCCGGTTTTTTAGGATTCATTACCGCAAACGCATCAGGTAGAAGCTCAGGTGGTTCATGGTGATCCGTCACGATGATATCAAGCCCCAGCTGATTTCCATGCGCTACCTGCTCTACTGCACTAATACCAGTATCTACAGTCACGACAAGCCGAAAACCGCTGTCATAAATGTATGACAACGCTGTTTGGTTTAATCCGTATCCTTCTTTAAAACGATTCGGTATATAATAATCAAATGTGGCTCCCAATTTTCGTAACAAATGCACCATCAAAGCAGTGGAGCTAACTCCATCCGCATCATAGTCTCCATATATACAAATCGGTTCCTGGCGCTCAATCGCCTGTTGGATTCGATGCACGCTTTTGTCCATGCCATCCAATAAAAATGGATCATGTAGCTGTTCTGGACTCACATGCAAAAAGTCACGTGCCTTTTGTGACGTATCCATCCCTCTTTGAACGAGCAAACGTGCCAGCAAAGGTGATATCCCACACGCTTGGGCAATCTCTGCACTTATTGCTTCATCATATGGGGTGAGTTGCCATCGCGATTTCGCTTGTAGCATGAGGCAGCCCTCCAATCCTCATCCATTATATAAAGAAATAGAGGGCATGCCAAGCATTCTTATAAACGCAAAAAAGCGTACTCTTTAAGAAAATCATTTTCCAAAGAAGCTTGGCTTGTGAAAAAGCCCAATAATAGCTGCCTTATCCACGAGTCTTAGAAGATTCCTCATCCCATGACTTTCCTTTTTCATCATATGGATTTATGTGAACAAACACATTTCGAATATCCTGATGTTTCTCCATTAAGTTTCGTTTTACATTTTTCCCGATTCGATGCCCATCCTCTACAGTTATGTTCGGGTCAACTGAAACCTTAATATCAACAATTTGATAGTGACCAGTTTCTCTAGCCCACAACTCATCAATTCGTAACACTCCCTCAACCTCCATAACTGTTTCACGCAACGGCAAGGCATCTTCTTCATGCAACACATGATCCATCGTTGAATGAATCGATTCCTTTAAAATATCGTAGGCCGTTTTTAATACAAGGAGGGATACAAAAATCCCAGCAATTGGATCAAGATAAACGGTCCAAGCTACCCCCATTTTTTCCCCCAGGATAGCTCCACCAACACCAATTAACGCAGCAAACGAGGAATATACATCAGAGCGATGCTCCCAAGCATTCGCAATTAATGATTGGCTATTTAATTTCTTTCCTAAATTATACTTATATCGAAACATCCATTCTTTTATTACCATCGAGCCTAATGCCGTCCATACCGCTAACATTCCAGGAGGCTCAAGCGGTTCATAAAGCGATTTATACGATGAATAAGCAATTTCAAAGCCCACAATAGCAAGTAGGATAGATACGATAATAGCTGAGATAGACTCTGCTTTTCCGTGCCCATAAGGATGATCCTGATCAGGAGGTGCCTCCGCTGCGCGAAGCCCTATTAAAACAGCAACTGATCCAATTACATCCGATGCAGAATGAACAGCATCAGCTACCATCGCTCTCGAATCAGCTACCATGCCAACAAGTAATTTGACTAGTGCGAGCAACAGATTGCCAACAATACCTATCCATGCAGCAAACTGAGCCTTTGCCAAACGATTTTCCATCTGGTTTCCTCCTCTTGTATATATTGTATGTACTTTGAGAATGAAAAAAACCGCAGGGGACATCCCCCACGGTTTATTCTATCCAATTTAGTTCTCATTAGGAGTAGCTTTCAATGCTTTTTTCTTCATTTCACGTTCTTTCATGGATACCCAAATTTGTGCAGCGATAAAGATTGAGGAATACGTACCGCTGATCAAACCGAAAATAAGAGCCAAGGAGAAGTTACGAATGCCTTCGCTACCAAAAATAGCAATCGCAGCAGCCGTAATGAACACGGTCAAAACAGTAAAGATAGAGCGGCGCATACTTTGCCACAAGCTCACGTTTACCATGTGCTCTAAGTCCTCAATGGTTTTTGTTTTCATTGTACGCATATTCTCACGGATACGGTCAAAGATAACAATCGTATCATTGATAGAATAACCCACGATTGTTAAAATCGCCGCAATAAACGTTAAATCTACTTCCAAACGGAACAAGGAGAACAACGCAATCGGGATAAAAGCATCATGTAAAATGGAGATAACGCAAGCAATCCCGAATAAGAATTGGAATCGAATGGCAATATAGACAACAATCCCGGCAGAAGCAACTAAAACAGCGATAATGGCTTTATTCACTAGCTCATTAGCAATCACAGGGTCAACCGTAGATTCCTGCTTCGTTACCTGATCACCGTATTTTGCTTTTACAGCGGCCTCAACCTCTTTTAATTTTTCTGGAGTGATGGTTTCTGTAAACGTTGTTGTTGCAAATTCTTTATTATTACCAAACTTCGTTACATCTTTAAAATGAACATCAGGAATTACTTTTGTAATAATTTGTTGAACATCTGCTTCATTAAATTGTTTGTTAATAAATAGGTCCAAACGAGTACCTGCTGTGAAATCAACGCCTTTGTTTAGACCAAACATTAGCATCGAGGCTAAGCCTAGGACTAATAAGATACCTGAAAACCAATAGAATTTGTGTCGGTTTTTAACAATATCAAATTTAACAACATCTTTTTCCTTAGAGTTCACCGATTTCACTCTCCTTTACACCAAACCAGCGAGGCTTCTTAAACGCATTGGAACGAAGAAGCAACCATAGCAAAAAGCGAGAGCCAAACACGTTGGTAATCAAGCTTACAATCAGAGTCATTGCTAGGATAATCGCGAAACCTTGAATGGAGCTCGTCCCAAAGTAAAAGAGCACGACACACGCAATCAAAGTAGTAACATGTGAATCAATGATCGTAATCAATGAGCGACGTTCACCGGCACGGAAAGAAGACAGAATCGTTTTACCTGTCATAATTTCCTCTCGAATACGTTCATAGGTAATAATGTTAGCATCTACCGCCATACCTACGGCCAAAATAAAGCCGGCAATACCTGGTAACGTAAGCGTAGCATGCATCCATTGTAAAACTACTAAACATACGTAAATAAACGCTGTTAAAGTGATATTTGCAATCAAACCAGGAACACGGTATACAAAAAGCATAAAGATAAAAATTAGTGCTCCACCGATATAGCCTGCGTTAATCGTCTTTTTCAAAGCAAGATCACCGAGGCTTGCTCCTACTGCCGTTACTTGCTTTTCAATTAATTTAGCTGGTAGTGAACCGGCATTTAGCGTTTCTGCTAATTCACGTGCTTCTTCTTTTGTGTATTTACCCGTTATTTGCGCACTACCACCTGTAATAACAGATTGAATCGTAGGATTTGTTAACAGGTTTTCATCCAAAAAGATGGCAACTGGTTTTCCTAAATTGTTACGTGTTACTTCAGCAAACTTTTCTGCATTGGCAAACTTCAGAGTTACAAGCGGTTCGTTTAGCTCACCGTAGCCAACAGCCGCTCCACCAGGTGCCAGGTCTGTTCCACGCATAACAACTTCACCTGTCATATCACGGAACGTCAATACAGCTGGTTTTCCGATCAATGTACGTAGCTTCTCAGGATCGGTAACCCCTGCTAATTTCACGCGTACGCGGTTAGGTTTCTCAATTGTTACCTCTGGTTCAGAAACCCCACCAATATTTACACGTTTTTCAATCATCTGAGCTGTTGCTGCAAGTAGTTCAGTGTTTGTTTTGTGTGTTGCATCAAGAGGTTCTACTTCATACAAAATTTCAAATCCGCCTCTTAAGTCAAGACCAAGTACGATATTACCCGCTACTTTTGTGGTAGTAGTGGCCATGAGCGTACCTAAGAGTCCGATCACCAGTAGGAAGAGAACAAATCTACTCCACTTTATCATCTAACATAATGCCCCTTTCCCAATGGATACCAAGCGTTCATACGCAAATATCCCAATTCAAAGAATCAATATGCCCATTATAGACTTGTAGAAAAATGCATGTCAAATTACCCCGTTATTTTTATACATATTAATCATCACATAGTTCATATATTTGCTAATTTTTAAGGAAAGGATATCGTTAACGAGGCGATGTAGGGTGGGCCGTTCCTCTCCTTTGTAGGCTGATATGACACAATCCCATACCTCTTCAGGAGTAATGTTATCGTAGCCGAGAATCAAAAATTCCTCTGCCTTACTTTTACATAAAACTAACATTTCCTGATATTTTTCAACCTCGATATAGCTCACCATATTCTCTCTATTTTCCATATTTATACACCTCTTTACGTGACCTTAGTTGTTTTAAAATCTTTCTCCCACACATAAAATCTAGTCATGCCCTAGGTGGCACGTCCATATGGTAATAGTGTAGTCATTAAAGCTTACAGGTAAATGTTAAAGAGAAGGGGCTATCCCTATGAAAAAATCCTTTTTTTACGGTACCATGGTACTCATCGTAGCAGGTGCCATTACTAAGGTTCTCGGTTTCGCCCATCGCATTATTCTTTCCCGCTTGATTGGTGCAGAAGGTATGGGTCTGTATCAAATGATCGTCCCACTTCTCTACTTTCTGATTACCATTACTACATTTGGTCTGCCTGTTGCCATCGCTAAACAGGTTGCAGAAGCGGAAGCAGCCAAAGATCGCCAGCAGTCTAGAAGATTTTTATACTTGGCATTAGCTATTACAACTGGACTTAGCACGCTAGTCTCATTATTGTTAGGTGTTGGTGCTCGTTTTTTCACAGAATTGTTCTTTACGGACTCACGAACCCATTTGTTATTGCTGACAGCTTTACCTATATTACCAATCGCTAGTATCTCGGCTGTCCTACGTGGTTATTTCCAGGGAAAACAAAATATGGTACCGACAGCCCTCTCTCAATTAATTGAGCAAGTAGTCCGTATTCTAATAGTGATAGGTATGACTATCACGCTTGCCCCTTACGGAATTCTTTTTGCTACCATTGGCGCAGTTGGTAGCATCTTATTGGGCGAGCTAGCTGGGCTTTTATACATGGTATGGAATTATAAAAAAAACAGGCGTGAACTGGGAGATCTGCTAAAGAGACCTGGCTCACGAAGAGCATTGTTTAAAAAAAGCTCTCCAGCTATCAAGCAACTCTTACATGTATCCCTACCGGTCACGATGAGCCGCGTAGTAGGTTCTATTGCTTATGTGATGGAACCAATGCTTGTCCCCTATGCTCTCATACTAGCAGGGTATAAAACCATTCAGGCGACCTCCTTATATGGTCAATTTTCTGGAATGGCTGTTCCCCTGTTACTTTTCCCTACTTTTCTTACCTATTCGTTATCCATTTCAATGGTTCCTGCTGTAGCAGAAGCTGCTTTTGAGAAGAACAGCAGGCTAGTTCATCGCCGCATTTATCAAGCAATGCGGATCACACTAGTCATTGGAGCTCCCTGTGCTGTTTTATTATATGTATTTGCCGAGCCTCTCTGTCAACTATTATACAAGCAAGCTGAGGTAGGATTATTATTAAAGCAATTAGCACCATTTTCCGTATTTTTGTTTTTCCAAGCTCCATTAGCTGCCGCTCTTCAGGGTTTAGATCAAGCACATGTTGTGTTCCGTAATACCCTGATTGGAACAATCGTCAAAATTGCATCGATGTTTCTACTGACATCTCGTCCTGAATTTGGAATTAATGGAGCGATCATTGCGCTAAATTTAAACATTACGTTAGTTACAATGCTCCATTTTGCTAGCCTTGTCAAAGGCATTGGTTTTACTATTCAGGTTGCCGAATTCGTAAAAATTGGCTTAGCTATGCTAGCTATCGGATATTGCAGTACGTATATGTCAGAGCACTGGTTCAAAGATACTGGTTTACTCCAAATGTTAATGATATGCTCTTCTGCTTCTATGTTTCTCTATATGATATTACTTGTTAGCATGAAGGTACTTGGTAAGCAAGATGTAGCACGCATTCCTTGGATTGGCGAGCAATTAAGCATGTTTTTCCCCCGCAGGTAATTATTTGCGGGGGGGTTGGGTTTTATTTACAAACAACTTACCTTGTTCATCAATGCTACAAAACATAATCTCGTTCGCATGACGAATGCCTAGCTTTTTTAATTCCTGTTTGAGCCAAAACATATTTTTACCTATTTTATCCACAGCATCAACCTGCACTTCTCCATCCATGATTAAGGGAATAGGAAAAACCACATTCAGACCCGATGAAGATTTTTTGGGTTTCTTTTCTTGTAGACCTAAATCTTGCAAGGTAACAGGCGACTTTTCTGGTTTCGTGAATACACTGACCTTTCCTGTCGTTTCCAATATGGCAAATTCAACATCAGCTAGGTTTTTTATATTTTCTTGACGTAAATGAATCAATAGGTCATCAAAGTTGAGTCGGTTTTTTTTCATCGCTTCTTCTCTTATTTCACCATTTGCAATCAAAACATCTGCTTCTCCGTTAACGAAATTCCTGATCTTTTTACTTTTCATAAACAAATACGCCATTCCAATTTCCAACAGCATAATAAGGATCATGGGCGAAAACATGTGCAGAAGTGGTTTATTAACCTGATCAATGGCAAGTACTGCCATTTCTGCCAGCATGATAGAAATAACAACATCAAACAAAGACATTTGCCCCAGTTCTCTTTTGCCCATCAGCCTCATGATGAGTAGGAGGAAAAAATAACTAAAGAGGGTACGCATAAGTATGGTTACTAGCTCCACGGTATAAGACCTCCCACATGTTCATCTACCTTATCTAGTAGTGTCCACGGGTACATCCTACCTTATGCGTCCCTCTCTTTTCCTTTCTGTTATAGCCATTTTTTCTTTTTAAAGACATAGAGCATCCATGACGTCAATAAAATCATTGAACCGAATGCGATGACAAACATGACAGGCTCTGCCTTATCCCCCATCCACCCAAAGGTGTTCATCCCAAAAATGCCTGTGATAAAGGTTAGTGGCAGAATAACAGTAGAAATAATGGTTAGGATACGTACTGTTTCGTTACTTCTGCCCGTAATAATCGTGTAATAAGTATCAAGTGCACCGTTTACTAAATCTCGAAATGTTTCTGTTGAGTCAACAATTCGTTCCAAGTGATCGGTTAAGTCAACATAGAAAGGAACATTTTCCTCTGAGATGTCGAAGGAGTATCGACCGTTTACATTGGCAAAAATCCTCTTTTGTGGCAAGATCACTCGACGAATTAAAATTAGAGTACGTTTTAACGCTAAGAATTCTTCCGTAATTTCTTCAGTTTGATGCTCATACATTTCATCCTCCAAATCATCAATACGAACACTTATACGGTCCATGATTGGAAAATATTCATCGGTAATCCCATCAACAATTGCATACAACAAATAATCTGGTCCTCGATTTAAGAAGTAATTGCTTCGATGACACTGAGCTGCGATACGCCCAATCGTAATCATTGGTGATTTATGAATAGTAACAATGTAATTAGGACCAAGAAAAACATTAAGCTCTACTGTCGTAATCTCGGTGTCGCTTTCCTCATTATAACGTAATGCGTGAAAAACGAAAAAATAGTAGTCATCATATTTATCCACTTTCGCACGTGGGCTGACGTGCAAACAGTCCTCAATGGCCAATGGATGGAACTCAAAAATTTTCGCAATATAATGCAGTTCCTGATTTCCCACATCATACAGATCAATCCACAATAAATCCTCTGGAGATTTCAGCCATTTATCCTTGGTTGTTAAATCTACATCATGGATCATCTTTTGTTCGGAATGATTATAAAAATAGGTTTTTATCATCGGTATCCTCACCCCCGTCTTTTTCCCTTATCCATCATACGAAAATTCGCGACGATGTTCAATCAAGAGATGAATAAGCCTGTCAAGCCTCTCATATAGATGATAGTAAGAAAGTGAATCATAAAGAGAGGATGGGATCGTGTTATGCGCAGTCATTCCGCCTCGGTGATGACGGGATTATTTCTAACGCTTGGCCTTGTCTTACTTGGTTCTATTTTTGCTGCATTACTTCTTTCCTTTACCAATGTAAAGGAAAGCTCACTACCCTACTTTAGCTATGTCATTAACATTTGTAGCTTGTTGATTGGCGGCTTTGTAACGGGGCGCAGATGCGGAGCAAGTGGCTGGTATTATGGAGGATTAACCGGTTTAGGCTATTTCTTTCTCGTCTTACTGATAGGGTTTTTAGGCTTTAATGCACCAATTAATCTTTCAACCTTATTGTATACTCTTTTTGCCTTTCTTATAGCAGGGATCGGCGGTGTCTTTGGTGTTAATACGTCCAATCGGCGGTAACTTCGATCTGGTGAATTGCACAGGCTTGTTCTTTTGCAAAGGAAAAAGCTGTTAGCAATACGCTAACAGCTTTTTTGTGTTTATGATTTATTTCGTATCTTCTGCAGGTGCTTCCAATTCCTCTTTTTTCGTTTCCGCTACTTCTTTTGTAGGGTTAGAAACGGTAACAGAGTTTACTGCACCGCGGTCGAACGTCATGTGTACATTGTGTGAAACCTTCAAAATAAGTGTATCGTCAGTAATGTCTTGGATAGTGCCATGCAGTCCTCCAATTGTTACAACGCGATCCCCTTTTTTCATAGCTGCCAACATACCATTGCGCTCTTTATTACGTTTTTGTTGAGGGCGAATCAACAAAAAGTAAAAGATCACAAACATAATAATAATCGGCAACAATCCACCTAAACCTTGCATGGTTCATCCTCCTTAGTTCTTAGAAAGATCTATTTTCACCCAAACCATATTGGGCAAAAAACTGGTCCCTGAAATCTCCCAAACGATCTTCACGGATCGCTTGGCGCACTTTTTCCATCAATTTAATGAGAAAGTGCAGGTTGTGATGCGTAGTTAAACGTATACCAAAGGTCTCTTCAGCTTTGATCAAATGACGAATGTAAGCACGCGTATAATTTTTGCACGTGTAGCAATCGCAATTAGGGTCAAGTGGAGTAAAATCACGCGCAAATTTAGCATTGCGAACGACTAATCTTCCTTGGCTCGTCATGCATGTCCCATTTCGCGCTATACGAGTTGGTAACACACAGTCAAACATATCAATTCCACGAAGTGCACCCTCAATGAGAGCATCTGGAGAACCTACCCCCATTAAATAGCGAGGTTTATTATCCGGTAACAATGGAACTGTGTAATCTAGCACTTCATACATCAGCGGGAATGGTTCTCCTACGCTAAGTCCACCGATGGCATACCCTGGAAAATCCATCTGTACAAGATCACGTGCGCTTTGTTCCCGTAAATCCTGGAACATACCACCTTGTACAATCCCGAATAAAGCTTGATCGTCCTTACGCTCATGCGCATTCAAACAACGCTCTGCCCAACGGGTTGTTCTCTCCATCGATTTTTTCACATAATCGTACTCAGCTGGATACGGGGCACACTCATCAAAAGCCATCATGATATCGGCACCAAGTGCATTTTGAATTTGCATTGCCTCTTCAGGTCCAATAAACAGCTTTTCCCCATTTAAGTGAGAGCGAAAGGATACTCCCTCTTCTGTAATCTTACGTAAGTTGCTTAAACTAAATACCTGAAATCCACCACTATCTGTTAAAATAGCTCCGTTCCAGTTCATAAATTTATGCAAGCCACCTGCTTCTTTAACGATCTGGTGACCCGGACGCAAGAATAGATGATACGTATTACTCAAAATAATGTTAGCGCCCATCCCGCTGACTTCTTCTGGGGACATGGTTTTAACTGTGGCTTGAGTCCCAACCGGCATGAATGCTGGGGTTTCAAAAGTACCATGCGGGGTATGAACTCGTCCCAGTCGTGCGCCCGTCTGTTTGCACGTTTTAATTAATTCGTAGCGTACTGCCAAAGTATCTGCACTCCTCAATAACCAGATGTGAACACCATCTGTTTCTTAGCATGTTTTTCCTACGTCTTATCTATTATAAAAGGTCTTATCATGAATCACAAGAAAACGTATAAAAATTCTTTTATTTAATTAACATCGCATCTCCAAAGCTAAAGAAACGATACTTACGGACAATCGCATCCTGATAAGCACGAAGAATATTTTCACGTCCAGCCAAGGCACTAATAAGCATGACCAGGGTTGATTTAGGTAAATGGAAATTAGTAAGGAGCCCGTCAATAATCGCAAACTCATAACCAGGATACATAAAAATATCCGTCCAGCCAGACTGAGCAACCAGCTTTCCACCATGTTCTTTTGCAATAGTCTCTAACGTTCTACAAGATGTAGTTCCAACAGCAATGACTCGCTTACCTGCTTCTTTTGCACTATTGATCAAATCAGCCATTTCCTGTGTTAATTGATAATGCTCCGCATGCATAACGTGCTCTTCAATTACATCTGCTTCTACAGGGCGGAATGTTCCTAATCCAACGTGTAAAGTAACATAGGCTACTTTAATTCCTTTTTCCTGAAGCTGTTTCAAATAATCTTGCGTAAAATGTAAGCCCGCTGTCGGTGCTGCAGCAGATCCTAACTCTTTAGAGTAAACAGTCTGATACCGTTCTCGATCGTCTAATTGTTCATGAATATATGGTGGCAAGGGCATTGAACCTAATCGATCTAAAATCTCATAGAAAATTCCCTCGTAAGAAAATCGAACAATGCGTCCTCCTGTTGGTGTAATCTCCTCGCAGACACAGCGAAGCATACCATCACCAAACTCTATCTCAGCTCCTACTTTAAATCGCTTCCCTGGACGTGCCAAGGTTTCCCAACGATCATCACCTAGCGATTTAAGTAACAGAATCTCAATTTTAGCCCCTGTCTCACTTTTTACGCCAATCAAACGGGCGGGCAACACGCGACTGTCGTTTACAACCAGCACGTCCCCCGCTTCTAAATACGTAATTAAATCCGTAAACTGCTGATGAGTTACTTCACCTGTTTGTTTATCAAGAACAAGCAAGCGAGACCCTGTGCGATCCTCTAGTGGATGCTGGGCAATCAACTCTTCTGGCAGATCAAAATCAAATAAAGTTACATCCACGTTTCTCTAATCTCCTTTTTCGCAATTCATTGCTGTTAGATATCCTACTAAGACTCCGAGGGCATTGGGAGTTGAAAATGCGTGTAACAAGCTGGTGTCGCAATACGTCCACGCGGTGTTCGCTGAATGAACCCAATTTGTAACAAATAAGGCTCACATACATCTTCAATCGTTTGAGATTCTTCTCCAATGGTAGCTGCAATAGTATCCAATCCTACTGGTCCGCCTGCAAATTTTTCAATGATGGCAAGAAGTAATTTATGATCAATATGATCTAATCCGCAAGCATCCACTTGAAGCCTCACTAAAGCTTCATGTGCAATTTCTTGTGTAATAATCCCTTCACCCTGAACTTGAGCAAAATCCCGGACACGTTTTAATAAACGATTGGCGATACGCGGTGTACCTCGCGAACGTTTGGAAATTTCCAGGGCCCCACCTTCTTGCATACCGATCTGTAGTATGTCTGCTGCACGCGAAACAATGAAAGCTAATTCTTCAATTGTATAGAATTCTAAACGATTAACGACCCCAAATCGATCACGTAGTGGAGATGAAAGTAGTCCCGCACGCGTCGTAGCTCCTATCAATGTGAAGGGAGGTAGATCAAGGCGGACATTGCGAGCACTTGGCCCTTTTCCGATGATGATATCTAGAGCAAAATCCTCCATTGCTGGATACAAGACTTCTTCTACACTGCGATTGAGTCTATGTATCTCGTCAATAAACAGTACATCCCCTTCTTGTAGATTCGTAAGGATGGCAGCTAAATCACCTGGTCGTTCAATGGCTGGTCCAGAGGTTGTTTTTAAATTAACACCTAGTTCATTAGCTATAATCTGGGATAAAGTTGTCTTTCCTAAACCTGGAGGTCCATATAATAGTACATGGTCCAACGCCTCTTTGCGCATTTTAGCAGCTTCGATAAAGACCTTTAAATTCTCCTTTACCTGCTTTTGCCCGATGTATTCGGATAAGAAGCGAGGACGCAAACTAAATTCGTTAGCATCTTCTTCCCACTGCATGTGGGTCGTAATAATCCGATTATCGTCCATCTTTTATCCCCTCATAAAGAGCGCAAGCCCCTGTTTAATCAATTGTTCTACACTGGCCCCAGTCTTCGCTGATTCCAACAATTTAGGACGAATCCCTTGAGTTTCGTTGTCTGAATAACCTAAAGCCATCAATGCCTGCATGGCTTCTTCTAACGCAGCCATGTCGGAATTTCCCTTCACCAATAAAGATTCTGGTGCAGACGTAACTAGCATAGATGGTGTAAATCCCTTCAACTTATCTTTCAAATCTAAGATCATGCGCTGAGCTGTCTTTTTCCCAATACCAGGAAACTTCGTTAAGTAGGTCACATTCTCTTGTTGAACAGCGGAGACAATTTGGTCAGGTGTAGCCCCAGCTAATATAGCCAAGGCTCCTTTTGGTCCGATGCCATTCACATCAAGTAATCGGCGATATAAATCACGTTCGTCTCTAGTTGCAAATCCATACAAATGAATCGCATCTTCACGTACATGGTGATGAGTAAATAAGCGGCAAGATTTCCCTTCATCTTTCACAAAATAATAAGGATTAGGACAAAAAACACGGTAACCTAGCCCACCTGCTTGCACTACAACGTATTCCGTATCTATATAAGAGACAATTCCCTCTACAAAATCAATCATTTCTTTGCACCTTCCGATATATCATAATACGTGCGGCTTTGAGCATGAGTAATCGCTACACCCAATGCGTCCGCTACGTCATCCGGTTTTGGTACTTCCTTTAACTTCAATAACATCCGTACCATTTCTTGAATTTGTTTTTTCTCAGCTCCACCGTAGCCAGTTACCGCTTGCTTGATTTGCATCGGTGTGTATTCAAAAACCGGGATTCCTTTTTGCTCAGCAGCTAAAATAATGACACCACGAGCCTGTCCTACAGTAAAAGCTGTAGTCACATTTCGATTAAAAAATAATTTTTCTATGCCCATTTCATCAGGCTGATACGTATCTAAAAGCTCGATGGTAGCATCATACACTTGGCGCAAGCGTAGGGGCACAGGTGTATGAGCTTCTGTCTGTATGCTACCATACTGCACAGGCTTTAAGGAACTTCCTTCTTTATCTATAAATCCAAACCCGACAATTGCAATCCCCGGGTCAATTCCAACTATCCGCATTACGTTCTCTCCGCTTCTTCCTGTCTTCCTCTAACTGTAACACAAACCAGACAGATTGCGAACATGCATTTCCGTTGAAAGTTTGATAACCCAATCCGAAAAACAATCGAACCCTAGCATTTTTTAAACCATTTCTTCGTCATTTTACGATTATTTTTCTCGAGTTTAATCTGTTGATTGATAAGGCCAACGCAAAGGCCAACACAGAAAAAGCCTGCTGAGATTTTCTCAACAGGCTTCCCTGCCTCGTTCAAAAACGTGGGACGGCCAATTAATGTTTGTTCATACCAAGTTCATCTGCTGCGTCATGTAGCATGTGAGCGTAATCGTCCACTTCATTCTGCATTTGCTTTTCGATATTATTTATTCTTCGATAATCCAATTTGTTATGACCTTGGTTAAGCTGAACATACAAGCGTTGGTGGAACTGGTCTTTGTAGCTTCCTCCTGGCATTGAAGACATACAAGAACTCCTCCTTCACATGGCCGTCCCCTACAGTATGCGATGTTAATGATTGTGGTATGTATCCCGATTTTACCTATTCCGTTCATTCGTAAAGGACGACAAGCTTTGAATGAAATGGATAACTGGAAGCATCCTATGGCTATAATCATTTGATTTGTTATCTCAAAGGGGGATATGTTATGAAAAAGAAATCCTTTTCTAGTCTCTATTTTCTGCTAATCTGCTTTTGTTTGCTATTCTCCCCCTCCACTGTTTTTGGAAAACATCATGCGTACGTAAGAGAAACAGATAAACCCGCTCCCTTTGCTCCGGGTTCCTTGCCTCAGGGGGGATTGACCATCATTGTCAAAACTTCTGTAAATGCTACTTTCCAATCCAAACTGACAGTAACAGGTCGGGAAAAATGGGGACAACTAATTGAAGCTAGGCCACGCATTTCAAGCTCTGAACCGGAATTTATTCGAGCCATAATCTATACGGAGAAAAATCGTTATCTATATAGTGACGATCAACGTCTATTTGAACAGGCTTCATTTCAAGAAGTACTATTAACGAACCCGTTACGTAAACACCTTGAAAAATGGGTTTCTTTAACAGAACAGAAGCATTATGGTACCTTATCTGGGTGGAATGAGGTGCAACGAAACTTTAAGCGTATGTCATATGGAACTGTCACAGATATTGAATCAGGTGAACAATTCCGTGTACAACGTCGTGCTGGTAGTGATCATGCCGACGTACAACCTTTAACGAAACAAGATACTTTCATTATGAAGAGGATATATCAAGGAAAATGGAGCTGGAAAAGGCGCGCCATTTTACTAACTATCAACGGACAGCATTACGCAGCTTCTATGCACGGGATGCCTCACGGTGGTGATGGAATTGCTGGAAATCAATTTAACGGGCATTTTTGTATTCATTTCCTAGGTAGCTCTACTCATAAGCGTCCCGAACCGGATGCTGGCCACCAATTTATGATTCGAAAAGCGGCTGGAACACTCTATTCTGCCTTGCGGAAGGCTAGTCCTCTCCAAATTATTGATTACTATCTCACTTGCTTACGAGAAGAAGAGCCTCTTGCTTCTTTTTTGGTTGCTGGATCACCAAGCTCTCTGGCTTCCATGAATGATCCAGTGTATGTTCGTGAACCGTTGCACCCACTTTTAGATAAGATGACAGCAGAAGAGCAAACCAGTGATATGTTCTCGGTCACCATCCCTGTGCAACTCTCCTATACAGAAAAAGGGAAGAACTATCAAAGAGTCTGTTATTTTACGTTAGTTAGAGGCTCTCAATGGGATCGTTGGCGAATTGCTGAAATGGAGCTTGTTGGAGAGTAACAGGAAAACGGCGATTAAAAAGGATGTTCCAAAGCAAGCTTGCTTTTCGGAACATCCCTTTTTATCTTCTAAACCTGCAATTGTCGATTCACTTACGCAGATACTGTTTCTGAGGTTGTCTGAGAAGAGCTTTTAACTACCTTGTCATTTCGAGACAAGCAGATATTTAATACAATTGCAGTTAGCGAGCCTGTAACGATACCGTTTTGCATAATCATCTTCGCCATTCCTGGTAGCTGATCAAACATTTGTGGTACCACTGCGGAACCTAAACCTACCGCTATACTACAAGCTGCAATTAACAGATTTTCATTTTTGGATAGATCAACACTAGATAAAATATTAATACCTGATGCCACTACCATACCGAACATAGCGATCATAGCCCCACCTAGTACAGCATCAGGAATAACAGTTGTAAGTGCAGCCAATTTTGGTAGCATTCCCAATGCAACTAGGATTACACCGGCACCCATAATGGCTTCCCGCCCTTTGATACCCGTCAGGGAAAGCAAACCCACATTTTGTGAGAAAGCGGTATACGGAAAGGCGTTAAAAACGCCACCCATTGTAATAGCAAGACCTTCTGCACGTAAGCCCTTTACCACTGTTTTGGATTCAATCTTGGTGTCAGTTACTTTACCGACTGCAAAATAGACACCGGTAGATTCCACCATACTGATCATATTTACTATTATCATAGTTAGAATTGCCATTATATCAAAGCGAGGCGTACCGAAATAGAATGGTTGTACAATGCTAATCCAGGAAGCAGTCCACACATGTGAGAAGTCAACCATGCCCAAGAAAAAGGCAATCATTGTGCCGGTCACAAGTCCAACCAATACGGCAATTGATCGGATAAATCCAGTAAAAAAGCGATTAAACAACAAGATTAAAAGCAAGGTTACAAGAGCTAGAAGTAAATTAGTAGGTGAACCAAAAGAAGCATTCCCTTCCCCACCAGCCGCATTCTTCATCGCAACAGGAATTAAGGATAAACCAATGATAGTGACAACTGAGCCTGTAACCACCGTTGGAAAAAAGCGTAGCATTTTACCAAATAAAGGCGCAAACAAAAATACAAAAATACCAGATACAATAATAGCTCCATATGCGGTTGTTAAGCTGTTACCAGCTGAAAGTGACACGGCAATAATGGGTCCTACCGCTGTAAAGGTACATCCCAGCATGACGGGAAGCCCCGATCCAATGTACCTTCCCCCATACACTTGAAGCAAGGTAGCAAGTCCACTAGTGAAGAGGTCCGCCGCGATTAGATATGCCATCTGTTGTGGCGTTAATCCTAATTCTTTACCGATAATGAGCGGAACAATAACAGCTCCCGCATACATCGCTAGAACCTGTTGAAAGCCCAAGGTAAAAATCTTTTGCTTGCTTAACATTGTGCTCTACCTCTCCCTTTTTGCCTTACGATTTGCATGCACCGATTTCCTCGATGAATTCAATACCTGTTTCAGGCGACATCGATTTGATTCGAGCTAACGAATGAATAGCAATCCCTCTGTCTTCCAGCAAACCTCGGCCTTCTTGGAAGCTTTTTTCTATGACAGCACCTACGCCTACTAACTCGGCACCAGCTTCTTTTACAATGTCGCATAACCCTACTAAAGCAGCTCCCGTAGCCAAGAAATCATCTACGATTAGTACACGCTCACCAGGCTTTAAATAGGCTTTAGCCACACTAATTTGATATGTTTCTTTGCGTGTGAACGAATGCACAGATGCCGTATACACATCATCCGATTGCGTAATTGCTTTTTTCTTTTTCGCATACACAAAAGGGACTTGTAGCGCAAAGCCCGTTGCCATTGCAAATTGAATCCCACTCGCCTCGATTGTTAAAACCTTCGTAATCTTTTCTTTAGCAAAGCGCTTTGCAAATTCTTCTCCGATCAGCATGGCTAACTTTGAATCCACCTGATGATTTAAAAAAGCATCTACCTTTAATACCGTATCAGATAATACGTTTCCATCCTGACAAATTCTTTCCTGTAATACCTTCATGAGTAGCCAAAAGCCCCTTTCCACATTTCAACAGAGTTATTTAAAAAAACAAAAAAACCCAAAAGGACAAGGCACTTGAATAACAACGTTCAAGTGAAACCTGTCCTTCTGGGTTTTTATCCCTTAGGTGTAGCTTTGTAATACATAACAAAGCTTGCATCGCTTGGACCAGTCCTTTTGTCAATAAACGAGCGACAAAAACGGAACCCTAGATGCACTTTCACTCGTAGTCAGATGAGATTATCGGTCATCCGGTAGAAACTTATGGGCCATATCCCCAAGAATTATACGAGTCATTTGAAATTGAATAGGTACACTGTAACATACCCACTATTTTTCGACAAGCAGTAAACACATCTAGCTCTTCAACATATTTTCCCATTATAAAATAGGAAGCGATTTCATAGAATAGAATCGTTCACCTGCTCTTATCCTCGTAACATTCGCACAAATTGGTATTCAACAAAAACAACCCGCTCTTCTGATATACCTACATACAGAGAAGCTGGTTGTTTTTTGTTGATAGATAATTAGCGATCTTTTGATTACTGAGGTTCAATCTGTCGTTGAAATTCGCTAAAAGTAGATAAAATACTGTTATATTCAGCAAGATCATGTACACGAATACCTTTATATAAGTGTCCAATCTCTTCTTTAGAAAGGCTCGCTTTCATACTGTCCGTATTAATTCGATAGAAGGTTTGAATCACTTTCTGATAGTCTGGTAAACCTTCAAAAAAAGTTAAAAAACCGTCAGGAGACAAGCCAAAGTAACCATTTTCTTTACAAATAGGAGCAAGATCATTCTCTTCTTTATGCAACACAATATAATCTGGATGAACCGAGACCAGCTCCCATCCGGCATACGGTTTCAATATTTGCTCTAACGTATTTTCTCTTACTTCTTTTTTCTCCTCACCTGTTACTCCACATACGTACGTACGAGTTAAGACGACCTGTCTTGGCATGGAGAATACAGGGACGCTTTCTTCCCCTTTAATCTGAGATGATATCCTACTTTTATCTACTTGATTGGTAAGCTTCATTTCAAGACGTGAAGCCCAGAACCCCAGTACTAACCCTACTGTTAACATAAGAAACAACATTAGCCATTTCCACTTCAGTTTTGCTGGGCGCAATGATTTGTGCATAGCAGAAAAACCCCTTTAGATGGCGTTTTCTCCTATTATTCTCCATCTCTAACGAGTTTTATACAATTATAGATTACTGAATAAATACCGAACATTAGTACAAGATAGAAGATCATAATTCGTTATTTTTGTTAATGTAAGCGTTTTTTATGTTGTCCACTTCGCATTTTACTCATGAAATCTTCGTAAATTTTGTGTTACTCCCCCCAAATTGTCTGTCGAAATTTAAAAACTTGTGATATGATCGAACTTGTCCAATTCTCAACATTTATAATATTTTAAGGGGGCTTTTCACTTGAAGAAGACACATCTAAACAGTGTGCTAGCTACCTCAATGGTGCTAAGTATGTTTGCTCTTCCTACAGCTCATGTAGGCGCAGAAGGAGAAAGCATTATTAAATTACGTTTAATGGAAACAACAGATATCCATACAAACGTAGTGAACTATGACTACTATAAGGATGCTCCAACTGACCAATTTGGTCTAGCTAAAACAGCTACCTTGATCAAAAACGCACGTGGTGAAGTTACGAACAGTGTTTTGTTTGACAATGGTGACTTGATTCAAGGAAATCCACTTGGCGATTTCATTCATGAAAAAGGATTGAAAGACGGAGAGGTTCATCCAATTTACAAAGCGATGAATCTACTTGATTATGAAGTAGGTAACATCGGTAACCATGAATTCAACTTTGGCCTTGACTATCTACAAGCTTCACTTAAAGGCGCAAAATTTCCATATGTAAATGCTAATATCTATATCGACGACAAAGATAACAATCCTGATAACGATAAAAACTACTTCACTCCTTACCACATCTTTGAAAAGAAGGTAAAAGATGAGAGCGGGAAAGAAGTTACAATTAAAATCGGTGCAATCGGATTTACTCCTCCACAAGTAACTGCTTGGGACAAGGGTCACTTAGAAGGTAAAGTAATTGCTAAAGATATCATTGAAACTGCAAAAAAATTCGTTCCACAAATGAAAAAAGAAGGCGCAGACATCATTGTTGCAATTCCTCACTCTGGATTTGAAAAGGCTCCAGCAAAAGGAAATGACGAAAATGCAGTTTACTACCTAAGTAAAGTAGAAGGCATTGATGCTATCCTGTTTGGTCATGCTCACAAGCTGTTCCCTAGCAAAGATTTTGATGGGATTGAAGGCGTTGACACAACAAAAGGTACTATCAATGGTGTTCCATCTGTTATGCCAGGCTTCTGGGGCGATCATCTAGGTGTTATCGACCTAACTCTTAAGCAAGTAGATGGAAAATGGCAAGTGATTGATTCTACAACCGAAGCACGTCCAATTTATGATGTTGCTACCAAAAAAGCTCTTGTAGAAGCTGACAAAGATATTCTTAATGCTGTAAAAGAAGACCATGAAGACACTTTGGGCTATGTTCGTGGACCGGTTGGGGAAACAAAAGCTTCCATCAACAGTTTCTTTGCATTAGTTAATGACGATCCATCTGTCCAAATCGTTTCAAATGCACAAAGATGGTGGGCAGAAAAAGCAACACAAGGCACAGAATTCGAAGGAACTCCAATCTTGTCTGCAGCTGCACCATTTAAAGCAGGTGGACGTAACGGTGCTGAATACTATACAGACATCCAGTCTGGTACTATTGCTGTTAAAAACGTCTCAGATCTATATATCTATCCAAATACAATTAAAGCTGTTTTAATCGACGGTAGCCAAGTAAAAGAATGGTTAGAGCGTTCTGCTGGACAATTTAATCAGATCGATCCAAACAAAAAAGAAGAGCAAGCATTAGTTAATGATGCTTTCCCAACTTATAACTTTGATACGTTGGATGGAGTAGAGTATCAATTCGATCTGACTCAGCCTTCCCGTTACGATATCAAAGGTACTTTGGTTAATGAAAAGGCTAATCGCGTAATTAACCTACAATATAACGGTAAACCTATCGATCCTAAGCAAAAATTCATCGTGGTAACAAACAACTATCGTGCTTTCGGTGGTGGTAATTTCCCTGGTATCGACGGTTCTAATGTAATTATCGATTCCCCAGATGAAAATCGTGAAGTATTAATTAACTACATTAAAGCTCAAAAATCCTTTAATCCAACAGCTGATGGAAACTGGGGTTTTGCACCAATCAAAGGCGATGTAAAAGTAACGCTAACATCTTCTCCTAAAGCAAAAGAAGTTGCTGAAAAGCTTGGATACATCAAACATATTGGTGAAGGCGAAAACGGTTTTGCTAACTACAGCATTGACCTTTCTACAACAACTCAAAAAGTAGCTGAATCTGCGGATACTTCTAAAGAAGAAGTGAAGAAAGAAGAGCCTAAGAAAGAAGATGCTTCTAAAGAAGAAGTGAAAAAAGAAGAGCCTAAGAAGGAAGACGCTTCTAAAGAAGAAGTGAAAAAAGAAGAGCCTAAGAAGGAAGACGCTTCTAAAGAAGAAGTGAAAAAAGAAGAGCCTAAGAAGGAAGACGCTTCTAAAGAAGAAGAAGTGAAAAAAGAAGAGCCTAAGAAGGAAGACGCTTCTAAAGAAGAAGAAGTGAAAAAAGAAGAACCTAAGAAAGACTCAAATAAGCTGGTTGCTGTTCGCGCAACGGCTGAAGGCCTAGGCATTCAAGTAGCCTACGATAATAAAACAAGAAGTGTTACTTTGACTAAAGGTGATGCCAAACTTGTTTATGTACTTGGTGCTTCTGAAGTAATTGTTAATGGTAAAACCGTAGAAACAAATTCTGACATCGTGAAAAACCGCCTATTCCTACCAGTTGGTCTTTTGGAGGAAACTTTCGGGGTAACAATTAAATAATTAGATTAAAAAAGAGAAAGGGACTCCCTTTCTCTTTTTTAATGAAGCGAACAACGTACGTCTATATCAGATCAAAAATAAAAGGAGAGAAAGATCCTCTCCTCCTACTCTATACGAATAAATTTCTCAAACATTGACTCCATCGTCTCAGTTGCCACTCTGAATGGACCGTATTGTTTATGTTCCTGAGTAATCTGCCAAATTGCTTCATGAACATATTCAGGATAATCGGTAATAACCCCATCAACCCCCATTTTTAAGAAGGTATAAATGGATTCATAGCTATTGGCAGTCCATACATAAACCGCTTTATTTAATGACTTGGCTTCTTTCAATACAGACTTGTTCAGCATGTATTCCTCCATTACGAAAAAATCACCTGGTAAGTCTTTTAACCCTGTTCGATTAGCAAATAATACAAACCCTACTTGTAAATTCGGATTGGTTCTCTTTACGTTATACACCACTGTATCATGCAAGGACTGAATAACACATTCCGTTTCAAATTTATTTTCTTTCAATATGCGTAGCAGGCTAGTGATAACATCCTTTTCCTGCTCGTACCCATGTAGTTTTACTTCTATGTTTAATTTTATTTTATTCTTAGCAAATTTGATGACTTCGTCTAATGTACTAATCTTTCCACTATATCTTCCTTGTTGCAGTGTGACTTCTCTTAATTCAGCTAATGTCATCTCATAAACATGTTTATTTATGCCTGCAAGCCGAGACAAATTAATATCATGTATAACTACGAGCTGTTTATCTTTCGTCTGTAAAATATCAATCTCTGCATAGTCAGCATGCGCGTCAATAGCTCCTTGTATGGCTTCCAGTGTATTTTCTACCCCTTTTTCTGTAGCACCTCGATGTGCCATGGTTATTGGTTTATGCTCGAAAGCAGGAAACACATACAAAAAGTTAACGACAGCTATAATAACCACACTCACGATAGCCATGTAGCTAATGAGTAATTTGTACTTATGTCTTTTTACAAATGTAGGATGTTTATCTGGGCAGACATGAGGATCATCCATTACGCGAATCTCTTCCTCACCAGCTTTACGAATATAAAACCAAGTCATAATGGATAGCATTAATGGTGTCAAAAAAATGGCAAAGATATAGATGAGATGTGTATATGCTATCGCTCCTAAAGCAGCCAAATAGCTATTGCTTGTTGACGTAGAAAGTCGGTACAATAGTTCAGAAACCCCATCTACAGATAAAAACAATAAGAAAAGCCCCGCAATGGTAAAAAGGGCTACAATAACAATACGCCCTAAATTCTTTTTGACAATTTCCCCACTCTTTTTAGCCGCTTTCCAAAAGCTTTTCTCCTCAAGCACTATAATCGGTAAAGCAAACATCCACCGAATGTTAATACAAAATACTAATAAAAGCACACCGATATACAGATAAACACCATATTCCATTTTAAATAATTCGCCTGTGATAAAATTAGGGATAGCTAATGTCGGAAGTAAAGTGCTACTGACCCCCAACTTCATTAAAGGACGCAATAACAATAGATAGAGGGCAAAAACAGGCAAAGAAAAAGTAAAAAGGGCTTGCAATGGTGACAACGCCTTACGTAACACAAAACGTAAATGCACTTTCTGTTCTTTACCCGCGTAATAGATCAGTAGAATTAATACAGCAAATTCGTAAAAAATGATCAAAACAGAAAATATCATCAACAGCACACTGGCTAATATTCCATACTCAGTAAGAAAAAAGTACAAGAGATTCTCATTTGCAGCATAGGTATACCCACTCTGTTGAATTAAGTTTTTCAAAACTACTGATAAGAATGGAATTACAATTATGATAGTAAATAGACGGTACATAATTTCAAACAACAAGATATTCCAAAAAGAATACTTCAACGTCTTCCAAGCGTATTTAAATAAATTCATCCAGTCTTCTCCTTACAACTCACCATCTTTATCTTTTATGTTAACCTCTATGATTGATCATTTCGATATGAAATCATGCTTATAATTATAGGATAAAATTTATTTATAAGTAAAGTTTTACTAGAATTGATAACTGCTTTAATGAAAACTACATGTTTTTCTTTCAGTGAAATCAGTAATTTTAGACTGCTAGAGCTATTTTCGTTCACAAATGATCATGAAGTGCTATTTTGAACAAAAAAGAGCGACCTGTGTCGCCCTTTATTAAAAATAGCTTTCTTTAAAGAACCTTCTACGTTCACGTTTTAATTTTCGCTCCAGTTGCAATAGGTGCGTGACACTTTTTATTCGGTAGCCTGGTAGCTTATTATAGATACCTGTAATCTCACGCAAGGGATTATCCGGGTAACGGAGTAAATGATGAATAATTTGAATTTCATCATCAGATAGATGCTTAATCTTGTGATAAGATTCGATTGCCTGATGATAAACACGCTTATCGTACTCATGCAAAAACAGCATGCGACTTGCTATCTGAACTATATCTACAATCTGCATATCAGGAGCTACGGTATCTAGATCAATTAAGTAACAACTGCCCGATTCCTTAATTAAAAAGTTGTGACTAGCTACATCTCGATGGGCTAAGGTGCCATAATAATGGGCCTGCTCCATCTGTTGGCTAATTGGCATTTGATAAGCTACCTGTATTACTTCCTGACCTTCTCTCTTAATCTCTTTAGCCATGCTTTGAACCATAAGTTCAAAACGATTTTGTGGACCACGTAAAGCAATTCGTTTGGAGATTCGCTGAAATTGTTCCAGTCTCCTCTCCCATTTCTCTAAAAGAGGCGGTTTCCTAATTTCCATCTCGGACAAAAAAGGGGAAGTGGGAAATCCCTCCGCAGTTAGATGAAACCTTGCCAATGCAGTCGCTGATTTTTTAATATCTCCTACATTCGTATAAGTAGCATCTCTACCATTTATTTCCTTCATCACAGTGTAGAATCGTTCTCCAATCGGTTGCACTTTTTGTCCATAGGAGTTCGCTACGTATTTCACGGTATTATAAAAACCTTGTTCTTGTAGTACGTCAGCTAAATGTGTAACCCATAAGGCCTTCTCTTCTTCCACATACCCTTTGACAATCCATGCCCCTCGATCGGTGCGAACAGAAAAAACGCTCCGTTGTGGTTTAATTCCATATATTTGGCAGCGAAACGCTTTTTCTAACGCTTTCAAAAAGTTAGCATCCATTTCTACTGTTTACCTTCAGCAGGACGTAAACGAAGATTCTTCATGACCTTTATCCCATTTAGGCCACATTTCGGGACGCGGTAAACTGGGATTGGCAGGCATGTGATGGGTGTGATGTCCATACATATGTGAAGAAGAATGTTGGTATGGCTGGACTTGCGGGCATGGTTCGACCTGCGGGTACGGCTTCATTTGTGGGTATGGCGTAGCCTCCGGATACGGCTTCATTTGCGGATATGGTCGCATTTTGGGTGCCGGATATGGCCGGGGCATTGGAGTCACTGGATAAACAGGTGGATAAGGATGAATCGGTTGATGGTACCCTGGGTAAGGATGAGCAGGCTTATGTTCTGAAGTACAATCATACTCTCCCCATTTATAAGTATTAGAAGCACTACTTTCATGACATGAGTAGCTATCTTCTCCTTTTGGTCGATGATGCGGCTGACCGCTATGCTCCGTGCAGCTAGTGCTAGAAGGACTTAGACTCGTAGTCTGATCTGGGCAATGTGGGCTAGAAGTAGTTGAAGAATAGTCTGGATAACTTGGTTGAACATAAGGTGGGCAAGGTGGGCAAGCTGGACAAGGTGGACAAGGTGGGCAAGCTGGGAAAGGTATTACAACTGGTGGATACATTGGAATGCATGTTGGCGGTGAAATAGGTACTTGATACATAGGTGGATGTGGTAATGGCATCGGTCTTTGTATTGGCGGCTGTATCGGTGGCAGTGGCTGTGGTTGTAACGGTGGCTGCGGCATCCTTCTTGGCATTTCTTTCTTTGGTGGGAACGGCATAGGCTTTGGTACAGGAACTGGTTTTGGTACAGGAACTGGTTTTGGTACAGGGATTGGTTTTGGTACAGGGACTGGTTTTGGTACAGGGATTGGTATTGGAATTGGAATTGGTCGCTTTGGCATCTCTTTTAAAGGTGGGATCGGTAATCTTCTCGGCCTTTCCTTAGGAGGAACTGGCATTACTGGTGGCTGTTCTTGTTTCGGTGCAGGTACAGGTGCAACAGGAGGTGGCACAATTTCTTCTGGCTGTGGTATAACTGGAGACTCCATCATCTCTGGTGATTCATAGGCTGGAGGTATCGGCATCTCCTTTCTTGGAACATGGGGTACTGGTCTTTCTTTCATCGGTCTTTCCTTGTGAGGTCTCTGTTCCATTCCCGGTCTTCTGGGCATACCAGTTGGAATTTTTACTTTCATACCAGGCATAATTTTATCCGGATTTTTTATTGTTGATTTATTTAGGTTCAATAGTTCCTGAAAGTCGACACCATATTTCTTAGCGATTTTCCACATGGTGTCCCCTTTTTGTACGATATGGATCTTCACAATTGCCTCTCCTCTCATACTTGAGTCCCTACCATGTTATGCGCCTCTAGGCGTTTTGCTCCTGTGCAATTTACCTCATAAAAAAACAGAGCCACGATAATATTCTGGCTCTGTTTTTTTGATTTTTCCCTTATTCGTATACTTTAACACCGTCTTCTTGGACATAACGACGGAATTCTTCCAATAATTGTTTCGTAACAGGACCCGGTTTTCCATCACGAATGATCCGTGCATCCACCTCAGATACTGAGATCACCTCTGCTGCTGTTCCTGTCAGGAATACTTCATCAGCGATATAGACATCATGACGAGTGAAAGGTTCTTCTTTAATCACATAACCTAGTTCCCTAACGATATCCATAATCGCTTGACGTGTAATGCCATCCAATGCCCCTAAGTATGTAGGAGGAGTATAAATGACACCTTTTTTTACAAGAAAAATATTATCACCGGAACCTTCTGTTACATAGCCTTCACTATTAAGCATTAACGCTTCACTAACACCAGCCATGCTAGCTTCCATACGAACCATCACGTTGTTCAAATAGTTCAAGGATTTGATCTTCGGATTCAATGCGTCTGGTTTGTTTCGTCGTGTTGGAACTGTCACAATTTTTAATCCTGTCTCATATAATTCTTGCGGAAAGAGTCGCAGTTGTTCAACAATAATAACAATATTTGCCTTCTTACAGCTCCGAGGATCAAGACCTAAATCCCCATCGCCACGCGAGATCACAAGACGTATATAGGCATCACGCAGTTCATTTTTTCTAACGGTTTCGACTACGGCATCCATCATTTCTTCAATCTTCATTGGAATAACGAGCATGATGGATAGTGCGGATTCATATAAACGTTCGATATGCTCTTGCAGGCGGAATACATTACCATTATAAACACGAATGCCTTCAAAAATTCCATCGCCATACAAGAAGCCATGATCATAGACAGAAATTTTCGCATTTTCTTTTTCTACAAATTCACCGTTTAAGTAGATCAACTGCTGCGTCATGCTACCTTCACCCTTTTTTCTAACGTTTTTGAATAGTATAAATCTACAAGCAGCATAGCGTCAATTCTTTTCACCTATACCCCTATAGGCAAACACGGGATAGCTACCCAGCACACGAACCTGACACCCTAATGCTTCTATCTCCGCAAAAGCACCCGGCATTAAAACTGAATCCATACTCTGTACAATATCCAATACAAAATGATAGCTACCCAGACCTTTTTTCGTAGGCCGTGACTCAATGCGAGACAAATTCAATTTACGCCAGGCGAATGCTGCCAATACCTGATATAGTGCACCTGAATAATCTTCTGGTAATGTGACCAAAATAGTTGTTTTGTACTTATCAGATACAGGTAAATCTAACTGACTTTTTCCCAGTAACACAAATCTTGTAAAATTGTTAGCATAATCCTGAATGCTCTCTTGAGCGAAAGAAAGCGGATATATCTCAGTATTTAATCTCGTTCCTATAGCTGCCCATGGTTGGTCAGGTTGTTCACTTACCAGTTTAGCGGCCAAAGCCGTACTGTTGGTATATTCAATCTCTACGTGTGGCAAATATTTTTGTAGGAACAAGCGGCACTGAGCGATGGCATGCGAATGAGATAAAACCTTTGTAATCTGTTGTAGGGGTAGAGGTTCCGGCCTAATTGCCATTAACAGATGCTGTGTGATCGGCATAGCTAATTCCGCTAAAATAGGTAAGTTCTCCCCATGTATCAAGCCATCCATTGTTAAATTAACCGTTCCTTCAATAGAATTCTCAATGGGTACCACACCAAAATCGGTCTGATTAGTATAAACTGCTTCTAGCACATCAAGAATGCTTACATATGGCTTAGTTGAAAGCTCCTCTTGAATTGGCAAATGACGCACTGCCTCCTCTGTAAATGTGCCAGATGGTCCTAAAAAAGCTAGCGTTCTCCCCATTATACTCCATGCTCCCATCTGATGTTTTTCTAAGCATTATGCTGTATATACAGGGCTTGTGTCAATAATTACACCATTATCATCGGGAAGGAGCACCATGGTGGAATAGCTTAGTTGATTCTTCAGCATGACTTGTTCAATAAACTGTAACAGTCGTTGTTTAGCTTGATCATTTTCAAAAAAGCAAAGAATGGTTGGTCCTGCTCCTGACAAGGCCGCTCCTAGGGCACCATAATCTTTAGCTTTTTCCACAATCTCAGATAGACCAGGAACTAAAGCTGTACGATAAGGTTGATGTAAGCGATCCTGCATAGCAGTAGCTAATAAATCTAACCGGTCTTGAGCAAACGCAGCAATCAATAAACTTGCGCGTGAAATATTATAAACCGCATCTTCACGGGAATATTGATCAGGCAATGCTTTCCTTGATTGATGAGTAGGTAATTCAAAATCAGGAATAACTACCAGCGTCTTCAACCGCTCAGGAACCGAAAATTTAGCATAGGGGACTTGCTCATCTTCATTATCTGGTAATGCTGAAACAATTAGACCACCAAATTGCGAGGCACCTACATTATCTGGATGCCCCTCCCAACGGCTAGCTATCGTAAATAGCTGTCCATCCGTATACGGCTTACCTGCAAGGGTGTTTGCTGCTACCAAAGCACCTACAACTGCTGCGGCACTACTGCCAAGCCCTCTAGTCAAGGGGACTTCCGTCTCTACTTCAATAGATAATTCAGGTGCAGGAAGCGAGGCCTTCTCAAATAAGAAGGCCGCCACTTTGTAAAGTAGATTGGTTTTATCTTGGGGCAAGCTAGCTAGTTCTGATCCCACTAATCGAATCGTAGTCTGGTCGGCAATGCTCATGGTTATGGTTGTGTAAAGTTGGAAAGCAAGACCGATTGTATCAAAACCAGCCCCCAAATTGGCTGTGCTAGCTGGTACTCTCACTGTTACTCTCTGCTTAGACATGTTGTTAGACACCTACTTTACTTTTTGATCAGTTCCATGACAGCTTCTCTTGTCGCAGGTACTTTCACTGGCTCATTAGCAATTGTCTTAATCGCAATGCTCGGATCTTTTAACCCGTGACCAGTTAAAACGCAAACAATACGGACTCCTTGTTCCAACTGTCCCATCCGACGTAACTTAATGATACCTGCAAAGGAAGCTGCGGAGGCTGGCTCACAGAAGATTCCCTCCTTTTTAGCTAAAAGCTGGTACGCTTCTAAAATTTCCTCGTCTGTCACGCTCTCTATGCGTCCATCTGATTCCTTCAATGCCTGTAAGGCTCCTTCTTTACTAGCAGGATTACCAATACGAATTGCTGTTGCAATCGTTTCAGGCTGTTCTACGGGATGACCTAAGACAAGTGGTGCTGATCCTGCTGCTTGAAAACCATACATTTTTGGCAGAGAGGTGATGGTTCCAGCACCTTTATATTCTTTAAATCCCTTCCAATAAGCTGTGATATTACCTGCATTCCCTACTGGGATTGCTAAAATATCGGGAGCCTCTCCTAAGCGATCACAAATTTCAAATGAAGCTGTTTTTTGCCCTTCAATTCTGTATGGATTTACCGAATTAACTAACGTAATTGGTTCTTCTTTTGTAATTTGTTGGACAATACGTAAAGCCTCATCAAAATTTCCATTAATTGAAATCACTTCTGCTCCATAAGCAATTGCTTGAGCCAATTTTCCAAGTGCAATGTTACCATCTGGAATTAATACGATACAACGTAATCCCGCACGAGCTGCATAAGCAGCAGCGGCAGCAGATGTATTACCGGTCGAGGCGCACATAATGGTACTGCTTCCCTCTTCCACTGCTTTGGCAACTGCCATCACCATGCCTCGGTCTTTAAAAGACCCGGTTGGATTTAACCCCTCATATTTAAAGTAGAGTTCAACTCCCCATTCTTCAGACAAGCGGGCTGCATGGACCAATGGTGTATTTCCTTCATGCAAGGTCAAAAGAGGTGTATTTTCTGATACGGGCAAAAATTCTTTATACTGTGCAATAATCCCTAGTCTATGCTTACTCATTATGAACAGCACCTGCTTCCTTATCTATGCCTTCCACTTGATAGTAACTTTTAATTTCGTTAATAACATCCATGCCCTCTAGTGTTTGTAGTACGGAGGCAACATTAAATTTAGAGGCAGTATGTGTAACCATTACAATTTCGGATTGGCCGCTATCTTGATACGGCTGCTGAATCACCTGATCTAAACTAACATCTTTCTCCGCTAAAAGGTTTGTAATTTGAGCAAGTACTCCGCGCTTATCTGCAACGATTAGACGCATAAAGTATTTCGAGAATTTCTTATCATCAGTCTTTAGTTTTTTCTCTTTATAGGGGGCCACTGTTCCACGTCCATTAACACCTAATTTCATATTTTTTACAACGGTGATCAGATCAGAAACAACTGCTGTCGCTGTTGGCATCTCACCAGCTCCAGGACCATAGAACATCGTTTCTCCCACCGCTTCACCATGTACATACACCGCATTAAACACGCCATTCACAGAAGCTAATGGGTGAGACTTATGAACCATTGTAGGTTGTACACTCACTTCAATCTCGTCATCATCGCGACGCGCAATACCAAGTAGCTTTACTTCGTAGCCTAATTTTTTACCGTAAGCAATATCCTCTTTACTAACTTTGCTAATTCCTCTTACCTGTACATCTTCTAAATTCATCGGAACACGGAAGCCTAGTGTAGAGAGGATGGCCATCTTTCTAGCAGCATCAAATCCTTCTACATCGGCAGTCGGATCAGACTCTGCATATCCAAGGGCTTGAGCTTCAGCCAAAACTTCCCGATACTCAGCCCCTTCTTTGCTCATTTTAGTCATGATATAGTTAGTCGTACCATTCACAATTCCCATCATTTTAGTGATTCTATCAGAGGAAAAACCTTCCACCAAAGCGCGAAGAATAGGGATTCCTCCAGCAACACTCGCTTCATATAAAACATCACATTTTTTTTCTTGTGCCTTATGCAGTAGCTCTGCTCCGTGCAATGCCATTAAGTCCTTATTTGCCGTTACTACATTTTTTCCTTGTGCAAGGGCCTTTAGCAGATAATCTTTTGTAGGCTGTATGCCACCAATCACCTCAACAATGACATCGATATCTGGGTCTTCTAATAGATCATCCACATTGGTGGTAATTTTCGTCTGATCGACTGCTACAGTTCGGGCTTTTTCTTTGTCTTGTACCAGAATCTTATGGATTTCAATACTCAGACCCGTTTGGTTAAACAAATCCTCCTGATGTGCATCCACAATCCGAACCACACCTGTTCCCACTGTTCCAAGTCCCATCAAACCTACTTTTACCTGCTTTTTATCCATGTTTACGCCTCCTTAGTTGTCCTCGATCTTATCCTCTACCCACGATCATCGCCTTGCGCACCCCATGTAACTTTTCAAGTAAATCTAAAAACTCCGTTGTTGGCATATGTAGCTGGGCCATATCCACTGACATCGTCACATTGGCAATCCCTTGTAATGGAATGGTTTGATTGATTGTCAGTACATTCCCGCCTTTTTCTGCCACGAATTGCAATACTTTCGATAAAATTCCAGAACGATGCTCGAGAGTAAGACTGACGGTCATAATTTTTTCACTCATCATAGCGTTGAAAGGGAAAATCGCATCTTTGTATTTATAAAAAGCGCTACGACTAAGCCCAACCCGTTCGACCGCTTCATTTACCGTATCGATTTCACCTGATTCCAACAATTTTTTAACTTCAATCGTCTTCGCGATCGATTCTGGGAGGATGTCCGCTCTAATTAAATAGAATTTTTCATCTCGTTTACTCATGTGTCCTCCTGAAAAATACAAGTGTTTTCTTATAAAGGACATTATACGCTGACTACGATACTCTGACAACCCCAAAAAGCGGATTACATGAAAGCTACTATCGACGCACACACTAGGCTGTGACAGCAAAATAGGCAAAAAGCCTATATTGTCCATGTTTTTCCAATCATATAGCATGTACCATCTTACTTTTAATGAAGGAGGTGTAACGAATGGGTGGACGCGGAAAGTCTGATAAATCTCAACGACGTAACCACAATGGTGTAGGAAAACCAGGATCTCTGGATCAATTCGGAAAAAAATTAGATGAGAAGCGCATGGCAGTCTCTCCAAATTATCAGATAGACAACGAGCGCGGGGGTTGATTGACGCTCACAAAACAAAAAGGCACCTCGTTTTAACATAACGAGGTGCCTTTATTAAGGTTTAAGATAACATCGTCTTGTGATAGGCGACTAACTCAGCATGCTGAGCAGGATCGACATCTGTGATAGAGAGCGTAACAATTGTGATATTATTATCAAACCGTTTTTGAATTACTTTCGTCATGGCTACTACTTCCGTTTTCGTACGTGGAATTACAAACGAGAGATTAACAAAATCCCCCTTTGCCAAATATCCATCTGTTCCTACATGAAGCTCCTTTTCTGAGAAGCTTAGGAGTACTCCCTCTCCCAGCTCTTCATTTGGTTTAGCTCCCATTCGCTTGTAGGGAACATTAATAATAAAGTCAGGCTTAACCAATTGTTGTGCCTGATTTTCTCGATCACCAGACTGGTTATTCGTGAGAGCGGATGCTTCTTGCTTACTTCCCTTTAATTTCGCTAGGATAGCTTGACGATTAGCATCATGAGAACTTACAACAGAGGAAGAGGTTTGCCCTTTCTGCTGCTTCGATCCCTCAACTACTGATTTTATGCGTACAGGCAGTAGTCCCATAATAACAACCGGCCATGCGATTTTTTCTGTATATACCTCGTAGGCTCGATACTCCTGACCTTCATTGAAACGCACATGAAGAATACAACCCAAAAAAGTAGGATTCGCCTGATCTAAAATACAAGAGAGTAACAAATAGTCTCCCTTCTGATACTCTATCATAGCATCCTTTAGAGCAACGGATTCATTTTCACGTGATACGTGTATAATGGTACCGCGTACAAGCTGTTTGTCTTCCCCCATAGTCCCCATCTCATCACACTCACTTTTAACGAAAGTTTACTCTTGGAACTCAAATTCGAATTTACCAATCTGAACGGTATCTCCGTCTTTCGCACCACGCTCACGTAGGGCCTGATCAATTCCCATCGTACGCATTAAACGTGAAAAACGCTGGATGGAGTCATAGCTGTTCAAGTTAGTCATCTTCGTTAATTTTTCAAGCTTGTCACCACTTACCACAAATATGTCATTCTCTCTTGTAATGACAAACGGTAAGTCTTCAGGCTCCGCTTTAAACACAACTCTTTCTTCTACTTCTACTACTTCTTCTACTTCAAAACGGTCTGGAATCGTCTCAAGTAAATCACTAATAGCATACATGAGCTCTTGTACACCCTGACGAGTCGCGCCAGAAATCGGATATATTTTCGCATCTGGACATTTTTCACGGAAAGCCTGCAAATGCACTTCTGCATCTGGCAAATCCATTTTATTAGCCACAATAATTTGTGGTCTGTCTTCCATGCGGGCATTGTAATGTTTAAGTTCTTCGTTAATTTGAAGGTAATCCTCGTAAGGGTCACGTCCCTCAGTCGCTGCCATATCGATCACATGTACAATCAGCCTTGTACGCTCAACATGACGTAAAAACTGATGACCAAGCCCAATACCTTCATGAGCACCTTCAATAAGGCCCGGTAAATCAGCCATAACAAAACTTTTTTCACCTAGGTCTACTACTCCTAGATTTGGAGCGATTGTTGTGAAATGATACGCAGCAATCTTAGGCTTTGCTGCTGTAACGGAAGATAGAAGCGTTGATTTTCCTACACTCGGATAACCAACTAAGCCTACATCCGCAATCAGCTTTAATTCCATACGAATATAACGTTCTTGACCTGGTTCACCGTTCTCCGCAATCTCTGGAGCCGGATTAGAAGACGTGGCAAAACGAATATTACCTCGTCCGCCGCGGCCACCTTTGGCAATGATTGCACGTTGACCATGTTCAATAAGGTCAGCAATCACTTCTTGTGTATCATCATCGTACACAGTAGTACCTGGAGGAACACGAACAATCATATCCTCTGATCCAGCACCGTGCATCCCTTTTGTTCTCCCGTGTTCACCACGTTTTGCTTTAAAATGTCGTTGGTAACGGAAATCAATAAGCGTACGTAAACCTTCGTCCACGACAAAAACAACGTTCGCTCCCTTACCACCATCTCCACCCGCAGGACCTCCGAGTGCTACATACTTTTCGCGACGGAATGAAACTGCTCCATTACCGCCGTCTCCACCTTTTACATAAACTTTTACTTGATCGACGAACACGAAATTGCCACCTCTCTACATTTTGCAAGGAAAGCTCATTTCAGCAATCCAGCCTGTATCGGTATGTATTTGTTCACTTACGAGCTTGGCCATACCCTTGTGATCATGAATAAGCTTTTCCACTTCCCCTGCAACTAATGCAGAGACCTGACCTTCCAAGTCAAAGTTGGCAAATACCTCATTATCTGAGTGAAACAATGTCACCACTAAGTGAGGATGTTCCACTTGTTCCGTATGCAAGTGATGCTGTAATAGCCCGATGCAAGTTGAAATCAAATAAAAAAAGCTATCGCTTTGCATCTCTAGCTTGGTCACATCTACCTGTGTTTTAACCTCTACTTCTACTATTATGTCTCTATTTAACGCATTAAACGTCAAAAAGAAAGCAGACAAACGCGAACAGTTTATGCGAGCAATCATACTTTCACGGTGAGCTTCCTCCGTCACTTTTTGTAGGTAAGCCTCCCCATCTTGGTAGCGTCCCAACTTCAAATAAGCATGGAGAACCTGGAGATGATTGAGCCAATCATGACGGTCCTGGTTTAAAATCCTCAATAACGTGTCCGCATGATCCGTTATAAACTTTTGTTCGTCCTTCATGTTTTCCCACCTGTCACTATATGGATTCCATCTTTTATTTTAACATAAGTACGAGTAGAGTAAAGGAGGATAGTGAGTAAAAAGAAAAACCCAGCGATTGGCTGGGTTTTAGCTTCTTGTCGTTATTACGCTTCAGCAACAACTGGTTCGATCACAACTTGTTTGCGATCGCGTCCCAGACGTTTGAAACGAACGATTCCGTCAGCTTTCGCGAACAAAGTATCGTCGCCGCCGATGCCTACGTTAGCACCTGGATAAATTTTTGTTCCGCGTTGGCGAACAAGAATGTTACCAGCTTTTACGAATTGGCCGTCGCCACGCTTTGTACCAAGGCGCTTAGCGATGGAGTCACGACCGTTCTTTGTAGAACCTACCCCTTTTTTGGATGCGAAGAATTGCAGGTCCATAGTGAATAGCATGTTCATCATGAGTGAGCACCCCCTTGCCATTTTGAATCTTGTACAGAAATATATGTTCCGTAGTTTTGGGAAATACCCAGTAGAGCAACCACTGTGCTTTCCGCCAGTAGTTGTTGCTTCTCTTCAAGAGTTGGATCATCCAAAGATGAAACCCGCCACTTTAAAAATCCGCCCTCTTCTGTGTTCATTTCCACATCCGGCTTCAAACCGAGCAAAAGATGTACCGCATTCAGGTTGCCTAAAATAATGGCCGATACAGCAGAACAAACAATGTCCTCCCCGTATTTACCAGCATTTGCATGCCCTGTCATAGCAATCTCTGCAATGCCCGTCTGAGATCGAATCACCTCGACCTTAACCATTACGCGTTGATCTTTTCGATAACAACTTTAGAGAATGGTTGACGGTGACCTTGCTTACGACGATAGTTTTTCTTTGCTTTGTACTTGTACACGATAACTTTCTCACCTTTACCGTGCTTTTCAACTTTCGCTGTTACAGTTGCACCAGCTACAGTTGGAGTACCCGCAGTTACTTTACCATCTTTGCTTACGAACAATACTTGATCAAAAGTAACTGTTTCGCCTTCAGAAGCAGTTAGTTTTTCGATGTAAAGGGTAGCACCCTCTTCAACTTTGTATTGTTTACCACCTGTTACGATAATTGCGTACATTCTATTGCACCTCCTATACTCAGACTCGCCTCATGCAGGTGTGGCTTTAAAAACCAACTTACTAAAACCTGATTCGCGCGGTTACAGTATGCTTCAAGGTACAAGCATAGCTGCATAACAATCAGAGAATATCATACCCAGCAGAAAAGGTCAAGAAAAACGTTTAGAATCAACCTTTTTGCCAACATGTAAAATCTGATATTCACTTGGGTGCATGGTTTCACGTGAAATAAATTGAACCATGGCACCCCATTCCTCCGCAAATTTCTCACGCCTTCCTTCCGCTTGAACATACTGATAAACATGAGGATGAAAAGCGGCTACAATAGCCTCTGCTTCCTGTGCTCGGATCAATGCCTTAGCCTCTCGAATAAAGCGTCCAGCTACTTCCTGTTCCGTTAAGATTCTCCCCTTACCACTACAAGTGATGCATGCTTTGGTTAGAATGGAGGATAGATTGTTTCTTACCTTTTTCCGTGTCATTTCCAATAGGCCTAATTGCGTAAAACCCATGACATAACTATTGGTTACGTCTTTTTCTAATTCTCTCTGTAAGGCTTCTTGTACAATCTGTTGGTTTTTTGCCTGCTTCATATCAATGAAATCAATAATGATAATGCCACCAATATCGCGAAGTCGTAGTTGTCTAGCAATCTCTTGGGCTGCTTCCACATTGGTTGCGGTGACGGTATCTTCTAGCTGCTGACCACTCTTACCCGTAAATTTCCCTGTATTAACATCGATAACGGTCATAGCTTCTGTCTGATCGATTACCAAGAAACCACCACTTTTCAGCCATACCTGCCTATACAGGGCTTTTTCAATTTCTTTATCGACACCATAGGAGTCTAACACAGAGGTTTTCCCTTGATAAAATTGAATTTTATTAAACATGGCTGGATGAATAGCCTTTGCCTGTACTCTAAGCTCATGATACAACTCTGCGTCATCCACTACTATTTCTACCATCTGATCTTCAGAGCGATCTAATAAAATACGGCTCACTGCATTATCTGCTGATAAAAGAAGGGACGGCGTTTTTTTCTTTCCTGTTTCCTGAAGCGCCGTCTTCCACTTTGCACGCAGGAAATCAAGTTCTATTTGCAAATGCTCCAGGGAAGCCTCCTCGGCCATCGTTCTTACAATGATTCCTTCTCCCTCAGCCAAATTATCGGTTGCCCACACTCTTAGTCGTTCACGTTTTTTGGCATCTACAATTTTACGTGACAAAGAGATAAGCCCTGCAGATGGCAAATAAACCAGCATGCGCCCCGGCAAGCTGATTTCGGATGTAAGTCTTGGAGATTTACTCCCTATCGCTTCTTTGCTAATTTGGACAATTTTTTCTTCGCCTACTTGCACTAAAGTCCGAATATTAGGTTTGGCTGCCCCTCGGTTCTGTACTTTCCAGCCTGGGGGCAACGCCTCGTCAATATATAAAAACGCTTCCTGTTCTTCTCCGATATCTATAAAGGCAGCTTGCATGGCTGGTAAGACTTTTTTTACTCGCCCTCTATAAATACTGCCAACTGCTGCCATTTGTTTGTCTTGTTCCATTGTCAACTCAGCAAGTCGACCTGCTTCCATGACAGCAATACGTGTTTCTTCTATGTCACGGCTCACGATTATTTGTTGGAGAGCACGCTGTTGTTTTTTGTTCAACTAATTTTCCTCCTGGAGGTCTGTCCTATTACTCATTGTAGCGCATTTCTACTCGATTTGAAAAATAGTAGAACTGCTTGTAACATAACCAAAAACCGTCACAAGCTACAACAAGCTACTGATCCAGTCTCGCTGGCGCCGTTCAACTAGACAAGCATAGAGTACATTCTCCTCAGGTAGTACACCACCTTGTTTACCCGTTATATAAAACAAATGGTATTTACCTTTTTGTAGCTTATGGGTAGCTTCCCAAACAGATAGAGAAGATGGAACACGAACAGGCTCTATCCTGTCTAGTCTGGGTGCTCCCTGATATCTTTTATGTAAAAAACGAACAAACTGATAAGGAAAGCGCTTGTATGCTTGCCCATTGGTAAGTGCCAAATAAATCGCAACAGCAGTTAGATTAGCATGGAAGAACCAAACTCCGGCTCCCAGCAGTAAAATAGCAAATCCACAACTACTACTAAATGATAAAATCGCCGCTTTCCGATAAGAAATGAACGATGTTAATACCGCTTGCACAATGCGCCCACCATCTAAGGGCCACATCGGTAATAAATTAAACAAAGCAATCATCATATTACTTTTCATAAAAAAATGGGCCCAATGCTCCGACCAAATACCTAACCACCAAAATAAAAGAGAAAAAAAAATCATAACGATATTCATAAAAGGGCCTGCTAATGCTACTACAATCTCGTCTATAGCATCTGCTGAGGGGGATTCCTCCATAACTGCAACCCCACCAAAGGGTAACAATTGAATTTCTTTTACTTCCCATCCGAGTTCACGAGCCGCCGCTATATGACCAAGCTCATGAATAAGTACAATGATGAAAAGCGCAATCGTTTCTATAAAATAGCCAGCCATTACAGCTAGACCAATGACCAGCCAAAATAAAAGATGGATGCGGACACGAATACCGCCTGGCCAAAAGTCATTCAAATGAAATCACGTCCAATGGATTAATAAATTTCCCGTTTTGTTTCATCGCCATAAATAGGTAACGCGTGTTAATCTCTTGATCGGTAAAAGGTTTGGCAACTCCAACAAGGTCCTTTGTATTCACCCAGTCATTTACAGATACATTTACCTTTTCAAGATTTCCATACCAAATCTCTCGACCATCGGTATACTGGATGATTACAGTGGTTCCATAGCCAGGTTTTTCCCCAACAGAAGTTACCCAGCCGGTATCCATATTGAGGACTTCTCCTTTATTCCCTAAATCAACAACTAATTTGGCACTTTTGGAATCATACTCCTTTGCTATTTTCCACTCCTTTGGCAAACTCCACTTACTTAGCTGATAGGCATTTGCTGGCACACTCTCCTTTTCTTTTTTATCAAAAAGAACCGGTAGCGCACTTGGTGAGTGACCTGTAACTTGTTCATACCATACCGCCACACCCTCAAAATTGAAATCGCGTGTCATCACTTCTCTTGATAAATCTCGCCATGTATTTGGAACACCAAATGGACTTTTTAATAAAACATACGCTATTCCAATAACCGCTAAAGAAAGATAAATTTGCCTTTTAAAGTGATAACCCACCGGTTTGCTAGGGGGAGTCTCGTTTGTGAAATCAGTGCTTCTTGAATATTGATCCGGGATAAACACTCTTTCCAGCGGATCATGTAGATCATCAATGTGTGGCGGCATACTGTCGCGCGATTGTAAGAGAAGCTGTTCTTTTCTTTCCTGCCTTCTATCCTTTACCCGTTCTCTCTCATGAAACATGCATCCCACCCCCTTTTCAGGCCAAGCTTTACTTGGAGTATATGACTTGTCTACGTGGGATATGACAATGTAAAACAAAGCTGTACATCGATAACATAAATGTAAAAAAACAGCCCCTCAAAAGAGAGACTGCTTCTTTTTATACATATTTGATCTTACAGACGATTAACGTTAGCAGCTTGTGGTCCACGGCTACCTTGAACGATTTCAAACTCAACTTTTTGACCTTCTTCAAGAGTTTTGAAACCTTCAGTTTGGATAGCGCTGTAGTGTACGAATACATCTTCTCCGCCTTCAACTTGAATGAAACCAAAACCTTTTTCTGCGTTAAACCATTTTACAGTACCTTGTTGCATGGAAAAAACCTCCTAGAAATGTTCGCCTTTTCAGACGATTAAAATATCTGTTAACCATCACTTAAAGCTTGTTTCAAGGAAAAAAGCCGTGCCCAACAGAGACTTGATCACATGGTGACGCTATCTCTGAAAAGCACGGCATATCATCCAATCCATCAAATCACTAGGTAAGTAAAATGGTTAACTTACCTTGAATATATCACACATTTATTGATTTGTCACGATTTTTAACTTAATCGAAACTAAGTTTCTGCTTCCTCATCCCAATATTCAGCACTACACCTATTGTTAAGAAGTTGGTTAGAAGAGAACTTCCACCATAACTAATAAATGGTAAAGGCAAACCAGTAATTGGCATTAACTGAATGGTCATTCCAATATTTTCAAAGATTTGAAACGTGAGCATTCCAACCACACCTGATACCACATAAGCACCAAATGGATCATTACACTCCATAGCAATCCGAATCATTCGATAAACCAATACGAAAAAAAGGATCATCATAATTCCTGCACCAATAAAACCCAGACGTTCTGCAATGACAGTAAAAATGAAATCACTCTCACCAACTGGTACCCACAACAAGCTAGCCTGTGTAGCTGTGTGTAAGCCTTTGCCCGTTAACTGTCCAGAGCCAATAGCAATAAGGGATTGTAAAAGCTGAAATCCTTGCCCTACTGGATCATGATATGGGTTTAACCAAGATTCAATACGAGCCCATTGATAAGGTTTAATCAATTTAAAAAAGATATCTTCTTTATGATAAATATAAACATAGGAAACCAATCCTACTGCAAAAGTAGCAATCCCACTAAAGCTAATCATGTGCCGTACACGAATACCACCGACGATCAACATAGTTGCTAGTATGGAACAAAAGACTAAAGCTGTCCCCAAGTCTGGTTGTTTAAAAATCATGAGAAGCGGTACCCCTACGATCAAAAACACAGGCCACCATTCATAGAGATAATACGGCTTACCTAATTTTTCTTCACGCTTGGACATATAATGTGCTGTAGCTATTATCGTAAAAATTTTCATTGGTTCAGATGGTTGAAACAGAACGACACCCAGATTATACCAACTAGTAGCCCCGTTGATAACCTTCGTAAAAAATACACCGAAAAGTAAAACTAACCCTCCAGCGTACACGATATATGATAGTTGCCGAAACACACGATAGTCGATAATCAGTGTACAAAACAATACGCCAAAACCAATACCATACCACATAAGCTGCCGATTTGCTGTCGCCACTCCTGGGGCAGAGCCACTAATACCGAGATAACTAAACAAGCCGAGACCTAGGAGGATTAACAGAATCAACCAATCCAACTGTTTTATATATCGTTTTTCAAAATCCATCTTTTTCCCCCGTGCATGATAAGGTCTAGTATCTGTAAGTCTTATATATTCTGAAATGCAAAGAAAAACTTGAAAACCAAACCTTTGGCACTAAGAACCTTCGTTGCACTTTGTTAAGATAAAATTTCCATAAGTTCGGATCAGTAAAAAAGAAACAGGAGTATACCCCTGTTCTCTGTTTCTCGACTAGTTTTCCTTATTTTAAGCCAAAAAACTTACGGAACTTATGAAAAACTCCTGGTTTATCCTGAAGTGGAAGTAAGGGAACTGATTCCCCTAACAAACGCCTTGCTACATTTCGATAAGCTAAGGAAGCGCGAGATTCATGATTCATAACTGCCGGCTCACCTGCATTTGCAGATTTAATGATATATTCATCATCAGGAATCACACCTAGTAAATCAATGGCAAGCAAATCCAGAATGTCTTCCACATCCAGCATATCACCATTTTTAACCATATGAGACCGTACCCGATTTATTACTAATTTAGGCATTCCTACATTTTCACGTTCGAGCAGACCTATGATACGATCTGCGTCACGCACCGCTGCCTTTTCCGGAGTTGTCACAACAATAGCCTGATCAGCTCCCGCTACGGCGTTGCGGAAACCTTGTTCAATACCTGCTGGACAATCAATAATGACATAGTCAAAATCACGCTTCAATTGAGTGACGATATCTTCCATCTGGTCTGTTGTAATCGCCGATTTATCCTTGGTCTGTGCTGCTGGTAATAGCGACAACGTCTCAAAGCGCTTATCTTTAATTAAAGCCTGTTGCAAGCGACAACTACCTTCCGCTACATCAATCAGGTCGTAAATGATACGATTCTCCAGTCCCATGACTACATCCAGATTGCGCAAGCCAATATCTGTATCTACCATACACACCTTCTGGCCATTGAGAGCCAATGCGGTTCCTATATTAGCAGATGAGGTGGTTTTACCCACTCCACCTTTCCCTGAAGTAACAACTATTGCAATACCCACGTATGCTCCCTCTCCTTCATTCCGTACCGTTATGCTTTCTTCTCACCCAAATCTGAGCGTAAGCGATGCAAAAAGTTCATTTTAGCGACTACCATCCGATCCTCTTCCAAATAAGCAAACTCGGTAGTACCACTATAGTCCGACCATTCATCTCCCGGACGGCTGATTACTTCCGCAATTCTCAGCTGGGTAGGGTGTAAGCAAGCGGAGGCGATTACAGCATCTTTGTCGCCATTCGTTCCCGCTTGCGCTACGCCACGAAGATTACCTAACACGAAGATACTCCCCGTACTTCTAATTGTACCACCAGGATTAACATCACCCAGTAGCAAAATATCTCCGTCGTACTCTAATACCTGACCGGAACGAACCGTATTTGTTTGTACAATCAATCCGGGAGCTTTGGCTTCTTTGCATGCTTCTTCTTTAAGAATCACATCCGAGTCGATCATATGAATAACCAGATTACCCTTCAACCGAATAATCTGTGTTAACTCTTCCTGTTGCTCTGGAGTGCAATAACGTTTCCCAAGTTTTAACGTAATCCTGATGAGAGGACCACTGAAAAATTGTTGATGGCTGTGCTCGATTTTTTCACGCAAATCATCTAAAAGCTCCGAGAATGAGCACGTATCGTCCATAAAAAAGACAAGCCCATCTTTGGTTCCTTTAATGATTACTTTACTTTTGGCCGTATTCATGGAGATGTTTCACCTCGACCGTTACCATTCGCCATTTACACAACAAACTCCTGCCTCGCTGATAAAAAACTCAGCGAATTTATCTTAGAAAGCCTACTCTGTCGGCGTTACCGTGCTACTAAGTGGATACAAGGCATGATAGGCTTCCAGCAATTCACGTGCAATCTTATCTGAACCATGTCCTCCAGAATGAGGAACCACTACCACGAAGGAAATTTTAGGTTTTTCGTAAGGTGCATACCCAAGGATCAATGAGTTATCAGAAGTTGTTCCACCTGTTTGAGCGGTACCTGTTTTAGCAGCTACACTAAATGGTAAACCTGCCATTGCTGTCGCAGCGGTACCTCCAGGCTGAGTAACACGACGCATCCCTTCTTGAACCACCTTGAGGTAGCTTGGATTAATATTAATTTTATTTAAGACCTGTGGCTCTATAGTTGTAATTACATCGCCTGGCTTCTTAGGATCAATAGATCCTTTCCGAATTTCTTTAACCATATGCGGACGAATTCGATAACCGCCATTTGCAACTGTAGAGACATATTGAGCTAATTGGATAGGAGTAAAACTATCATACTGTCCAATTAGAGCATCGGCAATACGACCCATCTCAAATGTTGGAGCCGGCCAACCGGCTTTTTCACTTGGTAAATCAATTCCAGTTTTAACCCCTAGACCAAATTGCTGATTGTAAAAATTAATAACCTTAAAGGATTCACGATAGCTATTTCCTTTTGCTATTTCACGTTCCTTTAATCTCCATCCCATTGTATACATGTAGGTGTTATTAGATACAGCTATTGCTCGTCTGGCGTCAACTTGACCATGGCCACCTAGTTTCCAGTTCCGTTTCTTAACATCCCCAAATTGGAAATAACCAGGGTCAAAAATCGACTCATTGGGTGTTGTTAATTTTTCTTGTAAAGCCATCATAACCGAAATTGGTTTAACTGTAGAGGCTGGTGGATATACCCCTCTTGTAACGTTGTTAAGCTGTGCAGGGGCAACTACCTTTTCATAATTCTCATTGAATTGCTTTCGATTATAGTGGAGGTTTAAATCGTAATCAGGGTAGTTAGCCATGGCCAAAACCTCACCCGTATTAGGATTCATCACGACAGCAGAAGCAGCGTCCACTTTTCCTTTAGCAGAGCGTCTCATGTCATTGACATTCCGTTTGAGAATTTCTTCTAATTTACTTTGAAAGCGATAATCCAAGGAAAGGATCAAATCATTTCCAGGTATTGCTTCACGGGTTCTTCCTTTCACTACCGTCTCTGCATCCTTGTTTACCTGCACATCCATAATGCCATCTTTTCCACGCAAATCTTTCTCATAATATCTTTCTAATCCCTCGACTCCAATACGATCTGTCTTGGAATAACCCATCGCGAGATACTCATTGACCTGACTTGCATTGATTGGACTGATATAGCCAAGAATATGTGTGGCAAAGGCTCCATCCTCATCTTGTCTAATTTGACGAACAGGTTCAACAATTACATTAATACCAGGTAATTCACTTAAATTTTCATTGATTTTGGCTACTTCAATTTCAGTAGCGTTCTCCTTGATGCGACGAGGAATAAATTTAGGCATGCTATAATCTCGCATACTATTTAAGATGCTAATGCGATGCCACTGATATTGACGTTGTTCAGGGGTTAATGGCAATGCCACATCCAAATCAAATCTAGCAGCATACTGAAGTAATTCCGCATCCGTTTTACTGCTCAGCTGACTAACAGAAGGCATCTTATTTAAGAGTGATTTTACTTCCTTTTGCAAAGATTCCTTTACTTTGTCTTCAAGAGCAATTGGATACGGTACGTTAGCTGTGATGATGTATTTTAATAATTGACTGTCATAAGCTGTCTTCGTATCCACGTTTTTGCCGTCTACCTGAATCGTTGCTGGCAATTTTTTTTGTAAAGCTTCACGATCATTTTCATCGAAAGGGGAACGCACTGTAAGTCCTAAAGCAAAAGCTGTTTTTACTAAATCATAGTCCTTTATACCCTTTAATTGATCCGAATTAGGCAGAGCATTTATTTTTGGTGTTAATTGCTGAATGACCTTCTGAGATTGCTCAGGCTTTAGAGTGACTGGTAATGTTGTCTGTAATTCAGTTGCTTTTTTTATCAGCTCTTTATCAGTCCCTATCTTTTCATCCATTTGCAACAAGCCCGTCAGCTTTTCAGCTACTGCTTCTTCATTAATTTCCCGTTTTTGCTCAGAGGTATAAGTAACCGTAAAAACAGGCTTATTCGAGACCAAAACATTATGGTTCACATCTAAGATACGACCACGTGGTGCAGGTATTGGCAATTGTCTAATACTATACTTTTCTAAATCGTGTTGATATTGTTCTCCTTCTACGATTTGTACATAAGCAAGTCGTAAAATGACAGCTGCAAAAAATATAAACACGAAAAAAAACAAAACGTTTAATCTAGTGGCAATATGGGATTTAGGTTGTTGTTGGTTCTCTCCCATTCGAGCTACTCCTCCTTCTGTCAGATCCTACTCATGAGAGCGCTCTTTGTTTTCTTGCACTTGCAAGCAAAGCTTTTTCATCGGTATATAAACGAATGCCGCAAACAACATATTAAGTAGAACTGTCGGAAAAATTTCGTGAGTAAGTGTCCATTGAACATCTACAGGATTGGTCATAAATAAACGAAATAGTGTATAAGTAAGCCATTCATGCCCAAACAGAACTAGAAGAAGCGTAGTAAACACCACGGCAAAGCTACGATGAAATAGCATTAAGACTAGTCCAGCAAAGTACCCTGCTACCATCATAGATAACGTATACACACCGATAATATGACCAAAAATAACATCTTGTAGCAGCCCAAAGACCAATCCATATAATAATCCTTCTCGTCTCCCGATAAACAAAGAAATCAGGATCGTTCCCACTAAAGCAAAGCGGGGAATCGTCTCGTAAGACATCCCCCATGCACTCGGCACAAAAACTTGTACTACCGACCCTTCCAATATGAACAGCAATAGCAAGAAGAGGGACAATTTCGTTCGAGATAACATATTATTTACCCCCTTTTCCCTTCGATTGCTGAGTGGTACCTTTTTGATCAGGAGATACCGATTCACCAGTTGGAGTCGTCACAGTCTTGCGATCAATAACCAAGACATCAGAAATTAACGTAAAATCAGCGTACGGTCTAATATAGGCGGTTTGAGTTAATCCATAGTCTCCTGGCTCTGTTTTGACTACTACACCGATTGGAAGTTTACTAGGAATCATACCACCCAAACCAGACGTAATTACCGCATCATTCATACTTATTTTTTGATCTAAAGGAATTTTACGCATAATTAATAATTTTTCAACCGAATCGTAATCCTCTAAAATTCCACTTACATACTTGGTAGTAGTTGCAGGCTTCTGTTGATTAGGAGCCTGTGAGTTAGTTGCATTTGTTTTATTGCCCGCATTTGCTGTATTATTTGTGCCATTTGTCTGTTGACCATTACCGGTAGTCGAAGGCGGAGTTTGAATTGGTTGAGTAGCCAAAATATATCCAGAGACATGGTTACGATTAGAGCTCTCTCTGCTTGTGAGCAATTCAACTGTCGCAGAGAAATTGGAAACATCCTTCACTCTCCCAATTAAGCCTTTAGAGGTCATAACTGCCATGTCCTTCTTCACGCCTTGTTTGCTACCACTACTGATAACTAATACATCATTCCATTGACTCGAATTCCTTGCAGCTACTTCTGAATAAATCACATTGTAGTCATTTAATTTTTGTTTTGTGCCAAGACTCTCTCTAAGTTGTCCATTCTCATACTTTACGGCTTTTAACTCAGCAGACATTTGAGCATATTGATCCAAACTTGCTTTTAGTACGCGATTTTCTTCATACACATGATAAGCATCTTGAACATTGTGAACAAACTGCGAAACAGCCTGGGCAGGGCGGTAAAAAAGCCCCTGCACCACGCTGGTTGTATCTTTCATAAACTTTTCTGGCCATGTCAAGTTCATTCTGTCTTTAGCGGTATACCCCATCACTACTAACAGAACAACTAAGCCAATTAATACAATTATAAGTTTGCGATTACCGAAGAATGACATAGACACGTCACCCGCTTATCGTCTTTTTGCGCGTGAAGATGTGATTCCGTGTTTAGATTTAAAGAGATGCAAATTCTCAAGTGCACGTCCTGTTCCAATTGCTACACAGTCAAGAGCATTCTCCGCCACATGAACAGGCATACCTGTCTCACGTGTTAATAAACGTTCAATGTGACGTAATAATGCTCCGCCTCCCGTTAGTACAATTCCACGGTCCATGATATCCGCAGCCAACTCCGGAGGACTTTTCTCCAACGTAATTTTCACAGCTTCGACAATCGACATAATCGTTTCTGCTAATGCTTCTGCAATTTCTGTACTCGTAACAGAGATGGTTTTTGGCAAACCTGTCACAAGATCACGACCGCGGATTTCTACCGTTTCTTGTTCATCCGGGGCGATAGCGGAACCAATTTCCATTTTCAACGTCTCAGCAGTACGTTCACCAATCATCAGATTGTATCGACGTTTAATGTACTGAATGATAGCTTCATCCATTTCATCACCAGCTACACGAATGGAACGACTAGTTACAATTCCACCCAGTGAGATGATGGCTACTTCCGTCGTACCGCCCCCAATGTCCACTACCATGCTACCTGTTGGCTCCCAAACAGGTAAGTCAGCACCAATTGCAGCCGCAAATGGCTCTTCAATTGTATATGCTTCTTTTGCTCCTGCTTGTTTCGTTGCATCCTCTACCGCACGTTTTTCAACCGCTGTAATCCCAGATGGCACACAAACCATTACACTAGGACGACGGCTAAAGAAGCCTTGGTTTTTCTGAGCTTGACGAATAAAATAACGCATCATGGTTGCAGTGGTTTCAAAATCAGCAATAACTCCGTCTTTCATCGGGCGAACAGCCACGATATTTCCTGGTGTACGACCAATCATATTCTTTGCTGCATTACCTACAGCCTCAATTGTATTTGTATCAGTGCGGATCGCTACAACAGAAGGCTCGCTCACCACAATTCCTTTTCCTTTAACGTATACGAGGGTATTAGCTGTTCCCAAGTCAATCCCCATATCGCGTGTGAAACTACCAAACATATTGAAAATCTCCTTCCATTTTGTCAAAACGGTCATTTTCCTAGGATGCTTCCGCTGACAGACAGGTATTATTTGTTTTGTGAAAGGGTACGTGTTACATATATCCCTGTTCTTTTAAACTAACGTAATGGCCATCTCCGATAATAACATGATCCAAAAGAGGGATTCCTACTAAATCCCCTGCTTGAAGCAGAATTTTAGTCACATTAATATCCTCTTTACTTGGAGCAGGATCTCCGCTTGGATGATTATGCAAACAGATGATAGAGGCACAGGAGCGTTTAATCGCTTCGCGGTAAATATCACGTGGATGAACAATAGAAGAATCCAAGCTTCCCACAAAAACTGTTTTCTTCCCAATCACCTGATTTTTTGTATTTAAAAACAGGCATACAAAATGTTCCTGCACCAGTCCAGCCATCTCCGGCATCATATAATCTGCTACATCTTTTGGCAAGCGGATACTGATACGAATATCCCTAGCTTTTATGGCTGATCTTCGTCCTAACTCCAACGCAGCTTGTATTTCCACAGCCTTAACGGGACCAATCCCGTTTATATCTGTCAGCTCCTCATGAGTAGCTGTTGCAAGTTGTTGCAAATTGCCAAACACAGCTAATAAGCGCTGCGCTACCCCTTGGACTGAATCTTTTTCTGTGCCAGTCCGAAGTAAAATCGCTAAAAGCTCGACATCAGATAAAGCACCAGACCCTTGCCTTAACAAACGCTCGCGCGGACGCTCATATGTAGGGACGTTTTTTAGCTTCAAATTGTTACAGTTCATCTCTTATTTTGCCCCTTCCGTCATTCCTGCCAAGTGGCTTTTATCATGGAGAAGCAATCTAAGAGGAACACCTACTTGTTTAACAGGGAAATTCCAAATTGATTAAGCATCTGGGCTAAGCGATTAAGTGGCAAGCCCACTACCGTAAAATAATCACCCTCGATTCGCTCTACAATCGTCGATCCAAGACCCTGAATAGCATAGGAACCAGCTTTATCCATCGGCTCTTTACTAGCGATGTATCCACGTATCTCCTCAGCTGTCATTGTTCGCATTTTAACCCGTGTAGATGAATAATCAACTGCTATCTTCCCAGTCGAGACATCAATAATAGCTAGGCCGCTATAAACCTCATGCTCGCGTCCTTCTAAAGAAGTGAGCATCCGAAATGCATCTTCTTCATCATGTGGTTTTCCCAACACCTGTCCGTCTAGCACAACAATTGTATCAGAGCCAATAACTAGACCAAATGACAAATTTTTGGCAACTGCATCCGCTTTCCTATGAGATAAGATTTTCACGATTTCTTCTGGTGCAATCTCTTCAGAAATCGTCTCGTCTACATTGCTCACCTGAATGCGAAAAGGCAAGCCCAAGCAAGCCAGCAATTCTTGACGTCGTGGGGAAGAAGAAGCTAATACGATTTGCTGTTCTGGATTCATTATATCTCCCCCTACCGAATTTTTTTATATATCCAAAAAGCGAAAACAAGCCCTCCGATACTGGCTAGATTTAGTTTTACCTCAAAATGAAGATTGTACTTCAAAATGTCCAAATCTGCCGCAGGACTCCATGTTAACATCTTACTCTCTCGAAGAAAAGGAATCCAAGGACCTAATATTTGCCCTCATAGACTACCAAACAAGAGACCTGATAACAGGACAATCAATAAAATTACAAATTCTTTCCCCGTCATTCTCTCTACCCTCGTTTTTTTATCGTTGTTTGGAAGAAAGTCGTTATAATCACACCTAAGTGTAGCAAAACTTGACATCAAGAGACAACTACCGAAGCAGTTCATTTTCGATTTATTTTTTTGATCATAACGAAAGAAAGGCCTTGGTTGCAAGAAACCTTTTGCAAACAAAGCCTTTTTTCTACTTGTTTTCCTTCATCCATTTAGCATAATAATGTAAATATTGCATAATTCCTTTTTGTACCTGCCAAGCATATGGCTCTGCATTGACTGTTTTTAGCTGAGTCATCGTGCTCATTGCCTGATTCATCCCCTGCACCATACCTGCTACATAGACTTGTTCCTTTTGTGACAGGGCCCGCTGTGTTGCTCTGCTATTGTCTAAAAAGGCGACATGCATGCTCTTTAATTTAGATTCTTGCTCGGCTGTAAGCGGTTGTACTTTTTGCTTATCTGTATTAACCACTTGACTGGATAACGCAGATAGCTGTTGGATGATATCTGCTCCCGATTTGATAAAAGCGTTAACGACACCTTTATCAGCAGAAGTACCTACTTCTAAAGCAGAAGCAGGGACAATCTGGACTTGTTTTTCCATAGCTGGTAGCTTCACTTCTTTTACATAGACATCAATTTGTCTTTGTCTAAAATTATCAGCCAATCCCAAAATAGCATCACGACTAGGAGCTACTCCGGTAAATAAATGAAGCCTTCCATCAATTTGATAAAGAAAATGGGGTAGTCCTTTTTCGTCAAGTGAAGCAATAGCTGGTTCAGCTGCTTTTTGGTCCGTAAACACTCCCATTTGGACCATGTAATAGTTTTGTTCCGGAAATTGTACGCTTGCAAGAACAGCATCTTCTATTTTCTGACTAGCAGAGACAGTTGCTGATGCAGCCTGCTGTGACGTTCCCTCTTTAGGTAAGCCTGCTTCTTGTACATGATTAGATCCGTTAGCTTGATTTCCTCCATGTACAGGAATAGATTTTTCACTGAGTACATTCTTACTTTCAGAACTAACAGAAGAGGGTTGTAGTTCATTTGATTTTGGCAGTGTAGCACCCGCTTGTGAAGGATGCACCAGTTGTTCTTGTACAAAGATATTTAATACAATAAAGCCAAATAATACTCCAAGAATGATGGCACTTATTGTCGTAATAAATACTCTTAAAACAGGTCTCTTGGACATATGTCCTTGATTTTTTATTAATTTATCCCACCATGCTGGGTTCTTTGATTGTTGAAGCCAATCAGAGGAATAAAGCCCCTCGTAGTATGAGGCCTGATATCCCTCAATTTCCAATCGATCCTCTACTATCGCTCTGACTTTCTCGTCTCTTTTCAATGAACCCTCATCTCGATACAATTCAGCTAAGAATTGTTCCTTACTCGTATGAATAGGTGGGTTTTGTTCCTCCAGCTTACCCAGTCGACGCATTGCTTCAGCCAATTCTAGCTCCGCTTCCTTGACTTGTTGCTCGTCGATTTCTTGTCTGGTTTCTTTATTGTCATCACCTTCTAACTCCCGTATTCCTCCATGTATTCCCTCATTACCCATAACCTTTTCTGCCTGTTCCTTTTTGTGATCATGCTGTACTTTTACCTGTATATTTTCTACAGGTTTGTTTGCCCCCGTTTTATTTTTTAGAGGGATGGTAGGTGATAGTTTTATAGATATTCGATTGGAAGGTTGTCCGCTCATAGTAGGTCCTCCTCGTTCTCTTAACTCTAGTACTACTAGTTTACGAACAGACCTAACAGGTTATGACTACTTAGGGAAGAAAAAATGTGCTATAGACATGCAACACATCAATTCTATCTATATAAGTTAAAAACCAGCCAACCGTCAAACAGCATCCAAATGGTATTCCTTCTTTTTTCATCCGTGGCTGTCGCCCTAATAGAATAACAAGTGCAATTGCACTAATTCCTGCTACAAGCAAAAGAGCAATTATATATGCCTTTCCAACAATTAGACCCAGTAAAGCAGCCAGCTTGATGTCTCCTCCCCCCACCCCTCCTTTTGTTATAATTGCTGTTACATACAAAAGTACAAAAGCCAATAACATGGCTAAAATATGTGTCGCAAATGTCTCTTTTTCTAAGGGATAAACCGATCGTATACACAAAAATATTAGAATAGCGGGCAATACAATTGTATTAGGAATCAGGCGTTTCCTCATATCCGTAAGGCAAATCACCCCTAGTAACCCCCCACATAACCATCTGATTAATCGTTCGATTTCAGCTCCTTCTATTAAGATATTGTACCAATCCCACTGAAGCATCCTAAACCACCTGCCCTTAGCTGGTTACTAAGTACACCTTTCTTTTCATCCTATTTCTTTTAACAAAGACAAAAAAACTGCCAGACAAATCCGGCAGTTTTCTTTGTTACCACTATCTAGTTTAGTATGACAATAAATGCTTTTATGCTCAGCTTTCCTGTGTTTCTTTAATCTTTTGTTCTAATTGCTCAGCGAACCAATAGGCGGTTTTCCAAATATCCCCAGCTCCCATTGTCAAGACGAGATCACCTGGTTGTAATTGTTTCACCAACTGATGCTGCACCTCTTCTTTGGTAGGAATGTACTGCGCGCGTGGATGGCTATTCACTTTAATTTTATCAACTAATATCTCCGAGGATACCCCTTCGATTTTCTCTTCGCCTGCTGGAGAGAAAATATCCGTAATAATCACTTCGTCCGCTTCCGCAAAAGCTCGGCTAAATTCTTCCATCAAGAAAAACGTACGCGTATAGCGCTGTGGCTGAAATATTGCAATTACTCGGCGACCACAAGACTTCGCTCCATTTAATGTTGCCATGATTTCTGTTGGATGGTGAGCGTAATCATCAACCACTAGAATATCCTGTGCATGACCAATAATTTGGAAACGACGTTTTGCACCACGAAACGTGCTCAAGGCCTGAGAAATTCTTTCAAAGGAAACCCCTGCTTCTAACGCTACAATCATCGCTGCTAAGGAGTTGGCTACATTATGCTTGCCTGGGAAGTGAAGAATTACTTCGCCTAAATGAACTTCCTTATGCCATGCCTGATAGGTCGTAGTTAGATCACCGCATACAATGTCCGTAGCGTAGTAATCCGCTGATCCACTAAATACAGGGTCAATGGAATACGTAATTACCTGTCGATTAATTGAAGGCATCAATTCACGTACATGCTCATCATCCAAACATAAAATAGCTGTACCATCTGGTTTTATGTTGCCTAGAAAATGAACATACGCCTTTTTCAGGTTGGCAAAATCCCCATCAAAATGCTCTAAATGGTCTGGTTCAACATTGGTTACAATGGCATACGCTGGATGGTATTCCTTAAAAGAGCCGTCACTTTCATCCGCCTCTGCAACTACATAATCACTTTTACCAGCTTTTGCATTCGTACCAGCGTTGACTAGCTCACCACCGATAATAAACGTGGGGTCCTCGCCACACGCTTCCAAAATGTGAGCTGTCATGGATGTTGTAGTTGTTTTTCCATGAGCACCAGCCACGGCTACACCTGTTCTCTCATTTAGAATCTTTGCAAGCATCTGTGAACGATGCAACAGCGGAATCCCTTTTTCCAGGGCCGCTGCAACTTCAGAATTTTCCTTCGATATACTAGTAGAATAAACGACGATATTTGCCCCTTCAATATGAGAAGCATCATGACCGATAACCACTTGTGCTCCTTTTTCTTGTAGTTTTCGGGCAAGATCGTTCATCGCTACGTCCGATCCTGTTACTTTATATCCTAAATCAACTAATACGCGTGCAATTCCACTCATACCATAACCGCCGATTCCGACGAAGTGGACATGTTGCAATGGTTCCACTTTATTCACCTACCTGTTCTACGGGGATTAAAAAGATTGAGCGTACCAAAGAGATGAAGTAAAGTGATCCGCAAATCAGCAACGTCTCATCGCTCTTCGTCTCGTCGCTCAGCCATTCACGCAACACGATTTCCCAATCATTAACACGTTCCAGTTGTTCTTGATTAAAGCCACCATTCAAAAAAGCATCCTCCAAGGTATCTACAGAGGCGGCTCTTGGAAAATCAAAGCTCGTGAGATACACGTTGGCAAATTCGAGCGGCGCCTCTTTAAGAACCCGAGCCATTTGAGACAACGGTTTATCCTCAAGAGCAGAGAACATTAAATAAATTCGCTTTGTATCATTTGCAAGTTCAGCTAAACTGTCGACTAGCATCGTGATACCTTCCGTGTTATGTGCTCCATCTATCATGCATAACGGTTTTCGTGAGACAATCTCCAAACGTCCTGGCCATGTAGCATGCTCCAAGCCTTTTTGTCTATCTTCTTCTTCCACAAAAAAAGCATAAAATTCCCTCATGAGATCTAGAACCATCAAGGCAACACCCGCGTTTTGCACTTGATGCTTGCCTAGTAATCCCAATTGATATGTAGAAGAGGATGGACGAAACAAACTATTATATTCAATATGCTGGGTTCCTCTTGAAACTTCTGTAAAGAGGGGCTTGGAATTAAATTCGCTACCTAACCGATAAAGCTTGCTGTTTTTTTGTTTTGTAATTCGAGAAATAACATCCAGTGCCTCTTCCTGAAGATATCCTACTACAACAGGCACTCCTGATTTGATAATGCCGGCTTTTTCCAAAGCAATCTCACCAATAGTTGAGCCTAGAACATTGGTATGATCAAGACCAACATTGGTAATGACACTTATAATGGGATGGACAACGTTTGTTGAATCTAAACGTCCACCAAGACCCGTTTCCCAAACCACAATCGCAGGTCTGACCACTCTGCCAAAATAACAGATCGCCAGTAAAGTAATAACCTCAAATTCAGTAGGACAGCCATACTCTGTTTCCTGTTCACAGCGCCCCACCAACGGCTTTATTTCATCCACAAGACGAACTAGGTCGTCCTGTGGAATGAGTTGGTTATTAAATCGAATACGTTCGCGAAAATCAGTGATATATGGGGAAGTAAAGGTTCCAACACTAATCCCCGCTTCCAGCAGAACGTGCGTCAAAAAAGTGCACGTAGAGCCTTTTCCATTGGTACCTGCCACATGAACAAATAACAAATTGCGTTCAGGATGCCCTAATTCCTCCAGCATCCAATTCATGCGCTCTAAACCAGGTTTTAGTCCAAAACGTAACAGGCTGTGAAGCCATTCCAACGCTTCATCATAAGTAAGAATGTGATCTGCCTTCATTTACCGTATGACCCCAATCGTTTAGTTATGACAAAAATGAAGCAGTCAAGCTTAGGATTCTAGATCAGCTAAACGAGCGATTACCTTTTCACGCTTGTTAGCGTAATCCGCCATTTTTGCTTTCTCTTCCTCAATGACATTTGCGGGAGCTTTTGCCATAAAGCCTGGGTTGTTCAGCTTTTTCTCAATGCGTTCTACTTCTTTATTTAGTGTATCAATTTCCTTCTCCAAACGCTTGCGCTCTTGTTCTAAGTCAAGTAACCCTGCAAGCGGTAAAAATAGCTCTGCTCCAGTGACAACAGCGGACATCGCTTTTTCCGGCGCTTCCAGATCAGTACCAATCACTAGTTTTTCAGGGTTGCAGAAACGTACCAAGAACTCTTCTCCACGTTGTAGACTTTGAAGAGATTGTTGATCGTTAGCCTTGATTACTAGCTCAATTTTTTTGGACATTGGCACGTTTACTTCTGCACGGATGTTACGTACGCTGCGGATAATGTCCATGAGCAAGCTCATTTCTGCTTCTGCATCGTTAAAAGTTAGCTCGCTTTTTACTTGTGGCCAAGCAGCAATAGTAATACTCTCACCTTGATGCGGTAGAGCTTGCCATATTTCTTCCGTGATGAAAGGCATGAATGGGTGTAACAAACGCAACGTCTGATCTAGTACGTATACAAGCACTGATTGAGTTGCTTTTTTGGCTTGTTCATCTGTACCGTACAATGGTAATTTAGCCATCTCAATATACCAGTCACACAAATCATCCCAGATGAAATTGTACAACAGACGACCTGCTTCTCCAAAATCAAAAGCATCCATCAATCGAGTAACATCTGCGATGGTTCCTTGAAGACGGGTTAAAATCCATTTATCAGGAGCAGATAATTCTTTGGTTAAATCGATATCTTCATACGTAAAGTCTTGTAGATTCATCAAAGCAAAACGCGACGCATTCCAGATCTTGTTTGCAAAATTGCGGTTCGCCTCTACTTTTTCCCAATAGAAACGTTGATCATTACCTGGAGAATTACCCGTTGCCAACGTGAAACGTAAGGCATCCGCACCATACTTCTCGATTACTTCCATCGGGTCAACACCGTTACCAAGCGACTTAGACATCTTACGTCCATCGGAATCGCGGATAATTCCGTGGATCAACACATGTTCAAATGGTTTTTCTCCGGTGAATTCTAACCCACTGAAAATCATGCGCGCCACCCAGAAGAAAATGATGTCGTAGCCTGTTACAAGTACGTTAGTTGGATAGAAGTATTTCATGTCTTCTGTTTCATCTGGCCAACCTAATGTGGAGAATGGCCACAAGGCAGAGCTAAACCACGTATCTAAGACGTCATTATCCTGAGAAAGGTTGCTAGAATGACATTTGCAGCATTCTGTGATATCGACGCGGGATACATGCAGCTCGCCACAATCCTGACAATACCAAGCAGGGATACGATGGCCCCACCATAATTGACGGGAAATGCACCAGTCACGAATATTTTCAATCCAGCGTAGGTACGTGTTTTTAAAACGCTCAGGAACAAATGTAACACTGTCTTTTGAGGCAGCATTTTTTAGTGCCTCATCTGCAAGAGGTTGCATGTTAACAAACCATTGTGTCGATAGATATGGCTCAACTACTGCGTCACTTCGTTCACTGTGTCCAACTTGATGGATATGTTCTTCAATTTTAAACATAACGCCTTGATCTTGTAAGTCTTTAATAATTTGCTTGCGACAAGCGAAACGATCAAGCCCTTTATAGGAAGCAGCATTTTCATTCATTACCCCTGATTCATCCATGACAATGATTTGTTCCAAATTATGACGTTGACCAATCTCAAAGTCATTTGGATCATGCGCAGGTGTGATTTTGACCGCACCAGAACCAAATTCAGGGTCTACATAATCATCCGCTACAATCGGAATTTGACGACCTGTAATCGGTAGAACCACCATTTTACCAACCAAAGCTTTATAACGGTCATCCTCTGGGTGAACGGCTACTGCTGTATCGCCCAACATCGTTTCAGGACGAGTAGTAGCCACTTCAATAAAGCCGCTTCCATCAGCTAATGGATATCGCATATGATGCAAAGCACCTTTTACTTCTTTATAAATAACCTCGATATCAGACAAAGCTGTACGAGCAGCTGGGTCCCAGTTAATGATGCGCTTCCCACGGTAGATCAAACCTTTGTCATAGAGGCGAACAAATACTTCACGAACAGCACGTGACAAGCCTTCGTCCATCGTAAAACGCTCGCGTGAGTAATCTAGAGCAAGCCCAAGCTTTTCCCACTGTTCACGGATATGGTTAGCGTAGACATGCTTCCATTCCCATACTTTTTCTACAAATTTTTCACGTCCCAAATCATGGCGACTTACGCCCTCTTCACGCAGATTTGCTTCTACCTTCGTTTGAGTTGCGATACCAGCATGATCCATCCCTGGTAGAAACAGCGTACTGTATCCTTGCATACGCTTAGCACGTGTAATAATATCTTGTAGCGTTGTGTCCAATGCATGACCCAAATGTAGCTTACCTGTTACATTTGGAGGTGGAATTACAATCGTATAAGGAGCTTTCTCTGGATCGCGCTCCGCTTTAAAGAATTCTTGTTCCATCCAGTAGGGATACCATTTGGCCTCCGCTGCCTTTGGATCATAGTTTTTTGGTAGTTGTGCATCAAGAGATGCTTGTTCGTTTGCCATAATCCTACTCCTCCTTATAATTGCACATCATTACATGGGCAAATAAAAAAACTCCTGATCATCAAAGGACGAAAAGGAGTTTGTTTCGCGGTACCACCTTTGTTAACGCGCATTCGTAATCATTCAAATACCTTTTCCACTAAGTAAAGGTACAGAACTCACGCGTTCACTCTAACAAGATAACGGTTTGACGCCGATTCCAACTACTTAATTATATCTCATTTCATTGGAATTGCTCATGGACGACTTTCCATATCCCTACGCCTTAGAGAATCTCGCAGCATAATGATTCTCCCTCTCTGCCAAGGTGGGTTTATGTACTCTTTCCAATCATAGCATTGTATATATAATCGTTTATATACAGCATATTATAGCGAACCCATAATGGTACGTCAAATAGAGAAAAATGTGAGTGCTTAAAAGAAGAAACGAAAGCTGTTTGATTTACCTTCCTCTCTAAATCAGACAACTTTCGTTCATTTTAATGAATGGCTTTTTTCTTAAAGCGACCGCCTTTTACATCATGAATGTTTCCAATGGCTAAAAATGCAGACTGGTCCCATTCTTCTACAATTGATTTTAATTTTGCCTCTTCCAATCTGGTGATTACAGTAAAGATAATCGTCTTATTATCCCTAGAATATCCACCTTCTCCATTTAAATAGGTAACGCCACGTCCCAACCTTGCAAGAAGGGTTTCACCAATTTCTCGATGCTTGTCACTAATGATCCAGACTGATCTGGATTCGTTAAAGCCCTCCAGTGTTACTTCAATCATTTTGTAGGCTATGTAGTAAGCAAGTAACGAGTACATAGCCTGATTCCAACCAAACACAAAACCAGCACTCCCTAAAATAAATATGTTTAGAAACATGATTACCTCTCCAACCGAAAAAGCTGTTTTTCTGTTAAACAAAATGGCTACAACCTCTGTACCATCCAGGGAACCACCATAACGAATGACCAAGCCTACCCCTATACCCAAAAATACACCTCCATAGACAGCAGCGAGAAATGGTTCTCTCGTAACAGCACTGACTGGGTGCAATAAGGTCGTAGCAATCGACATGATCATAACTCCAAACAATGTAGACAGAGCAAATGTTTTACCTATCTGCTTATAACCAATAAGTAGGAAGGGTGCATTTAACAAAAATAAAAAAAGACCTATTGGCCAGCCTGTTAAATGAGTAAAAATAATAGAAATACCCGTAATTCCCCCATCAATGACCTGATTAGGAATCAAAAATTCTTCCAATCCAAAAGAAAAAATCACGGACCCTAGAATGATAAAAAAAGCTCTTTTGAATAGTTGAACCGTATTAATCTTTCTGTGTTCAATCATAAGAACTACATCCTCTTTCCATTTCATTGTTTTCTATATTTTACTGCAATTCATGTAAATAAACGAATCAGAAAGTGCTTCTGGGCTTCACCCTCTATCCTCATTCTGCATACGCTGTTTCAGTAAGGGGTGATCATTATGAATTGGCGACGCTTTAAATACAGTTCTTTTCTGTTTAATTTGAAGACCTCCTATAAACAGTTTCTATTGCCTTTTACAGCCTTTCAGTTTATTAGAACCTTACTATTGCCTACCTCCCTTGATGTATTAATCTTAGGCCTCCTCGCCATTTCTTACGCAGCATTCTCGATGGATTGGCTGTAATCATGTCATGATATGTATCCAACGATCATGCAAAAAACGCCTCCTTTTCCAAGAAGGCGCCTAAATCAAAACGCTTGATTGGTCCATCTATTTAATCTCACCAGCCGATCCAAGTCCTTTTCCAATCGTTTAACTGCATATAGCTCTGTCCATTCATACCGTCTATTATAATAAGACTCCAGATTACGCATGATCCTCTCGGGATATTGTAAAAAATATTGTAGTAGCGAAATCTCTTCTGGCCGAAGGGGGAACACCTCGCTGTACTGTTCAAAAAGATCAGTTGCTGTTTTACTTTCCCCCCCTACCTGAAAATAATTACGTAGCATCATCGTTATATCTCGTACAGGAGTATCGAACACCGTTCGGTCAAAATTTAGTAAACGTATCCTGCCATTCTCATTCATAACAGTATGGCTTGGATGCGGGTAACCATGGATGAGCGATAGTCGAAATTGATTACTTGTTTCGTGGCGTCTTCTCCAAATCCGTAAATTTTCCAAGGCTTGATTAGCAGTGTCAGCGATGAAAGCATGATTTGCCAAAAAGACAACATCAAATGGGGACGCATAATCCCGTTCATTTGCGAGATCACGAAACATAGCTAACTGACGAAGCCAACTTTGCCATCTATTAATTAAGGCATCAACAAGCGGCTCCACCTGTTTTGGATCTTCAATTCGATAATTTTGAGTTAGCTGATGAAACTCCGCCAATCGAACAACTGTACCGGAAGCCCAATTAGACAGATTCGCTTTGGAAATCGAAACACTCTCTTCCCATTCGGATACATAATAAATCTCTTCCCCATGCTTTACATAAGGTTCATCAATTTTGGTATATAAAAGAGGTATAGCACCATCCCAACCTCTTTGCTCCAAATCCCTCAATACGCCACTCACATAGAGTAAACGAGTGGCCGGTGCAGCTGTTTTCTTGCAGGAATAACATCCATTTGAAGTAGTTCCTTTAAAGACTCCCGGAGCTTTAACCAATTCAATTGTTTGTACATGCATATCGTACTCGTAAAACAAGGGGAAGAGTTGATCGTACTGACTCATGACAATTGCCGTCCTCGTTCTGCTCGCTTCGCCAAGCGTTGCAGATGATAATCTAGTTCGCGTTGTCGCAATACTGACTTTTTGACATCCTCCATTGCTTGTTTATCCTCTTTTGTGCTAGCTTGAAGAGTTTTTTCCAACGTTTTCCACAAGTCCTGCGGATAAGCCATAAAAGAAAGTAGTAAACGAAATTCTTCATAGCTCAGTTCTTTTACCTCTTCATATCCATCAAGGAAGGCATCAATCAAAGCTGGATCTCCACCATCCAAAGCAATTTCCTGCAAAAAGCTTGCTGTATCTTTATGCTGAACAGTAAGAGAGGTTTTATAGAAGCCACGTAAAAACACCTTATCGTCAACCATCACCCAATTCTTTCGTGTTAGTTCCTTATGAGAAGCTGCAAGCACTTCCTCCGGTAAAGATACGTCCTTGATCAAGCTAGCACTGCGTTCCATTCGTTCTAAAATTGACGGAAACAAGCTTCCCCATCTATTTCTCTGTCTGACATTCTTTTCTCGTTCCCACTGCTTCAAAAAATTTTTTGTCCGTTCCACCACTTCCTGTGCATGCATTTGCTCACGTTTCAATAATTTTCCACCAATTTGGAGGGCTTGTGCCTGTTGAGCTTGATGCATTTGCGCTGTCATACGACCACATTCCAGCATGTTGTCAAGGGTGTAGGCAATAGGTTCTGCTTCGCTATGGTGATCTGTCAAGCTATACCCTTTTTTATTTGCTACTACATAGGGTTTAGAATCTTTTGTGCGGATAAATCGTTCAACGTTATTAACCCCTTGTCGTGCCATTTGCTCACGCCAGCCAAAAGACCAGCGCATATATTCTACACGAGGCCAAAGCCTCATCTCCTTAATTCCCCTGTTTGTTTCTATTAAATAGTAATCCGCCTTTGATGTAATTTTGATCGTTTTCAATTTATATCGTTTGCAGATGGGGGAAATATCTAATTGCTCCTTAGCCATGCCCTTCTCTCCCCTTATTGCGGAATGTAAAGAATTTGCCCCTCTTCTACCCTATCTGTTGACATTCGATTCGCCTCTTTAATTTTGGTCACGGACAAATCATATCGCTGTGCAATAGAATCTAAGGTATCATTTTTTTGGATGATACACATTTTCAATTTACTGAATTTTTCTGTACGATCCTGAACAAATGAGGTTAGGTTCCCTAATGCATCTCTACGTGAACTACTGCCATCACGTTTAGCTTTCGTTTGTTCTAATGCCTCCTCCTGTTTACTCTCCACACGTTGGTTTTTATTTTTTTCATTTCCATGTAGGTGGGAGAAAATATTGGAAAAATTCATCATTTCATTTTGCTCTTTATGATTGTTTTTTGAACCAATTGCTACTTTCATTTCTTTTTCTTGTTCAACCACTGGGGATGCAACGATTTCCTCTACCGATTTTTCTTCTTCCGCTTCTAGTTGAGCCATGAGAACCGAAGCCTCTTCTTCTGTGCTTAATTCCGTACTGATAGCAGGGGCTTGCAGTTCCTGATCATATTCCGCTGTATGAGCATGCACCCTATTTTCATCCAGGTCGACATGTACTTTGGATGCTTCTGTCGCTCTTTCTGTTGTTGCTTCCTTTTTTGCTGTTTTGGTTATATCTTCTTGATCATCTTCACTACCTTCCCAGTACTTTGCATATGGATCGGGATCAGCGGATAATTGCACTTTAGATTGAGAATGAGGATTCGCTATCCATTCCTCGCGTTGTTCAGTAACAACTTCTTTTGGCTCTGTAGCCATTTCTTGCTGTTTGACAACCGCTTCTTTTGGTTCTGTAACTACTTCTTGATGTTTTACAGCAACTTCTTTTGGCTCTGTATCTACCTCTTGATGTTTTATAGCAGCTTCTTTTGGCTCTGTAGCCATTTCTTGCTGTTTGACAACCACTTCTTTTGGTTCTGTGGTTTCTTCTTGATGTTTTACAACCGCTTCTTTTGGTTCTGTAACTACTTCTTGATGTTTTGCAGCAACTTCTTTTGGCTCTGTATCTACCTCTTGATGTTTTATAACAGCTTCTTTTGGCTCTGCAACTACCTCTTGGTGTTTTATAACCGCTTCTTTTGGCTCTGTAACTACTTCTTGGTGGTTTACAACCGCTTCTTTTGGCTCTGTAACTACTTCTTGGTGTTTGACAGCAACTTCTTTTAGCTCTGTAACTACCTCTTGGTGGTTTACAGCAACTTCTTTTGGCTCTGCAACTACCTCTTGGTGTTTTATAACCGCTTCTTTTGGCTCTGTAACTACTTCTTGGTGGTTTACAGCAACTTCTTTTGGCTCTGCAACTACCTCTTGGTGTTTTATAACCGCTTCTTTTGGTTCTGCAACTACCTCTTGGTGTTTTATAACCGCTTCTTTTGGCTCTGTAGCTTCTTCTTGATGTTCTGAAATCAATGTAAATGGTTCAGACTGCTCAATGTGAGATGGCGCCTCTTTAAAGGTAGCTTCGTATGGAGATTCATGCACCTCCTCTAGAGCAGCTTCATCTTCATCTTCATCTTCATCATCATCTTCAACTTTAACCGGCTCATGATAGGATACAGGTTCTGCATACACACCGTCAGTCCTTACCTCTTGATCTTCCACTGATTCTTCCACATATTCATTAGAAGGTGGTGGCTGAAAAGTAGCTTGATATGGAGATTCAGCCATATATTCCGGTTGGTACTGCATGGCAGAAACAGGTCCGGGTACCGGATTAGGTGGATATGGAGGTGGTTGATAAAACATTTGTTGCGGTGGCGCAAATGGTGGCATCTGGGCAAATGGATATTGTGGTGGTTGCTGATGATGAAACTGTCCTGCTATCGGTTGGAACGGGTTTGGAGGTGGTGGCGCAAAAGGAATTGGGTTCGGCTCTACACCAAACCCATGGCCTGGTCCCTGCCCAAAAGAATTTATTGGATAAAATGGCTGTGTACCGTACGGAGGTGCATATTGCGGGGGCTCTGGCATGGAAATTGGGTGGAATCCATACTCATAAGGTGATTGCTGCCCCATAGATTCTTCTTGTATATTTGAATAAGTTTGATAAGGTACATTACTTGATTGCTCGATTTCTTCAATTTCTTCCCTCTCTGCTTCTTCTTCAGCCTCTGCTTCATAAGCTGCATACTGTGGATGTTGATAACGAAAACGTGTAGCCGAATCTTGATCCCAGCTACTTTGAGCTACATCTCCTTGCTGCATTTCAAATCCCGGAAATGGCTGATATAGTGGGTATGGTTGATATTGCTCTATATCCGCCACCTCATCTATCAATTCTTGTCCTTCGTCGTTCTGTTGTTCCAATTGAGCCTCTACTTCTTTCTCTAAAGCGGTCAGCTTTCGTTCTAGATCATCAATAGTGACATGCTGATATTCATGTTCAGCACTCTCATCTTGAGCTACTTGAATATACTCCCAGGTATCAGCTGATTTATGCGATTGCTGTTCAGCACGTATCTCCTGTTCATTCTTTAGCTGAATTCCAGCTATTTTCAGATCAGCAGTAATAAGTAATTGTTTAGGGCCTTTTATCTCATAGTCAAAACTATCGACAATCCCGTGAATATCAGAAACCTCCTTGGTTCTGGAGATGGGAACAGAGATACTTAATGGTATACGATGCATGATATCCGCTTCTTCATCAGCGAAAAAAACTTCCGTATCTCCTTGTTCCAACTGCAATGGCGTAAATTTCATGGCCGAAACCAAGGTGTCCGTTCCGCCATTCGCTTTTGCATTGGCGTTCTTGGTCGGCACATACTTGCCTCGAAGTTGTAAGGACCCACATATCGTAATCTCATAATCATTTTCCCTTATTTCCAAATCGGGTAATAACTCCAGTTCCCGCAGTTCTTCAATTTCTGGTTTATCTGATGAGAGAAATATGGTCTCTTTCATTTGAAACGATAACAGTCCATCTTGTACAGACACACCTGCTCCTCCTTTCAGCTCCACAAGCATTTCCCTATATCTATATGGACAGAGCAATGGAAATAGAACATGAGAGAAGGATTTGACATAAGGTATACATCTCGCCTACTGATTTTGAAAAAAGTCCCGCAATACCATGATTCGGTAAAACGGGACTTTTATAAATCATAAAGTTCAACCATACTCATTTGAATAGTCATTACGTTTTTCTTTATTATTCCTTCTACCTAACTCTCTTCTTTTTCAAATGTTTTCTTGATTCGCTGAATAAGTGATGGTAACCATTCTTGTAAGGGGACGAATAGAAAGCCTGTCTCCTTTGCCTTTTCATTGCTCATGCACCAAACGGATTGTGATACTCCGAATGGAGACATGTGCTCATCCTCTGTCTCTGACATAATCACGGCTTGTTTACCAGTACTCTCTTCAATCAGGTTGATAAGTCCTTTTAGTGTAATACCCCCGTGGGAGCAAGCATTAAAAGTCCCCTCCAGTTCCTCTTCAGCAGCCCATAGCAAAAAACGTGCTGCTTGATTAGCTGGGATAAATCCAATAGTTGCATCTAGGTTCGGAATTCCGATTGGCCATTGTTTCATCACATGTTCTACGTGAAAATGTAAACGACGCGTATAATCATCGTCTCCCAATACAATCGGAAAACGAATGGCCGCCACAGGAAAAGGAGCTTCTTGAAAGAACACCGCTTCGGCCAAACGTTTGCCTTCCTTATAGGATGTTTCTTGTCTAGTCACATATTGAATAGGGTAGTGATATGGATCAAAATCTTCTTCCGTTACAAATCGGTCTACCTCATCATAGACAGATAACGTAGAGGTAAAAATATAACGAGACACTTTATCAGTAAAAACCTTTATAGCAATTCGAGCATCTTCTGATGCATAGCAAATATTATCAAAAATCATATCAAATTCGTAATCCTCAAATGCAGACAGCATAGACTCCTCATCATAACGGTCGACAATAATTCTCTCTACCTGGTTACCAAATGGGTCTTCGGTAAGCCCGCGATTTGCAAGGGTAACTTTCATTCCCTTATCCAAAAGCTCCTGAACCAACCTTTTTCCAAAAAAACGAGTTCCCCCTAAAACAAGCGCTGTTTGCACACTATACCTCCTTATTTTCAAATCCGTAACTATCAAACCAAATTTCAGATCGACTGACCGATAGCTCAATCGCTTTTTTTATGTACGAAATGGTATTTTGAGGAAGATCGTGAATAGAGAACCATGCTAATTCATCACATTTATGGGGTTCTGCATTATAAATCTCTCCTGACCATTCTGTTGCTGTTACAAAAAAGTCAATACGCTCATCATCTGACAAACGATGCATGATGCCCGTTATCGTTACTTGTTCAGGCTTTAAAGCAATGCCTGCTTCCTCACGTGCTTCACGAATCGCAGCTTCTATCACCTGTTCACCACCATCAAGGTGACCGGCTACAACACTGTAATTACCATCTTCATACCCGGTCTGATACCTTCTTAACAGTAGGATTTTGTTATCCCTTCGCAAAAATATATGCACGGTGACTGGTGCTGTGAAACGTTCTCCTCCCATGTCATTCCTCCTTGGTGTCTCTTTCTTTGTCTTTTATAGAACCCCCTATTTATTATAGCATCTTGCTAGGAAAAGTAGGTGAACTTTGCTTTTTTCAGCAAGTTTTATGAATACAAAAAAACAGATAGATGGACTGTTCCATCTATCTGCTTCACAACCTATATTCCCATTTGAACCAATTAATTTTGTTGCTTAGACTAGAGTAGCCATTGCCCTATAGCTTGCTTGAATGGTCTTTTCAATATCTTCATCAGTGTGCATAACTGAGACGAACATGCCTTCGAATTGGGAAGGTGGAATCATGATACCTTCTTGTAACAACTGTTGGAAATAACGTGAAAACTTATCCAGATCTGCTGTTTTAGCTGTCTCATAATTGACAACTGGGGTATCTGTAAAGAATAAGCATACCATCGATCCAACACGATTTACGGTATGAGGAATTCCTAATTTAGTTGCATTAGCTGCTAAGCCTTCTGCTAGGCGGGCCGAACGAGCATCCAGTTGTTCGTAGACACCTGGCTTACTAAGCTCTGACAATGTAGCAATACCCGCTGCCATTGCCAGTGGGTTACCTGATAAGGTCCCTGCTTGATATACGCTTCCCGCTGGAGCTACATGCTGCATAATTTCACGTTTACCTCCGTATGCTCCAACTGGCAACCCTCCACCAATTACCTTACCCATCGTGGTTAAGTCTGGTGTGATGTTATATAAGTCTTGCGCACCACCACGGGCTACACGGAATCCAGTCATCACTTCGTCAAAAATAAGGACTGTACCATGTTTTTCCGTAATACTACGCAATTCCTCTAAAAAGCCTGGTTGAGGTGGCACAACACCCATATTTCCACCAATTGGTTCTACAATAACAGCTGCTATTTCATTGCCGAATTTTTCAAAGGCAAGACGTACACTATCAACGTCATTATACGGTACCGTAATGGTATTTACTGCAATTGTTTCAGGCACACCAGGGCTATCCGGCAATCCTAATGTGGCAACACCCGAGCCAGCTTTAATCAGCAAACTGTCCGCATGGCCATGATAACAGCCTTCAAATTTCATGATTTTGTCTCGTTTCGTGTACCCACGAGCTAGGCGAAGTGCACTCATTGTTGCTTCTGTCCCTGAGTTTACCATTCTCACAACTTCTACTGAAGGGACAATGTCGCACACTAGCTTGGCCATCGTGGTTTCACGTTCTGTAGGTGCTCCAAAACTAGTACCAAGCAAAGCAGTTTCACTAATCGCCTGCAATACTTTTGGATGAGCATGTCCCAAAATCAAAGGTCCCCAAGAGCCAATATAATCAATATAAGTATGCCCATCTACATCGGTAATACGGGACCCTTCCCCTTTTTCCATATAAATAGGATTGCCCCCTACGCTTTTAAATGCACGCACTGGGCTATTAACCCCACCGGGAATGTATTCTACCGCTTCTTTATGTAATTCGATTGATTTAGTAAATTGTCGAGTCATTCCACTCACCCCATTAATATCTGTTATAGTGAAACTGTTAGAAAAAACGCTTGTTTGAAAGTGATCAAACAAGCGTTTTCCTGTTATGACAATATGCTCCTTATCAGGAAACAGCGCATGCATTGCAATCTATCGGATATTGTCCGCGTTTACTTATCCAATCCCAGTTTTTCCGCCATCTCATTTTCCCATTCATAAATCTCAGGTGTGAAATAAGATACGCGTGTTTTCTTGTATTCTTTCGTAGAGTACAATGTAATACGATCCGTGATACCTGTTTCATCCTCAATTGCTTGTAGGATTGATTCACACTCTTCCTTATCACGACCATGTACCATCGTAAAGATACTGTATTTCCAATCTGGGTAGGTAGGACGTAAATAGCAATGGCTAACCGCTCGGAAGGAACCCATTTTCATTCCAATTTCCTCAGCTTGTTCTTCTGGTACATTCCATACACCCATACCATTGGCACGGAATCCAGCTTTGCGGTGGTTTAGTACCGCAGAGAAACGGCGCATTTGACCACGCTCTACCAATACTTTCGCGTGATGTAATAATTCCTCTGTTGTCATGCCAGCATTTTTTGCCCATTCATCAAATGGACGGGAAGTGATAGGTAAATCCTTTTGCAATTCGATAATCACCTTGATATCTTCATCAGTGATACCAAGATCAATCGCTGCCTGACGCATTTCTTCCGTGTAGGTAGGTGCGGATTTCGTATTCGCTTCCGTTTCCTTTTTCACATCTAATTGTACTCCGATTTTAAACAGTTTTAGAGTCGGTAGAATGCGAATCGATTCCACATTAGACAATTCTCCTAAGATTTCAACCGTTTTTTCCAATCCAAAACGACTATTCGGAGGTAGAGCAATCGTGAACCACAGGTTAAAGTCATGGTTACGTTTATAGTTATGTGTAATACCAGGGTGGGAATTAAAAATCTTTACAGCCATCTCATCTAATTTATCTGGAGCAATACGAGCCGCTACAAGGCTTGATTTATATCCTAATGCTTTAGTATCACAAATAGCAGAAATTTGACGGATAGAATCGCCTTTCATTTTTTCCAAGCGAGCCATTAACTCTTCTTCTGTTGTTCCTAAATTTTCCGCCATGACTTTAAATGGTTCAGGAACTAATGGAATCTCTTTTTGAATGGCATCCAAAATCTCTTTATCTAACGTATCTAGTAAGTCAACCGACATGTTACAAACCTCCTTGTAGCCACTTGGCAACATCTTTTGCATGGTACGTAATGATTAAATCAGCACCTGCGCGTTTGAATCCCATCATCGTTTCCATAACGACGCCTTGTTCGTCAATCCAGCCATTGGCACTAGCTGCTTTCACCATGGAATACTCTCCACTGATATTGTAAACAACCAACGGCAAATCAAAGCTTTGACGCAAACGTAAAACCATGTCCATATAGGCAAGACCTGGTTTTACCATTAAGAAATCGGCCCCTTCCAGCACATCGGATTCTGCTTCACGTAAACCTTCACGCGCATTAGCATAGTCCATTTGGTAGGACTTACGGTTACCAAACTTCGGAGCGGATTGAGCTGCTTCACGGAATGGGCCGTAGTATGCAGAAGCATATTTAACCGCATAGGACATGATTGGAATATGTGTAAATCCAGCTTCATCTAAAGCTTCACGAATGGCGGTTACAAAACCATCCATCATATTGGAAGGCGCGATGATATCCGCACCAGCTTTAGCTTGTGATACAGCAGCTTGGCTTAATAAAATCAGAGACTCATCATTTAATAACTCTCCACATTCATGCAAAACACCACAGTGACCATGATCGGTATATTCACATAGGCATGTATCTGCAATGACCAGCATCTCGGGGAAAGAGGCTTTTATGTGACGAATAGCTTGCTGTACAATCCCATTTTCTGCATAAGCTTCCGTTCCAAGAGCATCTTTATGCTCTGGCACTCCAAACAAAAGAACAGATTGAATGCCTAAGCTAACGATTTCTTCAAGTTCTTCATTAAGACGATCCAAGGAAAAATGGAAAACGCCAGGCATAGAGGAAATTTCATTTTTAATATTTTCCCCTTCTACTATGAACAGTGGATAGATCAAATCTTCTACACGCACATGGTTTTCTCGTACAAGGTTACGCATCGCTTGGCTTCGGCGCAAACGACGATGACGGTCAAATTTAATCATAGTCTACTTCCCCTTTTACGTGGTAATTAGTGCATTTACGAGTCCTTCAATAGTATATTCACTTGCCATGATATCCACTTGCAGTCCTGCTTGTCTTGCCGTATCCGCTGTAATCGGTCCGATGCAAGCAATCTGCACACCTTGAAGTAATTGGGTAAGATCGTATTCCTTCAGCGCTTCCACAAAGTTTTTAACCGTGGAGGAGCTGGTAAATGTAATGATCTGTATCGCCTTTTCTTCCAACAGAGAAACTGTTTCTCCAACGTTCTGTGCATCTATAACTGTATCATAGGTATCTACTTCCGTCACTTCCATGCCGAGAGTTCTCAGCTCTCTTGGTAAGGTTTCGCGCGCTATATCGGCACGTGGAAGCAGCACTTTAGAGCCTGGTTGTAATTCATCCTTAAGGGACTCTACCAAGCCTTCTGCAAGAAATTCGCCGGGTAAGACGTCTACCGTCAAGCCTCTTTCTTCTAGCATGGAGGCCGTTTTTGGACCAACTGCCGCAATCTTACCGGTTAGGGTACGAATGTCAATCTTTAGTTCACGCAGGCGCTTAAAGAAGAATTGAACCCCATTTGGGCTAGTAAACATAACCCAGTCATACTCTGATAGCTGTTGAAGTGCGGTATCCAATTGTGGTAGGGCTTGTGGCTCAACCATTTTTATCAACGGGAATTCATATGCCTCCCCGCCCAATTCATTGATTTGATTCGATAGTTCGCTAGCCTGACTTCTAGCACGCGTCACGAGTACACGCTTCCCAAACAACGGTTTCTTCTCAAACCATTGTAGTTTTTCACGAAGCTGTACCACTTCACCAACCACAATAATAGAAGGATTCGTTAAGCCCGCTTGCTCACGCTTCTCTACAATGTCTTCCAAGGTACCAACCAAGGTTTCCTGCTCTACTAAAGTCCCCCAGCGCACCAAAGCGACCGGTGTTTTTGGAGAACGACCATTCTTCATTAATTGTTCCGTAATATAGGGTAGATTGCCTACTCCCATATAAAAGATGAGCGTGCCGACAGCCGTAGCTAATTTTTCCCAGTTAATACTTGATTCTGTTTTCTCTGGACGCTCATGTCCTGTCACTATCGCTAAAGAGGAATTAAAATCTCGATGAGTCACCGGGATGCCTGCATAGGCCGGAGCAGCAATCCCTGAAGTGATGCCTGGCACAATTTCAAATAAAATATCGTGCTTAGCTAACTCTTCAGCCTCTTCACCAACACGACCAAAAATAGAAGGGTCCCCACCTTTTAGGCGAGTAACGACTTTCCCTTCTAATGCTTTATCGACTAATACCTGATTGATTTCTTCTTGGGTTAAGGTATGACGGTCAGGCAGTTTTCCACAATATATTAGCTCTACGTCCGGTTTTGCATGAGCTAACAACCGTGGACTCGCCAAGCGATCATACACGATGCAATCAGCCATTTGAATCGTTTCCAATCCACGCACCGTAATTAACTTAGGGTCACCAGGCCCAGCACCTACTAAAAAAACTTTCCCTTTGTTCATTGGCGATTCTCCTCCAATACTTTAGCAAGCACTTCTCGCGCCCCTTGACGGAGCAGCTCATCTGCCAAATTTTCACCCAATGCTTGAGGATCGTCTCCAGTCAATGTTGCTTTAAACATTTGGCTTCCATCAGGAGACCCAACCATTCCTGTAATGCTAATGGAAGGTTTCTGTTCGGAGTCTAGCTGTACTTCCGCATAAGCACCAATCGGTACTTGGCAGCTCCCCTCCATCTTGTGGAGAAAAGCTCGCTCCGCCTCGACCGCATAACGGGTCTCCAGATGATCAAACCGTTGTAAAAGTGACATCATTTCAGCATCATGTGTACGGCACTCAATAGCAAGCGCCCCCTGACCAACCGCAGGAAGGCTGATTTTCGGATCGAGATACTGCGTGATCGTACCCTTCCATTCCACACGTTTAAGGCCTGCAGCAGCCAGAATAATCGCATCAAAATCCTCTTCTTGCAGCTTGCGGATTCGCGTATCAATATTTCCCCGAATGGGTTTAATAATTAGGTCAGGTCGATAATGTAGCAATTGGGAAGAACGACGCAAACTGCTCGTTCCTACCACCGCACCTTCCTTTAGTTCATCTAGTGTCTTACCGTCCTTGGAAATCAGTACATCCCTTGGGTCCTCCCTTTTCGGAATTGCACCGATCGTCAAACCTTCAGGTAAGACAGCAGGCATATCTTTTAAACTATGGACAGCCATATCAGTTTGTTCTTCCAACAGGGATTGTTCGATTTCTTTAACAAACAGACCTTTACCGCCCACTTTGGAAAGTGTAACATCCAGAATGCGATCTCCCTTTGTAACAATCTCTGTGATGCTAAAACGTGATGCAGGGTCTATTTCACGCAAACGAGCCAGCACCCATTTTGTTTGGGTAAGTGCCAGCAAGCTTTTACGCGATCCAACTTTCCACTCTTTCATGTCTGCCTCCCTAATTATTGCTCTCTTTGTTTCACCTGTTGTAGTAAAGCATCTGCCATCTGCTCTCTTTGCAGGGAAGGCGCCTCTACATATCTATCATCAAGCAACTCTTGAAAGATTTGTTTGCGTACGGTGGCATCTTTAACCTCTTGTAAAACCTTTAGCCTCATCTGAGCTAAAAAGTCAACATAGCCCTCATATTCCTGGCCAAATTCTCGCTCAAGCCTTCTGCGTAGTTTACTTGCCAAACTGGGGCTTGCACCCGAGGTAGATACAGAAATAACTAGCCTCCCTCGCTTTACCGTAGAGGGAACAATGTAATTACATAAGTCTGGTCGGTCTGTAATATTTATAAACGATTTCGTTCTTTTAGCTTGTTCATATACCGAATAGTTAACTTGTCGATGATTGGTCGCAGCTACGATAAAAAAATACGGACTTAGATCCTGTCCCTGATACAGCTCACGTTTCCAATTGATCTTACCCTGCTCGTTCCACTCAGCTAACAATGGCGTTATCTCAGGAGAAATAACGGTGATTTTTGCCCCACACTCTAGTAGAGAACCTACCTTACGTTGGGCTACTTCTCCACCACCAATAACTGCACAGAGCATTCCTTCCATTTTAACATGAATCGGATAATGCGGATTCATCTGCCCCACCTCTCTACGACCATTGATGAAATTGCGAGTAGGGATCAATCAGCAAAAAATTAAGCAATAAACATACAAATGCGATGATGTTTATCCAAGCCGCCACTTTTCCCAACCATTGATTCCGAACCCTTTGATATAACAGCACACTATATAAGATCAGAACAATGATAGACATACACACTTTTGCATCCATCCAGAATCCATGCGAAAAAATCAACTGTGCCCAAATACTGCCTAAAATGACCGACAACAGTAATAGCGGCACACCAAAAATGTTTAACTTAAAAGAAAACGCATCCAATTTCTCCAAACTGGGGAGTCGTTGCCAAAGTGGTGTCCATTTTTTTTGCTTCAGCATATGTAGGTTCACTAGATACATACCTGAGAATATCATGGACACTGCCAATAATGCATAGCTAATAATAGCGATTGTCACATGAATAAAAATAAAATCAGAGATAACCCCGCTATGTTGCAGAGTTGCTGGCTCTGAAAAGAACATGGATAAGGTGAGAACTCCAAACCCGATCACATTAGTAAAAAAGAGTAAGAAATCAATGCGAGCTACAGCATGAATGATCAGAGAAAGGGTCACCAGTACCCAGGAATAAAAAACTAAGGTTTCAAAAAATGTTACAACGGGCAAATATGACTTTACTATCACTTGGTAAACGAAAAAGATTGTTTGTAACACCCAGACAATCGAGAGTAGTCCTAGCGCAATTTGCTTCATTCGCCGGTTACTCTGCAAAAAATCATTGAAGTAACAAAGTACACCCGCTGCATAGAGAAAGATGGTCAAGTCATAGAGCCATCTTGCATTTGCCATACACGCTCACCTTTCCCTATTATCTATATCACGCCTATTTTCTCAATTGCCTGTGAAAACAGGCGGAGCAAGAAGAAAGGAGCTTCTCCCTCTCTTCTTGCTAAAAACGCTGTTCCCGTGATTGTAATGATACAGCTTTTTCACGTCTTAAGCTTTCACGCTTTTGTTGTTCCCATAATGCTTCCTGTTTTTTTCCTTCCAATCTTTCATCCAAAGCAAAAATAGTAGAAAAGATATCGAGTACCTCTTCTCCTTTCTTTTGGACGGTCAACTCCTTCAGTTGAACAATTGGGTCATGTAATAATTGAGAAATAATTCCCCTTGTATGTTTACGAATAATATGCATTTCCTTTTCATCTAAATGAGGCAATTTGTTTTCAATTTTGCGGATTGCTTCTCCGTGAATGGAAAATGCTTTTTCTCGCAATGCCGCAATTAGTGGTACAACGCCTAGCGTCTGTTTCCAGTTTATGAACTCCTGCTTCTCTTCTTCAATCATGAGTTCAATACGCTCTGCTTCCTTGGAACGCTCAGCTAAATTGCTCTGAACGATACCCTCCAGATCATCTATATCATATAAGAAAACATTTTCTAGCCCATGAATATCAGGATCAAGATCACGCGGCACGGCGATATCAATCATAAACAATGGCTTATGAGGACGCTGCTTCATAATCGGCTTTAATTGTGCTTTTGTTAACACAAAGCCGGTTGCTCCCGTCGAGCTGATGACGATGTCTGCTTTAGCCAGCTTCTGGGGCAGATCCTCCATGGTACAGGCTTCACCTCGGAACTGTTCAGCTAAGGTCTGTGCACGTTCTAACGTACGGTTTGCGACTGTAACATGAGCCACTCCGTTTGCGTGCAAATGCTTGGCTGTTAACAAGCTCATCTTACCTGCACCCAAGATCAGTACATGTTTATCAGCAAAGCTTCCAAAAATTTTTTTGCCAAGTTCAATCGCCGCATAGCTGATGGAAACAGCATTTTGGCCAACAGAAGTCTCTGTATGAGCGCGTTTTGCAAGGGTTACAGCCTGTTTAAAAAGTGTATTAAAAATGGTTCCAGTAGTCTCATGTTGTTGTGCTAGGAGAAAAGCGTTGCGAATTTGACCAATAATCTGTGTCTCTCCCATCACCATGGAATCAAGTCCACAGGTTACACGGTACAAATGTTCAATCGCTTCGTCATTTTCCTTTACATACATATAATCGAGAAGCGACTCTTTCTCTACGCCAAACCATTCTGCAAGAAAATTCCGTGTATAGAATCTACCGGTATGCAATTGATCGCAAACCACATAGATCTCAGTCCGGTTACAGGTTCCTACAATTATACATTCTAGAATGCTTTTGGTATGAGATAGAATATGAAGTGCTCTCGGCGTACTGTCGTCATTAAACGTGAATTTTTCACGAATTTCGACAGGCGCTGTCTTATAATTTAGGCCGAGCAGTAAGATTTCCATAGCCTTCCTCCCGTGTCATTCAAATACGGATTTTAGCTTCTTTATTATAACATTATGTCCGTAAGCAAGTAGTTTAAAATGTGAAATTTTCATTAAAGTTATCCAAAAAACCTTGTCAAATGTGCTATTCACTGGTTCGACAAATTACTTTCAGTATTTCACATCATTTTCCATTAATTAACATTTGTCGTTTTTGTTATTTTATCCAGATTTTTACTCACTTAGTTTGTCTCTTTTTTACTTGTTCATGCTTCTTTCGGAACTATCAAAAAACTCCTTCCTTCCCTGCTTATCAACTCTTATAATGAGTGATATAGATTAAAATCGGCCAACACATCTTCTAGAAACGAGGTAGTACAGTGAAAAAAGCATTTATGGTTGACTTTTTATTGTTATGTATCGTTTTTATCTGGGGAGCAACCTTTGTGGTCGTTCAGAATGCTGTTCATATGCTTCCTCCCAATACGTTTAATGCTGTCCGATTTTTTAGCGCTTCGTTATTCTTAGCCCTTATCTACTTTATTCGAAATCCAAAGGCTTGGCAAACATGTAACTTTTCTTTAATACTCAGCGGTGGATTTCTAGGCTTCTGGTTGTTTGTTGGGTATGCAACTCAAACAGTGGGGCTCTTGTATACCTCACCATCAAAAGCAGGTTTTATTACAGGTCTATCCGTTGTGCTTGTGCCACTACTCTCTCTTGTTGTTCTCAAGCATAAAGTGAAAACCTCTGCTCTTGTGGGCGTCTGCATGGCCGTGATTGGGCTCTATTTGTTAACGATGAATGGTAGTCTTTCTCTTACATTTGGCGATTTTTTAGTGCTTTGCTGCGCCATTTGCTTTGCGATGCAGATTGTGTTAACTGGACGGTATTCACCCCGATTCCCTACGATTCCCTTAGTTATCATTCAATTGTTCACTGTTTCATTTTTGAGTATGTGCTACGCCCTTCTCAAAGAAGACTGGCAAGCCGTATATGATCCTATGATCATAGGACATCCTGAGGTTCTATGGGCGCTATTTATCACTGCGATCCCTGCTACTGCCCTTGCGTTTTTAGTGCAAACTTCCTTTCAAAAGGAAACCTCTCCAACGCATGTGGCACTTATCTTTTCCTTAGAGCCAGTTTTTGCGGCATTCACCTCCTATCTATGGATCCACGAGGTGTTGACGATCAAACAATTGATCGGCTGTGCTTTTATCCTTAGTGGTATGCTGTACTCAGAACTCCCTATTCTATTATGGCTACGCAATCTAAAAGCAAAAATATCCGCTTAGTTTCCCAGCCCTTAGAACTAGCTATTTTCAGTTAAAAAATCAAACAGACATCTTCCTTGGTATTAGAAAGGTGCCTGTTTGATTTTGCTTCCTACCCTATACGCGTCGTTTCCATGTCCGATAATTGCGCACTTCCAAGCTAAGTGCTTCTACCATTAACCGCATTACATTGCTACTTACCTTCTCAGGAAGCTTCTCTGCTTGCCGTAATCTTCGTCTCATTCGTAAAAAATAAAAGACGGCACGGATCGTTTGTCCCTTCCGACCAGCATCAATTAAACGAGTTGCTGTCTTACCCAATTTAGCCCAGTATGCATATTTTTTGAGCCATCCTTTTATTTCTTTATATAACCTCTCATTTTGCATTCCGTTCAATAGGTGCTGAGCAGAACTCTCCATATGTGAAAAGGTATGCTCCAAGATTTTTACAGCTTTCTGTTGATCACCGTGAAAAAAGTGGTAGCGAAACTGATGTAATTTTTCCAGTAATTGCGGCGCTTCCTCGTCACATAAAAACGATGCACGCACATGATCGGCAAACAAAAGAAATGCATGAAAGTCTTCAGGCCCTACTATCTCTTTAACTGCGCGCTGAAAGGCTTCCTCAGGATCATAGGAATCCGGATGAGTTAGATACTCTCCGACCGTAATGATAGGAATTTTGGAGCTCTCAGGATATTCCATTGCATTAGCTACATACCCAGTAGCAAAACGATAAAGAGTAGCATCCCTATTTTGCAAAGGACCAATGTGTAGCTCGCTCGCCATCGCCAGGTCATTGACCGGATAATTATCCCAATAAAACGGATAGTGTCTTGTCTGTTCAAAAAAGTATTGAGAGTCTGCTTCTGTCAAATAAGGAGAGCAGACAAACCTTCCCGTCCAAAATAGATCAATTTCCTTTGGTAAATGTTGCCCCATATAAGTAATATACGCTTCATCACCTCTCCCATGATAAACCGTAGGACATACCACGAGATGGATGTCATCCCTACCATTCTCTTTTAACTTGTTCCAGACCATAAGGGTAACCTGTACATGTGCCTCTGCTAAATGGACGAATGTTTCTATGTCACTTTTGTGCATTAATTCTTGTGGAATATCGTCAAACAACAGGGCAAATTTCGTCACACCGCAAGTAAGAAGGTTCTCGTACTTTTCTATCAATCTATCTACATGTTTAGAGTTGGCATACTGCATACTCATCCCCGGGCTGAGACAATAGTAAAAGGCACATCCAACCGAATGTGCCTCTGTAATCAGCTCCGAAATGAGACGCATTTGGGCGGGAGAATGATGCATCTGCCAATCATCCCGCAGGATCGCATCATCTTTGGGCGCATAAAAATAGGCATTAAAGCCATGCTGACTGATAAAACGCAACATATCAATCCGTTCTTCATGCGACCACGGCTTACCATAAAATCCTTCAATAAGTCCCCGTAATGCAAATCCTCGTGAAGACATCCTTTCTCCTCCTCGGGAAGCTGTTTGTCTATCTAAGCTGCTGTGTCTCACTAACGTAGCTTGATGTATTTACTCATGACCTTCCAGTATATGAGTGGATTCCTCCGGCGATTCCTGCTTACCTTTTAGTCTACGTAAAATTTCTCCCCATAATTCATCCCTACCTTGTCCCATTTCCGTCGAGAAAACAATAAGTGAATCCGTTGACTGGAAATTCAAAGTTTGGCGAATTACTTTTAAATGTTGTAACCATCTACCGCGAGAAATTTTATCTCCTTTGGTTGCTACCACAATGGTAGGGATTCCAAGCTCCTTACAATATTCATACATACTAACGTCGTCTTTAGAAGGAGCATGACGAATGTCCACTAACTGAACAACAAATTTAAGCTCCTCTCGTTGACTCAAGTAAGCATCAATCATACCGCCCCAGGTTGACTTAATGGATTTGGAAACCTTCGCATATCCATAACCAGGAAAATCCACAAAGTACATTTGATTATTTACTTTAAAATAGTTAAGTGTCTGTGTTTTTCCGGGACGTGAGCTTGTCCGAGCAATTGCTTTACGACTTAGCATTTTATTGATTAAAGACGATTTTCCCACATTGGAACGACCCACCAGAGCAATCTCTGGCAGGCGATCCTTCGGGTATTGTTGAGGTCCTACGGCACTGATAATAAATTCTGCTGAAGTAATCTTCATTTCTTTTTCACCATTTTCTCTTGCACGAGAGCATATTTAATCACGTCATCCATGTGTTCTACAGGATGGAACGTCATATCATTTTTCACACTGTCTGGAATATCTTCTAAGTCTTTCTCGTTTTCAATTGGCAAGATAATGGTAGTTAAGCCGGCACGATGGGCAGAAAGTACTTTTTCCTTCAAACCACCAATCGGCAATACACGGCCACGTAATGTAATCTCACCTGTCATACCCACTTCTTTACGCACAGGAATATTTGTCATGGCCGATAACAAGGCCGTTGCCATCGTAATCCCTGCGGAAGGGCCATCTTTTGGAATTGCTCCTTCTGGTACGTGAATATGAATATCATTTTTCTCCAAGAAATCTTGTGTAATGTCCCATTGACTAGCACGAGAACGAATATAGCTAAGGGCCGCTTGCGCTGACTCCTTCATAACATCGCCTAATTGTCCTGTTAATGTCAAGGTCCCTTTACCTGGATAAACACTTACTTCAACGTTTAAGGTATCTCCACCCACCTGGGTCCAGGCTAATCCAGTAACAGACCCCACCTGGTCTTCCTTCTCTGCTAGACCATAGCGGAATCGTGGTTTTCCAAGCAGGTTTTCCAAGGTCTTCGGTGTTATGACGACACGCTTTTTCTCTCCACTAACAATGATTTTAGCCGCTTTACGGCATAGATTTGCCGCTTCACGGTTCAGGTTACGTACCCCTGCCTCCCGTGTATACTGACGAATCACCTTCATCATGGCTTCATCAGCCACTTGGAGTTTCTCTTTTGTAATTCCATGAGATTTTATATTTTTAGGAAGGAGATAATCTTGCATAATATGGAACTTCTCCAACTCGGTATAGCCGGCAATTTCGATCGTCTCCATCCGATCAAGCAATGGTCTTGGTATCGTGTGAAGCGTATTTGCCGTTGTCAAAAAGATAACATTGGACAAATCATAGGCTTCTTCTACATAATGATCACTAAATTTTTCGTTTTGATTCGGATCAAGCACTTCCAATAATGCTGACGCTGGATCTCCACGGAAATCACTAGCGAGCTTATCGATCTCATCAAGCAAAATTACGGGATTAACAGTACCCGCTTGACGCATGGATTGAATGATTCGACCCGGCATCGCCCCTACATAGGTACGACGGTGTCCACGAATTTCAGCTTCATCACGCACACCACCAAGTGAGATACGGATAAACTCCCGGCCCATCGCTCTTGCAATAGATCGACCAAGCGAAGTCTTACCTACACCTGGAGGACCTACAAGGCAAAGAATCGGCCCTTTCATCTCACTTACTAATTTTTGCACAGCAAGATACTCCAAAATGCGCTCTTTTGGTTTTTCAAGACCATAGTGGTCTTCATCCAAAATCGCTTCGGCATGGGCAATATCCAGATTATCCTCTGTCTTTTTCGTCCACGGCAAAGAGAGCATTGTATCGATATAAGTACGGACCACACTGCTTTCTGCAGAAGTAGCTGGCATCTTATCTAAGCGATCGAGTTCTTTCTCCAACTTGACCTTGATACGTTCCGGGGCATCAGATTGGTCCAATTGCTCACGCAAATCATCCATTTCCCCATTACGTCCGTCACGTTCACCTAGTTCCTTTTGAATGGCCTTCATCTGTTCACGCAGGTAATATTCCTTTTGCGTTTTTTCCATTTGCTTCTTAACTCGTTGACCAATACGTCGTTCTAGCTCCAGTACTTCTCGTTCATTGTTTAAGATATTTAGTAAAATTTCTAGGCGGCGATGTACATCTATTGCTTCTAATACATCTTGCTTATCCTTCATCTTAAGCGGTAGATGGGATGCAATGACATCTGCCATACGACCGGCTTCTTCAATATCACTAACTGAGCTTAGCGTCTCAGGAGACACTTTTTTAGAAATTTTGATATACTGCTCGAACTGCTGTAAAACAGTTCGTACCATAGCTTCGATTTCATTTTCGTTTTCCCTGGTTTCCGGTAAATATGTAATCGAAACATAGTAGTAATCATCTTTTTGTAGATATTCGTTAATAGAGGCACGCTCTAAGCCTTCCACTAATACACGAATCGTTCCATTCGGTAGCTTTAGCATCTGCTTCACTCGTGCAACTGTACCTACCGAATAAATTTGTTCCGCATCCGGTTCCTCCACCTGCACATCCTCTTGCGTAGAAAGCAGAATATAATTATCATCTACCATTGCTCTTTCAAGAGCTCTTACGGATTTCTCACGTCCTACATCCAAATGCAACACCATGCTTGGATAAACCAATAAACCACGAAGCGGCAGCAGTGGTATTTCACGGGATCCTGTATGTTCACTCATGACCAAGCACCTCCCATTTCTAAGGCCACGATATCTCTCTTTTATAATGTCTGAAAGACGGTATCGTCTCATTGTATCGCAAAATGATACCCAATGTCTAATGACCACATGCATTTGCTTACATTGCACGCCTCTCATTGAAACATTCGTACCATATTCGATGATGAGCAGTTTTTATTATACCCAAAAATTCCTAATCTTTCATAGAAGCTTCTGGCTCCTTTATACACTTTGATTGAAAAAAAAGGATAGAGATAGGCCCCGTCTAACCATGATAGGAACGGAGCCTATGTGTAAAACAAGCATATCTATCTTCTTCTGCTACAACGGTAAACCACCTGACTGAATCCCTTCCACTTGTACAGGTACACTAAACGGCGGTAAGTAGGATTCTTCGGTCTGCTCAGTCTCATCAACTTGAGTTAAAGCGCCTTCGTCTACAAACGCCATTCGTATTGCCTCCTCTACATGATGGATTGCGATTACTTCAATTCCCTCCATATCCGCAAAGATCGTCTGCCAGTTCTCCGCTGGAATAAAAACACGTTTAGCCCCTGCTTGACGAGCTGCTTCTACTTTAGCAACTACTCCGCCAACTGGCTTTACCTTTCCATGTATGCTAACCTCACCTGTAACTGCCAACAAATTGTCAATTTGTCTATCTTTGATAGCTGAATAGATAGCGATTGCGATCGTCAAACCTGCGGAAGGACCATCCACGGGCACACCACCGGGAAAATTAATGTGTAAATCATAGTCATATGGCTGAATACCCAAGCGGTGAAGAACAGTTAATACATTATCAATGGAGCCTTTCGCCATAGATTTACGACGGATGGTACGGCTAGGACTGCCTAACTCCTCTTCTTCCACTAAACCAGTCAGAGTTAGTCTACCTGCACCTTTAATGGGCGCTAGCGAGGCCGTTACCTCCAATTCCATCACTGTTCCCATGTTAGGGCCATAGACAGCTAGCCCGTTAATAACACCAATTTGTGCTTGCTCATGAACCTGTTTCTCTTGACGTGGCGATTTTTGACTGCTATGAACCACCCATTCCACGTCTTGAGTGGTTACAACCTCGCGTCCTTCTGTCATACATATTCCTGCAGCTATCTGTAAGGTATTAATTGCTTCTCGTCCATTGGTAGCATAACGTTCTATTACAGCAATAGCCTCATTCTCTACCTGAATTTGCATTTTTTTCATGGCATTTGCAACAATACTCCCAATCTCATTAGGCTGTAGAGGACGGAAAAAAATCTCTAAACAACGCGAACGCAGAGCAGGTGGGATTTCTTCTGGTGTACGTGTTGTAGCCCCAACTAAGCGAAAATCCGCCGGCAGTCCGTATTGAAAAATCTCATGAATATGGGCAGGTATCTGGTTGTTTTCCTCGCTGTAATAAGCGCTCTCCAGCATTACTTTTCGGTCTTCCAACACTTTTAGCAGTTTATTCATCTGTACCGTATGTAGCTCGCCTATTTCATCTAGAAATAAAATCCCTCCATGTGCCTTGGTGACCGCACCTGGTTTAGGTTGTGGAATTCCAGCTTGCCCCATAGACCCAGCTCCTTGGTAAATCGGATCATGAACCGAACCAATTAGCGGGTCAGCAATACCACGTTCATCGAACCTGGCAATAGTCGCATCAATCTCCACAAATTTAGCATCTAGCTTAAAGGGAGAAAGTGAGCTTTTTTTAGCAGCTTCCAACACTACACGGGCAGCAGCTGTCTTCCCTACACCCGGTGGTCCATAAATAATGACATGTTGTGGATTAGGCCCACATAACGCTGCTCGTAATGCTTTTAGTCCATCCTGCTGTCCAACGATATCTTCTAACTTACTAGGTCGTGTTTTCTCAGACAACGGCTCAGTCAATGCGACCATTTTCATTTTACGTAAATGATCTACCTCTTTACGGGATTCCTTTTCCGTCGAAACCTTTGTTGTTCTTTGCATCTTTAACAAATTAAAAAAGTAGATGCCAATAATGATCCCAACGACAAGCTCAATAGCCCCTACAATGACTGTTGTATATTCCAATTCTATACCCTCCCAAGTAATGCTGGTAGTACCTCCAACTATATAAAAGTAGTATTACCTAGTGCATGGGAGAGTAAACAGGATCGTTACACAACCTTTTTGTATCAGGTTAGCCCTTATGCACAAACTTCCTTTCTTTGCCTCACTGTTCTGCTCAGAAGCTGTATCACACATGAATCCTTGGCATAGAACAAACTATAATTTGACACAAAAAAAGGTGCCTGTTCCAAAGAACGAAGCACCTTTTTATTAGGATTTTCTCCAAATAGGCCTTAGCCTACATTGTTGAAAGTCTATTTTACGCTGATTGGATAATGTCGCCCTCTTTATTCTTTAGCTGTGGTTTCACTTTTTCGGTAACCACTTCCTCAGTAATTAGGCACTTCTCCACGTCCTCACGAGAAGGAAGCTCATACATCATATCCAACATGATTTGTTCAATAATTGCACGTAGACCACGAGCACCAGTGTTACGCTTAATCGCTTCTTTCGCGATTTGAGTCAAAGCACCTTCTGTAAACTCAAGTTCTACTCCATCTAGGCTAAGTAGCTTTTGGTATTGTTTGATCAAAGCATTCTTTGGCTCTGTCAAAATCCGTACCAATGTCTCCTCATCTAATGGTTCAAGCGTTGCATGTACCGGCAATCGACCTACAAATTCCGGTATTAAACCGAATTTAAGCAGGTCTTCAGGCAATACATATTTCAGGTATTCGCCTTGTTTTAAGTCGGACTTCACGCCTTCTACCATTTCAGAACCAAAACCAATTACCTTTTTACCAATACGACGCTTGATAATTTGCTCGATGCCGTCAAATGCACCACCGCAAATGAACAAAATATTGGAGGTATCGATTTGAATAAACTCCTGATGAGGATGCTTACGCCCACCTTGAGGTGGCACACTCGCTACTGTACCCTCTAGGATTTTCAACAACGCCTGTTGTACACCCTCACCTGAAACATCACGCGTGATAGAAGGATTCTCAGATTTACGAGCAACTTTATCAATCTCGTCAATATAGATAATCCCTTTCTCCGCTTTTTCTACATCATAATCAGCAGCTTGGATAAGCTTCAGTAAGATGTTCTCAACATCTTCCCCAACATATCCAGCTTCGGTTAGCGATGTAGCATCAGCAATCGCGAATGGCACATTCAGGATACGAGCTAGCGTTTGAGCTAATAACGTTTTACCGCTACCTGTTGGTCCAATTAGTACGATATTGGATTTAGATAATTCCACGTCCTCAATTTTCGCACCAGAATTAATTCGTTTGTAGTGATTATATACAGCAACAGCCAAGGATTTCTTAGCTTGATTTTGTCCAATAACATAATCATCCAAGATATTACGGATTTCCAATGGTTTTGGAATTTCCTTCATATCAATTTCTTCATCGGTCCCTAGCTCTTCTTGCACGATCTCATTGCAAAGCTCAATGCACTCATCACAAATGTAAACACCAGGACCAGCTACAAGCTTGCGAACCTGCTCTTGAGACTTTCCGCAGAAAGAGCACTTTAATTGACCTTTATCGTCATTAAATTTGAACATGTTTTTCACCTCACGTCGATGATTTTTTCAGCCTAGCACAGGATGGCCCCTTAACCGCGTTCGATCACACTGTCAATTAACCCGTAGTTTTTCGCTTCCTCAGCAGACATGAAGTTATCGCGATCTGTATCGCGGTCAATCACTTCATAAGGTTGACCTGTTCTTTCTGCCAAAATCTCATTTAATTGACGCTTTGTTTTGATAATCCAATCAGCGTGAATACGAATATCCTCCGCCTGACCACGAACACCACCCAGCGGTTGATGAATCATCACTTCACTGTTTGGCAACGCAAAGCGCTTACCTTTCGCGCCTGCAGCCAAAAGTACCGCACCCATGCTGGCCGCCATGCCGATGCAAATCGTGGAAACGTCCGATTTGATAAATTGCATGGTGTCATAAATCGCCATGCCTGCGGTTACAGAACCGCCTGGAGAATTTATGTATAGGCTGATGTCTTTTCCTGGCTCTTCAGATTCAAGGAATAACAATTGCGCAACTACCGCATTTGCTATTTCATCATCAATCTCACTTCCCAGAAATATGATACGGTCTTTTAACAGACGAGAATAAATATCGTACGCACGTTCTCCGCGGTTAGTTTGCTCTACGACCATAGGGATCAGCATAAGGGATGGCCTCCTTCACTCATTTCTGCTTCCTCTATCTGAGAAAACAAGGCACGAAAAAACGTTCGTGCCTTGCGCCCATATCTAAGGTTATGCAGTTTATTTGCTTTCTGCAACCAACAAATCTACAACTTTACGAGTTAAGATTTCACGGTACAATCCAGCAAGTCCGTCTTGAGCAGCAAAGATTTTCTTAAGCTCGTCAGCAGGACGACCATACATCTTCGCATATTGCTCAAGCTCTTGATCTACATCTTCTTCTTTTGTTTCAAGGTTTTCTGCATTAGCAATCGCTTCAAGAACCAATGCTGTGCGAACGCGCAACACTGCATCTTTACGCATTTGATCGCGAAGAGCAGATTCATCTGTACCAGAGAATTGGTAGTACAATTCTAGGTTCATACCTTGCATTTGTAAGCGTTGCTCAAATTCTTTAACCATCTGATCAAGCTCTGACTCAACCATAACATCTGGAATTTCAATCTCAGCATTCTCAGTAGCTTTTAGAACCAATTGCTCACGGACGTGGTTTTTCTTTTCCGCTTCTGCTTTTTCTTCTAATTTAGCTTTAAGGTCAGCTTTGTATTCTTCCAATGTGTCAAATTCGCTTACATCTTTCGCGAACTCATCGTCCAACTCAGGTAAGTTTTTACGTTTTAGGCTGTTCAATTTTACTTTGAACATAGCTTCTTTACCAGCAAGGTTTGGAGAGTGGTATTCTTCAGGGAAAGTAACAGTAATTTCTTTCTCTTCCCCGATTGCCATACCTACTACTTGCTCTTCAAAACCAGCGATGAATGTACCAGTTCCAAGTTCCAAAGCATAGTCTTCTGCTTTACCGCCTTCGAATGCAACTCCATCTTGGAATCCTTCGAAATCGATATTTGCAGAATCGCCAATTGCAGCTGGGCCTTCTTCAACTGTTACCAGTTCAGCGTGACGAGCTTGCAGAGTCTTTAATTCTTCTTCGACCTGTTCTTCGCCTACAGTAAAATCTTTCTCTTCAACAGAAAGACCTTTGTAGTTACCCAATTTTACTTCAGGTTTTACTGTAACAGTTGCTTTGAACACTAATTTTTGACCAACTTCCATTTGCTCTACATCAACCTCTGGACGATCAACAGGTTCAATACCTGCTTCACGAACAGCTTGTCCGTATGCCTTTGGAAGAAGAATGTCCAATGCATCTTGGTACAAAGACTCAACGCCGAAGCGATTTTCGAACATTTTACGAGGTACTTTTCCTTTACGGAATCCAGGTACGTTCACTTTTTTTACTACCTTTTTAAATGCTTCATCCAGAGCAAGGTTTACTTGATCGGCATCAACTTCTACCGTCAAAACCCCCTGGTTATTCTCTAACTTTTCCCATTTTGCTACCACTTAAACTTCCCCTCCTAGATTAAATCCAGAAAACATTGCCTCACCCACACAGAAACAATCTATGTCATTAAGAAGCAATTTACCTGCCATTATAACCATTTCAGTATATCACATAACAAATAAATTTCAAGAAATCAGCGTCGTACCAAAAATTGACCACCACGTTCAGAAATTTCTTGTCCTTGTCGATCGTTGAAGCGCACCTGTACCTTAATATGGAAATCATCAGTACCTATTTGGTCCAGAACAGCATATGTAGGAGTCCTAAAACCACGTGGCATCATCAAACTACCAGGGTTAATGAACAAGATATCCCTCTCGACTTCACATACTGGAAAATGAGAATGTCCAAACAACACAACATTCGCTCCCACTTCTTCAGCACGATAGTGTAGCTTCATCAGTGAGCTTTTAACATCGTACAAATGTCCATGTGTTTGGTAAATGATTAAATCTTTCCAGCGTGTAACTCGATCTTTAGCAACTGGTTCAAAATCACAGTTTCCTTGCACGAGTTTCATTTTTGAAAATGGTGCTTGCTTCTGGTCGACACAGAAGTCTCCACAATGCAAAATGATGTCTGCTGGGTGACGATCCACCACATCTTGTACCTCTTTGATTTGCCCATGTGTATCGCTGATGATGAGAATGCTCACGCCTATCTCTCCTTCAGTTTTTCTAGCAAATCCTTCATTGCCATGGCGCGGTGACTAATTGCGTTCTTCTGCTCTGGTGACAACTCTGCCATGGTGCATAATTGACTTGGTACAAAAAAGACTGGATCATAACCAAAACCATTGGAACCAGATGGTGCATGTGTGATTGCCCCTTCGCAAGCCCCTGTCGCAATAACTGGCTCTTGGCCTGGTGCTACATAAGCGAGCGTGCAACGGAATCGAGCTGTTCGATCTTTCATCGGAACATCTGCCAGTTTGGTTAATAGTTTCTGATAGTTTTCTTCATCTGTAGCCTTTTCTCCTGCAAACCGTGCAGAATAAACTCCTGGGGCACCATGTAAAGCATCTACCTCTAAACCAGAATCATCCCCGATTGCTGGTAATCCTAACAACTCTGAGATTGTTTTCGCTTTTTTGAGTGCATTGGCTTCAAACGTTTCGCCATCTTCCTCTACCTCGGGTGCATCTGGAAATTCCGAAACACTGATAGCTTCCAGATTCAATGCCGCAAACAATCTGTTGAATTCGCGAACTTTTCCTTGATTTCTAGTGGCTAACACCACTTTTTTCTTTGATGTTTGTTCACTCATGCTCGTCCCCCGCTTTCGTGATAAAAAGCTACCTTACAATCTTTATTGCTTATGTATTATCCCACATTATAACGCAAGCATTGTAAAAATTCACCTTTTCTCTGTAAACAAGATAGGCCTAAGACTTCTCATCCTTCCCTGACCTTTCATCCCTACAGTATTTTTTTCATGCCAATCATGTAAAAAACCCGAACAACAGACATATGAAGATGTCCGGTTTCGGGTTTTATTTCACCTATGTAGGCCTATTGTGTACAGGAAAGTTACGCTTTACTGTAAAGCTTCACTTCTCCTAGCACTTCTTTTTGTAGTTCAATAAGGTCTTGAATCCCCTTTTGACCCAGTGCAAGTAATTGCATTAACTCATCTGTGCTAAATGGAGATTCTTCCCCTGTCCCTTGCAACTCTACATATTTGCCAGCGCCTGTCATGATAACATTCATATCAACAATCGCTGAAGAATCTTCTTTATAATTCAGATCCAGCACTGGTACACCCTCTACTACACCTACGGAAGTAGCAGCTAAAAAATCTATGATGGGTAATTCTTTCCACGTTCCAGCAGTTACCAATGTATTCATAGCATCCACCATCGCTACAAATGCACCTGTAATAGACGCAGTACGCGTACCACCATCTGCTTGAATAACGTCACAATCTAACCAGATTGTCCGCTCTCCCATCGCTTCTAACTTCACAACTGAACGAAGAGCACGACCAATCAGGCGTTGAATCTCCATCGTACGACCTCCAACCTTGCCCCTAGAAGATTCGCGCGCATTTCGTGTTTCTGTTGCACGTGGCAACATAGAGTATTCAGCTGTAATCCAGCCTTTTCCACCGTTTCGCATAAACGGAGGTACTTTTTCTTCTAACGTCGCTGTACAAATTACCTTGGTATCGCCTACCTCAATCAAGCAGGAACCTTCTGCATGCTTGATGTAATTACGGGTAATTTTAACGGGACGCAATTGGTCGCTCGAACGTCCATCCAATCTCATAAAAGACCTCCTAATATTTTCAGATTCGTAATTATGTCGCTGTGCTTGTTTACTGGTTGTCTTTGGAATGGTAACGTTTAATCACAAAGCCTTCAACTAGTATACCAAGGCACACCATGAACTGCTAGTTTTTCACTCTGATTCTCAGAAGAGCATGCTCGTTTTAACACAAAAGCACCAGAAATAACACTGAAAAACCATTTTTGGAAGCTGTAAACCATGTAGACATGGACTATAAATAAACATCCACGCCCCTAGACGTGGATGATAGCTTACAATTCAAAGGCATTAATTTGAATCGGTCTGGATACAGGCTGGTCGAATTTCATTGAACCTGCTTGAGCTAACGGTTTTCCCTCCACCTGAACCTGCACCTTCTTTATTCCTGTATTCTCTGTTAAAGACAACACAAGTGATTCCATCGCTTCAGGGTTTGCTTCCTTCCCCTTATCATACTTTAAAACATCGTTGCTTAGATTTACAACTACTGTATCTTTTTGTTGCTCAACTCCAAGTACCTTTGTAGTTCGTAATAAGGAGCTAAATAATGGGGAACCTTCTTTTGGCCCTTTGATCAGCTCTTCAACAGCTGCTTTCGACATGTCTTGCGTCTCCGGGATTAAACGTGTTACTGGCACAAAATAGGTTCGTTTATCATCTAGCTGACTTTGAAAATATACTGTTACCGCAGAAGTTCTGCCAGGATGTGCCCCTTCCACCAGTTCCGTGTTAATGCCCTTTTGACGGTTCAATAATGAGATAGGTGTACCATTTGCAGGCATCTCGTTTAAGGCCTGCCCATTTACCCAAATGGCAATGTCTTTAACCGTATCAAACTCTGTCATGGAACGAGTAATTGCATCGAGAATTTTTTGTTCATCGGTAGCTTTATAATTTTTAAACTCAGATGAGAATTCTATAGTTGCTTTTCCTTCTTTAATTGACATACCCAAAATTTTCGTTCCTTCGGGCAACAGAGCCTCAAATCCTTGTGGCTTCAACGTTTCCACAGGACCTCCCTTTACCATATAGCTTAGCACTTGTTTTGCGGGCCCTTCTGCTTTAGGCAAGATTAAGGAGACTGGGACGACAAAACCATTGGTATCTTGCAGATAAACCGTACGCTTTGTCGTTTGAGTAACCACTCCTTGTGTCTCTTCTCCAGTCTGGTCTTCTGTTATCTGTAATGGATTAGGATCTACACCTGTAATGGATGGGGCCTGTATAGGGGCACTCGTTTCCTTGGACGGACCAAACAGCCCGCATCCTGTCATGAGTATCGCACTTAACCCAACAACCGCTGTCATTTTACCTATAGGTCTTTTTTTCATCCCATATCCTCCTCGTTGACACTTTGTACTACCATGTATACGAGCAGGGCTTGGGTTTATTCCTCCTTGGCCAAAGAAATCTAAAATCTAGCAAGCCTTCTTAGACAGATTTCTCTTTAGAAGCGATGTTTATACTGATGATGATAATCGCAGCAACCGACATAATTACTGCTACCGCAAATGGAGCTTGTGGTGCAATTGCATGTCCAATTACTCCTGATAATAGGGGAGCTATCGCTGCTCCTAACCAACGTACAAAGTTGTACACACCAGAGGTAATAGCCCGTTCAAATGGGGAGATTTCCATGACATAGCTAGAATATAGGGCATTATTTAATCCAAGTACCAATCCTGAGACAATAATAAGTATAATGTTAAATGTAATGCTAGGAATAGCATATAAGCCGATTAAAATAACCGCTAAAGCAAGTAATCCATAGCGAATCAATGCTTTATAGGGAAATAGCGCCTCTAGCTTATGGGAAAGAACCGCTGATCCATACGCTAGCATTAATCCCCATCCAAAAAACACAAAACCTAATTGAATGGCAGTCAAATGTAAAATAAGCGGCGAGTAGGCCAAAATAACAAAGAAACAATAATAATACAACATACCTGACAAAGCACCTTGCATAAACGGTCTGTAGGTTAAGAGGCTTAGAAGTTCCTTCATACCCGCTGTTTTGCGCTCTTGTTTTTTGGATGGTTCATTGACAAAAAAAATGACAAGAAGCAGTGCACAAAAAATAAAGAAAGAAGTAGCAAAGAATGGATAATTCCACGCAAAACCACCTAATAGACCACCTACTAAAGGACCCCCAGCCATTCCTAGTCCAATCGCTGCTTCATACATTCCAACAGCACCACTCACCTCATCCGATAGGGCAATTAATAACGTCATCGCTGTAGCAAAAAACATCGAGTTTCCCAATCCCCATCCCGCACGAAACCAAGATAATCCTACAATAGATGAGGACATTGCACACAACAACGAAAAAACAGTGACAATCGCTAAACCAATCGTCATTAATTTTTTATCCCCTAAACGCACAGCTAAAATACCAGATGGCAACATCATAATGGCCATGGTAAAAATATAGGCGGTAAATAACATCTCTACTTGCCAATGAGTCGCATGGATTTGTTCGGCAATGACTGGAAGAATGGGATCAACTACTCCTATTCCCATAAATGCAAAAAAAGTGGCTAGCACCGTGATGATACGTGCACGTTTTCGATTACTCTGAGTAAACTCCATCTTTGATACACCCCTACATTTTGATCTTGTTCCTGCATTCAGGTTGTATATACATCTTTTATAGAATCTATGTTGTTCGCTTGTCGTTCTGCCGAAGCTTATCTATCTCGAGAAGCATATGCTGAAGGTCTTGACGAAAAGACTCCATTCGTCTCATTTTTTCCGTTAACATATCCACCTGCTGCTCTAATAGTTCATGGAGCCTATCAGCATGGATTGACGCTTGTTCATCTTCTTTTTCATACGCTTGATCCATCTCTTCCTTCAAATTAATAAAATGTTGAAGCTCTGTTAAAGAAAAGCCAAGTACCTCGCGTGCCTCCAAAATCTTTTTGATATCACGAACATCCTCTGAGGAATATAGCCGAATTTTACCTTCCGTACGAATTGGGGGTTTAATCAAGCCTATCTCTTCATAATAACGTAATGTTCGTTTGGTTACTCCAACATGCTTGGTTACCTCATCAATTTTAAAGAACGTCATGGTATCTCCTCCTTTTATATAGTTTGATATACAACTATATTTCACAAATAACAATTTACGTTAACGTAACTTTTTTGTCAAGAGAGACAGAACTTTTTTAAAATGTCTAGTAAATAACAAAGCCAGTTTCCTCTGTTACAAGGAACTGACTTTGTTTACATATCAGTCTATCCAAAATTCCTAAAATGATGAAGTTGCTTGCTCCAACGCTTGCTGCTGTACATTTAATGGACATTCCAGCCACTCTTCTCCAATTTGCTGAAATACCTGTTTATTGCCGCTTGTATAAAACAAATGTTGTTTTGGTTCGATTTCCTGCCGCTCATTCAGAAGTCCCTGCATAGACAACATTGCACTGAGTTCACGCGCAGTTTCTTCTGCCGAATTAATCAATGTAATACTATCTCCCATTGCCTCCTGAATGAGTGGTGCAAGCAAAGGATAATGGGTGCATCCCAAAATCAATGTATCCAGCTCTTCATTTCGGAAAGGCTTCAAGGTCTCTGTGATGATGCGCCGAGCATCTTCGGTGTGTAGGCGCTGTTGTTCAACTAAAGGAACAAACGCCGGACATGCCATACCCACTGTGTACAGCTCCGGATTAATACGGCGCATCGCTTTTAGATAGGCTCCCGTACGAATCGTCATTTCTGTACCGATTACTCCGATACGTCCCGTGCGAGATGCAGAGATGGCAGCACGTGCTCCTGGTTCAATTACACCGATAACTGGCGAATTCATTCGTTCCTTCGCTTCATGCAACACCACGGATGCTGCCGTATTACAAGCGATTACCAACGCCTTTAATTGAAATTGAGAGACAAATTGAATCATTTGATTCGTATATGTGCGAATCTCTTTGGAATCGCGTGAACCATATGGACAACGGGCATTATCGCCAAAATAGACAATCTTTTCACGCGGTAATTGCCGCATTACTTCTTTTACTACGGTCAAGCCGCCTACTCCTGAATCTATAATCCCGATGGTTTCTTTTCCATTCATTGATGTTAGCTCCTTTGAAGTCAGAGTCCCTTTTTTACCATATGCCGTTCACAGGTTCTATGCAATGACGCAAAGAGAATTAGCCAGCAAAAAATTTTGAACCTGTAGGCATTTATCATCATAAAGTATACAGCAGGAAAGTTGAAGGAGGAATTACCTTGAACCACCGAATACAGCATCTCCTAGATTGGAGCGAATGGGGTCGGCAATGGGTCGATTACCTGCGTCAAAATCCTCATTGTGCTGAAATGAAGCGGGATTTGCATAAATTCCATGTGGCCTTTAGCGAAGTGGGGCGCAAAGCCAACTATTACCAAGATAAAGAGGACCGAGAGGAAGAAATTTCAAAATTAGCTTCCCAAGCTGAAGACATTCAGCGGCACTTCCATGACCTCCTCCGTCTCGTCCAAAATCGAAAAACAGAGGAAGAGAACAAAGAGGAAGAAAAGCAAGCCAACACGAAGACAAGAGGTCGCTTTCAACGGCATCCTAGGGTAGAACCACCCACAAAACCAGCTATTATTCCAGTTATGTCAGAATCAACCTATTCTAATAATGCCGTTCCGATTGGTGGTCACACCCTTCCACCTCTTCCCTATTCTTATGACGCGTTAGAACCATATATCGATGAGGAAACAATGCGTATTCATCATGATATACTACATCGCAATTATGTTAACAACTTAAACAAAGCTGAAAAAATGATGGCCCAAGCTCGCGAAACAGGAAATTATGACCTAATTAAATTCTGGGAAGGGGAAGCAGCTTTTAATGGTGCTGGGCACTACTTGCATACCATTTTCTGGTCTGTTATGCGTCCAGATGGTGGTGGTATGCCAACAGGAGAACTAGCTACCCAAATTAATAGTTACTTCGGTTCCTTTGATAAATTCATGCAACAGTTCTCACAAGCAGCTGAAAAAGTAGAAGGGGGTGGTTGGGCTATTCTGGTTTGGTCTCCACGCTCCCACCACTTGGAAATTTTACAGGCGGAAAAACACCAAAATTTATCGCAGTGGGATGTAGTTCCATTACTAGTTTTAGATGTATGGGAGCATGCCTACTTCCTCTCTTATCGTAGCCGAAGAGCTGATTATATCAAAGCATGGTGGAACGTCGTCAACTGGGAAGAGGTAGAAAATCGCTTCCGTCAAGCAAGTCGTCTACGTTGGAAACCATATTAATCTTGTATGGTTGCACTCTACTGTCTAAGATAATACTCCCCAGTCCTTGAGAAAAACATATCAGAGACATGAAAAATACATGACAAATTCAAGATAAAAGAAAGTAGATGGGATTATTCTTTTGTCCATTCGTTTTTACAATTTCAATACCCATTCAAACGAAAACACAAAAAGAGCATGCGAGTTGCCCTATGACCCGCCTGCTCTTTTGCATTTTTACTTTTATTAGCTTAAAAAAGGGGTAGATATCAAGTTCCTTACCTAACATGGTTACTATGTTTAACAGACTATTATCATTTGTTTTCTACGTTCTTCTCTCCTGATTTCGTTTTCTTTTCGTTGATTTTTAGGTTTGTAATAAGTAAAATTTGGCAAATATAGGAGCAAACAAAAAATTTTATCCTTTGTTTTGTCCTTTTTTGAAAAAAAAGGTGATTTTTTAAGGGTTTCTCTGCTTTTTTACTGTTCTAATAAAAGATTTTTTGGTATGATGAGTAGTAGTTTTTTAAAGAAAAGAGGTAAGAAAATGAACAAGACAGAATTGATTGCAAAAGTAGCTGAAACAGCTGAATTAACAAAAAAAGATGCTGGACAAGTGGTTGACGCCGTATTCGAAGCAATCACTGGCGCACTAAAAGGTGGAGAAAAAGTTCAATTGATGGGCTTTGGTACTTTTGAAGTACGCGAACGTGCTGCTCGTAAAGGCCGCAATCCTCAATCTGGTGAAGAAATCGAAATCCCAGCAAGCAAGCTACCAGCCTTCAAAGCAGGTAAAGAATTAAAAGAAGCTGTTAAGTAATCATTCTTCCTACATAAGAAGAGACAAATAAGGCTAGCAAATGACCAAAGGTTGTTTGCTAGCCTTTTTCTAATTAAATCACAATACACATCACTTACTGCTGAAGCGACTCCTCTTCAACGCTCTTACTCTAAGCTATGCGTTTTAGTTTTTCGTTACCAGCATCCGTTCCTTTTCTTTCATGCCTATTCTCTCTGCATAACTACACCATTCTTGTACGGTTCGTGGCGCCTTCCACGTAGCACGCTGCTCCTCATTTAATAGTGGTTGAGTACCTTCCCAGACAGTGTAGAGTAGAGGAATACCTAGCTGTACTTGGCGTAAAAGATCTTTCTGCTGAAAAACATCTTGTGGAGTTCCCTCCAAAAGGAGCGAGCCTCTATGCATAACAAAAACCCAATCTGCCCAAGCATAAGCTAGCTCCAAATCATGTGTAGACATAACAACGGTCGTACCTTGCTGATAAATTTGTTCCAATTGAGTCAGAAACAGCTGTGTATGATAGCTATCCAGATAAGCTGTTGGTTCATCAAGTAGGAGTAACTCGGGTTGTAATACAACAACTCCCGCTAGAGTCACTAGCTTTTTTTGTCCTAGGCTTAACTGATGTAATGGCAGGTGTAACCACTCTGTTATTTGAAAGGCTTCAGCTGTCGCCAACACACGCTCACGAACCTTATCTACGGATAGGCCTTGATTACATAAGCCATAGGATAGATCTTCAGCCACTGTAGCCGCCAATAATTGATGCTCCGGATCTTGCATCACTAATCCTACTTTGCTACGTAACTCTTGTAAAAAACGGCGATCATAACGGTATGGTTCTCCCTTGTAGTACAGTTCTCCCTCTGTTGGGCGGTAAATACCATTTGCCTGCAAAAACAAAGTAGATTTCCCCGAACCATTATGTCCGAGAAGTACGCTCTTCTTACCTTTTGGGATACGTAAACTGATTTCCTTTAGAGCGAGGCTATTTGTCTTGTGTTCGTAGGCATAACTTACTTTTTCCAGGCTGATCAAGGTTTCCACAAGAGCCACGCTCCCTTTCTAGTAGTAAAGAAACTTGGCGATTGCCAAGTCCCTCATTTTATCCGTTCTTATCTCTTATAAAAGGGAGTGCCAGAAAATCAGAGCTACACAGCACGCTCCCCCAATTGTAGCCTCGATGAGATATCGCTTTACATATACTTCTTTTTCCATATGAACTACTTGCAGATCTCCATCGAATCCACGTGCTAGAAGACCATAAGTTAATTGTTGATACCGTTGCATACTTTTAGCAAACAACAAGCTGACTAGTCGGCCCATGTCCTTCAATTGGGCTGAAAAACTCCCATGCCCACCACGTGCTTTTTGCGCAATCCATAAATCATGTGCCGTTTGGAAAAATACAAATAAGAATCGATACATCAACATAATAAGTTCAACAATGATGGGAGGCACTCGTAATGCGCGCAATACGTCAAGCAATTGAACTAAAGGGGTCGTTAGTAGCAAAAATGCAAAACAAGCACTAGCACCCAATGTGCGGCTAAACAACTTAGCGATCACAAACAAATTACGTTGATCAATAAAGACATACCAGTCACCTATCGTGATCAAGTGCCAGCTAGCTTCTAGCCCAATGTTGGCTGAGCCAGACAAGTGTTGTACGTCGATTAACAAGGCCGGCGTACTACTAATAAAAAACAAACAGGCAACTCCGATAAAAATAAGATAGCTACGCAAAGGAACACTGGCATAGCCTACAATCCAGATACTCATCCAGATAAAAATAGCAATTTGGATTTCCATATCTGCACATAAAGCAAGCACAAGCATTCCTGCCGCAAAACCAGCTTTGAAACGAGCAGATACTTCACGTAGTCGATTTTGGTACGCTATCCGATCGATCCAGAGATTCATTCTTGTACTTCTCGTGTCGCTTCATTTTTTTTGCGACCTTTAAAAAATCCAATTGCGTACCCAATCACACCAGCTCCAATGGCTGCCTGAACCGCAAACAACAAGCTTTCTGTTTCAGAGCCTGGTACTTCCATTAACGGTTGAAACCATGGTTCGTACTCTGGTGCTAGCTCCTGAATCGCTTCTTCTGCTTGACCATCTGCTCCACCAAATTCCGAGTCCTTGATCATCATTAGTGGAATGACAGCAATAACTACCACAAGGGCAAGTAACAACAAGTTTTTCCATTTGGCTACTCGTTTCATTATTTGGCACCTCCCCGCAAGCTAAGCAACATTTGCAATTCCTGACGGTTATACGCACTAATCCAGTTCCAAACAACTACAGTAAGTAGTCCCTCACAAATAGCTAACGGAATCTGAGTGACCGCAAAAATGGTTCCAAACTTAATGAACGCAGCAGCAAAACCACCAGTAGCCGCTGGAAAAGCGAATGCTAATTGAACAGATGTAGTGATATAAGTAGCTAAATCAGCCAAAGCAGCAGCGAAGAAAATGCTGACCCCTTGCTTTACTTGCATACCGCTTAGTAAGCGATAAATACCATAGCCTACAAACGGTCCCACAACGGCCATAGAAAAAGCATTAGCTCCTAGTGTGGTCAATCCTCCATGGGCAAGTAAAATCGCTTGAAATAACAGAACGATACTACCTAAAACGCTCATAATTTGTGGTCCGAATAACACTGCTCCAAGTCCTGTACCTGTTGGATGAGAGCTACTGCCTGTTACCGACGGAATTTTAAGCGCCGACAATACAAAACTAAACGCACCAGCCAATGCTAATAACAGTTTCACTTGGGGTTTGTCATTCGTCAAACGTATTAAAGAGCGAAGTCCCCAAACAAAGAACGGTACAAACACTACCCACCAAAAGATCGCCCATCCTATAGGTAAAAAACCTTCTGCAATATGCATAGCGTAGGCACTTTCAGGGGAGTTCACCAAAAAATACAGAGCAAACACAGGAAGTAACCATAACAAACGACTACTTGCTTTCCATTTCCGATTCATTTTTCATCATCCTTTGGAAATTAATTAGTATCCTTCTTTTGAAACCATGCTTCAAGATGACTAATATTTAAGTGACTTTCCACGTGATGTGCTAGTTGATCATAAGCTTTTTCGCGTCTCATCTGTTCGCTGACAACCTCTTCTGTAAAGATCGGTAACCCTTTTTCCTGACGTAACAGGTTAGTAAGTTGTCTGGTAAAATGTCGATTATGGAAAATCCCATGCAGGTACGTTCCACTAGCTCTTCCATCTTTAGATATGGCACCGTCTTGTTTTCCATCCTGTAAGACAAGGAAAGGAGAACCGGAGTGATCAGTCATACAGGTCTCTCCTAGATGGATTTCATATCCCGTTACTTCAGTTTGCAGATTCTGGTTGTCCCTAGTCTGTTCCATAGTGTGCTCATGCTGTTGGTCAACTTCCCCAATCGATAATCCTAGCATTTCCTGTGCCTTTGGATGTAACTCTCCGCTTACTTGCACGGTTCGTTTCTCCTGACAAAATGTCGTTTCAACAGGTAGGAAACCTAATCCAGCACGCTCTTGAACACTACCGTCTCCTTCTACGCCGTCTGGGTCGAGTAGTTTTTCACCCAGCATTTGGAACCCCCCACAAATCCCAAACAATCTTGTACCTGATCGATGCAACTGGCGTAGGGCATCAACAATTCCTTCCTGTTCAAGCCATGCCAAGTCGTCTAACGTATTTTTTGTACCCGGAATAATAACTAGATCAGGTGTTCCTAGCTCCTGTCGGTTACGTACATATCGCACGCCTGTTTCTGGTTCATCAAACAACGGATCAAAATCAGTAAAGTTCGAAATACGAGGTAATCGAAGAATAGCAATATCAATAGGGAATTCAGCTTCTTGTGGTTGTTTAAAGCGAAGCGATGATAGTGCTAGCGAATCCTCCGCCTCAATCTCAACAGCCATATAGGGTAAAACAGCCAAAACAGGTATCCCCGTTTTCTTTTCGAGCCATTCCACTCCATCGTCTAACAAATCGCGTCTTCCCCTGAATTTATTAATGATAAATCCTTTAATTCTTGCCCGTTCTTCTTCATCAAGTAGTTCCAGTGTCCCTATAATAGAGGCAAATACTCCGCCACGCTCAATGTCTGCCACTAAAATAACATCAGCATCTGATAGATGAGCCATTCGCATGTTGGCAATATCTCGATCTTTCAGATTAATCTCTGCCGGACTTCCTGCACCCTCTAAAATGAGAACATCGTACTCCCCTTGTAAACGTTCCAAAGCTTCCTTTACAATTGGCATAGCTTGTTCCACATAATTTTCTCGATACTCTCTTGCATCCATATCAGCGTAACGCTTTCCATGTACAATGATTTCGGCAACCATATCCTGCTTTGGCTTTAACAAGATAGGATTCATGTCTGTAGTAGCAGTTGTTCGTGCTGCTTCTGCCTGTACACCCTGAGCACGCCCGATTTCCTTACCATCTTTTGTTACATAGGAGTTAAGCGCCATGTTCTGTGATTTAAACGGTGCAACCCGATATCCTCGATTGGCAAAGATACGGCATAAAGCAGTACAAATTAAACTTTTCCCTACATCTGAGGCTGTGCCGACTATCATGATGGCGTTTGCTTGCATGTAAGCACTTCCTCTCTAAAATTCCAAACCTTTTACCGCTGGAATTCCTTCATTATAATAGTGCTTAGACGGCTCAATGGTAGAGACCAAATCTGCTAGTTCAATCAGTTCCGTTTTCGCACTGCGACCTGTGATTACCAAATGCATATTGGTAGGGCGATTTTTGATCGCTTCTACCACTTCTGTTAATGGTAGAACATCTTCAATCGGAAACGTAGAGATTGCTAATGCATTATTTAATTCATCTAATACCAATAAATCAATGGTTGGATCGCTTAATTTCTCTTTCGTCAACGACCATGCTTTTTTTAAAGCCTCACGATGCTCCTCTGGTGTCTTGGTCCAAGTAAAACCAATTCCCAGCTGTTGCATCTCCATTCCTAATTTACGCATGGACAATGACTCACCATAGGAGCGTTGGGGGGACTTAATAAATTGTAGAAACGTCACATTCATTCCCCGTCCCAAGGCACGCAGGCTAACACCTAAAGCCGCTGTTGTCTTCCCCTTACCATCACCTGTATACATTAAAAACAGACCACGTCGTTCGACTCTTTCTTTTGGACTGTCCTTTTGCTGTAATTCATCAAGAGATTCCACTGGAACCACTGTAGCTGCTCCATTAACATTTTGCTCCTGGCTGTGTTCCTGTTCTTGATTCACGTCATTTCGATGAGACATGCTTTGCTTCCCCCTTCTGATGATTCGCTGCCGCCTGTTGTACAGTAGGTAAGTCCTTAAAAATGTAACTAGGCTGAATGAATTAATTAGAAGTTTTGTCCACAGCTGATTTACACGCGGCATACTCCCTGCATGAATCTAGCCAACGCTTAATCATTCCTGGTTGAGAAGCAAAATGCAAGTGTGTATAACCTGCCAACAAGTTACCCTTGGCGTAGCCTTCCTTTTTCACTCCTCGCATTCCCTTCACTTGGTAAGCATGATTCTCTGTAGGCTCCTCTGTTATTTTAGAGTAATGGAACTCATGACCGCGAGCAGTTTCACCTTCCAAAAGTAACAAGGAATCCCGCTCGGCTAACGCTTCCCGATAACCCAGCGCCGCTAACTTCTGTTGCATCTCTACTTTATAAGGAATAACGCCTACCATCTCATGCTGTTGTCCCGCACGATCTGTAATTGACTGACATAGATACATGAATCCGCCACATTCAGCAAAAGTAGGTAACCCCTCTTCGATCATGCCATGCAAGGTTTGCCGTTCTTTCCCCCATTGCGACAATCGTTCAGCAAATTCTTCGGGAAAGCCGCCACCAATATAAAGTCCATCAGCATCCTTAGGGGGAAGCTCCCCGTGTAATGGGCTAAAATAACTAAGCTGGGCTCCATACGCTTCCAGTAACTCTAAGTTTTCCTGATAATAAAAGTTAAACGCTTCATCCTTTGCCACAGCTAGTTTCACTGGGGATAAATCGGATGATGCAGTAGATGGGCCAACTAGCAATTTCTCTGTAGGCTCAGCTAGGGCTGGTGCTCCATTTGCCAACGATAGTAATAATTCTAAATCAACTGTCGCTTCTATTTTCTCGGCTAACAGATCAAACCATGGCTCCATCTCCCCACGTTCAATAGCAGGAATTAGCCCAAGATGGCGTTCAGGTACTTGCAAGGACGGATCATTCGGTAAATATCCAATCACTGGTACATCACACATTTGTTCAACAGCCGCTTTTACTAGCTTAAAATGATTAGCGCTTCCACATCGATTGGCAATAACACCGGCGATTTTTACAGCTGGTTCCAACGCTTGAAAGCCTTTAACAATCGCTGCCGCACTACGAGCCATAGCCTTTACATCAAGAACAAGAATTACCGGCGCTTGTAGTAATAAACTTATTTCTGCTGTACTCCCTTGATTGCTAAGTGGATCTTTTCCGTCATAAAAACCCATGACCCCTTCAATCAAGCTGATATCAGCTGATTGGCTTCCACGCAGAAAAACTTCATGCATGACTTGCGGTGGCATCATCCATGTATCCAGATTACGAGATATTCTGCCAGTTGCGGCTGTATGGTAAGTAGGATCAATGTAGTCAGGACCAACTTTAAATCCTTGTACATGGAGACCACGCTTGCGCAAGGCCGCCATTAATCCGATAGATAATGTTGTTTTCCCTGCGCCGCTACTGGTTCCTCCCAACACGATTCGTGGACGTTGATGAGTCTGTCCCTTACTCTCCATGTAGAATGCCTCCTCCGTTAACCAAAGCGATGGACAAGGTTACATTTCCGTTTTTTTGTTTTGCTAAGAAAGGAGTCTCTGCCTTAGCACAACGCAATGCGGCAGGTTCACTAACACCATAGGCCCCAGTAAATTTATAGACTGTTTCCGAACGTTCTGTCATTGGCATTTCATTTAATTGCTCTGGTGTATAGGCAATTAATTTCCAGCCATATTTTTGACAAACAGCCAAAAGCCCTGCTTCATCCTGCTTTAATGTAATAGTTGCGATATTGCGTACGCTTTTGACTGAAAGACCCTGTTGCTCCAAGATTTGTAGAATGACTTGTTCGATTTCTTCCGCTGACGTTCCACGATTGCAGCCAACACCAAGCACAATGGTTTTGGGACGATAGACAACCCCATTTTCTAAAAAGCGTGCCTGCTCTTCTACTGTTAATAACCGTGGTGTAATGACCAATGCTGCCTTAAAGGTATCATTCCAAGCCTCGGCCATGGAATGATACACTTGAAAATGTCCCGGCAATGGCTTATCTGGATAAGGCCACCAACCGCTTTCTCCTGCTTCTTGAATAATAGCTACTTTTTCTTCATTGACCACACTGGCACTTACAGGAGTTACCTTATCAAAACTATCTAACTCCCAGCCAAATCCACGTCCGAACAAATCTACAGGAATCGTTTTTTGCACGTCTGATGCCGTAGTAATCACTGGATTTGCGTCTAGTAATCTCGCAAGCTCACGAGTTAGCTCATTTGCTCCGCCTAAATGTCCTGATAAAACGCTGACGACATTCTCTCCTCGGTCATCAACGACTACAACACCTGGATCTACTTTTTTATCCTGTAAAACGGGAGCCATCATTCGAACAACAGCGCCAAGCGAGATGAAAAAGATAAGACCGTTATATTTCTTAAAGAAATCGGCAAACAATAGGCGAACAGAGCCAGTAAACATGCGAATATCTCGTTCTTGCTCATCTCCTACCATGAATTTTTCCATGTAGTATAAATGTGAACCAGGTAATACCTGATGCAAGTGACGAGCTTTCTCCACGCCATGTTTGGTAATGGCAACAATAGCGTATGGTAGTTGCTCTGGATTTTGTACGATCTCGCTTGGGGTACGTCCAGCGGTTACGGTGTTTCCTTCGGCTCCTGCTTGCCTTCCTACGCCTACTCCCGTACCCTCACTCATCCGTTAGTCACTCCTTTACGGAAACGATGCGTAAATGTCTTATCATACAGCTTGGAGCGATGCTCAGAAGATTCATGAAGCATCGGGTCAAGTGCCCAGCCGGCTAAGATCATGGCATGGCTACGAATTCCATTTGCCGCCATATCTTTATCCAAATTCTCAAGGGTTGTACGGACAATTTTTTGATCTGGCCAAGATGCTCTTTGTACAACAGCTACAGGAGTTTGTTCGCTCCAGCCAGCTTCTACTAGCTCACGTACAACCTTTTTAGTTAACGTAGCACTTAAATACAGTGCAAGTGTACAGTGATGACTAGCCAGATCCTTTAGTTGCTCACGATCTGGTACAGGTGTGCGTCCCTCTGCTCGTGTTAAAATCAGAGTTTGTGTTAATTCAGGTACCGTTAACTCTGCTTGTAGTGCTGCCGCAGCTGCAAATACTGAACTAACTCCCGGAACGATGGTAAAGGAAACCTCTGCCTTTTTCATTAACACCATTTGTTCCAAAATCGCACCGTACACAGCCGGATCTCCTGTATGTACGCGAGCGACGCTTTTTCCTGCTCGAACTCGCTCTACCATCATCTCAACCATTTCATCAAGAGCAAGTCCTGCGCTTTTGATTACTTCTGCTTCAGGTTTGGCACGAGCAATTAATTCGTCGTTTACTAAAGAGTCTGTATAAATCACTACATCTGCTTTTTGTAGAATATTTAATCCTTTTACAGTGATTAAATCAGGATCTCCTGGTCCTGCTCCCACAATATAAACCATAGGCTCAAGCCCATTACTTGTCATTTTTTCACTAGGTTTGTTCATGTCATTCATCCCTTCCGTACTACCATTAGTGTAAGATATTCTAGCTCTTTACCTTTTAGCTGGCGAACGTCTTTCCAGATCGTCTCTTCACCAGATGTCACCTTGGTAATTACAGACGCACAGTCTGACATACCTAGCTCTTCTAGCAAGCCAATCATCATATCTAACACTTTAGCTACTTTCAAGAAAATGACAGTATCATGATGCTCCAAGACTCTGCGCATTGATTCTCGATCCTCGGTTGCTGGAATGATACCAACCTGCTCATCTCCGTCAGCCAATGGAATGCCTAATTGTGCAGCCGCTCCCAATACCGAAGAAATACCTGGAACCGTTACAACTGGCACTTCTGGATGCAATTGATTCATTAGGCGAGCCATATGGATAAACGTACTATATAAATTTGGATCTCCCTCTGTAACAAATACAACATTTTTACCTTGAGATAGCTTTTCCCAAACTTGGGTTACTGTCTGAGTCCATTGTTTCTTCAGAACACTTTCTTCTTTCGTCATTGGGAAAACTAATCCTAATAGCTCTTTTGAAAGACCATCCGTATACTGCTCCACAATGGTTAACGCATAGCTTTTGCCGCCCTTACGCTTTTTAGGATAAGCGATTACATCCGCTTCCTTCATTAGACGAAACGCTTTGACTGTGATAAGCTCAGGGTCTCCAGGCCCAATTCCAATTCCATATAAAGTTCCAACAGAGGCATTCACCTGATTATTTGTCAGTGTATTTTCTTGATTTTCAAGAGTTGTATTAGTCATGTTGCTCATCTTTATTCTCCTCCTTGGCTTTGTGTTTAGCAGTTATGATATAGACAGGATTTAACCCTTCAAGTCGGGTCAGATGCAAAATTGGTTTACTGCGCGACACCTGTAGCATTGTGACCGACACGTCAAAACCGACTGCTTTGCAAGCCTGCATCGCATCTGCTAAATTTTCAATGGTAACCGCATTGATTACTACACGTCCACCTGGACGCAGGCGTTTGGCGAATAACTGGACTAGCTCTGTCAGCTCGCCTCCGCTTCCCCCAACAAAGATAGCATCTGGATCAGGAAATTCGTCCATACCAGCAGGCGCTTTCGCATGGACTACTGTTATATCCGTACGAAACTTGTACATATTAGCGCGCGCATTTTCTAAATCTGGCTCATTCTTTTCTACAGCATACACAGCTCCTAAAGGGGCGAGTTTCGCTGCTTCTATCGCCACCGAACCAGTTGCTGTTCCGACATCCCAGACGATGCTATCAGATTTTATCTGCAACTCAGCCAGACTAGCTACCCGTATTTCTTTTTTGGTAATCAGTCCCTTATCTGGTTTACGTTGAGCAAATTCCTCATCAGGAATGCCCAAGGTCCAATTCACAGGTGAGGCATTCTCTTTTCTTTTTAAAATCATTACATTCAAAGGATCGCACTCTGTCTCTGCCAATTCCACAAGCGTAAACCACCGACAGCGTTCTTCTTTATTTCCCAGCCGTTCAGCTACAAACGCTTCATATTCATCCATACCAAATCGCAGTAGATACTGAGCTACTTTTGCTGGAGTATTTTCCTTATCGGTTAAAAGAGCTACCTTGGACTTGCCATTAATACGCTGTGCTAATCCAAGCATCGGACGACCGTGTACACTGTCGATATGAGCATCTTGCCAAGCTTCCTTCATTTTGCTAAAGGCAAGTTGCAAGCTACTCAAATGCGGCACCACTTGCACGACATCACGACCGAGTTTACGGGTAAGTAAACCTCCAATCCCATAAAACAATGGATCTCCAGAAGCAAGCACTACAACCTCTTTACCTGCTTCTAACGCTTGTTTTATTTCGCCAATTGCTGCTAGCACACCACTTTTTAACGCATAGCGTTCACAGTCAAGGTCCGGGAAAAATGCTAAATGTCGTTCTCCCCCTACCAGCAATTGCGCTCGTTTGATTAGATCAACAGCCTGGGGAAATAACCCTTGAGCACCATCATCCCCGATCCCGATTATCGTTACCTGTGTCATCTACTACCGCCTTTCCCAACAGTTCGCCTTTCAATGTGGTGAGCACGGTTTCTATAACCATGCCTCCCCCGACGTGCTTATTGATTTGTTCGGAGCATTTGTATGCCAATAATTCAAAAAAAGCGGAGTGTCCCGCTTGGCTCATGATTTCGCCCACCTGCATGGCCGTGTTGGCTCCCTCAATTTCTGCTATATGTTCTTCACTTGCACCTATTTCTCTGGCTACCCCCGCCAAAAATTGAAAATCAACAGAAGATCCTTTGGAATGCACCATCATTGCACCTTGGGCAACCTTAGACAATTTACCCATCATCCCAACCATGGCAATGTGTGTAAATCCTTGTTTTTTGCCAATGAGTGCACTAAATCCCACGAAATCTCCCATTTGAATAAACGATTCTTCTGCCCAATCCGGATACAGTTCCATCGCTGTTTTTTCACTACGACCACCGGTTGTAATCGCAATCGCTTGGCAATTACTTGCCTTAGCTACTTGAATAGCCTGAGCTACCGATGCTTTGTAAGCAGCCGTTGAAAATGGTACGACCGTTCCTCGTGTTCCCAAAATGGAAATACCACCAACGATTCCCAGCCGTCCATTCAGTGTTTTCTTTGCAATCTCTTCTCCGTTCGGCACTGAAATGACAACGCTGACACCACGATCCTCTAAATCATGTTGATCTAAAATCGCTTGAACAACACCTTTAATCATTTTACGTGGAACAGGATTAATAGCTGCTTCACCCACTGGAATCGGTAACCCCGGCTTTGTAACTCTACCGACACCAATTCCGCCATCCAAATGAATGCCACTATCATCATGCCAAGAAACACGTGACAAAATAAGGGCCTTATGAGTGGCATCTGGATCATCACCACCATCCTTGATGATACCAGTCTCCACCCAATTCTCTCCTCGTTCCTGAGATACCATCTGGAACGTAACCCGATCCTTATTAGGCAAAAGAATTTCCACCTCCGAAACTTCTTCCCCACTAAGTAAGGCTAGCAGGGAAGCTTTCGTGGCGGCGGTAGCGTTGGAACCTGTTGTATATCCGTGACGAAGTGGCTTCTCATTTTCTGCCTCCGCTACCTTTGCATTAGTCATGCACGCTCGCTCCGTTCTGTTGCTAGAATGGACAACGCATTAACCGCGGCCACAGCAACTGGGCTACCGCCTTTGCGATCCAAATTCGTAATAAATGGAATATCTAGCTTCGCTAATTCCTCTTTAGATTCGGCTGCAGACACAAATCCGACAGGTACGCCAATAACCAATGAAGGGTTGGCCTTGCCCTCTTTCACAAGACGAATCAATTCGAGTAAAGCAGTCGGAGCATTCCCAATCGCATAGATACCACCTTTAATTTGGCTCGTAGCTTTGCGAATAGAGATGATGGCACGAGTTGTATTCTCGGCTTTAGCCTGTTCCATTACATCAGCATCAGAAATATAAACATGTACATCTCCACCAAACGCCTTTAGACGTGGCTTACTAATACCTACTTGAACCATTTGAACATCTGCAATAATTGGCTCACCAGCTTGAATAGCGCGAATTCCCGCTTCTACTGCATCTGGATGGAACTGCATGCTACGTCCTAAATCAAAATCGGCCGTTGCGTGAATGACACGCTGTACCACACGATACTGATCATCCGTAAATGGATGTGGGCCTAGCTCCTCTGTAATCATTTCAAAACTTTTCGATTCAATTTCTTGTGGTTGAATCGTTAATGGTTTAAATTCCGTATGAAATTGCGATGACATATTATAACTCCCCTTCTTTTCCCACGATATTTTTAGATCGTAGCGTGTGTTTTTATCGCTTTCAAAACGCTATCAAATGTGTGATGCGTTTCTCCGTACACGAGTTTAGGTCTGTCAATCATAATGGTATAGATGCCAAGCTCTAGGGCTGCCTCCAGCTTTTCATCCACTGCGCCCACCTTACCGCTTTCTTTCGTAATCATTGTAGTAACACCAAATTGAGTATACAGAGCGGCATTCAATTCTTTAGAAAAAGGACCCTGCATAGCAATGATATTTTTTTGCTCTACACCTAACTCTTCACATTTTTCCATATTGTCTTTACGTGGCAGCATTCTTGCAATCAAACGAATCTCAGGATCACCTAGCAAATGCTTGGTAAAAGTACCGAGTGTTTTACTTCCAGTGGTTAGCATAACCACGCCTTTTCTGCTTTTTGCTTCCAATGCTGCTTGTTCATAATTTTCCACCAAGAGCACATTAGGATGATCAACATAACTACGGGTCTCCCTCTCAAAACGAATGTAAGGGAGCTGTAATTCTTCTGCGCATGCCATAGCATTTTTAGAAGCTTCCTCTGCAAAAGGATGACTCGCATCCACAATGGTTGTGGCCTTCTGCTCCTTGGCTAAGGCAATCATATCCGCTAGTGGCAATCTTCCTACCCGCGTGGCAATACCTTCTTCCTCCAAGCTTTTTGCAGCAGAATCAGTGACAACCGTTGCCAGTAGATCAACACCTGTTGACTTCAAAAGAACAGCCAATTCGCGTGCATCACTTGTTCCTGCCAAAAACAGGATCATACACGTACCCCCCGTTTTTCATTAGCTTCTGTAGCTTGCGATTCCTTGCTACAGGATGCTTGTTCGTTTTTTGGTATCGGGGTATGACTATGTCCACTTGCATTGTGATGATCATGGTCGTGGTGATGATCATGGTCATGGTGATGATCATGGTCGTGGTGATGATCATGGTCATGGTGGTGATCATGGTCATGGTGGTGATCATGGTCATGGTGGTGATCATGGTCATGATCGTGGTGGTGATGATCGAATACAGCAAGTTTTCTAAATTGACAAAGATCACAGTTGGCTAATGCCCGTCCTTGTAGTGCTTCCACAGAGCGATCTACTACAATTTGTTCTAGCAATTCATGGAAGCCTAACGCCTCGCTCATCGATGCTTGTATATCAGGGAACTCCTGATGAAACTGTTGTAAATTCTCTTCTAGACGCTTTAACAGAATACCCGTAAATAACAAATAAGGAAGGACATAAATTTGCTTAGCTCCTTGTCTCACACAACGAACTAACCCTTCTTCCACTGTTGGATAGGTAACGCCCATGTACGCCACTTCAACGTTACCTACCCCTGTGCTCTCCCACAACAAACGAGCTATTTTACATAGGTCACTGTTTGCGTCCGAGTCACTACTCCCACGACCTACTAAAAGAATGGCACTATCCTTGTTTGCCTGTTCTAGTGGAGTAAATGTGGTTGTATTTTGTAAACGATCTCGCAAAATTTGCACCATATCTTCATGGACACCTATAGGGCGGCCATAGCGAAAATCGACATGTGGATATTTCGCTTTAGCTTCATCTATTTCATGGGGAATGTGTAGTTTTGCATGGGCTGCTTGAAACAGCATTAATGGTACCATTGCTACAGTGGTAGCCCCGCGCTCTACTATTTTTTGCACCCCTTGCATAATGGTTGGTCTGGTTAACTCCAAGAAACAAGTCTCATACAGTGTTACCTCTGTTTGTTCCTTTAACAACTCAGTAACTCGCTGTGTAAACTGTAGAAGATGCTCATTTCCCTCGGCATCTCTGCTACCATGACCGATAAAAAGTATTCCGTTCAAAGAATTCCCCCCCTTAATCTCCACACGGTTCTTCGATTTGCAACGGCGCTATGAATTCCTGATAACGATATTCAAGTACTTGCCCTGTACGTTTAAAGAATTTATGGAATCGTTCATCGATATGACCTTTTACCTTATATTCATCCACGATTCGTTCTACAAGGCCAATAATTTGCTCTTCTGGTACTCCCTCGGCAATGCGTTGTCCAGGATGTGCATTACGCCCAATACGTTTACCACCTAAAAACACATCATATGCACCACGTCGATACACAAGACCAATGTCCTCCATAACCGCACCATAGCATGCCATTCCGCAGCCGTTAAAACCAATTTTTAAATCTTTAGGCACAGCTAGACCATCCAATCGTCTGCCTAATTCTTCAGCTACGGGTATGGATTCATCCTTTTCTAAATCACAAAAATCACATGCTTTTACCTGTGCACTAGCTCCGATCGGAAACAACTGAAAGTCTACTGCTCTTAATTGTTCTGTTACTTTTTCCGGATCTACCTGAGGTAATCGGAGAAGAATTTGATGCTCAATGCTATACATCATTTCTCCGCCATCTTTAGTCAAATCTGCCAAGAGTCGCATTTGTTCAGAGGTAAAATTCTTGCGCGCTACGCCAGGCGAAACGCCTAGCTCTAAAATATCAACAACTCCGCTAAACGGACGTGGTGGAGGAGTGATACCCTGATTAAGCTCTAAGGCTGTCTTTTCATCAACACACGCAAGCGCTTCCATCGCTAGTTGAAAAGCTTTAACCGCTTGTTTAGGAGCTTGAAAGCTCTCCGTTTCTACCTGAAAAGAGTTTTCAGGTACCTGCTCTACTTCTCCAGAGCATTGCCTGGGATTTGAAAGGGCTTCCATTGTCGCTAATGGTGTTGAGTCAGAAACTTGAGCTTCTTGTATTGTAGCTTGTGGTGACGTCGCTACAGTCACTCCACCAGTTGGTTGGCCTTGTTCAGAAGAAGAGCCAGATAACAGATCTCCACTCTCAGGCTGACTGTGAAGCGCCCAAGGCTCTGCCTTCTCCTGTAAACGTTCATGAGGTTTTAGCGGTTGTTCCATACGATTTAACGTATATTTACGTTGATATCCGCGTGGTGTAATGATTTTTTGGTCGTAAACAAAGGTGGTCGTGTTTCCGATGATTACCGTTGTCAACATTCCAATTTCATGCTGCAACATGTCTGCAAGAGTTGTAATTACAACATGCTCACGGTCTCGGTAGGCGCTTTTCACGATTCCTACAGGCGTATCAGGAGAACGATATTTTAATAAAATTTGCTGTGTTTCTACAATTTGTCGTGTACGACGACCACTGCGAGGGTTATATAACGCAATTACAAAATCAGCAGAAGCGGCTGCTTCCACACGCTTAGCGATCGTTGCCCACGGTGTAAGATGGTCACTCAAGCTGATTGTGCAAGCGTCGTGCATGATTGGAGCACCTAATAAAGAGGCGCAAGATTGAATTGATGAAATCCCAGGTACAACCTCCACCTTCACCCCAGTGGATTCTTTCCAGTCTTTTTCTACAAGTACTTCATAGACTAATCCGGCCATGCCGTATACTCCAGCATCCCCACTAGAAATAACGCCAACAACTTTACCTAACTCAGCCAATCTTACCGCTTCTTGAGCACGACTAACCTCTTCTGTCATCCCAGTACGTACGACACTTTTTTCTGAGATTAGTTCTCTAATTAAATCTACATAAGTGTTGTAGCCAATTACCACTTCGCATTCTAGGATAGCCTCTTTTGCGCGATGCGTAATGTGATCATGATGTCCTGGTCCAAAGCCAATTAGTAGAATTTTTCCTTTATCCATCTACTCCAAGCCCCCTATCCTTATTTGCAATCGATCTTACATTTTTATACAATAAAAAAACAGCACTTCCCCCCCGTCTGACTTACGTGAGAAGTGCTGTTATGATGAGCTTGTTATTTTTTGAAAAGGAGTGTCCCCTTCTGTAGCAAAACTGCTCTCATAACACCTCCCCATCTGCCGTAGGTCTGGCGGTGTTGTTAGAATAAAGAGGGTAGCCTGACTCATGGATCGCATCCTGCTCCTTTTCGCCTCCTGAATATTTGTTATATCCAGTGACAAAAGCGGGCTCTCCAATTACAGTGGCGGGACCGTGTTGGATTTTCACCAACTTCCCCATGTGAATCGTTTCTCATGTAACAATTCCTTTATTCCCAAGCTTATGTGATTACTTCTATCATAATCCAATTTGCATTTTATTGTCCATACTTTTCTGTCTAGCCCACTCGGGACTGGACAAGAAGTAAAAGAAGATCGTATACTGACATACTATTAGAAATCTTCTATTTTTATGCAAAGACAAAAACATATTTGAATAAACAGTATCATATTTAACATATTATAGAAAGGTTGTTAAAACATGTCCCTCTTAAACACATTACAACAGCGTCAAGCTATACGTGCCTACGATGGTCGCGATGTAGAAAAGGCAAAGATTGAGCAGTTACTAGAAGCAGCTGTACTAGCACCCAATGATCGCTTGCGAGAACCTTGGCATTTCTATGTTATTCAAGGCGCTGCTAAAGAACGATTTAACCAACTAGCACAGGATTTCTTACTTGAACGCTTTCCTACCAAACCTCATTTAGTAGAAGAGTCCATGAAAAATGTTCTAGCTACCCCTCTCATTATAATCGCTACATCACAAATCGTAGACGGAGACGAAGCTTCCTCGCTTGATAATGATTACGCTGTAAGCTGCGCTATCCATTCTATGTGGCTGATGGCGTCTGAGCTAGGACTAGGTTTTGTGTGGCGTACGCGCGGTGTAGGTCTAGCAAGAGATGAACGTCTCAAAGCATTCTTATCCCTATCCGATCAAGAGAAGGTGATTGGTTCGTTATTCATTGGCTATCCAACTGACGAAGCCACACCTCGTACTACTCGCAAGCCTTTTGCACAGAAAACAACCTGGGTCGAGTAAGATTTTGGCATAATTGAAAAGGTTACATTTTTCCCCGCTTTGTTGTAACATTTTCCTCTCCTGCTACGTATTATTTTTATAGTAGGTGATGATACATATGACAAATCACATGACTTTTGCCATAATGGTAGGCTTGTGTGCGACAGCGGGACTTTTTTTATTTCGACGCGCTGTGATGAGTGGGGATCGTCAGCAAGGTGGATTCTGGATTAATGGCCTAGCTATCGCTATTGCAACTTTGCTGGTTTTGTTCTCAAGCGCCATCGTCGTGTTCCTATTGGTTACGATTCTCTGGACAGTCGGCTTTCTGTTTCCTATGTTTGTCGACAAATCTGATTTCTGGGTACTCGTTTCCTTTGCGGGCGTCTCCTTTTTCATGTTAATGCTGTACGAACTCATTCTTGAACCAGTCCTTTTATACATAATGCAAAGACTACATATCTCAAGAAATTGGAAATTGATACCTGAAATTTTAGCAACTACCTTTATTTTTTATCTCGTGCATACCACATGGATTCCCGGTGTCTTGTTAACTCCATTAACTCCCTTATTTGTTGGTATCCTGGCTGTAACAGTCGATTATTTTTTAGAATGCATCATGGGTGAAAGAAGATAAAACATAGACACGACAAAAAGCACCTCTTTGTGCGCGAATTTCGCAGCACGACAGTAGGTGCTTTTTATCTGTCCTTTCATTGGACAAAAAGGCGCTTCTGCTAGATACAGAAACGCTCAATCTGTTCTTACATTCTTTTTTATATGTATGTTCTACCGTTTTACAACATGTACACTTAGCGTGTTGTTCCTGTTTTGCCCTGTTTCTTCTGCTGTAAGCGGTACTGAGTAGGTGTACAACCTGTTTCCTTCTGAAAAACAGCGGCAAAATAGGCACTATTGCGAAACCCTACCCCGCTTGCAATCATTGAAACATTTCGATCTGTTTCTAGTAGTTGCTTCTTCGCTTCATCCATTCGGATGCGCGTTAAATATTTGCCGGGTGTTATCTTCATGCAACGAGAAAAACAACGCTGCAAATAAAAAGGACTCACATAGAGACGTGACGCCATTTCACGCAGAGTTACGGGTTGGTTATAGCAATCGTGAATCATCTCTAGCAGACGGGTTGCCGCATCTTCTTCCGCCGATTTCCATGTTGGTTCAGATGGTCTACACCGCTTGCAAGGACGAAAACCTGCAGCAATGGCATCGGACGCCGCATAATAAATCTTCACATGCTCTCTTTTGGGTGTCCTTGATTTGCATGACGGTTTGCAAAAGATCCCCGTCGTGCTAAGGCCATAAAAGAATAGTTGATCATAATTTGGATCGCATTCTACTATAGCCTTCCAGAACTCCTCTTTCATCCACGATCCCTCCTAGCCTTCAATCTTCAGTATAACGTAATGTTTTTACTTGTAGTAAGCAACCAAGAATAAAAGAGCAAAATTTCGATAGTTTTTTCTTAATTTCACAATTATGTAACTTTTTCCAATACATATGATTGTTCCATTTCATGTTCTTCTTGATCAATTTACTAACAGAACATTCTTTATTTTACTGATACTAAAAAAGCTAAGAGAAGGAAGCAAGCTCCTTCTTTTAGCTTTTTTACAAATTACTTTATTATATACGTCGATAAGCGCCCGCATTCTGCTGAAACAATTGAGGTGCCCCATTTGCCAGTAGTGTAACTACTAAAGCCGTAATCACATACTCAGGTATCAAATAGGTCGCATTATATATGAGGGAATAAAGCGTTGCAGGTGTTCCTTCCGGGGCATAGCTACCAAACCAGACAGCCCCTGAAGTCGTACGGATAGCCAGACATAACGCGATTCCGACTAGTAATCCACCCCAGATGGATGCAATTTTTGTTGCTTTGTTTTGCGTCTTACTAGCGTAAAGGAACGCACCAAAGCCTAGCATGGCATATGAGAGGGGATAGTCTAACAACATTTGAATAGGATGCACCATCTCGCCGCCAAAAAAGAATTTAACCATGCCTACCAGCGCACCTGTGATTAAACCTGCTACCCAACCACGGCGAAAAGCCAATAAGGCTATGGGTACCATTACCAAAGAAACGCTCCCACCTTGAGGCATAGCAAACAATTTTACCTTACTTAAAATAACAGCAATCGCTGCCATGATAGCTATCTCCATCATGATGACCAATCGTGTTCGTGACATTTCTTCTCCTCCTCGTTCTGATGCAATATGTATGTAAGCAGCAGAAATAGAAAGGGTCCAACTCAAGTTTTTATAGACCAAAAATAAAAATAAGGGCAAATTGTATCTCCTAGTTGGTTGTGAAAAAGGTGTTTTTGATGTTTTACACACAAAAAAACCACCCTTAGACGGATGGTTCTCAACTCGGCGATACAACCCCATCTCGACGATAGAGCTACAGCTTTCGCACTTGAAGTCAGCTACCTCTCCCTCCGCTGGCATTACCCAGTTCAGGTTCTACGGTTAGTAACGCATTCTGTTACAATCTCAGCCGTATTTGCTCGGCCCCCGTTTAGTACACGCTTATTTCATTTTTCAATGTTACAAATTCAAGTAATACCATAACATATTACGAATGTTTTGCAAAGCACATCTTTGATGCAACGTTTTTTCGTTTCTACTGTCCTTTTTCATGGTTATAGGCTATGACTTTGCTTCTACCAATACAGAAAAATTAGGTTGAATAAGTCGAAATGTTTACAATATGTATTGGAAAAACGGAAATTGAGTGGGCCGAGGTACCCACCTCTCACGCTATGAATAGTATGTAAGGCAAAAGCCTAAAAAGCCTGCTACTTCGGCACCAACACACTCCCCCTGACATAGGATAAGGTGACTGTATCCCTCAACCTTGTTCCTGTAGAGCCCACAAGGAGGGGTGGCACGTTTTGAAGAGTAGCGACCAAAGTAAACCGTTATTAACTAATCGCGAAAGAGAAGTGTTTGAACTCCTGGTCCAAGACAAGACCACAAAAGAGATAGCAGGACAGCTCTTCATCAGCGAAAAAACAGTCAGAAATCACATTAGTAACGTCATGCAGAAATTGGGCGTGAAAGGGCGGTCACAAGCCGTAGTAGAATTGGTGAGGCTTGGCGAATTAAAAATTTGACCGCTCGAGTGAAATACCTCCCTTTTCTTCAAATATTTGAAGAGAAGGGGGGATTTTTTCATTACCTTAGACATAAGGGGTCCGATTATATGCTTCTTCATATCGCTTCTTCATTCCATTTACAATTAGAGTAAAACCTAAAATCGCAATCATAAAAGCGGTTAACGGAGCAAAGAAAATCCATTGCTTGGCTTGTAGGAAAGCACGTGCTTGTCCGATTAATCCAGCCCATTCATACGTTTTAGTTAAAAAAATACTCGGATCAAATTGCTGAATCGTCCCACCGATAAACAGGTTAAAAATACCCAATTGTCCCATCAAAGTCATAACCCCGATAATCTCCATAACAAAAAGCATCATAATCTGCTCTTTTAGTTGAGGAAGGATATGCCTGAGCATAATGTGATTTTTGCTAGCCCCAATAGAAATGGCTGCTGTGACAAAATGAGCTTCCTTCAACTGCTCTGTTTTTTGACGAACTGATGATACAACACTTGGAATACCTAGCACTGATACAACAATAATAAAAATCATCACTAAGCCAAACGAAGATAGGGGTGAATTGATATTAATACGGTACAGCAGAAAATATACTGGTAAAAACAGCGGCACATGACCCCACACATTTTCTAGACTGAGCCACCATCTCTGTGGACGATCTGCCATTCCTATTTTGAGTCCGATGATCATTCCTAGCATAACTCGCAACAAGGCACAAGCAATCGTAACAAACAGCGTATATCTTGCACCATATAACAAGGAAGTTAGCATATCACGTCCCCATTTATCTGTTCCAATTGGATATTTCTCTGAGGGTGGTAATGGTGGTGAAACGATGACTTGCGTACCATTTACCTCTACATATTCAGCTCGTACCTGAAAGTCTATATCATATGGAGCAACCATTGGTCCAAAAATAGCAACAATGAATAGCACTGATACAATAAAGAAACCCAACCATAATGAAATTCTACCTTTTTGCTTATTCATAAATAAACCCTCGCTCGAACAAATATAGGAGAAAACGAATAATGGTGTAGACTAGACCTGCGATCAGTAACAAAATACACAAACCAATCACAACTATATTAAATTGGTATGTGCCGAAAATAAATCTCGTGATTCCTGACACATTTAGAAGGTATTCTACAATAAACAAATTAGTCACAGAAATCGAGATCGCTTTCTTTAGATCAGCAATAAAAAACGGTTTTATATTTTTATACATGTGGTGCAATTGAACATGGAGTCCACCGAGCCCCTTAGCAACGGCAGTCCGTACGTAATCTTCTCCCCCGACCTGCTTGTATTTTAAATCAACTAGCTTCACTAAATACAGCATGGGTCCAATCGATAGAACCAAGATTGGAAACCAGATCCTTGAAAAATCCTTGCTTAACGGTGAGATGGTAAGTAGACGGACACCCGTTGTTTTATAGATCGTAACCGTCAAAAATAAAAAGAATAAAATTAAAATAAAATCAGGAATAATGGAGATGAAATCAAGTACTTTTTTTATCCACGTAATAATTCGCCACCTGTGGAGAAACAATCCGAACAGGATACTCACAATGATAGAAACGAGTAAACTGGACAGTAAAAGAATAAATGATTGTTTGGCAAAAGGAAAAATATCTTCTGAAATATTGCGTATATTGGCACCAGATGTATATTGTCCTAAGGTTCCCTGAGAAACATCGTGTATAAGAGCCCCTGTTTGTAGGATTACGTTTTCTGGGGTTATGAACAATAATCCGTCTTCATTAATGGCAAGCATCTGTGGTAACCCTGCCATTATTATCACTAGAATAAGCATGATTATTATTTGTTTTAAAAATTTGAACAATTCTTACACCTCCACTTTGTAAAGAGCGTACTATATCATGAATCAAACTTCCAGACCACTCCATATATTTTATTTTTATTTATGACTTTTCTATCAAAATAATAAAAAGGCGCAAAGGTTATAAATAACCTAGCGCCTCTATCATTTTAGTCTAGCACTTCTCCATTACTAGCAATGACATTTTTATACCAGTAGAAGCTTTTCTTTTTCAATCTTCTCAGCGTTCCCCTTCCTTCATTATCTTTATCTACATAGATGAACCCGTAACGTTTCTTCATCTCAGCAGTGGAGGCACTAATTAAATCAATTGGTCCCCATGTTGTGTAACCAATCAGGTCAACACCATCGGCAATCGCTTCTTTCATTTCAGCAATATGATCCTTTAAGTAAGCAATACGATAATCGTCCGCAATGACGTCTCCTTCTTCCACAACATCAACTGCCCCTAATCCATTTTCAACGATAAACAGTGGTACCTGATAACGATCGTACAAAATATTAAGTGCGATACGTAGACCTTTCGGGTCGATTTCCCATCCCCAATCTGTTGCTTTCAAGTACGGGTTTTTCACTCCGCCCATGATTAGATTTCCATCTGTTGCGCCAGCTTTTTCAGGGGTTACTGTTGCAGTTCTACTTACATAGTAGCTAAAGCCTAGATAATCTACTTTATACGTGCGCAATAGCTCTTCGTCGCCTTCTTCTATGACGATTTGAATATCATTTTCAGCAAAATAGCGCTTCGTATAGGATGGATAGTATCCTCTCACTTGAATATCGGTAAAGAATAATGTTTCCCTATCTGTTATAAATGCTTTCCATACATCTTCTGGATTACTTGTTAGTGGATAGGTTGGCAAATACGCTAGCATGCAACCAATCTGAGCATCAGGAATGATCTCGTGGCATGCTTTTACAGCCAAAGCGCTTGCAACAAACTGATGGTGAGCCGCTTGATACATCGTATTCTTCTCGTTCTCACCTTCTGCAAATACAAGTCCGCCACCCGTAAACGGTGCATGTAGCACAACATTAATCTCATTGAAAGTCATCCAGTATTTCACTTTATCTTTGTAACGTTTAAAGAGTGTTTTAGCAAACCGTTCATAGAATTCAACTAACTGACGGTTTCTCCATCCCCCATATTGCTTCACCAGATAGAGAGGCATCTCATAATGAGAGATCGTTACTACCGGCTGAATACCGTGCTTACGAATTTCATCAAACAAATTATCATAGAATTTCAATCCTTCTTCGTTTGGCTCAAGTTCGTCACCATTCGGGAAAATTCTTGTCCAAGCAATCGAGGTACGGAAGCATTTGAAGCCCATTTCTGCAAACAAGGCAATGTCTTCTTTATAGCGATGATAAAATTCGATAGCTTCATGATAGGGATAGAACCCTTCCATTGATTCATCATGCGGGTACATAATGCCTCGTGGTGACACATCTGCTGTTGAAAGTCCTTTACCACCCTCTTGGTATGCACCTTCTAGCTGATTAGCTGCTACCGCTCCTCCCCATAGAAAGCCTTCTGGAAATTTCTTCACGATTTGCTTCATAACTTGTTTCCTCCTTATAAGTAGAATTGCATCTATGCAAAATTTCGTTATAAACACAGGTTGTAGATCATCATGTGATACCCCTTATACACGCAGGGTAAGCAACAGCTCTGTCTCTTTCATTTCAGCTTGAGTCGAAGGCTGTATCTCTGGATATTGATCTGTATTCGTGATGATCACAGGAGTTATTGTCTCAAAGCCTGCCTGTCTAATCTCATGAAGATCGAATTCGATGAGCAACTCACCTACCTTGACCTGCTGACCTGTCTGTACATGGGTTGTAAAGTGTTTACCCTCCAATTTAACGGTATCAATTCCAATATGAATCAATACCTCTGCTCCCTCATCACTGATTAATCCTATGGCATGCTTCGTATTAAAAATCGAGACAACAGTCCCATTCACTGGCGAGACAACACGTCCCTCCGCGGGTTCAATTGCTATTCCTTTTCCCATAATCTCTCTGGAAAAGGTAGGATCGCTTACTTCTTGTAATGGATGAACAGCTCCAGCTAATGGACTGTAAATCTGTTCACTTTTTACAAGCGTATGTCCTATTTCCACTACTTTCTCTATCTCTATCATTTCTTCTGTCTCTCTCGGTTCTTCCTTAGCTTCGTTGCTTGGAATATCAACAAACCCCAGAAGATATGTCATAACTGCTCCGACAACAAAGGCAATGATCATACCAATAATCGCATACCAGAACGTTTCGCCAATGAGGATAGGCACTCCAGGCAATCCTGCATTTCCTCCTACAATATACGCTTTCGTATTAAACAAGCTGATAAAGGCTCCACTGACTGCTCCACCGATTAACGCCGCGATGAATGGTTTTTTTAGTCTCATGTTGACCCCATACATCGCTGGCTCTGTAATACCCATCGTTGCTGTTATACTTGTAGACATGGCAATTGACTTAAATTCCTTGTTTCTTGATTTCAAGAATACCCCAAAGGCTGCTCCCGCTTGTGCTAAGTTAGCTACGAACATAATCGGAAGAATGTAATCGTAGCCAAGCTGAGCGACGGTACCAATCATAATCGGTATAAGCGCATAGTGCATGCCAGTAATAATAATGAGGGACATCGTTCCACCAAGTAGCACACCTGCAAACAATCCTGCATGATCAAACAACGCGGTAATCCCTGAGGCAAGTCCATTTCCGATAATAGTTCCAACTGGTCCAATGGCAATGAGCATAAGCGGTACCACAATGAGCAAGGTAATCATGGGTACTAAAATCAGCTTCATTGATTTATGAACTGCTTTATCTACTGCTTTTTCCACATAAGATGCCAGCCAGATCGTAATGACGATTGGAATAACCGACGAAGCATAGGTAACGGCTGTTACCGGCATCCCAAGAAAGCTTGTATTTTGACCTGTTCCTAACAAGGCTGTCAGTTGAGGATGAAGGACAGCAGCCGCGACAGCAACAGCAACGAAAGGATTATTCCCAAATTTATTTGCCGCACTAAATGCTAAGATAAGCGGTAGGAAGTAGAAAGCACCGTCTCCAATCGCATTTAGTATCAGATAGGTACTATCGTCTGGCGACATCCAGCCAAAGGTTGCCGCTAGAGACAAAAGACCTTTAATCATCCCAGCACCAGCTATGGCTGGTAGAATCGGTGTAAATACCCCGGCAATTACATCAAAAATAGCACTTATCGGGTTTTGCTTCTTTTTCGGAGCCTTATCATGTCCTTGTTTCGTAGTTACATCGGTACTCTTCATGATCTCTTTATAAACCTGCGCCACATCGTTTCCAATAATGACCTGAAATTGACCTCCACTCTTCATGGTACCCATGACACCTTTTGTCTTTTCCAGCATCTCTTTATTAGCAAGCTGATCGTCATGCAAGTTAAAGCGTAATCTCGTCATACAGTGGGTGACATGTGCAATATTTTCTTTTCCTCCAACAAGCGCTACAATTTCTTTTGCTACTTTTTCCTGATCCATAGAAAAACACATCCTTTTCCTAACATGACTGAGATAAAGGCAATGCACTTGTTCAAATGGGCCCAATTGATCAAAAGATTCGCATCATCTCATAAAAAAAACCCAAACATCTACCCATGTATCGACAACAGAGTCGCACATGAATAAACATTTAGGTTTTGCCTGCTTACCAGTAACAATCCTAGTAGTATGAAATTAAAAAAAACCTAAATCGCTGTCCACATAAATGGACAACCATTTAGGTTTTGCCTGCTTAACCAGTAACAATCCTAATCAATAAGAACTTGTCTTATGAAGTTACTTATAAAATATCATGCTCTTTTATAAATGTCAACGCTTTCATTCTTACTTTTTATTTACCACTCGATGAATGTGGATTGTTAAGTAAAGCACTTCCTCATTCGTCAACTCATGCTTATATTCCTTAGAAATGTATCGCTTGATCTTCTTCGTACACTCATAAGCTTCCTTATACTTGCTCTTAACCATCTCATATAAGAAATCATCGCTACTCTCCATGTGAGCTTCCTTGCACAGGCGTTGAGCAAAAAACTTTAAATGTGTGATAAACCGATAATAATGCAACGATTCCTCGTCCACTTCGATATTGAAATGATATTTAACGATATTTAAAATCTCCTGCATCACCTTCGTAATGGTAACAATCGTTGGCATTTCTTCATTTAGTTCAGCATTTACAATGTGTAAAGCAATAAACCCGGCCTCATCATCAGGCAATGTAACTCCCAATTTCTGATTGATCTGTTTGATTGCCTTTTGTCCAACTGAAAATTCATCTTGATACAACCTTTTGATCTCCCAAAGCAATGCATTTTTAATATCTAATCCGTCCCTGTTTCGCTGAATAGCAAAATAAATATGATCAGTAAGGGAAACGTAAATGCTTTCATTTAACTTTTTGCCCAAGCTCATTTTTGCATAAGTAATGATTTCCTCTGAGATTTCCATATACTCCATCGGAATTTCATAAAGCAACGTTTTAAACTTCTCGGAGATATCTTTATTTTCTAATGTGAAAATTTTCTCGATCTTTTCTTCTTCAACTGTATCACCTGGTCGCTTCTGAAAGGCAATCCCTCTGCCCATTATAACCAGTTCTTTCTTTTGATCGTTGTATACGCTGATCACATTGTTGTTAATAACCTTGGCTATTTTCATGCTGATGATCCTCCCTTAGGCTGAAACAAATGCTTATCAGAATCGCTCCTAATCTTTTTTTGATCGTACCTTTCTTTTCAAACGAGGTCAATGGAAAATGAATAGTGAGAAAAAAGCCCGATCACCATACTGATCGGACTCTTTCTTTATCTTATTGCACTTATGCAGGAATCACGGGTTTTTTAGCTCGTTTGTGGGTCCAAATAAACACCCCAAGCACAATTATCAATAAAATGCCTTGTGACATCACTGTTTCCATGGTTGGAAATAACCCAATTCCTTCCCACAACGGCACCTGACTTATTGGATGGACAGGCAAGGATTTGGTGATTTGTAATGCATGTACACTGACTCCAACAATCTTGAAAGCTAGCGCATAGATAACAACTGTGGCCGTCGTAAAGAATAATCGAATCGGCAGTTTTACACTGTAACGAATAAGTACAAACCCAACAACCACTAAGATAGCTAGCGCTAGGGCAATTCCCGCTAGCAATTCTTTCATCGTAATGGATGGAGCCAACCCGATATAGAAAATAACTGTTTCGGCGCCTTCACGGAAGATCGCTAGAAAACTAACGGTTGCCATGGCCCATAGTCCGCCCTTAGCAACTGCTGATTCTACCTGACCTTTAAGATAGACATTCCAATTTTGAATGTTGGATTTATTGTGTAACCAGTTCCCTACCAGCACCATCATTACAACAGCCGCAATTCCGAAAACTCCTTCTAAATATTCACGGCTAGCACCTGCTGTCGCTTGTGAAAAGAATAGCTGGATACCAACAGCCAACAAACCACTACATATAATTCCGACAATCACACCTGCCCAAATCCATTTTTGTTGATGGGCGTGGTTGGTTTTTTTCAGAAAGGAGAGTAAGGCTGCTACGATTATTAAAGCCTCAAATCCTTCACGTAATAAAATCACCGCAGCATCCCACATATGATAAGAGCCACTTGACACATATGGAGCCAGATCAATCTGTAGCTGAGCCAATCGATCAGTTGCCTGTGAAGTCTTAGGAACCTTAGAGCTAAGTTCACTGATAGCTAGTGGAATTTCATTCTCTACTTTTGCATATAAGCTAGGTGCCCTCGTCATAATCTCACCTTCGACTAGTGGCCAAATCGTTAAAAATTGATTTAGGGTATCAATAGCAGTAGCATTATCATTGGCCCCTATAGCAGAGATTGAGGTCGAAAGCAAATCTAACAAGCTCTGAACGGAGTATGTCCCTTCTGCTGGGGCTTCTCCACTTGTTTTCCCGTCTAAAAATGCTTGAATAGACTGGTGAAGTCCATCCATTTTTTCAGCTACCTTTTTCAAATCTAATGGTTCGGCATTTAACGCAATGCGTACAAAAGCCATTTGTTTCTCAATATCACCGTATGCCATGATGCTTTTATTGCGGACAATTAATTCTGCTCTCGTCCAATTTCTATCCAAGGATTGATAGGCCTTAAGCATCTCTGGTTGGCTTTGTTGGTTGACATCCTTTTGCCATTTTTCCAGTTGGGCAAGGACATCCTTAAGCTTCTGTTGATTCTCCTGTTTGGGAGGAGCTATCGTTTCTTCGTAAGTTCTCAGGGCTTTGGACAGTTGTTGCAGACTAGCATAAATGGCCTTATCGTCCTTTGTTTCTTTTTGTAACTCTGCCTGTACGTGTGCTATTGCATTGTCAACCTCTTTGGCTTGAGGAATAGCGGTTCTCTCTTTCGTCCATTCCCCTGCAAACGTGGTGATCGTCGCTTCTACATGAGGCCAATCCTGCTCTTTTGTCTTCAAGAAGGCATCAGACATCGTAACAAAAAGGCGGTCTGTCGCTTCTGTAGCCCAAGCTGGCATACTTACAGCCATCAAAAAAGTAGCCATCATTAACATGGCTATCATACGCTGTTTACTCTTTAAAAACCACATGGGGCTCACAACTCCTACTCCTTATAGATCTACGTTACCGGAACAAGCCCTCACCTATATAGCTTCCCTTTTTTACCCCAGGGAAGCAAGCAAACAAACCACTTCCGCGATGAACAATATATTCGTTTAATTTATCATTTTTCGCCAAACGATGCTGCATAGGGATAAATTGTTTAATCGGGTCTCTCTGGTAGCATACAAACAATAGACCAGCGTTGAGAGTTCCCGTTTTTCCATCCATACCATCTGCATAGGAATATGATCTGCGTAAAATCTTGATGGAACCATCTCCATGCGCAATTCGTGCATGGGAAACGTCTGGTAATTTCTCAGGCTGTAGTGGTTCAAACTCGTCTGTTCCTCCTAAAGGAGCACCACTAGCTCGATGTCGACCAAATGTCAGTTCTTGATCACTCAAATTGGTTCGATCCCAAACTTCCAGACGCATCTGAATGCGGCGATAAACCATATAGGAACCGCCTACCATCCAATCTGGTCCGTCATTAGGCTGTACCCAAACATGTTGATTAAGCTGTGCTGGGTCTTTCACATTAGGATTGCCTGTGCCATCTTTAAAACCAAACAGATTACGCACCGTTTCACCCTTTAAATCAGCCTGCTTGGTACGTTGGAAACCCGCTTGGTTCCAACGCATGGTAGCGACGCCTCTCGCTCGTCTTATGAGATTGCGCAACGCATGAAACGCCACCTGTTGATCATCTGCACATACCTGTACAACAATATCTCCCCCCATCCATTCCGGCTGAAGAGCATCCTGTGCGAAATGTGGTAGTTCGATTAAAGCTTGCGGACGTTTCGCTTTAATCCCAAAACGATCTATACCGTCCTTCACAAAAAACTGGGCGCTTACGCCAAACGTAATGGTAAGCTGGGAAGCAGCAAGTCCTTCTGCTTCCCCCGTATCCACCGGAGGGAGATACTGACTTGTCTTCGTATCCTCCACTGGCAGACCTTGTGTCATGTTTTCTGTAGCTTTTGTCCAATCTTTAAAAAGGGCTATTACATCAGAGCGTTTGGTTGTAACTAAGTCAAAGGCTGCTACATATACAAAGTTTTGAACCTCTGTAGTAATGCCTGCCTGATATTCCCCGTAAAAGGGGACAATATCATCTTTCATACTACCTGATTTGTTTTTTGTCTTGGCCGAGTCACCTTGCAAATGGTTAGCTGCAGCAATGACACCGCCCACTCCACTTGCTCCAACTAAAAGTCCAAGTCCTCCAACCCCTACCATTTTAAGCATGTCTCGGCGAGAAAGCTTCGTCTCATTCTGATCAGAAGTTGTGTTCTGTTGTTGCTCGTGGTGTTTTTTCTCACGTTCTTCTTTCATAAATGCCTATCCCTCCAGCACAACACCAATTTTAGACAGTGGCTCGGCTAGTGCATCAATCGCTTGGCTAAGTTTTTTGACTTGATCTGGTTTTAGTTCGGTATAAGAAGCATACTCTTCACCTTGTTTGAAAGGTGCTAATAGTCCAAATACATCATCAAATCGCTTTTTGATCTCATCTGATACTTTCTGATCCTTTGTTACCAAGGCTGGTTGAAGTAGCTCATAAATTTTTTGCGCTCCTTCTACATTGGCAACAAAGTCATACAAGTCGGTGTGAGAGTAGCGCTCCTCTTCACCTGTTACCTTGGAGGATGATACCTCGTTTAACAAATCAACCGCACCTGTCACTAAAAGCTCTGGTGTTACTTCTACTGTTTCCACTTTGGCACGCAATAACTTCACATCATTAAGCAACTGATCAGCCACTTTTTCATAGCCTTTTGTCGTTTTGTCTACCCATAATCCTTGCTCTATCTTATGGAAGCCGCCCCATTCTTCTTTTGGTACGTCACCGTCACGAGCGTCAATTTTAGGGTCCAAGTCTCCCAAGGATTCTGCAATTGGTTCAATGCGCTCGTAGTACATGCGAGACGGAGCGTATAATTTCTTCGCTGTTTCCAAATCTCCTGTTTTTACAGCAGTAACGAATTTTTCAGTAGAAACCACAAATTGATCGATTTGATCAATAGAATATGTTCGATATGCTTCAGTTACACTTTTTAAAGCATCCTTTTTTTCTTCTATCTTTTGTGTAGCATCTGTTTGGGCAACCGGCTTATCTGCCTGTGTTGGCTGGGATTGTTGCGTGCATCCAAGAAGTGATGCGCTAACTAAAAATATCGTTGATAGAGCAAAAATAGACTTTTTCATGAAGAACTCCCCTTAATTGTTAGAAATAGAAATAAGTTCGTACCACATTATAATACGAATGATAATCATTATCAATAGATTTTTTACTTCCATTTTCAAAGTCCCGTAGCAGCGATTACGCCCGAGTAATAACAGGTATCTTCTTAGAATGACATGATGAAATAAGGAAAGGAAGGGAATAAGCTTCTAATAGACTCATGCTCCTGTGTTGCATAAATTGCTACTGTTTTTCGCAAATCAAGAATTGGAACCGCTATTTCATGTTTACTTAATTGCCATACAGGAGTAGGTAACGAGCGGAAGGAAAAGACGACATTCCCAAAGCGACGACACTCTCGTAAGCAAGTGTCTTGTGAATACTCCTTACTCTCTTCTAACAAATGAATGGGTTCAAGACCAAACTGCTCAATCAAATGCATCCTGTCAGCTAAGTCCTTGCCATGTTTATAGGGAGCTGTCCGTCTTGGCGACAGGATTGGATAATGTTCAATGACATATTTCTCATGAATGCCATGATAAAACAAAAGCCTCACCTCTTTGTTATGAAAGAAAGAGCGACCATGATTTTGATGGTCACTCTTTTTTAATGGTATAAAAAGCATCCATTTATTCTTGCAGATTAGGCTTTATGCGTTGTGATTGTCATTTACTTCCCGTCACAATAGCCTGAGCCTTTGTCTCACGCCCTAAAAGATCGTGTGCCACTACCGTGATCGTCACTCTTCCTTCTTTTATCCGTGGGATTTCTAACAGAAAATCTCCTTGATCGCTTACATCACCATATAGGCGCTGATCACCATAGTAAAAGGATAGTTCTGTATTAGATTGCTTAACGACCCGCCCTCTCACCTGAAGGGTAGAGCCTGCTGTATCGTTATAGCTAGGTTTCGCGAAGCCCACAGAAAGAGGCTTAGCAGGAAGAGCCTTGTACGTAATACGTTTTTGATCCTGCATCACAACCACTGATCCTATCGTTGCGTCCGCATAGCATATAACAGCTTGGGTTGTCAGATTCTTCGCTTCGTCCATTGCCTCAACCAAAATTTTATTCTCACCATGCTTGAGAGCTATCTGATGCGAAAAGTATTTCTGAACAGGCTTCTCAATTTGATCCTCTTCCCAGCTTGCAATAATTTCACCATTAATTTTTATTCTTCCTTTGTAATTCATATCACGATACATCCAGCGAAGAGGGACCACGATCTTTTTGCTGGTAGCGTCAAACATAATATCCTCGTTACCATCGTTAACAAATTGCAAGACAGGTGGTGTTTTATCCACGATGATACGTTGCGTAAATTCACGGGTGTTACCAAACGCGTCTGTCACTTTATAGGGCACATATTGTATCCCCTCTGGCAAGTCTAGTACAGTCTGAAATCGACCGTCTTGTTCCACTTTCACAGATTGTTCTTTGATGGTCAGCTTAACCCGATTCATCATATCTTCACCCGTTACCGTACCACGAATAGCCACATGATTTTGATTGCTAACCATGATTTGTTGAAAGATCTGATCAGGAAACTCGATGCCCGGTGGTGTCATATCACTTTGTCCATTGATATGAGTATAGGAAGTGTTACCAGCGTAATCATAGGCAACCAGCGTCATTTTTTTGTGTGGCTGACTAACCACTGCTTGCGTAATAGTCGGTGCATAGGGTCCCCCTGTTTTTTTCCCGTCTACATACAGCAGATAACCCTGAATATCCTTATCTTTCGTCTGCCACTGGAGCTTATTTTTATTTAGCTGTGCCGTGATTTGTGGCGCTTGGCGATCCACACGAACAGGTAGCGTAAGCGTCTGCCATTTTGCGTGAATCCCATCATTTTTGGCACGGATGACAAATCGATATGCTCCATCAGGCGCCGGTATATAGGCCCCTTTATCTGAGGAATAAATCATTCCGTCCCAAGCCCACTCTTCTTTCTCTGTAAAGAAAAAGGAATCACCTTTTTTAGACTGGTCAAATTTATTTACTTTAGCATCTTTGACAAGAGATCGAATAACTTTACCTGTTGTATCTGTAACATTAATAGAAAGCTCGCGCGCATTACGTAAGAATGTAATGGATGGTGCTGCTTTGTCGTAATGACCATCTCCATTGGGTGAAAAAGCAATATGGTCTGAGTTGATTAAAACATGGCCATTCTCATCTACACCATTTACACCTAACGCATCTCGAAAACGCCATTTGTCGCTTTCTTTATCGTGATACCATGTTGTTTTTACACTGGTCAGCTTTTCCTGACTCTCAGCGCTCCACATGGGGGCATCCATGATTCTAGGTTCATTCCACTCTCCATAAAAACCATAGTAAGGAACTCGTAGAGCAGGTACATGAGCTTGTTTGGGTGTAAATAGCAAGTATCCTTCTACAAACATTTGTTTAGGAGCGGTCTTTGGCACAGTTATGGTCACCTGAACTTCTTGTTTTTGACCTGGAGCTACTGTGACGCTTGGAGTTTGGAATTTAACCTTGGCTCCAGGCAATCGAGTTCCCTTCATGCTAAAGTAGCCATTCTCTATCTGGTCGGTTAACACACCGAATTCATCGCTTAGTGTATACGTAATTGGCTCTTTGCCGAATTTGTTAGAAAGTCTGAGGCTAAACGTTCGTTTCTCACCGATTTGACCTAGGGATACACCTGCTTTTCCCTCTTTATTAGTAATAACGACAGGAGTTTTCGCTGCTTTAACCACTTGCATGATTCCTGCCCCCTGCACACGAGGCGAATAAGGAGTAGGTGGGAGCTTTTCGTCTTTTGTCTTAGATGAAATAAGACGACGTGGATCAAGTACGGGCTGAGCTGTGTTCATGGCTACTGCTTTTAGGGTTTCAACCAGCTCCCGTCCTTCTAAACCATATCCTTGCTTTTTATAATACTGCTTTAGTAAGGCCATCGCTCCTGCAACGTGCGGGGTTGCCATTGATGTACCACTTTTCACTCCATATCCGTCATGCGAAACAGTAGATAAAATTCCACCACCAGGTGCGGATATCTCCGGTTTAAATTGTAAATCTGGTGTAGGTCCCCAAGAGGTAAAGGACGAGATCGTTCCACCTTCTGGATATGGCAATTCATTTTGTGCAAATTGGCCATCAAAGGTAATTTTTACCTTTTTGCCTTTTTTTAATTTTGTTGCCATAACCTCGCCCATTGATTTTAAAATAGAAGCACTTGGTATATTTTTACTCTCACTGCCACTCATCAAAAAAGGGCCTGCTTGATTGTTATAAATAAGAGCTCCAGCTGCACCGGCTTCCTTTGCTAGACGTAGCTTTTCATCAAATGTTATGTCACCGCGCTCAATTAAAACTACTTTATTTTTGACACTAACATTGTAATCCTCTTTCTTCCCTTTCCCGACATATGCCATTTCATGTGGCTGTGATAAATACTGTTCGGGTTGTAGTGCACTACCGCTTACTGGAATTCCTGTCAAATAGACCACTCTCGGTAGCTGATCTACTCCTTCAAGTGCAAAACTATTGCCAGCAAAAGTAGTGGCGTTAACGGATGCAACGCTAAACGCATCTGGAGCCAATCCTGGTGTCCCGATCATTGCGTAATCCGGATTGGTTCGTTTCACTTTATCACTACCAAAATAAGAATCATTGCCAGCTGCTGCGACAACGATAACACCACTATCGACAGCATTTCTGACTGCATACTGTTCCGTATTGGTCTCATCTACATATCCAGCAGAAGACCCCAGACTAAGATTGATTACATCCGCCTTTTTGGCAATAGAATCTGTCATCGCAAATAAGATGGATTCACTAAGACCAGAAATACTACCTTGATAATTGCTAAAAACCTTTTCGCTAAGCAGTTGAGCTTCGGGTGCAACCCCTTTTACTTTGCCATTTCCAGCTACAATTCCGGCTACATGAACACCATGCTGAGATTCCCCTACGTCTTGAGTTATTTGATTGCGATCGGCCCAATTGTATCCGGTAATGACCTTTTGTGTTGTTCCAGCCTTTTGTTGTGCTGCATTTTTATCATGAGGTGCTGGAAAATCCGGGTGTTTATGATTAATACCTGTATCCACAATGGAAATCAGCATCCCTTCCCCTTTTACCCCTAACTCCTGCCAAGCTTTATCTGCCTCTATCATAGACAAAGTAGATTTTCCAGCTTTAGACACCGATTCCCCTTTAATCACATGCTTTAAAGCATTCCATTCGTTTGCTTGGTTCTGAAACATGCTAAAAAGATTGCCCGGGGAATGACCGACTGTTTTTTTGGGGAAAGAAGCCTTGGTTGCCTCCTGAATATCTTTTTGAATTTGCTCACGTGAAATAATTTGCTGCGTGTTATCAATCGTCTTGTGGTTATGTAAAACGGTATCTGCTCCAACGTAACTGACCGGATAATATAGCAACGGTACAACTGCACCCGCACAAAACACTTTGATCATTTGTTTCTTCATACGCAGCCCCCTCCTGGTGAAAATTCTTCATGTAGTATCTTCATCAGTTTGCCAAAGGAAGCTTATGGGTATACACCACTACCAATACAAGGGGGGAGAAAGCATACTACCAATTTTTGCAAAAAAGAAAAAAAGCCCTCTCACGTGGAGAAGGCTTTTTTGAAGTGACGTCGTATAAAATGTAAGTAGTTATCTTGTTCTTACGAGAAGAAGAAGGATTTAATGGCATGCTTCGTTGTTTCTTTGTTCATATGAGCAATTGAAGTAGTCAGTGGAATGCCTTTCGGGCAAGACTGTACGCAGTTTTGTGAGTTACCGCAGTAGCTAATTCCACCCTCGTCCATCAAGGACTCTAAACGTTCATGCTTGTTCATTTTTCCTGTTGGATGCTCATTAAATAAACGTACCTGGGAAATGGCAAACGCCCCAATAAATGGTGATTTATCATTTACATTCGGGCATGCTTCTAAACACACACCGCAAGTCATACATTTAGATAATTCGTATGCCCATTGGCGATCTACTTCCGCCATTCTTGGTCCCGGTCCTAAATCATGAGTTCCGTCGATAGGAATCCAGGCTTTAACCCGTTTTAAAGCATCGAACATACGACTGCGATCTACAGTTAAGTCACGCTGTACAGAGAACGTTTTCATTGGCTCAATACGCACTGGTTGTTCCAATTTATCAATCAGAGCAGAACAGGCCTGGCGTGGTTTTCCGTTAATTACCATTGAGCAAGCACCGCATACCTCTTCTAGACAGTTGGATTCCCAAATGACAGGTTTTGTCTTCTGTCCTTGAGAGTTAACTGGGTTGCGTTGAATCTCCATTAACGCTGAAATAACGTTCATATTTGGACGATATGGAATTTTAAACTCTTCCTTATAAGGCGTGGAATCAGGTGTGTCTTGTCGGGTAACGATCAGATGGATTAAACGATCAGCCATGATCATTTCCCTCCTTTTTTATCACTGGTATAGTCACGCTTACGTGGTTTGATTAAAGAGACGTCAATATCTTCATAATAGATTTCTGGCGCAGTTGTTTCTGGGTTATACTTCGCCATTGTCGTTTTCATGAAGTGTTCGTCATCACGCTCAGGGAAATCAGGCTTGTAGTGTGCACCGCGACTTTCATCACGTTTCAAGGCACTGATTGTAATAGCACGCCCTAGAACAAGCATGTTCCACAAATGACGTGTAAACTGTGCTCCAGAGTTACTCCATTGTTGGGTATCTTGAATGTTGATGTTTTTGTAGCGCTCTATGAGCTCCAAAATCTTATCATCTGTTTTTTGCAATCGATCGTTGTAGCGAACCACTGTTACGTTATCAGTCATCCACTCGCCCAACTCTTTATGGATCACGTACGCATTTTCTGTACCATCCATTTTTAAGATGTTGTCATATTTCTCTTGTTCCTGCTTCGCATAGCTGTCAAACAAGCCACTTGGAAGATCATCTGAAAGCTTATCCAATGAGTTGATATAATTGATTGCATTTGGCCCAGCAACCATCCCGCCATAAATAGCAGATAACAGAGAGTTCGCACCCAAACGGTTCCCACCATGTTGAGAATAATCGCACTCACCTGCAGCAAATAGGCCTGGGATATTCGTCATTTGGTTGTAATCCACCCACATACCACCCATGGAATAGTGAACAGCTGGGAATATGCGCATTGGTACTTTACGTGGATCTTCACCAACGAATTTTTCATAAATTTCAATGATACCGCCCAGTTTTACATCCAATTCTTTTGGATCCTTATGGGACAGGTCTAAATACACCATGTTTTCGCCATTGATGCCCAATTTCATATCTACACAGACATGGAAAATTTCGCGAGTCGCAATATCACGCGGTACGAGGTTTCCGTACGCAGGATATTTTTCTTCTAGGAAGTACCATGGTTTACCGTCTTTATACGTCCAAATACGTCCGCCTTCACCACGAGCTGATTCAGACATGAGGCGTAGTTTGTCATCACCAGGAATAGCTGTTGGATGAATTTGGATGAATTCGCCGTTTGCATAAATGACACCTTGTTGATACAACGCAGATGCTGCTGTACCAGTGTTAATGATAGAGTTAGTAGATTTACCAAAGATAATACCAGGTCCACCAGTCGCCATGATAACTGCATCCGCATGGAAGGCTTTAATTTCACCTGAACGCATGCTTTGTGCAGTTATCCCACGACAGACACCAGCATCATCAAGAACAGCTCCCAAAAAATCCCAGTACTCATATTTTTTCACAAGTCCTTCTGCCTCATAACGGCGTACTTGCTCATCTAATGCATATAATAATTGTTGGCCTGTTGTGGCTCCAGCAAATGCAGTACGGTGATGCTTCGTTCCCCCAAAGCGACGGAAGTCTAGCAGACCTTCTGGAGTACGGTTGAACATAACTCCCATACGGTCTAGCATATAAATGATACCAGGTGCAGCATCACACATTGCTTTTACTGGTGGTTGGTTTGCTAGGAAGTCACCGCCATAAATCGTGTCATCAAAGTGTTCCCAAGTAGAGTCGCCTTCCCCTTTGGTATTAACAGCTCCGTTAATACCACCCTGCGCACAGACAGAGTGAGAGCGCTTAACCGGAACTAGGGAAAAAAGTTCTACGGCTACCCCTTTTTCTGCTGCTTTAATTGTCGCCATAAGTCCAGCCAAGCCACCGCCGACAATAATTAATTTACCCTTCGCCATGTTTTATTCCCCCTTCTCTTACACGAATGCAAATACGGCACGCAAGCCTACGTAGGATAATGCTACGAACAGGATCATGGTGAAATAAGTTGCCATACGTTGTGAACGTGGCCCTACTGTAATGCCCCAATGCACTAAGAACGACCATACACCATTGCAAAGGTGGAACACAGCGGATAGAACTCCCACAGCGTAAAACGCTATCATTACTGGGTTAGTAAAAATATCATGCATGAGGTCATAGTTAATTTCGGCGGTACCAAGAGCTTTGGCAATACGAGTTTGCCACACATGCCACGCTACGAAAATCAGCGTGAAAACACCTGTAATACGCTGCCAGAGATACATTTGATTACGGAAAAACGAGTAGTTGCCATTGTTAGGTTTTGCTTGAAATGCAAGATATAGACCGTAAATGGCGTGAAACAACAGCGGGAGATAAATGAATGCAAATTCCATAAACAATAAGAACGGTGCCTTTTCAATTAGACCAACCGCTTCGTTAAATGCTTCCGGCCCTTTGGTTGCTTGAAAGTTCGCCGTTAAATGGAACAGTAAAAACAACCCGATCGGAAACAACCCGAGTAGAGTGTGAAGCTTGTGCAAAGCGAAGTTTTTCTTACTTGCCATGCCTGGGTCCCCCCTTCATTGATGTGTGGAAAATGTTATCTTACAATACCTATGCTTTAACCCTGTAGGTTTCAGCAAGACACATGTTCCGCTCCGCTTCCACTTTGGAAGAACATCCTCTATGCACGAAGAACCAGTCTCTCAATAGGAATAACAAAATGTTTCCAGTTTGCGAAATGGTTTCAAAAGTCTGTCAATCCAACGTATAAAAAGCCGCGGGCGCAAACGAGTTGTGTCCAAATAAAGAATAAAGATTGGAAATTATGTGACCAAAACAATTGTACTCCTACCTTTTAGTAGCGTCAAGCAATTGAATAGACTTAATACATTCTTAGATTAATTGTAATCTATAACAATCCTATCTTACTCCTATCAATTTCTTAGTCTTAGCATAAATGTTTTTTTGCTTCATAGAATAGAAATCATGCACAAAAGGAGGACGAGCTACAGTGAGACAAGCTACTGATGTCTTACAACAACTTTTACCTACGTTTTCACCACATGATCGTCAGCGCATGCAACAAATGAACATGCCCTTTGCCGGTCATCTCTTTTTTCGAAATGTAGTCACACAGGAATTATTGGGAGATTGCGAAGGTCCCATTCTTTATTGGATGGGAAAAGAGATAGGGGAGACCTATCATATACATGCAGCAGAGGATCTGATATTAGCCTTCATCCAACTTGGCTTAGGAAAGCTTGAACTAATCTCTTGTACAGCTAAACAGATTGAGTATCTCCTGACACATCCCCATCTTACCATGCAGACGACAAACCGATTAGAACGTACCCTACAGTTTGAAACAGGCTTTCTTGCCGGATCTATTGGTAACTGGTTAGAACGTGAGACAAATGCCACACTCACTCTCCTGGAAAAGGACAAAAAAAAAGAACCAACTGCACATATTCAGGTTGTTATCTCAGGGTAACAACCTGTTTTTACGTGCAAGCTCTTATATCCGCATAAAACAGCTACTAGTAATCATTATTGTTGTTGCCTATCTATCTCCTACCTACTTTTTAGAGCAGAGAAGCTGGTTATCCAATTAATTGTGATGTTTGTTGACCTTTTACTCTCACAGGAAAATAAGGCCCTAGCAATTGAGCCATTTTGTCTATTTCAACTAAAAAACCATCATGACCAAATACAGAGTCAATCGCAAAAAAATCAACGTTTTTCCCCTGTCTCTTTAATGTAGAGGATAGCCAAAGCTGATGGGGAATTGGATACAATAAATCATTGGAAATAGCTATACAGACCACCTTTGCATCGATGCGTGTCAGTGCGTTTTCAATTCCATCCCTTCCTCTACCGATATCGTGTGTATCCATTGCTTTTAGCAGATAGAGGTAGCTATTTGCATCAAACCGTTGCACAAGTTTATCTCCTTGATAACGTAAATAGCTCTCCACTTCAAAAGTGGTCTCCACTAAGTCGGCATGCACGGTGCCTTGATGAGCCCTACCAAATCGCTCTTCAAATAATTCGGCTGTCCGGTATGTAATCATGCCGACCATACGCGCCGTTGATAATCCGCGAATTGGGCCTTGATTCGGATAATAATGACCATTATTCCAATCAGGATCATTGCAGATCGCTTGCCTTGCCACATCATTATAAGCGATGGCCATAGCAGATAACTGTGCGCAGGTAGCAACTGGTACCACCAAATCCATCATCTGTGGGTATTCAACTGCCCACTCATAAACTTGCATCCCACCCATCGAACCACCTATGACCGCATAAAGATGCGGGATACCCAACTGCTCGATGAGCTTATATTGAGCCCGCACCATATCCCGGATGGTCACAACAGGAAAATGAGTCGCATATGGCTCTCCAGTCTCCCTATTCATACTTGCAGGCCCTGTTGTTCCGTAGCAACCACCTAGTACGTTTGCGCAAATCACGTAATAGAAATTGGTATCAATCGCTTTCCCTGGCCCAATCAATCCATCCCACCAGCCTGACTTTTCACCATCACCTACAACTTGACTGTCTCCCGTTAATGCATGACACACCAAAATTGCATTCGATTGCTCAGAGTTGTACGTACCGCTTGTCGTATATCCGATTTCCACTTGACGGAGCACCTCGCCACATTCCAACTCTAGGTCGTGAATCGTTGCTTTTTTCAATACAATTCCTCCTATTTCCACTTGATGCCCTAAAGCGCAGGTACATATGTGCTAAAAAACCCCTCTTCCGGAGAAGAGGGGTTTGATCGTATCGACTAGACCCGCTCTTATCTGCCAGACTACTTCATGCGTGCCTGCTGGATTTAGCACCTCTCCGCTTCTTGCGGGGTTGCCGGGTTTCTTCGGGCCAGTCCCTCCACCACTCTTGATAAGAGATTTCTATATAATTTTGTTTATCATACTTCTTTCGAGTAAGAATTGTCAATCTATTTCAACGAAAAGGATTCTTCTCTTTTTATTTGATACATCGTCCACATTCCAATGTCCTGAAAGCCCAAACGTTTATAAATAGCTCCAGCCGTTGGGTTATCATAAAACAAGCACAAGCTTCGCCCTTCCGCCAAAACATCCCTGCACAGCGCTACCATACAAGCACTAGCATACCCCCGCTTACGATAAAGGGGATGAGTACAAACACCAACAATCATGGCAGCCATCGAACACTCGGCTGTTGTTGAAGCACAGGCTACCGTTTCTGTGTTCACCTCTACATAATAAGTTCTCCCTGTACCGCTTTCCAGTGTGTGTTTCAATGCTTCTTCTGCATCAGCAGATCTGCCAAACTCTTGTATCTGATCACGTAGGCTGACGATTTTTACGACATCATGAACTGTGGCTTTTTTTACCTCAAATCCCTTGATGTCATCCTGAGATAGTTGAGAGTCATCTTCTAATTCTGCAAAATAGGTAGTTTTGATCTCATGCTTCGGAAGATGGCTTGCAAAGTCCTGTAAAGAATCTTGTTTTCCTGATAAAACCTCCAGCTTCTTGTCAGCAAGTATAATTTCACTGAACCCTTCGATATCAAACCTATCCAAAGCATAAAATACGTACGAGTGATAATACCGCAGGAGTACCGCAGAGAGTTTTGTCTGGTCACTCGCTGACCATTCTCCCCATAACTCTTGAAAAGGTGTAGAGAAGCCAAAATTTTCTACATCACCAATAAGAAATAAGTTCAAGCTTCTCTCTTTTGATACCAATTCCATAAATGCTTCATAATCTGCTTCTGTTAGTTTTCGGATCATTTGGCAATTCCCTCTCCAAAAGTTTTTCCCTCCATTATTTGAAAAAGTGTACTACTTGTCAATAGAATTCAGAAAAAACACATAAAGCCCGGTGGAAGTCTCTCCACCAGGCTCCTTGATTAATCCAATCCTATCCCTGTCCATTTGAAACACTCTACATTCTGTTTTATTTAAAAACAAATTAAGCGTGCACGACAGCATCCGCAGAAACATCCAATCCAAACGCCGTATGCAGTGTAGCTACAGCTTGCGCAACTTTTTCTGCTGGGATAACACAAGATACCTTAATATCAGAGGTAGATACCATCCGAATGAGAATATCCTGGCTGGATAAATGACTAAACATATCGGCTGCAACCCCCGGATTGGTTATCATACCAGCTCCTACAATTGAAACTTTTGCAAGGCCAGATTCATATTCCACATGCTCAAAGCCTAACTCCTCCTGATGAGCCGCCAAGGTCTCCAGCGTTCTATGTAAATCGTCAGCGGAGATCGTAAAGGAAACATTATTTGCTTTGTCATGATAGGTGCTTTGAATAATGATATCTACATTAATTGATGCGTCCGCCAATGCTTTAAATAATAAGGATAACATGCCTACTTTTACAGGCATTCCGATAACCGTTATAGAAGCTACATCTTTGTCATGAGCTATTCCGCTGATTACTTTCCCTAACTCCATGTTTGTCTCCTCCTCAACCAATGTTCCCTCTTCTTCTGTAAAACTGGAACGAACCACAAGTCGAACTCGATGTTTTTTTGCACTTTCCACAGAACGTGGATGCAACACACCAGCCCCTAGAGTTGCTAATTCTAGCATCTCATCATATGAAATGGAGCTTAACTTTTGTGCACGAGAAACAATGCGCGGATCGGCTGTAAATACCCCTGATACATCTGTGTAGATTTCACAGCAGGTAGCCTGTAGACTAGCCGCAATTGTTACCGCTGTAGTATCAGACCCGCCCCGTCCCAATGTTGTAATTTCTCCGTTTTCGCTAGCTCCTTGGAAACCTGCTACGATGACAATTTTCCCCTGCTGTAATTCTTGCTCAATCCGTTGACTGTTAATCGTACTAATGCGTGCCTTTCCATGCTTCTCTTCCGTTAAAATGCCAGCTTGCCAGCCTGTCATGGACACAGCTTCGTACCCTCTGCTTTGTAGGGCCATACTAAGTAACGCAATGGAAACCTGTTCGCCTGTGGCAAGCAGCATATCCATTTCACGAGCAGGCGGGCTCTCATGTAATTCCTTTGCTAAATCGACCAGCACATCTGTTGTTTTTCCCATAGCAGATACCACAACCACCATGGCATACCCGGCATCCTTATAACGGATAATTCTCTGTGCTACCTCTTGAATACGCTCCGCAGAGCCTACGGATGTTCCCCCGTATTTTTGCACCACAATTTCCATTTTGAATCTCTCCTCTGGTATATTCTGCTAGTCTGGATCATATGCCTTCCTTGGTTCATTTATAATGAAAGCTTTTTACTAATTAAAGTACAAAAAAGGCAACGACAAAGGAAATACCTAGTCGTTGCCCTAACTGGACATACACGGTCCCTCCTTCCCCTGATTCACGGAAATGCCAAAGCAAGTAATAATAGCTCTAGCAGCCCGGTGAGATAGCTCTCCATTTGCATGACGGGTAGGACATGCAAATGACAGTCTTACGCTTATTCAACGTAAGCCCAGCATGCACCGCTTGGGTATCGCGTGCACACTTCGGCAAATTCCCCTTTCCCAGCTCCATCATAGATTCCCATATCTCCGGAGGGTACTCTTGGTTTTTGCGCCTCTACCTCACTCCTGTATAGGGAAGTGAGGTTGTTGCTTATGAGATTATTCAGAATTATATCACGTTACTTTGCCAGTTACAATTCTTTTTGTTAAGGGATATAAGAACATATTAGCGTGATACAATGAGCATAGTTTTCGTATCTTTTTATATAGAACATGAAAGGAGGCTTTCTAATGAAAGATAATAAAACCTTGCAGAACCAACCCGAGGCAAACACGGACAATAAAACTCCTTCCTCCGTACATTTGAACTCAAAATCCACCTCGCCTGTTGTTCTTATCACTGGGTGTTCAAGCGGCTTTGGAAAACAAATTGGTATAGCTCTTGCAGAAGCTGGCTATCAAGTAATCGCCACAATGCGTGATGTAACAAAAAAAGAGCCTCTTCTTCAAGAGGCTTCAGCCCGTAGCATTGAGGATCGTTTACACATTATCTCCTTAGATGTTACGAAACAAGATAGTATTGTGCAGGCCATCGACCAAACGCTACAACTATTTGGCAAGATAGACATATTGATTAACAATGCTGGCTATGCGACTGGCGGTTTTACTGAAGAAATCCCCCTAGAGGACTGGCGCAATCAGTTTGAAACCAATTTTTTTGGAGCGGTAGCCACTACTCAAGCGGTTTTAAAGCCCATGCGTCAGCAAAGGAGCGGTCTCATTATCAATATGAGCAGCATTTGCGGACAATTTGGCTTCCCTATGCTCGGTCCATACACCGCCTCCAAACATGCACTAGAAGGCTTCAGTGAATCTCTACGCTTAGAAATGCTCCCATTTGGCATCAAGGTGGTCCTAATAGAGCCTGGGCCATATCGAACTGATATATGGGAAAAAAGCATAGAAGCAGCAGCTTTCTCACCTGAGTCTCCCTATCATACCTTTTTAGAGTATTTGAAACGGCAAGCCAAGTACAACGCCATGCACTCTGGCGATCCAGAAGAAGTAGTCCACACCGTATTACGTATTGTAAAAGCTCCTAATCCGTCCTTTCGTTATCCGATTGGAAAAAGCATCAAAAGCTTACTCTTTAGTAAAAAAATATTACCCTGGAGATTCATAGAGCTAATTGTAAAAAAGCAATTACATAAAATACTGAAGAAATGAGCTTATTTATCATCCTTCAATCCTCTTACATGTGTAATAATATCTCTTGCTAATTTGTCACCAATACCAAGCTGACGGAAATCTTCCACTGTTGCTTCGCGCATCTTTTTCAATGAACCAAAATGCTGAAACAACTTCTTACGTCGCTTCTCTCCTATACCTGGTATCTCATCTAATTGTGAAGAAAGCATTGTTTTGGAACGAGCCTGCCGATGAAAGGTGATGGCAAAGCGATGTACCTCATCTTGGACACGTTGCAACAGATAAAACTCATGGCTATCCCGCTTAAGCTCTACAGGCATGGGCGGGTCACCATAGAGTAACATCGCTGTTTTATGCTTTTCATCCTTAGCAAGCCCACAGACGGGAATGAACAACCCTAATTCATTTTCTAGCACATCCATAGCGGCACTGATTTGACCCTTGCCCCCATCAATAACAATTAGATTAGGTAATGGTTGATTTTCTTTTAACAGGCGAGAATATCTCCGCAAAATAACCTCTCGCATGGAGCCGTAATCATCAGGGCCCTCTACCGTTTTTATTTTATATTTCCGGTACTCTTTCTTGTCTGGTTTCCCATCAGTAAACACAACCATGGCCGACACAGGTTCGGTTCCTTGTATGTTAGAGTTATCAAAAGCCTCGATGCGATGAGGGGTGCCTATTCCCATAATGTTACCTAAATTATGGACAGCCTGCACTGTACGGGCATCATCTTTTGCTAATAAGGCAAATTTCTCTGCTAAGGAAATACGCGCATTCTCTTTTGCCATATCAATTAATTCATGCTTTTTCCCACGTTTTGGGGTTAATACTTTTACTCCTAGCCATTCAGAAATTAGCTCCGATTCACTTTCTTCAGGTAGTAGAATTTCTTTTGGCAAAGCCTGCTGTTTATCAAAATAATACTGTGCAACAAACGACATGAAATCTTCTGTGGCATCTCCGTAAAAGGGAAACGAGCTAGTATCACGCTCGATTAGCTTACCTCCCCGCATATAGAAGACCTGTACGCACATCCAGCCTTTATCGGTATGAAAACCAAAGATATCACGGTCAACCGTATCAGTCAGTGTAATCTTTTGTTTCTCCATGACTGCTTCAATATTATGAATTTGGTCACGAAATTCTTTTGCCCGTTCAAACTCCATATTCTCTGCAGCCATCATCATTTTTTCCGTTAAGATTTCTTTCGTAGCCTTGTGACCACCATCTAGGAATTTAGCGATCTCATCAACAATGCGTAGGTTCTCCGCCTTATCCACCTCGAACACACAGGGTGCCATACATTGATGCATGTGGTAATACAAGCATACCTGCTTTGGCATATTTTTGCATTTACGAAGCGGGTATAAACGATCCAATAGCTTCTTTACTTCCTGAGCAGCTGTCGCATTGGGATATGGTCCAAAATACTTCGCTTTATCCTTTAAAAGGCGACGCGTGATCTCCAAACGCGGATGTGCCTCATTAGTAATTTTAATATATGGGTACGTCTTATCATCTTTTAATAAGATATTGTATCGAGGATCATATTTTTTTATCAGATTACACTCTAAAATAAGGGCCTCTATTGGACTAGAGACCACAATATATTCAAAATCAGCAATTTCATTTACTAGTAACTGAGTTTTCCCATCATGACTGCCAGTAAAATAGGAACGAACGCGATTTTTTAATACCTTAGCTTTTCCCACATAGATAATGTCGCCATTCGCATTTTTCATTAGATAACAGCCTGGCTTATCCGGCAATATCGCAAGTTTATCTTTTATTTGACTCACGTCGCGTTCTCCCTTCCTGAGTATGTAAAATTATAAATCTCATCCGAACCCGAAATGTCTTTTTTCCTACCCTTTATCCTAGCACACTTGTTCTCTTTTTCCTACTTATAAAGATTGGGATGGAAAACATATGGGAAGAGTGGAAAACAAAAAACCCGCACTCCTATTTAGGAGCCGGGCTTTTAGAACGAATGATGGCAACTTCCGCATCAAACGCACTTGATCTTACCAACGACCTTACAGATGTTTGTTGATTGTTTCCATCAAAGCATCTTTTGGTTTAAAACCAACCATTTTGTCCACAGGTTGACCGTCTTTGAAAAGAATCAAAGTCGGGATGGACATAACGCCAAATTTACCAGCAGATTCTGGATTGTCGTCAACATTCACTTTCACGATTTTCAGCTTTTCGCCGACTTCATTATCCATATCTTCAAGCACAGGAGCGATCATTTTGCAAGGTCCGCACCATGGAGCCCAAAAGTCTACCAATACTGTACCTTGTTCGATATCTTGTGCAAAAGATTGATCCGTCGCATTTGTAATAGCCATAGGATAAAATCCTCCTTTACTCTTAGAAAAATAACTTAAAGCCTTCTGAAAGTATATCATCTACAGCCAAAATTGACCATGACTCAAAATACTTTCATTATACTTTGAAAAAACAATTGCTATTCTTATCTTATCCTGCTACAAAATGGTTGAATCCATTCGTTACAGTTTACCAAATCCATCAACAAAAAAACGAACGGTCTCTGTCTCATCCTCATTTAATTCTCTATGTAAGAGTGCAGTCATACCTTTACTGATTTTTTCTTGATTACCCTTGAACTTTTCTGTAAAAAAGGCTGTATTTTTTAATAGCAGAAGCTCTGCGTCAAACTCCTCTTTTGTTAAAGGAGCCTCTTGATGAGATAGAAAAATAATGTTCGCATCATATTTTTCAAGCTGTTCTACTAATTTTCGTGATTTCTCAACTGTGTAATTCCACTTTTTAGCATAGATATTCGGATATAGGCAATCACCTAGAAACAATACTTTTTCTTCAGGGATATAAATCAGACTTGAATCAGATGAATGATCTCCTCCCACATGTTCAATTACACAGCTTACCCCACCTAAATGAATTGTCATTCGACTATCAAATGTAAGCTCAGGTAATCGCAGAGTGACATCTCGGTTCGTCCCCAGTTCCTTTTTTATTGCCTCTGCACAAAATGGTATTTCTATTCCTAGCTCAACACGCTTATCTAAAGCACAATCTGTCCAGGTTAGGTCCATTAGTTCTTTAATATATTGAAGTGTTTGGCTATGTGAAACGATCGGCATGTCCATTTCGTTTAAACCAAATACATGGTCCCAGTGCCAATGGGTAAGGGCCAACCAGTCAGCTTTGATACCTTTTTTGCCTAACTGTTCTAGGAATAACTTCGCATGGTTAGAAGAATTACCCGCATCAATCAAAAGTGTTTTTTCATCTCCCACTATCGCTGCTAGAATGGGGCGATCCGTTTCCTGATAGGGGGGGACATATAAAATACGTTTTGAAATTTGTACAAGTTGCTGCAATCTCTCCCTCTCCTGACTCACTTGTTTTATAGTTCATTCGCAGCATACCATTCTTATTTGTTTCTTCATTAATATTTCTTCATTAATATTATTTTTTGACTTCGTTTTAATCTAAACCAAATTCCCGTCAAAAGCAAAAAACTACGGTCCTAACTAAGCAACCGTAGTCTATACACCCACCCTTATTAAACTTTAGCCTACTACTACCTTTTTGAATTCTTCCGTTAGTAATGGCACCACTTCAAACAAGTCACCCACGATGCCATAGTCAGCTACTTGGAAAATAGGGGCTTCAGGATCTTTGTTGATAGCCACAATCACTTTGGAGTTTGACATTCCTGCCAAGTGTTGAATAGCCCCGGAAATTCCGCATGCGATATATAAATCAGGAGTTACCACTTTACCTGTTTGGCCGATTTGCAGTGCATAGTCGCAATAATCTGCGTCGCAAGCTCCACGTGAAGCACCAACTGCTGCTCCTAGAACCTCAGCTAGTTCTTCCAGCGGCTGGAAGCCGTCTTTACTCTTAACGCCACGGCCACCTGCGATAATTACTTTCGCTTCGGATAAATCTACTTTGCCAGACGTTTTGCGAACGACTTCTTTAATAATGCTACGTAAATCTTTTAGTTCTACGTCTACCGTGACCACTGTAGCAGATTGACCTGACTTTGTTTCTCCCAAAGCAATATTATTCGGACGGATCGTTACGAAAACTTTATCACTGGAGAATATACGCTTTTGAAATGCTTTCCCTGCATAAATAGGTCGAGTAAAGACAGGACCCGCTTCAACACTAGTAACATCTGAGATCAGACCTAATCCTAATCGAGCAGCAACCCGTGGTGCGATATCACGTCCAATCGCTGTATGTCCTGCCACGATAGCGTCTGGATTCACCTCTTGAATTACCTTCACAATAGCCTGTGCATATGCATCGGGAGCATATTGGTCTAATGTTTCATTTTTTACTGCATAAAGGCTAGTCGCTCCGTATTCACCCAGTGCATTGGCATATGTATCTGCATCGCTACCGAATGCAGCAGCTACTACTTCGCCACCCTCTGCTATGATCTGGGCGGCAGCCAATGCCTCCAAGGAAACGTTACGCAATTGATGATCACGTGCTTCAGTTAGTACGAGTACTTTTTTCATTTGGAAGTCCTCCCTTAGATCACTTTTGCTTCGTTACGCAGTAGTTGCACTAATTCAGCCACTTGGCTCGGAACATCACCTGACAAGATACGACCTGCTTCTTTCTTTTCTGGTACATATTGATATACGATCTCCGTCTTACTTGCTACATCTTCTGCTGTAAGCCCCAAATCATCTGCGGACAGACGATCCAATGGTTTCTTTTTCGCCTTCATGATACCTGGTAGAGATGGATAACGCGGCTCGTTTAAGCCTTGTTGCGCCGTAATAAGGACAGGTAGGGAGGTTTCTACTACCTCCATATCTCCTTCCACATCGCGTTCCACGCGGACAGTAGTACCATCAATGTCAATTTTAACCGCTGTTGAAACATGGTTGATGGATAGCTCTTCAGCTAAACGAGGACCACCTTGACCTGCACCCGAATCCACAGCCATTTGTCCACCTAAGATGAGATCGAATCCTTCTTTTTTGGCAACTGCGGCTAGTACCTTTGCTGTCGTATATTCATCACCAAATAACGATTCATCATCTACTAAAACTGCTCGATCAGCTCCCATAGCTAGAGCAGTACGCAATTCTTTTTCGGCTCCATCTTTGCCTAGGGTCATTACAATAACCTCGCCACCAAGGTCATCGCGTAGCTTGATTGCCTCTTCAATGGCATATTCGTCATACGGATTAATAATCGTTTCCACACCATCATCACTAATGATACCGTCCTGAATAATGATCTTTTCTTCCGTGTCAAAGGTCTGCTTCATCGCAACTAAGATTTTCATGGTTGAACCCTCCTATCGATTGGAAAATTGCGGTTTGCGCTTTTCAAGAAAAGCAGTCACGCCTTCTTTCATATCTTCAGTAGTGAATACCTGACCAAATAATTCAGCTTCACGCTTCGTTCCAGCAGATAAACCCAGTTCTACGCCACTGTGAATTGCATCCAGTGCGTATTTGACAGAAATCGCACCCTTTTCTGAAATTTTATAAGCTAGCTTTTTACTTTCTTCCAACAACTGTTCCACTGGATAAACAGCTTCTGCCAGACCGATCGCATGAGCTTCTTCACCATCGATCATATCGGAAGTCAGTATTAGTTGGGTAGCTTTTCCTCGTCCAATCAGACGCGGCAAACGTTGAGTACCACCGTATCCGGGGATTAGACCTAGATTAAGCTCAGGTAGCCCTAACTTCGCTTCCTTTGCTACATAACGGATGTGGCACGCCATAGCAAGCTCCAACCCGCCGCCGAGGCAAGCTCCATTTATTGCAGCAATGATAGGTTTAGAAAAAGTCTCCATTCGCAGAAACAATTGTTGTCCTCGCTCCGCCACCTGCTGTGGACTCTGTTCAGCCAATTCAGTAAATTCTTTAATGTCAGCACCTGCGATAAAAAAGCGGCCTTCGCCAGTAATAACAATGGCACTGATCTGATCATTTTGCTCCAAATCGTCTAAAACCTGAGCCAAACTGGTGAGTGTAACTTGATTTAACGCATTGGCTGGCGGATGGTTAATCGTCAATATAGCGATAGTTCCTTCTGTTACAAGCGTAAGATTTGGATACGACATGCTTTGTCCCCCTTTTACACCGAACGAGCGAATGAATGAGCGCCCGATCAGTTTTGTACAAAATAGAACCTAGGCAACATTGTATCAGAGGAAATCTCTATACAAAAGTCTTTTTACAAGTTTTGTTGAAGTGAAATAACCAAGATTATTTCAAAAACGTTGTATTGAGATTTCCTAGGCTTGAATGGGGTCTAGTTTTTGCAGAATCCCTTTAGGAAAAGATTGTGAATGGGATCCACAAGAGAGACGAGATCGTACTTACATTCTTTCATAATCCAAGAAGTTACCGTCTGATCCAACGTACCAAAAATCATAGTGCGTGCCATCCGTACATCAATATCTGAACGGAAGATACCGCTGTCCATCCCTTCCTGAACGACTGCATCAATCAGGTTAAAGTATGATTTCAACACTTCTCCAATACCCTGACTTACCTCAGGATTAATCTGACGCAACTCAATTTGTGTTACAATCGCTAAGTTATGATCCTGCGCCAATTGGCTGAGATGACTCCGAATGAGAATACGTACCTTCTCAGAAACATCGTTTGCCTGAGAAGTCAACTCACGGCAATTCTCTACAAATTGTCCCATCTTCTCGTTAAACAGCGAGATAAGGACATCATCCTTGTTTTTAAAATAGAGATAAATGGTCCCGTCCGCTACCTTAGCTTCTTTAGCGATTCGCGATACCTGCGCGTTATGATAACCGTGCTTGGCAATCACCGTGACGGCTGCATTTATAATGGCTTGATACTTTTCCCCCGTTTTTTTGGCCATGTTGCCCTCCATTTTACTTTCTTAGATGTCCTTGTTTAATTCTTAATAAATGAATGAATATTCATTCAAGGAAATTTTATAATACCTAGGCACCTCTGTCAAGCATTAGACAAATAAAAAACGGCTTACCCCATCTCAGGGTAAACCGTTGCTACAATTGTAACTCTGTTTGAATAGATAGGCAATTCTTCCTAGCCGGAAAAGTGCTAGAATCATTTCTTACGTCGAATTTCGTCGCATTTTAGACACATTTTAGAGATTTATCCTAATTTACTAGTGTTTTCTAATTCCATACGTTTCTTCTCTTCTTCTTGCAAATGACGACGAAGTACCTTGCCGACCATGGTTTTAGGTAATTCTTCCCTAAATTCGTAGGAACGCGGCACCTTATAGCTAGCTAACCGCTGACGACAGAATGCATTTAACTCGTCCTCCGTCACCTGATAGGAATCCTTCACTACAATAAAGGCTTTAACCGTCTCTCCTCGATATGGATCTGGTATACCGACTACCGCAGCCTCTTGAATGGCAGAATGTTCAAACAAAACTTCTTCCACCTCACGAGGATAGATATTAAATCCACCAGCAATGATCATATCTTTTTTACGATCAACGATATAGAAAAAACCCTCTTCATCCATATACGCAATATCTCCAGTCAGTAACCAGCCATCCTTGAGAACCATCGCCGTATCTTCGGGACGGTTCCAATACCCCTTCATAATCTGAGGGCCACGAACAGCCAATTCACCAATCTGATTAGGAGGCATTGCTTCATCAGTGGCTGGGTCAATAATACAAGCTTCTGTATCTGGCCACGGAAGTCCAATGCTGCTATTGACACGTCTTTCCCACAGATTATTTGAATGGGTAACAGGAGAGGTTTCGGTTAGACCATATCCTTCGACTAATTTGCCACCCGTAATTTCTTCAAATCGCTCTTGTACTTCTAAAGGCAACGGAGCAGAACCACTAACACAGGCCTCAATAGAGGATAAATCATAATTTTTAATGTCTGGATGATTAATCAGGCCGATATACATAGTAGGAGCTCCTGGAAAGATAGTCGGGCGCTCCTTTTGTATTAATTGCAAGATTTGCTTAACGTCGAAACGTGGAACCAGCACTATTTCTGCAGCCATCTGAACTCCGCAATTTATCACGGTAGTCAGTCCATAAACATGGAATAAGGGTAAGACTCCTAGAATTTTCTCTTGTCCTTGCCTCATCTTATAAAGAACAGCCTTGCATTGAACAGCGTTTGCCACCAGATTGCGATGGGTAAGCATCACTCCCTTGGCAAGACCAGTCGTTCCACCTGTATATTGCAAGATGGCCAATTCTTCCTCCCAGTTTGCTTCAATATGGATGGGATCAGGTTGTGCCTGCTTTAAAGCGCGCACAAAATTCACTACCCCATCCTGATAGAGAATGGCTGGTACTGGCACCGCTTTTTTATCAAATTTCTGAGCTATTGGGTAAAGCGCTTTCTTCATGGGGGGTAAAAAATCTCGTATGCTGGTTAGAAATACATGAAGTAATTTGGTATTTGACTTCACATTCAGTACTCGGTTGTATAAGAGATCGAGGGTTACAATGACAACTGCACCAGAATCGTTTAACTGGTGTGTTAATTCACGTTCTGTATACAAAGGATTGGTCATAACAACCACCGCTCCAGCAAATATCGCTCCATAAAAAGCGATTATGGTTTGCGGAATATTTGGCAGCATAATGGCAATGCGATCTCCCTTTTGTACGCCTCGTGCTCGTAATACATGAGCAAAACGATAGGATTGGGTGAGTAGTTCTTGATAGGTCATGCGCTTTCCCATAAAAGAAAGAGCATAATTTTGTGGATAATCTTGTGCTGATTTTTCTAAAAAGTAAGTCAATGGAACACGGGGGTATTCCACTGTAGCGGGGACTTCTGCTGGGTAACAAGATAACCAAGGCTTGGCAATTAACATCGCTTTCCCTCCAACCTTTGATACCTCATCTTTCCCATCTTCACATTCACAATCTCTCCTTAATTGTCTATTTTATTCTAAACAGATAGACTTTTCCAGATTTTTTTACTAATCTTTCCAGCGAGGAAAGGCAAAACGAAACAAAACGAACTGCTCCAACTGATGGTTATGCCTTTCCTTCTCCTACTATTTGGTTTTAACATGTTTCTTCTTTCTAAAAAATGAGGAGCACAACTCTGTTTATTCTGTTGCGTCCGTTTTCAATACTTTTCTTATTTTTTCTTGGATTCGCTCTCGCTCACCTAATGAAACCAGATAGTACCATCCGAGTGTTGAATGATTCCAAATACGTTCATCACGTCCTTTAATTGTTTCTGTTGTGATGTGATTTTGTTTAGGATCATAGTAGGTAACAAGCAACGAGGAAATTTCATTTTGTGTGAGGTCTGTCTTGATATGTTTTCCTAAAATATCCATCAACTTAAATGCCTTTAAAAAAGCATCTATGGAGCTTCCTTTATTCGCTAAGGCCCGAATGATTTCTTGCTGACGGGCAATTCGTTCGTAGTCGCTGTCTTCGTGGCCTAGATCACTTTTCCGATAGCGTGCATAATCTAGTGCTTGCTTGCCATCCAGCACTTGTTTGCCCGGATATAGATCAATATTTGTTCCATCACTAGGGTCGGTATACTTCATACGTTTCTTGACGGTTACTTCTACACCGCCCAATTCGTCAATTAGTTTTCGGAAACCATCAAAGTCAATCGTGGCATAGCGATCAATCTTGATTGACAAGTAGTCTTCCAATGTCTTTTTTAACAGAGCAGGTCCACCAAAGGCAGTTGCGTGATTTACTTTGTCAAAGCCTTTGCCGGGAATTTTAATATAAGTATCACGAGGAATCGAGATCAATTGAGCTTGTTGAGTTAATGGATTGATGGTAGCTATCAAAAGGGTATCCGAACGTGCACGCTCCCCTTTCCTGCTATCTGTACCAATTAGCATCATACTAAAGGGCTGAAGGGTTTGTTCTTTGTGATAGAGCTCTTCTGCTGTAAGGGTGGAGGACTGATCCGAGGGAAGCCCTGGTGCCTGCATGATTGAGGTATCGTCTGGAAATGAAGAGCCACTCACCTGAGGAAGCGGCTCATACCAATCTTGCGTCATCTGCTTGTATTGTTGAAAAGCAGTACCTAGATAGGCGATCAACGCTATAAATAAGACGCAAAGGACAATGACGATCACTTTTTTTACGGTTTCTTTCTGCTTGGCTTGCATCTGATCTTCCCCTTACCTCATCGCAGTGTCTACAAAAAAAGAACCCTAAACAGGGTCCTTTATACTATGGTCAAAAAATGTCCGATTTATGCAATAGCTACCAAGCCTAGTCTAGCTCTTAGATCATCCTCTATCGTTTATTCACGCCATTTTATCGCTCTACAATCATGCTCATACCCAGTCCTCCGCCTACGCATAAAGTGGCTAGCCCTCTCTGTAACTGGCGTCTCTTCATTTCATGCAAGAGGGTAACGATTAGACGACAGCCAGTTGAGCCTACTGGATGGCCAAGTGATATCCCACTACCATTTACGTTCGTGATGGTTCGATCCAACTCCAATAGCTTTTCTACCGCCAGATACTGGGCAGCAAAAGCTTCATTAACCTCAATCAGTTGTATGTCTTGTAAACGAAGCCCTGCTTTCTTCAAAGCTTTATGCGTTGCTGGGACTGGTCCATATCCCATTAAGTCAGGCTCGACACCTGCCCATGCATAAGAGACAATTCGACCTAGTACCGTAAGGCCAAGATGTTTTGCTTTACTTTCTTTCATCAGTAGCACGGCAGAAGCACCATCATTTAAGCCTGAAGCATTCCCCGGTGTAACCGTTCCCTCATCACGAAAGGTTGGCTTTAATTTGGCTAAAGCATCGAGCGTAATGTCTGGACGAATATGCTCATCTGTGGCTAGTGTGATCGTTTTATTTTTTTTACTCAAAACAATCGGTATGATTTCGTCCTCAAAACGTCCCTCTTTAGTGGCATGTGCCGCTTTCTGATGACTTAAATAAGCGATCTCGTCCTGCTCTTCCCGACTAATCCCATAGCGATCCACCAGACGCTCTGCTGTTTCACCCATTAAAATATCGTGATGCGGATCTGTAAGTAGGTCCCACAAAGCGTCTGTCATTTCACCATGCATCAACCTTTTGCCAAAACGAGCTTGCTTTAAAACATAAGGAGCACGGCTCATACACTCTACACCACCCGCGATCACAACCTCGCTATCGCCTAAAGCTATCTGTTGCAGACCTGAGACAATTGCCTGCATACCGGAAGAACATTGTCGCTGAACAGTCAATCCTGTCACTTGCTGAGGCAGACCAGCATCCAGAAGAGCTGTTCTTGCAATATTCGGCTCATCTGTACGTTGAATACAATTCCCTAGAATAACTTCATCGATCTTTCCTGGGTCAATCCCTGTTGTATCCATGATGTCACGAATCGTTAGTTCAGCTAATTTACGTGCTGACACATCTTGAAACATGCCGCCAAATGTTCCGATTGGCGTCCGTTTTGCTGCGACGATTACGATAGGCTCTGCCATGCTACTCCTCCTTGGGGATGCAACTATTTTCCTTTATTGTCGCACAATTCCAATAAGAGTGTCACCCATTCTTCGCTTTGTTTTTGTTCCATTACATAAAAACCTGCTTGTTCATAAGCTTCTACTACTTTTGGTAAAATCCACTCTACTATTCCTGACAGGATCAAGCGGCCTGTAGGCTTAAAGGTACGTCTTACTAGCGGTAACATCTGAATCACTTCTTCTCCGCCAATATTAATGAAGATAAAATCAAAATGCTTTTCTAAGGATAATAAGTTATCGTCGACTGATGCATCACCTATCAATACCTTCACAGATTGATCAGATAATTGATTGAGGGCTAGATTTTGCTTTAGTTGATAATCGGTTTCTGGATTGATATCTGCTGCATAGACAGGGTATGCGGCTCCATTTAATAAGCTGAAGATAGAGAGAATCCCTGACCCCGCTCCCACATCCAAAATAGTTTTGCCTGCTAATTGGCTCTCCTGTAAAAACCGCAAAATATCCTGAGTTGTTCCATGATACCCCGTTCCAAAAGCAGCACCGGGATCAATGTAGAGCACATGCGCCGCTTGCTCTACCACCTTCGCGTCTTCCCAGGAAGGCGCTATTAGCCAATCACCTATTTGTATGGAGGTAAACTCATCTTTCCACGATTCGTTCTCCTCCTCAACTTGTTCAGTAGCTGCAATTCTAATTCTGCCTTCCCATTGATCAAGATATCTTTGTAGTCTAGCTGTCTGTTCTTGCTCGGTAGTCGCTAGTGGTTCAAACAGATAGGCTGTCATCGGTTTCTCAGTTAATTCCGCATAATCGTAGCCATTGTCAGTCGTAATGACCTCTACTTGGGGTTCAATCCACCCTAATGTGTAGTCGGTTTCCATAATGGTATAGGAAAATATCTCCTCTAATTCTCCTGGTAGGGAAAGCGTATATTTCATCCAAAATTTTGTCATGCAACAAGTTCCTTTCTGCCAAAAATCTAGCATATTCTAGTGTAGACATGGTAATATGAACGGTATTAGAGCGTGTTCAAGAGAGGGGTCTACATGATGTTTGATGAGTTTTTCTATCGAAGACGAAAAAACAAAGGCATCCTGTATGTAATGATTAGCTTTATCGTACTTAGTGTGTTGTTAGTTGCCGCAGGAATCTACTATATTATGTAGTTCTGTCTCCTTCGCTTTACTTACCTATCGCCTCTCGATTATACTTGAGGATGTGCCCAATTTAGAAAAACGGCACTTATGATTGTATACTACTTATCAGTTACGTTACCAGTACGTTTGAATAGAAAGAAGGTTCTCTCATGTCGCGAATTCTCATCTCCGGATATTACGGCTTTAATAATGCCGGGGACGATGTTGTGTTATATGGAATAATTACCTCGCTCAGACGAGAACAACCGAATATTTCCCTATCCGTGTTGTCAAATACGCCTGAGCGGACAACATCGCTATTTGGGATATCCGCTCATAATCGTTGGAAGCTCCCCACGATTGTGCGAGAATTAAAGCAAAGCGACCTGTTGGTAATGGGTGGCGGTACACTCATGCAGGACGTTACCAGCCCCCGCAGTGTACTCTATTATCTCGGGATCGTTACCATTGCCAAATTGTTAGGCAAACCCGTTGTATTTTATGCCCAAGGCTTCGGTCCCATCCTAAAATCCTTTAGCCGTTCCATGATTAAAACAGTCGTGAATCATGTAGATGTCATCACTGTACGCGATCATGAATCAGGTGAAGATTTTAAAGCTTGTGGAGTAACCAAGGCTCCGTTATATGTTACAGCGGACCCTGCACTCACTATTCATCCTGAAGATATTTCAGATAAGCGAGGGGCTGAGCTGGTATCACCTATGTTCGAAGATTCATCCCGACCGCTTGTGATCTTTTCCGTTCGTGATTGGAAAACGGAAGCGCGTTTCAAACAGGTGATTGCCGATGCTGCGGATTATTATCAGGAACGCGGATGGAACGTTCTGTTTCTACCAATGCATTTCCCAAGTGATATCGCCCCTTCTGAGGATATTTTAAAGGCGATGCAGCATAAGGGCGCGGCAATGCTGAAAGAGCATGTCTCTTTTCATGACATTATGTGCATCTTGAAGCAAGCGGATTACGTGGTGGGGATGAGGCTTCACTCTTTGATCCTTGCTTGTATGCTTCACATTCCGTTTATCGGGATTTCCTATGATCCTAAAATCGATCGTTTTGTGGAACGTGCAGGCATGACCTGTGCGGGCCATATCAAGGATTTAACATCAGAACAGTTGCTTTCGCTACTTGACGATCGTATGCAACACCTAGATCGAGAGCAAGCTATCATCCGTGAAAAAGCTGACATGCTCAAAGCGGAAGCTATGAAAAGTAGTGAGCTAGTTTTACAAGCGTTAGCCAGCAAGAAATAACTGTCGTTTGTTTGTAAGGAGGCAAAAGATCTTGTCACTCTCTTCGTCATTACTTATCGCGTTAAACAAAATGTTTCCTTTGCCCGTTCATCCGTTCAATCTAGCGAATGACGGTAAAATGAGCTATACCGAATGGCAATTCCGCAAGGGTGATCAGACCATTCAATTCTTCTTGCCGTTCCATTCTCAGGAAGAAATGTTTAAAAATAAGACCGTGTTAGATATCGGTTGTGGCGGTGGCGGTAAAACCTGCTATTACGCTACATTTGGTCCAGAAAAGATTATTGGAATTGACATTGTTCCTCATTATGCAGAAGAAGGTAATGCCTTTGCTCGGGAAAAAGGCTTGGATAACATCACCTCCTTCATGACAGGTGATGCATCCAAAATGTTGTTTGAAGACGAGACGTTCGATTCAATCATCATGAACGATGCGATGGAACACGTAGATAATCCAGAGAAAACGCTGGAGGAATGCTTTCGTGTCTTGAAAAAGGGCGGTCATCTATACATTAACTTCCCACCGTATTACCATCCATACGGCGCTCACTTGTCAGATGCAATTGGATTTCCCTGGGTTCACTCCTTCTTTTCTGAACAAACCTTGATCGATGCGTATCGTAAACTCGTTCAAGATTTGCCAGACGGGGAAGATCGTCTAGGCTTTCGTATCAGCAAACGTCCAGATGGTTCCGAGTACTTCTCGTATATCAATCGTATGACGATCAGACGTTTCCGCAACATTCAAAAAGGCGTCCACTACCCTGCTGTGTATGAAAAGGAAATCCCTCTGCGCAATGTAGTAGCTAATTTAGCAAAAACGTCTTTGTTCCGTGAGTATTTTGTGAAGATGGTCGTTTGTGTTTATCAAAAGAAATAAGACAAAACCCCCAGTCCGGTCAAAAAATCCGTCTGGGGGTTTTACTATTTCTATATACCTCTATTTCATTTGTCTCTATCATGATTTTACTTTTGATCTAAGGTAAGAACATGCCTGCGTATCTATTCATTCCCTAGCTGTTCTGATCGCTGTTTTGGGCAAACCAGTACCTGAGGTCGCTCCGTCTTGGGATGAGGGACAATCGCTGTGTTCACTTGAAAAACGTCAGAAAGTCGCTTTGTGGTCATCATTTCAGTCGGTGTTCCCTCAGCCGAAATCCTACCATCATATAGCACAATAATCCGATCACAGTACAAGGAAGCTAAATTCAGATCGTGTAAAACAGATACGACTGTTACTCCGCAATCCTGCTGCCACTCCTGCACCACGTCCATGAATTGCACTTGATGATGAATATCTAAATAAGTGGTTGGTTCATCCAACAAAACGATGCTAGGCGACTGAGCCATTAACTTGGCTAACGCAGCTCTCTGTCGTTGTCCACCACTCAATTGGTCTAGTCTTTTGTTTGCCAGCTTCTTCAACTGTAGTCGATCCATAATGCTATCGATAAACGGTCCACTATCCTCGGTTTCTGTTCCCCACCAGGATTGATATGGAAAACGTCCCATTTCTACGACTTCTTGCACCGTATAATGAATCGCAGGAATCGTTTCCTGTTGGAGAACAGCCATATGCTGGGATAATTTTTTTCTCCCATATGACTTGATGTCTTTTCCATATACGAGAATCTGTCCAGCAGATGGCGTCTCTGCTCGTGACATCAGAGATAGCAGGGTAGATTTGCCACTGCCATTCGGTCCAATAATACCTAGCCACTCACCCGCTCGAATCTCGATGCTCACCTGTTGCAAAACCGATTGATTTCCATATCGATGTGAGACATCACAGACAGAAATGACAGGATCATTCTGTTCTTTTTGCAAGGTCTCCTGGCTATTGAAGTATGTGGAATAATCATGATTTTGCTGTTGCTTATGTTCTGATGTTACTTGTTGTCCTCTGCTCTTCATCAGCGATCATCCTCCCCTGCGCTTCCGTTTATTTCGGATCAGTAGCATGGCAAAAAACGGTGCACCGATAAAGGCGGTTACTACTCCAAGTGGTATCTCTGTTGGGGCAAGCAAGGTACGGGAGATGGTATCCGCCCACAACACATAAATAGCACCACCTAAAGCAGACATGGGGATCAATAAGCGGTAATCAGACCCTATGATCATCCGAAGTAAATGAGGAACGACCAATCCAACAAAACCGATCACACCTGCCACGGATACAGCGGCTGCCGTCACGAGAGTAGCTGTTAGTAGCACGATCCACTTCGTCCGTTCTACATGCAGACCTAGATGCCCGGCTTGTCTCTCTCCCAATGCAAGCATATTTAAGGGACGAGCATATGCAAATAAAATCAGTAGTCCTATCACTAAGTATGGCAATAAGACACTTGTATAGGACCAGCCCCGCATAGCCAGACTTCCCATCACCCAAAATAAAATTTCATTGATGGTTTGCTTAGACATTGCCACAAGAAAAGAAACAATCGAGCCTAGAAAGGCTTGCATAACTACCCCAGATAAAATCAGGGTTTCAATCGGAATCTTTCCGTTTTCTCTTGCCATCTGCAACACAATCACTAATGTACAAACTCCGGTCACAAAGGCAGTCAATGGCACTGTCCATTGTCCCAACCAAGCATATTGCAGGCCAAAGTAAATAAGTATGGCCGCCCCAACTGAAGCACCAGAGGATACTCCTAAAGTAAAGGGGTCTGCTAGTGGATTGCGTAAAACACCTTGAAACGCTGCTCCTGCTATCCCAAGCGAAGCCCCGACTAACAAAGCCAAGATTACCCTCGGCAATCTGACGTTTAGCATAATTTGTGTAGAGGACTCATCCCATGTAACGGGAATAAATGAATGAATCCCAGGAATCTGGTGCAATAAAATGCGCGTAATCTCATCCATCGGCAACATAACAGAACCAATGGCTAAACTAGCCACAACAGACAGCAGGAGCAGTATCATTCCCACTGCTCCTGCTGTCATTCTTTTTTTCACATTCATCTGTCCGTAAGCGTTATTTGTACTCATCCTAGAGGTCAGCCCCACTTACTTAAATTTATCAGGATAGATTGCTTTCGCCATCTCTTTCAAGCCTTCTGCAAGGCGTGGTCCAGGACGACTGATGATATTCTGGTCAAGTCCTACTACTGTGTTGTTTTTAATCGCCTCAATCCCACTCCAGCCTTTACGAGAACGTATAATATCCTCTAAGGATTGGTTTGTTTTAGAGTCTATTACTCCCAGTGTGTAGAGAATAACATCGGGATTTTTTTTAATGATGGTCTCTTCATTAATTTGTACCCAGCCTTTTGTGTCACCAGCCACGTTGATTCCACCAGCAAGCTCTATTATTTGGTTTAAAAATTCCCCGCTACCAACCGTCCAGCCTGGAGAAAATTCAAGATAAACTTTCTTTTTCTCGTTCATATTTTTTACAACAGCTAAAATCTCGTCACGAGTCTTTTGAAGCTCGTCCACAACTTTCTTCGCTTCAGCCTGATGATCGGTGATTTTTCCATACAACTCCATATTTGCAATCACGTCATCATACGTCTTTGGTTCTACCTTAAAGATTTTTACACCAAGCTCTCGGAATTTCTTGACCGTCTCTTCTTTCATTGAAATCCCTGTAAATACAATATCCGGTTTGGCAGCCAAAATGGACTCAACGTTCGGCGCCATAATGCTCCCCATTTTCGGCTTATCCTTAGTAGATGCCGGGTAATCATCGTAGTCAGAAACTCCCATGATTTTTTGCTCAAGTCCAAGTGCAAATAACGTTTCCGTTTCAGCAGGCGATACTGATACAATACGTTCCGGGGCTTTTTCGAAGGTGAACTCTTCCCCCGTCACATCTTTTACTTTGAGTGGATAGATGGTTTTTAGTGTAGTATCTGTCGCTTGATTATCCGATGCCGAATCCGTCGCTTGGTTCTGACTTGGGGAAGGTTGTGCTCCGTCCTTTGGTGTTGTTTCACCTGAACACGCGGTTAGTGAAACAGCTAAACATACTGTTAGCAATGCTGTTAGACTATGTTTCATTTTTTTCATGGAAATATCCTCTCTTCACTCGATTTTTACCGATCATATCTACCAAAAATCCCTAATCCTTCAAACAGACGGATTAGGGATGGTGTCGCCTCTTGAACGGGAGGACTGCTCTCCTCCATCTAACTTAAAGAAATACAATTGTGTCGTAAAAGAAACTATCGTATTTAATTATAGGAGAAAGAAAGCGAACTTACAAGAAAACTGGTATATAAGATAAAATAACCTTTCTATCTAATCACTTCACCGGTAATCGCATCAACATACAGCCTAGGTGTGTCATGATAATATATCTGATAAACCAAGTGAGGAACTGCTATTTGTTGCTTCTTATCCATTAGCATGACATAGACTAAAGACAATGGGCGTTCCTTCAAGTAGATAGTAGCAGCTACGTCTGGTGTCATTGCTTTCGATTTGTCCGGGAGGCTAGTAGTTCCTTGTACTCCATAGCCCAGATCAAGTCCAATTACCTTTTCTGTTTTGGCATCAAGGGTCACAGAATAACTTCGATTAATGATGGGAATACCTTGATACGACCTTCTAAATCGATAGGTTTGAGTCAAACTTGTTTTTTCAACATCTATCAATAGAAGCTCTTTCGTATGAACATTCATATATCTTTCTATGATGCCCTTCGCTATTCCAGACAATTCCTTGTGAACTGCGATGGTAGAAGAATCCCTCTCTTTCACACCTGGAGTACTAATCCTAAACCCCATCAATTGTCCGTCAAGGGTTTCTACCTTAATTATTTTTCCTTCTTCGATTTGCCAGGAATATTCTTTATAGGTATCGGTAGACAAAGTATCCTCTAACGCTCCAGGTCCATATACGACGATGCCAAATTCCTTTTGAAGGATTCTCACAACCTCTTCTGGAGTATGAGCAATCAGTTTTTTACCCTGAGCTACGATCGGAATAGGCTTACTAGATCCTTGGTTTTGCTCCTCTTCCTTCGCTTCTCTTACTTGTCCACTGACCGCATCAATATAGCCTGAAAAGTTAAATTCATAGGTAAGCCGCGGTTGTTCATCCCCTTGGTAAACTAGCCTCATGTCTTTCATAAATAATTGTTTAGCAGTCGCTTTGGATATAGCTTGCTGTGGCAAAGGAAATTTCATATTTGTATCTGTGCTTTTTGTGATGGTTGATTGTTTTATTTGACCTGATTCATCTAATTCCACTTTATAGCTATCCGCTAAAAAGGGGATTCCATTTACCATACGATTCATGAAAATGTATCCGCGAGCAGGGGCAGAGAGTGCGGGATTTATTTGATATCCCTTTAAATCTTCACCTCCAAGCTGCTGCAAATAGCTCAATGCCTTTTCCTTCGGTGTAGAATTATTCGTTTCTTTACTCTTATCTTTTGCTTTTGGTTTTGGGGTTACCACATCGTTCTTTTCTTTTTCTTTGGCTGTTTGCTTCTGTGAAAGTGACTCCTTTAGAGAAGTCTTTGGCTTAGATACAAGCTGTTGCTGTTGCTGTTGCTGTTGCTGTTGCTCTTGATTTTGTTTTTGTTCTTGCTTTTGTTCCTGCTTTTGCTCTCGTTTTTGCTTTTCTAAGACCTCAACAGGGGGTTTCGCAATAAACTCCTGTTTCGTAGGATAGCTGGACATAGGTGGCAAAGCCTCTTTATTCACTGAAGGTGCAAAAAGGTACAATAGAAGTGCGAATACGCTTGCTAGTCCAAGCCCAAATTGAATTGGTCGATAAAATCTGTTTCTTCTGTGCACCACAATATTTGTCTGATACTCTAGCTGGGTACGTAAGGTTTCTACAAACTCTTTTCTTGGTTTATTCTTTGTATGTAATTTTCTTAATCGAACGAGCAATTCCTTATCTTTTTGCCAATCCATCGTACAGCTCCCCTCCTATCCGTCCTGCTAGTTCCTTTTCAAGCTTTTTCAATGCTCGATGCAAGGTCACTTTCACCTGTGATTCCGAATAATCCATGATGGAGGCTGTTTCCCTAACGCTGTATCCCTGAATTCCCCTGAGGATGACAACCATTCTATAATGCTGTGGTAGCTTTTGGATCGCTCGGATCAGCTCCTGCTCCTCTTCCCAGCTCTCTACTTCTTTTTCTGGTAACCCATCTGAAGACACATGTTTTTTTAGTACATCAATGGAAAACAGACTTTTCCATCTTTTCTTGCGATGATAATCAATCGCAATGTGCTTCGCTATCGCAAATAGCCACGTTTTCAGGTTCGCTCTATTTTCATAGCGTGCCAGGGAACGGATCACACGGACAAAAACCTCCTGTGTCAAATCCTCTGTGTCATTTTGATTGCCAGTATAGTACAGCAGAAAATGATAAACATCTAAATAATACTGCTCATAGATTAACAATACTTGCTGTTTTATATCTTCGTCATACAATGCAGTTCCTCCATTCACAAGCTCTTGTTGATACATATCTCAGATTACATAAGCAACATTTACTGCCAATATCCTGCTACTCTGTTTCTTGTTTAATTGTTTAATAAGGTCTCCTAACATACTAAACAAGCCTATATATGGCTGTATTCCTAACGCGTGGTTACCCTACCCTTGATTTACTTGTCATTTTACAATTAGCCATCAAAGCTATAGATTTTACCGTCTGCTCCCACCCCAAAGGCATAATGCTCTTTTTCAGGAGTTGTACCATCTAGGATGACTAGCGTTACCCCATTTGTTCCAGTCATGATCATATTCCCAACTGTGTAGCTTTTTGCATTGTCTCCTTGTACACGCTGTAAGAATTCGTATGCCTTTTGTTTGGCCAGCTCTGGGGATGCCCCTTTTCCTGATGGGCGTTTTTCAAAATGTATATATACAAGCTTGCCTGTTTCTTCCTCTATATGCATTCTGATCTCTTCTTTCTTGTCAGTCTTTGACTTTTTAAAATTAATATCGTAAAAAGTATTATACTTAGATAGGCTAATTTCTTTTACGTTATAATCTCTTAATTCCGGGTAAAGTACGTGCATCCGATCAAACATAGCCTGTGCCGGCTTTGTCAGCTCGTCATTTGGCATTTCCCGATTTTCGAGGTCAGCCGCAAACCATTTATCAAATAGAATTGGCTTTGTTACAGCATCCAAACTTTCAATTTTACCGTTTTCACCGAAACGCACTGAAACGTAATTTGCCACATTACTCTTATTTGGTAGGCTAATTCGGAAATTGACCACCGGAGGCAGGGTTTTAGCTGGGATTATCTTGCCTTCCACTTCTTTTTCTTTTTGGGTTTCTCTCCATACCGAAATAGGGGAGTCGTTCTTTGCCTTTCCTCCATATAATTTTTCTACTAAAAGAGCTGCTTGTTGTTTAGCAGTTTCATCCGTTATTTGTTTTTCCAATCCCTTTGGCGAAGCGTAAACACTTGTCCCATTTGGATATTCTGTGCGTTCTAAAAAGCCGAAATATAGCAGTTCTCCTGTTTGTTTGTCCAGTTGAATATTGACGAGTGGCGTGTTACCTGCACCATTTTTGCTTACTTCTACGTCGATTAATTTACTCCATCTTTTTTTAAGCTCAATCTTCTGATTGTTATACTCCTTGATTTCGGGAAAGGCTAGCGTCAGCTTTTCTATCACACTCTTTACCTGACGATTGATATCAGCTTGTGGGGGAATTTGCCCTTGTGTAGAGGTAGTTTGTTTCCCATTCGTCTTCGTATCTATAGCCCAAACCGGTGAAATCGGTACAGAAAGTAGCGTTATGACGGAAGCAGTTGCCATAAATCTGTGTAATGACATGGTTTTGTTTTTGGGGATATTCATCTTATCTCTCCTCAATGTCTACCTTTTTTAACCTCTATTAGTCGAAGCAAGTTCGAAATGGTTACAGTCTTTTCTTTTTTTATGGGTGATATGCACTAAATCGACTTGGTGAGGGATAAATGAGTTAGCTTTTCCCTTCATCAAAATAACCCCGAGTTCTTAAAAGTCAACTCGGGGTTACAGATGTTTGGGATAGCGACTATGACTTATCTGAAGTAAGTCTTCAGTGAAGTGCATCCATTTACTATCAGCTTCATCTAGCATTTTGGGGTCTAACTCGATAAAAGTATTGTAATCTACCTTCCAAGCAGAAGGTATTCTTAAGGGTTGTAATTTCACAGTTGGGAGGGCACATTTTACTCTCAAGATATCACCTATTTATCTATTTTGGGGTTAGATTTTCAAACATTTATCAGAAGTAGGTTAGAAGATCATATGGAAATATCACAAATGATTATTGTAGAGAATGACACTCTTGGTTTGAACTCTTAGAAAACTTCCTACTTTCAAAGGAATTCCTTCTGTTTCCACAAGGATGATACTTTCCCCAACCCGGACTACACAGCAGCCATCATCTTCAGATACTGATTCTAGTTTCCCTACGAAATCAACCATGTCATTTTGTATTTTAATTGGGTGCTCATCCATATTTGTTGCTTGGATATCTTTATCCCATGCAAGTATTTGTGGAATCTCGATCTCAACATCGTATGTGCTACCTTCTTTTGGAGGATTTCCGTGCCATATTGCACTACCTTCTCCATACTGTGAGGTAAAGCGTACCTTAGACTCGTCAGGTTCATATTGCTTTATTAATATTTTCATTTTTCACCTCAACTTGCTTTCTAGTAAACCATCTGGTCATTTTATTTATCTAGTAGGAATATTATCTTAACCTTTTACATCTAATTGATATAATCTAGTTTGCTAGTAACCGAGATACCTTGGTAAAATTCTATTTATTAATCTAGTATAAAAACTTGTAGGAGGGTTTATTAATGGAGCCCGTTTTTAATCACCCATGGGATTTATCTGAAGCAGATGCCATAGAGCTACAAAATACGTTAGCAAAAAAAGTCATACAAAATGACCAATTAAACGAGATCACTTATATTGCGGGAATTGACGTTGCTTACAGTGAGCATAACGATACACTCGTCGCCGCTATTGTTATTCTGGAAGCTTGTTCGCTGAAAATCGTTGAAACGGTTGTTGTAGAGGACGTCGTACACTTTCCCTATATCCCCGGCTTATTTTCTTTCAGAGAATTACCGCCTGTAGTGAAAGCTTTTAAGAAATTAACCATCATTCCAGATTTAGTGGTATGTGACGGACAAGGGCGTGCCCATCCTAGACGCTGTGGGCTAGCAAGTCATTTAGGTGTCTTATTTGACATTCCCACTATAGGCTGTGGAAAAACCAATTTGCTAGGAGAATACGCTGAACCAGATCGTACAAGGGGTTCCTATTCTCCATTACTTTCAGACGATGAGATCATAGGTAACGTCTTACGTACTCAGGATTCTATCAAACCTATCTATGTATCCATCGGGCATCGTATTTCGTTGGCAACGGCTCGTGAATGGATATTGAAACTATCTCCGAGATACCGCATACCAGAAACAACTCGACAGGCAGATCAGCTTGTTAGGAAGAGTATAGGGAATTTGGATTAGCGTTTTGAATTTAAAAAGGGCTGGAATGTAAAGCCCTTTTGTTTTTTCTTTTATATGTGCAAAAGATATTTTAGAGAAGGCTAAACAAAACCATAGACCAATCCATTTATAACTACAAATAAGATACATACACCTAACGAGTATTCAGTTCTTAGCTTTTATCTTAATTCTTTATATCCTATTCTATTAAAAGTAAACAAATTTTATAAAGTCTCCTTTAGTTTCAACTTTTCCAGTATATCTTGAATATCCATATATTTCTCCCATCTTATAGTTTAGCCCAAATTTTTTCCAAGTAGTAAGGCAACGGATTTATCTCCTATTTCTATGCTAAATTTCCATTCTTCTTTATAAACCTCAGCTGCTGCCATATTGTGTATAAGTTTCTAATTCATTTCCTTTTATCGGTTTCTTTATAGTTTAATGCTATCTCTACTATTTCTTCAGGTGTTAACGTCGTGTCACTCCAAAAAATTAAATCACTTGGAGCAGGATGGGGTACATTTTGTTCTAGGATATCAATATATATTCACTTACCACCTCTTCTGATAACTTTGGATTACATATTTTTTCTACTAGTTTGATTAGTTCCTCTTTTCTTAGTTTCTCTGACATTTCCCTTCCTCCTTATACTATCTTGTAATTGATTTATGATGAAGAGCCATACCATTTTATTTTTCCATGAAACCAACTTTGAGCGTATGATTTACACATAAGAAAACCCGAATAAGGGCTTTTTATCATGTCCATTATTCGGGTCTCATTATTAGGTATGATCAGAATGCAATCTATATTTTCCACATTTTTTACATTGAAACAAGTATAACCCTATATCTTCACCTAATTGATCAACAGATAAGCCATAATTCTCCTTTAAAAGGCTTACCCCTTCTTGTAAATCATTTCTCATATCATGTAGTTCACTTTTATCCAAATATCTAACAAATGAACAAAATTCATTACAATGACTTAGCCATTGTGGTTCTTGCCAAGCGATATAACTAGGCGTGCGGAAGAGTAATTCTTCTAGGTTATCATCATGTATAAGCTCAACATCATCATATCCCATAAAATACATATACTCGTTTGTTTCATCATTAAAAGAAACAGACAATAGCTTATCTTTATATTCTACCGCACCTTGTAAAACCCCTTTAAAATCCGTAGTAGCTCTTCCATCATAAATACACCAAGGACATATATTATTTACGTCATCAACGGAATAAAATGGACCAGAATAAATATACGTCGTTTCGTTGTTACAAACGGAACAATTTTGTTTAGGTACTTGCTCAAAAATACTGACTTTGTACGCGTTAGGATGATACTTAAACTTCGGCAAATTATCTCTCATGGAATGATCCTCCTGATGAGTAAATAAACCATAAATACATAATAATTCTATGTATACTTAAAAATTTGATTATTTTGATAGGAATTGAAATTATCCCTTATCTTCTTCCTATTGTTTTTCTTGATGTTAAAAAGATTCCTCCCTCAAATTAAAGTTGGAATAATCCTTCCCTATTCCTGTGATAATTCCAACTTGGGCGTAGGTATACCAGACGACCCGTCAATCACCGCTTACCATCTAATGATTAATTTACAACTTTTCCATAATCTAATGCAGTTTAGATAATTATTCATATCTACTCCCTACAAATAAAACTGTCGCAGTTGCATTCCAATCAACACTTTCTTCAACTCTTCCTTAGCATTATCCATTAGTTCATACCTATCTTCAATCCATGATGCAATCCCATTAAGGTAATCTGCAGGGCTTGTATTAGCCCATTGACTTCGGTTTTGTTCTAAATCTTCGACCAGTGATTAATTAAACGTTATTAATCCTTCTACATCCTTAACATTTTCTAGTTTATCTTGAATATTCAAGTTACCCCATCAAAATTCTCTTCTATTCTATTTATTCCTATTTCACGTTCTTTTTCATAATCAATTTGGAATTTGAGTTTGAAGATTTTCCCTTTCTCTTAGCCTTGCCCTGTTGACACTGCCTAGTCCCAAGCCCCGCCAACTTCAGTCCCGGGTGATAGTACCGTTCCCTCATGTAATATAAGCCATTCTGGTCGGTCATGACACCACCTTTACCATTATAACAAAACAGTTGAGAAACCTTTAAATCATCCGCCTAAAAAATAGGAATTTAATTGCTATTTTTAACAAATAACTCATTTTATATATTTTGCAAAAAACCTCCTTTGTCCTCATTTTCGGTTTCAAAAGGCAGAGGTGTCATTCTCATTCAATTCGTTATACCCCGGGACAACCGCATATCTGATAGCCTGTAACTGATGAAGCTCTTCGTTTATATTCATATTACATATATAATCAATATCTTCGTAAGTTATATATTCTATATCTATAAATTTTAATAAACTTAATATATGAATCGGTTTTATATCCTTAGTCCTCATTTCAAGTTCACTTTCAGGTTCCACTAATCTCTTACCCAATAGCCAGCAATTATAAAAATTATTGTCCCCATACCGGAAATGCAGTAATAGGTTGAAATTTGGATTGAGAAGACTCGATCAGAGTACGAGACTCCAGAACTTGTCGTTACTGATATCCTTCCACGATGATATTGGTAAACTTTATTGAGGTCTCAGCTTTATTTGAATTCCCCGAGTTTCTTAGTATTTGTTGTGCTCGTTGAATCATATTTAACTGATCTCTATGGTTTAAAAATCTTGTGGTAGCTGAAGGTAAGTTACCCGACTTCGTCAGTCCTAGGATTCATTCCTTGCTTCACGTAATCATATTGAGATTGCAATGTTGTTTGAGCACCAAATCTCTTTAAGAAGTGAGCACCAGATATGGAGTTTTCCAAATCTTGAAGTCGAGGCATCTGTAGCGAAAAAAAGATTGCCTTCTGTTATCGTAGCTGATATCCTGTACCTTATTTCCCAACGCATCTCAGATCTGAATTAGGTATCCTGTTTCATCATAATCGACGTTCTCTATTCTACCTAACGGATCAGTAGTGTAAATTACAACCCAATTGGTCCCGCTCAAAAGTAAATTTCCGCTTCATTTAGTTGGATAACGGCAATCCTAGAGCGTCCGTTACGCTTTCCATTGGTCCTAGCGATAACAGGCGGTTGCTCCTGAAGAGATGGTTACTTCCATGCGATGATCAAATTCATTATAAGAAAAGGAGAACTTTGGCGTTTTTAAACACGTTCTGAAAACAGTACCACTCCAGAACGTGAAGTCATTCGATTTATAAATGCCCAATCTGTATCTTAATATTGTGGGTAAATGGTTAACAATAATAGACATTTACTAAAAGCAATAACCCGAATATGGACTTTAATATGTGTCCAGTATTCGGGTTACAATTAATGTTGTCTATCAAGATTATAACTCATGCAAAAATTTAGGAAACAAACCTAGGTGATCTGGAGTTTTCAACATTTTGTTTTTCAATAACTAAAACATGGTAAGCCTTCTTTTAGTCATCTTCAACATCTTCTTTTCTTTCCACCTCAAATGTCTCCATCCAATATTTAGCTCTAAATGCAATCTTTTCATTAGATGAATTTAACAAGGTAGTAATAAAATCTTCTGCATTTTCGTCATTCCAAACAATTGTTTCAAAATACTTTTCAATTACTTCTTCAGTCCATGCTGGATTTATTTGTTCTGTTAGTTTTTTCAAACTTACTATTACAAGTTCAGAAATATTCTCAGGCATGTATTCTATAGCATCCAAAACCCAATAGTGAGGAGCATTAGGATCTTCTTCTTTCAATATTTCCATAAAATACTCCAAATATTTAGGAGAAGGGTGCTCAAGAACTGAACCAATCCAATACTGAGCATCTGTCCAACTTTTCGTAACAAGGTTATTTTTAATATAAGAAATTATTTCTTTTTCAACAGTATCCTGCTCTAATAATTTGACTGCCTGTCCAAATTCTCCGAGCTTTTTTTGTACTAAATTAATATCAGATTTTTTCCCTGCATCAGCAATTTCACGACTATAGATTTCAATTAATTGTTGCAATTTATTATTTTTCAAAGTTCCCTCCAAGATAAAATGTTTTTATTAAATAAATCAAGTCCTTCTTTGCTAGGACCCAAGCCCAAACTTAATACCCCCCTTTTTTCAAATTTGACTTCAACTAGACCTTCTCTATGTTCAGGTAAGTTAGGAAACTGTACCCTAGCAGACCCATGGGTTCCACCAAGCTTTATCAGTTCTTCCTTGGTACCTGGTTTAACCTCAAACTCAACAAAACGAGTATAGTTCCTAGATTTTTGCGACTTACGTTTAGATAGATCACCCGATCCATAATGAGGATCATCGGTAATTTTTAGCTCACTTTTCCCTTCAGGTCGTTTGGTTAGAATCTCGTTTTTTTCTAGCTTTTTAAATTCTTTTTCCGACATCCCTCGATAAAATTTTTCAGTTTGCTGATCATGATTCCCCTTCTGGCACTGCCCAGTCCCAAGCCCTGCCAATCCCAACGGATCAATAAACCCTACTGGATCGCCATTCACATAGGCAAATCGGTTAAAGGTCTGCCCTTCTGTCACGTCTCCTGCTAAAATGTCTCGATTCAGGAATCGCTTCAGTCCGGGATGATAGTATCTCGCCCTCATGTAATACAAGCCATTCGGGTCGGTCATGACACCATCTCTTCCATTATAACAAAACGGTTGGGAAGTTGTACCATCGTGTTGTTCTAATTCGCCATACACGCCGTAGCTGTAGCGGTCAGTGACTCGTCCGCTCCAATCACTCAGCATCGTGGTACTACCACGCATATCTGTATGATACGACAAATAATTTCCTTGTGCATCCTCTCGACCGATTAGGCCTTGTCCGTACACATAATAGGCTTTCGGCCTACCGTCTTCTCCTAACTCCATAAGAACACGGCTAAGCTCCTCCACTTGGTCGACTACATAGCGTGTTGTCTTTCCCTTCCACGTCATCGAAGTACGTACGTACTCGGCATCATAGGTGTAGTGCGCTTGACCTGTGCGAACTAAGCGATTGCGGGCATCGTATGCATAGGTATGGGTTTGCTCATTCTCTGTCCATACGAGAAGATTGCCGTCTGCATCCATCTCTACTGGCTGTTCATTTACATGGGAAAGTCTGTTGTCTTTTCCATACCCTATTGCCTTCTTCCGTGTGGTCTCTACCGACCCAATACCTGTGACATTTCCACCTTGGTCGTAGCTATACCAGACACGACCGCCTGGCCATTCACCGCTTACCAGACGTTTTAAAGCGTCGTAGGTATACTGCTTTTCCTCTTCCTGCACAATTTGTCCTAGCTCATTGTACACGTAGCGATATTTCTGGAACATGACCCCTTGGCGGTTTTGATCCCACAGACGTACCATTTGTCCGGTGGCATCGTAGCTACGTTGCTCGATGGTTCCATTTGGCCGTACCGTCTTGATCAGTCGCCCATTTTCGTCGTAGGTGTAGGTAGTACGACGCCCTGCCCAGTCTTTTACCTCCGTGAGCTGTCCGGCTACATCATAGGTATACTGAACAACCTTCCCATCTGGATAGATGAGATGTGTCAACTGGCTATTTTCATCATAACGGTATCGGATGGTATTTCCGTAGCTATCTGTGCAAGCAGTAACACGTCCCAACAGGTCGTACTCCCGATGCTTCGTGCCTGCTCCTTCTTCCTGTACTTTAACGAGATTGCCGTCTGTATCGTATTCCCTGCGTACAGCGCCAACCTCATCCTTTTGTTCAAGAAGTTGACCGGCGGCATCATAGCGATAGTGGGTTTCCTGTCCTCTGGCATTGGTACGTTTGTGCATCCAGCCTCGTTCGTCATAGGCAAAATGGATAGCTTCCCCGGTGGCATTTTGTTCCTCCACCACCAGCCCACTTTGATCGTACCGAAGTGTCGTTTCATTTTCATTGGCATCGGTATAGCTGATGAGACGACCTTCCTTGTCATATTGCTGACGATAGATAGCGGCATCATTTTCCATAACCTCGGTCAGACGAGCAACGGCATCGTAGGAGTAGGTTGTGTTTTGTCCGAGAGCATTTGTCTTCTTGGTGCATTGGTATAATTTATTAAAACCGTATAGCGTTGTATGACCCAAGGCATCCGTAGCGGAAACGAGATTGCCTCCTGCATCGTAGCTGACGTCCTGTACCTTATTTCCCAGCGCATCCCAGACCTGAAGGAGGCGTCCGGTTTCATCATAAGCGGCTTTCTCGGTTCGACCTAATGGATCGGTAATGGAGACAATGCGCCCCATTTGATCCCGCTCATAGTGAATTTCCGCTTCATTTGGCTTTATAACAGCAATCAACTGGCCCTCAGCGTCATATCGATAGGTGGTTGTCTGTCCTAGCGCGTCCGTTATGCTTTCCACTTGTCCTAGCACATGATAGCGATAGCAGGTGGTTACTCCTGAAGGCATCGTTTCTTCCACGCGCTGATCAAAGGCATCATAGGCAAAGGAATACTGGCGTCCAAGTGGATCGATTACTTGTACGATATTATCGTTAGCATCATAGGTGCGGCGTACTTTGCCACCTCGTCCATCTTGGAACGATGCAATACGACCAACCTCATCGTAGCCTACCTGTATGACACGACCTTCTCCGTCATAGACAGCCGTGAGTAGGCCTTTGTCATCGTACTGATAACGGCTCGTCACACCATTCGAATCCATATAGCTTACGCGTTGTCCATGCTCGTTATAGCCAATCTCTGAATGACTTTCGTCTGGACGGGTAATGCTTACCAAACGTTCACGCTCATCATACGTGTAGCTCGTGATGCCACCCTCTGCATTGATTTCGGACAACAGCAAATCATCCTCGCTGTATACATAGCTGGTTTGATTTCCTAGTGGATCGACTACCTGAATCAGATTGCCTCGCTCATCGTACTCGTAGGTGGTGGTCTCTTCTTTTCCTACTGTTTCGGAAATCATTTGACCTCGGTCATTATATTCATACGTAACACGACTACCGTCTCTTTCTTGTTTCTCTACTAGTAGCATCCGCTCGTCATGAATCATGACCTCTGTAGCACCCAGACGGTCTGTGAAAGTTGTAATTATGGAACCAGGTATGCTTTCTATGTCATAGGTGAACTGAGAGGCTAGTCCTAAGGCATTGGTCTGAGCGATAACCCGTTCCTCATGGTCGTAGGCGTTGCGATATTGCAAAATTCCATCCACAGTAAGAGACTCGATCTGTCCTTGTTCGGTATACGTTAGCTCGCTTATGGTTCCATTCGGATCGACGAATTGGCTGAGGTGACGAGACTCGTTGTAATCGAATTGCACACTGCGATAAGCATCATAAACACTATATAATAGCCCGTCTTGTCCATATGTTAAGGATAGAGAGCGACCTGTAATCACATCTGTCATTTTGACAAGGCGATTAGAGGAATCATGGATAAAGGTTAACGCTTGCCCCAAGGCATTCGTTTGTTTACTTACCTGTCCATTTCGTTTAAAGTAGTAGGTTTCCCGCGTATTTCGATTGAACAGCTCAAAACCATTCTCCAGACGGCGAAGCTCGTAGAACATCATGTCTACATCTTCTGAAGAAAACAATGGATTCTCTGCTTCCATCTGCATAAACACATTTCTTCTGCCTGTGTTCCACCAGATGGTAATCTCACCCTGGTCAATACGCTCTATGTCGGCATGCATTTCATAATTATGCGTCCAAGCTTTACCGAGTACGCCCTGCTGGAGAAGCAACGAATTGTAGTGTAGCTCGAACGTCCATGTCTCAGCTCCATACAGCTTCAGAGTAGGATGAATGATAAATTGCGATCCGGAGCCAGCATGAATGGGATCGTCTACACAGCTTTTTTTATTGGCAGCTGCATTTTTTGCCCTTTGAGCGGCTTTTTTGCGCTCTTTTTTCGATAGCTTTTTCTTTCCTTTGTGTCGGTTTCTTTTACCACCCATTAAGCCCGCAACAGTGGCAACCCCACTACCAGCCACTTCTTCTAGCACTTGGTATCCTGCTTCTGTCGCGACTTCTTTTGTAATGGCTTTTCCAATTTTGCCAACACGACTGTTTGCAATTGCCTTAAGCTTCATACTGCTTTTCATCTTCTGAACAGCTGCTAATTGATTGACAGTGCTCTTTAGCTTACGCGAGGCGGTATAGACCTTTCCAACTACTACATCAGCTACCTTTGTGACCACTTTGGCTACATCGGCGGCTTTATCAGCTACTTTGGCTACTGTTTTTCCCATTTTTAACGCCTTCGCGGCTTTCATGCCGAGCTTAGCACCGGTCGCGGCTGCTCCCGCAAATGGAATACACGCAACTAAGGAAAGAGCCGCTCCTGCATAATCTCCACGAGCTACCGAGATGCCTGCATTAGCAACATCGGCAACGATCCCAACTACCGGAATCATTCCCACTACATCTAGCGCCAACTGCACGCCATCCAGTAAGCTTCCCCAGAAGCCCTTTTCCTCCTCCGGCGGCGGTGGCGGCGGAGCTGGGTCCTCTGGCTCTGGCTCCGGTTCTAGATCAGCTACCGAGACAGGAGATTTAATCAAACCATCTACTTTTAGCACCGTTCCTTGAATATCTGTCTCCCCATCTAGCACAATGCTGCTTTCCTTACACAGCAAATAAATCGCTTCCTGTGCTTTAATCTCGAACTTGGTATCTGTCTCAATCTCCAAGTCCTTTTCCGCGGAAAACATAATCGCCTTATCACTATGTATCTCGATGCCGTCTTCTACATCCAGCTTAATAAACATCTTGCCTTCTTTTGTATCCTTTGCAGTGAGCACAAAATCAGAGCCGCCCAGCTTCATTTCCTTTCCAAAGTTCGTGCCCCAGTATTTTTCGCTTGGATTGCCCATCTTCGGAGAATCCTGTCCTGTTTTGCGGACGGAGCTCATCGCTACCGCCCCGTCCTCCTGGCTGGTTGCGAAATAAACCTGGACAGCATCTCCCTCTTGTGGCATACAGTGAAAGCCATCGGCACCTTCTGTTGAATAGACGGAGGAATACGGAAACCACCAGGCCTTGCTCTTGTCTTGGGTTTTATCGATATCGAGGTGAACCTTGACAGTATCTCTGCGAATCTCCATAATCTTTCCTTCGAGCGAGACACCTGTTAGCTGTTCATTTCGAATCGGGTTCTGCAAAACGCCTTCCTCTTGGCAAAGGGTGTAGGTATATAACAAGCCGCCTTCGGTAAAACGCGCTGTAGATGCCGCTACCGTCAGCTCCTTCTCTTGAAATAGTACCTTGTCTCCCAATGCAAAATACTGTCCGCTTTCTACCGTATAGTGAGTGAAGGCTGTCTCGTCTAGCTCGCTACCATGTCCCGTGGTGGCTTCCGTGTACCTGTCTAATGATCTTGCCACACCGTAGTGATAGTCTTGTAGTTGTCCTAATTTTCCATCTGGCACACCAAGTGAGAACTTCGGTGTCTTGGAGCTTGTCTCTGGTAACAAAACCGCACCAAAGCGTGACGCCATTCGCTTGATAAACGCCCAATCTGTCTCTTTATATTGCAGCGTAAAGCCTTCTAACTTGGCATCGTTTGTAGCATAATCGAGATAGTCTGATCCTGGATAATCCTTTAGAATCAAATCTAGTAGAGCTGTGTACGTCATGTTCTTATCTTGAAAGGATCTGGTCTTCTCTTTTATATCGAGCTGGCTCGTCAGCGAGATGCCTTCTAGCTCGATATAGTAGATGCCACGGACAGCTCGAACGCCGATATTTTCTATGAGTCCCGTAAATAGATTCCGGACCACTCGTCCATCCTCTACCTCGTTGACCTCGATGAGATCGCTACTCGTGGCCATCGCGATGTAGCTATCCTTCTTCTCTTCCGGAATGATTCCGGTTAGATAGAGCTTGGCGTGGTCGGTTGCTTCCTTGACTAGCTGTAGCTCCTGCAATGTTTGGATATCGTAGGGAGATACGACTTGAAGGTTTCCGTATCCCGCTACTTTAGCTGTCGTTTTCACACACAATCCCCCCTCCCGATGGGTGGTATGGTTTCATTCAGATTTAGTCCAATTCCTGTCCGTCGTCGATGATGCTTATCTGTCCGCCACAATGTAAGCACATGTTGGTACAATCGTTGAGCAGTACGGGCGCGTCTTCGATCAGCTTGTCCTCCTTGCCCCCAATCCATGGCATGGTAACAATCGGCATGCATGGCATACGCTTTAAATAGCCGCCATTTGCTTCCGTCGCCGCTGCTACCTCTGGATTTGCTAGGTTACCGCATCTGCCAAAGGGCATGATGTTTACATTTGGCACGAAATCATTGATGTTCATTTGCGCCTTTTCTTTCACAAATACCCCATGGCTTAGCGGGGTTTTCAATCGACTTTTTTGGGTGCCAAAGGTGCAAGTAAGGATGGCTCCTGCTACCACATAGCTCTTCTTGGCTCCTTCTCCACCTTCTACTTCCACGTCTTCTATGAGGGCCATTTCATCTCATCCTCTCTTTGGACCTCCAGCTCTACTTTTTGAAGCTGGATGCCTGTAAAATCCCGGCGCAAAATACTTTCCGCCAGTCCCAGATTGACTACAAGATGCTCTTCACGAATGCCGTCTATGCGAAAAAACGATCGTCTACCAATCTTGTTTTGATCTACTATGAGTCGTTTAATGGTATTGTCCTGATAAAACTCGGTTTTATCTGATAAGCAGTCGATACGTGGGGGTATAAACACCCAGTACAAATCCTGTCTCATCTGCTCCTGATCTGCGAGTACCACAGCCTTGCACAGCATTTTTGGTACATATTTGACCACCAGCTGTTTGAGACGATCGGACAACAAGGGAATCGGACGTTGAATAAAATCCACGTAGGTGACATGCTCTCGTTGCTGAATGGGAACCTGCAAGACCAATTCATCTAGGAGATGCACCTTTTCCTCGGTTAACATCTCTTTGGTTAGAAGGTTGGTAAGTCCCGCAGGCTCCACAGCGTCTAATATGCGATTATCTTGGGACAGAATAAAATAGCTCATCTAGGTACGCCCCTCGCTCTCTGCTTCTATCCATATAACAGTGGCTTGTTGTTGCTCGTCTAAGTTCAGATTGCCCTGATCTCGTGCTGAAAAGGATGCACCTTCTACATCCGCTCCAGTAAAATCGACAGATGCCACACTAGCCCCAACAAACACAGCCCCACGTAAATTAGCATCTGTGAAGCTGGCGTCCGTCAAATTGGTTCCAGCAAAATTCACGCCCACTAGATTGGCTCTACTAAATTGGGCTCCCGCTAAGTGAGCACCGACAAAGCTGGCTCCTGGCAAATTAGCTTCTGTAAAGGAAATTTCCCAAAAGCCTGGCATTTCCCAACTGTCTGGCTCCAACAATCCTTGAGAAGCTTGAATCCCACTGAAGTCTGCCCCTGATAGCTCACTCTGATAAAAGGTAGCTCCGAACAGGAGGCTGTAAGAGAAATCTGCCTGAGCTAGTCGCGAATGATTCCACCTTGTGCCCATTAGTACACAACCGTTGAACCGAGCGTCGGATAGATCACTATGCTCGAAACGTGAATAGCGGAAATCCAGCTCCGAATAATCTCCTTTAGACAAATCCAAACGTTCGAAAACTTCATAGGCATATTCCTGTTCGCTTCCTTCATCGATCCATTCCCTGACTGATTGGGCATCTCGTGCTCGCCGATCTATTTTATACACAACTTCGCTAACGTCCATGTATTCACCAACACGTATTTCAACAACATCCTCTGTGGATAACTCTACAAATTCCTGCGATTGAATCGCTGTCGGCAAGGCATATCTAGCTAACTGAATTACGTACTGATGAAAATGAACGGCTTCTCTTAAAGCAATTTGCTCCACGTCTGGTAGTGTAATAGCACCCATATATGCCTTACTACCGCTGTTGATTTCATCCTTCAACTGATCTAGATAGCGTAATGCCCAGCTAGCATCATATTCCGTTTGGCAAGGATTCCGATCAAAAAACCAAGAGCTATCGGTCGCCTCCACTAAATAAATGGCCCGCCCTACCGCTAATTCGGTTCGCAACAACGAAAAGGTAAGATGTCCAATCAACGGTTTGTCCTTTCGAATCTGTTCGCCACCTAGCTGCTTGCAAATCTGTTGAAAAACGATCGTCCATTCTGTAGCTAAAGCAGTTTTATTGGTCTGAAAATCCTGCTCTAGGCGCATCAATGCTCGCAGTCGTGCAGGCTCCACTACATTTGTCAAAAAATGCGGCATCGCTTCTGGCCTGTCCATTCTCTCCCTCCTCTCTTTCATTGAAGCTTAGGCAATTAGTTTGTCTTAGTCTCATTCCCCATGATCATGGTATTGCCATCCATCTTGATATTGCTCTCCTTGCAGGTTATGTTGATCTCTTCCTTAGCAGAGATAATCACCTTTTTCTCTGAGTCCATCATGATGTCTTCTTGAGAGATGATCTTGATTTTTTTCTTACTCATGATCTGAATACCGTCCTGATCGTTTAGCCTGATAAAAATCTCACCGTCTTTAGCAGTGATCACGATCTCACTAGGGCTCATCATGAGCTCCTTGCCATTCGGTGTACGGAAATATTTAATATCCGGATTTCCTAGCTTATTATTCTGAGCCTCTCCCGCATCCTGACGAACGGAGCTACTAGCGACTCCATCTCCTTCTTTATTGCCAGGAAAATAGACACGCACGTGGTCATTAAGCTCTGGCATACAATACCAGCCGCTGTTTCCTTCTGCGGTATAAACCGAGGAATATGGGAACCAATGCGCTTCACTCTTGTTCTGGCTCTCGTCGATCGAGAGGTGCACCTTCACCGTATCCTTGGCAATCTCAATGACCTTTCCTTGCACCGAGGCTCCGACGATTTTCGAGTTAAAAAGCTTGTTTTGGCTCATTCCTTTTTTGGTGCAAAGCGTGTAAACATGCTTTAATAATCCCTTTTTCATTTCTGTATAGGCTTCCGCCACAAACAGCGTTTTTCCTAGAAATTGTACCCCGTGTCCTACCTCTAGCACTTTGTCCGATTCCACTTCATAGTAGATAAAATCATTCTCCTGAATACCTGGGATATGATTCTCTGAGGAGTGCCTGAAAGCAGACATGCGTTTTTTTACGCTATAGTGGAAATCCTCCAATTTGCCCTTGGAACCACCCTCTGGCATTCCGAAATAAAACTTAGGCTTATCAAAAATGGAAGCTGGCGCGAGACCTGCATTGAATCGAGAGGCCATTCGCTTGAGGAACTGCCAATCCGTCTCGTCATATTGCATGGTAAATTCTCCGAGCTTACCACCTTTGGATACACTGTCCATTACATCTAGTCCAGGGTAGTCGGCAGCAATCTGTTTGATTAGCGCGGAGTAGGTCATATTTTTATTTTGAAAGGAACGTTTTTTACGCTTAATATCCAGCTTGTAGGAATGCGAAACCGCCTCGACCTGCATATAATAGATGCCCCGTACTGCTTTAATTTCAATATGGAGAACGAGTCCGTTAAAGATAGGCGTACTTCCGCCCTTTTCGTCAATCTGGCTGATCGTAAGCGGCGTCTCGGCTTGTGTCATTTCCACGTAGCTGTCTTTTAGCTCCTCTGGCACAATACCCGTAAAGGTTACTTTGGCATGCTCATTGATCGTTTTGGTCATGACTAGCTCTTGTAGGTTGACTAATTGATAAGGGGAAACCTGGAGATTGTGATACGCAATTACCGTTGAACTCACTCTTCCTCTCCTCCTTTTTGGTCACTATGGATGACTAACGCTTCCATCATGCCTCGGGCTACAAGCCGCCAGTCCTCCATCTCATCTTCTATGCAGTTGAACGTACACAGCAAAGCCTTACCATCTAGCTCCGTAAAAAACATAAAATTATAGAGATTAACATTGTAGGCTGGAGTCAAAAATTCGCAGTAGCCAATCGGTTTTCCATTCACTTCTTTTACACCATCTCCATGCCATTGAAGAAGCTTCTGCGTCTTACGCAATAGCTGCACCATGGCAGCTGTAAACTCTTCCATTTCGGCATCCGTCAATCGAGTTGGGGTGTGATTAATCGCTACATTAATGGAACCACTGCTATTGGTAAAAATCAGGGTAGGCCTGCGTTCTGAAGGGTATTTTATTGCCGCCATCTCAGGCGTCATTGGGGTAAAAGCTTTTGGCATCGGGATGCTTATTTTTTCCTCTAACAAACTACGCTCTGCAAATGAAATCATCTCACCGTCAATCTTTACTAACGATTTCCGCAGATCGCACGCCCACTTGTGATCTAATTCCTGCACCTTTTCCGACTGCACATCTGGTCCTTGTTCGTCCTTTTTCTCATCCTGCTCCTGTAACATCGCGATAATCTTCTCGTCCATATGCTCCATAACAGCCACCATCCTTTCCTTGTCCGTGCATGATTGCATGTACCTTCCCTACCTACTAGACTCTTTGTTGTTAGTCCACAATCATTCGGTGAAAACCACCCTGACGCAAATCGGCTCTTGCTTTGCCTCCACCTCGTACTTCATCTAAAATGCGTCCCAAATATTTATGAATCTGTCCATTGCTGTACTCCTTAAACCCCGTACCCAATCGGTTGGCGAGATAGGTAAGGATGACCTCCCGATTAACTGTCCCTTCGTTAAGACATAGCAGAGCAAAACTAATATCAAACGCTGTCAGATTCGTTCCTTTCACTAGCTCTCTAGCAAAATGGCGCATGATGGTCGGGGCAAGCGTACTTTGTGATTCACTTGCATAGGGAACATGAATTGTGATAAACGTGTTGTATTCTGTAGCCAAATCTACAAAGCTCTGGTATTCAGAGCGTAGCTTGGCGCCTTCCTTTAGCTTAAAACGACCTAATTCTAGTTCGTTCTGACCAAGCTCCACCTGTTCATCCAGCACAATTTCCGAACTGTTAATCGTGAAGTCGCTGTCTGTCATCTGTTCATGAAACCTGATTTTGACCACGGTTTCTCGATTGTTGGCTTGATACATAAGCTCATGCTCTTTCTTTAATACATACAAGCGCCCGGAATGCTTCACGATCCCCGGAGTGATGGTGATACTTTGCTCTCCAATACGTATTTCTGATCCAGTAATGATCCCATCTGAATACTCTTTGTATTGAATATCGAAAAAATCACGAGGGTAATCTCGAAGATTGGCAAGCATGTCTGTTTTTAAGATGCGGCCTTTATTAAAATTGGGATACAGATGGGTAAACAAGTGGCGACCTCCTTTATGCATGCCGTGGTTGTTACTGCAAGCTGTCTGACAAGGACAAGCGATTTATACTTGTCCGATTCTTCCCCCACTTACTTTAGGCCGTCAAAAAAATCCAGCTCAGACAGGTCGTTTTCAAACGCAAAGAACTGTTTCTTACCGAGATAAAGCTGTTCGTTTTGCCTTGCAACTGGCACTACGTAGAAGCCCCAGCTCTTTTCATCTGTAAAAACAAAGAATTTAACTTCCCCATTAATGATTGAATCTGTATCATCCTGCGGGATTTTACCTGGATAGATGCTTGCGATCTGCTCGTAGACCATCTGTTTATAGCTCTCAGGCTGATTGATAAACACGTAGTGATGCCGTGGATTTCCTTTCGCATCCTTTAAATAGAACTGAATCTCTCTAACAGCAATTGGGCGTGAAATAAAGCCCTGTACCTGATTGGCTCGCTCTAAGCTGTTGATTAACGTTTTTTCATGCTGATTATGGGTAAATGCGCTCACCGAATAAGGAATGATTGGTGCGTGGTTCGTGATGCTTGCCTCGATGAACCCAGATTTTTTAGCACTCAGATAACGAAGAGAGCCGCGTAAACATGCCAGCTTGAGGTCAGATACCTTGCCCGTTTCCTCTATTTTTTGCTTAAATTCAATACTGCGCCCCGGCACAAATTCTTTTAACGCTTCACGAAACACATCGATACGGCAGGATTGACCTGTTAATTTAATGATGGAAAAGTCTTGTAAGCGTCCATCTTGGTAATATTCATCCAAAAACTTACGCACAATCTCATAGATGTCTGCACGGATCAGCTGGCTGATTTCCCTGATGGTAAATACCACATTGGGGAATTCGTACTCCTCTCGAAACACTCCCTGATGAAGGACAGAGAGGAACCAGCGATCCATTTTTGTGATTTTTAAATCATTGTCCGAATCCTCGCTGGCGGCAGACTGGAATCGATTTCGTAGGATACCCGTCCTGCGGAAGAACTCTTTTTTCATGTTCTCAGCTAGCTCCCACAGGAAGTAAAAGTTGTTGCGCACGCGGTGATATTCTTCACGTGAGCGATTTTCGTACAGCTTAAATTGTGTCGGAATAAACCGATCTGCCTCCAGATAGCTTGCCTCGAAGTTTTCGTAGACAGCCCCTACACCATATTCATCCACATAGCGATATAGATCGGTAGCTGGGATAGGAATCAGTTCATCTATATCTGTGTTCATTCGTCTTTTCGTATAGTAATTGGCAAAAACAATCTTCATAAATTGCATAATACGATAGGTGATGTTATTGCCGCCAAAGTTGGTATCACCATTCTCATAGGTTGTATGTATATCAATCTTGTAGGAAATATGCCCATCTAAAATGGAAAACTGGCAGGAGGACAGATCAGTGGTACCTCCTCCACAATCAATGACCAATGCCCTATATTCCTCGCCATCCAGGAATCGATTTTTCTCAATCTGATCGGCTATGGTATTGTAGAGTACCGCCATGCCCTCATCCAATGCATCCTTTGCTTCAATCTGGTACTGAGGTAAAATCTCATGAAACATTTCAATAAATTGTGTTTTTAATTTGACTGGACTTGAGATATGCAAGTGGGTGAAACGGCATTTAAACTGATGCTCGGCCATTTCCACAATATAGGTCAGGAAGCCGCGTAGGATGTCGCTTCGTTTGACATAAGCTGTGTTGCCTTCCATATCAACTATTTCTTCTGTCTTCGTGTAAGCATTTACCCATCTTTTTAGACCTTGGAATTGAGAGGATTGACTGCTGAAGCCATTCTTTTTGCGATGGGAGAGAGCTTCATAGCCGAAATGGTACTGAATATCCTCTTGATCTCGACAGTCTGCTACACTAACGATCGTTGGCACAACCGCGACCCAATCGATCGTCTGCTCTGTCTCATCAGGAAATTTTACGTAATTAATCTCATTCAGGCGTATTTGTCCATTTAATAAATCATGGCTTGAGGGCGTAGAAATATATTCGCTATCCAGATAGGCTCCTGCGGTTGTATTAGATGTCCCAAAATCGATTGCCAGTACAGCACCCGTCTCTTCTAACTCGCAAATTTCCAAATCTGTCACAGGAACCTTGCAATAGTGGAGGCTGGCTGGTAACAAAGGGCCATCCTGATAGTAGGCTCTATACAGGTATTCCGAATCCTGCTTTCTAAAGAACAACAGGCTATAATTTTGATTAACCGTTCGCCGTAGCTCCGTGTTGCGATCCATTGCTAAGTAATAAAGCTCTGGTTGCGACTCATACTTTTTCAGATGCAGGACCCCACATAATTCCATGCTGTCATTGATCAGTAACACATTAGACTCTTGCAGACCGATCGCTTCTACTAGGTATTGATCCAATTTGTCTACCTTTAGTCCACGGTACAAAGAGATTTTGGCTGGAACTTTGATTCTTACCTGATCAGATAGGGGCGTTTTTAAATACGCATGGATCGCTTCCTCGATCCGCTGGAAGCCACCCTTATGAAAGCCTCGAATCAATAAGCTGCCCACTGATCCACGGAATTTTAGGATCGTATCGATCAAAGCCTCCCGATCAAGTTTATTGGCAACCCCTTCGACTAATCGCTCCGTATAACAAATGTTACGCAATTGGAAGGTGGTCATATCCTCCAGCTCTTCTCGCGAGTATCTGATCAATAAGCGACTTCTATCTCGCCCTTTGTCCGTATGCAATCTATACGAATATCCGTTCATTGTTTTCTGTCCTCCTTGCTTGTCGGTCAGTAAAGAGCGATGTAGTCCACTTGCATCGTTTCTTCCACTTCCATAATGCCAAAATGATAGCTCCAGTATAGTTCCGTGGAAAAACGAACGGGCAAAAACAAATCCTTAATCAATTCAATCTTAGCCCGAGCGATCGGTGTTTCTGGTTGACCGATATAAAACAACAGCTCATCCTTCTCCTCGCAATTTGCGTATATCGTGGAGCGAGTAAATACCTTTTTGGTTGTGTCTTTTAATAAATAAACAGCTTCACCTGTCTCATATAAACGCAAAAGATTACTAGCTATCATTTCCCGTTCCTCTCGGGTAAACAGGTATATGTTCTCTTTCACACTGCTCCCAAACACGCCTGCCTCTAAATCCTTTTGCAAAAACCGGATATAATACTCCCGCTTGTTCATGCCTTGCATTAAATCAATCTCTGCTAAAAAATGAATGAGAATATCAAACAAGCTATTGCGAAGCTCTACATCCGTCTCAATATTTGGGTCAAATAAATCCCTAAAAATTTCGTAAAAACGATAATAGGGATTGATTTCAATGGTTTGCTCGATCTCTTTTGCATTCAGATCTTCCAGACTAAGCTCCATGTAGGGCGAAAAGACCTTGGCCGGAGTAAACTGGACACGTTTTTTCTCTATACCGGATCGCTCCGCCTTTATTAGCAAATCCCAAATGTAATTCAAGCCCATTCTCCTTCACACTTGTATTCAGGAAAGCTCATCTGTACTTCTGAAACAAGAAAGCTCATGAGATCATGCAAAATAAAGGAGGTATTACTAAGAGTAGAGCGATGTCGGAAGCGCAAGCGCATGATTTTTTTATCCCGTTCCACCCTGACATTATCGCTAATAAACGGATTCATCTCATAGGTATGCCCTCTTGTCCTTTGATCCTCTTGAATATCAACCTCTACCAGCTCCAACTTATCTGATGCTTCAAATGAGTGAACAATTCGGATGATTTCTCCTTTTGCTCGTACAATCATTGCCTGCTTACGAGCATAACGAGCCAGGAAGCTATCGATGCGCTTATTTGAAACAAGTGGATATTCCAGCTTGCCAATTTTAGATTCCACTGGCTGCATGATCTTCAGTACGTCCCATATCCCTGCCTTTTCTTGAGGTGAAACAATGGTCAGCTCGTCATGAGACCGTTTAATGTAGCGAATATTCTCTTCTTCCCCATCCACCAAATATCCGTGATCAGTACCCGTTTTCCGCAACGACAAAACATGCTCAAAATTAACCCGATCCATAGCCGGGGTCGGAAATCCGCTATTTTTAAGCTGAAGACGCTGTATATTCCACAACGGAATCTTGTCCAACTGTTTATGGCTCTCCCATTCCTCCAGATCGACCGTAATCTCCAGAATCTCTTCTGTTTCATCCAATTCCTCTTCACAGCCTGTTAAAATAACATCAAAAAATTTATAAGCAAAGGGATTGTTTACAGTCTTCCACGGTACACCATTCTTTTGAAAAACCGTATAAAGCTGTTCAATCTGTTTCATATAAGTGCGATTTTGCTCTAATCGGACATGGATTGACTTGGTCTTAGTTGCTGTAGTCAGCTTGCCTGAAAAAACGCGTTTATTATTCAATAGCGGTTTGATCGTAGGGTAATCACATTGCAAAAAAAGAGTAAACAGTCTTGCTTCTTCCTTGTTGTTCAATTGGGTAAGTAGACTGTTCATATCACAGGTTTTATTCAATGTATCTTCAGGTAGCATCGGGTATAAAAAATCATGGATTGGGTCCCAGTCATCTTTGGAGCAAATGGTGACGTACACATCATGTTTCTCCTGTTGATCTTCCAGCTCGCCAAACACCCGTTTCTCCAATTTACTGTTCATCTCTTCCTGGTATTCAACGAGATTCACGAACACGCCAGTCATAAGTTGCTTTAGCATGCGGCGTTGTTCTAAATCCTCCAGTTTGTTTAAGCGATCCAGAATAATATCTTTCATGTCGATGTGAGGCCTCCTTTCCGTCAGAAATTACTGGTGCGGATTGATCACAGCTGACGCTGGTTTTTGGTCATCGGCTGGTGGTATATGCGATGCTTGAGCTTGCTTGGGAACTTGCTCTGAATCAACCGTTTTTGGGGTTGCCTTCTGCGAAGACTGCTGTGCTTCGTTTGTTTGTTGCTCCAACGGTGGTGGTACAGACTCTGGCGATGTCTCAGCTGTTTTAGGTACTGCTTGCTGTGGGGTCTGTGCCGGTTGTGACTGTTGTGTAGCTGGTGCAGGTGGTGGGGTAGTTGGTGCTTGTCCCGACTGTTGCCCCGCTGCTGGTGTAGAAGCTGCTCTTGATCCTTGTTTCACAGGTGGTACTGGCGTCTGTTCAGCTGCTTGTCCTGAGGTTGGTGCCAGAACCTGACCTCCAGCTGGTTGCTGGTCCCCTCCATTTGCAGCAGGAACAGGCAACGGATTTAATAACCCATCCACCTTGGTAATTTTACGCTCTATACCTAGAGCTTTTTCCATCATTCCAGCTTCCTGATAAATGGACTGCGCCTGCAAATAAGCACCTAATGCTCCTTCTAAATCCTTCTCCGCCAGCAGACGATCTCCATCCTTCTCCATTTTCTCGCCTTCTAATTGCTGTGTACCTTTTTCCACACCCATATGTTTAAGTTGAGTTTCATCTATTTTAGTCTTAATCTCTTTTTGTCCCTCCGTATAGGAGGCATTGATGGCCGCAAGCTTTGCCTGTTGATACATCTCCATGGCACCTGTATAATCCTCATTGCTAGCTCGCAAATCGCCTTCCTTGATCAAAAGCTGTACCTGGGCTATTTTCTCTGCTTGATCGATCTTTTCTTGAATCTCTTTCTTGTCAAACTCCTTATGATTTTTCGCTTCTTCCAATGCTTTTTTATAGCTCTCCACCGCTTGTTTCAATTTCCCATCTTTTACAAACTTATCTCCATTCACGATTAGCTCGGTAATTTTCAATTTTTTGCTCAACAATTGTTTATATATCTTGTCATCTATCCGTTTCGATGCATTACGCGCCTCACTATATTCTAAGAGCGCTTTATCATAATCCTTTTCTGAAACATAGGCATCCGCACTTTTCTCATGCTCGTAAATACTAGCCACATTTTCTGCAAAGCGTTCTGCTGCACGCACCTTCATATACACCAATCCACCTACAAGCAAAAGGACCGGTATGCCGATAAATAAGGCTGTTTTAATCTTTTTCCAACGTTTTTTTGGGTCTTCTTTAAACACTTTATTAGCATAAATAGACGCTATCGTATAATTATGAATCACTTGTTTTTGTTTACTTAATAACACTTCTTCCAGTTGATCAGCCATCTCTTCTGGACCCTTTGCTTCTTCAAGGGTTTCTAGCATTTCCGAGCAGCTAACCTCTTCCCAAGCTCCAGGCGTGCACAGCATCATCACATCTCCATCAGATAGTAAAATCTTTTTGGACACATATGGTTCAAAAAAATCTGGCTTCCCTAAATAAGAAAGGAGATTGTGTCGTTCTTCGTGTCTATCTATCGCTGCCAAAGAGATTTGCTCCTCATCAGCCATCTGCTGGGCAAGTGACTGATCATGGCTTCTCGTTTGCAAGCGCCCATGCCGAAAGTGGTACAATCTCGCATTGCCTGCCACTGCCCAAATGATTTTGCTATAATCGGTGACAACAATCATAATGCTAGATTTTAATCGGACTCTTGTACTTTCTTCCTTTAGCCAGTTATGGGCATTGAGTAAGTATTTTTTTAGTCTACGCCGAGACATTGTGGGCTTATCTAAAAAGCTTTGTAAAATGCTTTGCACCGCCATCTCCGCACTTTTTACTTCTTTATCTGTGTCAATGCCGTCGGCAATGACCCAGCAAGCTACATCATCTAGTTCTACAAAAGCAAAATAATCCCGATTCTCTATAAAAGTGCCTGCTTCGGAAACGAAACTGGTCTGAAAATTGCTGTTTTCCTTCCTCATCCGTACCTCCGCTTCTCCTTCGCTACCAAAGGCTTAACCAGTCGCTTTCGTCTTACCAGCCTTGCTCTAAAATAATGACAGTAGCGTTATCTTGATTGCGTAATTGCTTGCGTTCAATCTCTGTCACCATCTCTTCTGCTGCGTCATATGGAGATGTGGCATTCATTAAAACCTGCTCCATTTCCACTTCGGAGAGCGTGTTGTATACACCGTCACTCAACAAAATGACCTTGTCTTTCTTTTTCAACAGAAACGGCTCGTTGCAAATCTCCATATTTTGAAACTGCTCATAGCCTAAATAATTGATCAGGCGCTTGCGCATCGGGTTACTTGTTGCTTGTTCCTTGGTAATCTCCCCTGACAGATAGCGTTCCTCTAGCACGGATTCCAAAATGTGCTTATGGTTCATTTTGATAAACTCCCCATCTCGAAACACCATGATACTGCTATCCCCTACAGCGCCCCAATAGAGCTTATCCTTTGTTACCACGGCTGCTACAAGCGTGGTACCGCCATTTGATCCCCCGATTTGTTGCACAATTTCCGCATTGCTTTTACGAGCAGCTTTTGTAAAAAAAGAAGTAATATTTTGTACATCGTCCAGATTCAAAAATTCGCGCATAAAGAGCGTAACAGCCAGTGTGCTAGACATCCGTCCATGTGAAAGCCCGCTAATCCCATCCGCTAAAACAGCCAATGTGCCAATAGGAGTCGTCGCCGTCGAAAAGTAGTCGTCTTGTTCATCTCGATTGCCGATCGTTTGACCGTTTCCGATCTGTATGCCCGGTTCTTTAACAGGAGCCATCAGATTCTGGCGTATCATAAAGAGCAATAGCATAAACGTAAAGGCTGCTAGCACAAAAAAATACGGCGTGAGTTCCTGTCCTTCCAGCATGTTCATCAACCTACCCTCAATTGGTTTCCCATTCAAAATGGACGCCGCACAACGGGATAAAGATAAATTTGCTTTGACCAAGCTGAATGACATCATACGCTGTTAGCTCCACTGGGGAAAAAACAGCCTCATTGTTGTGATAAGCAAGTCCAGACGCATCTCCTGGCAATAGAAAAAAGTTGCGCTTTTTCGGATCATAGACAATGACCGCATGATTGCGTCTAGAGATGGCGTTATCACCAATAATGCGAATATGCATCTCTTCTGAGCGTCCAATGAAATTCTTTTCTGCCATTATTCGATAATCCTGTCCCTGCTGTGGTCCTTCGATACAAACTAACCAGCCTGTCACAGGCTCAATGCCTGTTGTCTCTCCCAAATAAGGCATGGTCTTTTCTTCATCGACTGGGCGCACTTGACTCTTGTTGTCTCCCCGTGCTGCTTGCTCTACAACTATATTGCAATAGGGGCATGTATTACCGTGCTTTCTTGTGCTAAACATATGGCCATTCGTACATCTCGTTAAACTCATTTTTGGTCATCCCCCATGTGATTAGTAGCAACCTTTATTTCACTAAGATACGTGTATTTGCTATGTAAATCAGATCGTTTATATCAATCTGTTGTTGCGTTTCGACCTCTACTTTATTCGTTCGTTTGCTATTCGCTTTTTTAATTCCGATCCCATTATGAGAATCATTGTCCTCAATGAACCAGGTCCCTCCAACGTGGTTAAGCACTGCATGGTGGGTACTGATAAGCGATGCATATTCCGTATCTGATAGATCTATATCAACCTCGCCATTGCGGGAGTTCTTTCCGATCACCAAAGAGGTTTCCCCCTGTATATACCACTCTTTCACTCTTTCGCCGTCTTCATCCAGTAGGACTAATTTTGTTATACCTGCTTGCTGCTTACTTGATTGTTTAGGTAGCCGCTTCTGATTTTTTTGTGTAGTAATTCCAAAAATAAGGAAAGCAATTCCTAACAGACTAACCATCCATTTCATTACTGGGTCTGATTGAATGCCAAACGTAAAATATAAAATATTAATTGCAATGACAAAGAGAAGCACATCAATGATTATGATCCAAATGGAACGGTACTTTTTTGCTTTTTCTTGCACATTCTCAACCTCCATTAACTGGTGTTCTCCACTCCATTCCGATCGTTACCTATAAAGAAAAAAGGCTCCATACCTTGAAAGTTGTATGTCCACTGACATCAAATCACCCACAAAGAGAGGAGCAAGCACTTCCACCTTATTTTTTTCGCGGTCCAAAATAGCTTTGAAAGATCGCTGAGGCATCCAGAGGATTTTTAGAAGATGATCCGTTTTTATGAAGATTCCCTTTTTTATCTTTTGGATTAAAGCCAAAGAATTGTGAGAAATTACGCTCCATATCTCTTGGATCAAAACCCTGATATCCTTGTGTTGTCCTGCGTTCTGTAGATTTCTGGCCTGTTCCTTGGGTGGATGTAGCCCTCTTTTGTGTCCGCTGATCCAATTTCGCATCGTACGCTGCCCGTGATTCCTCGCTTTTTAACACCGTATAAGCTTCATGTACTTCCTTGAAACGTTGTTCCGCCTCACTACTCCCTGCATTCACATCGGGATGATATTTTTTTGCTAACTGTCGATACGCCTTTTTCAATTCCGCTTCAGAGGCATGTTTGGAAACACCAAGTATGTCATAGTAATTTTTCATTATCTCTTTCCCCCTAAAGGATGAGACAAAATTTTAAGAGGCTTTGAACCTCTTAAAATTTTATCCTCCTCCGATAGCCTACAAGACTATCAATTAAACGGCATAGCCGCCTTCAATTTTGGTAAGCTCGGTTTTGTCTTTTTTCTGTTTGATGTATAGAGTGAACTCCCCAACACCTTCTGTATCGCCAAAACGCTCTGTGTAATCTACCACAAAAGCATTTGGCATGTGGATTTTGCGCACTACTTGATCAGCCGCAATTACTTCTAGTGTTACTTTTCTGTAGCAATCCGCTTTTTCAGCAGGTACTAGAGACCATAGAGCTAGTTTCATTGTGTCATCAGCGCTATCACCATCGGTAGATGTAATGATTTTACCGGTTAGGCGTAGTGTAGCTCCTACATCTGTTGATCTAGCATTGGAATCATCCGGAGTGTCAGTGTCATACACAACTGTTTGGATGTTATCCAAACCTAGTTCAATTGTTTCTGCACCTTCAACTTTTAGTCGAAAACCCATAAATAAAACCTCCTTAGAATTAGAAAAAATGGCTCTCACGCCCGATTTAGATTTAGGACGCTGAGATTTATGTATAGAGGCAATCTTTTGTAAGACGGCCTCTACCATACGTTTTAGAAAGGACATCACGATTTCACAGGAGTTGTGCCCTTGGTAATCATCACTTCAAGGTTCTTCACGTTTCCGTTAAAGACCAAATCGATGTGGCACAAATTACTCTTATCATCGATGATGTAGCTAATATCATCTCCATCCTGAACGATGGAATTGACGTACCCGCGTCCACTCATCCATTTGCTCTTTTGGCTGCTTGGATTGTTACTGAAGAATTTCACGATATTTTCGTGTTTGAAATCGCCAGTTTGGAAACGAAGAATACGCTCGATATACGTACTCACGAGAGTTTTATAAATAGGATCAAAACCATCTTCGGCCAAAGCAAGACTTCTTGCTTTATAAACCGTAATGCGTTTAATATCCCTTTCTTGAAGCTGTGCATTCTCTGATGAGAAGACAAAGCCGAAATTTTTACGGTTAATTGAATCTTTAATGTTGTTAGTAAAACCTGAAATTTCTTTCGCCATCGTAGTGACTGCGCGTAAGCTGTTATCTCCAGCTTCAATATCAAAGCGTACGCCTGGATACTCTTTGTTGATATTTTTAAATAGTTCGCGCATGTAATCAGGGCATTGATAAGATGCCACCACACCTGCTGCCACGTAAGAAGAGCCAATATAGACTCCTTCAATCCAGAGCTTTAAGATGTCTTCTTTTTCTTTGGAAAGCTGTGCACCTGAATCAGTTTGCAGCATTCGACTATCAATGACTACCCCAGACTTATCCTTCGGAATGACTGTGAAATTAGGTACACAAGGTACCGCGAATTCACTGTAATCCTTACGAATAAGCGGATTACACTTGTCGATATATTTATCAATACCGGCTGTAGCCATGCTATTAAAGGTGGTCTCTTCTCCTGTTTCAAAGCTGAAGAAGACTTGTAGCTTGTATTCCTTCACCACATTTAGAAGCATCGAAAGTGATTCCAGAGTATTCCCGTCCTGCTTTACAACTTTCTCGTTTCCTTTGAAACGCTCGCGGCTTACTTTTACTCTGCCAGCAGTCTCTAATTCAACGGACGGTACAATACCGAACCAGATGGTATCTGTAAAGTCATTTTTGGAGTTAACTGTGTTCAGATAGGTTTCTAGGCGTGGAATATTGCTACTCTTAACCAACATATCTAGCTTTGTGTTCGTAATGAGAAGAGTAGGTACCATTCCTTTGTTCTTGGTAGCATATTGATCAAAGAACATTTTCACACCAAGAATCTTCTCTACAAGCGGTTTTACCGTTTTGACAAAGTCGTCTTTTGCGTTTTTGTAGAATTCAAGATATGTATTATAGTTTTGAATCTCTGTCTCAATATCCACTTCCGTCTGAACAGCTGGTAGTGGGCAGAAGGTACGTACTACTAAGTCTCTTACGTAAGAAGAAGGTGTCTCTGTAATAGATTCATAATCCTCTTCAAAAACCGTTACTAAACCAGTGCCGCTAGTATCGTCTAATAGCATAAGCTCATTGCTATCGTTTTTTGGAGCCTCGATGATCTTTAATTCTCCGCTCTCCCCGATGGTAAGCATCCCGATTTGTATCGCCTCGGATTTATTCTCCTCAGAAGAAGCGCCTAATAAGAGTCTCGTTTTAATATCCTCGATCGCTAGAGGTAGCATCGCCATAACATTGTTATAGTTTTGACTTGCCTCTTCAAACATGCTATTGAGCTTGTCACCCATATCAAGTTTCTTTGGATCGCCATCATCTAATTTGTCGTATTCGTTATACATGTAATGAATCTCTTTGCGAACCTGTCTAATATCATCCATGACCTTTTTCGGAGAGATCATATCTAACAAATTTTCGAACTTAAAATCTACATTGGTAATCCCCTGACTACGTTTCGTATCAATCAAGGTAAACAACATTTTCAGAAAATCATTATGTTGATTAACCTTGATTTCCGTGATGCAGTCCTCTGCGATTGATTCCGGTTTTTTAAGTGTGTACATCACTTTTTGATTCGCTGCATTGTAAAACGAGTAAACAGTCGGTTCGAACTTGTCCAAAAATTCGTCAAAATTTTTAACAAGAAGATGCTGATTGATTTCTTTTACTTTCTCATCACTTAGACTATCTATGCCTTTAACATCGCCTACAATTGTGACGAGATCCAGTTTCTCTGGATTTATTTCTTCAAAAAGCATCGTTCGGTTGGTTTGATAAATAATGTCCATAATCTGCCCCTTTCTATGTTTCGCTGAGGTATTTACAAAAAGAAGACCTACATGTGAATAATGGCACGTGCATAAAAAGTCATAATTACAAGGGATATTCAGTTCCAAATAATCCCGGATTAATCTAACTTAAATGCTAAATTAACCCATTTTTTACCAGATTAATCTATTAATTTTCCAGATTAATCTATTTTTTTACCATAATTCCCCTATCACCTTTCGCAATTTATATTAATCAACTATTTTCGTCACTGTCAATCATTTAAAAAAATCAGGACTTTATGCCTTTATTTTCCGTTTTCAAAAAATTTAAATTGGTACTTATTTCCTTAACCCCTTATTTTTCGTTGCGAAAATCAATTATTTCTACCTTTTTTTGGTTCCATTTTCCTGTTTTCTATTTTTTCTATTCACTTTTAGGACATTGTGACCGATTCTTATTTTAAGATCATATCTTGAAAAGCTTGAAAAGGATGTGTAAAAAGTCAAGATGAGGAAATCCATGCGTAATTCCACCATGTATCTTGCCATATGCGCTTTGCTTTTAGGGATCGCCTTCTCTTGCCTGCTAGAAGCTCCCCAAGCCTTAGCCAAGGCTGATCCTAATCGGGGTAATGATGCCATGTTTGTATTGGATGCCAGTTATTCCATGAGGGATACGGATAAAGAAGGCATAGCAGCAGAAGTAGTTAAGCTATTTATGGATATGAGCAATGCAGATCGAACAAGGGTAGGTTTTGTCGCCTATAATCACAAAATTGTCAAAACAAAGCCTTTAACAACAATCTCAGTGAAAGATAAAAAGACTGAGATAAAAAAAGCTTTGTCCTCTTTACCACGTTCAGGTTACACAGATCTCGGACTCGGTCTATTAACAGGTACAGATCTCTTAGCCAAACGTACGGAGAGTGGAAATCGACCTTTCTTACTTCTGCTGTCAGATGGGGGCACCGATTTTGGCCCTATGTCCAAAGGGAGAAGTGTAGCAGATTCAAACAGAGATGTTGAAAAAGCCATTAAGCAAGCCAAAGCAAAGGGCTTCCCCATTTATACAATTGGACTAAACCAAGATGGATCGGTTAATCAAGCAGAGTTAAAGCGGATTGCAACCGAAACAGGCGGTACTTCATTCATTACCGATAGTGCCGAGGATTTACCTGAAATTTTTAATAAGATTTTTGCAAAACAAATTCAATCTACACTGATCTCTGTTGCTGCCGTTACTGCGACTGGAGCCCTTCAAGAGGTATCCCTGTCCATTCCTAACGGGAGCATGAACGAGGCCAATATTATTCTGTTATCTGAGCACCCCGTCAAAGAAGCGCAATTATTCTCCCAAGCAAAAAATATCCAATTTACAGAATCAAATAAATACTCCCTCTTAAAAGTGGCACAACCACCAAAAGGGAACGTAACTCTGAAATTCCGCGGTACACCCGGTAACCTGGTAAAAATTAATTTATTAGGTACCTACAATCTGGATATACAAGCCCCAGTGCTATCCAATCAAACACAAAAAGGGCAGGCTACAAGCATCGTTGCCCACCTTATCGATTCTCAAAGCAAAAAATTTACTGATCAAGATGTCAGTCAAACCTTAAAGGCTGAGTTCATAACTGTCCATTTAGCAACAAAACAAGAACAACGAACTCCAATGAATTTAGTTGGGGATGAGTGGAAACTGGAGCATGTCTTCAAACAGTCAGGGGACTATACGTGGAAAATTAGAATGGAAGGGCCAGACTTTTATCGAGAAACCTCTGTAGAAAAGCTACATGTTGGGAATCTTGCGCCACAAGCTACAGCACAGCGCACAATTTCGATTTCCAAAGAGTCAGGGGAATCAGGGATTGATCTGGGCAAATATTTTACGGATGCTAATCAGGATACACTTACGTATAAAATCATAACTGCTCCTGATGAATCAGTATCAAGCTTATCCATTCAAGATCAAACGTTACATATTACGCCACTTACAACTGGAACAACCACTCTGACAATCACGGCTATTGATCCAGATGGTGAACAGGCTACATCGGAATTATCCCTGATCATTACATCAGTCTGGGACAAATATCTAGTAATCGGTGGCATCTTGTTAGCTACCGCTCTTATTGGTGGAATCATTTATCTTATCGTTCGTCCGAAACCTATGCTATCTGGAAAATTGGAAGGATATTTTTTACAAACTGCTAGTGGTAATGATATTCCTGTTACCTACTGGCCACTCAGCTCTTTTCCTCAACGCAGGATAACGCTTCAGGAGTTATTTAGAAGTCTCAATGTAAATGAGCCGTTGCCAGAAGCAGCATACATTGTGTTTGAAGCAGGTAAAAATGGGACGCTATTGGTAAAAAACAATTCCAATTGCATATTAGTACGCGGTACCACACTACTTCGTATCAACAAAAAAGAAATCCTCACCTATAATGATAAATTGTACATTACATTTGAGGATGAAATCACAGAGATCGAACTTCGGTACAAAGCCGTTAAAGTGAGTTCCCACCTTTATTCGGACGTACCTACCAACCATTAATGTAGTTTTTGAGAGGATGAAGTAGAAGCGGCTGTTTTTTGCTTTGATGCAGGAAGCAGCCTCTCTCTACTTTTCCAAATAAACGCTTCTGCATACAGAGCATGCTTGAACCATTTTAACGTAGGGCATCTCTTGTCAGCCTGAACAGCTAATCCCCAGCGAATGACACGTGCCAACATGGGAGTCACGATAGAAGAAGGCAGATGTATTCCATCAAAACGATGCTCAAATAAGCGCTGAGTAACATCCGTAGGAGCACTCCTATTAATATAGAAGAAAAGCGTCGCCGCAAAGCTGTATAAATCAGAGCGTGCGTCTTGTTTTGCTTTCTCTGAATAAAATTCCAAGGGAGAGTAGCCTGCTGTGGTTACAATCGTTTGTTTATCTCCTTTTCCTTCTTGGCTCATCAGAATAGCTGAGCCAAAATCGATCAAGATAGGAGTCCCAGATGGGCTGATGATAATATTGCTAGGTTTAATATCCCGATGAATAACGCCTTCTTTATGTAGATGGTCGAGGGCATTAGCCAGCGGTAGCCATGTCTTTTCTATAACTTCCGCTGTATATAGCTGCTCCGTCTCCTGTATATAACGATCCAGTGTCATCCCTTCACAGTAATTCATTACTAAATAGGCTGTACCATTCTCCTCAAAAAAGTCCACATATGATACAAAATTAGGGTGATTCAATCCTTTGATAATGTCTGCTTCTCGAAGAAATGCCTTCATCAAATCGTTATATTTATCCTGTAAAGAAGGCAGCCGACAAAAAACCGTCTTATTATCAAGATCACGCAAGGCAAGTGCTCTCGGAAAAAACTCTTTTATAATACGTGTATGTTTACTGCCAAGTTGACGTGCGGTATACACGATTGACAGTTCGCTTTGCGAAATCATTTTTTTAATCTGGTAATGTCCACGGAGGCGTATTCTTTTAGGCAATCCCTTCTCTTTGGTACCTGACTTCACGACCTTACCTCTCTCTTCATTTTTCACTTTAACTTTTACTTTATCTTATTCTATCATAACTTTGGCTTGCAGGAGCGCCTCACTCAGTTCTTGCATTTGAATAAATCTAACTTGGCGATATATTTCTTTACCATAGGCAAATACAAGTATGGTAGGTCCAGAAAATGTCAAAAATCTCCCTGACAGTTCAGGAAGCTTATCAATAGATGCTTTTATTACATGAAAGCATCCTAGTACATCCGACTGGAACTGATCAATATTCGACGGTTGATCGTTTGATTGCCAGATATGTAGCTTTTGTTCAACAGCCTCACAAACACCGCAATTCTTAGATGTAAGGAGGACGAGACAGAGCGGAAATGTTTGTAGCTCCTGCTCAACCTCTTCAAATGTCACGCATTCTTTCATCGTAAGTATGCCTCCTAAGAATAGTAAGTTGATGTATGTGTCATATGTAATGTATAAATATTAGGAAATATGGTATAAGCATTCATCTACCTATGCTCGTCTCTTCCAGTCCTCTTTTGATTAATTTGTGTATAAACCAGTATACAGGATTATAGGATGCTATGCATCGCCCTTGCTACTCTCACGGCGTTCAGTCTTGTTTATATTTTATCAGCCTCTACAAATAGCCACTTCCTACATTGACGTGTGAAAATAATCACCTAGAATAAAGAAGAAGGTTTCTTTAGAAGGAGGGTTCCTATGAAATGGAAAATAATCATTCCTATCGCCATTTTACTTATAGTTGTTGCTGGCTTTCTCATTTTTAATCAACAACGCACGGCTGTGTTCAAAAATCCAGAAACAGTCGTCAAGCAGTTTCAGCAGGCGGTAGAACAAAAGCAAGTGGATATCTTTTTACAAGTGACTACTGTTCCAACTGGTGTCAAAGCCGTGTTAACTGATAAAAATGCAGTTGGAATCATTGAGAGTTTATCCCAACATACAGAAACCTGGAAAACATACGTAAACTCTCTTACCGAACAAGCTGCGAGCTACCAAACTAATCCCACTTATAAGCCAGAGACTCTAGACGATGCTGAATCAGCAAATTCTATACTGGTATTAAAAAAGGAAGGTAGCTTATACAAGGTACAGGTACGTCCAATCTATATGCAATTAATTGGACCAAAAGGAACCAAACTAGCAACAGGAGAGCAAGGCGTAGAAATTGCTCCACAGACCCAACCAGCTCAGTCTGAAAAACAACAAAATAAGGATATGACGGCTGAACAAGATAACAAAGCTACTTTCAAAGTAGGCCCCTTTTTCCCAGGAGAACATTTTATGAATGGAAGTCTGCCTACCATGCTCGGTACAGTGAGTACCGAAATCAAATTTGATGTTGGTTATGGTCGTTCTCCACAAGTCATAGTGAATTTCCCTGTTCGTGACGTTAAAGTTTACACCAATGTTAATAAGGCTACATTATTCCATAACGGTCAAGCTATACCCGTCACCTTTGAAAAAAGCTTTACTGGCTACGACGCCTTAATCACAAACGCACCCAAAAAGGCTCTAGAATTTACGGTCAAAGCTTCTACACCGCTAGGCGAGGTAAGTAAGACGGGGACATTAGGAGAGCAAGATACATTCATTGATTTGCCAATCCAAATCTCTGAAGCAGGAAGTATAGAGGATGATATCTCCGCTTTCTTTACAAATTATAATAAAGCATGGCTGCAATATGCCAAGACTAAAACGAGCGTTGATCCTCTCCTCCCTTATCTCTCGCCAAATGGCGATGAGAAAAAGAGTTACGAACGTGAAGTAGAGCAATTTAAAACTACACCAGACATATTGAAGCAAGTCTTTGTAGGTGAATTACTTCACTTAGAAATTGATTTTGGTTCTTTAGAAATGGTAGATGATACCCATTTAAAAGTAATGGTAAGAGAAGTTTATCAGGATAAATGGAAGAATCTTGGCACCAAACAAATAAACGAGCATGGTCAAGATGAACAATGCTGGGAGTATGAGCTACACAAGACAAACGACAAGTGGCAGCTAGCATCTACTCGTGCCGAATCGCTGTCCCGCTTTGGTCTGAATCGAGATCAAGTGAAGATAATAAAATAGACAAAACGTTATAGAAATAAAGAAAAGGCACTCACCGTGTACGATACAGTGAATGCCTTTTCTCTTATTATGAAGAAACCTTTTCTCGGGCTAATCGTCATTTGATAGAGGGTGCCTCTTACTTTTTCAGAAAGCGTCCCGCTACCTTGCCCACAATATCCTTCACAAGCGGTTCGCGCAGAATTAACAATGTTGTAAAGTAAATGACTGTAGATACGGTACCGCCTACCAGTAAATCTATAAGCCTGCCCGATTCCAGCATCAGAACCCGAAGAATCAAGGCGAAAACAGACATTACAGCGCAGGCAATCAAAACCTTTGCTACCGTCAATAAGAAATCCCAAGTAAGAAGCTGGCCAATGGAGCGCCATAGTAACAAAAACAGTAGAATAGACTGTACCATTGCTGATACAGAAGCACTTAATGCTACACCGCCATGCTCTAAAAGCGGGGTAAATATTTTGGCAGTCAACAAGTAAACCCCGATTCCTATCACTCCTACAATCACAGGTGTGCGAGTGTTTTCTAAAGCATAAAAGGCACGTGTAATCAAATCGCGAGCCGCTAAGAAATAAAGACCCATGCCATAGAAGATAAGGCCAAAAGCAGTCCAGGATAACGCTTCTTCATTAAAAGCACCCGATTGGCGAACAAACAGGATGCTAATCAAATTTTCGCCGTATAAAATGAAACCGATTGTCACTGGAAACAACAAAATCAATAAATAAGACAAGCCTTTTTCTAATGTAGCTTTCATTAAATGCATTTCTTTACGCTTTACGTAATTGGCTAAGAGTGGAAACAAAGGTAATGTAAATGCCCCAACAAAGATAGCCATCGGAAGCTGAGCAATCTGATTAGCATAAGAAAGGGCTGCTACTTTTCCATCCCCAAGCCCCGTAGTTAGTCCACGTTCCAGAAAGGTGGTGGTTTGCGAGATTACGGAACCAATGAGGATCGGAACAACCCGTTCACCCATACTGCGCAATTCAGCATCCTGACGATATTGCAGGTTAAACCGTTGACTATAGCCATATTTGCGCATGGCTGGCCACATCACGACTAGAGCAGCTACGTAACCAAGGGTGGTAGCTATTGACAAGCCATCGACTCCAACAATTGGTACCAGGGCAACCATGGCAAGGATAACAATAACACTATTCGCCACCGTACCTAATGTAGATGTAAAGAAATGATGATGTGCATTTAAGACGCTTGCCCATAACCCAGCCAGACCAATAAAGAAAACAGACGGCCACATCAGCTGTAATTGCCGAATGGTCAGTGCCGCTTTTTCACCGCTCACTCCATACATCAGAGCGATCTGAGGAGAGAGAAAATAACCCGCCACGGTCAGAGCAAAAAAGCTGAAGGTTATTAGCGCCAGCATTTTATGGTAGAGAATAGAAGCCTTCTGCAACTGATTCTCTTCTAGTATTCCTCGCATGGTAGGGATCAGGACAGCATTGATTGCTCCTGGAATAATCATGAACAAGGTCATGGGAATTGTTAGGGCAAGAAAGTAGGCATCCGCCTCCATTCCTGTTCCATACAAATGTGAAACATAGAGTGTGCGAATAAAGCCTAGCATGCGTCCTATTAATGTAATTACTACTATCATGGATGCGGTTTTTAGTAAATTCACAGCTCGTAATCTCCTAATTCTTGCGCGCTACTTATCTGTTAGTTAACAACGCTAGATTTCTTTTCCTTGCTACCCTATCTTATGATTCATTATAATGGTAGGGTCGAACATATGTGTAGGGGGACTTCGCTTGAAAACGAATCTAAAAAAGTTGGTTATGAATCCAACCAACTGGATTTACTTATTACTCACCTATCCTATCATTGATTACGCAATGCGTAAATTTATCCCGATTGGATTTATTGTTTCTTTGTGGGATGAAGGCGTTCTTACTGTCCTCCTTCTGTTTACCTTTGCTGCGTATGCAAAAGGCCACCGCACCATGCCTGGCATTAAGCATGCGTTCCTTGCCTTTTTGATATTTGGCCTGGGACTTATGTTTATGGATATGACGAATTTTAATGCTAGCGTGGAAGGTTTTCGAGCTATATTCCAATATATGGTTGCATTATTAATCGGCTTCTATTTAATTGAGTCGAAAGAACAAATGCAGAGTTTCTTGAAAGCCTTCACCTTAGTCGGTCTATTCGTAGCCTTGATTGGCGTAATGCAGGTTGTACTTGGAGTGGAAGTAAACAGCTCGTGGACAGGAGAAAACGAATCAATGAAGAGACGTGCATTCTCCATTGTAACAAGCCCAAACGTTTTGGGTAGCTACATGATCTTTACCGTTCCCATTGCAATAAGTCTATTTTTGCAAGGGATAACCAAAAAACAAAAGCTTCTTTGGGGGCTGACATCCCTGATTATGCTGGTTTGTCTTATTGCGACAGGCTCGCGTGGAGCTTGGTTCGCTCTACTAGCCGTATTAGTTATTGGCTCTGTTTTTGTGAACCGGAAAGTTTTCTTATCTATTGTAGCTGTATCCATTCTAGGCGGCGTTGTTTTGTTGGCTGTACCAGAAACAACTCCTGTCATCGGTAAGGTACAAAACCGTATTACCACCCTGTTTACTGAGGACTATTGGGAAAAGAGTAGCCAAAGCGGTCGCGTAGCACGTTGGACGAATGCTTACCACCGTATGCGACTAGAACCATTATTTGGCGCTGGTCCTGGTCATTGGGGTGGAGCAGTAGGTTCCCGTTATTTTGGAACTATCTATACTGACAGCTACATGTTTAAAACATTGGCTGAAACAGGGATCATTGGTTTAACCCTATTGATTACCATGATGCTTGCCATTGTTAAATATGCGGCTCAGGCTACCCTGCGCTGGAAAAACTCGCCGTATTTCTATACCGGCTTGGGATTATTCTGCGGTTTTCTGGCAGTGTTCTTCCATAACTTTGTGGAAAACATCTTTGAAGTGCCGTTTATGTCTACCTTCTTCTGGCTATTAGGCGGAATGGTAGCGGCGCTAGCCACTCTTGACTTCCGGTACGCCAACCGCAAAATTGGCTCCAGATCATAAACGAGAAAAAGGTGAATTGTATGCGACAGCTGTTTAGGCTGCAAACCTTATACTGGGCAGTTTATGCCTTTGCCCTGTTTATCGCTTATAACTTGGTGGTCAAGGTCGCTTTTATTGATCTATCATGGATTGCATTCGTGATCTTTGTGCCACTACTTATTGGGACGTACTTCCTCATTCATAAAAAGGAACGTCGTCAGGTGATTATTTTTACAATTGGTTTTTTACTGTTAGATAAAGCATTAACAACATTAGATGATCGTATCATGGTCAAATATGTAATAGGCGCAATTGGAGCGATTATTGCCATTGCCTTACTGGTTAAGTTTTACGGTAAAGTAAAGTGGAACGCCGTGTTTGCACTTGTTGCAGTAGCTTGCTTGACTAATTTCACCTATGCGCGCGATAATCTGGCAGCAATTAATCATTTTGTGTTAAAAGCAGAAACAGACCGTTTGTATAAAGGGGAATGGGTCGATTACTTCCCCATCACCTTGTATGACATCGACGGTGATGGAACAATGGAAATTCTGACGTATGGTAACGCAGATGAAGTTGCGGATGTAGAGGAAGATAAAATTCCGGAAACACCGGAAGAAAAAAAGGCAACTGCTGAAAAGCTTCTTTATCTAAAAAATGAGCCTCTGTCCCTTTACGTTTTAAAATGGAAAGACGGCAAGCTTGTGCGTTTAAAACAAGATCAATTTACGCCGCAACAGTGGAAAAAAGCTTTGGCACAAATGCCAACGGACTATCCTGGTTTCCCCTATTACATGCAACAAGGGGATCAATTAGTTCCTACCGTACAGCGCCAAAGCTATACAGAAGCAATGATGCAATCGGGTACAGCACCATTCCGCGCACTATTGCTTGATCTAGCACAGGTTGATAAAAAGCTGACCGATCAAGATGGTTATACGTATGAAACGAATCATTTTAATAAGCTAACCAAATTCCATGATGTAGAAATTAAAAATGGATTTTTGACTGGCTCCTATGGTCAAATCTCGTTCCAGTACAAGACGCGTGGTACCAAGATTTTAGACACTATGCGCCTTCCTGGTGGAGAAGAGGGACTTCTTGTACTGGATGAAGATCTAGCTGTGATTACAGTGAAACCTGATGCAACTGTGGAAGAAAGCTATCGTTTAAATCGTAAATCCCTAAAGGGTGGACTTGCGATGAGCGATATTATGGTAGCAGACATCGACCATGATAATCAGGATGAGCTGTTGATTGGCGGTGTTCCTTCTTACATCTTACGCCCAACCGCTGACGGTAATTGGGATATGTTATTTGCAAGTAACGAAAAAGACACAAGCTTCCGCTTAACCAATTATGCAAGCATAGGTAAGAATGAACACGCAGAACTGATTGCCCAAGCCAAAAGCTGGGTGAGCAGTTTCGATCGTCGTTATCTCTCCGGCTTTGACTATACGCAGGATGGGCTTAAGCAGAATTGGAAGATTTATCTACCATTAATTAAAATGCAAGTTGGAGATATTGACGGAGACCAAGAGAACGAGTTGGTTGCTACGATGTACGATAACCATCGTATCTTAGTATTCAAACGCCACCAATTCCCTGTCTTTCCAATCGCTGTTGGCATCACTATCGCACTGTTTGTTTTTGGTATCGTGAGGAGGGTTCGCTATGCTTCAAAATAAAGGAAAATGGTTACTTGCAGGCATAACTGCTCTCTCTCTCCTCTCCGGTTGTACGTATGAATCTGCTCCAAAAGAGTTTGTGAAGATAGAAGATACGGCTCCTGCTGGCATTGCCCCTGCTGAAAATCCTGCTGCCGTTTTACGTGCTGCTTTGGAAAAGGGAAAATCTTCTTTTGAGATGATGAAAAACGGTGTCCAAACAGAGGTCGATCCTAGTAAATACTGGTTTAGCGGCTATGTGAAAAATCGAATGATGTCACGTGAAACGACAAGTATGTTTGATGGTATCGTGGAAGGCCCAGATGCTTATCAAGTGACCGGTCGCATCGCTCGTCAGGAATTTGTATACTACCGTAAAGGTGACAAACGCTATATTTTTAAGGGCGGAAACTGGATTACAGCACGTGAGGAACCAATTCCTATCGATGTATTTCGCGGTTATGAAGCATGGTTACCTTTCTTAGACAAAGCAGTGCAGATGCCTGATGAAAAAGTGATTAGTACGGAGACAATTCCGTATCAAATCAAAATTACCGGTAAAGAATGGGTAGAAAAGGCTGATAGCAATCTTTTTGCACCCTTTAAGGAACACTTACAAGATCGTCCCGATATGAACGAAATTTTAGCTAACACCACCATTAAAATGACCGTGGGTATTGGTAAAGATGATGGATTGATTCATAGCTATCAAACATGGATTATCCTGCCGATCCCAGGTGGTGGCTACATGGATCAGGAAGTTAAGTTCACTTTCTTTAAATATGGGGAAAACATTCAAATGAAAGACCCAGAAGAAGTGAAGAAATATTTACTTGATTAATTTGTAGTATGGGCTCGCAAAAGTAAAAAAACTCTCTATTGATTGTCAGCTAATGACCGATAGAGAGTTTTTTTGCATTTATTCGGAGCCAACACAAAAAGCGTGCGAGTGTATAACACTCAAACACGCTTCTACTGTTCGTTTATTCTTGCATAAGATCTGCCTTCTTACCTTCCCTACTACCACCTACTAGCTCATTCATTAGGTGTGCCAGTTGACCTGCCTGTTCACGTCGTTCGTACAACTTAACACGTTCATAGAAGCTCTCATCGCGTTCTGTGTGTGACCCGTTCTCCTTCTGCTGTTTCCATGCCTGATACAGATGTAGATAAGCTTGCTTCATCGCATCCTTATCAGTAGGGTTGGCTACCTCGCCTAAACCAAAGCGCTGGATGATCTCTGTTGCCTCTCCAGGCATGTTTAAGGCTAAAATAGGTTTACCTACCCCCATGTATTCATAAAGCTTACCAGGGATGTAGGCTCCCGCATCAGGAGTCACGTCTCCGATCATCAACAAGGCATCTGCACCACTCATCAAGCCTAGTGCTTCTTTATGAGGAAGATTACCAAGCACTCGCACTGCATTCTGCAAACCAAGCTGCTCTACACAATCTCGATTTTCTGAATAGCCCGGATAGTCAAAGACACCCGCAAATGAAAGACATATCTCCTGTTGATCAACCAAGCCTTCATCAATTAGTTCCTTGATAGCACTCAGTAATAATCGCGGATTGCGTTTCTGATATAAAATGCCTGCATAAGCTGCATGAAAACGATCAGGTACCGTATGTGCAGGAGTCAGCTTTGCAAAATCTGCTTTGTCAAAGCCATTATAGATTAGCTCCATTCGGTTTGCGGTAGCTGGATATTTAATCTGAAAGTTTTTAGCAAACGTAGCAGTCACTGTTGTAATAACATCAGCTTGCTTCATTACTTTCGCTTCCATCCGCTCCTCCAGACGCTCTCTCCAAGCAATACCTGATCGATGCATATTTTGAGTCCATGGATCTCGGAAGTCTGCAATCCATTTACAACCGAACTCTGCTGCTAACTTACGAGCAACAAGGTGGTTTGTTACAGGCCCTGATGTAGAGAAGATAACATCAATACGATGCTTGCTCATGATTTCACGTCCTACCTTCAATGCCTCAGGATACCACAATATTTGATCATCCGGGATGAGCAGGTACGGCTTTATTTTTTTGGCTGTTTGAAATAATGTGTTCTTTAGACGTGCAACCAAGGAGGGCTGAGCGATTACCTCAGTCACTTGACGTGAACTTGCTACAACATTCTCGGCGTTTGTAGCAGACTTCTTGTTTTCAGCTTCACCCTTTTCTCCTACATGATCAGGAGTTGAATCTGACCCATTATCTCTTGTCGTTTGACTACTGGAGGCCTGCTTATCATCAGCTTGCTTACCAGACGATACTTGTGTATCTTTTGTAGGTTTACGGAATTTTGCAGTCATCTCCTTTGCTCGATGAATTTGCACATCTGCAGGAACATCTGCCAGTAAGCTGGGGTCAAGGGTAGCATGGTAGCTCGGGTCCGCGGTAAGCACGTGCACACCCCATCCGAATTCCCCTAGATATTTAGCCATTTTAAGCGGGCGTGGAACACCACCGCCTCCAATTGGTGGAAATATATACGAAAGTATTAATACATTATGTCGCTTATCCATATCTATTTTCCTCATCCTTATTCACGTTTCTAACCCAGTTATTCACTTGCTTAACTAGAACAAATCCACAAAAAAATGTCACGTTTACCATACCATAAGTACGGTCATATTGCGAATCACGGCTTCATCTGGTATATTTGAAATGGTCTGTTGGAAAGGTTCGGGTGGATTACATGAAAAGCAAACTACGTGTCCTCCACGTAATCGGCGGTGGAGAATTTGGTGGAGCTGAACAGCATATTCTCAATCTGCTTACTTCTTTTTCTAAGAAGCAAGTAGATGCAGCCGTCGTATGCTTTTACGATGCATTATTTGCGAGAAAATTGCGTGAAGCTGGTATCAAAGTGACAACATTACATACATATGGACGCTTCGATTTCCGTATTTTGCAGGGATTAAAGCAGGAAATTATCGCTATGAATCCAGATATTGTGCATACACATGGAGTTAAAGCTAACTTTATGGGAAGATTGGCGACTCGTTCGTTGGACTGCGCGACATTTACCACAGTCCATAGTAATTTAAAATATGATTATGTGAGTCCACTAGCTTCTTTTGGGGCAACTTTAATGGAAAAACAAACACGCCGCTGGACTGATCACTTTATTACTGTGAGTCAGGCACTCCAAACGGTCTTAATAGAAGATGGCATTCCAAAAGAAAAAACAAGTGTAATTTTTAATGGAATGGATGTTACCCCTTTCCGTGTAGAAAATAAAGCAGAAGTGCGTGCCATGCTACGTGAAGAGTGGGAACTCCCTCCCGATGCTTTTGTATTTGGAAACGTCGGACGTATCGTGCAAATCAAGGGGCTTCCTTATTTACTTCAAGCTTTTGCTCAGGTCTTAGCTAGCACGCAAAACCATCCTAACCTTTATCTAGCAATAATCGGGGATGGTGTAGAGCGCCCAGCTCTTGAAGATCAAGCACGTCAGCTTGGAATTGCTGAGCGAATTCGCTTCGTTGGCTTCCGTACCGATGTTCCTCGTTGTCTTCAAGCGTTAGATATGTATGTGCATGCTGCGTTGTATGAAGGATTAGGTTATACGATCGTTGAAGGAATGGCTGCTTTTCTACCTGTAATAGCTACAGATGTAGGGGGCGTAGGAGAATTTGTCATTTCAGAAGAAACTGGGTTGTTGGTCCCACCAGCCGAAGCAGGTCAATTAGCAAAAGCTATGCTCAGACTCTGGCAGGATAAAGACCTTCAGCTACGCTTGGTCACAAACAGTACTGAAATGATCGACCGTGATTTTACGATTGACCAAATGGCTGAACAAACGATTCAGCTTTACGAACAAAAACGAAAACCTTAACTTATATATGGGTATCAATTATCTATACTGACTTGGAAATAGCCTAAGCGTTCATGCTTATACCCATAATCAATATGTACAAAAACGACTTTCTCCGCTTTCATCTAAGTGAGCAAAGTCGTTTTTTCTTTGTTTGATTGTCTGAATCCTTGTACAATAGTAGTGGAACTACATAGAAAGGTTGTGCGTAATCGTGAAAGTATTTATATCCTGCGATATGGAAGGAATTTCGGGTATTACCGATCCTACTTATATTAACCCCGAAACAGGTAGTAATTATCAAAGAGGTCGTTCCTATATGACTGGTGATGTGAATGCTGTCATTGAAGGGGCAATAGCGGCTGGCGCTACTGAAATCCTGGTAGCAGATAGCCACGAAAATCTTAATAACATTCATTTGGAAGATTTGCATCCGAAAGCTCGCCTGCTTCGTGGAACCCCACGCGATCACTCTATGATGCATGGGCTGGATGAAACATATGATGCCGTTTTTTTAATCGGCTACCATACCCGTCACGGCGTTCCAGGGGTTCTTAGCCATACCATGTCCCGTGTAATTAAGAATATGTATATAAATGATCGAGTTGTTGGCGAATTTGGTTTTAATGCTATCTATGCAGGTTTATATGGTGTACCAGTCTGCTTGGTATCCGGTGACAATCTCATTGCAGAGGAAGCACGTGAGCTCATTCCTGGCATCCAGACAGCAATCGTTAAATATGCGACGTCTCGCACTTCTGCAATCTGCCTTTCGCTACAAGAAAGCCGCGAAATTCTTCAAGAGCAAGCAGGCCTAGCTTTGCAGCATTGTAAGGAGATCGTACCACTCACTACAGAACTGCCACTTGAATTAAAGATAGAGTTCTCTCATTACGGTCAAGCTGAGATGGCCGCTATCGTGCCAGAAACAAAGATCATTCCTAATACAACTGAAGTTACATACTACGCAAAGAATCAGTCTGATATGTATAAAACCATGCGTGCAATGATGAATTTGGCTAGTTCAGTGCCGTTCTGTTAACACCATGCACATGCACAAAGACAAAAAACGTCCTGCTTCCCTCCATCATTTTGGCTGGGGACAGGACGTTTTCATTTATGCTTTTTTCCTTATTTACAATCTATCTACATTCTAAATCCGCTTCACTTTCACTTGCTCATCAAGTGTACGCGGAATACGATTTTTCAAATCTAATACGACCGGAGATGACGCCATTTTCCCAGTAACTTCAGCCCAATTAAGTTCGGTGAACTCCTGTTGCATCGCAGCTAACACCAAAGCATCAGCGCCTGATACAACAGCTTCTAAGCTGTCTTTTTTATGATCATATGGGGTATGAACAGCAGGATCGTAAGAGGTAACTTCTACCCCTTTCGCGAGCAATAGCTCAATAAAATCGTGCACGGGACTGATGCGATCATCATTGGAAAAATCCTTCATCGCTAAACCAAACACAGCTACCTTACTGTCAGCCAAACGTTTACCCACAGATTGTAGTGTCTGCTCCAGCATGTTTACCAGCACAGTAGGAATGCCATCGTTGATCTTACGTGCAGTAGTCAAAAGTGGTAAGTCAACGTGTAACTCCTTCGCTTTTGGTGCCAAGTAATACAGCGCATTTGGCAAACAGTAACCACCTACACCAGGACCAGGTGTTAATAAATTGACGCGAGTATGCGTGTTAGCAACCTTGATTAATTCAAAAACATCGATATCTGCTGCTTCCGCAAATCTCGCAAATTCTTGAACCATCGCAATATTTACGTCACGCTGAATGTTCTCAATAACCTTAGAGGCCTCCACTACACGAATATCTGTAATCGTGATCTCTGTCTCACTAATAAAGGAAAGCAATTCTTTTCCTTTGGCAGCACTCGCCTCGTTAATACCGCCTAACGCTAGAGGCATATGAATAAACTCTTCAAAAGCCCGTCCTTCTGCAATACGTTCAGAGCAGTAGCTTAGATAGAAGTCCTCGCCTGCCTTCATACCGCTCGCTTCTTCAAGGAATGGCTTCACGACTTCTTCCGTTGTACCAGGAATAACGGTACTGCGAATCATGACGTGATCACCTTTTTTAAGTTGGCTTCCTAATGATTGAGCAGCGCTTTTCAAATATTGCAACTCAGGATCACCATTTTTAACAGGGATACCCACTGTTACGATATAATGATCAACCTGCTGTTTTGCTTCCTCATAGGAAGTGGTGGCATGAAAACGACCTGCCTCCACCTGTTCTTTTAAAATTTCTGGCAATGTTTTGCCTTTATATGCTTCCAGATGGTGAGATTTTCCTTCATTTGTTTCCTTCACAAGTTGTTCAGAAACATCGATTCCGACTACTTTTGCACCTTTCATCGCGTAGGTTAATGCGAGTGGCAAACCTACAAAACCAAGGCCTACAACTGCGACACGAATAGGATGTGTCATAATAATCTCCTCTTTCCTTTGTTTCTCCACGTATATATGCTACGTATGTAGTAACTACGATAGATAGTAAATTCCTAACCCCAGAAAAACAAGGCCGCAAATAAACAACGCTTTGTACAGTTTATCCAAATTGCTGCCCCCTCACTATGAGAGATTCTTTCTACCCTTCTCAAAGCCATATTATACCCTGCCAAACGTAAAAAGGACAGCCATTCACAAAAATTGCCGTCCTGATCACGCTTTGAATTATCTTCATGAATTTCTTACCTGTCCATTTTTACATGTAAGAATTGCACTTACACCACCAAACTAGCTCCAATGATGTATGAAAAACCGATGGATAGAAACATGGAAATCAGCCCGATTGCGCGGTTATCCTGCTCGATTTCATGATCGATTTTTAGACTTGGCGTCATGAATTCAAAGATAAAGTAGGCAAGTAGCATCAATAGAAATCCGTAGCTAGCATGTAGTAGGGACGCCCCTAGCTTTTCATGCTGCTGAATGGAAAATCGGAAAATATTAGCAATACCAAATATCTTCCCCCCTGTTGCCATTGCTACAGCAAGATTTCCCTTTTTTAATTCGATCCAGACCCGGTACTTTGTAACCAATTCAAAAATAGAGATAAACAGGATCATTGCAAGACCTGTCACAGCAAAATAGGTAGCCGTGGCTAGATACGTATTTTGAAATAAGATCGCCATAAGAGGCTCTCCTCCCCGCTATTTCAATTCTACAATGGTAGCGCCCACGCCACCCTCGCCTTGACCACCTAGACGGAACGACTTCACGCTACGATGGCGGCGCAAAAATTCATGCACACCTTTGCGCAAAACCCCTGTACCATTCCCATGAATAATGGATACCTTATGGAAGCCTGACAATACTGCATCATCCAGATAACGATCTATTTCTTGAATGCTATCCTCTACATTATAGCCGCGTAGATCCAGATCTAATTTAACGCTATGAGCTTCTCTCTTAATGGTCGTGTACTGCACTGGTTTCTTCGGCTGTACTGATTCCTTCACCACATGCATATCATCTTTTTTGACTTTCATTTTAATAATTCCAAGCTGAACTAAATACTCAGAGCTAGATACCTTATCCAAGACGGTTCCCTTTTGTCCAAAGCTATCTACCATTACTTCGTCACCGATCTTGATCTGAGTAGCACGAACTGCTTTGGCTGGTTTTTTCACCTTTTCCTTTTCCAGCTCTAACACAGCATTTCCTAACCGCTGTTTGGCATCAATTAGACGGTGTTCTTTAAAATCAACACCTTCTTTACGCATTTGACGCAACTCACGAATGATTTCTTCTGCTTCGTCACGGGCTAATTGCACAGCGATGCGTGCCTCTTCTTCCGCTTTTTCTAACAATCGATTTTTTGTCTCAGCGAATTGACGGCGCTCCTCGTCTAATTGCTGACGTAATTCTTCCGCTTGTTTGCGGATATTCTCAGCGTCTTCGCGTTCTTTTTCTGCTGTCTTCTTGTTGGATTCCAAGGAGGCAATCATTTTCTCAACCTGATTCTCCTCTTTAGACACAGAGCGGCGAGCCTGATCGATGATTTGCTCGTTTAAGCCAAGACGCGCTGCAATTGCAAATGCATTAGAACGCCCCGGAACTCCAACCAGCAGTCGATAGGTTGGACGTAGCGTCTGTACATCGAACTCTACACTGGCGTTAACTACTTCTGGCGTATCGTATGCATAGGCTTTTAACTCACTATAGTGCGTAGTAGCTACTAGTCTAGCCCCTTTGTCTAACACATAATCCAAAATGGACATTGCAAGCGCTGCACCCTCTGTAGGGTCCGTACCTGCTCCTAATTCGTCAAACAGCACCAGACTCTTTTCATCCATTTGATCTAATATGCGAATGATGTTAGTTAAATGACTAGAAAATGTCGATAAACTCTGCTCAATGGATTGTTCATCACCAATATCTGCAAAAATAGATGAAAATATCGCCATCTCAGTTTCTTCTTGTGCTGGTATATGAAGGCCTGCCATCGTCATTAAGGATAATAAGCCCAATGTTTTGATGGATACAGTCTTACCGCCAGTATTAGGACCAGTGACTACAATACCTGAATACTCTTTACCTAATTCTACATCTAGTGGTACGACTACCTTTGGATCAATCAGCGGATGACGTCCCTTTTTAAGTAAAATATAGCCTTCTTCATTTAATTTCGGGCTGATGGCTTTCATGCTGTATGCTAATTGCGCTTTTGCAAAGATAAAATCAAGCTCAGCTAGAACGGAAAGGTTCTCCAATAACATATCCACATGATCCGCTACTAGTACGGTTAACGTATAAAGAATGCGTTCTACTTCATGCTCTTCTTTTAATCTAGCCTCACGTAGCTTATTGTTCATCGAAACAATCACTTCCGGTTCAATAAACAACGTGGCACCTGACGCAGATTGATCGTGTACAATACCGCCAAAATGCGAACGATATTCCTGTTTTACTGGAATAACAAAGCGGTCTCCACGTATTGTTACAATGTTTTCCATCAACATTTTTTGTGTAGAGGAAGAACGGGTCATCTGGTCAAGCTTTTCGCGAATTCGTGCTTCAGAGCTTCTAATCTCCTGACGAATCTGACGCAATTCAAGGCTAGCGCTATCCACTACTTCACCGTTATCATCAATACAGCGCTTTATTTCAGTTTCTAATTCACGTAGCCCTTCAATTCTATCTACCAAGCTTTGCAATATGGAAAGCTCATGTTCCTCAGAAATATCATTAATAAACTGTTTAAGACGACGTCCCGCATGCAAAGTAGTAGCAATATCAAGAAGTTCCAGTGGTGCTAAGATCGAGTTCAGCCGAGCACGTTGGATCGGTCCACGGATATTGCGAATACCGCCCAAAGGCACGCTTCCTTTGACACGTAATACCGTGCTTGCTTCCTCTGTTTGTCTTTGTGCATGACGAACAACATCTATATGATTAAAAGGCTCAAGTGACTCAGCCAGTTCTCGTCCGAGTTCTGATGTGGTTTTCTCCATCAGCATGGCGATGATTTTGTTAAATTCCAGTGTTCGTAAAATCCTTCGCTCCACGTATGCTGCCCCCTTCTTATCTAATCATTTTATTATACCATGTAGTGCTATTAAATTTACAAAAACCATTTCATGAAAAATCAATGCCTATTTGGATAAGTTGCCCATTGAAATAATTACATGCTATTTGTTTTACATACTTTATTTCCTGATAAGCCAAAATGAAAACGTACACCTACCCTACTACAAGGAGGACTCGTTTATGAGTTTCATGCGTCACGTTATTCGTTTTATCGTTGCCGCAATTGTTCTGATGTTCGTCGGCTTCCTAGTACCGGGCTTTGCCGTAAACGGTTTTTGGACTGCCCTGATTGCAGCAGTTGTTATTGCCCTCATTGGTTGGGGTGTCGAAAGCATTTTTGGTGATAAAATCTCTCCCTATAATCGTGGGATTGTCGGTTTCGTCGTAAGTGCTATCGTCATTTACCTAACACAATTTTTGGTACCAGGCTTCCGCGTTACTGTACTTGGCGCCTTACTTGCTTCCTTGGTCATTGGGATTATTGACTTGTTTATCCCAATGAAAAGTAAAATGGATATGCGCAACGGAGACTAAAGTAGCTTGCGTTAAGCGATACCTGCTAGGAATACAACACATACTCGCATGTATTCATTAAGTGCAAAACAGACTGCCTATGGCGGTCTTTTTGCTGATGCTCTCGTTTCCTACGGTATATGAAAGGGCTGTTGAGATAATTTCTCAACAGCCCTGTAACCCCATACGGTCTATGTTGTATGTTTATCATTTGAAGGCATTTTACTGGCATCTTCTTGCAACAGTCTGAGCAACTCCTCATACTCCTGCCGCAACCGGAAATACTCGTCAGCAATGTTTACCGAGCTTAGTACAGCAATTTTAGCCGTATCTAGCCGAAAGTTCCCCTGCGCGATTTCTTTCATTTTATCGTCAACATATCTGGCTACCATCCGCATATGGCTACTACTAGCCTTTCCGCTCAGGCGATACTGCTGACCATAGATTTCGACTGACAAACGATTTTTCCCATCTTCCTGCACGGAGTCTTCCTCCTTGAAATAGCCCGACTATACGCTCATTACTACTAGGTTACTGAAAATGACTGTATTCGTCAAGGAATTTGATGGAGGTATTTACTAGGAGCGTAATTCTGCTCCTACCTTAGTTAATGCTTCAATAACTTTTCCTGTTATCTCTTGCACTTCTTCATCCTGCAAGGTTCTCTCTGGATGACGATATACAATGGAGTACGCTACACTCTTTTTATCAGAGGCAATGCGCTCTCCCATATAAATATCAAACAAGGTAACCGACTCAAGCAATTCACCTGACTCTTCACGAATGATTGCTTCTAACTGTGCCACCGGCAAGTTACGTTCTACCACTAACGCTAGGTCACGAGTTATAGCAGGGAATTTCGGCAATGGTTTGTAATCAGTGAGATCGGCCGCAAAGCTGAACAAATGCTGTAGATCAAATTGGAATACATAGGTTTCATCTAAATCATGATCCTTCTCCGTCTTAGGATGAAGCTGTCCTACATAACCAATCACTTCACCCTCAACCATTACATCAGCTGTACGTCCAGGATGCATTCCTTTGCGATTTTTATTTGCAGTATAGGTTACGGCAAGTGAGTTTATTCCCAAACGGCTAAACAAGGATTCAACCAAGCCTTTCACCGTGTAAAAATCAACAGGAGCTTTTACGCCCATCCAATTTACGGGCATCCATTGACCTGTCACAAGACCACCTAGATACAATCGTTGTTCTGGTTGTTCTGTCAGCTCTTCTTGTTCGGATAAGAAAACATGACCTAATTCAAAGAAAGCTAAATCTTGGTTTTGTCTATTCTTGTTATACGTAGCCGTCTCTACAAGGCTTGCTAGCAAATTCGTACGTAATACACTATGCTCTTCGCTAATTGGCATAGCTAGTGGCACAGGATGCAACTTGCGTTCGTCTTGTAATCCGCTAAATTGTGCCAGCTTATCAGGGTGTAATAATGCATAAGAGATGGTTTCAGATAACCCTGTTCCGATTAGGTGATGACGCGTAATGCGGCGCAATTGTTGTTCTTTAGTTAACTTACCTTGGATTGATTCTCCACCTGGTAGTGTTACCGGGATACGATCATATCCATAGAGGCGTGCTACTTCTTCAATTAGGTCCTCAGATAGTGTAATGTCGCCACGACGAGTAGGAACCGTCACTGTGAACAATGCTCCATCTGCCTGTTCTGTCTGGTCAAATGTAAACTGTAAGCGAGTAAAGATATCTGCCACTTGTTCCTTTGTAATACTAGTCCCTAGATGCTCATTAATTTTTGTAAGTGAGACTGGAACCACAGCAGGTTGGTTTACTGTGATGGTTTGTTCAGCTACCCCTTTAGATACCTTGGCATGAGCTAGCTTTTGAATTAAGTGTGCAGCGCGATCAGATGCTACAGAGATACGGGATTGATCAACACCCTTTTCCCACCGAACACATCCTTCTGTACGCAAATTCAACATTTTAGACGTGCGACGGATAGAAGCCGGCGTGAAGTAAGCAGATTCTAAAATGATCTCCTTCGTATTATCGACGATCTCAGAGTTAGCTCCCCCCATTACTCCAGCGATGCCCAAGCCTTTTTCTTTGTCAGCAATTACTAACGCTTCTGGATCGAGAGCACGTTCTTGATCATCTAGCGTAGTCAGTTTTTCATTTTCTTGTGCCAAGCGAACAATAATTTGTTGATCTGCTACTTCTTTTGAATCAAAAGCATGCAGCGGTTGTCCGTATTCTAATAAGACATAGTTGGTGATATCTACCACATTATTAATTGGACGTGTTCCAGCCGCCATCAGACGATTCTTCATCCATTGTGGTGCACTTGTGATCACCGCATCAGTAAAGTGTCTACCTACGTACTGATAACAATGCTCGCTAGCTTCAATCGCAACCGTAACAGGATTTGCTTCTCCATCCTCCGTTACCGATGTATCTGGTAATTTAACCTCACGTCCATAAAGCGCTGCTACCTCATAAGCCACTCCTAGCATGCTTAAACAGTCGGAACGATTCGGAGTCAAGCCCAACTCCAACACGTAATCATTTAATCCCAAATACTCAGTCGCATCCGCACCCAGCTCTGCGTCTTCTGGTAAAACGAGAATACCTTCTTGCTGGTCCTTTGGAAGTAATTTATCGTTTAATCCTAGTTCTTTCGCCGAACAGATCATCCCTTGAGATTCTACACCGCGAAGCTTGGATTTTTTAATTTTAAAGTTCTCAGGTAACACAGCACCGATCATTGCTACTGGAACTTTTTGTCCTTGTGCCACATTTTGAGCACCACAAACGATTTGTAATAGCTCCTCTTGACCTACATCTACCTTTAATACGCTTAGACGGTCTGCATCTGGATGCTTTTCACGTTCCTGAACATAACCGATGACAACACCTGTTACGCCTTTGTTTAGAGATTCGACACCCTCTACCTCGATCCCACTGCGAGTCATTTTTTCCGCTAAATCCTGTGGTGTTATATCTGTTAAATTAACATATTCTTTTAACCATTGATATGATACTTTCATTGCTTACATAATCCCCTTTCTTTCCGAACCGACTAGGAGCGGTTAAATTGACGTAGGAAACGTACATCGTTTGTATAGAAATTACGAATATCCTCAATGCCATACTTCAGCATTGCAATGCGCTCTACTCCCATACCAAATGCAAAACCGCTTACTTCCTGCGGATTATAGCCTGCCATTTCAAGGACGCGAGGATGAACCATTCCAGCACCTAGAATTTCAATCCAACCAGTTTGTTTACAAATGCGGCAACCCTCTCCGTGACAGATTACGCACTGAATATCTACCTCAACGCTCGGCTCTGTGAATGGGAAGAAACTAGGGCGAAGACGAATTTGCTGGTCTTCTCCAAACATTTGCTTAGCAAACGTCAGCAAGGTTCCTTTCAAATCACTCATGCTAATGCCTTTTCCAACCACAAGACCTTCAATTTGAGTAAATTGATGGGAATGTGTCGCATCGTCATCATCACGGCGATACACTTTTCCAGGGCAAATGATTTTAACTGGCGTTTTTCCTTCTTTTTTTAACATGGTACGAGCCTGTACAGGTGAGGTATGCGTACGTAATAACAGTTCCTCTGTAATGTAGAAAGAATCCTGCATATCACGTGCTGGATGTCCTTTTGGTAAGTTGAGCATTTCAAAGTTGAAGTGATCTAACTCCACTTCAGGTCCTTCTGCTACTTCATAGCCTAGACCAATAAAGATATCTTCCAATTCTTCAATAATACGAGACAAAGGATGCATCGTTCCTGTCGGTACAGGACGACCTGGCAGTGTCACATCAATGCTTTGCTTGCTTAACTTCGCTTCTAGTACACGTGCTTCAAATTCCTGCTGTTTAGAAAGAATCGCTTCTTCAATCACTTGACGAACATCATTAACTAGCTGGCCTACTTTTGGGCGCTCTTCAGCAGACAATCCACCCATACCACGTAGAATTTCTGTTAATTCGCCTTTTTTGCCTAAGTATTTGACACGAAGATCCTGAAGCTCCTGTCCTTCGCCTACTTGCTTCAATAAAGCAAGTGCATTTTCTTTTAACTGTTGTAAACGCGTTTGCACAAACAATCTCTCCTTTGTTTACAAATAAAAATACAACAAAAAAACTTCCTCCCTAAAAACAGGGACGAAGTTTAATTTCCGCGGTACCACCCTGGTTAGACATCTCATTATGTCTCACCTTCGCATCCGTAACGTGGATGAACCGGTGCCTCCTACTGTAAGATACGATTGAAACTTTTGATCTTAGCCAGTTAATCACAAGCATTTGATCGCAGTCTTTCAATCTTGGGTTCAGAGGTCTGCTCATGAGGGAATTCCATAGAGATCACGTAAAAGTGCTTCCAGTCGCTTAATAAGCGGCACCTTTTCCCTGAACACGTCATCTGTTCTATGTACTAGTCTCAATCCTAGCATTTATGACAATTATTTTAGAATTTGCGATTAATTATACCTCACAATGAGGGTGACTTGCAAAAGAAAAGCTGATAATATCCAAAAAATCTTAGCCGCAATCACAATCAGCTTTGCGCTGACGTACCGCTTCATACAACATCACGCCAGTAGCAACAGCTGCATTTAACGATTCTGTTCGTCCATAGATCGGAATGTGAATCAGTTCGTCTGCTTGGGAAAGTACGGAATCTGACACTCCTCGTGCCTCATTACCAATTACTATGGCAACCTTTCCGCTATATACTGGTTCGTCATACTCTCGACTTTGTTGCCCAAGGGCTGTCACCAGTATACGTCCACCTGCCATTTTTATTTGCTCTGATACAGCTTTTACATCACAAGTAAATACGGGCATGCGGAAGAATGAACCCATCGTTGAACGCAATACCTTCCCATTATAAAGGTCGACACTGCCTCGTCCCATCAAAACAGCATCTACACCAGCCGCCTCTGCTGTCCGCATAATTGTACCTACATTACCAGGGTCTTGTAATTCGTCAAGAATGAGTATGAGAAAGTCGTATTTTTGCAAACACTTCCACTCAGTAGCCCAATCATTAGAACGCATTTTCACTTCTGCTACGATTCCCTGCGGTGTTTTTGTTTCTGATAACTTACTTAACACAGCATTCGTTGTAGACAAGCATTTGACAGGGTATGGGAATGCCTCAAGCGCTCGGTTTACTGTAGCTGGTAAACCTTTGCTCTCATCATACAAGAGCGTTACTACTTCCATCTTAGACAATAGAGCTTCTTCCAACAGATGCTCTCCTTCTATAAGGAAACGTCCTGCTGTTTCTCGGCCCTTTTTGGTTTGCAATTCCTTCAAGCGCTTTACTAAAGGGTTTTGCAGAGATTGTATATGTTCTACTTTCATGTATTTATGCCTTCTCCTCAAATTCTTTCAAATCCATATTATGGCCAATGACAACCAATACATCATCATGTTGCAAAACAATGTCTGGGCCTGGGGAAATGTTAAACGATTGGTTACTCTTAATAGCAATAACGTTAACTCCATACTTAGCACGAACATCGATGTCGCGTAAAGATTGTCCAACCATCGAATGAGATACTACCACCTCAGCCACACTATAATCTTCAGCAAGCTCGATAAAATCCAGTACATTAGCTGAAATTAAATTATGCGCAACGCGTATTCCCATATCTCGCTCTGGAAATACCACTCGATCCGCTCCGACCTTATAAAGAACTTGCCCATGGCGCTCATTTTGTGCTTTAGCTACGATTTTTTTAACGCCCATTTCTTTTAGAATCAAAACAGTCAAGATACTGGCTTGAATATCAGCTCCAATGGATACAACCACAACATCAAAGTTACGGATTCCAATTTCTCGCAATGCCATCTCATCAGTAGAATCGGCAGCAACCGAATGTGTTACATTTTGGATATTTTCATTAATACGCTCTTCATCTTCATCGATTCCCATCACTTCATAACCCATTTCATACAAAGCATGGGCCACACTGGAACCAAAGCGTCCCATTCCAATAACGGCAAATTGTTTTGACATGATTCAACCTCCCATTTGTCCTACTAGATTATAACATAGCGCTTGAACAGTACAAAAGGAATGTAAATGTAGCGTTCAACGAATACTAACGGTGATCATCTTTATTTTTGATGTAAAAAGGAGTGTTATACAGGTGAACATTAATGCATTAAATCTGCGTCAAGCTATTATGTATAAAATGCAGGGCTCTAGTCCCACCTCTGTACAAGAAACAATCAACGATGCTATTTCAAGTCGTATGGAGAAAACATTACCTGGACTTGGTGTATTATTTGAGGTGTTATGGCAAAACAGCAACTCAGATCTGCAACAACAAATGGTCACTACCATCTCCGAGCATATTCCAACGAATACAGACTCTCCTGTATAAGTAAGAACTCACTCTACTTTGTTACTTCTTTTTTATCAAAAGACAATGGGAACTTGCAAGTTAAGTTACCGTTGTCTTTTTTGCATAGAAAAAGGCGAACACTGGTTACAACCAAAGTCCGCCTTGTTATTGATTATTCAAAAGAAGTTAATTCTGCTACCTTTTCTTTATCCAAGCGCTTCACCAAAGCAATCAATAATTTTACCAGGTTCTCATAATCATCATAATGAAGTACAGACGCATGACTATGAATATAGCGAGTTGCTACAGAGAGTGCAATGGATGGTATACCACTACCTGTTAGAGTAAACGCCGCCGCATCTGTAGCTCCACCTGGAATGGAAGTTAATTGATACGGTATCTTTTCCATTTCAGCTGTCTCAATAACAAAATCACGCAATTTTTGCGGAGCAATCATTCGAGCGTCATATAGCCCAATTTCTACCCCTGCACCTGCTTTTGATGGAGCATCATTTTTGCTAACACCTGGTGTATCACCAGCGATACCCACATCTACCGCGATACCGATATCAGGTTTTACTACATTAGCCACAGTGAAAGCTCCACGAGTTCCTACTTCTTCCATTACAGTTCCTGCCGCATACAAGGTATTTGGGTGCTCAACACCTTGTAGACCCTTCATTAAATCAATAGCAGCAGCACAACCCATACGATTATCCCATGCTTTTGCCATCAGCATTTTTGGATTTTTTAACACAGTAAATGGACACACCGGAATAACCGGATCACCCAAACGAATTCCGAACTCCTCTGCCTCTTTTTTACTAGAAGCCCCAATATCCACAAACATATCTTTGATTTCAACCATTTTACGGCGTTTTTCCATTGGCATAACATGTGGTGGGATGGAACCAATTACTCCATCTAAGAAGCCTTCCTTGGTTTGAATATGCACACGCTGTGCCAGCATTACCTGTGGCCACCATCCACCCAACGGTTGAAATTTCAGAAAACCTTCCTCTGTAATACGCGTTACCATGAAACCAACTTCGTCCAAGTGTCCCGCGATCAACACTTTAGGTCCGTTAGCATCGCCTGTTTTTTTAGCGATCAAGCTCCCTAAATTATCATAAGTAATTTCATCTGCGTACGGTTCTATGTATGATTTCATAACCTGACGGACTTCTTGTTCAAAGCCTGGTACACCATGAGCCTCTGTTAGATCACGTAGCATTTGTTCTGTTTTTTGATCCATATCTTTCATTCCCTTCTGTGTTGCGTGTTGTATCATACGAAATATGGTAACACATAATACCACATGACATAAAAAGCCCCACCATTCCATAATAAACAAAGTGGTATCAGAACACAAAAAGACGGATGCTTGGTTTTATGACGCCATAAAAGCATCCCTAGACCTACGCCCACAGCACCTCCAAGCGCAGCTAGCAAAAAAAACGTAGCCTCTGGTATTCTCCAAGAGTTATGCTTGCGAGCAAGACGTTTGTCCCATCCCATTGCACACAACGCATAAAGATTAATGAACCCAATAGCTACTGAAATAAGCAGAAGCCGATGTAATACCACTCCAGTTAACAGCATAACCCAGGTTACTAGAAAAATACTATTTCTCTGTCGTTTATGAGCATGTAGTTTTTTCGGGATCACTTCCGATCCCCCTCTGGTCTTTTATTCGCACGTTTTTTTAAGCGGCAAAAGCGATAAATAAACAAGCCTATAATTAAGGCTAGTATCACCCACAATGTTATAAAACCGTAATGACGACTCACAGCGATAATATGATCCACATGGTTGCCAAAAAAATAACCGAGAAAGTAGAATGCCAACGCCCAAACCAGACCAGTGGTGTAGGAATATAGCGCATATTTACGAAAAGTCATACCTCCGACTGCTACAACATATGGCACTAAATGACGTACAACTGGCAGCAAATAGCTGATAAACAGTGAAAACGTACCATATTTTTTGATGAGTGCGGTCGATCGATCAATATAAGGTCCAAATTTCTTTTTCTTAGCTAACCGAGTTAGTATAGGTGGACCCACCCAACGTCCTAAAAAGAAGCCGATAGACAGACCCGAAACCACTCCGAAGTAGCCAGCAAGAAAAGCATAGTACGGATTCAAATAACCAAGAGCAGCAACTAATCCACCTGTCGCTACTACCAGTTCATCAGGAACAGGCAGACCCACAATGCCCAGCCATAAGAGAAAAAAGATGGCCAGATATCCATATTGTTCAATAAATTGAAGTAACACATCCACACTCATGTCCAAAGAAGCTCCCCTTTTGTCTTATCTGAGATCCAAACGTCTTTGTCGTTGGTATTACGATTTACTTATCATTTTCGTTACATTCCTGATCGAATTCGCAGGAAAAGTTTAGGCTAAAAAGGTTTTCGTCAGGTGTAGGAACCTACTTTGGGCATGGTGCAAAAATAGCAGTGTGAATCGCGTACCTAGGTCACTTTATACTACTGTCTGTTTACTTTTGGGTATCGTCTAGGCAACTGTTTGTGATACAGGGACACAGATGAACGTATTGGATTCCCCTTCCACAAACGGATAATACATCACCAAAGCAAAATTACCTTCAACCATTTCACCCGTTTTTATATAGTGTTCTACATTAAATGAGACATGCGCTACTGTAGTATGTTTGGCATACTCTTTTTCCGTTTCAGCGTGTAGGGCAAAATCTGCACGTAAGTCAGCACGTTTATTTGCTACATTTTGATAAATCGCTTGTAATTCCGATTTGTTGACCGTATCGTCCCACCAGATTTTACGCGGTCGATATTTCTGATGTAATAAGTAATCAAATTTTAACATACTTAAGGAATGACTTGTTTTATTAGGAACTTTACTTTCAAGAAAACGTTGGAGACGAGTAAATAAATCTTCTAACTGATGCCCAAAACGTCCCCAGCCTTGCTCTTCCCAATAATCCCCAAACTCTTGAAAGAAATCAAATGGCGTCTCAAAATGGTGAGTTAAAATCCATTCAAACGCCTTGTCCATCCTATGAGCATTCCAATATTTTTCTAGAATATCTTCCGTACGCTTAATACGCTGCATATCATTAAAGGAAAGTACGTTATTTCCCAAGATTTCATAGGGTGACTGATCCATATATATGTATCCATGTTCTGCAGCACGTGCCCTCACACCTGTACCTCGCAACATTTTTAAAAAGCCTAATTGTAACTCTTCTGGACGCAAAGCAAATACATCATTAAACGTTTTGCGGAAGGATGCGTAATCTTCCTCTGGTAATCCCGCGATTAAGTCTAAGTGCTGATCAATTTTACCAGATTCTTTGATTTTCAGCACGGTATAACTTAATTTTTCAAAGTTTTGTCGACGTTGTACAAGACGATTCGTTTCGTCATTTGTTGATTGAACCCCAATTTCAAAGCGGAAAATACCTGGTGGTGCATTCTCAGCTAGAAAGTCAACAACATCTGGCTTTAGGATATCGGCCGTTATCTCAAATTGAAAAATGGTTCCATTATGGTTATCAATTAAAAATTGAAAGATTTCCATGGCATATTGCTTATTAATATTAAAAGTCCGATCCACAAATTTAATGGTTTTAACTCCATGATCTATTAAACGCTTTAAATCACGCTTCACACGATCTAGATCAAAATAGCGAACCCCATTTTCAATGGAGGACAAACAGTATTGACAGCGAAAAGGACAACCACGAGACGCTTCAAAATAAACGACACGGTTATTCAATTCATCTAAATCCTCTTCAAATGGAGAAGGTAAGTGGTTTAAATCTTTCGTTTGTATACGCTGCATTGAAAAACGGACACGTTCTCCATCTCGGTAAGCGATACCTGGCACTTCTTTTAATAAAGGAGCTTCTCCGGTTTGTTTTGCCCGTTCATAGGTTTGACATAATTCAAGGAATGCTTCTTCTCCTTCACCCATCACGATCACATCGATTGCAGGATACTTTTTCATCCACTCGTCTGTATCGTAGGAGACTTCTGGACCTCCTAAAATGATCTGCACATTTGGACAAATCTTTTTTACATTATTAATTACGTCCAGCGTCTCGCGAATATTCCAGATATAACAGGAAAATGCAATGATATCGGGCTGACGTTTATGAATATCCCCAACAATATTAATTAGAACATCGTTAATGGTATATTCTACCAGTTCGATATCTGGATAGTAGGGCTTGGCATAGCTACGCAAATACCTTAAAGCCAAAGAAGAATGAATAAATTTGGCGTTAAGTGTTGCAAGTAAAATTTTCATTATGTATGGTTCACTCCTTTTTCTACGCCCTTCATTATACTGTTCTGCGCAATTCTCTGACAACATGTCCTAATTCAGGCAGAATTAATTTGACCATTGCTAGTTTAACCGCTCCTGTAGAACCTGGTGTGGAAAAAATCGCTGTTCCTTTATAGGTGCCCGCTATCGCTCTCGATAATATGGATGCGGAACCAATATCCTCGGTATAACTTAGCATGCGGAAAATCTCGCCAAACCCGGGCATTTCTTTATCAAGCAATCCTTTTACCGACTCATATGTATGATCACGGGGAGCAATACCTGTTCCTCCGTTAAGCAAAATCACATCTACCTCTGGGTGTTGTACCCCTTGTTCAATTACAGCCTGTATCTGCAATGGTTCATCTTTAACAATAGAATAGAGAAGAGTAGTATGACCCGCTTCTTCTAAAAGATTTTTCATTAGCTTTCCACTTTTATCTGTCTCTTCGTCCCTTGTATCAGAGACGGTGACAACCATTACCCCCACACTTTTAGGTGCAGTCGCTTTATGTTCGGTTGTGCTCATTCATGATTCCTCCTCAGATACCTCTTTCTTCAAAAACACCACAACTTCCATTGTACTCGATCATAAGATAGATTACAGAGACAAGCAACGAAAAAACAAGATTGTAATTCCTAGCATACCCTTCTTTTTTCAAGCGCAAAAGCCCGAGACTTATGTGGCAATCTAGACCACAAAGTCCGGGCTAATGGGGGTAAACATAAATGAAATGGCACACTTACGGCAGATCTATCAGCATAAAATAGGAATCTTGCCCTGCTACTAGCTCCAACGTATCCAGATCAGTAATACGAGCCGAGTCACGTCGTTCTAATACTTGGCCGTTAACTTGTAATTGACCCTCCATGATGAATAAGAACGTCCGTCTATTCGTATGTTGGGAGAAAGAAATACTCTTATCAGCTTCTAATCGTGACAAATAAATGGTCATATCTTGGTGTACATGTGCGACACGTTGCTCATGTGGATTGGCTGATACGACAGGCAATAAAGCATTTATCATCGCTTGTTGATCATAAGCAAATTGTTCATAAGACGGCGTTAAGCCATACTGCTTCGGTTCAAACCATAATTGAAGTAGCTTAGCTTCTTCCGTAGTAGAGCCATTATACTCAGAGTGCATAATACCAGTACCAGCAGACATACGTTGAATCTCCCCTGGCTTTAGTTCCTCTTCATTTCCTGTACTGTCTTTATGACGCAAGACACCTTCTAACATGATCGTAACAATCTCCATCTCCTTGTGAGGATGGGTTCCAAAACCATATCCAGCTTGGATTGTATCGTCATTTAACACTCTCATAGGACCAAAGCTCATATTTTCTGGATCATAATATTCTGCAAAGGAAAAACTAAATTGTGATTTCAACCAGCCATGATTAGCTTGAAAACGAGAATCTGATGGAAAAATTTTTATCATAGTAGCTCACCTCATAGCTTTATTGTGTAGGTATTGTTACGATATATTCTTGTCTTCATCATAACAAAGTAACTAACTTTTGTAAAGTAACTAATTATTTTATTTTAAAAACAATAATCCTTTTTGAAACTTATATCAACCATTTCCGTATATAGAAGAAATCGAATTTGTATGTCGATTATTTTTTCATGCAAAAACAATACTTCTTATTCATATAGATCAAGGGAATCGAGAAAGGAGGCATCCCATTTCCTCATGTCTTTATTACTAAAAATTCTTTTACCCATTGGTTGCTTCTTTCTTTGTTGGTATTTTATGAGCCGTTTATTTCATCCCTTACGTGCATTTAGGCAAGCTAGACGAAAAGGTACGTTTCATTTATTAGATACACCTAGTAATATCAGACAAAATCTTCTTTTAACGTATAAAAAAGCGGTTTATGAAGGAGAAAAATACTCCGAACCGGGTAAGCATTCCCATGTAAATTGGATTGTTTTAACCCTAATCAAGCCTACTACGGAAGAACTTTTACCAATAGACTATGATCTAATGGAAAGCCGCTTACAAAAGCATTACCCACAAGCCCAAATACAATGGCCACCTTGTACGAAAAGACACTCTCTTTAGGCCTTGGTTGGGCCTTTTTTTGTATTGTGCTGTTTTTTGAGCAAATTATCATTTTCTTTCATATATTTATGTTCTTCTGCTGCTTGTTTTAGGCTCCTTTTCTGCTGTTATATTCATTAGGATTTCGGTATTTTTGCTTATTGATGAACGGTTCATTTTCTGCTACGCTTGTGAGCAAGTTTCCACTACAAACCAAAGAAGGACCTGACTTTTAACGGTTATACTATAAAATAACGACGTATTTCCTTGAAAGGTACTATCAGGTAAAGGAAGAGGTTGCGATGCTAGAAAAATTAATTAAAAAATTTCATTTAAGCCCACCCAAGGTACTGGTATTAGGTTTTGCGCTTATCATTGCAATTGGTACCATCTTATTAACCCTTCCTATCGCAACGAATGACGGTCAAGGGCTGTCTTGGATCAATGCCTTTTTTACCTCTACGTCTGCTACCTGCGTGACAGGGCTAGTCGTGACGGATACTGGGACAACATTTACGATGTTCGGGCAACTGGTGATTTTAGCACTTATTCAAGTAGGTGGTTTGGGATTCATGACCCTAGCTACTTTTTTTGCTCTTCTTATGGGGAAAAAAATATCGTTAAAACAACGGCTCTTGTTGCAAGAATCACTTAATCAAATTTCTATCGAAGGGGTAGTCAGGCTTGCCAAGATGCTTCTGATCTTTACAGGCTTGATTGAATTGACTGGAGGAATTTTGCTTACGCTTCGCTTTGCCTTCGATATGCCATTTGCAAAGGCTTTGTATTACGGTATGTTTCATTCCATTTCTAACTTTAACAATGCAGGATTCGACCTCATGGGGGAATTCAGTAGCTTAACGAAGTATGTGAGTGATCCCATCGTCAATCTAACAGTCTGTGCGCTGATTATTTTAGGCGGGATTGGATTTATTGTAATGGCAGAGGTGTACGGGTATCGCGAGACAAAACGATTGTCACTACATACAAAGGTGGTTCTAACAACAACAGCCATTTTGATTGTGGTAGGAACTTTAGCCATTTTGATTCTAGAATTTACGAATGCCAAGACTCTACAACCATTGTCTCCTATTGGTAAGTTTTTTGGGGCGCTGTATCAATCTGTTACAGCTAGAACGGCTGGCTCCAACACGATAAGCATTGGAGACATGCGTCAGTCCAGTTTGTTCTTTATTATTGTGTTAATGTTCATCGGGGCTTCACCTGGATCTACAGGTGGCGGTATTAAGACCACCACCTTTGCCACTCTATTAGGAGCCGTATGGGCGCAGATAAAGGGGCGAGAAGACGTTATTTTCTATCGCCAACGTATTCTGCCTCATATGATTTATAAATCGCTAACCGTAACGATGATTGCCTTATTTATCGTAATTATAGTAAGTATGATTTTAACGATTACTGAACCAGGTAAAGATTTTTTAATGATTCTCTTTGAGAGTGTCTCTGCCTTTGCAACGGTGGGTTTATCAATGGGACTGACCCCTGATTTATCTGATATCGGAAAACTCGTCATCTCCTTAACTATGTTTGCCGGACGGGTAGGACCGTTAACGATCGCCTTTGCACTAGCTCAACGAAATCGAAAAGAGTACTTCCGCTATCCTAAGGGAAAAATTATGATCGGGTAATGAAAGAAAAAACGAAAAAGACCACTCAGAAAAATTTGTTCTTCTGTAGTGGTCTTTTTACTTATCTTTATTTGGAAATAACTGCTTTCTTCAGTTCAGCAACAACCAACTGCCCCATTTCTATCGTACCAAGTGCCTCTGCTTTATTGACTGCTAGATCACCTGTACGATGACCTGCTTCTAATACAGCCCATACCGCTTGCTCGACTCGGTCTGCAGCTTCATCCAAATGAAGTGAATATCGTAGTAGCATCGCTACAGACAAAATCGTGGCTAGCGGATTAGCAATGCCCTTACCCGCTATATCTGGTGCTGAACCATGTACTGGCTCATACAATCCAAAGCTGCCTGAAGCAAGACTCGCTGAAGCCAGCATTCCGATAGAACCAGTCAGCATGGCAGCTTCATCACTTAAAATATCGCCAAACATATTTTCAGTCACAATCACGTCAAACTGCTTTGGTGCTCGCACTAGCTGCATGGCGCAGGAGTCAACTAGCATGTGTGAGAGTTCTACATCTGGGTACTCGGTAGCAACCCGATCAGCAACCTTCCGCCACAAGCGTGAGCTTTCCAATACGTTTGCCTTATCCACCGATACGAGCCTCTTTTGCCGTTTCCGGGCGATGTCAAAAGCGGTTCGTATGATGCGCTCTACTTCTTCCTCTCGGTACACTAACAAATCCTCTGCTGTATCCTGACCATCTTCTCCGATATAACGTTTCTTGTCACCGAAGTAGATACCACCCGTCAATTCACGTACTACGACTAAATCTACGCCTGCCACAACCTCAGGTTTTAAAGAAGATGCTTCTACTAGGCATTCATGCATTGTCGCAGGTCGCAGATTAGCAAATAGACCTAAGGCTTTACGAATCCCCAACAAGCCTGTTTCCGGGCGTAAATGCCCCGGGTTTTGATCCCATTTTGGTCCGCCAACTGCACCTAGCAATACCGCATCCGCTTCTTTACATATGCGTACTGTCTCCTCTGGTAACGGTGTTCCCTCTTCTTCAATAGCACAACCACCGATTTTACCATAAGTAAACTGAAAGGTATGGCCTGTTTGTTGTGCTACTACATCTAAAACTTTCACCGCTTCCGCAACAATTTCAGCGCCAATTCCATCTCCTGGAAGAACGGCCACATTAAAGGTTTTTGTCATATCTCGATCTCTCACTTTCGCTTCTCAACTAACTGGTACGTCCCGACCTTGATGTTTCTCTCTATTTTCCCTCTATCCGAATCGTTGGACTTTTGGCTGTAAACTGGTCATTATACTGGCTGTACGTCCAGTACTTCTCCGCGTGTTTGAATCAACTTGTTAATTGCTCGCACATAGGCGATCGCACTCGCTTCCATGACATCGGTACTTAGCCCTCTTCCTTGAGAAATTTCATCTCCCTGCTGTAGACGAACATACACTTCTCCCAGAGCATCTTTCCCATGTGTAACCGAGATAATTTTATAATCGATCAATGTGACCTCTTCACCGATCGCTCTGTCGATTGCCTTGTAGATAGAATCGACAGAACCATTGCCACAAGCGGCTTCTTCACGAATCTCACCATCTGCACGAATAATGCGTACGCTAGCTGTAGGGGTGCTTTGATTGCCATAGGAAAGCTGAATGGAATCAAGCTGATACATCTCTTCGCTATCCGTCATTTTTGCATCAATTAATGCTAAAATATCGTCGTCACTTACTTCTTTCTTTTTATCACATAGCACTTTAAATGCCTGAAAAGCCGTATCAATTTGTTCTGCTTCCAAATGATAGCCAAGCTCTGCTAGCTTATCCTTAAAGGCATGTCGCCCCGAATGCTTGCCCAGTACCAATAGATTCGACTTGTACCCCACCGTTTCTGGACGGATAATTTCATAGGTTTCCGAATTTTTTAATACGCCATCTTGGTGTATACCTGATTCGTGCGCATACGCGTTTGCACCTACAATGGCCTTGTTACCAGGCACAATCATTCCCGTTAGACGACTGACCAATTGGCTAGTACGTGCAATTTCTTTCAATTGCCATTTCGTTTGAACTTGATAGAAGCTTTTCCTTGTTTCCAGTGCCATCACAACTTCTTCCAGTGAGGTATTACCTGCTCGCTCACCGATTCCATTGATAGTACCTTCCACTTGCGTTACTCCTGCTTCAATCGCTGCCAAGCTATTAGCAACCGCCATTCCCAAATCGTCATGACAATGACAGCTCAGCTTAATATTCGCCGTTTCAGGGACACGAATAATCATTTCGCGAAAAATATTTCCGTATTCCTGTGGTGTCAAATAACCAACTGTGTCAGGCAGATTAATAACATTAGCCCCAGCCTCAATAGCAGCCCTCACAACCTCTGCTAAATAAGGGATCTCCGTACGACCGGCATCTTCAGCGGAAAACTGTACGTTAGGGACGTACTTTTTCGCATGTTTGATCGCTGCCACCGCTCGCTCAATCACTTGCTCCTTTGACATGTTTAATTTATGCTCGCGATGAATCGGAGACGTAGCCAGGAACACATGAATGCACGGATTTTGAGCATCACGTAGTGCTTCATAAGCCTTATCAATATCTCCTGATACAGACCGAGCTAAGCTGACAACTGTTGCATTTTTTACTCGTTTAGCGACTTCAGTAACCGACCGAAGATCACCGGGGGAGGCGGCGGCAAAACCAGCCTCCATTCGTGAAACACCCAAACGTTCGAGTTGGAGGGCAATCTCCACCTTTTCATTCATGCTTAAATTCACTCCTGGAGATTGTTCTCCATCGCGCAATGTGGTATCAAAAATCTCGATAGTACGCATTACACTTCCTCCTCCCAGCTCTCATTTTGTTTATGACTCCATACATATACTGCGATTGCTATTTGAACTTGTATGATTTCTTAGGCTTTTACTGGAGCTTGCTCTTCTTTCTTTTCTTTTTGAATCCAAGCCATCATATTGCGTAATTTTTCACCCACTTGCTCAATACCATGCTCACTTTCCAAACGGCGACGAGCATTAAAACCTGGGCGATTAGCTTGATTTTCCAAAATCCAATTACGTGCAAATGTGCCATCCTGGATTTCAGCAAGCACTTTTTTCATCTCTTGACGTGTTTCATCTGTTACGATGCGACGACCTGTGTTGTAGTCACCATACTCTGCTGTATCACTGATCGAGTAGCGCATACGAGCTAAACCACCTTCATACATCAAATCAACGATCAGCTTCAATTCATGCAAACATTCAAAGTAAGCAATTTCAGGCTGGTACCCTGCATCTACCAACGTATCAAATCCTGCTTTTACTAGCTCAGATACGCCACCACACAATACGGCTTGCTCACCAAACAGATCCGTTTCTGTCTCTTCACGGAACGTGGTTTCGATAACCCCCGCTTTGGTGCTACCAATTCCACTTGCATAAGCAAGAGCTGTTTCTAATGCTTTTCCGCTATGATCCTGATGAATAGCTACCAAGCTAGGTACACCGAACCCTTCTACATATACACGGCGAACGAGATGACCAGGGCTTTTTGGAGCTACCATAATGACATCTACATTGTCAGGCGCTACAATTTGACCAAAATGGATATTGAAACCATGTGAGAAAGAAAGAGTTGCTCCCGCTTTTAGATTTGGTTGAATCTCTTGTTTGTACACATTCCCCTGATGTTCATCTGGAAGTAGAATTTGAATGACATCTGCCTGACTAGTAGCATCTGCTACTGTGTACACTTCAAAACCATCATTCTCAGCTTGTTTCCACGATTTCCCTGGACGTAGACCAATGATTACTCGGTATCCACTATCACGTAGGTTTTGGGCTTGTGCATGACCTTGACTACCGTATCCAACGATCGCGATTGTTTTTCCGTATAGAGCAGCTTGATTAGCATCTTGTTCATAATAAATTTTCATCATGGGTAAATTCCTCCTAGTTTTTGGGTGTTTTATTTGTAAATTTTAAAAATTCAATTTTTATTAAAATAAATGATTAAACTTGCATTAATTCCAGACTTAAACCGCGTGCCATTGCTACGCTTCCTGTTCGTGTTAATTCTTCAATCCCATATGGAGATAGCAAAGCTAGCAGGGCATCGATTTTTTCACTATCACCAGTTGCCTGAATAATAATGGATGTGGGACCAATATCGACAATGGAGGCACGAAATGGTTCAACAATACCAGTTAACTCCGTCCGCTGGGCTGCTTCAGCATGGACTCGAATTAAGGCAATTTCTCTTGCTACCATTGGATCCTTGCTTAGATGAGTTACTGAGATAACATCGATAAGCTTACATAATTGTTTCATCAATTGATCAAGTTGATGCTCATCTCCGTTTGTTGTAATAATCATTCGGGACAAACCTGCTTCTTCTGTTGAACCTACAGTTATACTGTCGATATTAAAATTACGTTGACCAAAGAGAATGGCTACTCGGGTCAAAACACCGGGATGGTCGTTTACCAAAAGTGCTAATGTATGTCGTTGCATGTCACTCATCCCCCAACATCATTTGATCTAGCGTGCTTCCAGCTGCCACCATTGGGTATACATTTTCCCCAGCTGCTACTCTAAAATCAATAACCACAGGACCATTGAATTCCAATGCTTCCTTCCAGACAGACTGAGCTTCTGCTGAAGTAGTCGCCCGCATTCCTTTAATACCATAGGCTTCTGCTAATTTAACAAAATCAGGGCTACACGTTAAATCAATTGAACTATAACGCTGATCGTAGAATATCTCCTGCCATTGCCGTACCATTCCTAGACATTGATTATTTATGATAACCACTTTAACAGGAAGCTTATGTTGGGCTAAAATCGCTAGCTCCTGATTGGTCATCTGGAATCCGCCATCTCCTACAATGCTGATTACAGTACGGTCAGGATAAGCAATCTGTGCACCGATTGCGGCTGGGAAACCAAAGCCCATCGTTCCTAGACCACCGGATGAAATAAATGAACGCGGTTTTTTGACCTTGTAATATTGCGCACTCCACATCTGATGCTGACCTACATCCGTTGTCACAATTGCCTCACCATTTGTTGTTTCATAAAGCATTTCGATTACTTCTTGCGGCTTTAATTGACCATCTTTTTTATAGCTGTACGGGTGTGCTTTCTGCCATCCATGCAATTGTTTCATCCATGCACTGGTTTCGAGCGGCTTAGCTAGCAATAACGCTTTTTCTAACGTACTCTTTATGTCTCCTGCTACACATACCGCTGTTTCAACATTTTTTCCTAATTCAGCGGGATCGATATCTACATGGACAATTGTGGCGTTTGGTGCAAATTCTTTGGTGCGTCCCATCGTAATTCTGTCATCAAACCGCGCTCCTAAACCAATCACACAGTCCGCATTCATTAAAGCTTGATTAGCTGCATAATTACCATGCATGCCCGGCATACCAAGTGCTAATTCATGTGTTCCAGGAAAGTTCCCTAGTCCCATAAATGTGCTGATAACAGGGATTCGCGTCAATTCTGAAAAGGCAAGCAATTCCTGATGAGCGTTAGCAGCTAAAATGCCCCCTCCAGCCATTATAACTGGGCGTGTGGACTGATTAATCGCTGTAATAAACTGCTTCATCTCATCATCTGAGGGTACCAGAGTAGGGTGATAACCGCGAACACTAATACTCTCAAGTGCTTGAAATGGTGCTACACTATTGCAAACATCCTTGGGAATATCAATAAGTACCGGTCCCGGACGACCTGTCGTTGCAATATAAAAGGCCTCTTTTATGATGCGTGGAATATCACGGATATCACGAATAAAATAGTTATGCTTCGTTATCGGCATGGTAATTCCTGTAATGTTTGCCTCCTGAAAAGCATCTGTTCCAATCATGTTCTGTGCGACGTTACCGGTAATACAGACAAGCGGTACGGAATCCATTTGTGCCGTGGCAATGCCTGTGACTAGATTTGTAGCCCCTGGTCCTGATGTAGCAACTACTACACCCGCTTTTCCACTCGCTCTTGCGTACCCATCAGCTGCGTGAATGGCCCCTTGTTCGTGCCGCGCTAAAATATGCTTTAGACGACTGCCATAGAGTGAGTCATAAATTGGTAGAACGGCTCCTCCAGGATAACCAAAAATGTGCTCAACACCTTCTAACAACAGACAACGTAGTAAGGTTTCTGCCCCAGTCAATTCTTCGCCAAATCTCATTTCAGGTAACATCCGCGTCTGTTCTGCGGTCTCGATCATCTTCTCTCCTCCCTATCCCTTTTATCAAAGTAAAAGTCTTTTTTTCCATAAAAAAATCCCATCACCCCGACATACGAAAGATGTCTTATTGGGGCGAAGGGATTCGCGGTACCACCCAAATTTGCTGACTCCTCGCGGAGATTCAGCCTTGGACAGGTCAGTGGTTAATCTGACTGTCAGCGCGATAACGGGCGCTAAGCGGTTACACCTACTAGACCTAAATCGTTCAGCTAACAGCTCAGAGGCGAGTAATTCATTACGTTCCTATCCGGTTCTCAGCAATCCGGACTCTCTGTGAAAGAATGAGTAATCAATCATGTCCTCATCAAAGCCATCGAAATATTCTCTCAAATCAAAATAAAGTTTAAAATGTCATGTGAATTGTCTGAAAATAATTGTTATGACTGATTATAGCCAGCCCAAAAATGCGTGTCAATGAAATCAAATTCTTTTTATTAAACTTTTTCCCGAACGATTGCTCACTAGAATTGAGCAGGCTCTTATGGCTCATAAATGAAAGCGCATACACAAATTTCTGTTCACATACCTGTTTTTTTCAAAAGAATTTTTTCTGGTTATTTGTCCCTCGTTACGTATTCTTCAAAAAAACAGATTCGACCAAAACCTTAACATTTCACATTCAAAATGCATATAATATTCGTTTTATTCTCGGTACCTATTCGTTCATGGTCCACTTGGTTATCTGCTGTTTTTCTCTCCGTACGTCTATGTATACATACACATAAAAAAATCGCAGAGAAGCTAGTACGTCTCTGCGCATTGTCTATTTTTCTCTGTATTTATCCACTTTTTCACTCTAATTTCACATTTTTTATTTCTGTGTTCTTACAGACTATCCTTTTCATTTCACTCGTTCTCGAAGACCTTGAATTAACACTTTCGCTACTTCTGGACGTGAGAATTCTGGTGGAGGAGTAATACCGTTCCTGAGCAATTCCCGTACTTTAGTACCTGATAATGCAACGTGATGAGCTTTGTCATGTGGGCAGGTTTTCGTCGTAGCCATTCCTTGGCATGCTTGACAGAAAAAGCTATGCTCAAAAAACAAGAGCGTAATTCCCAGCTCTTCTTGGGTAAATTCTGAAAAAATATGTTGTGCATCATATGTGCCATAATAATCGCCAACACCTGCGTGATCTCGTCCAACGATAAAGTGCGTACACCCATAATTCTTTCTTACCATGGCATGAAAGACTGCTTCTCTTGGCCCCGCATAACGCATTGCTGCAGGAAATGCCCCCAAAAAAATACGATTTTTAGGATAGTATTTTTCCAGTAAGACGAAATAACTTTTCATTCTCACATGCGCAGGTATATCATCCGATTTTGTTTGACCTACTAGTGGATTTAAAAAGAGCCCATCCACAATTTCTAAAGCCGCCTTCTGGATATACTCATGGGCACGATGTACCGGATTTCTCGTTTGAAAACCTACGATACTTTTCCAGCCCAGTTGTCTGAAAAAATCTCGTGTTTCACTTGGAGTATAATAATAATTGGCAAACAGCTCTGGTTGTGGGCGTTGGATCACCTGTATGCTTCCACCTACATAGAAAGGGGGGCGCTGATACAGCTTAGCCACTCCAGGGTGAGCTAGATCAGTCGTTTTGTATACCTGAATAGCTTCTCTCTTTTTGTCAGGTTGATAGACATCCTGTACGGTAAGTACGGCATAATTCTTACCATCCTCTCCACGCAATACCAGCTTTTCACCAATAGCTAAATCGCTAAACTCTTCCGATACTGCCAGTGTGATCGGTACCGGCCAAACTGTTCCATCAGGTAAGCGCATGTGCTCTACCACCGAATCATACTCGCTTTCTGTCAGAAAACCCTTTAGCGGAGAAAAGGCTCCTATCCCTATGCAATCAATATCAGACAAAGTCCATTCATCTACGGTAACGAAACGATAGGGAAGTAAACGTTGATTATTCTCTTCTACAAATACAGGGGATAACAACCGATTTACTAGAGCCCCACCATGAGCTAGATATTGTTCTGCCACGATTCTCTTCATCCTTTCTACGCGTTTCTCACTATACCTCACTGCAGTCTTTATGCATGTAATTATTTGTGTAAACCACACTCCGTTTTTTCAAAACCTGACCAACGCCCTGCACGAGGGTCTTCTCCGGGGAGCACCACACGAGTACAGACAGAACAACCAATGCTAGGATAATACTGGTCGTGTAGTGGATTGTAAATAACCTCATGTTTGCGGATATATGTCCATACATCCTCACTCGTCCATGCTGCTAGCGGATTACATTTTACAAGACCAAATTTCTCATCCCACTCTACCTTTTTGCTGTTGGCACGCGTTGGAGCCTGATCACGACGAATTCCTGTAATCCACGCATCATAGTTGCTCAAAATACGTTTTAGTGGCTCTACCTTCCGAATGTTACAACAGGCTGTAGGGTTGCTTTTCCATAGTTCGTCTCCATACTGTGTACTCTGTTCTTCTAAGGTTAGTAACGGTGAAACCCTAATAAAAGAGGTAGAGTAATGCTCCTCAAGTCGATCGCGAGTTTCGTACGTCTCTTTAAAGTGTTTATTTGTATCCAGATAAAATACAGGAGTTTCTGGTGCCATTGTTTGCAGCATATCAATTAGCACCACATCCTCAGCTCCGAAGCTAGATGCAAGTACGATTTTGGCACCATAGATTTCTGTTGCCCAAGCGAGCAATTCTTCTGCTTCCGCATGCTCAAACCGATTGGCCAACAGTTCAATCTCATGTAATGTCAATTTATTCATTTCTCTACCTCTCCTCTTCAGCATTCACCTACTCATCTTATGTCGTACGCTCTCTCAAGGATACTTGCCTACTCAGATTGCACAGATAATTACACCAGAAGATATACAAGCTCCTGAGACTTAAAACCAAGTTGAAAAGTAGGATTTATAAGCATTTGCCCTACATCATAGTCATTTATTTTTGTTGTGTCAATTCAAACTATTTCGTTTTTTCTCGTTGACCTTGTTGTATCCAGCGGTTATACTCAGTTCAAAGTATCCCGACAAAATTAATATGAATTAAGGGAGGATCAATGAAAATGAGCGATCAACAATCTCGCCCTTGGGAAGCAGATAAGAGTAAATTACATGCATTTGAACTAACAAAATTAGAACGAGATGGCTTAGATATTATCGAGATCATACGAAGACTCGGCTCAAAAGGATATCAGGCGTTTTCCGCTGACGACCTCGCCTTTTTTAAATGGGCTGGAATCTACGAACAAAAACCTAAAGGAAACGGTTTTTTTATGATGAGAGTCCGTATTCCAGGAGGGATTTTACGTGCAGATCAAGCAAGAGCTCTCGCAGACATCAGTCGGGAATACGGTCGAAATTTAGTTGATATCACAACACGACAAGCGGTGCAATTTCATTGGCTGACAACTCCTGACCTTCCAGATATATTTGATCGCTTAGAGCATGTAGGGTTATTCTCTTATGAGGCTTGCGGAGATGTTCCACGTACGATTGTCGGAAATCCACTCTCAGGTATTGACCCTTACGAACTTATGGATACCGAACCCCTTGTACAACAACTAGAAGAGCACTTTTTATTAAATCCTGAATTCTCAAACCTCCCACGAAAATATAAATTATCCATTTCAGCAAACATCTATAATACCGGACATGCAGAAATAAATGACCTCGCTTTTACTCCTGCGTCTAAAATCATAAATGGTCAAGAACAGGTTGGCTTTCATGTCTGGGTAGGCGGCGGTTTGTCTGCCAAGCCTTATCTAGCAAAGCAGTTACCTATCTTTGTTTTGCCTACAGAAGTCGTACAGGTAGCAGATGCTGTGACACGTATTTTTCGAGATTATGGGTATCGTGAGAAGAGACATCAGGCTCGTCTTAAATTTTTAATGGCTGATTGGGGTCCTGAAAAATTTACTGAGAAATTATTAGAATTGACTGGACCATTAGAAGAACTTGGAGAAGATCGGACAGTTGGCTGGAATGCAGGCTACTTTACTGGTGTTCATAAGCAAAAACAGCCAGGTTTACATTATGTAGGACTACTATTGCCTGTGGGACGACTCACTGCTGAGGATTTAGCCGAGTTGGCCGATTTAGCCGACCGTTATGGAAATGGCTCTATACGGACTACGAATTCTCAAAATATAATCCTGCCAAACATTCCCCACGAACATTTGGATTCCTTACTTGCTGAAACCTTGCTCACACGTTATTCCCCTACACCACGAACATTTATTGGGCATGCTGTTTCCTGTACGGGCAATGAATTTTGCAATTTGGCAATCGTTGAGACAAAAGCACGGATGGCTTCTATCGCTCACTGGCTAGATGAACATGTGGAAATTGATACACCAATAAGAATCCACATGATTGGATGTCCCAATTCCTGTGGTCAGCAGCAAATAGCCGATATTGGACTACAGGGCTCTTTGGTTAAAACGGCAGAAGGAACGGTAGACGCCTATGATTTTTTCGTTGGAGGCAGTCTTGGACCAGATGCCCAATTTAACAGTCGTCTAAAGGGGCGTGTTGTCGCAGATCGAGTAGCTCCTGTTATCGCTCAACTAGTGGAATTATTTAAAACCAATCGGGAATCAGGAGAAAAGTTCCACCAGTTCGCTCGTAGGTTCGGAACCGCCAACATCCAGGAGCATTTTACACAAATTATTGCAAGTGTAAGTGTGTAAAGAATACTAGGATGATTTGCTAGAAAGTGGCTGTCTAACACGGCTGACTGTTTGGCAACGCTTTTGAACTCAGCAAGTAAGAAAAGAGGGAAATCTCATGTTTTTATACCATGTCGAGATCGTCACAACCGAGGACAAAAGTCTGGTAGCTGCTGTTATTGCGGAAACGGAAGAGGCAGCCTTTCACACTGCTCATGCACTTACCAAGCGTCAATATCACCCAGCTCCCACTATAAAAACAAGTACCTTACTCGAAAAAAAATATGTAGAAAAAGGTAAGGGGTACGTGTTCGCTATTTCCTAACAATATAAAGAAATCCAGCTAAGTCTGATAGCATGTCAGAAAGGGGCTGGATTTCCTTATGTTCTCGTTTATTTTTTAATCCATTGCTTAAAACCCCCTTTTATTAAAAAAGAGGGTTCCTTTCAAACCATCAAGACAGCTCTTTACATATTCTATCAATCCTACACGTTCACTTGCTCCTCTACTTTCTCCCCCGCTTTCAATCCTCTCTCTAAATCAGCCAACACGTCCGTTACATCCTCTACTCCAAGCGATAGCCTTACTAATCCATCCGTAATGCCCCGCTTTTCTCGCTCGGCTTTCGGCATAGCTGCATGTGACATCTGCGCTGGGTAGGATAAAATACTCTCTACTCCGCCAAGGCTAACTCCTACGAGAGCATATTGTACATTTTCAAATAAAGCTTTCACACGTGCTCGGCTCCCCAAGTCAAACGAAAGAACTGCTCCGTGTCCATTTGCTTGAGTCTCTTGTACTTTATGTCCAACATGGGTGGACAAACCAGTATAATAAACATTTTTTACCAAAGGATGCTCTGCTAAATGATCTGCTACAACCGCTGCGTTTCGGGTTGAAATATCCAAACGTGCCTTTAATGTTTTTAAGCCCCGCATCACTAGCCAGCTATCCTGCACACCAAGAATGGCGCCAAATCCATTTTGAATGGCATATAATTTTTGTCCTAGTTCCTTTGTTTTCGTCACCGCCAGACCTGCTACCACATCACTATGTCCGCCGATAAACTTGGTAGCACTATGGAGTACAATATCAGCTCCTAACTCCAGTGGTCGTTGGTAGTATGGAGTCAAAAAAGTATTGTCCACGATGGTTAGTAGCCCATGACGTTTAGCAATGGCAATTACTCCTCGCAAATCAGTCACCTTTAACGTCGGATTTGAGGGTGTTTCTAAAAATATTGCCCTCGTGTTAGATTGGATCGCTGCCTTTACCAAAGGCAATTGAGTCGTATCCACAAAGGTCACTTCTATTTGCATCCGTTCGAGCACGGTTGTTAAAAAGCGAAATGTCCCACCATAGACATCTTCTGCTACTACTAAGTGATCGCCACTTGAAAATAACAGAAATACGCTGGAAATAGCAGCCATTCCTGATGAAAAAGCAAATCCCCGCTCTCCCCCTTCTAACGCGGCAATCGTTTCCTCTAACGCCTGCCGTGTGGGGTTTCCTGATCTTGCGTAATCGTAGGTGCCAGGCTGGTCAATATCATATTGATGAAAAGTAGAGGCTTGGTAGATTGGGATACTTGATGCTCCCGTCACACGATCCATTCCACACGTACCATGAAGGATTTTGGTTGCAAAATTCATCGAATACACTCCTCTATTTGTAAACATTTATCCAAGGAAAATTTTAAATCAGCGATCAAATCATCAGGATGCTCAATTCCCACTGATAGGCGTAGTAATCGGTTGCAAACTCCTACCTGTTCTCGTACTTCTACTGGAATATCTGCATGTGTCTGTGTAGCCGGATAGGTGCATAAGGATTCTACACCTCCTAGACTTTCCGCAAATGAAACGATTTGTAATTGCTTTAAAAAGATAGCGACCAAAGATTGTTCCTTGATGCGAAAGGAAACCATTCCACTGTAACCACTTGCTTGCTCCGTCTGACTGTCATACCCCGGATGGGTGGGTAATCCAGGGTAAAAGACTTCTGACACCGCTGGATGAGCTTGCAAAAATTCAACGACAGCAATAGCATTTGATTGATGACGATCCATACGCAATGCCAAGGTTTTTAATCCACGCATCACCAACCAGCAATCCTGTGGACCAAGTACCGCTCCAATGGAATTATGCAAAAAACCGATCTTTTCGGTCAGCTCAGTGCCCTTCGTCACGATCAATCCAGATAGCACATCATTATGTCCAGCTAAATACTTCGTAGCACTGTGAAAGACGATATCTGCTCCTAACTCCAACGGTCGCTGATAATAGGGAGTCATAAATGTATTGTCAACAATAGACAACAATTGATAGCGTTTGGCAATATCAAGCATGCATCTCAAATCGGTGATTTGCATAAGGGGATTGGTAGGGGTTTCTATGAACAACGCTCGTGTTTGACTAGTAATAGCAGCTTCCACTAGCTCCGGCTGACACATATCAACATACGTGCAAGTAACACCGTATCGTTTCATAATTTGCTCAAATAATCGATACGTCCCACCATATAGATCGAGTGAGACAACTAAATGGTCGCCATAAGAAAACAAACCCAAAATTGTCTGTATCGCTGCCATTCCTGAAGAGCAGGCAAAGCCACCGTCTCCTCCCTCTAAATTAGCGATTGCCTCCTCAAGTACCGTGCGTGTTGGATTAGCCGTCCGTGTATAATCAAATCCTGTGCTTTCACCCAACGCTGGATGTCGATAAGCTGTTGCATGATAGATCGGAAAACTGAGCGATCCCGTTGTTTTGTCCTTCCCTACCCCAATCTGTGCCAAACGTGTGTCAATATGCATCCTGATTCCACTCCTCTATCTCGCCTTTATTTCCAAACAAAAAAGCCCTCTTTCGATGAAAGAAGGCTTTGGCTACGCAAAGAAATCCGTAAGCAAACCTTCTCATCTTTCAGAACATAAATGTCCTGCAGGAATTAGCACCATCTTGCAATTTACAAGTGGTTGCCGGGCATCAACGGGCCAGTCCCTCCGCCTCTCTGGATAAGAAGTCATGCTATTCAATTTGTGTTGATTCTAAAATTATCAGACACTTTAAACGATGTCAAGTGGTTTTCTTTCGCATCAATCAAAAAAAGGCTGCCGAGTAAACTCGACAACCTTTTCAAAAGAACGTTATTACGCGTTCAATTTGCTTTTAGCAACTGTAGCAATGTCGTTGAAAGCAGCTTTATCGTTAACAGCTAGATCAGCCAACATTTTGCGGTTTACTTCAACACCAGCTAGTTTCAAACCGTGCATTAAACGGCTGTAAGAAAGACCATTCATGCGAGCTTGTGCGTTGATACGAGTGATCCACAATTTGCGGAAGTCACGTTTTTTCTGACGACGGTCACGATACGCGTACATCAGGGACTTCATTACTTGTGCATTAGCGGATTTAAACAGACGGTGTTTAGAACCAAAGTAACCTTTGGCTAATTTCAAGATTTTCTTATGACGACGACGTGTCACAATGCCACCTTTTACTCTTGGCATAATCAATTCCTCCTGATCTGTAGCATGGCGGTCTATATAAGACGCTTATGGGGCTCATGCTAGAAAATTTTTCGTTGCGGAAAATGAGCAGAAATGAATCTTACAAGTAAGTGATCATTTGCTCAATGCGTTTTTGGTCCCCTTTAGAAACCATTCCACCTTTGCGAAGATGACGCTTCGCTTTAGTGCTCTTGTTAGCAAACAAATGGCTCGTGTAAGCAGAATCACGTTTCAAACGACCGCTACCAGTCTTTTTGAAGCGTTTTGCTGCTCCACTGTGAGTTTTCATTTTAGGCATTGGGAAATCCTCCTGTCTCGTATCCTATTTTTCCGATTTCGGAGTTGGAGCTAAGATCATAATCATGCTACGACCTTCGATTTTTGGTTTGCGTTCAACCGTTGCTTCTTGTTCACAAGCGGCTGCTACACGTTCCAGCACCTGTTGTCCGATTTCAGAGTGGGTAATTTCACGACCGCGGAAACGAATCGTACATTTCACTTTGTGTTCTTCACCCAGAAACTTTAGCACATTGCGAAGTTTCGTTTGGAAATCGTGTTCCTCAATGTTAGAGGAAAAACGAACTTCCTTCAGCTCAACAATTTTTTGGTTCTTGCGAGCTTCTTTCTCCTTTTTCGATTGCTCATACTTGAACTTACCAAAGTCCATGATACGGCAAACGGGAGGTTTTGCTGTAGGAGCTACGTTGACAAGATCTAAATCAGATTCTTGTGCAATACGTAATGCTTCTCTCAGTGGTACTACACCTAGTTGGTCACCGTTAGCACCAATTAAGCGTACTTCTCGAGCACGAATCGCCTCATTCACCAACATTTGATCCTTGCTAATGATTTGCCACCTCCATAGTCTTTCGAGAGCAAAAACGGATAATAGAAAAGCTGGGCATGCATAGTTGAAAGCTTTTCATAAGCATGTGGCGATCAATGTCATCAACCGCCACATACATAAAAATGCGGACGCTATAGCGCCCGCATTTAATCTCACCTTAAGCAAAACAACGAATGAATCGGAGGCTTTGCATACGTTAGACCCGTCAACTGTCCAGCTAGACGTCGATTCAGGTGAGAAGCTGGGCGCTTCTGCTTCAATCTCGAAATGTGAAGTTATCACACCCAGTAATTTTACATAACAACTAGGCGTTTGTCAAGCTTTGTATCTTATTTTCTTTCTAAAATCTCGTTTTGAAGGTGAGCCAATACCTCAGCAACCGGCTTACTACCTAGATCGCCTTCTCCACGTTTACGTACGGATAGAGCTCCTTCTTCCATCTCTTTTTCCCCGATAACCAGCATGTAAGGGATTTTTTGCATTTGGGCTTCGCGAATTTTGTAACCAATTTTTTCGTTACGAGAATCTAATTCGACACGAATACCTGCTTGTAGCAATTGCTTGCGTACTTCCTCTGCATAAGGAACATGCACTTCATTAATCGTCATCAAACGAGCTTGCATTGGTGCTAGCCAAGTTGGGAACGCTCCACCATAGTGCTCTACCAGGATACCGATAAAGCGATCAAGTGAACCATACATAGCACGGTGCAAGACAACCGGACGATGCTTCTCATTATCTTGACCAATGTAGCTTAGATCGAACTTTTCAGGTAATTGGAAGTCTAGCTGAATCGTTCCGCATTGGTGACTACGCTTCAGAGCATCTGTAATTTGGAAGTCAATTTTAGGACCATAGAATGCTCCATCGCCTTCATTGATTTCATATTCCATTCCTAGCTCATCTAATACGTTTTTCAAAGAGCTTTCTGCGATATCCCACAGTTCATCAGAACCCATGGAATCCTCTGGACGAGTAGATAGCTCTACACTGTATTTAAAGCCAAATACGCTGTAGATTTTATCAATAAGTTGGATCATACCTTTGATTTCTGCCTCAATTTGATCAGGACGCACGAAGACGTGTGCATCATCCTGACAGAACGTACGAACACGTAACATACCATTTAATGCTCCAGAGAACTCATGACGATGCACCTGTCCAAATTCGGAATAGCGAATTGGTAGATCGCGATAAGAATGCATCTCGTTTTTATAAATCAGCATGTGCCCTGGACAGTTCATCGGTTTAAGAGCAAAAGTTGTATTGTCTACTTCAGAGAAATACATATTCTCATGGTAGTGATCCCAGTGACCGGATTGCTCCCACAGACGTTGGTTCATCATGAATGGTGTACGAACTTCCTCGTATAGAGCTAAGTCTTGCAAACGACGAGAGAATTGCTCCAGTTCGTTGCGGATCGTCATACCGTTTGGTAGATAGAAAGGCATACCTGGCGCTTCTTCAGAGAACATGTACAAGCTTAGTTCTTTTCCCAATTTACGATGGTCACGTTTTTTCGCTTCTTCTAAGAAGTGCAAGTGTTCATCCATATCTGCTTTTTTCGGGAACGCTGTGCCATATACGCGTTGTAATACTTGGTTATCAGAGTTACCACGCCAGTAAGCACCTGCCACACTCATCAATTTGAATGCTTTAATTACTCCAGTGGAAGGCAAATGAGGTCCACGGCATAGGTCAAAGAATTCGCCCTGATGGTACATCGTGATGATGGAACCCTCTGGTAAGTCACGAATTAATTCTAGCTTCAAATGGTCGTTTAATTCACCAAAGATGCGTAATGCTTCTTCACGACTTACTTCTTTACGCTCGATCTTCAGGTTTTCCTTGATGATCTTGTTCATTTCAGCTTCCAATTTGATTAGATCTTCAGGTGTTAAGCTAACAGGAATATCCATGTCGTAGTAAAAACCGTCTTCAATAACAGGACCAATGCCCAATTTAACATCGTTTCCAAATACGCGTTTCACTGCCTGAGCTAGCAAATGAGCTGTACTGTGACGGTATACTTCCAAGCCGTCTTTTGTATCTAGCGTTACTATTTCCACGTTTGTATCTTCATGAATAGGTGTGGTTACATCTACAACTTTTCCATTTACTTTTCCTGCTACCGCTTTTTTCTTCAAGCTGGTGCTAATGGAACCTGCGATATCTTCAATTGTTACGCCCGCTTCGTATTCACGAATAGAGCCGTCTGGCAGAGTTACTTTTACTTGCGCCATTTTCATAACTTCCCTTCCCTATGTGTATCATCACCCAAGTAAACTTGGGCCTGTGAAAAATAAAAAAACGCTCAATCCCAAAAGGGACGAGCGCTATTTTCTCGTGGTACCACCCTAGTTCAGACTTATCCGCTGTTGCTTAGGATAAATCCCTCTACGTAAACGATAACGGTTTCACACCGGCTGACCGATACTAGGCAAAACGCCGTTCCCAGTCGCTACTCGAAGGTGGTAAATCATTGTTCGCTGCGTGGTGAGCTTTCAGCCAGGGCTCTCCTCTCTATAACGCTAAAACAAGATTCTTGTCCTTCTCACTGTATTTGACTCTTATTACTTATGTATTATAGTGACTGGAGAATTGGAAGTCAAGATTTCCAGGAGTCGTTAAACAATGAGCACAACTCACACACGCTAATACACGATCTCCAAATACAGCTCGCATAGTCTGCATCAAGACGTTACTATCTTCCACCCCATGAATAACAATCTTTTCCGGTGCAAGCGCAATTAATGCACTCATAATATAATCCTCTTGTCGATCCGGTCTAAATCCCAAAATGGTGTCTAATTGACTCAGGTCTATTTTGGCATCGTCTTGATCGTACATGATAAATTCTTGCGTCTCTCGCAACACGACATGAACAAGTGGATAACGATGCTCCTGTTTCGATACAAAGAAGCGCAGTAATTCGACAAACTCTTGATATTCCTTGTCCTGTTGATATTGCTGTAACCCCATTTCAAAGGCCTTGTCCAACAAGATACGGTAGTTTTTCAAGCGGAATTTCACAAAACCTTCCAAATATAGGTGCGGTTCATCCTCCAGATATTGAAAAACCTGTTCGTAAATTGCCGCTTTGCGTGTTGAACGATTCATATTTTCACGCACTTCATCTAACTCATGAAACACAAATTGAATATAAGGATAGATTTCGTCAAACTTATGAATAAGCGCCCCTCGTTCTTTTCGCTTTAAAAAGGTGCGCAACAACTCTACTTCCATAACCTGCACAGTCCATTCAGTAACCAGTAAAGCAACAAAGGAAGCCATATATTCCAAAGTCTCACAGGTATACTCTTCCCGTGACCAACTAACAAAGCGAAATTGCGTATGACATTCATGCTCCTCTACTCGGCATTCGATGCGAACAGGGGATGTGTCTATCTTCTCCTGCATGCTTTGGAGAATATGGCAGAACCGCTCAATGTAATGTTGATTTGTTGTTTGTAGGAATACGGATACTGTTTGCACGTGGTTCACCCCCACCCGTTTATACAATCAGTATATGCCCAAGCCTTGGCGATATACTTTTAAACCATTGGAAAAACCATCAAACGAACGCTACGTTCATCTGACGGTTTTATCGGGTAAAAAGGGTGCTAGCAAACTGCATTTATTTTATTTTTGTTACTCAGGACAGTCTCAGGCTTTGTTTAGTTAGCCATCTTATATTGTTCATTGGTCAATTCCCAATTACCTTTCAAGCCACTGGTAATATAAACATTTTTGTCTTTTGTGATAAAGATCGCCTCTACATTTGGCAGGCTTTCCATAAAAGGCATGCCTTTTTCAAGCCCTAATGCGAATCCGGTTGTAGACAGTGCATCCGCATCAGCCGATTCATTCGTAATGATGCTTACACTAAACAAATTATTTTCCACAGGATATCCTGTAGCTGGATTTAATATATGATGATAAAGCTTACCATTTTCCTCAAAATAGCGCTCATAAATACCTGATGTAACTACTGTCTTATTTGTAACTTTCAGCTTTCCTAATTGATTACCACGGTTACGATCTGGATCTTGAATACCAATAATCCAGTCATTTCCATTCGGTTTCTTACCTAGTGCCAATATATTTCCACCTAAATCAATAATGGCACTAGTAAAGCCTTTTTCTGTTAAATAGACAGCAATTTGGTCAGCAGCATATCCTTTGCCTATCCCACCTAAATCAATCGCCATGTTTGGCTGCTTCAAAAACACCGTTCTTTTAGCATCATCTAAGACAATTTGATGGTAATCAATCACCTGTAAGGCTTCTGTAAGTTTTTCTTCGGAAGGTACCTTAGCATTATCGTGCCCAATATTCCATAAGCTCACTAATGGACCGATCGCAGGGTCAAACTGACCTTCTGATAACTCTGCAAATTGTATCGATTTTTTGATTACTTCATACGTTTCTCGAGATACAGGCACCGCTTGCTTGCCCGCTTGTTCATTGATTCGATAGACCTCACTGCCTTGCAAGGTACGACTTAAATGGGATTCAATTTCTTTCATACGTGCTTCCAGCTCTTTAAAATGCTTGTCTGTCATTCGGTCATCATATACACGTACGGTCACAATCGTGTCATAGATAAAGAAGCTTTCAGACTGTGGTTGGATCGCCGTTTTCACACTTTCTTCATGAGTTTTGGAGACACAGCCATTTAATATGAGACTCAATAGCAAAAAAAACAGAAGCGAAAATTTGTGTTTCATGTTGCCAGTCCTCCGCTGTTTTTTTCCCGTCTCAGGCCAAAAATAAGGTCACAACGGGAGTTTTACCCGCTCTTATCCAAAAAACCACCCTTGTAGGCATAGACTTTCGGACAAAAGTGAACGTGGCGCATTATACCACTAGAAAAATATTTTGGAAAGGAAGAGCGTCACACCTCCATATTTTAGATCGTGTATAATACGTATTGACATTGCATTATTTGTAAATCAGAAAAAATGATAACAGGAGAAAAAAACATGAAACGAGCAGATTTTATTTTAATTGGCATTGTGCTCGTCGTGGCTCTGGCTTTTCTTGTGCCTCGTTACTATAGTGCAGATACAAGTGAAAATTTGCACAATGTCCATAAAGTAGCAAAAATTACCGTTAATAACCAATTATACAAGACCATTGAACTTACCAAAGAAGAACAAACAATCAAGGTTGATACCGAGCATGGCCAAAATATCCTCAAGGTACATGACTATGGCATAGAAATGGTTGAAGCTGATTGCGACGATAAGGTTTGTCTATCCTTTGGGTTTATCACCGATCCTAGTCAAACCATCGTTTGCTTGCCTCATCGCGTATTGGTGGAAATCGTTTCAGACGAAGGAGCTGACGTAGATGGCCTTGCCCAATAATTCTTCACAGCTGGAAACGCAATCACAGGTATTAAAAAAAGTAGTGATTATCGCCATCTTTGCTGCCGTATCTGTGGTACTTGGATTAATCGAATCAACTCTTCCCATTAACTTGCAATTGCCTGGGGCCAAGCTTGGACTAGCCAACATCATGGTACTAGCCTGCCTATATTTTTTATCTGGTAAGGACGCCTTTACCCTTGTCATCTTAAAAACCCTGCTAACAGCCATGATTTTAGGTACGTTCTCCAGTTTTTTATTTAGTTTTTTTGGCGCTTTGTTTAGTTTCATCGTTATGTTCGGACTAATGAAGCTAACCGGAAAATCCTTTAGTTTAATCGGGATTAGTATTCTAGGTGGCGTAGCACATAACATTGGGCAATTAACTGCAGCTGTACTTATTTTTCAGACAAGCAAAATTTTTTACTATCTACCAGCCTTGCTGATAACAGGAATTCTTACCGGAATCTTTATTGGCATTGCGGTACGTTATCTTGTACGTTCTCTATCCAAGATGACTTTATTTCAACCTTTCGTTCCAGTCGACTAAGCCCAAGTACTTAGAAAGCAGGTGAAGGCGATGTCTCAGCGACCATTGATTCAGCTTGATTCGGTCTCTTTTCAATTTCCAAATCAGCCCCCTCTTCTCACGGATATTTCTTTTGAGATTAATCAAGGGGAACGCATCGCCATCGTAGGTCACAATGGGTGCGGAAAATCCACTCTAGTTAAATTGTTGAATGGTCTGCTTCGACATACACAAGGAGAAATTTGCGTGGCAGGTCAAGTGCTGTCTGATGTCAGCTTGCCGATTATCCGCAAGCAGATTGGCATGGTTTTTCAAAATCCTGAAAATCAATTTGTTGGAACAACCGTTGCTGATGATATCCTGTTTGGTCTTGAAAATATGTGTTTGGAACGATCTGTCATGCATGATAGATTGATCCACTATGCTGCAAAATTACATATTACGAATTTTTTACATAAACATCCTGATGAACTGTCTGGGGGACAAAAACAACGAGTGGCAATCGCCTCCGTACTCGCCATGCAGCCAAGTATCATCATTTTTGACGAGGCAACCTCCATGCTTGATGAAACAGCGAAAAACGAGATAGGAAAACTAATTGATGGGTTACATTTGGAAGGCGCTTACACAAGCTTGTCCATTACCCATGATTCAGAAGAAATCTTAGCGGCTGATCGAGTGATAGCTCTATCTGAAGGTAAATTACTGGCTGATACTACTCCATCTGAACTGTTTTCCCGTCCAGATTGGGTTGCTGCTTGCCATCTTCATCTGCCTTTTACATTGGCAGTTAGTCAGATGGTTCATGATTTACATCCAGAAATACCTGTTCATTCAGACGAACAAGATTTGATGGAGGACTTATGGCGATTCACTTTCAAGAAGTAACCTACTCGTATCAATTTGGCCATTTGTTTCAAGAAACTGCTTTAGACAATATCAATGTAGGGTTTACTACAGGCTCGTTTACAGCCATTATCGGGCCAAGCGGCTGTGGAAAATCAACCTTATTACAGCATATGAATGGCATTTTATTACCCACAAAGGGTCAAGTTCATGTTCTCGATCATGTCATCACACCTCACCATTCAAAAAAGGGGATTCGCCAGCTTCGAAAGCGGGTTGGACTTATTTTTCAATTTCCAGAGCATCAAATGTTTGCTGATACGGTGGAGCATGAGATTGCGTTTGGTCCGAAAAACTATGGTGCTTCACCCGCGCAAGCGAAAGAATTAGCCATCAAAGCTCTACAACAAGTGAAATTAGATGCAGACCTTTTAGATAAGAACCCTTTTCAATTAAGTGGTGGTCAAATGCGCAAAGTAGCAATCGCTTCAATACTCGCTATGGACCCAGACATCCTCGTGTTAGATGAACCAACCGCTACCTTGGATTGTAAAAGCCGGCACGAGCTTCTACAGCTTTTACATCATTTGTGTAAACAGGAACAAAAGACAGTTCTCATGGTAACTCATCGGTTGGAGGAAGTCCTGCCTTACTGCGATCAGGTGGTCATTATGCAGAAAGGTAAGGTTGCCTTTCAAGGTGGAGTACATGAGCTGAGTGAGCAAAGAGATATTTGGGCTACACTCGGGATTACTGTCCCCGCTCAGCTTCGATTCCAACAGGCTTTTCGTCGGAGATTTCCCACTCTCCCTCTTCCTACAGATCAATCTGTACAGGGCTGGGCCAGATATCTCGGAGAACTGAAAATACATCTGAACGAATCCGAGAAACAGCAGGCAGGTGATCACCCATGTTAAACAAAGTGATGTTTGGACGCTACATTGACACAAATAGCTGGTTGCATCACTTAGACCCGCGTTCCAAATTACTTGGGATGTTCCTGTTTGTTCTTTTAATTATGTTGACCCATTCCTTACTTGCATGCGTTGTTGTCTTTTTAGTTGCTACGGGCATCATGGCGAGTAGTCGAATCCCTTTTTCTTTCTTCGTGAAAGCCGTTAAACCATTACGTTTTCTTATTCTATTCTTATTTCTGTTTCAGCTTTTCTTTATAAATGAAGGGCACTCCTTGCTATCCATTGGCCCATTTACTTTTTATTCAGAAGGAGTACGCCTTGCCTGTTTAACAGCTTGGCGCATGATCCTATTACTCTCATTCACCTCTTTGTTAACCTTTACAACCAAGCCTTTATCGCTAGCAAAAGGGGTAGAAGGAATTTTACAGCCATTCCGTTTTACTGGCATCGCACCTGAAAAACTAGGGCTAATGATCAGCATTTCCCTACGTTTCATTCCAACTATTTTTGAAGAAACGCAGAAAATCACGAAAGCCCAAGCTTCACGTGGTGCCGATTTGGCTGACTTACCCTGGCGTGAAAAAGGCAAAATGCTGTTGTCACTGTTAGTTCCAGTAACCGTAAGCGCATTTCGCCGAGCGGAAGATCTGGTATATTCCATGGAAGCTCGTGGCTATGTACTAGGCGCACCTCGAACTCCGTATGAAACGTTGAAGTGGAAACGCAATGATTCGATCTTTTTAGGTTTGTTGCTTGCAATAAATATCCTTGTAGGATTCATTTTAAATGATTGTGGAGGTCTTACCTATGGCTCGATATTTTAATGAAAAAGAAATTGAATTATTAGCACCTGCTGGAACATTTGAGATTTTTACAACTATCGTAGAGACCAATTGCGATGCGATATATTGCGGTGGGCCCGTTCTTAATATGCGGATGATGCGTAAAGACTATAACCTGACACATGAGGAATTGGAGCAAGCCATCCAAATCGCTCATGAAAAAGGCAAGCGAGTTTATATTACGGTAAATAATTTATTTGACGAAGCCGATGTGGAAGAAGCGAAAACCTACCTACGCTTTTTAGATAGCATTCGTCCAGATGCTCTCATTGTTCAGGACATGGCGATTTTCCCATTGATTCAAGAGCAAAAACTAACAGTACCTCTTCACTCCTCTGTCATGATGAACGTGCACAATTTAGAAATGATTGAAGCCTTACAAACATTGGGTGTAACACGTGTAGTTGCATCTCGTGAAATGGATCTACAAACAGCAAAACAGCTACAAGCCTTGACTAAGATGGAGTTTGAATACTTTGTTCATGGTGACATGTGCACGGTACACGGTGCGAACTGCTTATATAGCTCGATGTTATTTGGTAACAGCAGTAACCGTGGACGGTGTATGAAACCTTGCCGTTGGGACTATCGCGTGAAGAAGGACGGGTATGTCTTCCCAACCGAATATCCTCTAGCAGCTAAGGATATGTACATGTACGAGCATATTCCAGAGTTAATTGAGTCTGGAATTACCTCATTTAAAATTGAAGGTCGTATGCGTGACAAAGAATTCCTAGTTACGCTGATCAATAGCTACGGTGATGCAATTGACCGTTATATGCAAGATCCTATCGGGTTTGATCGTTGTAAAGATCGACAAGCCTTATTGGAAAATCGTAAACGCGACTTTAGTACAGGATATGCCTTTGGTAAGCCTGGACTTGACTATATTAATCGACGTTACGAGGGTACGGGTAAATTTTATAGTACAGGTAAAGTCTTTAGTACACCAACAGAAGAACGCGATATACGTAAACAACGTATAGAAGACTTACAAAACACTTTCCAAGAACATCAGCACACTTCTAGCGCTAAAACAAAAGGTGAGCTATGTGTACGAGTTAATAATCAGGAGCAAGCTGAACTGGCGATCGCAGAGGGAGTGGAACACATCTATTTAGCCGGCGATGTATTCTTACCTGATCTGCCATTTACCAAGGAACAGATAAAACACCTTGTAGCCATGAAAGGAGACAGCAGGATTTACTTGGGGATGCCACGCATGATGTTTGGGTTGCAATTTGATCAATACAATCATTTCTTATCTACATTGGACGTAGAAATAGACGGGCTGATAGCTACGAATATTGGAGCTATGTACAAATTTAAGCAATATGGACTGCCAATGATTGGAGATTTATCACTAAACTTGTATAACCACAAAGCAATTGAGCTCTATCAACAATTCGGGATGACACGCGCTTTCGCATCCGTGGAGCTGAAGCAGAAAAATCTAGTTGAGTTCATTCAGCATTCTCCATTACCTACTGAAGTATTAGTACATGGCTCTCCTGTTGTGATGTACCTGGAGCACGACCTGTATGCAAATACCCGTGTGATGGAACCCATCGCCGAAGAAGATAACAAGTATGTGGATAACAAATATCTAGTTTTATTAACGGATAAAGGCGAAAATCCTGTGTATTGCGATCAATTTGGACGAAATCATTTGACCACAGCGAAGGAGCTTTGTCTCCTACCATTAGTAAAAGACTTGCTGGCTGTTGGTGTTAGCCACTTCCGTATTGAGGGAGCTACCTATACGACTGAGCAATTACGAACCATTATCCGTATGTATCAGGAAGCCCTGCAAGAGCCTGAACGTTCTATAGAGCTTTATGAGAAGGCAGTTCCTGTCCATGCAGGGTATACTCTGGGCACATTATCCTTTGACTAAACTATTTTTTAAGAGGAGCAAGGTAGATATGACTTCTTACTTAGGGCCAACTGGCATTTTAGATAAGCGCAAAGAATATTTTTATCCGTGCACAGCTCATTTCTATAAAAACCCTCCACAGCTTGTGCGAGGTGATATGCAATATTTGTATGACAGCACCGGTAAAGCGTATACAGACTTTTTCTCTGGCGTATCCGTAGTAGCATGCGGGCATTGCAATCGAGCGATTACAGCGGCAACGATCAAGCAATTGGAAACGCTGCAACATACTTGCACAATCTATTTAACAGAACCAAATGTGCAATTGGCTGAAAAAATGGCTGATGTACTGCCTGGAAATTTGAAACGAACCTTCTTTGTAAATAGTGGTTCGGAAGCAAATGAAGCTGCCTTGACGCTTGCTCGTCTTGCTACTGGTAAAAAGGAATTTATCGCGTTTGAATATGGTTTACATGGTCGAACCTTCTTGACCATGAGCGTAACAGGCATTCCAATGTGGCGTTCTGACAACTATTTAGAAGAAGGGGTCAGTTTCATTCCACGTCCTTACAACCCTGACTTGAATGAACAAGAAGCAGTAGAACGCTCCCTATCAGCCCTGCGAAAAGTACTTGAGGAAAAAGGCGATCGCATCGCTGCCATGATAGTAGAACCAATGCAAGGCAATGGTGGTATTGTTCCTGCACCACTCTCTTACTTCAAAGAGGCAAAGAAGCTATTAGAGCAGCATCATGTCCTATTGATCGCAGATGAGATTCAGACTGGGTTTGGACGTACAGGGAAAATGTTTGCTATTGATCATTACGGCATTGTTCCAGATATCATGACTATGGCAAAAGCATTAGGTAATGGCGTGCCAATTGCCGCTTTTGCTACAACTGACGAAATTGCTACACATTATAACCGCCCTTCTGCTTCTACACTTGGAGGTAATCCGGTTTCGTCTATGACGGCTCTCGCTGTCCTCTCCTATATTGAGAGCGAACAACTAACAGCTCGTGCAGAACAGCTCGGTAAGCAGCTAAAAGAAGGATTGCTTTCACTTCAGGCCATTTATCCAGCTATTTCGGATGTGCGCGGTCTTGGCTTGATGATCGGTATGGAGCTTTATGCGAATGAGCCCGAGAAAGCAGTTCCTCTTGTTGATACCATTTTAGAAGAAATGAAAGATCGTGGTTTTATCATTGGAAAGAATGGTGTTAATCGCAACGTAATCGCCTTCCAGCCCCCGCTCGTCATCACACGGCAAGATCTAACAAACATGCTGGAGGCACTAGCAGACACTTTCAAACAACTACTCTAATATCCGACTTGCAGGAGGAGCATACTGTGGCATACGATAATTTACGAGCGTTTATGAAAGACCTACAGGATCAGGGTGAACTTCACACAATTGATATTGAAGTGGACAGTTATTTAGAAATTACGGAGATTACTGATCGTATTTCCAAACAATATGGTAAGGCTTTGTTGTTCACCAACGTAAAAAATTCCCCCTATCCAGTGCTCATTAATAGCATGGGGACAGATAAACGCATGAGCATGGCTTTAGGTGTACAGGACTACGATCAAGTCGCAGAAGAAATGCAAAATTTTATGGATTTAGCGAATTATAAAGGCTTATGGAATCAGCTTAAAATGGCCCCAGACCTATACAAGCTATCCAAGATTTTTCCCAAAAAAGTAGCATCTGCTCCCTGCCAGGAGGTCATAGAAGAACCTGATTTAACACAGCTTCCTGTACTGCATTGCTGGCCAAAGGATGCGGGTCCATTCGTTACCCTGCCATTGGTGATCACCAAAGATCCTGAAACAGGACAACAAAATATGGGGATGTACCGTCTTCAAGTTTACGATAAAAAAACGACAGGCATGCATTGGCATTTGCACAAGGACGGTAAGGAAATCTACGAAAAATATCGGAAATTAGGATATAAACGCATGCCTGTATCAGTCGCACTCGGTGGTGACCCGTCATTAATCTATTCTGCCACGGCTCCTTTGCCAAAAATGATTGATGAAATGCTGTTTGCTGGCTATCTACGTAAGAAACCGATCGAGGTTGTGAAATGCGTAACAAATGAATTATATGTTCCTGCTGAGGCTGAATTTATTTTGGAAGGCTATGTGGAATTAGATGAATTGCGTTTGGAAGGTCCCTTTGGCGATCACACAGGCTACTATTCGCTAGCTGACATGTACCCAGTCTTCCATGTAGAGAAGATGACACGCCGTACGTCGCCGATCTATCCCACCACAATTGTAGGTCAACCACCAATGGAAGATTGCTATATTGGAAAAGCTACAGAGCGTGTTTTTTTGCCACTAATGAAACTGATGCTACCAGAAATCGTAGATATGCATTTACCATTTGAGGGAGTGTTCCATAACTGTGCCATTGTTTCCATAAAAAAAGCCTTTCCAAAACACGCTCAAAAGGTCATGTACGGTTTGTGGGGCATGGGACAGATGATGTATACCAAAATGATTATTATTGTAGATGAAAACGTGAGTCCTCACGACGTTTCGAAAGTAATGTGGAAAGTATTTAACAATATTGATCCGAAAAGAGACCTTGTCATAACCGAAGGCCCTCTGGATGCGTTGGATCACTCTTCTCCGACCGCTTACTTTGGTCACCGACTTGGTATCGACGCTACTAAGAAATGGCCAAGTGAGGGTCATACACGTGAATGGCCCGACGATATAGAGATGTCTGATGAGGTTAAGAGCATGGTCGATGCGAAATGGAGGGAGTATGGTTTTGAAAACGATCCTTCATAAAACCCGCATGTTCGGGGAACTCGTTATGTTTTCCCACACATTGTTCTCGCTCCCCTTTGCCATCATTGCAATGGTTTGGGCGGCCGGGGGACTTGCTTCCTCTCATGTACTAATCTGGTCATTGGTGGCATTAGTAGCAGCTCGTAATGGTGCTAATGCCTTTAATCGTCTCGTGGATCGAGAATTTGATGGCAAAAATCCACGAACAAGCAATCGCCATCTACCACAACGCTTGTTACATGAAAAAGAAGTCGTTGCTTTTATTATCATAAACTATACAGTCTTTATTTTTGCTTCCTATATGTTAAATCCGTTGTGTCTGATCCTGTCGCCAGTAGCAATTTTGCTGATCTCTTCTTATTCTTATACGAAACGCTTTACGTGGTTGAGCCACTTGTATTTAGGCTTTACTATCGCTTCTGCTCCCATTGGAGCCTGGTTTGCTGTAACCGGAGAGATTGCATTTGTACCATTTGTACTTGGAACTATTGTGATGCTATGGATTGCTGGCTTTGACATCATTTATGCTACACAAGATATTGAATTTGATCGCAAGGAAGGACTATGGTCTATCCCCAGTTATTTTGGACTGCAAATGGCGCTTTGGATCGCACGAGGCTTACACTTCATCATGATTCTGTTGCTGTTATTCCTATATTTCTATCAGGATCTGGGCTTCGTTTACCTAGTTGGATTAACAATCTCAACCGTGTTGCTTCTAGCAGAACATAAAATGATCAAGCCTGCTAATCGAAGCTTAATGAAAGTGGCCTCCTATAAGCTGAATCAAGTGATTAGTATGGTTATTTTGACCTGTACCTTAGTTGATTTCTTCTTAATGAGCTAATCTATCGAAAACTCTCAGGGGAATTGTGATACTCTTTTCAAATGTACGGGTAGGAAAGAGAAAAACTCACTGATCCCCGGAGATTTTTTACTTGTAACTGTTCTCTACTCCCCTACCTCTCCTATCTCCTCTCTATTTAAAGCCTCAGGATAATATCGCTTTATAACACGAACAACTTTCCCTGATCTAATGGTCAGTAGCAACAAAAAAACCATAGATGATTCACAGCAATAATGAAGTCTTACCAAACCTCACATTACCTAGAAAAGAATCAGCCATGGATAATCGTATTGTTATCTGAACCTCGCAACCTAATAAATTAACTACATTCGTTAATAGTAGCTCAATTATATTTTTAGTCTTCACATTTTTCGTTTCCCAAAATACGTAATAAGCACACCCAAATCCTTATGTGCTGGAAACTCAGTTAATTCCTCGACAATTTTCATCGCGTTTTGCAAATACTCCTCTGCTAGTTGGTCTGCTCTATCTAAAATATCGCTATTGCGAATTAGCTGCACCACACTTTGAATTTCTCTGGGTGTAGAATACTCATGTATCTGGCGCACGGACACGCTCAGACGCTCATCCTGCAACGCATACATAACTGGTAACGTAATATTACCGTTAGCTAAATCGCTACCTGCTGGCTTTCCTAGCGCTTCTGATGTCCCTGTAAAATCTAGCACATCATCACGAATCTGAAAGGCCATACCCAAATAATCTCCGAATTGCGCCAATTTAGCCGTTAGCTCTGGGGTCGCGCGTCCTAGCTTTGCTCCGACTTCTAAACAGGTTGACATCAATACAGCTGTTTTATTACGCGTTTTGCTTAAATAGGTATCCATTGATAAATCAAAATTAAACCGGTTTGCCATCTGCTGATATTCACCTAAACAAAGTCGCGAGGTTAATAGACCTGTAATCTCTTCCCGATATGGATTTCTGTCATCCTCCATTTTGCTTAACAACTCAGCCACTCTCGCCATCATATAATTAGCCGTATGGATAGCTGTGGGTATGTCACTAAGCACATGCAATGTTGGTTTTCCACGTCGAGTATCCGCTTGATCAATCACATCATCATGTATTAAAGAAGCAACATGTATAAATTCTGTTACAGCCGCCATTTGTAATACTTTTTTTGGGTCTGCCATTCTGCCAAATCGGCTACCGACCATTACCATCATCGGGCGTAGTCGTTTCCCCCCTGCTAAAATCATATGACGTATATTACTAGCAATTGTTGATAGCATCGGTAAACTCATATCCGTACGAACAATACGTAACATCTCTTTATCAATAATGTCTAGGTCAATGTGTACCTGGTCAGCTAACTTCATAAGTCACCTGCTGGTCTGTTTTTGCCAGAAATTTTTCTATACGTTGAAAGAGAATACGTTCTATTGATTTTCCTTGAATTAAACGAATTTGAATTTGCTTTAAAATAGGAGCCAAAAAATTCACTAATTCCTTTTCTCCATGCTTACATGCATATTCATAATAAAAGCTTTGCAGATAATCACCATCTAAAATATCCTTTGTCAAAAAAGGATTTTCGAATGTCAGCTTTTTATGCTTACGAAAAGCAGCCTGCAACAGGACATAGCACCCAAATATATGTTCTTTGCGTGCAGATGAAAGCTCAAATGAATCAAGCAGATGTCTCATCTCCTCCAACAGCCGCCTATCTACGTCAAGCGTGATACAAGCTTGTGGTGACATTTGCTTCTCTAGCTTCTGCAATGATTCCCGAATTCCATTCATCTCTCTCATCCCCTACTCACGCTCTTCTTTCTATACATTTCTATTTCATAGCCTTTATGTGGAAAGAAGGGGAATGTACAATTCACAGCACATTCCCCCATTCCATGTTCTAGCTATCTTGTTATACAATTAGTCCACGTATAAATACCAACGTTTGACGAACGGGATTTTTTTCCACACTTTTTTTAATTGTGGTAATACATAGTAGTCCAGACCCAATGTGCTTCCAGAACCACCAATGAGAGCAATACCTCCTCCAAGGTACCAAAGCATCTCATATGGAGCCATACCGGAAGACCAGATCATCAGACCCATACCAACTGTAGCGATGGAAGAGACAGCTGTAAATAGCCCGATGATCAACAATACACCAAATATAACTTCAGCAAAAACCATCATCGTTTGGAACACAGAGGCCAATGCTGTATAGCTTCCATCTGCATTGTAGAAGAACATATCCATTGAACCTTTTACCATGCTATCAATAAAACCAGGGACTGGAAGTGCTTGTACCGCTTCCTTCGCTGTAGCAACAGCTGAAGCTGCCGAAGAAGTGTCTACGGTTTGCGCTACATCTTGTACGGCTTGTGAAGCAGACGTAATTCCGTCAACCGCTTTTGGAGATGGCGGTATTAAGAAAATATTGGTTGGGTCCTTTAACACTTTATCCATTTTCGCTAAACCCTCTGACAACCACATAGAGCCGACTAAAACACGTAAAGGTACCAACCAGAAATTAGGTGATCTCTTGCTAAAATGTCCACCTAAGAAACTGCGTCTATTATTAACATGGAAAATTTCATACATGAGATAAGACCAAACTTTATTAAATCCACAGATTTGAACGAGATATACCATGTTGATAAAGTGCTTAACAAACATCGCCATGAAACCGCTCATTAAGAACATTTTCCCTGGCACGCCTACACTAGCTACACCATAGCGGCTACCGATACATACCATACAGCCATGGAACGTTGGCTTGTAGGACTTGTGCGTACCACCTTTCACATCTACATAGATGTTATGGGCAACGATTGGAGCTGAATGCTCAGCATTCTCAACCATTTGTGGTACAGGGCGCTCTTCACCTTCTGGAATAAAGAAAATGTTATCCCCTACAACATATACATTGTTATGCTCAGGGCTCTGTAGCTTATCGTTAACCACGATACGCTTGCGACCCTTTTGTTCTAATTCAACATTTTCTAATAGGTCAGAACCTTCTACACCTGCTGTCCAGACAACTGTTTTAGAACGAAGCAATCCTCTCTCGCCCAATTCAACTCCGTCTGGGGAAACACCAGTAATTTTACTGTTTGTAATAATGTTGATGTTTAATTTATGTAAATGTCTCTCTGCCTTCTGAATTAGCTTATCAGGCAGAATGGGTAAGATTTTTGGCGCCATATCAGCAACGTGTAATTGTACTTCAGATGGCTCTATTGCGTAGGTTTTGCACAATTCATCACGGAATTCCGCCAATTCCCCTACCATCTCAATTCCTGTAAAACCAGCACCTACTACCACGAAGCTCAACATATCCTGACGCTTTTGCTTGTTGGTTTCTTTTGAAGCTTTAATAAACATACTGCGAATTTGCTCACGTAGGTTAACAGCATCTTCAAAGGACCAAAGGGAAAACGCATTCTCCTCTGCACCAGGGATTCCAAAGAAGGATGGCTTACAGCCTGTTCCCATTACTAGGTAATCATATTCGTAGGTGCTGTTCTCGGACACTAATTTTTTGCTGGCAAAGTCGATTGTGGAAATTTCATCAAGCACCACATCCACGTTACGTTTTGCAAAAATCTTTTTCAGGTCAACTTTTATGGAGTCCTCTTCTACGCGATTAGCAGCTACTTCATGTAATTCGGTTAGGAGAGTATGGAATGGCTTACGGTCTATTAATGTGATTTGTACGTCAGTATCTTTTTTAAATTTGTTTGCCAGCTTTTTCGCCGTCAAAACACCACCGTAACCTCCGCCTAGTACAATTATTTTTTTCATAACATGTCCTCTCATTTCCATAGATAATTACCCTTTGACGAGTTTACCTGCAATGGTAATCCCCTTTTGTATAATTACCTTACTTTTTCGCGTCTTTTAGAGCCTCTTCAGCCAATTTCACGAAATCGTTCACCTTAATGGAAACGCCAGAAACTGCATCTGTTTTGCCCTCGTTATCCACTGTAATAGCAGCCGGGTCTTGTTTTTCAATTAGGGCTTGTTCTACTTTTGCTGCTTGCTCATGCCATTCAGCCTGGGCTTTTGCTTTTTCTTTCATGCCATACTTGCCTTCTTTAGACTGCGTTTTCTTGTCTGCCTCACCTTTTTCATTGATCGCATTCCAATTGGCAGCAACAATTTTGCCATTTAACACAGTAAAGTCAGCAGTATATTTCCAATCTTTTTCAAATTCTGGCTGTTCTGCATGGTATGCGCCGTCTTTATAAGGACCAGGTTGTTGTGGACCTGCAGCTAATGCTTCCGTTACCAAAGCAGCAAAATCATTCACCTTAATAGATACACCGGAAACTGCATCTGTTTTGCCCTCGTTATCCATTGTAATAGCAGCTGGGTCTTGTTTTTCTATCAAGAATTTTTCTACTTTTTCTGCCTGCTCATGCCACTCAGCTTGGGCTTTTGCTTTTTCCTTCATGCCATATTTGCCATCTTTAGAAAATGTTTTTTTATCCGGTCCCGCATCCTTACTGATCCCAGTCCAGTTCACATTCGTAATTTTTCCATCTTTTACATCTAGGACAACAGCGGAGTTCCAATCAGCATCAGCATTTTTTTGTTGAGCATAATACACGCCATCCGCCATTTTTTTGTCCGTTGCATTAGCTGGGGTAGCTGTTTCTGTTTTCTTTTCAGGAGCAGGTTGTGAAGCAGCACCGCATCCTGCTAGCATAGAAACCGCTAATACACTTGCCATCATAAGTGAAAGTTTTTTCATTTTCTTTCTCCTCCCTTTTTCTCCACACGCATGTGAAAAAAAACACAAATATCATTACGCCATCATTCTAACATTCCTAACTAAATAATCAAGACCTTTTATTTCCATTTTTATGTTAAATTAGGTTAAAAAGCGGGGCTTTTTTTGACAATCTGGAGAACGATTTTGTTTATTCTAATCTACGAGATAAATGAATGAAAAATATGAATATTCCTAGCATGAAAACGCTTTAAAACGTCATACAATCTTCATACAAAACAAAAAACCCGTCCTGTAAAAGACGGGTTTTCTCTATCATTTTCTATCAATCAAGTAGACGACTAACCATCAATAACCAGCTTCGTTATATTCATCTACACTTATTAATTTTGCATAACAAAATCCGTCCGTGCCCATTCCCCCTCCTGAAACACATGTAGCGTTTCATAGGCGGTATTACGCTGAGCTGGGATCTTTCCTGCTTCACGAATTAATTCTAAGATTTTGTTCGTATTTACCTTATAGGCACATTTCGCTGCTGATACAACATTCTCTTCCATCATAGTCGAACCAAAATCATTGGCTCCATAAGACAAGGATAGCTTACCAATCTCAGGTCCCATTGTTACCCAAGAGGATTGGAAGTTAGGAATATTATCCAGCATCAAACGGCTAATCGCCAATGTTTTCAGGTACTCTTCTGGAGTGTTTTTCGTAGCTTTCATGTTGGTATTATCAGGTTGGAATGTCCAAACAATAAAAGCCTTAAATCCATTCGTCTCATCTTGAGCATCACGAATGCGCATTAAAGACAACACTCGCTCTTCCATTTCTTCACCAAAACCGATAACCATCGTAGCCGTGCCAGGCAGACCTGCTCGGTGGGCCGCTTTTTGGATATCCACCCACTGCTCCCAGGTTCCTTTTAAACGTGAAATCTTTTTACGTGTCCGATTATCCAGAATTTCTCCACCTGCTCCTGGCAAAGAATCTAGCCCCGCTTCTTTTAGCTGTCTCAATGCCTCTTCAATTGAAACATCGGAAACCTCAGCCATTTTAGCCACTTCCGCTGTAGATAAAGAGTGCATCGTGATGGCAGGAAAGCGCTGTTTAATCTCACGTAACAAATCCGTAAAATAGGACAGTTTCAATTCAGGATTCGTACCACCCTGCATTAAAATTTCTGTTCCACCCACATCAACTGTTTCTTGAATCTTTTCGAAAATTGTTTCTTTTGGAAGAACATAGCCTTCCTTCGAACCAGGCGGGCGATAAAAGGCGCAAAAACGGCAATAGGTATCACAGACATTGGAATAGTTAATATTCCGTCCGATGACAAAGGTCGTGATCGGTTCAGGATGCCACTTTTGCATGATCTGATTCGCTGCATGACCTATTTTCTCAATTTCATCAGAAGCAAAAAGGGCTAAACCATCCTCTAATTGAAGTCGCTCGCCACGAAGAGCTTTGTCCAATATATGATCAATCAAGAGGAATTCCTCCTATCCTGTGCATATTCCACCTTTCATCCTATCATAAAATCAAATTCCTGCCTATGCTAGAAGTATAGTGCTATTCATAGCCAATCTCTTCATAAACTTCCGGTTCCCAATAAATGACACAGTTTGCTAACGGTAGATTAATTTCACGGGCACCATTTGGCTGACCATTGAAGCGAATGATTTCAGTTACGGAGACACGATCACCTCGAACTACAATCTCTCCTTTAAGGTCTTGACGCTTTCCATCTGGTGAATAAAAGGTTATGACTCCAGAACCAATATCTTTCATATACAATCCCTCTGAATTCTCAAAATTTTTATCTTAATAGTAGTAGAGAAGTTTGAGAACGTCAACTATCTATGTAGAATGAGAAAAAACTGAATCCTTTTTATCCAAGTGTTCGTATAACCTTGTAGCATGCTATAATATTGGTCAGACTTGTCATATTCTAGACTGGATGACCATACATCTGATTAAGTACAAATTTTGTCCGATCCTTGACTACAAAAAAGAATCGACTTTATACATAAAGGAGACTACGATGCTTGACCAAATCAATGTAATTTTTCAGCAATACGGAGCGTGGGGACTATTTACACTCTCCTTTCTAGATTCAATCATCTTGCCGTTCCCCCCCTTCTTTTTACAGATTGCAATGAGTTTATTGGAGCCTTCACTTGCTATTGAATATGCTCTTTTTGCTTTCATTGGTTCTTTACTTGGAGCACCCTGTGGATTTATTCTGGGAAAACTGTTTGGTAAACCGCTGATGAATAAAATTGTCCCGGAAAAATGGATCGGTCTAGCAACAGAACAAATGACCAAAAACGGTGATGCTGCCATTATCATCGGCTCGTTTACGCCTATTCCCTTTAAAGTATTCACCATCCTATCTGGTGTACTCGGCTTCTCTTTCAAAAAACTAATGGTTTATGCCGTTATTGGTCGAGGTTTTAAATTTTTTCTCATCGGTCTTATCTTCCATCTATATGGGAAACAAGCAAAAATGCTAATTGATGAGTATATGGATGTTACTCTTTTGCTTGTAGCTGTTCTACTTGGCGTAGGTTGGCTTATCTTCATGCAAGTAAGAAAACGACGTGCTACTAAAAAGTAAACGCTCAGATCACTATCTAGACCATTGAGGTTCCTACCTATTACGAAGTAGAACCCCATGGTCTAGATCGCTTGTCTGTTAAAACTACGACAGTAGAATAACAATCTCTCGGACTATGAGTGTCACAACAGAAAAAGGGCTATCCATCTTCTTAGATATTGGATAGTCCTTTTTTTGTTACTCTATGCTTTTAGCTTTGATTTTCTAGCAATTCCTTCGCATCTACAGACTCATAGCCCAATGCTTGTGCAACCGCCTGATATGTCACATGCCCATTCAGTGTATTTACACCTTTTAGCAATGCAGGGTTATCTAAGCATGCCTTTTGGTAGCCTTTATTTGCGATTTGTACTGCATATGGAACCGTCACGTTTGTCAAAGCAAATGTAGATGTACGTGGAACCGCACCAGGCATATTAGCTACCGCATAATGTACAACACCATGTTTTTCATAGGTTGGGTTATCATGAGTAGTAATCCGATCTGATGTTTCAAAAATACCGCCTTGGTCAATTGCTATATCAACTAGAACGGAACCTGGTTGCATGGATTTAACCATTTCTTCGGTAACCAATTTTGGTGCCTTTGCTCCTGGAATTAGAACAGCACCAATAACTAGGTCAGATTCCTGTACAGCATGTGCAATATTAAATGGATTAGACATCAATGTTTTTACGCTATGACCAAAAATATCTTCTATTTGGCGTAAGCGATCAGGGTTCAAGTCAATAATGGTAACATCAGCACCTAGACCTACCGCCATCTTCGCCGCATTAGTACCTGCTACTCCCCCACCAACAATGGTAACTTTACCACGTTGCACCCCTGGCACACCGCCGAGAAGGATACCTTTACCGCCTTCCTGTTTTTCAAGGAACTGAGCACCAATTTGTGTAGACATGCGACCAGCAACTTCTGACATAGGTGTCAAGAGAGGTAGTGAGCCATTGCTCAGTTGAACGGTTTCATAAGCAATCCCTATAACTTTATTATCTACTAACGCTTTCGTTAATTCTGGTTCTGGAGCTAAATGTAAGTATGTGAATAGAATAAGTCCTTCACGGAAATATTGATATTCGGAAGGCAATGGTTCCTTAACTTTCATTACCATCTCCATTCCCCAAGCTTCTTGTGCAGTCTGGACGATTTTAGCCCCAGCTGCTACAAATTGTTCATCAGTAAAACCAGAGCCAAGTCCTGCCAATGTCTCGATGAAGATCTCATGTCCATTCTTCACCAAATTCATTGCTCCTGCTGGTGTCATAGCTACTCGATTTTCGTTGTTTTTAATTTCCTTTGGAATACCGATGCGCATGTTTCGACCTCCTCAGTAAGTTAAACATTAATAGTGTCAAACAGTTCTGATGATTATTACAAAGTAGAAGCTTTATCCACGCATTGATTGTAACATGTACGATTTGAAAATGAAAGCGCTTACAAAAAATCTATAAATTCACATTCGCCTAAGTTGTTTGATAGTTTTGAAGTATATAAAAAGAAAGAATCACCAGCTATCCCCTACTGGTGACTCTTTCTTACTAGATGAAAGCAACATATAATTTTACCTACCAATTACCTTCTCTTCTTAGATCCACCAGAAGATCCCATGCTCTCCAAAATGCTATGCTTCTTGGAGTAACCAAAATAGACAACTGTTCCGATGGCAATCCAAATTGCAAAATACATCCAAGTTGATGCCGGTAGGTTAAACATCAGGAACCCACAGAAAACCATTGTTAAGATAGGTAGCAACGGAACTAATGGAACCTTAAAGCCACGCTCTAAATTCGGGTGAGTTTTACGAAGTACGATAACTGATAACGCAACCATTGCAAACGTAAGTAATGCACCGATATTTGCTAAATTAGATAGTTCCTTAATTTCTACAAATCCAGCAATTCCCCCGCTGATAATACCTGTTAGCCATGTGGAAAATACAGGTGTTTCCGCTTTATCAACACGTGAGAATCGTTTTGGAAGCAAACCATCACGACTCATTGCAAAGATAACACGAGTACCAGCAAATACATAGGCAAAAATTACTGCCATAATACCAATAACTGCTCCTACCGCAACGATTCCCGCTATAGTATCCTGACCTACAAGTTCCAAGACAAATGCCATTGCTTCAGGTACATTTAAATTCTTATAGGAGGTAATACCTGTCATAATAAGACAAACAATAATATAAAGAATCGTACAAACGACAAGTGATGAGATAATCCCCACAGGCAATGCCTTTTGCGGGTTCTTACATTCTTCAGCAGAGGTTGATACTGCATCAAAGCCTAAGAACGCAAAGAATACAGCTGCTGCCCCAGCAAAAACTCCTTCAACGCCATATGGCATGAATGGACTCCAATTTTCAGGTTTAACATAAAATACACCTACAGCAATAAACAGTAAGATAACAACTAGCTTTACTAATACCATGAAGTTGTTAAACTTCTTACTTTCTCTTGTTCCACGAGACAATACAAAAGTAATTAGTAATACAATGATAACTGCAGGGAGATTAATGATTCCGCCACTCATTGGCGTGCTGACCAACTGTTCAGGTAAACCCCAGCCAAAACCAGTCAGTAGGTTATTAAAATAAGCAGACCACCCAACAGCTACAGCTGAAGTGGTAAGAAAATAAACGGATAATAGTGTCCATCCCATCAGATGCGCTACAAATTCACCTAGTGTTGCATACGTATAGGTGTAAGCGCTTCCAGAAACCGGGATGGTCGAAGCAAATTCTGAATAACAAAAGGCAGCAAAACCACAAACAAGTGCAGCGATCATAAACGAAAGAATAACAGCAGGACCAGCATCTCTAGCTGCTACAATACCTGTAAGTACCATAACACCTGTTCCTAGCACTGCCCCAATGCCTAGTAAAGAAAGGTCAAAGGATGTTAGTGTTTTGTTTAATGATTTTTTCTGACCTTGTTCCAATAAGTCAGTAACTGATTTTTTTCTCAAAAGATTGCTCATATTGCCCCCCCTTGATTGATAAGATTGTTTCCTTCACATAAGTATCCTACCACACAATATTCATTTTGTTTTATTTATAGATTTTTCTTAAAAATGCAAAAAACCGTTTTTTTATAACGTACAATCACCTATCTGTGAGAACACAATATATTGGGATAGTAGAGAAGATGGGGAGGTGAATGAATGGCCGTTATTAAGTACAACTCCAGAGAACTTGACATGCTGGCTAGGCTGCTGCGAGCAGAAGCTGAAGGAGAAGGGAATCTTGGAATGTTAATGGTTGGCAATGTTTCTGTAAACCGCGTTCTTGCCAACTGCTTAGATTTTAAAAACATACGATCCATCCCTCAAATGGTATACCAAAGTCCCGGAGGTTACGAATCCGTTCAAAAACCGTATTTCTATCAAATGGCTAGAGAATCAGAGAAACGTTTGGCAAAGCGCGCAATAAATGGGGAGAGAACACATCCAGCAAGTAATGGATTATGGTTCTTTAGACCTCAAGGAAGCTGCCCTCCTACATGGTTTAACCAGCGAAACACCGGACGTTTTAAAGCACATTGTTTTTTTGCACCAACCGTACAAGATTGCCCTGACGTTTATTAAAGAGGAGAGAAAAATCAGATGTATTATAATACCTATGCTCAGCAAGGATGCGAGCCCTGCGGCACTCCAGCCTATCCACAATGCTACATGTATCCATATTACCCTACTCCACAGCAGCAGGCACCCACTACACAGGTAAGTCCGGCACAACAATTCCAGCAACAACCCCAGCAAGTCGTGCCTCCTAATGCCAATGGTAGCATGATTCCAGGTGGTCCCCTTCCTGTGGTCGAAGAATCCTACGTAGAAAATATTTTACGTTTCAATCGAGGAAAAGTCGGTACCTTCTACATGACCTATGAAAACAACAGCGAATGGAATGCTAAGGTTTTCCGTGGGGTCATAGAAACCGCTGGTCGAGACCATATCATCATCAGCGACCCTCAAACAGGTATGCGCTATTTGCTTCTGACACTAAACCTCAATTATGTTACCTTTGATGAAGAAATTAACTACATTCCACCAGTTAATCCATTTGCTCGTACCCGCTAGCTATTAGCTATTACAAAGAGAGACAATTCGTCGATGTACCATATATCTGGTTCCACATCGTGTATAGTGGAACAAACATACCAAATAAGCCTCCAAGTACACTAGAAAGTGAAATTGGAGGCTTATTGCTTACCTTTTGGATGTGTATGTAATTCCTTACTTAAAAGCCCAAAATTGTTCGGAGTAAACTAGACGTCTCTCCACCTGGATAAATGACAAACAATAAGAAATAGACAGCTATACCAGTAATCGCTGTACCGAACCAGATGATAGAAGTGACTGGTCCCCACTTGCGGTGCTTAGCAAATTGCTTGGTAAAACCTAAATATAGCGTTACTAATCCAAAAACAGCTGCTGTGGTAGCCAAGGTGATATGGAATATCAAAAAGATTTGGTAATATAAGCGCAATTCATCCGGTCCACCAAAATTCATATTTCCCACGAAAATCGTTCGAGACATATAAATAATGAAAAATGCTAAGGCAAACACGGATGCAACAATCATCGTTTTCTTATGAGCCTCAAATTTACGTTTGGCTACTTGAACCCAACCGATTGCTACAAGGATTGCACTGATGGCAATAAAACTTGTACTAAGTGCAGGCAACAACGTTAGCACTCGATCACTTCCTCTTATTCTTTTTTAGAAATTTTATAATTGTCCACTAGTGGGAACGATAGTGAGTTCTTTTCGCTGTTCCATGGGTTCAAAGGATTCGAGCGGATCAATTTCATCAATACCCGTCGTCGGATTCTCCTCACGGTACCATTTAGAAAAAACATGCCATAGCCCAACCCCATATGCTGTTTCCTGTACCATCTTCATCACGACACCACCCAATTGCTGATCATCGAGTATCGGCAGGATGGCAAACAATTGAGGTCCATAGCTATAAGATTCATATACCAATTGGGAAGCAAAAATGATTAACGCACAGGCTGGTGTCATCAGCACACCTGCTGCAAAGATATACCCCATTAGCTTGACGTTTTTAATCCGTTGCAACTCTGGAAGTGGACAGATAATATGCCACCATATCATGAAGGCTGTAACCAATAACAATAGCTTGTAAGCAATATGAACTCCATGGTACTGCATCACGAAATCAAGTACAAGCGGAATATGATAAACAGAGAAAAATAAATTAAACATAAATAAGGAAATTAACGGTTTTGTTAGATGATCAAACCATTTTCTTACAGCTGCTGGTTCTAGGATTGCTCGTAAAAACCATGCTGGTAAGCCCAGCACAAAAAGTGGTGGGAAAATCATTAATAACAAGGATTGCTGGGTCATATGCAAGGTAAACGACACATGCCCGTAAAAGTAGAGTGGACTCCCCATAGCTACATATAAAGTAAGAAGAGCAGTTATAAATGTAATTTGCTTTCCTACTGAGACAGATTCTGCATTAACAAAACGCTTACGCCATGGACCAATTAACAAGAAATATGCCACACCAAGTAATACAACAAAAGCTAAAAATTCAGGATTCCATAACTCCGCAAACTTCGGTTGATAGCCATGTAAAAGTAAATGTTGTTCATGGGTACCCATCCGTATCCCCCTCTCATGCGGAAGGTAGCTATTTTCAGATAAGTGGAAACATACATGTATATTATACTGAACCGACCTAAGACAAGCTAGCGACCAACATGCTTTTTATGAAGCAAGAATGGGAATGCACTCTCCCTGTTCACCTGTTTGCCATAATTTCTATAAAAGCACTAAAACAAGCCAATTTCTCAGTGTTGAAAAAAACAGAAGCTATCTTCTGCGAAAAAAAGCGAGCTACTGAAGTAGCCCGCTTTAATCAGGTTCAGGGCTTAGTCTTCACCTTTGTATAATCAAAGCTGGACCTTTTCCCTTACCCTTTATACCCAATACAGCGCCATGACAACGCATGTAACCATGATAAACGCCCCAGTGAAAATTCCTACCACTGGAAATAGATGGCCTTTATCCTTTAAGTGCATCCAAATGTATAGTTGCACCAAAGCTTGCACGGTACCTAAAAAGAGAATATAAGGATAAACAAAACCCTTTTTATCCGGCATGTAGATAACGGCTGCAAACGCTAATGCTGTTAATACAATGGACAAAACAAATGAAACGATATGTGGCTTCATGCTAGTGCTATGGGCATGGGAATGTTTTGAAGGTTGAGATGAATGATTATGTTGATCCATCTTATGCTCCTCCTTGTCCAGACATGATACCCATCAGGTACACGACTGTGAAAATGAATACCCATACAACGTCAACGAAGTGCCAGTACAAGCTTGCAATATAGAACTTCGGTGCATTAACCACGGTCAGCCCTTTTTTCATAGCAGAAGCCATCAACGTTGCTATCCAAGTAACCCCGAACACCACGTGCGCTCCATGGAATCCAACCAATGTATAGAAGGCCGAACCATATGCACTACTAGTCATCGTATGACCTTCATGATAGTAGTGATAAAACTCGTAAATCTCTAGTCCTAAGAACGCAAATCCGAGTATAACTGTTACAGCAAACCAGAACATCATCATTTTGAAGTTATGGCGGTGCATTCCGATGATAGCAAACACACTAGTTAAGGAACTGGTTAATAGTAAAATTGTCGCCATAGCAACCAGTTCAATTTTAAAGATTTCATGTGGAGCTGGTCCTGATACGTATTGTTCTCGCAGAGCCAAATACGTGGCAAATAACGAACCGAACAATACCATTTCTCCACCTAGAAAAAGCCAAAAGCCAAGTATTTTATTTCTGCCTTCAAGGGTTGCCTTTTCAGGCTCAGCAGGTAGAACACCATGATCCGTGTGTTGCATTACAGCCTACCCCCTTTTTCTGTTTCCTTGATCTCTTCTACTTCAATATGGAAACCATGGTCATCCTTAATGGAACGGGCAAACATACAAAGTAAAAACAGCCCCATTCCTACGAAAACCAACACATATTTGTGATAAATAAAACCAAATCCTGCAATAAACAATCCTACAGACATCAGGAACGGTAAAACAGATGGAGATGGCATATGAATCGGGCCTAGTGGTTCAGCCGGAGTCATTGCTTTATTACCTGCCATTTTCTCAACCCAGAAAGCATCGAGACCACGTACGCGAGGTGTTTGAGCAAAGTTATATTCAGGTGCTGGAGAAGGAATTGACCACTCAAGCGTGCGACCATCCCATGGATCTGCCACAGCCTTTTTACCTTTCGCATTCGTGTAAATCACGTTAACAATGAACAACACGGTACCGACAGTCATAATGATTGCACCAATAGTGGAAATCAAGTTCCCTACTTCCAATTCTTGACCTGGTAAGAAGGTGTATACACGACGTGGCATACCCATCAAGCCAAGGAAATGCTGAGGGAAGAATGTCAAATGGAAACCGATAAAGAATAACCAGAAATTCCATTTACCAATTGCTTCATTGAGCATTTTACCAAACATTTTTGGCCACCAGTAGTAGAAAGCTGCAAACAGCCCCAGCACCATACCACCAACGAGAACATAGTGGAAGTGAGCTACTACAAAGTAAGAATCCTGATATTGATAGTCAGCTGGTGCTACAGAAAGCATAACCCCAGTCATACCACCAATAGTAAACGTTGGAATGAAGCCTGTGGCGAACAGGTTAGCTGTGGTAAAGCGAATTTGACCGCCCCATAGAGTAAACAGCCAGTTAAAGATTTTAATACCGGTAGGAACGGCAATCAGCATCGTCGCAATCGAGAAGAGCGAGTTAGCTACCGGACCCAAACCTACTGTAAACATATGGTGAACCCACACCATGAAGCCTAAGAAACCGATAACCATGGTCGCAAATACCATAGCAGAGTAACCAAACAGACGTTTCTTGGCAAAAGTACTAATAACGTCAGAAATCATACCAAACGCTGGAAGAATTAAAATGTAAACCTCTGGGTGACCAAAGATCCAGAACAAGTGTTGCCACAGCAGTACGTTACCGCCGCCAGCTACTTCAAAGAACTGTGCTCCGAAAATTCGGTCAAACATCAATAGAACTAAGCCTACGGTGATCGCAGGGAAAGCGAATAAGATCAATGCAGAAGTAATAAATGCTGTCCAAGTAAACATCGGCATACGCATAAAGGTCATCCCTGGTGCGCGCATGTTAATGATTGTAACCAGGAAGTTAATCCCCCCGATTAATGTCCCCAAACCAGCTATCTGCAAACCGAGTACATAGAAGCTGACCCCAGCAGTTTGACTGTATGTGTTTGAAGATAATGGTACATACGCTGTCCAACCTGCATCAGGTGCACCACCCATGAACCAACTTACGTTAAGCAACAACCCACCAAAGAAGAACAGCCAGAAGCCTAGTGAGTTTACAAATGGAAATGCTACGTCACGCGCACCGATTTGTAACGGTACGATTGCGTTCATCACAGCAAAAAGCAATGGCATGGCAGCTAGGAAGATCATAGTGGTACCATGCATCGTTAACAATTCATTAAACGTGGAGCCAATGAACAGTTTACTATTTGGGTACATGAGCTGAATACGCATCAGCAATGCTTCAAGTCCACCAAGCAAGAAAAAGAATCCACCGGCTAATAGATACAGAACGCCGATTTTTTTATGGTCCACGGTTGTGATCCAATCCCACAAGCCCTTATTTCTTGGACGAACATGTTGAGCCACGGTTTTGCCCCCTCTTTTAGATTCAAAATTCAGGTATTATTGACGTTTCAAGCTGGACAGGTATTCAACTAGAGCATCCACCTGATCATCATTTAACTTCAGGTTAGGCATCAAGTTACCAGGCTTCACTGATTCTGGATCTTTCAACCATTCAGCAACGTGTTTTTTATCATTAGGCAACACGCCTGCTACAGTTTGACGATTACCAAAATTAGTTAAGTCCGGACCAGTTTTACCACCATTACCATCAACGGCATGGCAGGAAACACAGCTTTGTTTAAAGACTTCTTCCCCTTGAGCTGCAACAGCTTTATTTTCAGCAGGTGCATTTTCACCTTTTGTCATTTCTACTACCCATTTATCAAACTCTTCTTGTGATACAACCTTTACTTTGAAGTCCATCAAAGCATGGGACGGACCACAGAGCTCCGCACATCGCCCTTGGAAGGTACCTTCAACTGTACTTTCTAGCCACATATGGTTAGTCATACCAGGGTTAGTATCTTTTTTACCGCCTAGTGCTGGTACCCAGAAGGAGTGAATAACATCAGCAGCTTCTAAAGAAAGATACGCTTTTTTATTGACAGGGATGTATAATTCCTGAGCAGTGTTAATTTTTAAATCAGGATATTCAAACTCCCACCAGAACTGGTGACCTGTTACTTTGACTTGAATAGCATCCTTGTCGTTTGAATAGTCCTTTGCCAATGTAAATGTTGTCGAAACCATCGGAATCGCAAGAACAATCAAAAGAATAAAAGGGATAACCGTCCAAATAATTTCTAACTTGTGGTTTCCTTCGATTTGTTCTGGAATACTGTTATCGCCCTTACGTTTACGGTATCGGATCAATACATAGGTAAAAATAACGACAACCACAGTAAAGACGCCTAACATGATGGTAACACTAAGCTTAATCAAGTCATATTGCATGCCTGCTACAGTCCCTTTAGGCTGCAGAGCAGACAGATAAGGGTCGCCACAACCGGTTAGTAAAAGCGCTACCATTACTAACATAGGAAGCATACGCCCGACTTGCTGCAATCGTCTCATCATTGCGATCTAGCCTCACTTTCTCTCCTTTTTCCCTTTAATAGACTTACTAATAGTAATCACACTAAGTCTACTAATGCAATCATGTTTGTTATCTAGAATGTGCTCCATGTATTTACCACTAGAAGCAATAGAAATTATGTAAATTTGGTAAATCGAACAAATCATGATAACAAATCTTTCTTCTTACTAAATGAGAACTTTTACAACTGCGTTATCTGTTCCATTATAGCCCCCTTCTCATTCATATGTAGCGTCGTTTTGCCGCAATTGTAAATAAACAATCAATTGAGGCTAGACTGACAAAAGCTAATTTTAAAAACAGATACATCTATTGTAAACAATTTCCGGCTGTTTTAGGAAAAGAGCGATCATAATTCACAAATTGTTCATACAAATGTAACTCTTTTGACTCTGGCGACTCTTTTCTTTGTGATTTTTTTCATTGATTCACAAAATAATCATACCATGTTATGCAAGCGCTATCAAAGAGCGGAAAACCAATGTTTTCCGCTCTAGTTCACGTTTTCGCCATTTTTCATGCTTTTTTGTTTCCCTTTGAAGCTACGTCAATGAAATCGCTTTCGTAACATTAGGCAATGTTTCAATCTGTTCATTTGCTTTAACTGGTATCTCCTCATCAGTTAGCGAAACCAGTAAGGCCAATTTTCCCTTTTGTTCACGAGAGACATTCAATTTGGAAATGTTAATTTCATGTTGCGCCAAAATACGTGAAACATCGTGAATAACACCAGGGTAATCATGGTGATACACCAAAATACCATGGGTATCCGCTGTTATACGGCACGCGTATACATTAATCTCACTTATATAGGTTTCTCTATAATCCTTGGAGAACACATACTTGTTGGCCCCCACTACAAGCTGGGCAACATGACTTGCGTATTCTCCTGTACTATTTTCCATTTTTATTTGCATATTTGGATTTACTTCACGCAATCCCGCAAGTAACAAATTAACAATTTCTTCTCGGTCGTCTGCAGTCATGATGGTTAGTGTTACTTGTTCCATATTTGGCTCAAAACGCTCCACTAATGTAACCAATGAGCGTAGCCCAGAGTAGTCTGTCATACTGTTTCCCCTCTCATACTTTCAATGTATCATATATATACATCGTCGGAGGATAATAAGCAATGCTTATAGAAGGGAAAACTCTATTTTTTACAGATTCACAACGTCATCTTTGGTCTTCGCCATGTATACCAATGGTCTCTAATCTACTCCGAGTATCTGAACTACCTAAGTGGTAAATGAGTTGATAAATTTTATCAAGGGCTTCATCGTATTCATCTGGTTCCCCACCTAGGTCTTCGTCGTAGGCCATCTCAAACAACTCCTGAAGCTGCCTAATCTCGCCAGGTGTAGCTAATACTTCATAATCAAAAGACGTATCTGTAGGATTGTCGATAATATCTCCCTTTACTGAATGAGGGTGAATGGATAAATAGTACGGTTTTTTATCAGGAGCTGGTGTTGTTGACAAGTAATTCATCCCTTCCTATACCTGCTTTTTTCTTTCTTTATGCCCTTCTCCCCTCTTTTCCATACCTTCCAATTCATATCCTTAATGAAAACGAATAAACAATAGAAAAAGCTTGGAAAATAAGCTCAAGTCATCAAATAGCATCTATCTCTACATATTTGTTTTCCTTTAGCAACGCAATTCCTTTTTTGCAAATCCCGTAAGATAACCAAGAACATCCTGCACAAATTCGGTCTAAATCAGAAGGCTCCACCATGTTTTTTGTCCGCTCAACCAACTCCGACTTGCGGTATACATGGTCTGGCTTGAGACCAAGTTGTACAAGAGCAGCCATATCCATTGTCTGGACATGCTCCTCTGAAGCTAAGTCAGCCACACAAATCCCCTCACCTTTATTCGGACAATATTGACAGGTATCGTCTAGAGCGTGAACCACTCGAATAGAAAAGTCATCTTGATTATCCCTAATTCTTTCAACAATCTCCTTCATTTTGACCGCAAAGGCTGGGCTGTATCCCATTCCCCTAAATCCATGTACACACAGTAAATGATGTCCGCGTAATGTAATAACATTTTTGTTATCTCGATCTATTACCACCTAACCATCTCCCTTGTCATTCCGACTATAGCATGTAATCTCAAAAAACCACATCCAAAAGCGAATAAAAAAATACCCTATCCAAGCAAGCTGCTCGAACAGGGTATATATTTGGATTGGGTAGTAAGTGAACTTTGTCTATGAAAAAACATCTTAACAAAGATCCTTGAGTTAATAATAGCATCTCTTCATATTTTTGAACAAATGTAATTATTTCTTCAGAGGGATAAATATTCCCTGCTTTATAGCACCTGCCAATTTTATCCTGATTATAATTTGATACTAATCAGTTTTAATTCAGTCATTTCTTCAACAGCATATTTAATACCCTCACGACCAAAACCGCTTTCCTTAACGCCCCCATATGGCATGTTATCTACACGGAATGTTGGAAAATCATTAATCATGACACCACCGACTTCCAGCTCTTCAGCTGCTTTCATCGCTACATGAATATTGTTCGTATAGATACCTGCCTGCAAACCATAACGAGAATCATTAACCATCGCAATCGCCTCGTCTAATGTTGAAAATGGGGCTATCATTACTAGTGGTCCAAACACTTCCTGACAAGATACATTTGCATGAGTAGGTACATTTGTTAGGATAGTTGGTGCATACAAACGCTCAGCCAGTTTTTTCCCCCCTGTCACCACTTTGGCGCCTAAGCTTTGGGCCTGACTAACCCATTCTTCCATTCGGTCAATCTCTTTTGGAGCAATCAAGGAAGACAGATCAGTTGCTTCATCAAGTGGATCTCCAACTACCATCTTCTCTGCGGCTAGCTTCAGCTTCTCAACAAAGTCTGCAAACTTGCTTTCGTGCACAAATATACGTTGTACAGAAATACAAACCTGGCCCGCAAATGTGAATGCACCAAATGCACAACGATCAATTAGCTCTTGAGTAAGCTCTACATCATCATTGATAATCAGGGCCGCATTGGAGCCCAATTCTAAAGTAACACGTTTTAATCCTGCTTTTCCCTTTAGAGAGATCCCTACTTCTGGGCTACCGGTAAAGGTAATAGCAGCAATACGTGGGTCTGTAACTAGTAACTCTCCAACTACACTTCCTTTACCTGGCAACACATTGAGTGCGCCTGCTGGTAAGCCAGCTTCTTCAAAAATCTCAGCCAACACCAATGCTGCGAGCGGTGTCTGACCGGCAGGTTTTAGTACAACTGTATTGCCAGCAGCAATAGCAGGGCCTACTTTATGTGCTACGAGATTATATGGGAAATTAAATGGGGTAATTGCCCCTACAACCCCGATTGGTTTTCGTACAGTAAAAGCAAGTCGTCCTTCTCCACCAGGAGCGGCATCTAACGGAACTGTTTCCCCGTGAATGCTACGGGCTTCTGACGCAGCAAATTTATAGGTTTGAATGGTACGGGCTAGTTCTGCTCGCCCAGTCTTCAGTGGTTTAGCTGCTTCCAATGCTAAAAGTCGGGCTAATTCTTCCGTGCGACTTTCCATAATAGCTGCTGCTTTTTCAAGGATAGTAGCCCTTTGATGAGCAGGCATTTTGGCCATGATCGTTGTTGCCTGTTTTGCCGCCTCAATCGCTTCTTCTACATCGTCTCGATCGGCCTGACCGATCTGTGCAATTACTTCTTTAGAAAATGGAGATGTAAGCGTTTGGTATTCCTTTGCTTCTTTCCAAGCACCATTGATATATAAATGCTTTTTCATGTTATTTTACCTCCGTCGCTACTGTTGATTGATACATGCTGACTAAAAGACGGTTCATAATGCTTAGGCCTTCTTGCAATTGTTCATCAGTAATAACAAGTGGTGTCAAAAAGCGTAAAACATTCCCATGCACACCAGCAGCTAACACAATGACACCTTGTTCACATAAAGCTTTTGTGTAAGTAGCCGTAAATTCTTTCATCGGCTGTTTGGTAGAAGGATGAATGAGTTCAATGGCACACATCGCCCCTAAACCTCGAACCTCCGCAATAATAGGTACTTCTTTTTGTAAAGCAATAAAATGCTGCATGATTTGTTCACCAATCTGACGCGAACGTTCCACTAAATTCTCTTTTTCCATCTTCTCAATAACAGCTAGAGCGGCTACGCATCCAAGTGGACTTCCTCCATATGTTCCACCAATTTCTCCAGGTGATGGGGCGTCCATAATTTCCGCACGTCCCAGGACTGCACTGATCGGTAAACCAGCGGCAAGAGATTTAGACATGGTAATCAAATCCGGCTCAATATCAAAATGCGTGGACGCAAACATCTCACCGGTACGCCCAAAGCCTGTTTGTACCTCATCAGCAATAAATAAAATGTCATGTTTACGGCAAATGTTATATATGCCTTGCACGAATTTTTTATGTGGAATAATAAAGCCACCTTCTCCTTGGACTGGCTCCATAATCACTGCAGCCAATTCTTCCGGAGCTACTTCTGTGTACAAGAAATCCTCAAATTGCCCAACACAGAACTCAGCATACTCTTCCTCCGTCATACCAACTGGACGATGTAAGGAATAGGGAAACATCGCTTTATAGGTGGCTGGCGCGAACGGTCCCATTTGGAATTTATATGGCTTCACTTTACTAGTCAAGGACATGCCGAGCAGTGTACGTCCATGAAATCCACGTGTAAATGAAACGATACCTGATCGACCTGTATATTTACGAGCAATTTTTACAGCATTCTCAACCGCTTCTGCTCCACTATTTAACAAGATCGTTTTTTTCTCAAAAGAGCCTGGCGTAATTTCTGCCAATTTTTCAGCAAGAGCAAGATATGGCTCATACATCGCTACATGAAAGCACGTATGAATATATTTATCTAACTGGACCTTGATTGCTTCGACGACTTCCTCTGGACGATGTCCCACATTTAATGTTCCAATTGCACCTGCAAAGTCGAGCAACACGTTACCATCTACATCATGAACGAGTGCCCCATCTGCCTTTTCTACAAAAATAGGTGCATTATTGCCTACCCCTTTTGGTATATAGGCCTTACGTTTCTCGATTAGCTCCATTGATTTTGGTCCAGGAATGCTGGTCTTTATGGATACACATGTAGTAGTTGACATGTTATACTCCCCCTTCATATTTTGCCTACGCTTTTATACATTTGCTACTTAGCTGTTTTTCTACTATTTTATCACTAGCAATTATCGTGCCAAAGTATAGAAAGCGGAGAAAATAACATGCAATACAAAGCATCCTATCTAAGAACTAGCTTATTTATTCATTTTTAAATAAAATTGGTTTCATTTTTATTCATTTATAAATAATTATTCATTTTTGAATCGTACAATCTGATACTTTTTTAACTTCCTCACTACAGAAGGCTGACTAATCCCTAACATCTGTGCCATTTCTACAGTCGTTTGACAAATGTTAGCTGCCTGTTCTATCATACTTTGCTCTAATTTCTCCATTGCTTCTTTCAAGGGGACAGTTGGAGTTAAAGGGAGTTCACCTGAGAGAATCGTAGGAAGACGTAACGAACTGATTTCCGCCGGGAGATGCTCGGCTGTTACCTTATCTTCGTCAGCGATGACCACCATTCTTTCTAATACATTTTCAAGCTCTCGAACATTACCCGGCCATTCATATTGTAGGAGTAATTGAGTAGCTTGGGAGGAAAGTCGTTTCTGTAAACCATATCGATCATTTAAAGCACGCAAGGTCCATTTCAAATGGGCAGCGATATCTTCCTTTCGCTCACGTAAAGGTGGTATTCGCAACGGAATCACATGTAAGCGAAAATACAGGTCTTGGCGGAACGATCCGTTCCTTACCATTTCCTCCAAATCTCGATTCGTAGCTGCAATCAGGCGAAAATCCACTTCTCGATATGTAGTACTTCCAATACGTTGTAGCCGCTTTTCCTGAATAACTTTTAACAGCTTGGCTTGCAAGGGCAAGGGTAGCTCTCCCAGTTCATCCAAGAACAAAGTCCCCTGATTGGCCCGTTCGATTATTCCCATCTTCCCCGCTTTAGCAGCCCCAGTAAAAGAACCTGCCTCATAACCAAATAGCTCAGACTCCAATAATCCATCTGGAATGGACCCGCAATTAATTTCTACCATTTCTCCGTGTGAACGACGGCTGCGCTGATGTATTTCCCGGGCGATAACGTTTTTCCCCACTCCTGATTCCCCTAAAATAAGGACAGTTGAATCTACCCCTGCTACTTTTTCTACTAAGCGATAAATCTCTTTCATAGCTGGGCTAACTGCTACAACTTGATCTGAACCACTATTTTTCTCTCGCAATTCCTCAATCTCATTCTCGAATTGTTTCAATTGCTGTGTTAGATTCTCATAACGGCGCTTTAATTCCAGTATCTCAGTCAAATCATGTGAAAAACTAATGACACCTTCCAATTCGTTAGGCGTTTTCCAAATGGGAAAGGCAGACACCATCAGCTTTTGCTTGTAGATCGTCTCCTGCATCATTGTCTGGGCCTCCCCTGATTCTAGAACCAAACGAGTAGCGGAAGGAGAGAAGATTTTGGCCTCCTCTAATTCTCTTACATTTCGTCCAAGCAATTCCTGTTGTTTTTTACCATAAATTGCTTCGCACGTAGGTCCGACTAACCGAACAACACCATCTCCATCGGTAATAAGTAGATGCTCATGCGAAAAGTGGACGATCTGTTCTAAAATGCGGCCCATCCATTTGTCAGTGTCTGCCTTATCCATGTTTATCCTCCGTATCTCTTTTCCTTCATCATAACACGCTTACTATTATACGAAACTCTTAGTCTCTTTCATTGCAGCTAAAATAGCTACTACATATTCCCAAATGCGAATCACGGAATCAATTTCAACATGCTCTTGTGGTGTATGTGCTCCATAAATATTTGGCCCAAGCGATATCATATCTAAATCGGGATTTTTCTCTGCAAATACACCACATTCTAAACCAGCATGGACAGCTGTAATTTCTGGCTTATGACCATTCATGTTTTCATATACCTGCTCACAAATCCCACGAATCACAGAATCAGGACGATAAGCCCACTCTGGATAATCAGAATCGGTGAGAAGTACTGAACCTGTTAAGGAAGCGAGCATTTCCAACTGTTTCACAATGGCTCCCTTCAAACTAGCAACAGAGCTTCTCACCTCATTCTCTAAATATAGATAGGCTTCATCTGTTCTTACAACACCTAAATTAGTGGAGCTCTCCACGAGTCCTTCAATTTCTTGGCTAATGCTTTGAGCTCCATTTGGTGTGAGCATAAAGGAGGCAAGCAAATATTCAGCTGTCTGGGCCGAAAATACACGCTTTTCATGTCCCTGTGCTTCTGTTAGTTCTACACAAACCTCAGGATCACTCGCCCGTAATTCTGTAACAAATCGCTCTTGGAATTGGCTCACTAGTTGCTTCGCTTTTTCTATGTCTCCATCTTTTATATACAAAATTGCCTCTGCTTCTCGGGGAATAGCATTGGTTTTCATTCCACCCTGTACATGTTGGATCTGATAGGGAATCTCTTGTTGCAGACCATGCAGCACACGACCTAGTAATTTATTAGCATTGCCACGCCCTTTATGAATCTCTGCACCCGAATGTCCACCTTGAAGGCCATGTACAGACAATCGGAATGCCTTACTTTGGTTATCCACTTCAGCCCATTCTATCTCCAGTCGTTGTCTCGCAGTGACACCACCTGCACAACTTACCAGCAAACGTCCTTCCTCTTCCGAATCAATATTAAGCAGAATGGAACCCTTTAATTGACTAAAATCAAGATGCATAGCACCACCCATTGATGATTCCTCTTCTGTGGTTATAAGTGCTTCTATAGCGGGATGCATGAGTGTAGGATCAGCTAGTAAAGCAAGCATGTAAGCTACGGCTATACCATTATCAGCACCTAATGTGGTATCCGTCGCATATAGCATATTATCTACTACCCGTAACTGGATGGGGTCTGTTAGAAAATGATGTACGGTTCCTTGATTTTTTTCACAAACCATATCCATATGTCCTTGTAAAATAATCGTAGGCAATGCCTCATATCCAGCAGAAGCAGGCTTACGAATAATTACATTTAATGCCTCATCGCGTGTAGCATCTAATCCATGCTGTGCGGCAAAATCTAATAGATATGTACTGATTGCTTGTTCATTGCCAGATCCCCGTGGAATTTTTGATATTTCTGCAAAGTAATGAAATACGGGGTGTTGCAAGACTTCCTGGAGTGTTTTAGCCATATATGGTCCCTCGCTTCTATAATAATAGATAAAATGATAGCTTTAGATGCAGGAAAAAGCCCTCTTTATATGAGAGCTTTTCCCTTTTCTTCCTGCTTGTTACGTTAGATAGAATTTTTACGCTTTTTTCTCTGTGAGCGTCATAAATTCATCAATGTTTGCCAAAGCAGCATCTACGGCACTTTGCCAGAAATCTGGTTGAGTCAAGTCTACATTCAGATGAGCTTTCGCCAGATCTTCAACTGTCATGCGACCCGTGTCTTTTAAGAAATCAATATACTTATCCTCAAAGGAAGCCCCTTCTTTTTGTGCCTGTGCAAATAAACCTGCACTCAGCATGTATCCGAATGTATATGGGAAGTTATAGAAAGGAACATCACTAATATAGAAGTGAAGCTTAGCGGACCAGAAGTTAGGGAAGTATTCATCTAAAGCCCCTGCAAAAGCAAACTTCTGCGCCTCTTCCATTAATTGATTAATTTCTTCAGCACTTAGCATTCCATTCTTGCGCTGTTCGTAGAATTTTTTCTCAAATGTAAAGCGGGTAAAGATATCCATAAAGAAGGAAACTGCATCACCAAGCTTATCATCAATCATAGAAATACGTTCTGCGTCGGATTTCGCATTTTTTAATGCGGCATCTTTCACGATTAATTCTGCAAAGGTAGAAGCGGTTTCTGCTACGTTCATTGCATAATCCTTCGCTAGCTCAGGCAAATCCTTCATTACATAAGTGTGATAGGAATGTCCCAATTCATGAGCTAGTGTAGAGGTGCTTGACATGCTGCCGTCAAACGTCATGAAAATACGCGTTTCTTTACTAGATTGTAGATCGGTGCAGAAGCCACCTGGTCGCTTACCAGGACGATCTTCAGCTTCAATCCAATGTTTTTCAAACGCCATTGTTGCGAATTCCGCCATTTTAGGACTAAATTTCTCAAATTGCTCTGTAATGAATTGTGCTGCCTCATCATAGCTCATTTTGCTGGTGCTACCAGGCAATGGTGCCGTCCAATCGTAGAATGACAAGGAATCGATACCAAGTAATTCCTTTTTCCGTTTTAAATAAGGAACGAGACGCTCACGATTCTTCTCAACAACCTCCCACATGACATTCAACGTCTTCTCGCTCATGCGGCAAATTTCAACCGGCTCTTTCAAAAAGTCATCCCACTTGCGCTCTTTATATAATGCTAAACGGAACCCACTCAAATGATTCAATGCTTTTGCACATAGGTCTTCGTTTTCAGACCAAGATTTTTTCCAATTTGCAAACATCTGTTTACGAACTGTAGGGTCAGTATCAGATAGTAGGTTAAAAGCTTGTCCTACTGATAAATTTTCAATTTTCCCATCTTTTTCACTCGGAACATGCATGCGACCAACAATCACGTCATATAACTGCGACCATGCATGGTACCCATCTACTGCTAAATTTCCTGCCAATATTTCTTGCTCCGTAGGGAGTTTAGCTGCCCCTAATTGACGGCGCTCGTCTAAAATGAAAGCAATTGGCTTCATGCTATCTAATTCAAGAAATTGCTTCCAGAGATCCTCAGGTACTTCTAAAATATACTGATCAAACAACGTTCCTGTTTCTGCATTTGCCGCTCCTAATTGTGTGACACGATCACGTTGAAAATGAGCTTTTCCATCATGTACGTTCTGTGCCTCTAAGCATGAGACGAATGAGCTTGCCTGCATCCAATCAGAGCGTACTTGTTCAAAGCGTGTTACAATCGATTCTAATTTTTTTAGCTGCTCCAGCGATTTAGGAGCTTCTAATGCTTTTAACTCAGCCGTTAAAGAAGCCGTCTGTTCCTTTAATTTATCCAAAAATGCAGCAAATTCCTTTGACTCACTTCCTCCAGGAAAGATGCTATCTAAGTCCCACACGGGTTTCAGGTTTTGTAGCATGTAATATCCTCCTTTGTCTTGGCAAAACTCGCCTGTTATGTATAAGTCTTAGCTCTCATTGTACTCGTTTCCTGCTAGATTGGTATGCTTTTTTTACCGAAAAAATTTTTTTGACTGTAAACGATAACGGAAAAATAGTTGGAGGTTAAAAGCATGGAATTGGAATATGATCTGACTCCTCTACACAAAAGGCACCGCTGCATTTGGCGGTGCCAAGCTACTATTTCCATTTTTCATTATGAAGTCAATTCAGTTGGTGCTTTCCATTTCCGATAAAAGTAAATCGTGAATATCAGCGCCATGACCATAGGTACACCATGTAGAATACCTACGACCCAAATAGGCAGCATGATTTCAAATAAAGGAGAGCAAATCAGCATACCAAATGCAAATCCAATCGTTTGTAAGGTGGAGGATACACCAAAAACACGTCCACGCTTGTCATCAGATACTTGCTGTAAGCGTGAGTTATAGCAAATAGCTGAAATACCATCAGAAATTCCCGCAAAGAAAGCACATAGAAGTAGCAGGTATGTTGTAGAGAACGCAAACAGTAAAATAAAGAAGAACGACATTAAAATCGTGGATATGCCAAATGCTTTTTCGGTGAATACTTCCTTAGCATTTTTGGAATGTTTACTCATAAAACGAGAACCGACTAGATTACCAATTGCCCAAATTCCCCATATGAAACCCATAATCATAGAGGGATTGTCTGGCTTAATCATAGATGAATAGATAGGTATCCCTACATTATGTGCAGCGGAACCAAAGGTATCAAATAATCGAATCGTCATTAAAGATAATAAAACAGGGATGACACGTAAATAACGATAGATAAACGAAAACTCTGAAAAAAACGAGACTTTTTGATCTGGTTGGGTTCGAGTTTCATTCGTTTTAATAGGCAGACTAATTAAATTCACAGCCGAAAGCAAGTAGGTTAGGGAGTCAATGAAGAAAATGTTTTGATAGCTTAACAAATTAATGAGAATTCCACTCGATAGCATCCCGACAACCATTGCCATTGCTTGCCATGACTGTAATAAAGCATTGGCTCTTACTCTATTTTCTGGTGAAACAAGCATAGGAATACTTGATTGCATAGACACATTAAACATCGAGCTAAACATTCCCATACCAAAGATCACAAAATATAACATATAAAAATGATATTCTTGTGGTGTAATGAATAGAGAGAATAGGAGACAAAACCGCACGACATCACTAATAATCATTAACTTTTTACGGTTAAATTTATCTGCTAGCATACCAGAATAGAAACCTGCTAAAAAGCTTCCTAATAAACGAACAGCCATAAATAATCCCATATAGACAGCACTGCCCGTTAATAGGTACACATACAGATTTAGGGCAATCATATCTAAATAACTGCCTATATCTGAAATGGTTCTTCCAGCAATCAACTGGTAAATGTACCGCATTTTATTATTCTGTCCTGCTGGAATTGTTGTTGTCATGTTTTTTCCTCCTACACCTTAACCAATTTCTCGATTTCAAATGTGACTAACTCACATGCTTTTTCATATACTTGTTGAATATGTTCATAGCTTTCTCCACGCATCCAGCACATAACTAGAAATACTTCTTCTTCATCCCCTCTTACCTCTGCTCCTATCGGATAAACTTGTGTTGCTCTTAATACCCCAGGAATTTTTTCAAGCTCCTCTAATCCGTTTACCGCTCGGAGAATTCCACTTTCCTTTGGATATAAAGTAAACATTGCATGAGGGGTTTGCTCTTGGTTCAGTAAAGTAGGTAATTCAAATGTTCCTAATGCAATCCCCAATTGGGCTTTTACAGAATCAAAACCAAGCATTGTTTCTAAACTATCCTTAACACACATACCACCTATACGCGGATTAATCTCTAATACTTGCGGTCCTAATTTTTCGTCATAGCGTAATTCAACGTGAGATAACGAATTTTTTAAGCCTACAGCACGAACGGCTTCCACTGCATAATTTTTGAGTTCCTCAACTTCTTTCTCCGTAAAACGTAGAGGAGGAACAACTAGAAGGTGCTCATAGAACACCTGCTTTTCTTCTGTTACTTTTACCTTGTCATGTACAAGTAGAGGAACGATCTCCTTCTCTGTGATCACCATCTCTACACTAGCTTCCCGACCATTCATATACTTTTCCACTAGCATGCAACCCATCGGATCAAAATCAATGAGATTTCCATCCCTTGTTGCATAGGTGTGACAGGATGCATAAAGATTTGAATAATTACAGTTAGGTAGCTTTTGAAGGGCGTATGTAAAATTATCCCTTACCTCTTGTTGATTGTGGGATTTTAAAATTAAATGAGAGGCGACTCCGTTGATCGGCTTTAATATAACAGGATAGCCAATTCGTTCAGCATGAGCGACTGCTGAATCCACATCTACAGCTAGTCCATAATCAACAGTTAGCACTCCAGCATGTCGTAGTGCATCACGCATAAGATATTTGTTATTTGTACGATACAATGCATCTGATTCCTGAGAAGGTAGTCCTCTTTTTTCCGCTACCTTAGCTACATCTGCTCCTAGTAAACCAGCACTTGAAAATAGTCCCAAAATACTAAGTACAGCAGAAATTTTATATGTTTCCTCAAGCATACACGTGTTTTTTTCTAATTCCTCATAGCTAAAATCATCCGTCTCAATAATCTCTGCAAATAAAGCAGGAATCTGATTTTCTGCTTCTAATTGAGAGATTTTAGATCTTTCATGGTCTGTGAGCGGACGAGTAATAATTGCACACTTATACCCCATTTTATTAACATGGACAGCACGATTTATGGTAGGAACTACGGAGAGATTCTCAATAAATACGATTAATTCATTCATATCAATTCCTCCATTGGATTATCATCACCATCAAGATAATGAGACACAATGTATCCGTTTTCATTTATCTCGTGAAGAGGTGGCAACATAGTGTTATCAGAGAAATGCAAGAAATCAGCTGCTTTATAAGGCGTAGTGGAACGAATATATCGTTGACCATCAATTTCTACATAATCAAGCTGAGAATTCGTACCTACTCGATGCTTACCAATAGGGGTTACATAAACATAATGAGGAGCAATACTGCCAGAGAAAGCAGATAATTCACGTATAATATCAATTCCCTTCTGGACGGATGTACGGAAATGCTTAGCTCCTACTACAGCCATACAGTGGAAAAGATAATAAGGCACAATCCCATTACAGAGAAACAGCTCTATTAATTCTCTCATCGTTTTGGTATTATCATTAATATCTTTCATTAAAACAATTTGTCCTCTTATTGTAATACCTCTAGAAATGATCTTTTGGGCAGCGCGAATAACTTCTGGGGTAAGTTCATCTGGATGATTAAGTGATAAACCAATGGAAAGGTTCTTGGATAAACGTGGATTCTCGTAGTTAATTTGATTAAATTCCGTTAACATTTCTGCTGTTTCATCTGTGATGTTTTCGGGAGCAAATAAGATGTTTCTGGTACCTACCCGAACGTTTCGTACATGATCAATTTCTTTGATTTGTTGTAGCACCTTATGCAGCAAATTTACATCTAAGAACGGGTCCCCACCGGTAATTAATACGGTTTTTATCCGTTCATCATTACTAATATAATTGATAGCATCTGCAATGTTTTCATCTGACATGCGCTTAGCTTCTCCCGCTAGTGTACGGGTTTTCTTAAAACAGTACCTGCAATATGCAGAACATTCAAAATAGGGAGTCAATACTGCTCGATCCTCATAAATTCTTTCAAGTCCATATATTCCTTTATTATTTTTTCCCTCTTCAAATGGCTTTTCTGTACCGTATTCTAATGCTTCATAGGGACTTGGTACAAATTGTTTGGCTACACCCTGAGATTGTTTCACAATCTTTGCTAGAGAAGGACTAATTTTGGAGCGGAATTTTTGCATTACCTGCTTCTGCATCTCTCTTGCTCTGTCAGAAACGATTGTTTCAGTCGTTCTTGCCATTTTGTTACCTCCTTTAAAAAAATTTGATTTTTCCATATAAACCTTATATTTAATTTACATTTTTGTCAATAATAGGTTTTTTAATCATTCACAATAAAAAGACCGGGGAACCCCCGATCCTTCTAGGTAAAATTTACTATTATTTTTTAAATACCTTGTATTTCTCCAAAATCCATTCTATCAATGGACTCTCTTCCGTCAATTCACAATATTTCATAATAGTTGCCTTCAAGCCTTGCTCCCTAATACTATTTTGTAGCTCTGTTGCTTCCGAATCTTGTTCGTAATCAAATGAAAGAGCCGCTGCAATCCCCAAGCAAAGTACCTTTGGCTCTATCTGATAAAACAATGCTTGACGGGCTGGGTTAATAAAACGATCGTTAAAACCGAGCTTACGAATTGGTGAACGTGCAATACGTGTCACTTCATCTTGTAAATGTTTATTCTCAAAACGACGAAGTATCTTAGTAATATAAGTTGCATGCTCTTTTGCATGAAAACCATATTTTTTCTGCAACACGTTACCTGTCTCTTGCAATGCTTCTTCTGTTAAGTGACGAATCTGCGGATCTTTGATCGCTTCTTCTATATAGGAATATCCTTTTAGATAGCCAAGATATGCTGCCGTAGCATGCCCTGTGTTCACGGTATATAGTTTACGCTCAATATATGGTTCAAGATTATCCACATATAAAATATCAGAAGATTCAAGTAATTTACCTTTTGCCTGTGATTGATCAATCACCCATTCAAAATAGGCTTCCACCATAACCATTAGCTGATCATCATTCTTTTGCATCGGAACAATTCGGTCTACAGCAGAATCCGGAAATCCAAATTGCTGATCTGCTTTTGCATGATCTGCCTCATGTAAGTGACTATACACATATTGTTTTAACAGTGTGCTTCCACCTATCGCATTTTCGCAAGCAATGATATTAAGTGGCTCTTTGGTTTGATTCATACGTTCCTTCATGCCCAGAGCAATTGATTTAGAAATGTATGGAAGAATATGGGGTCCGACTGCTGTGGTGACGAGATCGGCAGTAGCAATGGCTTGTACTACTGCCTGATCGTCTGCTCCATGTAAAGCACTTACATTTCGGACTGTAAATTCTTGAGTTTCTTCATCAGCGATCTGTACCGTATAAGATTTACGCTGGTTTATTTCATTAACAAGCTCTTCGTTAACATCCACAAAGCATACTTCAAAACCTGCCTGTTCTAGTAACAGTCCGATGAATCCTCGTCCAATGTTACCTGCTCCAAAGTGAATGGCACGCATCCTACATACCTCCCTTGATGATATCCATGATCTCTTCATCGGTAGTAGCATGAACCAATTTCTCAACATTTTCTTCCTCAGATACCACAATCGCTAAATCAGACAAGATATCCAGATGCTCATCACCCACACCTGCAATACCGATCAATAAGCGGGCTTTATTTCCATCCCCAAAATCTACGCCTTCTGGAAGCTGTACAATTGAAATTCCTGTACTTTTAATCAATGTCTTTGCCTCATTTGTTCCATGAGGGATTGCCACACCATTGCCAAGATAAGTGGTTAACATCTCTTCGCGCTCTTGCATTTTATTAATATAGTCTGCTTCAACATGACCTGCTTGCACTAATAGCTTACCTGCTAGTTCAATCGCTTCTTGTTTGTTGTTTGCTTTTTGATCTCGAGCAATTATGATGTTTGTCATAGGTGGTTTCCTCTCTCTCCAGCTTTTCTGAAACAGAACTGTTTCAATTTTTCTATAAAGTAGGTTTTTATCGTGATAGGCTGACTGCTTTCTATTACATTCATTGTCTCTTCTTCAATTAAGAGAGAACTGATTTCACTCAGAATTTCTGTTCCTTCACTCCGCATGTCTTGTGGACTTACCAACATGAGTAATTTGGTAATGTTCATCTCTTCCCCATCCATCGACCGGCGTATAATCGGCTCTTGTAAAAATCCAATTGAAAAGGAGGGTTGTACGATTTCGACACTTTTAACATGATAGAGAACCTGCGTGGTACCTGGTATACCAAGACCGCTTTTCTCTTCGCGTTCTAGTAATTTACGAACTACCTTTCGATAGTCACGCATGACCCCAAGATTCTCCAATTGCTCACACATTGTTTCCAACGTTTCCTTAATATCCTGGTTCTGGTTATTTAGTTGGACATCATACCAACCCTTGCAGATGGTCAGCGTATACCTAAAGTAGGATTCGCCTGCCTCCAAATGATCCATGATTTTTTCTATCGTTTGCGGTTGACTAGGCTTAGCGTCGGTCAAGGGTTCTATCTGTACCTGACTGAGAAAATTTCGTATGCTAACAATTTCTTCACGTGATAATAAAGGACTTACTGTAATGTAAGGCTTTTGATCAAATGGGACAGGAATCGTAGAGATAATCAAGTCGTACTTCGTAAAATCAATTTGATTCACCTCAAAGATAGAAGCATGTTTAAAAACTTCTATTTCCGGAATCTCTGCTTCGATCCGGTCTGCCAACATACGAGAAGATCCAATTCCACTTGAGCAAACGATTAACGCCCTGTATTTGATACGTGTCCTCTTTAATCGCTCCATCGAAGAGCCAAAATGTAGAACAAGATAAGCAATTTCTTCCTCTGGAACTTCTACATTAGGAAACGCTTCCTTGACTGTTTCCGCTATCACTTGGAACACTTGCCCATAATCTTGTTTGATTTTAGTGAGCAACGGATTGCGAATGTGCATCCCTCGCCTCATTCGATTCATTGCCGGCTCCAAATGAGTTAAGAGTCCTGATAATAATGATCGATCTTCATAAAAATTGACCATTAATCTTTTCCCAGCACCCTCCATCAGCTTTTGTGCTACGGCGGTTACTTCCACATTATTGATCTCTAACAGATCGTGCTGACTCATTCGTAGCTTGGAACCTTGGAGATGCATGGTAATATAAGCAACTTCTGCTTCAGGAAATTGAATGCTAAAGGTACTTTCTAATTCGCTAATGATTTGCTTAGCAATTTTATATTCCGCCTGCATTTTCAAGTCTTCAAGGTAATGCTGATCAATCTGGATGTGCTCCCCTTTCATGAGTCGTTCAATCACGAGGGACAAATGAACTACTAAAGCAATATAGGAGCTATCAGCCAATGGATAAGGTAGGTCATTTCGTACACGTTGCAGCGTATTTTCCACAGCAATCAATCTGTCTTTTTGAATCAGACCTAATAACTGTTCGGAAGCACTATCTACCCTTTGAGACGTTTTCTGTTGGATATTTTCTTTTAATAAACCAATTAGCTGTGTTTCATCTAGGTTTTCTGAGAGTAAGGACGTCATGGCTTTTCGCTTAGCTGCCTCCGTGCCCTTCAACTCAATTCCGTATCCTCTGCGACGTACTAAATGTAACTGAAAGCCCTTAACCCAATCTTCCAATTGATCTAGATCATGACTAATGGTAGGAACGGCCACCTTCAGATTATGTGCCAGCAAAAATAGCTTGATGGGTTCATTCGCCGCTAGCAACGTACACAAAATAATAATGCGTCGCTCATCTGGGGTAAACTCTCTTTGGGTCAATTGAACTGTCCCTTGATGTTGTCCCTGATTGTATTCATGCTCGGAGGAATGCTGCATGGCCCGCTCCAGTGCTCGACGTAAGCTCTCTTTATCTTGTTCAGCCCCTTGGAGAATCAAGCCAACCCCCGACCGTTTCATTAAATGAAGTTCGTATTGCCCCATCAATGGTTCTATCTCAGGTAATTCACGGTGTACAGTGCGTGCACTCGTTTGGATTTCATCAGCAATTTTAGCAATGGTAATCCCATTGTGCTCCCGTAGTAGTATCATGATCATTTGTTGTTGTCTCGTTGATATCTGCACATGTACACCGCCTTTCTCCTGTATTTCCTATCAATTATTCACTTAGATAGGTGGTTAACTCATCGTATTTAGGACTACTTAGGAAGTTTTCTACCGAGATATGATGTGCTTGGGGTACAGTTTGTTGAGCACGTTCCGTTAAAGATTTGTGCGTAACAACAATGTCTACATTCTTCGGCAAATCATTAATTGCCTTATTTGTTACCTCCACATCAATGCCAGCCTTTTGAAACTTCTTACGTAGAATAGAAGCACCCATAGCACTTGAACCCATTCCAGCATCACAAGCAAAGATTACTTTTTTCACCTGTTCTTTTGCAGGTAATCCATTGCTAACAACAGCCTGATCTGTTGCGTTAGCGCTTACAACAGCGCTTTCTGTTTTGGTACTTTTCATTGCTTTCATTTGTGCAGTTGCTTTGTGTAGCTCATCCTCTTCATCCGATGCTGCTGAAGCTTTTAAGAATACAGAGGCAATAAGGAATGAAACGATTGTACTAATTACTACCCCAGCAACTACTGGGAATAATCCACCTTTTGGCGCCATAGCAGCTATGGCAAAGATACTACCTGGAGATGCAGTTGCTACTAGACCAGCACCTAACAGTTTGAAAACAAATACCCCACTGATTCCACCACCAATTGCTGCTAGAATTAACTTTGGTTTCATCAAAATGTAAGGGAAATAAATTTCGTGAATCCCACCTAAGAAGTGAATAATTGCTGCACCCGGAGCGGATTGCTTTGCTGCACCACGCCCTACCAGCCAATAAGCTAGCAGAATTCCAAATCCAGGACCTGGGTTTGCTTCAAGCAAGAAGAATATTGACTTACCAGTTTCCGCCGCTTCTTTTAATCCAATAGGACCTAATATCCCATGATTGATTGCATTATTTAAAAATAAAACCTTTGCCGGTTCAATGAAAATGCTGACTAAAGGTAAAAGACCCATATCAACAATCGCTTGAACACCTGCCGCCAAAGCATTTGTAAGAGCGGAAACAACAGGACCTACACCTGTGTAGGCAATAATGGCCAAAATTGCTCCAAGAATACCCGCTGAGAAGTTGTTAACCAACATCTCAAAACCTGCTTTGATCTTTCCTTGAAATAACCCGTCCACCTTTTTCATAGCGTATCCGCCAAGTGGGCCCATGACCATTGCACCAAGGAACATCGGAATTTCTGCACCAACGATAATTCCCATGGTAGCTATCGCTCCAAGTACACCACCGCGTACATCGTAGATCATTTTACCACCAGTGTAGCCAATCAATAACGGTAGAAGATAGGTGATCATCGGACCTACCATTTTACCTAACTCTTCATTGGGAATCCAGCCGGTCGGTATAAACAGAGCAGTGATCAATCCCCAAGCAATAAAGGCACCAATATTTGGCATTACCATCCCACTTAGAAAACGACCAAATTTTTGAACCTTTACTCGTAGGCCCGTATCTTGAGACTGCTGTGTTGCTACAGATGTCTGATTCATAGTCATGCTCCTTTCAAACACAAGCTCCATATGAGAAACAATCATGTCTTGTTCATAACTTAATAGTAGAATGGTCTAGTTACTTATTCAACAAAATGAAAATCTAGTTCCGTCATGAAGAATGTTGACAAAAGTTAAATTAATGACGGAGAAAGGCTTTGTTATGGGGTATTTCCAAGCTACATTTCGGTAACGCCAGCCATGTTGTTGAAAAATGCAAAGCTTGCATACACCTGCAAATAACCAATCATGATAAAAAATGTGTATTGCTTTTGGCATTCTCATCTCTAATGGATAAAAAAACACGAACAAGGGAAGTTAGATGATATGAACTGAAATGTCATGTGAAACACGATACATACATTGTTCGTAATCGTTCATGATTCTATTTTGTATACATAACAAATCTCTGTAGTAAGGTTTCATATAGAAGGGGTAATAAAGATGTTAAAAAACCAACTTAAAGATAGATTAGAAATAAGAAACGTGACTGAGGAACATTTGGATCAATGTAACGAACTAATTAAATATGTATTTCAGGTAACCAACACAGAAATAAGAGATTTAGACGAGGAATTCTGGGTAGAACAAAAAAGACCTATTCTTCGTTCCTGCACTACTATCGGTTGGTTTGATCAAGATAAGCTTGTCTCACAAATCATGGTTTACCCATTTATGGTTAACATTCACGGCACCCCTTACGAAATGGGTGGCGTAACTGGAGTTGGAACCTACCCCGAATATGCCGGATTCGGACTAATCCAAGCACTAATTAAAAAGAGCTTGACCATTATGAAGGAGAAAGGCCAAACCATTTCTTATCTATATCCATATTCCATTCCTTTCTATCGCAAGAAAGGCTGGGAAATTATATCCGACATGATTGATTATCAAATAAAGGATACTCAACTTCCCAAGATGTATGAAGTTAGTGGACGTATGATTCGAGCTGACTTTACGCATCCCGATCTTCAACAGGTCTATGCTACATTCGCCGAACAAACAAACGGTGCCATGCTTCGAAATTCAATTGCCTGGAATGAACGTTTTCGTTGGGAGAAGGATGAATTGTCTGTTGCTATCTACTACAACGCAGAGGATCAACCTACTGGTTATCTTTATTACAGGGTGGAGGATGAGACATTTTATGTGGCTGAAAAAGTCTACTTGGATGAAGACGCACGTCAAGGTCTTTGGAACTTCATCCGGGCTCATATCTCCATGGTCTATGCTGTAAAAGGAAAAATTTTCACAAACGAGCCTATTGCTTTTCTACTTGAAGATGGAGAAATCGAACAGAAAATTTCTCCTTACTATATGGGTCGCATTGTTGATGTCAAAGGATTTTTAGAACGCTTTCCTTTTATTCGAACCAATTGTAGTGAAATCATTTTGCATATAGAAGATCCCCTGCTTGATTGGAATAATGGTACCTTTGTACTGACATGGGACGAGGAAAATCGTATACAAATTACGAATGAAGCAAAAGAAGGTGGAATATCGCTGACGATTCAAACCCTAACGACTATGATGATGAGCTATAAACGTCCTACCTATCTATACAAGATTAAAAGATTACATGGTTCAATAGAAGCAGTTGGCTGGTTAGAAAAAATGATACCAAATGAAACCCCTTGGTTTGCGGATTATTTTTAACAATACAAGTAGAAAAACCCTCCTGCTCATCTAGAGTGGAGGGTTTGGCTTTATTAACCATCTATTACTTAATCACTTGAAGCTGTTGCGTTCTACCTTTAGTAACTAATTCATAAGCACGCTTAACTTCTTCATCTGAGGGAGAGCGCTGTCCTTTTAGTGGATACTCTTTGCCCAGCTCTTCCCATTTATATATACCCATTTCATGATAGGGTAGAATTTCAATTTTTTCCACGCCATGCAGGGAACCAATAAATTCTCCCATTTCAAGCAAATGACTAGCTGAATCCGTAATACCTGGAATCAACACGTGACGAATCCACATTTTTTTACCGTGATCAGATAAAAATTTGGCAAATGCCAATGTCCGGTCATTTGGTTGGCTAGTGAGCCAGCTATGCTTTTCCCGATCCATTTGTTTTAGATCAAGAAGAACCAAGTCGGTCACTTCCAGTAATTTATCCGCTTTAGCTGTGTCACAGAATCCTGAAGAATCTAACGTAGTATGAAGACCCCATTTTTCTTTAACAGCTGTAAATACCTCTGTTACAAATGGTGCTTGTAAGGTTGGCTCTCCACCCGTTACTGTCAAGCCACCACCAGAGTTACGATAATAATTCAGGTAAGGTTCAATTTCAGCCAAAACCTCGTCTACCGTCATCTCTGTTCCACCACTGGTATCCCATGTATCTGCATTATGACAAAATTTACATTTTAAAGCACAGCCTTGTAAAAATAGTACAAATCGAATACCTGGACCATCTACAGTACCAAATGTTTCAAGAGAGTGAATTCGACCTTTCATGTTGATCAATCCTTTCTACACAACAGCAAGAGAAGGAAAGCTGTTCTAAGTTAGTGTGTCATTCTCCGTCACTTTCCTTCCCTTGCTGTTGCCCGAAGTAGCCAAATGGCTACCTCGGAAACAGTCGGGATACATATAATACTAGATTTTGCCGTGGAAAGTACGGTTGATAACATCCAATTGTTGTTCACGAGTCAATTTGATGAAGTTAACCGCATAACCGGATACGCGAATTGTTAATTGTGGATATTCTTCAGGGCGTTCCATTGCATCCAACAATTGTTCACGGTCAAATACGTTCACATTTAGGTGATGACCGCCATCTGGAGTCATGTAACCGTCCATCATCGCAACCATATTATTGACACGGGATTCTATATCTTTACCCAATGCTTTTGGCACGATTGAGAATGTATTAGAGATACCATCCAAGCTATGCTCATAAGGAAGCTTAGCTACGGAAGACAAGGATGCCAAAGCACCTTTTTTATCGCGTCCATGCATTGGGTTTGCACCCGGTGCAAATGGTTCACCAGCCTGACGTCCATCTGGAGTCGTACCTGTCTTTTTACCATAAACCACGTTCGAGGTGATTGTAAGTACTGACATCGTTGGTAACGCATTACGATAAGCTTTATGCTTACGGATTTTGTTCATGAAGCGCTCCATGATATCAATCGCAATGGAGTCAACACGATCATCATTATTACCATATTGCGGGTAATCGCCTTCTGTTTCGAAGTCGACCGCAATACCTTGCTCATTACGGATTGGTTTTACTTTCGCATACTTAATTGCAGATAAGGAGTCTGCCACTACGGATAAACCAGCGATACCGCAAGCCATCGTGCGTAGGATTTCACGATCGTGCAGTGCCATTTCAATACGCTCATAGGAGTATTTATCATGCATGAAATGAATTACGTTCAACGTATTCATGTATAGCTTCGCAAGCCACTCCATAACATTATCGAACTTCGCCATCACTTCATCAAAGTCAAGTACTTCGGAAGTGATTGGAGCAAATTGTGGTCCCACTTGCATGCCTGATTTTTCGTCTACACCACCATTGATTGTATAAAGCAATGCTTTTGCAAGGTTAGCACGAGCGCCAAAGAATTGCATTTGCTTACCAATTCGCATAGCAGATACGCAGCAGGCGATACCGTAATCATCACCAAAGTATGGACGCATCAAGTCATCGTTTTCGTATTGGATAGAGCTTGTTTCAATGGATACTTTCGAGCAGAACTTTTTGAAGTTCTCAGGAAGATCTTTTGACCAAAGAACAGTCAAGTTTGGCTCTGGAGCTGGTCCAAGATTATGAAGTGTATGCAAGAAACGGAAAGAGTTTTTCGTTGTGCGAGTCTTACCACTTAGGGACATACCAGCGATAGATTCAGTTACCCAAGTTGGGTCGCCAGAGAATAACTCATTGTAATCAGGAGTACGCAAGAATTTAACAATGCGCAGTTTCATTACGAAATGATCAACTAATTCTTGTGCCGCTTCTTCTGTCAATGTGCCTTCAGCAAGGTCACGCTCAATGTATGCATCTAAGAAAGATGAAACACGTCCTAAGCTCATTGCCGCCCCATTTTGTTCTTTAATAGCAGCAAGGTAGGCAAAGTATAACCACTGGAATGCTTCATGTGCGTTCTTCGCAGGCACAGAGATATCAAAGCCATGTTCTTTTGCCATCATTTTTAATTCTTGAAGGGAACGAATTTGTTCGGAGATTTCTTCCCGTAAACGAATAACATCTTCTGTCAAAGAATCTACTTCTAATTGAAGCAGGTCGCCTTTTTTCTCAGCGATTAGACGATCAACACCGTATAAAGCTACACGACGGTAGTCACCAATGATGCGTCCACGACCGTAGGCATCTGGAAGACCTGTAATGATACCTGCACGACGAGCCTTTTTCATATCTTCTGTATAGGCATCGAAAACACCTTGGTTATGTGTTTTACGAATATTGGTAAACAAGTTAATGATAGATTCTGGCACTTCAAAGCCGTACGCTTTGCAAGCATCAATCATCATACGGATACCACCGAAAGGTTGAAGTGAACGTTTAAATGGTTCGTCTGTTTGTAAACCTACAACCTTTTCTTTATCTTTATCCAAGTAACCTGGTTTATGGGATGTAATGGTAGAAGGAGTGTTAACATCTACATCAAGCACACCACCATTTTCACGTTCTTTTTTGGTTAAGTCAGAGATGATATCCCAAAGTGCTTTTGTATTAGCTGTAGCACCGGCCAAGAATTTATCATCGCCATGATATGGAGTGATGTTTTCTTCAATGAAGTCACGAGTATCAATCGTTTTTGTCCATTTCCCTGGCTTAAAACCTCTCCATGCGTGTTCGAATGTCTGTAGGTCTTTTTCTTGAATCGCCATCTTACATACCTCCTCAAGTATTGGCTCGTTGTTCTGTACTCGGCAGCACAACTCTTTACATGAGGTGTCTCTGCCTGTAACGAAGGCCATTCTATATTGTTAAAAAGCTATTGAAGGATCTGTTGCGTAAGAGAGCTTGTTTGGATTCTGAACAGCTGCTCTTTACAACTTCATCATACAAGAGAGATTGTATGATGGTGTGTGAAAAAGATCACATATGCACCTATTTTGTGATATGGTTCACAAATTTGTTTCATTTATCTACTAAAACTGTTTTAATACCAAAAAGCATTGATATATAACACATTTCAGACCATCAAAAAAGAAAAATGATACAGGTTATATCCCTGTATCATTCATTTCTTCCTTACTCCATATTCACGGTAACAATATCCCCTATCACCTGTAATTGATAGATTTTTACTTGGCCTGTGTCCGGTTCCTGAACCTGACCGCTTTCTAAGCAAATCTTCCAATCGTAGAGAGGATCATACACATATTTACCAGAGACAATTCCTTCCGATATAGGACCTCCTCGATACGGACTTTTATCTTCGAGCGCATACATACTCCCATCTGATAATCGAAAAACGCAGATTCGTTCCTCTCCTACCTGTACCACTCTTCCCAGTTGAACAGGGAACTCTTCCACTTGTCCAATGGTTATTGTTTTAGTGAACTCCCCCATGCTGTTTTACCCCTTTTCGCTTGACATTGGTCCGTTTCGCATCTCTGTACTATGACAGACTTTCTACCTTAATTGGTTCAAACAGCTGTGTTCTTGTTTCTTGATCTTGCAGTACTTTTTTCCATGGGTCTTGGACTTGACCAAGTGCCAATTCGATACGAGCAAAAAGCTCCTGGCGATTCTTCACATCTTCGACCACATTTTTAGTGATATCTTCTAGCCCCATTCGCTCAACCCACTCAGAAGTACGTTCTAAATACTTTCCTGTTTCACGATAGTACTGGATAACTGCGCCGCAAATCTCAACTAGCTCCTCATCATTTTTTACTTTGCACAATAAGTCTGCGACACGTGCCTTTATACCACCATTACCGCCAACATAGATTTCCCATCCGCCATCGTTACCTACAATCCCGATATCTTTCGTGCAGGACTCGGCACAGTTACGCGGACAACCATTTACCGCCATTTTAAATTTAGCTGGCATATCGAGACGCTCGAATTTTTTTTCCAAAGCAATCCCCATACCAATCGAATCAACTGTCCCAAATCGACAGAAACGAGAACCAACGCAGGTTTTTACTGTACGCAAAGCTTTGGCAAAGGCATAACCGGATGGCATATCAAGCTCTGCCCAGACTTTTGGCAGGTCTTCCTTCTGTACACCTACCAAATCGATCCGCTGCCCACCTGTCATTTTCACCATTTTCACATCATATTTCACAGCAACATCAGCGATTTTCTTTAAATCTTCTGCTGTTGTTACTCCACCGTACATACGTGGTACCACCGTATAAGTACCGTCTTTATTAATGTTAGCGTTCAAACGTTCATTCACAAAACGAGAAGCCTTTTCATCCTGATACGTTGTTGGATGAATCATTCCCAAGTAATAGTTCAATGCAGGACGACATTTGGAGCAGCCTTCTGGGTTTTTCCATGCTAATACATGCATCACTTCTTTAATCGTAGTTAGACCCATCTCTTGTATCTGTGCTACGATTTCATCACGGCTCAACGTGGTACATCCACAGATGCCTTGTTTGTTCGCATTGACATCAAAATGATCACCGAGTACATACTGTAGCACTTGTTCCACCATTGGCTTACATCCCCCACAGGATCGTGCTGCACCTGTGCAAGCTTTTATTTCATCAACCGTTGAGCAACCTTGTTCCTTTATCGCTGTCACAATACTGCCTTTCGTTACTCCGTTACATCCACAGATAATCTCTTCGTCAGACATTTCCGCTACTAAAGCTGCTTGGTTGCCCCCACCACAACATGTTCCTGAGCCCATTATGGAAGCGTACACCTCGTCAGTCATTTCTGTTTGAGTGTTGACCAGCTTTTGTAAGCGAACGGATTCACTCACATCGCCGAATAGAATCCCTCCAACGATTTTGTTATCTCGAATCAAGATCTTCTTATAGATTTTCTTCCAATCATCCTGCATACGTACGATGGTCATATCTGCTTGATCCTGAAATTCACCTGCTGAAAATACGTCTACGCCAGAAATTTTTAATTTAGTGGATACGACTGAGCCTTCATAGCCTTTCGTCTCAATCTCACATAAATGCTTAGCTAAAATAGCCCCCTGCTCAAATAACGGAGCTACCAATCCATAACAAAGTCCTCGATGCTGACTACATTCCCCAACAGCATACACATCTGGTGCAGACGTTTGTAGCAGGTCATTTACAACAATCCCTCGTGCTACCTCAATATTACTTGCTTTGGCCACGCTGGTATTCGGCACTATTCCTACGGCCATCACAACAAAATCTGCCTCCAGTATGCTTCCATCGGAAAAACGTAGTCCCGTAACACGTTCATCCCCAAGTAGCTCTACGGTTTGTTTTCCCATCGCAAATTGGATGCCCTGACGCTCTAGTTCTTCTTTTAGCATGTTTGCTGCTATGTCATCCAATTGACGTTCCATCAAAACATTACCTAAGTGAACAACCGTTGCTTCCATACCTAAATGAACCAAGCCCTTAGCAGCTTCCAATCCCAACAATCCGCCACCAATTACGGCAGCTTTTTTACAGGTCTTAGCCGCTTCCATCATTTGATTACAATCATGAATGTCTCTAAAGCCAATTACTCCTTGTTTATCCGCACCAGGTACTGGTAAAACAAATGCTTGAGAGCCAGTAGCAATAATTGCTTTATCGTAAGAATATACCGATCCATTATCCGTATACACCTTTTTAGCTTCGGTATCAATCCGAGTCACCGCTGTACCCGTCTGTAGTTCAATCTGATTTTCTTTATACCAGCTATAGTTGTTTAACACGATATCATCAATCGTTTTACTACCTTCCAGCACATAAGATAGCATAATGCGGTTGTAGTTAGGATGAGGTTCGTTTCCTATAATCGTGATGTGATACCTCTCTTTGTTGTGCTTCAAGATTTGTTCAATTACGTTGACACCAGCCATTCCATTTCCAATTAATACGAGACGTTGTTTTTTCATAGACAATCCTCCCAAAATCTTCTATATATGTTTGTGAAATAATGCACAAAAATAACTTTACAAGATTCTACGTGAGTTACGTAGTCTACTTTTTACTCCATTTAAAACGCTGCTATATCAAGGATTTACTAATCCTATTATCTGTGTACAGACCGAGTATAGTATAGAAAAAGACCAGCAGATGTGTGGTAGATCACAGGTAAAACGACAATTTATCTAGCCGATAAAATAAAGCCGATCGACTCCTAACAAGACGATCGGCTTTCCTCTATAACAAAATGTTCAATTCCCTTAAAGCATGGCTAATACCGCCCTCATCCACATGCTTCGTCACATAGTTGGCATGCGGAAATACCTCTGGATGCGCATTTCCCATCGCTACTCCCATCCCTACATAACCGATCATCTCAATGTCATTCTTACCATCACCAAATGCTACAGCTTCAGATTTGTCTACGGTAAGGTGCTGTAGCAAGGCTTCGATGCCTTTTGCCTTGGAGCCATCCTTTGGCATCACATCTAGGGACACGTTATGCCAACGGAAAAAGCGCACATTTGTCAGAGCATCGTCTTGCTCGTAGACCTCCTCTTCTCCTTCTGCGCAATGAAGCCAGCATTGGTAAATCGGCTTGTCACGGAATACCTCTGCATTCATACCAGGTGGTTCAAATAAAATAGAAGAAACAGCACTATTCACCATCTCATTTTCCTCATGTGTCGCATAAAAAGAATCGTCACTTAAATATACGAGTGCATGATTGCGTTCCATTACAAGCTGGTATAGTTTCTCGATACTTTCGACATCAATAGGGGTAGAATAAACCACTTCCCCTTTGTGCTCTACATACGCACCATTAAAGCACACCAGTGTCTCAATTCCTAAATCCTCCGCGAGTTCACGAACATGAAAGGGGGAACGCCCAGTAGCAATAACCGTATGAATCTCGCTATCCTGTAACTGACGAAGGGCTTCTCGAGTATCCTGTGGAATTTGCTTCTGTTCATTTAATAGCGTGCCATCCATATCAAAAAAGATAACCTTATAGGACATACGCTTCTCTCCTTTTCTCTGACTTATCCTTCATTATAGACGAAATATTCCTACGCATTAAGTGAAGTTCTTTGCACGAACCCTAGGCAAGCTGGCATGTTTCCCCCTCTTTGTAACATATAGTCTACAGATGGGGTGATCCAAGATGGCTATTCGCATGAGACGACGTCGCATTCGAGCGTCAAAAAAGAAAATTTTCTTTATTGCTTTCATTGTCTTTCTCGCAATAATCATCCAGAGTATCGTTTTAGTGGAGCAAAAAATTAAACCTACCTTATTAGTGATCGCCAAACAAAAATCAGAGCAAATTGCCAAAGAAGCCATTGCAGACGCGGTGACCAAAAAGATTGCTCAAATTGATATGAATACGGCTGAGGTTCTAGACATTGAAAAGGATAAAGATAATAAAATACGTGCTATTAATTTTAATTTTCAAGGGTATTCAAAAATCATGGGGGAAGCCAATCAACGCATTAAAAACAGGCTAAAAGAGTTTGAAAGTGAAAAAATTGTAGCGGGTGTCCCTCTCGGATTAGCCTCAGGTAGCTCCTTTTTGTCCGATACGGGGCCTAAATTACCTGTCACCTTTGTACCTGTTGGTTCTGCGAAAACATGGCTTGACCCTAAGCTATCGGAAGCTGGCATCAACATGGTAATGGTAACGGTCTATCTTCAAGTCGAAGTACGTTTGCAAGTGATTATACCTTTTGCAACCGATCAAACCGTCGTAACAACCTCCATCCCCATAACCAACTCTCTTGTCGTGGGAGAAGTGCCAGACTATCTGTACAACAATCCACTAGGAAAGCCAGAGGTTCCTAGAATGCAGGTAGAGCCACAAGCTAAATAACGCAAAAAGAATCCTCTCTTTATTGGGAGGATTCTTTCACTTGAAGAACGATATCTCGCCACTCGCTAGCATGAGCTAGTACCATCTGCGGCAAGGTACATGTATCATTTGCTACTTCCAGAAGTAACCGTTCCATTTCCAAAACTGCCAAATCACGCTCCCACTCACTGATCGTTTTGTTTTGTAAGGCTTCCTCCAATTCATCCTCATCCAATACTTCACTTATCCCAGTAGGAGTCATCGCTAAATCCAGATATAAATCATCGTACCAAGGAACACCATTTTCCCCCATACCATGTCGCAGGATAATATCAAAATAGAAATAGACCACGTTACCTGACTGATCCATCATTGCAGTCATAACATAATGTCGACCCGCTGGAAAACATTGAATCCAGACATACCCATCATCTGCTATACAGATTTCTTGTCCCTTAATGGTTACCCAGTATGGTTCAGCCATTTTTGTTAGAACTAGTCCAGTAATGATCCCGTCAAAGTACTCTCCCCGTTTAGCCAATGGTACAAAATGCTTGTCTAACACTGTTGTCCAACCTGTTACATCTGCATATTTCCGTTTCATGAATAAGTCCCCTTTATATCCTGTAGCAATCATTAGCTCTTATCATTGTAACAGATAGAAGTTTAGTTGGAATTTTGAGACTTATAACATAATTTTTTATCTGAAAATATCGTCAATGGCACTTCACAGATTAAACACAAACCCTTAAAACACTTGATATGAAAGCGCTTTACGATCATAGCTAAAAATTATAGGATGGTATTATCGGTAAATTGTGATTTTTTTCACTTAAGCTTTCATGAATGGTTATTACAATCATGGTGAACCGATCATGGAGTAATCCTGATTGCTATCACGCATTTATGACCTAGATTTTTTTCTAATGCCCCCCTTCTCATTACTATACATATATCCAAGGAGGTTATCATCTTGAAGGGTTTATCAAAAATTTTTATGCTTTTCTTAAGTATGGCAATCATAATAGCCATGGTTGGATGTAGTGGCCAAGGCACCACTCCAGCTAAAGGTGACTCTGTGACAGCTATCGGTCAAGCTGATGGTAAACACGGACCAATCAAGGTTGAAGTAACGTTTACAAACGAAGAGCTTTCAGATATCAAAGTTCTCGAACAAAAAGAAAACGAAGTATTATCCGAACCAGTATATAAGAAATTGCGAGACCAAATCATTGCAAAAAATAGCACGGAAGTAGACGCGATCAGTGGTTCTACCCTTACAAGCCAAGGTTACATCGGTGCTGTAAAGGACGCAGTGAGTAAGGCAGGTGTGACGTTAACTGCCAAAGGTGCAGATGCAAAGGCAACAGCTAAAGAAGAGGCTGTACAGGATTACGATGTAGTAGTCATTGGTGCAGGTGGTGCGGGCTTCGCGGCTGCTATGGAAGCGAAAAAAGCAGGAGCCTCCGTAGTCCTGTTGGAAAAAATGCCATCAATCGGTGGTAATACTCTCATCTCCGGTGCAGAAATGAACGCTGCTAACAACTGGGTACAAGAGAAAAAAGGAATCAAAGATAGCAAGGAATCTCACTACCAAGATACCTTAAAAGGTGGAGATAACGTTGGTAATCCTGCTATGGTGCGGGTGTTGACAGATAATGCAACCAACGCTGCTGAATGGTTAAGGGATGAGGTAAAGGTGGAGTTCTTACCAGATCATTTATTCCAATTCGGCGGTCACTCTGTTCCTCGTGCCCTCATTCCTAAAGGTCACACTGGGGCAGAAGTAGTCACGAAATTAAAAGCAAAAGCAGATCAAATGCAAATTCCCGTGAAAACAGAAACAAAAGCGGAAGAATTATTGAAAAATAGCGAAGGACGTGTAGTTGGCGTCAAAGCAAAAACCGCTGCTGGTCAAGAAATCACTTTTAACGCAAGTAAAGGTGTCATCGTCGCAACAGGTGGATTCGGCTCTAACGTAGAAATGCGGAAGAAATACAACCCGATTTTGGATGAAAGCTATATGTCTACCGATACTCCTGGTACAACGGGTGACGGTATCGTAATGAGTGAAAAAATCGGAGCAGCAATCACTAATATGGAAAGTATTCAAACATACCCAATCTGTAATCCTAAGACAGGGGTTATTTCTCTGGTAGCGGATACACGTTTTGATGGAGCTCTTTTAGTGAACCAAAGTGGTAAACGCTTTGTAGAGGAATTAGAGCGCCGAGACGTGATTTCTCAAGCGATTCTGGCTCAGGAGGGTAAATATGCCTATCAGGTGTGGAATCAAGCTGTAGGCGATATTGGTAAAACAGTAGACGTGCATAAAGATGAGTATGACATGCTTGTAAAAGAAGGCTTACTGATTAAAGCTGATACATTGGAAGAGGCAGCAAAACATTTTAACATCCCAGTAACAGAGTTACAAAAAACAATTGACCGTGTAAATGGATTTGCAAAGAATGGTAAAGACTTAGATTTCAATCATCGTGGAAAATTAATCGAAATGAAACAAGGACCTTGGTACATTGAAAAAGCGGTTCCTTCTGTTCATCATACCATGGGTGGACTAGTCATCGATCCAGAAACTCATGTATTAGATAACAACGGAAAAACAATTGCTGGTCTTTATGCAGCAGGCGAAGTAACCGGTGTAGTTCACGGTAAAAACCGACTAGGTGGTAACGCAATCACTGATATTTTCGTTTTCGGCCGTATTGCTGGTCAGAATGCAGCAGCACAGAAATAATACAGTTTTTTTTACCAGATTGAAAGAACACCAGAAGGCTACCGGAGATTTTTCGGTAGCTTTTTCTTTTTCCATGCACGATATATAAGATACTCTGCTCTTATCATATGCTTCAGATTGTTGATAGTAACAGATCTAGCCCTATCCCATGTAGACAACCATCATCATAGATATAAAAGTTTTCCGCATATAATTGATAACGATTTTCATTGACATTATATTCTGATTTTTTTACAATCAAAATGCCAATATGTACTATTTTTCAAGAGAGGGGTCTCTGTCATGTCCTGTTTATTGCAGAGCCGCCGAGCCAAAGTCTGGGCATTATTGACCGGTATCTTGTTGCTATTAGTCTCTATGCTGATGAGTATCTTGTTCGGCTATCATATGTTTACCTTCCACATGTTATTCGACATGCTATACCAATTTGACGGATCAAAAGAGCATCTGCTCCTCAGAGATGTTCGATTACCAGCAGCTTTTATTGCAGCCAGTGTGGGGGCGAGTTTAGCTATTGCTGGAGTTTTGATGCAAAATCTTACAAAAAATCCGTTAGCTTCACCCTCTTTGTTCGGTATTAATGCCGGTGCAGTGCTTTTTATCGTGCTGACTTTATTTTTCTTTGACTCAGACTTGACCCTCACACAGATGGTCTGGATCGCTTTTGTTGGAGCTGGTGTGACCGCAGTGCTGGTATTGATCCTGGGCACGATGGGTAAAGATGGCTTTTTACCCATCAAAGTTACATTGGCAGGAGCGGCTGCTTCGGTATTTGCTTCCTCATTTACTTCAGGGATTATGCTCATAAATAATGAATCACTAAATCAAGCGTTGTTTTGGCTAGTAGGCTCCGTAACTGGACGAAAAATGGAGCATCTCACCACGGTCTTGCCTTATATGGTGCTCGGCTGGATTATTGCTCTGTGTCTCTCTCACGCTCTCAATTTAATGGCGATGGGAGATGATATGGCAAAAGGCTTAGGTTTACACACTGCTTTTGCTAAACTTCTCATCATTCTTGTGGTCATTTTATTAGCTGGTGGCTCTGTTTCCTTAGCTGGTCCAATTGCTTTTGTGGGACTTATTATCCCCCATATCTGTCGCTATATTGTTGGAGTTGATCATAAATGGCTGATTCCATTTAGCGGAGTATTCGGGGCTATTCTATTGGTTGCTGCTGATACGGCCTCTCGATTCTTATTGATGCCAAAAGAGGTCCCCGTCGGCGTAGCCACCGCATTATTAGGTGTTCCATTCCTTATTTATATCGCTAGAAGGAGTAGTTATGAGTAAACCATCTCTTGTGCATAAATTTATAACCATTCGGAGCAACAAACCAGCCCTGTCCGCCCAGCTTTCTATTCGGGACTTGCTTGTATTCGTTATCTTATTTTTGCTATTGATTGCCTGCACGATTATCAGCATTGCCTTTGGCACAACCCGAATCCCTATTCCTGACATCCTAGCCACATTTGTAGGTGGAGATGTAACGAATCGAATCGTCATCCTGGAATTACGAATGCCAAGAACGTTAATGGCCATTATGATTGGTGCTGCTTTAGGCGTAGCCGGTGCCATCACACAAGGAGTCTTCCGCAATCCCCTAGCTTCACCCGATTTATTAGGTGTGACAGGTGGAGGTTCGGTTGCAGCTGTAGCCTTTATGACATTTAGTAATGGCCAAGCTAGCATTCATTGGCTACCACTTCTTGCGATTGGAGGTGCTTTTGCGACAGCATTAATAAACTATACGTTCGCTTGGAGAGGTGGGGTTTCCCCTTATCGACTAATATTGATTGGCATCGGAATTTCTACTGCCATGTCTGCATTGACCACTTTTTTATTAATAAGTGGCCCAGCTCATCTAGCCTCTCAGATTCTTGGATGGTTAACTGGCACGATTTACGGTACATCCATGAAACATGTGATAGCTATTTTTCCATGGATCGTCATTTTTGTACCGCTCGCTTGGTTGCTTGCTCGCAGACTGAATGTGTTAACGCTAGGTGATGGAATCGCAACCGGATTGGGTAATCCTGTACAGATAACCCGCTTTCTACTACTTATAATCAGTGTAGCCCTCGCTGGAGCTGCTGTAGGACTAGCTGGCAATATCTCATTTATTGGACTAACTGCACCCCATATTGCTCGACGTTTAGTCAGCTCGCTTTATGGAGTATTAATTCCAGCCTCTGCGTTATTAGGTGCTATTATTTTGGTGCTGGCTGATCTTGCAGGCAGAATGCTATTTTCCCCGCTCGATATACCTGCTGGTGTATTTACTGCGATTATTGGAGCACCATTTTTTCTCTACCTGCTCTATCGTGGATACGGGAAAAAGTAATAATATACAATCTGTTCTGGAAATTTTCATTGACATGTACCATTTATTGTATATAAAATATATTTGATAATGATTATTGTTATCATTTGGTGATTGCCAAATTTAGAACAATTAAGGGGAGAATCAATTCATGATTCAAAAAAAATGGTTTCAAATTCCTGTATTGATGTTACTTTGCATGGTATTTTCTCTTCTTGTAACCGGTTGTGGTGGCTCGGCTAACAATGCAACCTCAGCTCCTGCAAATACTACAACAGAACCAGCAACAACACCAGCAGGTGATTCTTACACCATAGAACACGCCATGGGGAAGACAGAGATAAAAGGTACCCCCCAACGAGTAGTTATTTTAACAAATGAAGGAACCGAAGCACTATTGGAGCTTGGGGTAAAACCAGCAGGTGCTGTTAAATCAGGTGTAGGCGATGGTTGGTATCCGCATATTAAAAGTGAAATGGATGGAGTAACCGAGCTAGGTGATGAATCGCAGCCAAACATTGAGCTAATCGCTTCCTTAAAGCCTGATTTGATCATTGGGAACAAAGGACGTCATGAAAAAATCTACGATCAATTGAAAAGCATTGCACCTACTGTCTTCTCTACAGATTTAGCAGGTCAATGGAAAGAAAACTTCAAATTGTATGCAAAAGCTTTGAATAAAGAAGAAGAGGGCAAAAAATCCATGGCTGCTTATGATAAGCACGTGGAAGAGATTAAAGCAAAACTGGGCGATAAAGCTAATATAAAAGTGTCCGTTGTTCGTTTCTTGCCAAATGCAGTACGTATCTATCAAAAAGACACGTTCTCTGGCGTAATGCTAAAAGATTTAGGTGTAGCTCGTCCTGCAGCCCAGGATAAAGATAACTTTATGGAGGTCGTTACCAAAGAACGTATTAATGATTTAGATGGTGACGTCATGTTCTTCTTTAACGCAGACTATGATGAGAAAAAAGGCGGCACAAAGAATCAGCAGGAATGGATGAACGATCCACTCTTTCAAAACCTGCATGTAGCTAAGAAAAATACGGCTTTCCAAGTAAACGAGATTATTTGGAACACGTCTGGTGGTATCAAAGCTGCGAATAAAATGCTAGATGAGTTTGTAACCTTCATTGAAAAATTGTAAGTTCGAAATAAGTGAATAGGTAGCGTTTAACTAGATACCGTTTCTAAACCGGGTGTATCCCTGTAGCTCCTAAAAATAGGAGGACAGTGGAGGCACCCTTTTTTTATTGGTACCCTTTTGGTTATAACGCTATTCGTCTTCAAACTGTATATATGACAACCATACATAGAGTTTTACTACATCCCGGGTTTCTGATAAGTGGAGCCTATTTAGGATTGCATGGAGTGGTTTTTATTATTTCGCTCTATCAATTTGGACTAAGCGCTTTGTTGCTTCTACAACCTATGTGTATATTTCCGAGTTAACCTGCATGTTTTACCTATAAAATACAAATACTTCCTACTAACTACAAGTAAACTAGGTATCTGACTACTCTTTTGTTCATTACTGATATACAAGGGGTTAATTATGTCCACTTTTTTTCAACGTGCAAAACAGTTACGCCAGAACCATTTGTCTACAAAGAACAATTCAAAAGAGAATGTTCCCTTTTCATCAGATTTATCGATATCTCTAGTTCAATTACAAGATGTTTTTGGAAAAAGCTTCGATGTCACTACACGCGGAGTTTACCTGAATCAGTTACAAAAAAAAGCGGCTATTCTCTATGTAGAAGGAATTATTGATAAACAACAATGGAAAGAGTTTCTATCTCCATTTACCTCAAATCAAAAAGAAGCAAAAGATCAATCTGCGCAGACAAACGCGGAAACAAAGTCAGCTCCTTCCATTGAACAGTTGGTTACTACTCTCGCTGTTTGTCGGAAAGTCAAAACACATGAACGGCCCGCTGATTGCGTAGAGGACATTCTTCTGGGATATACGGCACTGCTGATCGACTCGTATGCTTGTGTTTTTCTACTGGATACAGCCTATTTTCCCTCACGTCCAATGGATGAGCCGGTCACAGAATCGGTTATTCGGGGTCCACGGATTGGCTTTGTAGAAACGATCGCCGATAACGTTGCCCTATTGCGCCATCGTATACGAAATCGCAAATTGACCTTCCTCTCTCAACAAATTGGGGAGCTTGCTCCTAAAAAGGTCGTTATCTCTTATTTAGAAGATATTGCAAACCCTGCCTTAGTGGACGAGGTAATACATCGTGTGAGCAACATCAAGATTGATGATCTACAGGAATCCAGCTATTTGGAACATTTGATTGAAGATGATCCTTGGTCACCTTTTCCGTTGATTCAAAGTACGGAACGACCAGATCGTGTGGAAGCTGCCTTATTAGAAGGACGAGTAGCAATTTTGATCGATGGTTCACCATTTATCTTAATTGCTCCCGTTACCTATCCCATGCTGCTACAGTCCCCTGATGACTACTATCAAAAGTGGTATATCGGATCGATCCTGCGATTTCTACGCTTTATTTGCGTAATAATCTCGCTGTTCCTACCTTCTCTCTATGTGTCACTAGTCTCTTATCATCAAGGGCTGATTCCAATGCGGCTCGCCTTTACGATTGCTGGGACACGGGAAGGCGTACCATTTCCAACTATTATTGAGGCATTAATCATGGAGATTACTATTGAAATTTTGCGTGAAGCGGGATTGCGCCTCCCTAAACCTTTGGGGCAAACGATCGGAATTGTTGGTGGACTAGTTATTGGACAATCTGCTGTAGAGGCAGGGATTGTAAGTCCAATTATGGTCGTGGTGGTAGCTCTTACTGCCATCGCTTCATTTACTATCCCCCAATATGAAGCAGGGATTGTCGTTCGTATTTTACGTTTTGCAATGATGTTATCTGCTGCCTTTTTAGGTTTGTATGGAGTTATTTTGTTCTTTATTATTCTTACTTCTCATTTGGTAAAGCTAAAAAGCTTCGGTGTCGATTATCTAGCACCGTTAACACCGATCATGGTCAAGGATTGGAAAGATTTTATTTTACGCCTGCCTCATAAATTGCTAGTAAGGCGCCCTCAAATTCTACACCCGCTTGATACGAAAAGAATAAAGAAAAAAACTCAATAAAATTCTACCAGAAATGAACAAGAAGGAGGTACGAGAAGAATGTCACTTAATTTCCAGCCTAAATTCTCTGGTCTTGATGTGTCCTCTTTTATTGCATCTATGGTCATAGGAGTATCTATTCTGACACTACCACGTGTTGCTGTAGAAGCAGTAGGGACAGCCGATGTCTGGATTGATGCACTGGCTGGGGGAATTTTAGCAATGATAGCTGGTTATTTTTGTGCCAAATTAAGCCAACAATATCCCTCGTATCACTTTTATAAAATAGCGCAAATTCTAGCAGGGAAATGGATAGGCTCACTGCTAATCCTAATCTATTCCCTCTTTTACTTTTTTTTATGTGTCTATGAAGCACGGGTACAAGCTGAGGTCATTCGTCATTTTTTGTTAGACCAAACACCTATTCATGTGACGATCATCTGTTTTTTACTTGCGGGTTTATACTTAGTAATGGGTGGTGCTCATCCTATTGTACGTCTGTTTCTTCTCTTTTTCCCTGTTACGATCCTTATTTTATTTTCGATAACTCTACTTAATTATCAAAACTTCCAAATTGATAATTTATTGCCAGTTCTAAAGCATGGCTGGACACCATTAATTAATGGCTTGGCAGCCACTTCTCCCTCCTACATGGGCTTTGAAGTGATTATGTTTTTGACTTATATGATGAAATCTCCAGCAGATGCCTCGAAAAGTGTGGTAATTGGTCTTGGCTTTGCTACCCTGATCTACACTACCATTACCCTGATGGTTGTCGGGACCTTAACTGCCCATGAAGTCAAAACGCTTACTTGGCCCACTATGGAGTTCGTAAAGCAGATCGAATTCCCTGGAGCCTTCTTTGAGCACTATGAATTGTTTTTTATGGTCATCTGGGTATTTAGCATTTTTACTACTTTTGTCTTTTGCTTTTATTTGGTAAGTCTAGGATTAAGTCTACTTGTACCGATACGACTACGTTTACTACAAATTTTGTTGACCCCACTTCTCTATGCTTTTGCCATGGTACCTCAAAATTTAGATCAAGCATTTTCAATAGGTACAAAGCTTGGTTATGTTTCAATAATGGCATCCGGTGTCATCCCGATATTATTGCTACTCTTGTCAAAATGGAGGAAATCTGCCAATGCCCAACAAGACAAACAAACATAATTGGTTGGCATGTGCGCTCACTCTGTCGTTAACCCTATTGATATCGGGGTGTTGGGATCGTCAGGAGATTGAAGATTTGGCTATGGTCATTGGCGTTGGAATTGATTCTCCCAAGAAGGGAAGCGATTCTGATTCGGAACAAAAGGAAGACGCAGAGGAAGCTGGTTCATCTGATGCTGACTCTGAATCAACACAGCAGGGAGATGATTCCCATGCAGGCACAACAGTCAAACAAAAAGTACCCATTCTCTTAACTCATCAAAATGTTGTTCCAAAGGTTCTTACTGGTACTGCTAAAGTAACCGGTACACAGAAGCAGGCCTATTTCAATATTTCAGGTGAAGGTGACTCGTTTTTTGAAATAATCCGCAATTTTGCTACTAAAAGCTCCCGGCCCCCGTTCTTTCTGCATGTCAAAACGGTGGTAATTGGAGAAGCTATCGCTAAAAAACTAAGCTTGAACAAAATGCTAGAGTACTTTTTACGCGACACAGAACTACGGAGAACTGTACTAGTTGTGGTAGCCAAAGGTCGAGCTATTGATGTACTGAATAAAAAACCACTTAATGAAACACTTCCTGCAATTGAAATCCTTAGCATTCTAGATAATGTGAGAAAAAGTCTAGACATCGCCACCCCTACTCCACTTGGGCATATTTCAGAAAATATGACAACTAAAAGTAGCTTTATGATTCCTCGCATAGAAGTATTAAAAAAGACAATAAAGGTATCCGGAGCTTCTCTTATTAAAGGTGATACAGGGAGGATGATCGGTTGGCTAGGTGATGAAGAGGTACGCGGTGCCAATCTTATCATTGGAAGTGGAAAATCGAAATGGGAAAAGCATGCAGGTCTTATTAAAACTACCTTACCACCACAAAACAGCTTGATTATCTATGAAGTACGTACCGTTTCAAGTAAAATAATCCCTAAAGTCCAAAATGGACAGGTTTCTTTTACTGTAGAGATAAAATTAAATGGGCGGATCGGGGAAGACTGGTCTTCAACGGAAAATAGCTTTGAAGACAGCTATCTTGAGAAAGCTGGAGAGGCATTTGAGAAAAAGATCAAGGAATTAACTAGAAACACACTTAACAAGCTCCAAAAAAAATGGAAAATCGATGTTTTGGGATTTCACAAGGCTCTGTCTGTTCACTATCCAGATGTTTGGGAAAAAATGAAAGACAATTGGGATGAGGAATTTAGCAAGATTCCTATTGACGTTCAAGTAAAGGTGCATGTGAGAGAATTTGGTTTAAAAGGATCAAAACACTAACAACCCATGCTCCATCATAAAAAAGCAAAGCCCACAGGATGCTTCCCCTGTGGGTTTTTATACATAAGTCTTGACTATAATCAAACAAAGAATTAACATGTCTATAAATAAACAAACGAATGGAGAATTCATCTATGGATATTTTAGCTGACATGTTTTGGAAAGCATCTATGGAAGAAATAAAAAACGGCTATGTATACAATGAGAAACAAGAGTGTTTTACATGTCTAATTTGTGGTCAGTCCTATGAGGAAGGCATCATTTACCCAATTAGTGAAAATTGGTTTGAGGCAAAAAAAGCCATGAATCACCATATTCATGCTGCTCACACCTCGATGTTTCACTTTCTTCTATCGCTGGATAAAAAAATGACGGGTTTAACTGATGTTCAGCGTCAACTCCTTGCCCTGTTTTATGAAGGAAAAACCGATGCCCAAATTGTACAAAATGGCGAAGGGCGTAGCAATTCTACTATCCGTAACCATCGATTTATGTTGCGGGAGAAAGAAAAACAGGCCAAGATTTTTCTAGCCATCATGGAATTGCTGGGAGAAGCTAGCCAGTCTATTTCTAAATCACACATTGCTTCAGAACATTCAGCCCAATCCACATCAAATAAGAAAAAAATACGTGAAACGAAAAGCCCTTTTCTTGCTGTTCCCCCTACTATTCGGTTTCAAGACGAGCGTTTTGCTATGACGGAAGAAGAATATCAAGAAATTTTACGTACGTACTTTCCTAATGGATTAGATGGAATGATAAAGGAATTTCCACTCAAAGAGAAGCGTAAAGCAGCTATCTTGCATCATATCGTTGGTCGTTTTGAGCGCAATAAGCTCTATACGGAAAAAGAAGTAAATGCCATACTTACAACCGTGTATGACGATTACGCCATTTTACGTCGCTATCTAATTGAATACGGCTATATGGACCGCAAAGCCGATGGTAGCTCATACTGGCTCATTCCATTTACAGCGAAATCGACAACAGAGTAACAGCAAATCAGATGCTACTACCTGCTCCGACCTGCTGACGAAATAAAAGGTAATCTGTATCGCTTTTCTTCCCTTGTTATTACATTTTCGGTTGCGTAATCACCTGCTGCAAGAAATGGGAAACAAAGCGATTAACATCTACGTTCAAGCATACATCCACATTTGGCGACTGCTTTGGAGAATTCCGTCTGTCACCAATGGTTCTACCGATGGAGGCAGAGCCCTCCGTGTCCACTTGTACGTACATTGGTGTTGTTTTGACAAAGGACGGATCAATAACCACCCCTACTGCTAGTGGATCATGTAAAGCGCATCCTCCGAGGTAGGGGTTAATTTTGGCATAGGCATCCATATAGAATTCACAACAAGAGGCTAGAAACGCGCCTACTGCTGTACCCGACTCCCTCCACATCTGTGTATGTACCTTGGTCAGCAAGGTTTGCATGGTCACATCAAGTCCTACTAAGGTAATCGGTATACCTGATTGAAATACAAGCTCTGCCGCCTCTGGGTCGGTATAAATATTAGCTTCGGCTACCGGAGTTACATTTCCTGGAACCGTTACTGCACCGCCCATAATGACAACTTTCTCTACGAGTGAAACAATCTCAGGGTCCTTCATAATAGCCAATGCCAAATTGGTTTGGCTGGCAACAGTAATAAGCGTCACTTGCTTCGGGTATTTACGAACTTGTTCAATGATAAAATCAGCGGCATGCTGTTCGATTGCCTTCGCTTTTGGCTTGGGTAAATGGGTATTACCAATGCCATCCTCCCCATGTATATGTGTAGCATTCGCTTTTAGAGGGGAACGTAGTAACGGTTTGCCTGCTCCTTTTGCCACAGGGATATCCGTTGCCTCTAAAATCTCTAGCACTTTTAATGTATTTTCTGTCGTGATATCCACAACATGATTTCCAAAGCTGGTGGTTAGACCTAGTACGTGTAAAACAGGCGATTGTATCGCATAAGCAATCGCAAGCGCATCATCAATTCCCGTATCAACGTCTAAAATAACGTATTTCATCGATTAATTCCCCCGCTCGCATCCAACGTTAAGGTAGTAATCCAATGTTGTATGAAGCGCTCACTATCTACATCTACACCAGTCAGCACTTTATGTCCGACGCTTGCTGTTTGTCGCAGATCAGCGATAAGCGCTCCACGTGAGACCTCTCCCTTACATTCCACTTGAACAAAAGTCTCTTTGGTACGAATCAAAGTACTATCTAGTGCTATCCCCACAGCTAATGGACCTTGCATAGCAAATGAGTGCTTGTTCTGCTCACTATCTTCACATTGCCCAAACTGAAAAAGCGCCATCTCTTCTATAAAAGAAAGCATGCTCTCTGTCTGTTCTGTTTTCTTGTTTAACAACTCGACTAGGTGACTAGACGTAAACATCGTTGGTTGAGTTATATCTAAGCTAACTAACGTGATGGGCAAACCGGCTTCTAACACAAATAAGGCAGCCTCGGGATCTCCCCAAAAATTACATTCTGCCGCGGCCGTTACATTTCCAGCTTCACGAATCGCACCACCTGCAATGATTACCTGCTTAATTTTTTTTCCAAGAGAAGGGTCCTTGGCGACTGCATTCGCTAGATTTGTGAGGCGTCCCATGGTTATAATGATCAGCTCATTTTCGCATTCTTTCGCTTTCAAAAGAATAAAATCACTGGCTGACATACTCAAAGCTGTGTGCTTAGGTATAGGTAAATTAGCATTCCCCAGACCATTGGCATCATTATTTTTCCCATATCCAATCTCTTTACGAATCAACGGCTTGCTGGCTCCCTTTACCACTGGTACCTCATACCCTGCTTGTCCTGCTTCGACTACCTGTAAGGTATTATAAGTTGCCTGCTCTAGGCTAACCTGCCCTGCTCCAGTAATAATGCCTTCCACACGAGCCTCCCTAGATTGCAACGCATATAAAATAGCAAGTGCATCATCAATGCCGGTATCTACATCTAGTAACAACCGTTTTTGGTCTGCCATTGTCCCACTCCTGTCGTTAGAAAAAAGCTATTTTGTCCATGATTGTAAAGCCTCGTTAACTCCAAGTGTACCATATTTTCTCTCTGGCATGATCAGTGAAGAAATTGCATTTGGACTTCCTCAAGCATTCAAACTTTTCTTCTATCACATCCCATTATTTACAGCGAAATATTCTTTTGATACAATTTTAGTAAACCTAACTATACTATTCGTTTACATTAAGAATTGAGGTGCCTCATGCAACATCGCAACGAAAATTTACGAACTTATATGGTAATTGCTATTTTCACTGCTATTACTGCTGTATTTGCACAGATTACAATCCCGTTGCCAATCGTGCCTATTACAGGCCAAACTCTAGCTGTAGGCTTGGTGGCAACTGTACTTGGAAGTCGCTATGGTACCATTTCCATGATACTTTATGCCGTGCTAGGAGCGATTGGTGTACCAGTATTTGCTGGCTTCTCCGGCGGTCCACAAGTATTAATAGGACCTACCGGCGGATTTATCTTTGGCTTTATTGCTACTGCCTTTATAATGGGTTATCTTCTTGAAAAAACAAAGTATACCTTCACTATGGCACTACTTGCTAACCTACTTGGTATGGTCGTCACTTTCCTCTTTGGCGTCACCCAACTAAAGCTAGTCTTGAACCTAAGCTGGGCTGGTGCAATGGCTGCGGGGGTAACTCCCTTTATCGCTGGTGGGGTGATTAAGGCAGTCCTAGCTGCTTACGTAGGAATCATTTTGCGGAAACGTTTAATTTCAATTGGAATGCTAAAAGATAAATCTTCAGCCAATCGTCTGGTAACGAACTAAATGATTTCAATCCTGTTTGTCATAAACGATAAGAAATCCCGTCTCTGGTATCAGAACCAAAGACGGGATTTCTCTATTTATGCCCAATGATGAGCTAACTTTATAAATAAGGGCTCTCGTGCTTCGCTTTCAGCATATTCCAGCGACGCTCCACCTCAATTTCAAATTGCTTGAGAGAGGATTCATTCTCAGGACGCAACAGGTGTCTCGTCTTACCCAACAATTGAAGCCACTCCGTCACTGGTACACGTTTGTTTTTCTCTTCCGGATTGAACGTAATCTTAGTTATACCCTTCTCTACTTCATATAACGGGAAGAAGCAACTAGTAACGGCTGTTTCCACGATAGATTTCCCCTTATCCTCTGGGGCTTTCCAGTTTAGTGGACAACTAATTAAAATTTTTCCGTAAACCATACCGACATGCTGTGCATACCATTGTGCTTTTGCTGCCTTTTTAATTAAATCCTGTGGAAAAGCCTCCGTTCCTGTAAAAACGTAGGGAATGTTGGTTGCCGCCATGATTTGTACTGTATCTTTATGATGGAAGGACTTACCTTGTCGCCCTTCTCCAAGATTGGAGGTAGATGTCATATGCCCCATTGGCGTGGAGTACGACATTTGCGATCCTGTATTCATATAGCCTTCGTTATCATATTCCAAGATGATTAGCTTATGATTGCGTAAAGCTGTACCTATCGCAGGTCCCATTCCAATGTCCATGCCACCGTCACCAGAAACCATAATGAAGGTCACGTTGTTCTGATCTACCTCAATTTCTCCACGACGGATGCGTTCCCAGAACATCTCCACGACACCTGAGAGCGTAGCAGAGCCATTCTGGAATAGATTATGGATATAATTGACCTTATGAGCGGAATAGGGATAACCTGTCGTTACAACCATCGCACAGCCTGTGTGGAAAAGAACGACAATGTCACCTTCAATTCCTTTAAAGAACATTTCTAGTCCAGAAAAAATTCCACAGCCTGGGCAGGCTCCGTGACCTGGGGCGATACGCTTCGCTTTTTTGGTCAGCATGCGCATTGGAGGTACTTTTACTTTCAAGTCACCGCTCTCTTCATCTTGAGTAACTGTAATAAATCCACTGGTTTGCTCTTTAGTCAAAGGTTCAATCACACGTGTTGGACGAGCTTGTTCATCGCCAGGCGTAATGCCATGATAGTCAAAAGAAGCTACTTCCCCTCCCTGTAATTTTTGTAAGCACAGTGTAAAGAACGCTTCTGCATCTGTAGCATAAAAATCTTTGCCTCCCAAGCCAAAAATCCGCGTTAGGATAGTCGTATCAGCCTTGGCGTCCAGCATAGCTGCTTTAATTTCGTGGCTTAGATTACCCCCATGAGCTCCGTAGGAATCAGCACGCTCCCCTACTAACACTACTTTTACATGTCGCAACGCTTCCTGCACAGCCTTTTTCGGAAAAGGACGGATGATATTAGGAGAGACAACGCCTGCTTTAATTCCCTTTTTACGTAGGCTATCTACTACATCACGGGCGGTATCAGAGGCGGAGTTTAGTAGAAATAAGGCTATCTCTGCATCCTCCATCATGTATTCATCCAGCAAGCCATAGCTTCGGCCTGTTAGCTCCTCAAATTCTTTAGCCACATCAAGGAACACCTGCTCCGCCTGATACATGGCTTGAGACTGCTGAAATTTATTATTAATATAATCAGGATCATTCATATAGGGACCGATGGTAGTCGGATTTTTAACATCAGTGGAGTCAACATAGACCGTATTCTCTCCAACAAATTGGGAAACAGATTCACGATCCGTAAAATACTGCACGCGACGCTTCTGATGCGAAGTAAAAAATCCATCCGAAGCCACTATTACTGGTAAACGAACATCTTGATGTTCGGCTACACGCAGAGCAAATAGATTCATATCATACACAGCTTGTGGGTCCTTGGCTAAGAGAATCGGCCAGCCTGTGTTAAGTGCATAGTATAAATCGGAGTGATCCCCACGTATATCCAATGGTCCTGACACAGCTCGTGTTACTAGATTTAAGACCATTGGGAAACGAGTACCGGATTGAACGGGTAACTGCTCCAGCATATATAATAATCCATTTGCTGAAGTAGCATTGAATACACGTCCACCCGCCGTAGAAGCTCCATAGCAGATCCCAGCCGAACCATGCTCTCCATCTGCCGGAATCATTACGATATCGTGCTCTCCATTTGCTTTCATCTCATCCAGATATTCAGCAATTTCTGTCGATGGAGTAATCGGAAAATAACCCATTACATGATAATTGATCTGAGCGGCTGCTTTAGCAGCCATTTCATTTCCAGATCTAAAATCAACCGTCTGTGCTACACAGGCTTGGGGTTCTCGTTCTGATGACGTTGTTGTATTTACACTCATGTCCCTAGCTCCTCCCTTTACGCTCTTACCATTGCAAATGAATGTTTAACGGCATGCTCACGTGCATATTGTTCTTCTTCTCGTTCACGAGTTAGCGATCCAGTTGGACAAACCTCCACGCATTTCATACAACCCTTACAATATTGATAGTCGATACCACGTAAAAACTGTTGAGCACGACCACGTTTATCTTCGCCCTCTTCCCAAACAAAACAGTAATCAGGGCAGTGCATTTCACAGGCTGCACAATGAATACATGTCTCTTCGTTAAAATGCGGTAGATAGCCTTGACGAGAGGTACTCAAATCTTTTAACACCGAGTTACCTGGATTTGTAATAACGCCCCCGATCGGCTGTGTTAGATAGCCAAGCACGGTTCCCACGCTGCTTTGAATAGATGGCTTGCTTTCTTGAAGATTTGCTGATGGTGCAAATGTTGTGATGGTACCTTCCGCATACCCTGCATCAAATGTGCGTAGATTAGACTCGACTAGCTTAGGATACTTGGCCTCGAACGTTTCTCGAATCATCTGTTTGACAGCCTCTGGACGTAGAAAATCCACAACTCGGCATAAGGCGCCCATCATCGCTGTGTTAATACGGGTTTTTTCACGCAAAGAAATCCCCAAAGCATCCACACAGAAGATAGTTCCAGAGATTAGCCCTGTTCGTTCTTTAATTTCTTCAGGTGACTTAGTAGTATTAACGATCAGAATACCGTCTGATCCTAGCCCAGAGATACAATTTTGTGTCGTCAGCATTGCTTCATGAAATACACCTACTACGTGTGGTTCGTCGATAGGGGAAGTGGCACGTAATTTAGTTTCAGGGTTGGCAAAACGGACGAAAGCTTTTACCGGGGAACCTTTTTTCTCTGACCCGTAGGAAGAAAAATTGGAACCATTCAGCCCTAAATGAATGACGCCAGCTTCTGCCAGCATTTTACCAGCTAAATTTGCCCCTAGTCCCCCAATTGATTCCAAACGGATTTCGTATAAGCCCAACTCATTCATCTTCGTTAGCCTTGTTTGTGCATTCAATTCTTACACCCTCCCATTGTCCCTATGTAAAAATCCTTATCTATCATTACCTTGTCTTTCCTGATCTAACGTCGGTTAGGAAACTGTTTTTGTAAACACTACTTTTTATCTTTCTATCTTTCGTCATTTTAAGTTTTATTGCTAGGAAACATTGTGAAAAACATCACACAAAATACAGTTAAGCTCCATCTCCTTTTACTTATAGAAGTTAATCGGCCTTTTCTCATATTTTTATTTCCATTAGGTAGATATTGAATTGTGATAGGGGATTTATGTAAAATAGAAAAGTATGACATTTATGAAAGAGGAAACTATTGTGGAGAATCGTTTAAGAGAATATGATTTTATTCGGGTCTTGTGCGTGTTAGGCGTAATTGCCATCCATGTGACATCGCATTTTGTCACTCGAACCGATTTTGCATTTATTTGGAATCAATTGTCACGCTTTGCTGTTCCCATGTTTATGCTTTTATCCGGATTCTTTCTTTTTTATCAAGATCGTCAACTAAAGCTTCACCAACGACCTTCTATGAAAAAGAGAATGAAAAGACTGATTATTCCTTACATCTTATGGACAATCATCTATGCGCTCTATACTCAAAGTGGTTTACTTCAAAATCAAAATTATCTCATGTGGACCGATTATTTATTCAAAACATTATGGCAAGGAAAAGGCTATGTCCATCTGTATTTCATGTTAATTGTATTTCAATTTTATTTGTTGTATCCATGGCTACGCTCTTGGTACTACCGATCACCTAACAGCATGCTCTTCGTTTGCTTTATCTTGACTGTAGGCATTCAATCGCTAATCTATCTCTCACAGCATGCTAATGTAGGATTTAACTTACCAAAATTATGGTGGTCCTATAGCATTCCCATACCGGTCTGGATTTTCTTTTTCTCAGCTGGCATGTTTTTAGCCCAATCCAGAGAACGCTGGGAAAACTGGTTCAAAGGGAAAACCTTTTGGCTGATTCTTGTCTGGGTCCTTGCATCAGGCTTGATCGTGTTAGATACCATATGGTCTCGTACCTATTCCCTGTCAATTAAGCCCAGCATTATTTTGTACTGCTTCATTTGTTTTTTCCTTTTTTATAATCTGGGACGCTTGTTTTATCAGAAAAAAAATCCACTTCATTCCATCTTCAATTGGATTTCAGAGCAATCGTTTTTGATCTTTCTGTTGCATCCCTTGTTACTATCCTATTTGTCCTCACTGGCTATTGCTAATAAACTAGAATTTTTATGGAAAGGGAACCTAGGGATTGTAAATCAATATCTGATTACTGTCATTGCCACTCTGCTAATTACCTACCTATTATCCCGTTTTTCTTGGATACATTTTTTGGGTGGAGTTCCCCCAAAAAGAAGAGCGAAAAGCATATCTACAAATGTGACGACTAAGTCAGAACAAACAACCTGAACAAAACATATACGTTAGATATCAAAGAAAGATGCTTGAAAATGACTACTCTGCATTTTCAAGCATCTGTGTATTATTCTAACTAGCATGATTAGTTATGAATCGCATTGTATTCCTCAATCAGCAGATTTGAATCATAATCACGAGATATCTCCCATTGCTCGCCCTCTTTTACTACATCCATCTGTCCATTCGTTTTAATCACTTTATTCTGTTTTCCATCTGCATCAGATCTTTATTTTATCAATCATTTATATATTTTTCCATTTTTTATACAAAAAGCGTGTCCCTTTTCATCAGGTGACACGCTCATACATTTGTCTATAAAATAGGAGATAATAGCCGTCCAATCGACTCTTGAAAACGGAGTATACGTGGACGATTATGATATTCTTCTAGCGTAAGCTCAGTGCAATGAGGAATATCCTGCAGAAAAAATTTCTCTAGTTTCATTGCCGTTTGACTGTCATAGATAATCGCATTAACTTCAAAATTTAGTTTGAGACTGCGAATATCTAGGTTAGCTGTACCAACGGTTGCTAAACTGCCATCCACCATCATCGTTTTCGCATGCAAAAAACCCTTCTCATATAGATAACAACGAGCTCCTGCCCCTAATAACTCACCTATGTATGAAGAAGATGCCCATTGAACCAATCGATTATCTGAGCGTTTCGGAATCATAATCCTTACATCAATCCCCGAAAGTACCGCTATCTTCAAATCGTTTAATATGCTTTCGTCTGGTACAAAATAAGGTGTTTGTAAGTATAAGCTCTTTTTAGCAGAATGAATCATTTTTAAATAATTATATTGAATACGCTGATATCTGGACGTGGGTCCACTTGTGACTACCTGCAAGGCAACCTTTCCAGACCCCCTCCACTTAGGAAAATGCTCTTCTGTGTAGAGAATGTTTTGACCTGATGCCAAATTCCAGTCAAGTAAAAAAGTGATTTGTAAAGACGATACTGCTAACCCCTCTATTCTAAGATGCGTGTCTCGCCAATCGCCTAGCACTTGGTCCAAACCAAGATACTCATTACCTACATTAAAACCACCAACAAAACCAATTTTTCCATCAACAACAGCGATTTTTCGGTGATTACGATAATTCAAGCGAAAATTAAGATAAGGTATAGGTGAGGAGAAGAAGACTGCTACTTCGCCTCCTGCTTGCTTTAATTCATCAAAAAAATTCTTCTTGATGCCAAGCGAGCCAATATCGTCATATAGTACACGAACTTTAACCCCTTGTTTTGCTTTTTTTACCAGTAGGTCAACTAATTGAGCTCCTAAAGTATCCTGACGAAAAATATAGTACTGCAAATGGATGTGATCTGTAGCCTGTTCCAAGCTGGCAAATAACGCTTCAAACTTCTCCTTTCCACTCGTGTAAATCTCTACTTCATTATCTTGAGTAAGTAATGTCTTATTGGTAGTCACATTCATATAGACGAAATCACGATATGTCTCTACCGATACATCTTGATAAACAAGTTTATCCTGCTGGAGCTGCTGTTTTTGCCATCTGACCATATCATTGAGGGTTTTATTTTCTCGCTGATTGATACGATACAATTTGCGACCACTTAAATTCCGTCCCAAAATAACATATATGAAAAAGCCCAAACCAGGAATAAAAAATAGAACCAAAATCCAAGCCCATGTGGCCGTGGCATTACGTCGCTCTAGAAAGATGAGTGCCATCGCAAGGAAAATGTTAATGACGGATAAAACGAGATAAATTTGGCTGATGAGCCCCATGTATAGTTAACACCCCGCTGACTCATTGTGCCCCTTTATGTTCGAATAAATGAGGGTTTATATATTATTTTCATTTTATCATGTCCTTACATATCATGTATCTAAAAAAGAAGCGCCCATTCAATGAGCGCCTCTCTCTTTCTTTCTAGCAGACAATTTTACAACGACGTCTGCATCTTCTTCTGTGGTGTCTGTGGTGGCGTCTGTGGTGTTTATGGTGATGTCTACGGTGATGTCTATGGTGTCTTCTGTGTCTTCTACGTCTTCTTCTCAAATCGCGAAGAGCGCGTCTTAAGAAGCGTTTCGCTTTACGGATATTTCTTCTCGCTCTACGAACATCTCTGTTACTGACACATCTGCGTCTGCGTCTTCTTCGTCTGTGACATGATGACATAACTTGATCACCTCTACTTGTAGTTTTGGGGAACGTTGGAGATGATTACAATCTCCTAGACACTTCCAAAACTTAAACATTATCCCCAATAACATACAATGCAAGATGTATGAGCTTCGATACAGACAGATATGCTGAGTCAAAGGCCTATTTTTATTTCTACCCACTTATTTTTCAATGGTGCTCGCTAAAAAGAAAATAGGCATAGTCAAAAGCATAGATTTATAGGCTAGGCGAATGAAGATACATTTGTTTATATACATAGAAAAATTCTATTTGCCACTAGAAATAGCAAATTGTGGTATAAACCTTAAAATAACCTTAATAACATAAAGCTATTCTTAATTATTACGTTTTTTTATTGTTTTTATCTGATTTCCTTATATAATTTGCCTTAGGTTGCAATTCTGTCAAAATAAAATTTTGCATTTCTTCTCACAAATAACGTTCGCCATACGTTATTTTTTTTTATACATACATACTGCTACCGATGCTGCTCGTGGAACTGATCAATTTGATGTAAGAAACAACGCATGGTATTTGTCAGAAAGGAATCCTTCCTACGAATGAATACTGTTGTTACCTGATTATATCCTTCAGGTAATGTAAAATGACGGATGTTTCCTTCTGAATGTAGTCGTAACACCGTTGATTTTGGCACTAGCGAAACGCCGAGTCCTGATTCCACTACTGCTAAGATTGTTTCCAACGTGCCAAACTCCATTATTTTAGTGGGAGTGATCCCCTGTGTTGATAGCCACTGAGTCAATCTCGCCCGATACCCGCATCCTGATCGGAATACAAGAAGTGGCTTGCTTTTACATTCTTCTAATGAGAGGATACCCTTTGCAGCCACTAACACAAGCTCTTCCTCCATGACATGCTCCTGTACAATATCTGGATGTTGTACAGGACCGCTTACAAAAGCCCCGTCTAGCTGATATTGCAATACATCGCTTACTAGATGCTGTGTAACACCTGATACTAAGGATAAATCTACCCGCGGAAATTTTTTGTGATACGACGACAAGATAACAGGCAGTGCCGAAACCGTCTCAACCGAGCCAATCAGCAATGGTCCAGAAGGGTCCTCGCTGGTTTGAAACGACTGTTGCATTTCCTCCATTAGGGCCAACATTTTTTGCGTATAGCCTAAAAGCTTACGACCATCTTCATTTAAGGTCACTCCTCGGCGGTGTCGATAAAACAGTGATGTTCCTAGTTCCTTTTCTAGTTGTTGAATTCGAGCCGTAACATTTGATTGGACATAATTTAAGCGTTTAGCTGCCTGACTCACACTACCTTCCTCAGCTACTGTTTGAAAAATACGCAGATCACTTATCTCCATTCCCTATCTTCCTCTTCTCCATCTCACATTTGATATCAATTATAATGATGGTTAATATCAAATTCAATCATTTTACATGATATTCATTTCGACATAAGATGTTCAACGTAAGATTTTTTAGAGAGAGAAAGGTAGAGAGAGAAAATGAAAACAGACAACATCATGAGGGGAGCCTTCCTTTGCTTGGTAGCAAGTGTGGCTTGGGGAGCTATGTTTCCAGTCGCAGAAAGTGCATTTGAATTTATTGATCCGTTTTACTTCTCTGTTATTCGCTATTCTGTTGTTTCCCTCATTTTAATTGGTTTATTAGTCTGGAAAGAGGGCTTCAAAGCGTTACGTTTAGAAGGTCGTGGATGGTCCTTGTGGTTTTTTGGAACAATGGCCTTCACCTGCTATAATCTATTAGTATTCTGGGGACAAAATCAATTAGGAACCTCAGGGGTCATACTGGCCTCCGTCATGGAAGCATTAATGCCGATGCTGTCTGTACTGGTTCTATGGATTTATAAATCAAATAAACCAAAACCGTTTACGATTGGTTGTATCGCAGTGGCTTTAGTTGGAGTCTTTATGGTAATTACAAAAGGAGATGTAAAAGCCTTTTTAATTGGTGGCAGCAGTATATTCGCTGTTCTACTCATCTTTATAGGAGTGTTAGGATGGGTGATCTACACAATCGGAGGCAATCAATTTACTACATGGTCCGTTTTACGCTATTCCACACTCAGTTGCGTCCTAGGCACATTCACCTCAGGACTAGTGGTTCTATTTCTAACCATGCTAAACATTTTACATGTTCCTACTATGACCTCAATATTGGCTGCAGGCAATGAACTTGCTTTTATGATTATTTTTGCAGGTGTGATTGCTTTGATTAGTTGGAACGCTGGAATTAAGCTGTTATCACCAATTAACGGAATACTGTTTATCAACTTTGTACCTGTTACGACATTTATCATTTCCGTCCTGCAAGGGTATAACATGACAATTTATGATGTGGGTGGAACAATGCTAATCATCATAGCCTTAGTATGTAACAACATGTATCAACGTAAGCAAACAAAAGGGGTAGTACCTACTCGTGCGTCTGTAGTAAAATAACTGGGCTATTCTGCTATCATCTTTTAACCCATCTACATCTAAGAAATCCCCTCGACTGTTTTGCTGAGAATGCAAATGCTGATCGGGGGGATTTGTGTATAACCAGAAGTAATAACTGTTTAATCAAGAGTACGCTCCACCTGCTTATTAAGCCATTCTAAACAATCCTGCATGACTTCCTCGCGATTTGTATCATTTAACAACTCATGTCTACCTTGTGGATACAATTTATAGGACATTTGTTGCAATTGTAGCTCCTCATACCTTTTTACAAGCTTGTGAATTCCCTTACCACGCATTCCTACTGGGTCCTGATCACCTGCAATAATGAAGACAGGTAGGTTTTTAGGTATTCGTTGCAAGTATGGCTCCTGTTGAATCTCACGTAGCATTTTAAAAAAGTCACGGTAAAAACTGGTGGTAGATACCCCACCACAGAAAGGATCATCAATGAATTTATCCACTTCAATTGCGTCTCTGCTCAGCCAATCAAATTGTGTACGTGGTGACTTGATATGGCGATTAAATCTACCAAAAGCTAGGGAATCTATCCATGTACTTCGGTATTGTTCACCACGAATAGCTGTAATTAGTTTAGTTACCCCTAATCCAGCAAGTAATTCTATTCCGCGACTCCCATTACTTCCTGACAAAATAATACCGTCTATCAACTGGGAAAATTCATACATATATTTTTGTCCCAAAAATGAACCCATACTGTGAGCAAACAAAAACAGCGGCTGATCTGGTTGTTCATCATGAATGATCTGACTAAGCTGGGCCATATTGTTAACCATCCATACAAATCCATCTCGTCCCACATACCCCAATTTCTCTATACTATCTGCTGTTTTACCATGTCCTCGATGATCATTTGCATACACCATATAACCTGCATCTGTTAAAAATCGAGCAAATCGCTCATAACGTTCTGCTGTTTCTGTCATACCATGAGCAATTTGCACGACTCCCTTTACTTCTTCCTGATTGTCAGGAGACCAATGATAAACAAATAGGGTAAAACCTTGTTTATCTGTAAAGGTAAATGTCCTTGATTTCATATCTGATCCTCCATCCCATATATACCTCACTACAAGTAGTGTATCAGTTTTTTCCAGTAAGCGTAAATGAATGAGGTATAAGCAATAAGCTGTTATGATACGTTCAAATTTTGACCATACTGAAAAGCAAAACGGTTAAAAGGAGCTTTCCGCCATGGCACATTTTCAATTTGTCTGGGATGATCCACTTGTGAAGACCCATTCGCAAATCTGGCAGGGAAATCGCTACCAAATCACCATCGATCCTTATGAAGATCACTCCTATTTATCACTGTGGGAAAACGGACAAATCGTTCGTTGGATTGATCCATCTGGTCCTGCTTTTCATTATCAAACATTACATTTTTTGCCCTTTTCATCACAAGTATTAGCGTGGGGAGAACAAACGGTTACTAAGAGTGTTAAACGCTGTCTCCATTGCCGTAAGTATCATTTATTAGATTCACTTGCAGCGAGAAAAATGCATCCTTATCCACCACTCTGTCGTAGCTGTCGTAGTGCCTCTCTTGCAACAAAATCCTACTCTACTAATCATTACCCTTACCAATAAAGTAGAAAAAGAGAGGATGTGATCTCCTCTCTTTTTCGTTTTACTTCGTTCCTTCATGCTTATGTCCATTCTTATCTTCCCATTTTTTATTCAACATTTTTTCGATCTTACCGCTAACCTTGATCTTAATTTCATCTGCTTTTTCCTGAGAAAGATGACCATCTTCTACGGCTTTCTCAATTCGCTCCATATATGCTTTTTGCAAGAGAGCAGCCACCGCTTGTGTAGAAACTCCTTGACTTTGAGCAATCTCATTTAGAGATTTTCCACTTGTCCAAGTCATTCTTAATTGTTCCCTATCCATTTTTAGCAATGTGAGGAGCTCCTGATTCTCCCACGGTGCAAGCCTTCCTCTCCTAGTATGTTTTCTCTCATGATCACGCAAGGTACCTTCTACAAGGTGTGTCGCTCTTTTCGTAGCATGTTCCTTTACTTTTTCCGCTCGTTCTTTCGTCATACTACCATTCTTAACTGCTTCGTCGAGCTTAGCTATGTGTTGCCTTTTAATTAGTTCGATCACTTTTGTTTTCTCGACACCTCGACTATTGGCGATGTCTGCCAGACTTTTTCCTTTGTCTAATTCAGTGCGTAATTGTTCTCTAGATAGATGTAATAGGGATTGAAGTGCAGGGTTATCTATGAAGTGGTTTCGGTGCATGATCTTATTATGAAGGGGGACAGGAGCAGTAACAGAATAAATCGTACTAGTTGGTAGCATTTTTTGCCTTGCATCAGCTGAGCTTGTACTAAACAAGATCGCAGTAGCAGTAAAAATGAAACCCCATGAAGCTTTATATGGCATAAACAAAAACATCCTCTCTAAGAATAAATAATGGTAATGAGAACAATCCCATCATCTGGGTTCTTAGTTAGGAATGTGGAATTATCAACAAAAATATACGATATTTCAGTTTTGGTTTTTCATGGATGGTATCAACAATGCTCTCTCTCTTGCATTTGTCTACTCTTCTTATACTGCTGAAAGCGTTGACTCTGTAGTTGGAGGACATATTCATCCAGCTCCTTGCTTAGGGCCACAACCATTGGATGAGAAAAACTACCTTTCTCTTGAACTAGAGCAACCAACTGTTGTTGCAATGTGATGACCATATCTTTGATGGGAGGGGCATGCTTCAATATTCCGCTCACCTTATCTCACAAACCTTTCTCCAGCAATTTATAATTTTATATAATGATAAAGTAACGTGATAAGTTACAGGTATTTTCCATTTTTTTATCACTTTTTCTTAGAATAGAAGAAAAAGTGCTGCCACCCAATTTCAAGAGCGACAGCGACACCTATTTTTTACTATTCTATTTTGGTCTAGCTCCGTTATCACAAATGCTTCCCTGTTCTGTACCATTATTTTCTTGCTCTGTCTTGCTCTCTGTACAGTTGTTATCTTTCTCTGTACCGTTGTTTCCAAGCTCTGTACCGCTGCTGTAATCAATCGGCTTAGCACCATTGTCGGCTAGTGCCGCTGTAGGGGTTGTAAACGCCATTACTAGTCCAATAACGATCAACACTTTTTTCATGCGAATTCACCCTCCTTCCACTCTTTTAACAGATTCCAATAGAGATGTTGTTGTTCTTGAGTTGCATGAATTCTATGTGTTTCAAACATGTAAAGCAGCTCTCCTAGTTCTTGTTGCTTTTGAAGAGCGAGCGCTTTATTTATTGCCTGTAGCAATTGATCGATTCCCTCTTTATACAATGCTAGCTCGAAATACATCTGAGAGGCAACCTGAAAAAGATTAAAGCGATATTTGTTAATTAATATATTTTCTTCTGGGGCTAAACACTTGGCAAACATCTCAAAAATATAGCGTGCTAACAGTGCTCTATTAGCATCTAATAACTTCCTGATTACAATCGACAGACCTGATTCTCGCTGATCCTGCTGAGATAACCAACTTACATAAGTCAGAAGATTGTCCAAATCACCAGAGGTAATTTCAATCATCATCCGATTTCCATATCCGACATTTTGAAACGGCTTATACTTAGAGTACAGATCGGTTAGACGCATAGCCTCCTGATAGTCCTCTGTTTCCTTTAAAGCAAAGCTTTTAATCATCAGGCAGTGATTATAGATGTCAATGTTCTGTCCCTTCGCTAGCTTCTCTAGGATATCTGCGTAATGTAATACCTTTTCCCAATCGCTTGCAATATAAAAATACATCATTACTCGATCATACGCTTTGATCTTTTCTTGTTGGGGCAATCGATTAATGACAGATAGCAACATTACTAATTTTTCATAAGATTCTTTCACGTCAAACCGCATGATATAAAAGATTCGAAAATAGCATATGGCTAATTGCTCCGAATGGTAGTCGGCCTCATTGTTTACATAGTAATTATAGAGAAAAAGAGCTTGCTGATATTCTGACTCATTATAAGTCGGAATTCCGGGGTATTTTAGCTCAGCTTGTTCAAAAATTGACTCAGCAATCGTGTAAATAACATCGAGCTTTTTACTATCCTGCTCCAGCAACATTTCTAATAGTTGGAAGGCTATATCATACTTACCAACCTCTAGGCAACGCCGTAGAAACTTTTCGTATTTGTCCTTAATAAATACCAAATGAACACTTTTGAGCCGCTGTTCAATGCACTCTCCAAAAAACAGATGATAAAAAGCCCCTTCTTCCAATTCAAACACCATGGTCAATTTGTCTAAGCTCTCCAGCGTAAACGAATGATTGCCATTAATAGCCTTGGTAAATCCGCTTCTTTCAATGGAAATCAGCTGGGCTGTTTCCGCTTGCGTCAAGCTTTTTTGTTTCATATGCTTGCGGATCGTATCGCGTAATTCCTCACGCGTCCATTCCAGTTCGGAACGAAACACTGTTCATCCCCCCCAGCTCTCTTTTCCTCCAACATAAATCTACTAACCCAGCCTTAATTTTACAATATTTTACATGATTTTGCTACCTTTTTTGATACTTCGTGCCTGTAAACACGCTTTCCTGTATATGCGAAAATAAAGGGCTATCGCATCGCCAAATCTACTGAAATTTGATACAATAGAAAGAAACCTGTTAGCTAAAGGAGATCTCAAAATGGCTCACTTCGCTGCAATTTTACATATGAAAAATCCAGAGAAAAATCAGGAGTTTCGCCCTCACCATCTTGAATTTCTGGAAAAGCTAAAAGCAGAAGGCAAAATCTTCGCCAAAGGCCCCTTTGCCGATGGTTCAGGCGGAATGGTAATCTATATTGCTGATTCGCTAGAAGAAGCCACTCAGATAGCTGAATCTGATCCTTATGTAGTGGAAGGCGTTCGTCGTCTAGAATTGCACCAATGGAATATATAGGGAAAGATAAAAAGGAAAACCGCTCAGCAGTCTCGCTTGAGCGGTTTTTGTGTATGTAAATAAATAATCGGAAAATGCATAAATGCATGTACACATGATTGGATTACTTTTTGAATGGCATGCACAAAGAAATCTAACTGAAAAGAGCACAAAAAAGGAACAACTGTTACCAACCCAGTCACTTCTTCTTCGTGCTTCTTAGCATGTTTTCTAAACCGTTTATTCTTTGTCAGCTTCAATACAGCAGTACGTTTTGTTCTTATTTAATTCATGGATGCGTTCTAACATCGCTTGCATCTGTTCTAGTAGCGGTCCAAATTCCTCCATAGAGATCGCAGTACTTTCCACTAGGGCATTTTTAATCCCATCAGCCCTGCTTTGAAGCTGTGTCCCCTTATCGGTAATTGTAATATTGACGGTTCGCTCATCAGCGGTAGAGCGCTCCCTTTTGACTAACTCCATGGCTTCCAATCTTTTTAGCATCGGCGTCAACGTACCTGAATCCAAATAAAGAAGCTGTCCCAGCTGCTTCACCGTACAGGAGTGCTTGTCCCATAAAATTAAAAGCACTAAATATTGTGGATAGGTAAGTCCCATTTCTTCTAAATGCGGGCGATACAACCGACAAATCTCACGAGAACAGGCATAAATCGAAAAACATAGCTGTTGATCTAGCTCTAGCATTTTCTTGTTATTCATGATTTGTCTCCCCTCTTTTTACACTTCCAATTCAATTGTACGCAATTTAGTTTTTGACAAATTAATCTTATGTCAAATATAATGAACATGTCAATTGATTAACAAGCAATCGATCATGTTAATAAAGTGGTTCATTTTGTACATTAACACATTCTTGGTACCTATGTACCATATTATTCAATACATCATGGAGGGTACAGACTATGACTACAGCACCTAAACATATGCAATTACCTTATTATATCAACGGTGAGTGGAGAACAAGCTCCTCGAATGAAACCGTCAAAATATATTCCCCATATAAAGACGGAGTCGTTGGCGAGGTACAAGCCATCACTCGTGCAGAGGTAGACGAAGCCATCCAATTAGCAGCTGAAGCGCAAAAAGCTTGGGCTGAGTTAAGCATTCGTGAACGTGCTTCCTATCTCTATAAATGGATTGACGAGCTTTTGGCTATGAAGGATGAAATTGCCGACATCATGATGCAAGAAGTAGGTAAAACTTTTGCTGATGCTCAAAAAGAAGTGGAACGCTCTGCCGATCTCATTCGCTACAACATTGAAGAAGCTATTCATATGTATAACGAAAGCATGAATGGTGAGAACTTTCCTGGTGGTTCAAAACAGAAAATCGCCATTGTTGAACGTGTTCCTCTTGGTGTCATTTTGGCTATTTCGCCATTCAACTATCCGGTTAACCTGTCTTCCGCTAAAATTGCACCAGCATTGATGATGGGTAATACCGTAATCTTCAAACCAGCAACACAAGGAGCTTTGAGCGGTATCAAGATGATTGAGGCCTTACACAAAGCCGGAATTCCAAAAAATATTGTAAATGTAGTAACTGGACGTGGTTCTGTGATTGGCGATTATTTGGTCGAGCATAAAGGTATCAACATGATTACCTTTACAGGTGGAACAGAGACTGGTTATCACATTGCAGGTAAAGCAAAAATGGTACCACTTGTGATGGAGCTTGGTGGTAAAGACCCTGCTATCGTACTTCCAGATGCTGATTTGAAGTTGGCAACGGGTCAAATTATCTCAGGTGCCTTCTCTTATTCCGGTCAACGTTGCACAGCAATCAAACGCGTGCTCGTTCAAGATGAAGTAGCTGATCAACTAACTGAAATGCTAGCAGCAGAAGTGGCAAAGCTCTCCATCGGCTCACCTGAAGACAAAGCAACTGTAGTACCCGTGATCGACACTAAATCAGCTGATTACATTCAAGGCCTAATTGATGATGCGATCAATAAAGGTGCCAAAGTCCTGACTGGTAACAAGCGTGAGGGCAATCTGATTCATCCAACCTTATTAGCTGACGTAACACTTGATATGCGTGTAGCATGGGAAGAGCCATTCGGTCCTGTCTTGCCAATCATCCGGATTAAAGACGCAGCAGAAGCGATTGAGATTGCGAACAAATCTGAGTTTGGACTTCAAGCAAGTGTCTTCACGAATGACATTAACAAAGCATTCCATCTGGCGAAAAAGCTAGAAACTGGCTCTGTGCAAATCAATGGACGTACAGAACGTGGCCCAGATCACTTCCCATTCATTGGTGTAAAAGGCTCTGGTGTAGGCGTACAAGGTGTTCCAAAAAGCTTGCAATCCATGACGCGTGATAAAGTTACGGTCTTAAATTTACAGTAATATTCACTACGTTTTAGCAATCAAGTTCTCATTATATAGCATTCAAAAAAACGCCTCTTTTTGATGAAACCTTCTCATCATAAGAGGCGTTTTTCCTTTACCTAATACTGATTACATCAGACTAAAAAGAACTCGTCTGGATTGGGACCAAAACGTTGGTTTTGATTCAGATCATTGATTCTGCCCATATCTTCAGCTGTCAGTTCAAAACCAAACAAAGCTGCATTTTCCTTAATACGATTCTCATTAACCGACTTTGGAATAATAACAACACCGTTTTGCAAATGCCAACGTAGCACGATCTGGGCCGGTGTTTTTTCATATTTTTGTGCCAATTTAGCCAAAACAGGATGGTCTAAATTTCCTTGCATCAACGGACTCCAAGCTTCGACTTGGATGTTGTGCTGTTTGCAATATGTAAGCAAATCTTTCTGGGTTAAGAGCGGATGCAATTCAATCTGGTTCACCATCGGCTTCACTTCTGCTGCTTTAATCAATTCTTCCAGATGATGCTTGTGGAAATTGCAGACACCAATTGCACGAACTTTTCCATCTTTGTATAGTTTCTCTAATGCCTTCCACGTATCTACATATTTGTCGGTACCCGGCCAATGAATCAAATACAAGTCAAGGTACTCCAAACCAAGTTTTTTCAAGCTTTCATCAAAAGCAGCTAACGTCGTATCGTAGCCCTGATCGCTATTCCATACCTTAGTAGTAATAAATAATTCTTCACGGGGAACCCCAGCTTCAGCAATTGCTTGGCCAACCCCTTCTTCATTCTTGTAGATCATAGCAGTATCAATACTTCTATATCCGTGCTGAATTGCTGTTTTCACTGCGTGAACAACCTGAGCTCCATCATCTACTCTCCAAACACCAAGACCAATCCAAGGCATTTTCACTCCATTTTGGAGTACTGTACAATCTGCGAGATGTTTTACCACTGCTGTTCCCCTCCTCAGCTTTTTTAAAAGTGCTGTATGTAACAGCAACAGTTTCATTGTAGCATGTAGAGAAACCGTTTATCACCTATTGTATGTGTTATCTTCTATATTTTTCATACCTCGTAATGTTTTTAGCATATTTTCATAGAAAAAAAGAACCCATATGTCATACAAATGGGTTCCATTGATTTGTTTTTTTCGTCTAAACGATTCTATTATTTAGAAATTAATTTGGTTAATTCCTTCGTTTCAGTTAGACGAATAGGCTTGTCTGTATAGGTTTTACCATCTTCGCTATAATACATTCTGTCACTATCGTTTCCAGAAAAGATAAAGATGTCGCTCTTAGAAGTAACCTTAACAGTAGTGTTTACTTTCTTATCGCCCTGTTTTTCTTTCGCCACAATTTGATGCTCCACTGGCTGATCATATACGTATTCAATCGCTAGACCTAATTTAGTTGCTTTCTCAATACTTAGCTCCGTTTCCTGAGTAGGAACGATTTCTCCCACGATACCCATACGTTTGTTTGTCAGTTCAACAATTTTTTTAAAATCAGCATCCGTAGATTTTAATGTCTTCTTGGTCCCGTAGTTATAAACGTTAATTTGACTTGGGTCCGGTAAACCTTTACTATCCTTTATTGGTTCACCTTTAAAATCATTATTAGCTTTTGTATCAACAGCTGCTGGTGCTGGTGTTCCTTCTGGGTTTACTTTAGTAGGCTGAGCTTTTTCTCCTGAGTTATTGGAGCAAGCTGTCAACATAGCACATGCGAGTAGGACAAGCAGAGTCCCCTTCATTTTTTTCATCTTCCTCATCACCTTTCTTTGGACTGCAACTTCTACAAGAAAGCTGCTGAATGAAACATGCCTTCTATTTTAACATTATTCGCCTGTAATGTGTAACCATCCAAAAACTGCCTTCCACTTTACATACTGAAACTTCTTCCACCTTACTGGCTTGTCGATCACATTTGTCCTATTTACCACAAAAATAATCCCTTTGAATCAAAAAAGGGCTTGTTCTATAACGAAGGGTAACAACAAATTATTTTTATTTCAGTGAAATAGTTTGCAGTAGATGTCCGCTTTGCCCGGGCAATGCTACGACAGAAGGTTGACCCATAATGGGCACACCGCCACCATTGCCTCCACTTCCACCGCAGGCTCCACCTCCACCACCAACAAGGATATGGCCGGTAATACCAGCTACATTACTTCCTCCTATCCCTCCGCCTACCAACAGGCTCCCCGTAATGGTGGGCAAACTCGGGGTGATTAGGTGGATAATACCACCACCTCCGCCGCTTCCATGCTATTCGTAATGCCTATAGCCTATTCTTTCATGAGAAATACGAGCCTAAAATCATGTACAAAAAAGGCCGCTTCTAGGCGGCCCGCTACTCTCTCTATTAATTTGTTCTCGTTGCCGTTTCACAAACCGACCTGTGCCGCTTTTTTTCCCATACATCCATTTACTCTTACTACCTGTATGCATTTTTGTGCTTTACCTTCCCATGCTTGTCTTTCCTTATAGTAACTAGGAGCAACATTTTGCTTTTTGAGGAAATCTTACTGTATGCTCTTTGTTTCGGTTTAAAAATATGCTGAAATGCTACCAACGATATTTTTACCTTTTTCAGGAAACTTTGTGTTGCTTTGATGCCTTGAAGCTTGTCTGTCCCTTACACTAAGATAAGAAAGCGTTTTCGGTTTAAAACGAAGAGATGTTCCTTGGCTTTGGTCGGCGGAAGGGACCTCTCCTTTTTCATGTTCATTTGATTTCTGGGAATTCTTGTTCCTCACTGTAGGTTCATCTGCCCAAACGAGTGCCATCCTAAAATCCTCCTTCTGTCTTGTGAGTTTCGCATTCCGTTACTTTTACATACATGCCACCCTTTACTTCCTGTGAAAAATAAGGTATTTTCTATTTTATTCTAAAGAATGTTCCGCTAAGAATATATCAATTGAAAATGTTGAAACGTATGACAAATTGTGCCATTTTTCGACAATACATCAAAATAGCATACAAACATTCTTCTTTATACATAAGAAAAACCGCGGGATTATCTCCGCGGTTTTTCTTACAGGTTCTTGGACTTGTTTTTGGACGGTACTATTTTTTGTTCTATCTTTTCATAAAGAGCAAGTATTTGTTGTATAAAAGAGACCTTTGGCACTGCCCAATACACAAACAAGGCTGAGATAAAACCTAAAAGTGCCCCTGTTATGACATCAACTGGATAATGAACACCTACCCAAACACGGGAGAGTCCTACAAATACAGCGAGGACAAGCCATAGCCAGCTTGCTTTTTTGCGCATAAGCCAGAATGAAGCGCAAATGGAAAAAAACAAGATTGAATGATCACTTGGAAACGAGTTATCTATGGCATGTTCAACAAGCTGATTGACGTCTTGCAGTACCGCAAATGGCTGGTAGTGGGAATAAAAAAGACCAGCTAATTTGCCCAGAATTTCGGCAAGGATGAAGGTAATCACCGCTTGAATGACCATCATTCTATTTCTGTGGTTACGAGTAAACCAATAGACGACAAGGCCCAAACCTAAAAAATACACCATATATTCTGCAATAAAAACCACACCTGGATTTAATGCAGCATATTGTTTACCCAAATCATTAATTGATCGAAATACATCAATGTTTAACTCAGAAAAACTCATTTTTTACATTCCTCCTATTTTAAAAAACGATAATAACATAGTACCATTACCTTTTAGTCTCCTTATTTCGTTGAAAGATGGGGCAAAAATCAATGAATATCCGCCTTGTTAAAATAAATCGTGGTTACAATGAATCCAACTATCGATGTAATCAAAATAGATAGATAAGAGTACACTGGTGCATATTCAGGAACAAACCCATTAGTAGCTATTACATGTACAGCTGAATAAGGAAACAATACCCGATATTCAGAATTTGCAAGCGCTACGTTTGTCATCGTGATCATTGCAGTAAATATGATCGTTGGGACATAATTTTTAAACAGAAATGTTACAAGCATAGTTGGAGTTGACAAAAGAAAAAGTAGGAAACCACCTATGATATATTGTGTAAAGGATTGTATTAATAAAGTGGAACTCAGACCCTCGAACTGACCAATAAGTCCTAAAATCAAGGTCAGTCCCCAAACCATTATCGTTAATAGTAAAATCCAAACGAGTAGTAAAACTAATTTACTTACAATAAAGCTAGCTCTCGACACGGGAATGGTTAACAGGTTCTTTAATGTATCTTCCACATACTCACGATTAAAGAGATAAGCTGTAATTACTCCATACAGAAGTGTTCCTATTAGCAAAAGCGTATACAAATTCGTATTGTAAAAAGTAGCATGAAATTGAACTGATACATCAGGAGTTTTCATCTTCATATTTAAAAATCCGATAAATACCATGATTGGGGCCGAAGCTGCTCCTATCATGCTGACAAAAAACATCTTCGCTCGCTTCAGTTTTAAAAGCTCAATACAAAACAAATTAACCAATAGTCCCACCTCCAATTAAGTTAGTGAAGTAATCCTCTAGCTTATCTTCGCTCATCGTAATCTTACTTACTTCAATATCATTCTCTACAAACAGCTTGTTAAGCTTTCCCTGTTGACCAAGGTGTGAATACACACGAATAATCCCTTCTTCATGAACTTCGTAATCTGATATTTGAAACTGATCCTCCATGAGCATAGCTGCTTTATTATCGTTCGATACCTGAAACTCAAGATATTTACGATTTCTGACTCTAAGCTCCTCTAAGGAGATTTCCTCAAGTAGCTTCCCCTCATGAATAATTCCTATCTGATCTGCCAGTTGCTCTACTTCCGATAAAATATGACTAGAAATTAAAATCGTAATATTTCTTTCTTGTGCTAGAGATTTAATCAGTCTTCGTATTTCTTTAATGCCAATCGGATCTAAACCATTGGTTGGTTCGTCTAATAGTAACAGCTCAGGGTGATGCAAAATGGCTCTGGCTATACCTAGGCGCTGCTTCATTCCCAATGAGTATTTTCCGATCAGCTTTTTCGTTTCATTTTGAAGTCCGACGATCTCTAAGGCTTCTTCTATTGCATTTTTCTTATGAACACCCATGAGTTTTGCATTAATGAAGAGATTTTCTCTAGCTGTTAAGTTTTCATAGAATCCTGAGGACTCCACAATCGAACCAATTCTTCTTAAGATCTCTTTCCTTTTTTTAAGCAAATTTTCTCCGAATATTTCAATCTTCCCTTGGGTGGGTTTTATTAAGCCTAACAACATACGAATAGTTGTCGTCTTTCCTGCACCATTTTGACCGAGAAAACCGTAAATTTGTCCTTGCCCTACGTTCATCTGAAGGTTATTTACTGCTATCTGAGTACCATAAGTCTTAGTTACATGCGTTGTTTTAATGATTATACTCATGTTGTCCCCCTGCTATAAAAACATTGTCACTAGCCTTTCATAGTTACATGATAAGCAGACGAATTTAATTGCCTCTTAATTTGTTCTTAATTAATTCTTAAATTCCATTTCATGCCTTTGCCTGGGAATAGAAAAGCCAAAAATCGTTTTTATTTCTGGCTCGCTTTCCACCCATATTCTTCCTGAATGCTTTTCTACAAGGCTCTTAGCTATAGCAAGACCCAACCCGCTCCCTCCAAGTAAAGAGTTCCTTGCGCGATCTGTGCGATACATCCTATCAAATACATGAGGTACATCTTCTTTGGAAATCCCTGCACCCTTGTCCCATATACACAGTTGGCACTCTTTTTCGTTCTCAGTCAATTCAATGCCTAGCACTTTCCCCTTTTTCCCATACTGCACAGCATTTTTGATCATATTATTCATAATTCGTAACAGACTCAGGCGATCAGCCACGATTAGACATTTATCTTCAGGAATACAGACCTTCAGCTCCATCTGATATTTTTTTAGCTCAGGCAAAAATTCGATCAATGATTCCCTAGCCATCTCCGCAAAATCAAGCCATTCTAGCTTTAAGGGGATTTCATCCGCATCTAATTTTGCCATATGAAATATTTCATCAATTAATTGTTTCAAACCGCCCGATTTTTTCGAGATAATCTCTACATATTCCCGTCTCTCACCTTCTGAAGTAGCCACATCATCCTTTAGAGCATCAACATATCCAATCATAGATGTAAGAGGAGTACGAATATCATGGGAAATACTAGATAAAAGACTTCTTCTGGCTGTCTTTGACTTTATCGTCTGGACTTGAACTCTTTCTAGCTGGTCAATTAATTCATTAATAGAAAAAATCACTTCATTAAATAAGTGATCGTTTTTAGCCAATAATCTTGTATGAAAGTTTCCATGAATGGCACGTCTTAGCTCTACAACCATACTCTTTACTTTCCTCACGAATTTGAGCCTTATTACAAAAAGAGTTCCGGTTATAACAAATAAAACAGTAAATAACCCGCCTCTCATGAAACCTTTGGGTTGCCCATTTCCATCCATAAATAGTAAGCATACCAAGATTATGAACTGAAGGAGAAGCAGGAAGCTTATTTTGTCATACCTCATTTTTTTCACCTACAAACTTATATCCAATTCCCCATACTGTCTGAATATACTTTGGTTCGGATGGATTAGCTTCGATTTTCATTCTGAGCTTTCTGATATGTACCATCACTGTATTATCGTCTTCTAAGTATTCACTATTCCAAACATTACGAAAGAGTTGTGTCTTCGTAAAAACCTGCTCGGGATGGGAAGCAAAAAATTTCAGTAGTTCAAATTCTTTCGCTGTTAAGCTTATCTCTTCTCCAGCTAGATGTACGGTATATTTTTTAAGATCAATCGTAATACCTCTAAATGTTATCAGTGTGTTCTCATGAGAACTACTATCGCTACCTAGTATTAGAAATCTCCTCATCATTGCCTTAACTCTAGCGACTACTTCATTAATACTAAAGGGCTTGGTAATATAATCATCTGCTCCAATGCCAAGACCCAGAATTTTATCTATCTCATGATCCTTAGCAGTGAGCATTAGGATTGGAATGTTCGTTTTATTTCTAAGCCTTCTACATACCTCTATACCATCAACCTTGGGCATCATGACATCTAAGACCATGAGGCTATATTTATTTTTTTCAAACATCTGAAGAGCTTCTTCTCCATTTACTGCCACATCTACCTGATACAGCTCTCTTTCAAGATATTTTCGTAGCAAATCTCTAATTTCTTTTTCATCATCGACAATAAGTACTCGAATATCTTCCATATTTTCACCCGTTTCTTATCTCTTCTAACGCATTATACCATCTTCAAAGGCATAGACCTTCGCTTTTGGGTGGGAAAGAAGCTACTACGTGATTACTCTAGTTTTTCGCCACTAAAAAAGAGCGCATCAATGTGCGCTCTTACCGAAAACATTATGAAATTAATGACCAGGATCAACTACAGTAGGATAAGCTTTTAAAGCAGTTATGTTTGAACTTGTTGTTTTGTTTAGAGGAACTACATTCATCGCTACTAATAAAGATAAGGATAATACCGTTGCGGCAACAGCTTTTTTCACTCCATTTTCCCCCTCTAGTTACATTTTTTTCTCACAGCACCATTATACACTTCATTTAATCTTTTGACATATTCAATATCTACTGACATTAAATTTTTTGAAAAATATTCAAAGATATGTTTCATACACTCTGTTAACTCTTGGTAGGCATTTACTTTTTTAAAAGTACCTAAACTCAACAGATAGCTCTCTTTTCCTTGTTCAAGAGAACCGGTTTCCATCATGAAATTCCCTTTGAATTGGTAGAATGTTCCGATAGAAATATGCTGATAGGGTGTTTGAGGATTACTAATCATACATTCCTCTTCTAAGGTCAGCAGTTCTGCAATTGAGTTCATGTCTCTTGTTTGAAAAAATACATCAAATAGTTCATTCGCCACGTGTATTTTCAGATCCTTACTTACCTCATCTAGACACTCTTGTAACATTGGAATAGCTACATCAAACTGCTTCGTTTTCGCTTTTACAATAGCACGAGTAATTTTGGTAGCATCCGGTACAAAATGATACGGATACTGTTCGAAAACATCTAAATGATACTCTACTTCATCATAATTTTCTAAAAATAACAGGGAGTTGATCATAGCTAAGTGAGCTCTAGCCTTTAACTCGGTTCCTGGAGTTTCTTCTCTCAGGCCCATCTTACATAACTCGATGCACTCAGCAAATTTCTTCGTGTTATGGGCATGCAATGTCATTCTAAAATAAAGAGTAATTTTTTCTTCATCAGATAAAAAATCAACATAATATAATGATTCTTCTCCTACTTTAAACGATTCTTCCAAACGTTTCAAATCTTCTCTATCAATTAAGTATTTTTGATATAACCCTTTAGCAATATACATCGGTACTCCATGAACTCTGGCGTATGTAATAATGATATTATATAGGGTTAACCGAATCGCTGTATTAGTGTTCTGATTCGCAAGTTTATACAAATGTTCTAATAATGTATATGTATCCTCCTGAGGAGACTCAAGGAGCTTGTTCGCCACTTTTGTGATTAAGGAAAGGTTGGAAATTTCAATGGATTCTGATAAAAATACATCCAAAATACCAACTCGTTGTTCCATTTCAATACAACATTCAATGATCTCTTCGCAAGGGATTTCTAAAACATCTGCGATTGGTTTTAAAGTTCGTAACTCTGGACGCTTAGTCTCACCACTTTCTACTTTGGAAATAACCCCCTTACTAACCCCAGTCACTCTGGATACCTCTGATAAACTGATGCCTAACTCTGTTCTTTTTGCTCTTATCAGTTCCCCGATTGTTTGGGTAGTTTTACTGTCGACCATATGAATCCCCTTCCTATATTTATAGAACGTAGCATTTTTTATTAATTTTAACCCTTCTGTATATTTCTGTAAATAACAATAAAAAATAATGGATTGATTTATAGTATTTTATAGCATTTGGAGGGTTAAAAATAATAAAGACTGCCGATGTCCTCGACAGCCCTTTATTTTGGTAACACATTCCCACACTCGATTACATAATACGTAAGGTTACATTCGTGTTTCCTCTATGCAAGCTATTTCTCACGTATACTCAAAACAAACCACTGCTTTTTTCAAATCTCGATCATAAAACAAATACAAGCTATCTGCTCCATAGGATTGGAAAAAATAACCTGTAAGAGAACCAACATAAGGAAAAGTACGGCAATCTGGTCTTGTAGGAATGTTGATGAGATTAGTATTTTCAAAGCTTTCCATCTCTTCCATACTCACGTCATACTCTTTCATAAATTTTTGCGTTTCTTCAGATTTAAACGCTATATCATCCAAAAACCCATTGATAGCTGGATATTCCAGTCCCCAGCCCTTTTCCTGTTTATCCTGAATATCTTGAACTAATTCCTCTACATTCCGTAGCCTCCTTTAATAAAGTTTGATCCTATAATCCGATATGTACATAAACACTAAACATTTCATTTATTATAAATTCACTAGAAACCAACTAGCAATATTACTATCTAACTAAATTGTTTACAAAAAAGAGGCTTGCTCTTCCCGCAAAAAAATATCCTAAACCTGTCACAAAATCGTTCCTGGCCCTATCCTTATTCGCAATAGTTGGACGACACTTGACAAACAACTACATTTCCTTAGCGTTCCTAAAAAAGTCCTATCAAATGAATGTATTTCGCCGTTTTGAAGAGGAACATAAATATAGCGGTTCTATTCCAATCATACAGTAGTGACAAAAATGACAGAACAAAAGCCAGATGACTCCGTATAAGGGAGCCTCTGGCTTTCGATTCATTTTTGTATAAGCTATTTCCTTTTTCTTTCTACTGCTGCTTCAACTCTGGTAACTGCTTATACAAGTGATATAAAATTTCTGTTCTCGCCTTAACTAGTTCAGAATAAGCATACAGCGATTTCATTTTCGCGAACTTCTGCTGACTTTCTGATGTCGTTTCATTTTGACTAAAATCATGTAGCGTAAACATGGTAAATGTCTCTGCCCAGTCCTCTACTACGTTGGTTATGGCATATTCGGATACAAATTCTTGGTGGTAGGTATCGTAGAAAACCCGTTTAGCCGCTTCATCGGTCTCTACATTCTTCTGTTCCCATTCTTTTTCATACGTCGACCAGAATTGTTGATAAAATTTATGTAGATAGGAATCCTTTTTCGTACAGCCTTCGTTTACATGCAGGCTTTCACACTTCACTTTATTGGCTTCTTGATTCGCCTTTGCTTTCGTATTACTATGCTCGATGTAGCTATGTTCACTGCTTATCTGATCTTCGCCTAGTGAGATTAAATGAGCAGTCTCATGTATCAGTGCTTTTACTAGCTTTGGATTGTCTCTATGTACATCTAGCACATCCATCTCTAGATTCCAGTTTTTAGATTCACCCTCTGATTGAACCATATTAGCAAGGATATGTTGTCTCCCATCGGTCATAACCGTGAAATCTGTAAGCTGTTTGCGTTGGGCCTTAGGAATTAACGCCTTATAGTAGTTCCACATCTTTTGATGTAACATGGCATCGTTTTGTAATTTTTCAATCTCATCGCTATTCATGCCAGTGTTTGCATAAAACTTTTTCCGTTTTTTGGTATCTAATTTTTGTAAATGTGGATCTATTAACTCATCTTTTTCATCAATTTTGTATTTTATCAGCACGTTTGATTCAAGATCGTTTGGTTTCTTAGCGTCAATAGATAATCCTTTCGCTCTGGCTCCCGACTCTGTGTTACCATCCTTCACATACTCTTCCATCGAAAAAAGCTCAGGAATTTTTGCACTGATTTCCTGAACCAATCTATTACCTAGCTCTATACAACCTTGCTCATCGGTACAAATATTTTGTACGTCTGTTTTATTCAACGTTTCTAGCTGTTTGGGTTCAGAATGGGCTTGTTGGGCTTGGTGTTCAACAGACTGACAGCCCAGTAACAATAGGAGCAAGAACGCGGACAGACAAGCTGCCACCTCTTTTTTATTCATGAAAACCTCCATGTTTTTGTCTATGTTTTTGTCTTAGATGATGCCCCGTCTATCACAAGCTGAATGTATTCAGATACGATCCACTAGTAAAGGGGGGAAACAAAAATCACTTATCTATTATAAACGTTACTAATGAAACAAAAAAGAGACTATGAGTTTTTGATTGACATAATCGTATAGCAAGTATAAAGTCTGAATATGCATAATAAAATAACAATTAGATATAACATACCTTGAAGCCTATTTAAATGAACTAACTACGAAGGGAAACTATTTACAAAGAAAGTCTGGAATCAAGGAAAAGCTGTTCAGAACCAAACAACAACTAATGTATTATCAAAAAAAAATGGTTGATGCAGTATGAATACATGCATCAACCATTTTTTACATTTGGCCTTCTATTTGCTTAATCCTCCTCCGTTTATATGCCTCCATCAGATTCATCATTTTAGACAAAATCATAGAAATTCCAAAAGTAATGCAATAAATAATGACTAAATAAATTAGCGTATACCACGTACTTTCAAAAATCCAAGCAATATCACCTAGATAACCAATCAATGTCTTATTTACTAAAATAGTAACAGCTGAATGTGTAAGGTATATGAAAAAGGTCAAGCCTTTACGAAAGGTCACAGGAATATATTCTGCCCAATCGAACAGAAAAAGTAAGCCTGTTAGCAACGTAACAAGCGTCGCTAATACAAACCGCATATGAACCGCTACGTAGGTTGTTTCAGATAATACAAACAGTACTGCACTAAATAAGGAAATTCCAACAAAGCCTACAACAACAGGCTGATTATTCTTCAATAACAGAATGATTTTTTCACGATACCAATAAATGATATGTCCCAAGTAAAATGTGAAAATCCAGGTAGGCAACACATGCCGTGTGCTCAACCCAAGCCAAGGCTGGTGTAAGTAATTAATATACACGTATTGGAATATCATAAACACCCAGATCAACACAAGAATATTCTTTTTGTTAATAATATTCCTAAAAATGTAAGCGAATACATAATATTGGCAAAGCATGAAAATAAAATAGAGCTGCCCACCCGTTTTACCAAGTATGATGTTAAGAAAATCAATTCTGTGCGAAGGAAGCTGTTCCGTTAATAAATAGTGGTACAAAACACCAAATAATAGGAACGGTATAACGATATAAGTAATCTTTCCCGAGAAAAAGCTCCAACCACTCCCTTTTAATCGTTCCAGGGATCTGGCAGTAAAAAATCCCGTAATAATTGCTAAAAAAACAGTTCCATAACGGCTGATTTGATTTAAAGCGATAATCCAAAATGGATCTGTATAGTTGAGCACTAATGCGGTGTAATGTCCAGCAAACACTAGAAATGATGAGAGCAATTGTAGAATAAACAACGATTTTACTATTCTCGAATCCATGTACATATTAGTCTCCGATTTCTGTTTTTGTCTTCGTTTTTGTCTTCGTTTTTGTCTTCGTTTTTATCATTTTATCAAACAAACGTGGAATTCCTGTGGAAAATGAATAAAAAAATGACTTAGTCCAATATTTACTGAACTAAGTCCCAATTTTATCCTTCTATATATTATAAGCCTAAGCCTATATTCTCTTCGTTATGACTTCTCTATCTTCTTCTCTGCCCTTTTTTCTGTTTTTTGACTCCAGCCAAAAATTTTGTTCATAAACTGATAAACGAGCTTAGATTCTTTGGTGAGCAAAGGTCCGAGAATCGCAAGAATCAACACGTATAAGGCAGAAAATGGTTTTAATATAGGCATAAGCCCACCTGCAATACCAAGATTCGCTACAATAATGGTAAACTCACCGCGAGCCATTATCGTTAGCCCGATGTTACTAGACGCTTTATGAGACAATCCTGAGCGTCTGCCTGCAATCATACCGGCAACGTAATTACTCACTATGGTTAAAATAACAACACCTAACGCAAGCCAAATGGCACCGCCTAGTGTTAATGGATCAATACTGAGCCCAAAACTAAAGAAAAATATGGCTCCAAAAAAATCTCGGAATGGAATAACGAGCTTTTCAATTCGTTTACTGTGCTCTGTCTCTGATAATGCTAAGCCAAATAGTAAGGCACCGATTGCCTCTGCTACGTGAATGGTTTCAGAAAAACCAGCAACAAAGAACAAAGCTGCAAACACTACAATAATAAAAATTTCATCTGAAGCAATATTTAGTAGTTTATTTAAGATAGGGGTTCCTTTACGCGCAATCACAAAAAACAGTAACATATATCCGATTGAAATGAGAACAGATAGAATGCTTCCTCCAATCGATGTTGCTCCACCTAACAACAATCCTGACATAATAGAAAGGAATACTGCGAGGAAAATATCGTCAAAGAGAATAATTCCCAGGATAAGTTCTGTTTCTGAGTTTCCCGTCCGCCTCAAATCTACTAAGATTTTGGCTACAATCGCACTGGAGGATACCGACACAAAACCAGCAATAATCAAAGTTTCTAGCAATGGGAATCCCGTCATGTAACCGTAGATAAGTCCCAATACAAAGTTAAGAGCTACATATATGGTCCCACTAACGGCGATAGATTTCCCTGATTTGATGAGCTTACCGACTGAGAATTCTAGCCCAAGATAGAACAGTAAAAACAAAACGCCAATCCTACCCATAAAATCAATGATTTTCTGGGATTCAATAAATGTAAAATCAAAAATCCCAATCGTAGGAGCATGTGGACCTACTATCATTCCCAAGACAATTAAAAACGGAATAATCGAGAATTTTAATTTTCCCGCAATCAATGCTGCAATCGCCACCAACAAAAGCGCAGTTCCAACCTCAAATACCAAATGATCCATCTATATTTTAGTCCCCCTCGTTAGATAATAATTCACGAATCGCCGCCTTTAAATGTGTTCTTTCCCCACTTAGAACTAACGTATCCCCAGCTTCTATGATCGCTTCTGGTCCCGGATTCAGAACATTTTTCAAATTCTTCTTCATGATCGCAATCACAGTTACACTGTACTTATTGCGAATATCCACCTCTAGGATCGACCGATTAACTGCCAAAGCATTTGGTGATACCTTAAACCATTCAATTACTAAATCATGAAAAGCCATTTCAACTGTCTCAAGCGCTTTCGGCTTATAGACAACTCCACCTAGAATTTCAGCCACTTTTCTAGCTTCGGCATCGTTAAAAAGCACACTAGAGATGCTTTCGTCGTGATCTTCTGCATCGAATTGATAAATCTCTCTTCGACCATCATCGTGAATAACGATAACCACCTTCTCATTATTTCTTGTAATCATTTCGAATTTTCGACCGATCCCAGGTAGTTCAATTTCTCGAATATCCATTGTTGTAATGCCCTCCTCACTACATAAAAGTGAATTAGAATATGTAATCAGTGTACCCTTTTTCTTGCTAAACATTACTATTGGTCACTTCTTGGACTGATCACTTTTTTTGTATACGAATCAAGCACGAAAAAGTTTCATAATTCCTATAGGTTTACTTATTTATAAAATAAAAGCACTTACATAGCTTTCGTATATTTTTATTTCTGCTGTTTTTACACATCCGTAACAAATTGTCCATAAATTTTTTAATGTTAAAGTACGAAAAATGTAAAGACATGCTTGTTTTAACAAGTGTAAAAATGGAGGGATTATTTTGAAATTGAAAGGAATCTTTCAGTTTAAATCAATTAAAGGGCAGCTATTATTTATTATTTGTGGCTTGCTGATCATAACCTGCTTAGGACTTACAAGCCTTGCTTTCTTTGAAGCACAAAAGCAAATGGTCACAAGTGCAGAGGAAATGCTTTTGCCTCTTGCCCAACAAGCAGCGGGAAATTATCAGGCTCAATTGACAGATGACATAACATTTGTAGAAAGTTTAGCAGCTAGAGAAGCAGTTAAAAAATATCAAACAGATTCAGAAACAATTAAAAAGAATCTTGATACCCTAGTAAAAGAGCATGGTGCAATAGATTGGGGTATTGCAGACGCTACAGGTAAGACCGTGATTGGTAGTAATGAAGGGAAAGATGTTAGTAAAAAGGTCTATTTCCAAAAAGCATTGACCGGAGCTTCAAATACATCAGACGTATTTATCGCCAGCCAAACGAAAGAACCTATTATCGTGTTTGCTGCACCTATCCGTACGGGAAATCAGATTATTGGTGTTGTATACGTCGTTCGATCTGCTGATGAATTGGTAAAGTTTTTGTCTACGCTTAGTTTCAGTGAAACAGGACAAGGCTTTGTTGTAGATAAAACCGGAACGATTGTCGTCACTGATGATATTCCAAAAATGAAAACACAAGAAAACTTGATTGTGATGTCTCAAACCGATGACAGCTTTAAACAGCTCGCTACCATTTTGTCCGATTTGATTACGGGAAATGCTGGTTCTGGCTCTTATCATTATCAAGGAATAAAAAAATATGTTGGGTACGCCCCGATCCCTCTTACAGGCGGTGGAATTGTGATCTATATCAATTCCGATGATCTACTTAGCGGCGTTGATAGCATGCGAAATTTTTTAATACTAATCTCTATTTTCTTCTTGTTAGCATCTATTGGTATTGCCTATTGGTATGCCCATACGTTAAGTCGTTCTATCCACTCCTTTAAAGACATTCTAGGAAGAATGGCACAAGGCGAGCTAAACACATCAATCGATGCCAAGCTACTCAAGCGTAAAGACGAGTTTGGTGAGCTGTCTCACATGCTACAAAATATGAAAAACTCCTTTAGTAATTTAATTGGTGTTGTACAAAAGCAATCGACGGAAATCGATCAATCTTCTCAAAGCCTAAGTAACATTTCCAATGAAATGAGCACCGCTACGGAAAGTGTATCTATCTCCATTCAAGATGTAGCAACGGGTGTTACTTCCCAAACAGAAGATTTGATTGAGATCGGTGAGACACTCAGCTCGTATGGTACACAATTAGATGAGATGGTCCGTTCAATTGAAGAAGTAGACTCTAACGGAAAAAATATTCATGCGTTAGCAAATGAAAGTAACCAAAACCTGAATCAACTCGTCACATCGGTCGATGAAGTAAATCAGGTATTCCAGGATTTCATCGGGAATATTGTCACAGCCAACGATAACCTAAAAGATGTTCATCATATCACTACTGTCATTAATCAAATTGCTGAACAAACAAACCTGTTAGCCCTAAATGCAGCTATTGAAGCAGCCAGAGCAGGAGAATCAGGCAGAGGCTTCGCTGTCGTAGCCGATGAAGTGCGTAAATTAGCAGAGCAATCCCGACAATCTTCCCAAATGATCGCAGACATGATTAGCGCTGTGTCCGCAGATTCAGATCAAATGTTGATGAATGCAACATCAATGAAAGAAGCTATCTCTGGGCAAAAATCAGAAATGGATATAGCCACTACCTCTTTCCGTAACATCATGGCAGAAATTGATGGCATTAATCCAAAATTGGAGCAGCTTAGCCTCTCTGCTCAGCACATGCAGCAACAAAAGGAAGATATTATAGCAAAAGTGGAATCCAGCTCCAGCATCTCGCAGGAAGTCGCTGCCTCTTCTGAGGAAATTGCAGCCACATCCGAGCAAGCCTCCGCTTCTGCTCAGGAAGTACACGCTACCGCTAGCACATTAGCCAACATGACTAAGCAGATGCAGGACGAGCTGAAGCGATTTAAAGTTTAGGTGTAAAGAAATACTACTCCTTATGTAAACATGTGGTTCATTTTGCGATTTTGAATATTTTTAGACATAAACAGCAAACAAGCAAATTTGATTATCCCCCCTCATACAATAGATGCATATGCCCGAAGAATTTGACAGCCACCAGCTGTCAATTCTTTTTCATGTTAAAAAGTTTTGGGTATGTGCTCATTTTGTTGGGAGGAATGTCATGGATAATTTGACTGCAAGACGAAGCTTAACCACCAATCAACAACTCATGGTAAATGTAGAATTTGACAAACGAAAAAAGTCAAAGGTAATTGCCTATCTTCTGTTGATTTTTTTAGGTACCATAGGAGGTCACCGATTTTATAGCGGTGACACGGGGATTGCTATTGGTATGATTGTCGTCGGGATCATCAGTTGGTTTCTCTTGTTTATTCCAATTGCTGTTTGGGCAATTATTGACGTATTTCTCATCGGAAAACGCATCGATAAGCTTAATGAACAGTTGGAAACAACTATTATTCAAAAGGTAAAAATGATCAACATAGTAACAACTACATAAGGTTGTGAAGGTAATGTATAGTAAATGAAAGTAAATAATCAGTATAGCTGATAAACGAAAAGCTCTCTGGACGTTTTATAGGTCTAGAGAGCTTTTTTGATGGGTCATCAACATGTTTGATAGTAGAAATATGAAATTTTTGCTGTTACATCATTTTTTCAATAAATTGTACGACTTCACTAGAAGCGCGTTCTAGTTCCGCTTGGTAAGCTTTAGCTCGATGCTTATCCCCATTCTGAAGGGCGACAGCAATTTCTTTTGCTAAGCGATGAACATTATGGTGTGCTTTCTCAAAATCAGGCTTTAATGCTACTGGTACACGATCTTGTTCTAGCTTATACCAATTCCCTAAACGACATGCCGTATGATCTATGACTTCAGAGGGATTTAATACCTCAAACCCATAAATGGCATTGTACACCTTCCACACCCACCAAAGATGATCTTGAATTACGACCCGTTTTAACAAATCCGGATGATCATGCCATTCATGTTGCTTGCCATACTCCTCAATGTTGTACAATCTATTCTTGTTTATCTCTTGCGAAAGCGCATTCACTTCTATTCCCATATTACGTAAGGATTCACTAGATTCTGAAATCTGTTCCACGATATTATGTATATGCTCATCAATTTCCCGAGTAGCTGCGGCTTGTTCCTCCGTAATTGATGCGATATTACTAGTCTGTGTCTCGATGCTACGCATTTCGTCAATCATATGCCGCAAAGAAACCTCCGCCTCCGTAGCCTGATGAGCTCCCACTGCAACCTGCTGTTGTGTTACTTGCACCTGTTCGCGCATTGTCAGAGATGTTTTCATTACTTCTTCCATATGAGTAGAAATATCCGCCAGAGCATGCTTGGTATCCTCCGCAAGCTTCCTCACCTCTTGAGCTACGACTGCAAACCCTCGCCCATGCTCGCCTGATCTTGCTGCCTCAATCGAAGCGTTCAGCGCTAGTAAATGAGTTTGGTTAGAGATACTCTGAATGGTATCGACAATTTTATGTGTTGAAGTAATCCCTTGTTGCAAGCTATCGAAGGTATTGTTCATTGAAGAAACGGAATTTTCTACTTCACGGAAAATAGCTAGGGATTCACTGATACTCTTTCCACTTTTGTATGCCTTACTTGTTGTCTCTTCGGTAAATTGAGCCATTTTACTTGTACTTTCGGCCACGTCCACTACGGAACAAGCTAATTCTTCTGATGACTTACTCACGTGTATGGCCCGTTTCGTCGTCTCTTGTAGATCATCCAACAGCTTGCCGCTTTGACTTAGCTTCATGTTCTGTTCGTAGAGATTAATGCTTGTGAGCAAGTGATGGTATGTATCATTGTTTATAAGTGAACCTGTATGGGATGCAGAACTTATTTTTGTAGATGCTATAGCTTGTGAAGCCTTGGAAGACAGGAGACTGTCCATCTGCTTTTTATCTACTCTTGATGATTCAAGTGTTGGTGATGGGTCTTTTTTATTCCAGATTTTAAACAAGGTAATTCCTCCTTAGACTTGGGGATGATCGTTATTCGATCGTAACTCGTTTATTTTTTACTTTGGATTGGAAGTCGGAATTTTATGGTCGATTATAACAATTAAGTTAGTAAGAGGTATATTTCCGTTCCTTTCCAGTTGTCATCAATGTTATCGGAATATTTCGGTCTTATATTTATAATATGTACATGTTTGGATGATAAATGGCAAAATTTTAAGTTTCTGAGTTGCATAGAGGGGACACGCTATGCTATACTTTTTCCATAACTTCACAAAATATGGGCCCTTAGCTCAGCTGGGAGAGCGCTTGACTGGCAGTCAAGAGGTCGTCGGTTCGATCCCGATAGGGTCCACCATTTTTGATTTCTGCGTCAAACAATGTAGTACACCTATAGAAGCGATAGTAAACCGTCTTTGATCCGTTAACTTTACGGAAATGAGACGGTTTTTATTTTAGGTAAACAACCTGGACGACGTATTAAAAACAATCTAACCCACGCGAAGAACTCAGTTATTTCTAATGGAGCTATGTATACATGATCCACATATCGTGGGCAGCATTGAAACAAATGATAACTATTTGGATGAGATTCTAGATTTCTTCAAGCCATTCTCGTTCTAACTACTAGCCAAAATAGAAGATTCCCATTTGCCCATCACCGTGTACGCAGATTCCATTACTAGTAAAGTGAGATCGGATACAGGGTAGGAATATAAAAAGGAACTTGTAAATGAACTAAAAATCACTGGGCTTGCTAGACTTATCTAGCAGCCCATTTTTTTATCTCCTTAGCTGAGTTGGCTTTCTATAATCAATTAAAATACTGTTTTTCACAAACAAAAAGGGTAGCCCAAATTCACATACCAATCAATGATCGCTTCGATCTCGAAATAGTTAATTGGCATACATTTCCTAAAAAACATTTCTTTTTGACATCTACATGACTTCTTTCTTTTGTAAAATGACAGAGGTTAGCCAAGGAGTTGAAATTCTAAATTGTGAGAACCGGAAAGAATTTCAGCATTTTTCTGTTCTTAAAACAGACAGACTTCTTGCTTTGGTAAAAAGACAAAAATTCAGCATTAGAAAGAACGATAACTTGGAGGGATCCTGATGTTTAAAAAGAAGGCAATTCTAGTATTATCCTCTGCCCTATTAATTGGAGCACTACCTGCGACAACTGATGCAGCGGTTATGAAAAAAAATGTGCAAGCTACGTACAATAATGTGAAGGTAAAACATAATGGCTATGAGATTTCAACACCTACCGAACCATTTATTGTGAATGGTACAACTTACATTCCAATTCGTATGATGGCAGATGTGTTCAACAAAAATGTTGATTGGGATCAAGCAACTTACACCGTATCTGTAACAGATCGTGATGACCCAACCTTCTCTTCATTGAAATCTCAAATAGCTACCAAAGACGCTAAAATTGCTGATTTGGAAAGAGAATTACGGGATGCTCAAGATGAATTGGATAAAAAAAGCAAAAAGAATAGCAATAGCGACGATTTAGACGATCTTGAATATGATATCCAGAAAAAATATGGAGACTGGGAAGATATTGACTGGGATATTACCTTATACGGTGATGAAGATGATATCGAGATCACGATTGAGTTCGATAGAGACGAGGACGGAGACCTTTACGATGATCTAGATGAGGATGACCTCAAGGATTTTGTAACAAAGATTTGTAAGATGGTCTGGAAAGATTCTACCTTTGAAGATGCAGACATTGAAGGTACCATTACTGATACCGATGAAGATGAAGATTTGTATGATTTCAAAGGAAAAGCATCTACTGGAAAGATTACGCTTACGGAAAACTAATAAAGCTAACATTTTATGGCGACCTATTGGGGTCGCCCTTTCTCATTTTAATTTCTTATCCCCACAAAAAATTCCCCTTTAAGTAACAGGAAGGTACTTCTCTTCCTGGTTACTTAAAAGGGATCATATTAATTATTTATGATACTTTTTATATGCTACTCTCAATAGAAATCCTTTATTTCTTTTCAAGATACTCTTTTTTCAGTAACGAAAATATGTGTAAATCAACATACTTTCCTTTGGATTTTTGGTGTTCTCGTAGCAGTCCCTCGTGAACAAAGGAGAGCTTATTTAGAACCATCTTTGAGTTGACATTCTCGGGTTCGACCTTTGCCTCAATTCGATTAAGCTCATGAGCATCAAATCCATAACGAACTAGCGCCTCCAAGCCTTCTCTAGCATAGCCCTTCTTCCAAAATGGTCTACCCAAATCAAAGCCAATCTCAGCTCGATTATCTTCTCGATCTATATAATTAAACCCGCAAGTTCCAATTACCTCGTTTGTTTCCTTCAATACAATAGAATATCGGCATGCTTTGTCTTCCTTCCCTAAATCAAGTAAGAGTTGTATCATTTCCTTAGCTTGATCAACACTAGTAAAAGAAGAGACATTCATATGCTTCGTTACTTCATCATCTGACCAATAGCTGTATAAAACCTCTGCATCTTCAAGGGTCATTTCTCTTAGTAATAATCTCTCTGTTACAATACTTGTTTCTGTTTTCATGGTCTTACCTCCAATGTTTTATACGGTTAGTAAGAAAAGACCATCAGCTACCTGGCATAATTCATTCCCTTCGTAATAAAAAATGTAAAGCTACAGAAATTATTACTTATTTATACTCCTATATCAAGTTGTTTTTCCAAATTATATGATTTTTTCTGATTTTTCTCATAACCCCACTACAATTTAAAACTCCACAGAGAGTCCGTCTGCTCTCTGCGGAGTAATGTGACAAAAGAGAATATTCTCGTTTACTGTTCGTTGGAGATAAATCGTTGTGAAAATAAACTTAACAGTGCAGCCGCCTCCTGGCGAAGCATTGGCTGCTTGGATTTATAATCGATTTCTCCCCGACTATTAGGTTTTACTTCTGGACCGTACAGACCTTTTGAGACCACATACTGAACTCCATCCACAGCCCAGGGATCTGTTTGGCCAATCAAAGCCACTTTTGTAGAGACAGGTACTTGTTTTTTATTGGCAACTCGCCATATGAGCATTGCCGCCTCTTCTCGGGTAATTGCTTTATTCGGCTCAATTCGTTGATTATTGGGTTTTTCCACAAGGCCAAAATCGAGAGCACTTTGAATGTCTCCAGCGTATTGGTTACCAGTTAGATCCATAGACGCAGTCATTTTTTTAGAGGGTGGAACTCCTAAGACTCGCAGTAATTGCGCAATAAATTCTCCCCGAGTAATTGGCTCTTCTGGATGAAACTTATTGTCGGGAGTTTCTATTAGATACCCAAGCTGTTTTACATCGTAAATATATTTAGCATATTTGTGATCTTTATCGACATCACTATATCGTTTTGGCTCCAGTCTCTTTTGCGCCCAACTATCTACTTTATGGTAGTAAAAATAGTCGATCGAGCCATTCGGATTTGCTTTAAACGCTGCCTTCATTCCCTGTTCATCTTCAAACAAAAGTGGGTCCCTTTGCCGAAGCTTATGTGTGCCTAAAGGGTCTTTAATCATTAGTTGTCCGTCGTCCAATACGGTTACTCGAAATACCCAATAAGGGGATCGTAAGTCTTGATAAACACCTACAAATCTATTCAGCTGTTTTTTGGTGCTTTTTACATTTACTTTATCTTCCACTGGTTTTGGATAGTAATGATCCATGAACGCTTTGAACAGCTCTTCACGAAAATTTGCTCCATCTCCATTAAAAACGACAAATCCGCCTATCTTCTTTTCTGGTAAAAGCCACATCCAAGAATGGTATCCAGGCAAATCTCCGCCCTTGCCAATTACAACTTGATGATTATAATTGTTTTGGAAAAAAGTTTCGAATCCATATGCGCCATTTTGAATTTTTGGATGTAGGTTATGGCGAATTTGATGCATGGTTTTCGCCGTTTTTTCTTGCAAAATCTGTTTTCCTTCAAACTTACCACCATTAAGATGAGCAATCATGAACTTAGCCATGTCACTTGCAGTCGATAACATACTCCCATCTGGTGCATTCGTCGGAATTAATCCATACTCAGGAATTGGCTTTTTCTTGCTATCATACGGTGTAGCCAAATTAGCATGTATATCTGGTTTCATTATGAAACTACTACTATTCATACCTAAAGGTTTAAAAATATTATTTTCCACATACTGATGAAACGGTATACCGGTTATATTTTGGACAATGTATCCTAGCAGGACGAAAGCATAATTGTCATATCGATACACTTCTCCGGGATTGTGTACAACACTCGGTGCATTCTGTTTAACAAATTCATCCAATGAATAATATTTTTCCGGGGAACTGTTATCCATAGAAGGGAGATCGACATAATCAAAACCAGTCATATGTGCCATTAAATGATCCAAGGTGAGTTTTTTGCCTGTCTTATTGTTGATGTTGAAATCCTTCAGGTACGCTTGAACGTCCTTATTTATGTCTAATTTGTTTTGTTCCACGAGTTGCATAGCTGCTGTGGACGTGAAGACTTTGGAAATAGAAGCTATACGAAATACCGTAGAATCTGGATCTACCGGTCGTTTCTTCTCCACATCAGCGTAACCATAGCCTTTCTTGAACAATACTTGGTCATCCTTTACCACTACAAATGCAGCACCTGAGAGCTTATCTTTGATTTGTGGAAGGTTGAAAAACTGATCAGCAAACTTCTCCACTTCTTTTGAATTTGTTGGTCCTAGTGGTTTTACTTTCGTTTCTGCTGCATAAGCCATCGGTGTAGCAATAAGAGAAAAAATAAGCAGGGTCCAACCTAGTACCTTAAACATTTTTATCCGAAGTAGTACATGGATAGGCATCATAGATACTCTCCTTTTGGTTATGTCTTCATGTACATGGCCGTATCGTCCGACATTCAATTCATTCTGAGTTCGCCCTAGAAGATCACTCCTTTTGTAAGAACTGGAATGCGATACCATTTTGTGGGTTGTGAGATTTCTATCACGAAGCTACCAAAACAGCTGTCGTAATCCCGAGTGACAAAGCGTCATAACCATACAGTTCCAAGATATTGATCTACTCTAGGCAATAAATAGTCCCGTTCATAGTATGCTGATCAAAGTCGTAAAAATGTGTTTTTTCCTAAATCAATGGGTTATTTACTAGCTGACGGTGTAAGGCTTTTTCTGAGCTATCATATGGGGTATAGTCGGGGTCAAATACATTGTTTTTTGCTCCTTGCTCTGTATTATTAATCTGTTTGAGTGCGAATGAATCAGTTTCCTGCAATTGTCCGTTTGGTTATAGTGGGGTTTTACAATTTGCATGTATATATTTACAATATTTGGTTTTAAAGGTAATCTATTGTTGTAACATTCCAAATGATAGGAGGGCTTCGTTGATGAAAAAAGTTGTCTCAACATTATTCGCTTTATCTTTAGCTTTTGGAATAACAGTCACACCACTTCTACCAGTATCAAGTGCAAGTGCAACACCAGCCAAACATCCTGATAACGTCTCAGCATCACTCCGCACCTCTAATGAAACATGGAATATCGGTTCGCATATAAGAATAAGTACGAAGGATGGATGGTCACAAAAAGTGTTTCAAAGTCGTGAGGTTATAAAAGTTGAATACGACAGTAGTACCCAGTTTAATAAATTTACCGCAGTTCAACCTGGATCTGCATCCATTTATGTCTACAAATACGGTACCTTAAATTATATAAGGAATATAACTGTGCCTTATTAAATACCGTTGCCATAATGGTATCCTGATATAAGAAATTTCTGATTCTGATAGCTAGATTTCCAGTTTTCGACTTTTAAATCCGCTTTCATAAATTTTTCTCTGTCAAACGTTTCGTTATGTGGACTTATTTTTTTCTCCATTTGGCTTCGGGCTTAGTCTATTAATGGAAAATAGGTGTTCATCCAAACCCGATTACAAAGTTGAGCATATCCTCTAAGTGTAAGAGAGATAAGGGAGGTATGTGAAATGAGGCGGCGTAAGTCGGAGTGTTGTGAATGTTACTGTCCCCCTAGGCATAGAAAATATGATTATCCTATGCGTTTGGACGACATGGAAGATGATCCCCCACTAAGGGGCGGTAGAGGCTTTGGTGGAAGAGAATTTGGCCGCAGGGGGTTCCGCGAATCACCTTTCTTCCGTAGAGAGTCACCATTTTTCCGGCGGGAATCACCTTTCTTTGGTTCGCCATTTTTCTTCTAGTAAGAATCAAATATGTAGAGTCCTCTTTCGCAAATGGAGGACTCTACATGATTAACGAAATCTTCTACAAACAATATATTCAACGGCCGGTAAAATAACTGTTGATGCACAAAGTACAAGAAATAATGGCATATTTTTTATTGGCTGATTAGAGTAAAACGGAACTTCTACGAATAGGAATATAAGCAGAATAATCAACATCAGAACAAAATAACTAATCTTTGCACTTTTGAATGTAATGAACTGACCTAGTTCGTCCCGTTGGTCTTCAGCTGAATTCCAAGAAATCGTATTGAAAAAAAACATCAAAACAATCGGTATGCTGATCAGGTCACTGAACCCCAGCTGCTGACCCTGTACGTACTTGAAAAGGTTATAGCACACGATTGCAAGCACTGCGATCCCCGAAATAATTCCCCCAATAAGTTTCTTATTTGCAATTGGCATATTGCATTCCTCCTCATCACTTGATGGTGTCATAGCTCTTCATTTTTTCTAAACATAAACATTGTATCCACAGTCCCACCTAATACATAGGAAAGCTGGAAAGCAAGAACTAGGCTGGGGTCATACTTATTATTTTCAATTGCATTTATCGTCTGCCTTGATACACCACAAGCTTTAGCTAAATCATCTTGTGACAGCCCTAGCGATTTCCGACACTCTTTTATTCTATTCTCCATGAAATCCCCTCTCAAAAATGTAAAACACATTTGACATCATCTTACAAGGAGAGGTACATAAATGTCAAATATATTTTACATCCCCTCGATTTGTCTGAATACTATCCAATCATAAGATAATGAATGATGAATAAGCAAAATAAAACTGCCTGAGAACGAAAAATCCTTCGTCTCAGACAGTAGCATTAGCACCTCAACTCGTCCTATTCTATTTCGAACATTCTACATCCGATAAATCTCCAGTAAAGACATCCCCATCGATGTTTGAATCACTCTATGCAAAACCAATCCGCTTGCCTTACATAATTGAGAGTGTTCTTCCTTCGTCCGTTCCTTCCCACCCAGTAAAAGTAGCATCTGTAGATCAAGGAATTTCATCATATCTCTAGTGTTTCCTTCTTCAAGGACTGATTCAATAACTAGGAGTTTTCCACTATCACCCATTGCTTCTCTACATTGCTTGAGAATCTCAATAGCTTTATCATCATTCCAATTGTGTAGAATATGCTTCAAAATATAGAGATCTCCGCCTTTTGTAATCTCTTTGAAAAAATCACCTATTACAAATTCACAGCGATCAGATACTTGTTCCTTATCTAGGTTAGCTAGAGCCATTTCACGAGCATAAGATTGGTCAAATATGATCCCTTTACTATCTGGGTTTTCCTTTAAAATCGCAGTAAGCAGTTGTCCGTGATTACCCGCTACATCTATTATTTTAAGATAGGAGGAAAAATCGTAATTGACTAGGATTTGCTCGATCTGTCGTTGTGTATTATGATACATTGCTAGATTAAAGATATCTCCAGCTTTTTTGTTTTCTGATTGACTTAAATATTCGTAAAATGGTAGCTTGAAAGTTTTCTCGAAGGATGATTCGCCTGTTTTTACACTCGTTAGTAAATCCGGTAAAATCCTCCACATCGGTTGTCCACCTAGCATCAATACCATGGAATGCAGTGAACCCTCCACATCACTTCTTAACCATTCAGCCATTGGTGTCAGCTCGAAGATTCCCTTCTCGCCCTCATTGAAAATTTCCATGCTAGATAGTGCACGTAGTACACGATAAAGAGCTGCTTCATCTGTCTGTGTTACACGAGCTAGTTCACCAACACTTTTTGACCCATCTTTTAGATGATCGGCAAGTTGTAAATCCGCGGCTACATAGATCGCTTGAAACATGAAGGGCATAAATAGTTTCTCAAGAAGAGCCACATTTGCCGGCATTTCGGCTGTATCCTTTTCTTTTAAAAACATGAACAAGCACCTCCTATTTATTTGGATGAAACATATCATAATTATAACTACATTGGGATTAAATGTATATTTTTAAAAAACAAAAAAAAGACGAACAAGAATGAGAATAGGTAACTTCTTCATGTAAAATCCATGTTACATGTTTTTTTACATAAAGACGTTACGTTCATCATCTCTGTTACGTCTTATTATTTGTCAGATGTTTTGTTACTTTTAGTCCAATGCAAGCTTCTTCATAATCGAAACAAACTCTAGTAATTTGTCCTTTGGAGCGAGATCCGTACCAGCTTTTGCTATCTTAACAGCATCTAGTCGCTTTTCCCATACGCGTAGCGCCCTCTTGATTATGACTTTTCCAAGAGCTGGCACCCTAGACAATACAGATTCAGCAGCAGCTTGCTTGCTAACAATTTCACCGGTATGCATCGTGTGTAAAATCCGACACAGCGTTAGCACTACAAAAACCTGGTCATTCAGACCTTTATGAAAATAATGCTCCATATTTAATTCAAAATAAAGCAAGTTTCCCATCATGTTATTGGCTAACTCCTGAGATGAGACCTCTGGTATTATTTCAGATGCATCTGGTCCCAATAAAGGAATTCCACGACTACGTAATAATAGTAATGTAATGGCGTTCCAATCTCGGGGCGATTTTAGTAAATAAGCCTCCTCAAAACATTGAGCGCATTCGCATCGATTATGTAATGTTAACCGATGAGATGCGAGGAAATTCCCTTCTAGCTTAGCGAGAATGGGATGTATAGCCATCTGTTCGAAAAATAGCTTTTCGATCAACCACATATCTACCTCTTGTAAATCGCCATCTGTAACACAGAGGAAATCAATGTCACTCTCACCGGGAATATATGCATCTAAGGCAATAGAGCCATATAGATAAAAACCGACGAGCTGTGAGCCAATAAGATTTTGTAGCCCATTCAGAAAGCTTTGCAGAGGACGCTCAATTTCGTTGGGTAGCTTTTTTACCTTTCCAGTAGAGTAAGATGTAACAAGCTGATCATGAGAATGTGACAGACCAAATGAATGGTCAGCATTTCGATAGACCGCTGAAGACGAAAATCCTTTTCTTTTGTTTCCACGCCTCAGTGTATTGGGAACGAAATGAGTGGAAACCAAAGAAGTATTTAAATCATCTGGTGTCGGCTGATCGGACAAGTCCCCGAGTACGTTTGTGGTTACATATGCAGTTTTACCAGGTTTTGACCAAGTCATTTCCATCACCCTATAATCCTTTTGAATAGTGAGGCGAGCAATTTGTTACTTTTCCTTAAAAAAGGGATGCTACGCGTGGGAGTTCCCGTTATTGTAATAATCATCCTATGGTTTAGCTTTATCTTTTACAGGATGGCTCAAGTAGAACGCTCGGCTGTGCCACAATCTGCCGATGTTGCGATTGTCCTTGGTGCTGCCGTCCGAGGTGATCAACCCAGCCCAGCCTTGGCAGAACGTTTAGAAAAAGCATACGAACTCTATCAACAAAAATACATAAAATCCATTATTGTTAGTGGCGGAATTGGAAAAGGGAAAGAACATAGTGAAGCTGATGTTATGAAAGCATATCTTATAAAAAAAGGAGTCCCTGCATCCAGCATCTACCTTGAAAAAAGGGCGGTAAATACGTTAGAAAATCTCAGCTTTAGCCAGCAAATCATGCAGGAGCATGGATATCACACAGCACTGATCGTAAGCCATAATTACCACTTAATGCGTGCTATGGAGATGGCGAATATATTAGCTATGGATGCCCATCCGGTTGGAACCGACTCTGCAAACATATATATCCCTTACTATCGTGTAAAGGAAGGTTTCGCGTATACAAAATGGACATATCATAAGCTTTTTGTACTGCCTACCCAAGAGAAAGCGAAGGGAAATAAATAATTTCCCTTCTTTCATTTTCGGTCAGATTTCTTTTCAACAACAGAGACTGAATTCCCATGAATACATGCAAAAACAGCTATGTAAAAACTGCCAACTTATCATATTCTTTTAGAATATCGTACTTTTTTTACTTTAGCCGCTATTTTTTTCACTAAAAGTGTATTTTAACTAGTTCTTTACTCATATTAACTACCCACCGAACTAAAAAAAAATCGTAGTTCTTTTGAATTAGAATGCCTATCTCCCCTTGTATTTCAACACTAAGCCATCCCCTTCTCCGATATTAATTCACATTTTATTTTTCCTCTTGAAATGAAATTCCTACCCGTAATTTTCACTACACTCCCTCAACTTCGGTGTTGATTCATATTTCAAAGCACAAAAATGAGCAAAAAAGTAAAAATTACCCTTCATTTATTGTATAATGTAAAAATACTGATTTATCAAAACATACATCCTGCAACTAGTACTGGTAGGAAACCAAGGAGGTTACAAGTGTCAACCAAAATGAAATTATTTTGTATCCCTTATGCCGGGGGATCTGCTAGCGTATACTCCAGTTGGAAAAAAGCTTTTCTCCCAAATATAGAGCTCATCCCTATTGAACTTGCTGGAAAAGGAAGTCGTTTTAACCAACCTCTGTACGAAAATATAGAGCAAGCGGTATCTGATATTCTTTCGATCATGCAAAGTAAATTAGATTCTAGCCCGTATGCATTGTTCGGTCATAGCATGGGTGCCTTACTCAGTTTTGAATTGCTCCATGCTCTAAAAGAACAAAATGCGCCTATGCCAATCACCACATTTTTGTCTGGAAAGAATCCTCCTCATATCACTCCCACTACGAATCGTCACAAGCTTGATGGCAGAGAGTTTTGGGAAGAGGTTAGATCAATGGGGGGAACTCCAGCCGAACTGATGACAAGCACAGAGTTAATGGAGCTATTTACACCTATACTTAAAAGAGATTTTAAATTAGTAGAAACGTATGTACCTAATCTGAATAGAGAGCTTATAACCTCACCCGTTACAGTGCTCTATGGCACAAAGGATCAAACAGTATCTGTAGATAGAATGGCAGAATGGAATAGATATACAAGTGAAGAGATCAGCTTTTACAACTTTGATGGTGGACACTTCTTCATCCAAGAGCACGAACAGGCTGTTATCACCCGAGTAAATCAAAGCTTACTGTCAACTACGATCAAGGCATAAAACCACTTCGCTTCTTAGCTACTCAATCATACCTATAAAAAAGGCATTTCCTGCTCTATCTCAGGAAATGCCTTTTACGTATATATGATATTGATGATCGTTTTTCTAGCTGGGATTATCCTGTGTGTACCTTATCGTTGGTGATCACTTGAAGAAAATTCAGGTAATGCCCTAAGAATGTTTTCATTGTCTCCTCTTCAAATAAGTCTGTATTGAACTCCAGCTTTAATCGTAATTGATGCTCTTCTTCATAGACATGTAAGCTTACATCGTACTTAGAGGTCTTATTAGAAACAATGTCCAAGTAGGTTTTCATTTGTTCGTTCTGGTATAGATGCTGTACAGCGTTTTGCATCGTGAATACAATTTGGAACAAAGGCGCCATATCCGCAGTATGCCTTACTTGTAACTCACGTAAAAGGGTTTCTAATGGGACATTCTGATTATCATGCGCCTCTAGCGCCATTCCCCTTACCTTATCTAGTAATTGGTCAAAGGTGAGCTCTTCTTTAAAATCAAAGGATAGCGTGACCGTATTAGCCAGATAGCCGATTATTTTCTCTGTTTGCGGCATATTCCGATTTGCTAGAACGGTTCCCAGACGGAACGTATCCTGTCCAGAATAGCGGAATAGTAGGGCGGCAAATGTAGACAGCAAAAACATATAAGGTGTAGACTTCATGTTTTTACTCGCTTCTATGATATTTTCCGTTAACTCCTGGGTCACTAATTGTTCAATGGTCATTCCTTGGTAGCTTTGAATAGCTGGACGTGAGAGTTGGATAGGTAGGGATAATGGTGCTGTTTCATTTGCAAGAATTTCTTTCCAGTAATATAGTTGATCAGCATATTCTGGGTTCTCTTTTGTCAGCCATTCTTTTTGGTCTAGCAGATAGTTTGCATAGGTATAATCCAACTCTTTAATATCGACAACACCGTTTTCTTGTAGTTCCTTGTAAAAACGTAATAACTCTTTGGTAAATACATGTATCGACCAGCCGTCTGAGATAATATGATGCATACTTCCCAATAAAATGTGAACATTGTCACCAACATGGATAAGAGTAAATCTCGACAGAGACTCATTCATAATCTGAAAAGGAGTATTCGCTTCCGTATCTATCAAAGCTGCCAGCCTTTGTTCTTTTTGTTCCAAAGGATAGGATGATAGGTCTATAATCGGTATCCCCACTACATAGGTATCGTGGATAAATAGCTTTGGATCATCCTCGATCATTCTAATTTCGGATCGTAATGCTTCCTGCGATTGAATAACTGCCTGTATACTTTTTAACAAAGATTGTCTATTTACATTTTCCTCGAAGGAAAGAGTAAATGTGATGTTATAAAAAGGACTGTCTGAACGCGTTTGATATAAGTACCATTGACCTCTTTGCGATGGAGATAAGTCGATGATCTTTTCCCTCTTTTTAGCTGGCTCATACATTCGCGTGACGTTACTCTTGCTCTCAGCTACATTCCCCATGCGATGAATTAATCCTTTGATTGTAGGATTTTCAAAGAATACCTTTAGTGGAATGGCCACACCAAAACGTGACTGTACAGCGGATAGTAATTGAGTTGCCTTTAAGGAACTTCCTCCTAAATCAAAGAAACTATCAAAAGCTTGAATCTGGTCTACCTGTAAAATTTCAGACCATAGCTGTTTAATTTCCTCTTCCATTCGTCGGTTATTATTTACAAGGTGGTCCTCAACCTGATCTGAATGAAGCTGATCGACCTGTCTAAAGATAAGCTTTGTGTAATCGCCTTTCTCATCAATGGTGTGCTCTCTGATGGTACTGTACATTTCGGACAAGGAGAATTGATTATGGGTAGTAGAGAAATAAACAGTAGTTACTATCTCCTTTTCAATCACTTCAGAACATAGCGTGGCAATCTCGGAAACTCCTTTATTTAACCCGATATACAGCATATTATGTTCAAGCATCAAACCTAATTCGAATGAGAAGAGTCCTTTTTGTGGAGAAATCGGTTGATGTCCTCGTCTCATCAATAAATCTTTCATATCTGTAAATTGTTGCCCCAAACCGATATCGTTCCATAAACTCCATGCGAAACATTGTACTCCACCACGTTTTTGTGCCAAATAATCCGTAAATGTCTCCACAAACATATTGGCTGAAGTATAGGCACCTACTCCATAGCCTGATAACAAGCCACTTGAGGAAGAGGAGGTAACAAGAATAGCTTCTGGATATTTTTCCACCAGTTTCCCCAATAGATAGGTTCCAGCTACTTTGGATTCAAACATATTCTCCAGTGATTCAATAGATTCTTCCAATAGTGGTTTCTCATAGTAAATGCCAGCTAAATGAATAATTCCATCCACTTTTTGAGCATTCATGCATAGCATTGACTCATGTACTGCCTTTTCTATTACCGCTAAATCAGATAAATCAGTGCTTTTATAGATAATTTGATCCTTCCGAGTAGCCAGCTTCTCTAATTCCTGTAGTACTCGATATCGTTCATTCTGTGTACCAGCATCCTTGTTATTTTCGCTAGGAAGCGAGGTCTTTCCGAGTAGTAAAACATTTGCATCAAACTGTTGAATTAGGTATTGAGTAATTTGCTTGCCGACTCCGCCAAGACCACCTGTAACTACATAAAACCCTTTTTCTACCAATGGCAATGGCTTTTTGTTTGCTTCTTGAAGATTTACCTGTTGCAGTTTCGGGACAAATCGTTTCCCCTTCGAATAAATAACCACACTTTCTTCATCCGGTAGCCCCTGCTCCGCTTGTAGTGCTAATAATGGATGATAAGGGCGATGATAGGTATCTATATCTACAAATTTAGCAATTGTATTAGGAAATTCGTGCTTCATTGTCTTGATGATTCCTGGAATTGTTGCTTTCTCGTAAGCTGAATCTTCGGCATTTTCTAACGAGAATACATTGGAAGAAACGAACGTTAAGGTTTTTGGCATACCCAATTGTTTATGTAAAGCTTGTAACAGGAATATAAGGCTAAAGCTACCTAAAAATTGACTTTCTTTTACATACGACAGTTCTTTTTTCGCCTTGTCCAAGTCTTCCTGATACGTCCATAAATGGAGGACATGATGAATGGTTATTGATTCGCTTTTTAGCTCCTCACACAATAACTGATAATCCTTTTGCTCATGTTGGTTTATTTCGTAGTGGAACCGTCCTCGTTTCTTAAAGCTTTCTCCTTGATCAACTATAATCATCGTACTAGCACCGTGTTGGGACAAGGACGACCATTGATCTCCCAGCCCTAGTTTGTCTCGAAAAATTAGATACGTCTCTTGAGGAAGCGGGGAGGCTAGCACTGAAATGGGACGCTCTTCCCACTTTCTTACATACATCCATTCTGGAAAAGTTTGATGCACATCCTCATTTTGCGTCTCTATTTGTTTAATAACATCATCAAATTCGCCAGCATATAGTCTCTCAGTGAACTTATTTCGTTGAATTTTACCAGATTCCGTTTTGGAAAATGTTTCTTTCCGAATCGGAATGATATGCTTCGGTGTTATGCCTAAATTCCTACTTACTGTTCGTCTAATCTCCGTAATGATAAATCCTAAGAATTTTTCATCTATATCATTTATAGGAGTAAAGAAGATAGCTAACTCCTCTACACTTTTGGAGGTATCAATAAACGCTGCGGCAGCCACGAACGTAGATTGAACTCCATAGACGCTTTCTACTAATGATTCAATCTCGTAATTATAATAATTTTTACCATTCATAATAATAATATCTTTTTGACGACCAGTAACTGTTAATCGTCCTTCATTGAGGAAGCCCAAGTCCCCTGTAAAGAACCAACCATCTCCAATAAAAGCTTCCTGATTGGCTTCTTGATTTTGATAATAACCAGCCATAATCGTAGGGCCTGTAACTTGCACTCTACCAATATGATTTTCTTGTAGCAACTGATTACTATCATCAACGATTCGAACACTTACACCCGGAATAGGTCCTCCTACCTCCGTAAAGCAAATATGTTCTTTTTCCGTATCATCAACAAATCGAAGTTGGGTTTCAAATGAAATTTTATCTACATAATGAACGCCAGATTGAGGCTCGCTGCGGAATGTTTTAGAAAATACGATACCGGAAGAGGTTTCAGACATTCCAAAAGAGGGATACATGCAATCGTCACGGAGTTGATGTTTACTCAATATGGATAAAAATCGCTTGGCTGTTTTAGCAACAATCGCTTCTCCACCATTTAAGATGTGTTTTACACTGGATAAATCCCAGCTTCCTTCCTCAATAACCTTTTCTTGGTCATTTACTAGAGAAAATGCGAAATTCGGAGCCCATGTTAATGTCGCTTTATACTTGTCCATCCAATGCAACCAGTTCAATGGTTGAGAAATAAATGAATCTACTCTTGGTAAAATTTGTTGGCAGGCTAAATAAACGCCTAAGATATGATACATGACCAATCCACCAACATGCTCTAATGGCATCCAGCATAACAGAACCTCTTCGCTATCAAATTGGTTAAATTGTGCCGTAGCCATTGTGCGTGCGACCAGACTGGCATTTCTATGCTGCACGCATTTAGGTAAACCGGTACTACCCGATGTTAACAAATATAAGACGAAATCTTCCTCTTGGTACGCATAGAATTCCTGTTCCTCATCATTCTCCATTAATTGCTCAGCAGTGCTGATGACAAACTCATCTGTTTCCCATACTCCCGATAGCTTGTTAACTTCCTTCACCAAATCTTCATCAGTTATGATGACTGGCTTATCTAGCATGTTCCAGATATTATATAGCTTGGTGGTATCGGCATTCTTTTCTGCATACGAGGTAGACGTAGCAATCGGTACAGTAATATACCCACCTAACACGCAGGCCCAAAACATAGGGACGTAGTTTTGATTTTTTTGAAACTGGAAAATCACTGGATCTTGAGGCTTGATTCCCATTTTTCGTAGGCCCTTTAATAGACGCTTCGCTTGCCCAAATAATTGTCGATAGCTAGATTCTATTTCATCTCCGTTGTCCAAAACATAGATGATTCCCCTATCTTCCAACTTGGCAGCGTTAATTAATACATCAATCAACGTAGTAGGACTACTAGCCGTTCTCTCTAATTCAGCTCCATGACTGATTGCTAAGGGTAGGGAGCTTTCTATCCGTTCCGTTTGTCGAAGCAACTCCGATTTTGGTGTATTTACTTTTACTCTGTCGGTTTTCATCATGGTTGGGATTAAATCTTTTGCATGCAATGTTCTGTTGCCTTTATTTTTTTCTTCCCGTACCACACGAACTTCATCGATGTATTCTAGACCCTTGAGACCCTTCTCCATATCCAAAATGATCTGAGATTGCTTTTGTATACTCATTGTCTCCTCCTGCTCTATGTTCGTATCATGAAAATTCTATACAGAAATACCTTAGTCCATGAAGAAGAACTAAGGTATTTTCTTTTTTTACAGAACTCCCATCTCCTGCCACTCTTCCTTCGTAGGTGGTCCCATTGTCGGATCATGGAATGGATCATGAAGGGATTCTTTTATGATTTGATCAATTTGGTCTAAATCCTGTGCAGAGAGAGTCCATCCCATTACTCCAGATACCTCATCTAACTGAGCCGGCTTCCTTGCTCCCCAAAGAGATACGCTAACTCCAGGGTGATCTAACGTCCAGCGTACAGCTAGTTGTGCCATCGTTTTTCCTTTTTCTTGTGCTATTACTTTTAAACGATCCACTGCCTGTAGATACTGATCAAAATATTCTGCCGCAAACAAAGGATATCCATGTCGTAAATCGTCTTCAGCAAACGTGGAGTCTTTCGTGAATTTTCCTGTCAATAAGCCTTGTGCCAATGTTCCCCACGTCAGTGTATTAATATTATTCTCAAAGCAATAACGGAAGGTATCCTTATGCTCTGTTTGAAGTACATTAAGTCTTGTTTGGCTACTGTGAAGTGGAGCAACTTTTCGCCACTGCTCGATTTGTTCAATGGAAAAATTACTTACACCAATCGCTCTAATTTTCCCTTCTTTATACAGTTGTGCAAAAATATCTGCTGTTTCTTCAACCGGCAATCCAGGATCAGGCCAATGAAGCTGATACAGATCAATATAGTCTACTTGCAAACGTCGCAAGCTATCCTCGAACTCTTGAAGAACACGCTCTTTAGAAGCATTGCACCAGTATACACCTTCTTCTCCAACCCACTCTATACCAGCCTTGGTGGCGATATGAATTTTGTCTCTTTGGCCAAATTCTTTAATTGCCTTACCGCATATTTCTTCAGATAAGCCAAAACCATAAACAGGAGCTGTATCTAGCGTATTTATCCCTATATCGAAAGCACGATGGATCGCTTGAATGGCATCTTTTTCATTTGTACCTCCCCAAGCCCAACCACCAATGGCCCAGGTTCCTAATCCAATACGTGAGCACTTTAACTCTGATGAACCTAATTGTACGTAATCCATAAAACGACCTCCACTATCATATTTTTCACTCTCTAATGATAATTAGACAAATACAGTAGAAAACAACTTGTTTTAATATTTACATTTTCGTCCTTAAAAGTCAATTTATGACACAGAAATACATTATTCTCTTTTTATCTCGCGCTATAGCGAACTCCAATCAGGCTTACTAGCATTGTAAGAAGCACAATTGTTACTAGAATGGGAATTCCAATATTTATCCAAGATAACCAAAGACACACACCTAGATAAATCAATCCCATAATAGACGACACAATTGCAATTGGATTTTTAGGAGATTGTTTAAGCATTTCTTCTTCTTCCGAGCCTTCTTTAAGATTGACTCCACCTCTACCCTTCTTATCAAGTGAAGCTATACTTAATTGAACAATTACAGTACCAAAGGTAAAGCTAAGAATCAGTAATCCTCCTAGTAGCCACTCCATGAAGGAGAATTGCATGACAATGGATAACACGAGATGACCAATGACCGCTGGCGCTACCACCAAGAGGGAGGCTGTCATTGTTTTTGCCCAGAAAATCGTACTTCCTTTTACAGCCGCTACATAATAAAGAATGTAGTTTTGTTCTTCTAATTGGTAGAGGGCTGATACAATCTCACCAAAAATGAGCGCTGTGAGTAGGGACACGAACAACAATACATAAAAGGATTGATTTGCTTCAGTCAAAAAGGAACTTGCCATTCCTGACCTACCTACCACTGCTCCACAGATAATCGCAATCACCCAGAACCAGAATCGGATTTTTGTGATTGGATTTCTTATAAGTAGCGTTACATCTTTAAAAACGATGGCATCATAAGCACTTTTAACTAAATTAGATAGATTTTCTTGGGTTTCCGGTTTTGTTCTATCAAGCGACTCCGCATGGTTCAGCCAGCTTTCATAGTAAAACTTCCCAATTTGTTCAGAGAATAGAAACAACGTTCCAAGACCTACCAAGAAAATACACACAACATATATCATACAACGCTCTAAATTTTGCCAAGCCTCTGGAGAAATTGTTTCAACCTGAATCAATGCCCACACCAATAAACCAATCAGAGCAACATAGGCAAGTGAGGAGATGCCTACGAACGTCTTTACAATAATAGGGAAGAATCTCATGGTAAGAACCATTAAAAATCGACTCATGATGTCTGTTAACCAAATCATTAATAGAGAAACGATTAGGAATAACAAAACATACAGAACTCTTTCCGTAGCGGAATAGCCAATCGTTAATGGAATAGCAATCATAATTGATGACCACGTGTATAGAGGTAGACTTGAAGTAGATTGGCCAAGAATCATACGAAACGGAGAAACTCCTGATACATGGAACAAAGTCAGTAATCGATCAGAGTACATCTGTTGTGTCAATGTGTTCATGCCTCGAAGCAGACCGACGAAAATACATTCCCCTATGAGAAGCATCAGTCTCGCACTAAGACTGGCATGTAAGAGAAGCTGTCCAAAATTCTCCGAAAAGTACATAGCGATAGCAATGGTTGCCAAGACCACATAAATGATCCATTTAGAAGGGCTATGGATAAAAAAGCGATTAAAGAAGGGTCTTGTGTAAAAGAAACTCATCCATTTCGTTTGTATCCACATACAATTCTGTCACCTCCTGTTACTCAATAGCGGATAAAAAGATATCTTCCAATCGACCTTCTTCATTGCCTGCCACTTGACGCAATTCTTCCATGCTTCCCGTCACCTTGATTTTCCCTTTATGCAGAATGGAGATCGTATCGGCTAATTCTTCAACAATATCCAAAATATGGGTTGTTATAAAGACAGTACCACCCTCTTCTTTGGCAAAGTGTCGAATATAATTTTTCACTTCGCGGGTCGCCTTTGGATCTAATCCATTGGTTACTTCATCTAATAACAATATCCTTGGGCGATGAATCAATGCGCAAGCGATCGAAACCTTTCGTTTCATTCCTAATGAATATTCTTTGATGAGTTGGTCTGCCTTATCTGCTAGATCAAAATGTTCTAACAACGTATCTACACGTTTATTAATGTCTTCATTACTATCATAAAGAGCACCCACAAAGCGTATCATCTCTCTAGCTGTCAATCCTTCATGAAGAAGTGGAACGTCTGGAGCATAACCTGCTATTCTTCTTGCCTCACGATCTTGCCAGATATTGCGCCCTAGAAACCGGACCTCCCCCTCTGATGGGTTCAATTGGCCCGTCATCATTTTAATTGTGGTTGTCTTTCCAGCTCCATTGCTACCTAAAAACGCATAAATATGCCCTTGAGGTACTTCTATATTCAAATGATCAACAGCATAGACCTCATTATACTTTTTCGTAAGGTTTTTTAGTTCAATGACTGCCATGGGTTCCCTCTCCTTCCTTTAGCTATTCATATTTAGGTTGGGACCAGTCGTTAGCATAGCGCTAACGACTAGTTCCTATCTTTTCATCAACAGTATGATTAGGAGTAACAAACCCAACTTTGATCATATGCATAGCCAGCTTGCGCATATACTCACCATCAGGAACAGGATAGGTAAATGAAGAATCCTCTAATAGCTGCAAGGTCCTACTAGAATCGACTGCAACATTAAATTGTTCGGCTCGCTTAGCATCCTTCAGCATTATGGTCATAAGTCCAGCCAAAAACTGCTTTTCATTACCCTGAGACATCATTACACCTAGTTCATGTGTAACATCCTCACGACTCTGTATTCGTCTTGAAAAACCAAGCTCTTCAAATACACGATACATATCATCGTATGTTACGAAATGTGGATTTTGTAAATGGAACACTCTTTCCTGAATTCCTTTACTGGTGATCACGTGTATAATGGCTTCTGCACATATATCAATAGGGGTTAAATCAACCATACCCTGCATAATCTCCTGATCAAAACCTCCAAGCTCAAGAAAAGCTTTTGATAGGAGATAAAACATATTTTCGTTAATGTTTTCTTGGAACCATCCGTCTTGAAAACGTCCTGTTAAGTTACCAACCCGATAGATACGTGCATCTAGGCCGTTTTCCAATCCATTGACAATCACGGCTTCCGCTTCAAATTTACTTCTCAGATATACATTTGACTCATAGTTTTGACCAACATAAAAATCTCTTTCGGTAAATTCCACAAGCTCCGTCGCACCTTCAACGCTGGTTCCCGAAACGCTTAGGGTAGAAACATAATGCAGTGGTAATGTATTATTCAAGCAAAAGGTAACTACATGCTGAGTTCCATGTACATTCGCTCTTTCAAACTCTTCATAGTATCCGTAGTGCTTCACCAATGCAGCTGTGTGGATTACAGTGTCAACCTTAGTTCCTAACGACTCGTAACATTTTGCCTCTAACCCAAATTTGGCTTGCGTAATATCACCGTGAATAATCTGGATGCGATTAAACCATTCATCAATTTGTGAGCTACTGTATTGGGATGTAAAGTAAAAATCTATTTTTTTGCGTAGACGCTGCATAGCAGTCTCATCATCTTTTGCACGAATCACGCAATGAATTGTTGCTTCTGTTTTTTGTAGTAGCTCATGTAGCAAATGAATACCCAAGAAGCCTGTAGAACCTAGCAATAAAACATGCTCCATCTCTTTTTGTCTATCGTGGACTGGCACTACCGGGATCGGTTTCTTCTCACCCTGTTTAAAGATCGAGCCATTACTAGACAGTTCTTGATTGTCCTGCATATCAGATACTTTGCTTGCTACTTCCTCGAAATTTTTACAATTATAGAAGTCTTTCATTTCAAGCTTCCAATTTAATGTATGAACCTTAGCTAGAATTCGTAAAATAGTCAGTGAGTGTCCACCTAGTTCAAAAAGATTATCGGTAATACTTATTTCACTGGCTTCTAATCCCAACACTTCAGCAACTATATTAACTAACTGCCTTTCAGATTCATTCTTTGGAGCAACAATTTCTCTTGTCAGGTGCAGATTGCCTTCTGGTTCTGGCAATGCTCGTTTGTCGACTTTACTATTTGAAGTAAGTGGCAATTTGTCTAAGCCAATAAAATAAGAAGGTACCATGTGTTCTGGCAAAGCATCTCTTACATGTTTACGTAATTCCCCCACATTCCATTGGTCATGTGCAACAATATAAGCGCACAGGTAAGAGCTTCCCTGCTCATTTTGCTTAGCTATAAGGACCGTTTCACTGATAGCAGGATGCTCCAATATTCTTGTTTCAATTTCACTAAGCTCAATTCGATGTCCCCGGATCTTCACTTGTTCATCCTTGCGCCCTACATATTCAAGGACTCCATCTGGTAACCAACGAGCCAAATCCCCTGTGCGGTACATTCTTTCTCCTGGTACAAATGGGTTTTCAACAAAGCGTTCCATCGTTAACTCTGGGAGATTAAGATAACCGCGTGCCAATCCTTCACCGCTGACACATAGCTCTCCAATGACTCCAATTGGTTGCAACTTGTCTTCAGAACTTAAAATATGGACCGTTGTATTATGTAGCGGTCGGCCAATTGGTATAATCCCCCACTCCTTAATGCGTTCATCCACTGTGTAGGTTGTAGCAAAGACCGTCGTTTCTGTCGGACCATATCCATTCACTAATCGTCCATTTCCTAGGAAATCCAACGCTTTTTCCACATGCTTAAACGAGGCTTTCTCTCCTCCAAATGCTATTTTGCGCATGTTTTTGAGACTACTTAAATCCAGTTCCACTAAAGCATTAAACAATGAGGTAGTCATAAAAGATACGGTAATATGCTTTTCACGTATCAATGTAACCAGGTCTACTGGATTCAAGATCACTTCTTTTGGTACTAGTACCAGCGTAGCCCCATGTAATAACGAACTGAATATATCAAAGGTAGAGCCGTCAAATGCGTAGTTAGATAACTGCAAAAAGCGATCCTCAGCCGTTATCTCGATATATCCGTTATTGCATACGGTTTTGACAATGTTTCGATGAGTAGTCAGGTTCCCCTTAGGTTTACCTGTAGAGCCAGATGTGTACATGACATAGGCCAAGTCTTGCGGCTGATTAATTAATTCTATGTTAGATACGGGTTCATCTCGCCATATATCATCCTCTACTATCAAAACCTCTCCCTGATAGCCTGCTGGAACCATGTCTTTTTGTTGTACCAACAAGAGGTGGGTTTGACTGTCTTCGAGCATGTATTGAATTCTTTCCTCAGGATAAGTCGGATCGATTGGCAGATAACTGCCACCTGCCTTTAAAATTCCAAAAATACCTACAATCATCGCCAAAGATCGATCCGTAATTAGCCCAATTACCTGATTTGGTTGAACGCCTTCTCTTCTTAATACGTGAGCTAACTGGTTAAATTTCACATTTAATTGTGTGTAGGTAAACTGTTCCTCTCCACATATAAGAGCGATTTGATCAGGATTTTTAACCACTTGTTCTTCAAACAGTTCTTGAATTGTTTTTTCTCTAGGATAGTCGACTTTTGTCAGATTAAATTCTTCAAGTAAGATATTCTTTTCAGCATCTGTCACGAATTCTAGATGACCAATGTTCTCTTCTGGATGCGCAACAATTTGTGCTAGTAATTGTTCAAAATGACTTGCCATGCGCTGAATGGTTTCTTGTTTAAAGCATTTTGTGCTGTACTCAATGGTTATATAAAGGGATTCCCCTTCCGATATTAACCAACTTAGGGAGAATTTTGCATTTCTTTGCCCAGTTTCATAAGGGAAAATTTCTAAATCACTCATTTGAAACTCAGACATTTCTATATTTTGCAAAGAGAACAAGGTATCAAATAGCGGATGGCGACTCATGTCTCGTTCTAAATTGAGTTTTTCAATCAGCTCTTCAAATGGATATTCTGCGTTTGCATATGCTTGAAAAACAGTCTCTTTTACCTCATTTAAATAGGAAAGGAATGATTGGTCTGCTTTTGGTTGACCGCGTAAAGCTAATGTATTTACAAACATTCCTATAATGTTTTCCAAATCGGCATGAGAGCGTCCAGCAATTGGAGAACCCACAATGATATCTTCCTGTCCAGTATATCTAGCTAAGAAAACCTGATAGGCAGCAAGAAGAGTCATATATAACGTGGTACCTTGACTCGAGCATATTTGTTTCACCTTCGCTAGAAGATCAGCATTAATTTCAAACGTCCATTCATCTCCGTCAAACTGCTGTATAGCCGGGCGTGGATAATCTGTTGGTAACTCTAAGGTAGGAAGCTCGTCAGAAAAACGATGTAACCAGTAATTTTCCTGCTCTTTTAATCTAGATCGCTGCTCGTCTGATTGTTGCCATAACGCGTAGTCTTTGTATTGGATAGCGAGGGCTGGCAATGCTTCTCCCTGATATAGTGTCATGAATTCCTGTAAGAACAGGTTCATAGATACCCCATCTGAAATAATATGATGCATATCCAGGCTCAGCAGATAATGATGTGAATTCAAGCAAATTAAATGAGCTCTGAAAAGCGGTGCCTCGCTTAAATTGAACGGTCTGATAAATTCCTCTAGCTTTGACTGAATTTCTGACTCCCGAGCTTCTATTACTTCTAATTCCCATGAAATATCTTTATTTATTTTTTGAACTAGATTTTCATCAATCATATGAAACGATGTACGGAGACTTTCATGTCGTAGAACAAGAATCTGCAACGTTTCTCTTAGCTTGTCCAGATGTAGTTTTCCTTTTAGTTCAAACGTAAACGGCATGTTATAGCTAGTCGTTTCACTATCTCTCATTTGTTGCACAACATACATTCTTCTTTGTGCAAAAGAAACAGGATAGTAGGGCTGTTCTTCCACTGGTTGAATCGCTGTGTAAGCTGAACCATTCATCTGATCTATGTATGCAGCTAGATCTTTAACCGTTGGACGAGCAAACATCTCATTTAACTGCACATCCACACCTAACTCTTTGTGCATACGAGACACAAGCATCATCGCCTTCAACGAATGTCCACCTAATTCAAAGAAATGATCCTTAGTACCCACACGCTCAAGTCCTAAAATTTCTTGGAATAGTTGAACTAGCTTTTCTTCCGTCTCTGTCGAAGGTGCCTCATACTCGTTCATTCTTTGTCGATCAGGTACCGGTAGCGCTCGCTTATCTACTTTTCCATTTGCAGTAAGCGGCATTTTTTCCACTTCCATCATGTAAGCTGGAACCATGTATTCGGGTAGCGTTTCTATCAAATGCTCGCGTAATGAAGATACACTCCAAGTACCCGTTGCTACCACATAAGCACATAGATACGTATACCCTTGCTCATCATTTCGAGCCACGACGAGTGCCTCACTAATAGAAGGATGGTCAAGTAGCTTGGCCTCGATCTCACCTAACTCAATTCTGTATCCTCGGATCTTGACTTGTTCGTCAATCCTTCCCAGATATTCGATGCTGCCATCGATTCTCCAACGAACTAAGTCCCCTGTGCGATACATTCTCTCTCCAGGTACAAAGGGATTATCAACAAAGCGTTCTACGGTGAGTTCAGGCTGATTAAGGTAGCCTCTTGCAAGCCCTGCACCACTGACGCACAGCTCGCCAGGTATTCCGATCGGCTGTAGATGTCTGTTCTGATCTAAAATATAAACGCTGTGATTAGTGATCGGCTTTCCAATAGGGAAGACATCCTGCTCAGGATGCAGTTGACCGCTCGTCGTGACTACTGTATTTTCGGTTGGACCGTAATTGTTTATGATTTGATACGATGTCTCTTTAACCTTTTGGGCTCGGTCACCGCCAATGAGTAACACACGCAATGTACTACTTGTAAGCTCCATAAATTGTTCAGCTAATTGAGTAGGTAAGAAGCTAATCGTAATTGCATTTTTTTCGAAGTATTCATGTAGAGCATAAATATCGCCACGTCTCGATTCATCTAGCACATGTAGAGTAGCTCCCTGTATGAGGGGAGGAAATGTTTCCCATACCGATGCATCAAATCCAAAACCCGCCAATTTAGTGGATTGATCCTTCTGAGTTACACTAAATGCATCGTTATGCCACATGACTAAATTAACCAAAGAATGATGTTCAACCATAACTCCTTTAGGTAGTCCTGTTGAACCTGAGGTATAGATAATGTAGGCTAAATCATTAACGCCCGTAACAAGAGGTAAATCGCTCGTACTCTCCTTCGCCCAACTCTCTTCTGCTAGCCATAACGTACTTCCCTTATATTCCTGTGGCATATTCAAATGCGGCTGGATAAGCAATTGCTCTGCTTTGCTATCCTGTAACATATGGGCGATTCTTTTTTCTGGATAGGATGGATCAATAGGAAGATAGGCCGCACCCGCCTTTAAAATCCCAATTACCCCCACCACCATCTCAAGTGAGTGCTCTGCCATGATCGCAACGATATCATTCGGCTTTACTTCCCGTTTTCTTAGCATCCATGCCAATTGATTGGCCTTCTCATTCAACTGACGATAGGTTAATGACTGCCCTTTAAAAACGATAGCAGTCTGCTCTGGATTGCGTAATACCTGCTCCTCAAATAGCTGATGGATGGTTTTATCCATTGGAAACTCTGACTTGGCTGGATTGGAATAGCTTACGAGCTGATGCTTTTCTTCCTTAGAAACAATGGCTATCTCATCCACCTGGATATCTAGGTTATGGATGATAGACTGAGCAATCTGTTGTAGGTGATTAAAAATATTATCAATAAAGCTTTTATGATAAAGATTTTGATTATAAGAGATTTTTACTAGTAATTCTGTGTCCATCTGTACCTGCACATTAAAATCAAAGTTGGTTTTCTCATGATCGTCAATGACATTCACAACTTTCAATTCTTGTGAATCGGACTCGCGAGAATCAACGAAGCTATCCGAGGCAACAGGGAAATTTTCGAACGCCACAATATGATGGATAAGTGCATGATTTGATCCTGTAACAGCTTGTATATCAGCCAGTGTTAGATAGTTATACTTTTCAGAGTTTACAGATGCCTCCTGAACCTGCATCAGCAATTCTTTGAAGGTTTGTTTGTCCAGCGTCCGAATTCGAACAGGAATGGTATTGATAAAGATTCCCACTATTTTCTCCACATCGGGAATCTCTGGTGATCTTCCTGAAATGACAGATCCAAATATGGCTTCCTGAGAGTTATTATATTTTTGTAGCAAGATACCCCACATTGTTTGAAACAAGGTACTTATCGTCACTTGGGAAGCTTTTGCTACTTGAACCAATTCCTCCGACAGCTTTTTATCGAAGTGAAAGGTTACCTTATCAATGATGCATACTTCCTTCTCTCCCTTAGAATTTTCCTTAGGGATTACAGATGCACCCTCGAAATCTTGAAGATAATTACTCCAATAGGTTTTTGCTTCCTCTTCATCCTGCTCTTCTAACCAACGAATATATCTGCTGTACGGAATCGATTTCTCAGCAGGGATAGGTTGATTTGCTACGAAGCATTGATAAAAATAGAACAGCTCCTGGTGCAAAATCCCTGTGCACCATCCATCAAAGATAATATGGTGGCTACTGATCACTAATTCGTATTGTTTAGGGGCGACTTTTAATAAAGATAACCGCATGAGGATGTCCCGGGAGAGGTCAAAGCCCTCGTCCCGGTCCCTCTGTTTTGCTACACGAAGAGCCTTTGCTTTATCCGACTCGCTCTTCATAGAGAAATCCTCATAATAAATACTTGCTGTTCGTTCTTTTAACACAACTTGCATCGGCTCTTTTAATTTCTGATACAGGAAGATCGTACGTAGGACATCATACTTGCGAATCAGCTCGTTAAAACTTTTCTCAAGAGATTCGACACATATGTCACCTTCTATTTGAAAAGTTGTCTGATCAAAATAGGCAAGGTTTTCTTTGTCTTTTAATGTATGAAATAACATTCCTCGTTGCATCGGGGATAAGCTATAAATGTCTTTGACGTCTGAGGTATTAATCAAGTTAATCTTCTCCTCCTCAGGATACCTTTATAGATTTTTAAGTGTTGCAAACACGTCGTCTAAGTCCTCTAAAGAAAGCTTCTTCGTACTAAAATCACTAGGTGTTCGCTCTGTCTGCTCTCGTTGAACACAATGATCGAGGACTGCTTTTAAATTGCTCTTATAACGATCTGCCAGACGTTGAATTGTCTCCTGTTCGTAACGTTGCGGATTATAATCAAAAGTAACAAGCAACGTATTATTCATTACAAGGCAAGTCATATTAAGCGAGCTCGGATTTGCGTTCATTGGGCTTATCTGGTCTCCTGTATTGATAAGGACTCCATTATCCGTCTCAGACTGACTAGCGGAATCTTCTCCCATCTGACCTAGGTAGTTAAAGCTTATGTGATGAGAACTTAATTGGCTCTGGCTTACATCAGAATGAGACATGTGTTGTAAGATCCCAAAACCAATACCATTATTCGGTACATTGCGCAGCGTTTCTTTTACATGTTTAATCACGCTGGAAAGTTGATGGTTGTCTACTTCAAACAGAACTGGATAAATTGTCGTAAACCAGCCAATCGTACGGCTCAAATCAATGCCTTCGACGATCGTCTCACGGCCATGACCTTCCAAATTCACTATGATATCGCTTTGCTTCGTCCACTCATTTATGCTAAGAACCAACGCTGCCAGCAATAAATCATCCGCTTTTGTCTTATAAGCATGGTGGGCATTCGCAAGCATGTCTTGGGTATCATTTCTATCAAAGGTAAGCTGTACTTCTTTTGTATCTCCAAAGAGGAACGTATCGCTTGATTCCTTATCTGAAGGTAGCTCTCTTACGGATTTATTCAACAACCCTTTCCAGTAGCTTGCCTCGTCTTGTAGTTTTTTGCTACGAGCATATTCCTTTAGCTGCACAGCCCACGTCTTAAAGGAAGTGGTTTTCGCCGGTAGCTCACCCTTTTGCTCATAAAGCGTCTGGAAATCCTCCAGCAGGATGCGCCATGAGACACCATCTATTAAGAGATGATGTACGACAATCAGAAGATAATCGCCATATGCCGTATGGTATAAGCCAAGCTTTACAAGAGGGCCTGTTGTCAAATCAAAGCTTGCTTGGAGTTGATTAGCTTCTTGTTCGATGCGCATTTGCCAGTCTTTTTCCTTAGTTACATCTACCTCATGCAGGGTAAAAAACTCTCCCTCGATACCCTGATTTTCTTGAAGGATCTTCTCTTTAAACTGGTAGTTCATTCTCAAGGCATCATGGTGTTTAACAATGGTTGTAAATGCTTGTTCTATTCGTTGACGATCCCAGCCTTGTTCATTTGGCAGAAGCATAGATTGATTAAAGTGGTGTGGATGCACAAAAGGTTGTTCAAAGAACCAGGATTGAATCGGTGTAAGCGGCACTTCGCCTTCAATTGAATCTTGTTCAATCAAAGCACCTCTTTGTTCAAGGTAAGGAGCCAGCATGGAAATCGTTGGATTTTTAAAAATAAGTCTACTATCCAATTTCCGATTATATTTGCTAAGTCTAGCTACGATTTGCAATGCCTTAATGGAGTCTCCGCCTCGTTCAAAGAAGTTGTCCTCTACCCCAATCGGTTTGATCTGCAGGACTTCTTCCCATACCTGAACTAGTATTTCCTCGTCCTGAGAAGAAGGGGCAACGATTTCATGGCCTGTTTGTGCTGAAATGAATTCGGAAGGGTCAGGTAATGCTTGTTTATTTACCTTTCCGTTTCCTGTCAATGGAATATGATCTACTTTAATAAAGTAAGCAGGAATCATAAACTCAGGTAGAGCTTTAGCCAAATGATGGCGCAAATCGTTGACTTTCACTTCTTTATCCTCGATGAAATAGGCGCATAGTGTCGTTGCTCCATGTGTATCGACTATTGGTACAACAACAGCTTCTGTAATCGAAGGATGCGTAAGTAATTGGCTGGTAACCTCCCCAAGCTCGACCCGATTTCCGCGTACTTTAACCTGATCATCCATACGACCTACATATTCGATATTGCCATCAGGTAGCCAGCGAGCTACGTCTCCTGTTTTGTACATACGCTCACCAGATGCAAAAGGGTTTTTTACAAACTTTTCTTGTGTCAGCTCTCGACGATTCAAGTACCCACGGCTTAACCCAGCCCCTGCTATGCAAAGCTCACCTGGAACCCCGATTGGTTGTAGCTGTTGATTTTCATTGATGATATAGGCCTTTTGATTAGGGAACGGTTTACCAATCGTGATACGCTTGTCCTCTGCTGTAACCACACCAAAGGCACTGCAAACAGTTGATTCTGTAGGGCCGTATCCGTTTATAAAGGTGCGGTTTTGCCCCCAAGTTTGCACAATGTCAAATGTGCAAGCTTCTCCGACACTAACTATGCACTCTAAAGCTGGCAGTTCCCTATAAGGAACGGATCTTAATAAAGATGGCGGCAATGCTACTGTTGTTATTTGATTCTCAAGTAAGTAGGGAACTAAATTGGTTAATAGCTCCTCTTTCTCTTCTATATATAAAGTTGATCCAGTTAAGAGAGCTGGAAAGATCTCTGCTACCGAAGCATCAAAGCTGCTTGAGGCAAATTGAAGAACTCTGCTTCCTGCGCCCATTTTATAGGGGTGAGAAATATGAATCAGATTATGTAATGAACGATGCTCGATCATTACTCCCTTGGACTTTCCAGTAGAACCTGATGTGTAAATAATATAGGCCAAATCCGTGGGCTGATTCATACTAGATAAATCCGTAGCATCCTCATGATAAATATCAGCTTGATCAGCGAAGAGAACTTCCCCCGAATATCCTGTAGGTATTTGAATTTCTTTTTGAGTTAACACCATTGCGGTCTGGCTATCCTCTAGCATGTGCTCAATCCGATCAAGCGGGTACGTTGGATCAATTGGCAGGTATGCTCCTCCTGCCTTTAATACGGCTAGGATACTAATGATCAGCTCATGTGAACGATTAATCATGACCGCAATTATTTGATCACGCCCGACCCCATGCTTTCTTAATGTACGAGCCATCTGATTTGATCTTTGGTTAAGCGCACGATAGGTTAGCTCCTGACCCTTACATACAAGCGCCACTGCATCAGGTGTCTTCATAACCTGTTCTTCAAATCTGTTTTGAATGGCCTGATCGTAGGTTATTTTGGTTGGTTGATGATTGAATTCCTCTAAGATTTGGACCTTCTCATCTTCTGTTGCCAACTGAATATCAGCTAAACGAATTTGAGGATTTTCCATAATCTGCTCGATGATATGTTCAAAGTGTCCGATCATTCGCTGAATCGTGTTGCGCTCAAATAGATTTGTACTATACTCCACGCCAATTTCTAGACCGTCTGCTTCAAATACCATCCAGCTCATATCAAACTTGGTGTTAGTCCAGTCAATATCCAATGGTTCTATACCCCAATCGGGTAACTCCACGTGGGATGTCTCCAGATTTTGTACACCAAACATTGTGTCAAATAGCGGATGTCTGCTTGTATCCCTTTGAACCTTTACTTTTTCAATTACATCTTCAAATGGATACTCCTGATGACCATAGACCTCTAGCATTTTATTTTTCACATTTGCTAAAAATTCTTCGAAGGTTTGCTCAGACTCCAACTGATTTCGGACTGCCAGCGTATTTACAAACATACCGACAGTGGACATGACATCTGGATGCGGTCGGTCCGAAACAGGCGTACCAACAATAATGTCGCGCTGATTCGTGTATTTGTGCAGAAGAACGTTGTATGTCGCAAGCAGTACCATATATAGCGTTACTTCGCGATTTTTCATGAAGGCTTTTACACTTGCATGGAGATCACCGCGTAGGCTTTGGCTTACATAATCTCCTTCCAATCGGCGAATTGGTGGACGCGAATAATCAGTAGGTAGCTCCAATACCGGCAACTCTCCAGAAAATTGCTGCATCCAGAAATTTTCACTTTCTTTTAAACGATCCTGCTGGGACAATTGCCACACGGCGTAATCTTTATAGTGTATCTTCACTTCAGGTAACGCTTGCCCTTGATACAACTGGATAAGCTCCTGGAACAAGATCGTAGTCGATACGCCGTCTCCTACAATATGGTGTACATCCATCATAAGAATGTGCTCATCTTTATGAATCGTAAGAAGACCGGCTCGGAACAAAGGAGCTGTACTGATGTCAAACGGTTGGATAAACGAATCCTTTAATCTTGAAACATCATTGGCGCTGACGGTTTTCATGTCCATTTTCCATGAAACCTGTTCGTGAACCTTTTGAACTAGCTGCTCCTCGGTCATATGAAAGGAGGTTCGTAATGATTCGTGCCGATCAATTAATGTTTGGAAGACCTTCTCTAATTTCTCAGCATCTACAGAGCCTTTTATTTTATAGAAAGACGGCATATTGTAGCTCGTACCCTGAGCCTTATCTTCCAATGATTGAATGACATACATCCTTTTTTGTGCAGAAGAGACAGGGTAGTATTCCTGTTTTGTTGCGGGCTGAATTCCGACGTATTCTTCTTCATCCCGACCATCGATAAATCGCGCCATTTCTTTTACTGTCGTATGCTTAAAAATCTCACGCAAAGGCAGATCAATCTTTAATTCCTTATAAATGTTGGAAGTAAGCATCATCGCCTTGATAGAGTGACCACCTAGCTCAAAGAAGTTATCCTCTATCCCTACTCGCTCCATGCCCAGCACCTTTTGCCAAATCTGTACAAGAATCTCCTCAGTTGGGTTCGTTGGAGCAACATATTCGGTTTGCAGCTCTACTTCTTTTTCTGGTTCTGGCAAGGCTTTCTTGTCTATCTTGCCGTTTACTGTGACTGGAATCTTATCGACTTTTATAAAAAACGATGGAATCATATAGTCTGGTAACGTTTGACTTAATTCCTTACGTAAGGCTGAAACCTGCAAATCGTTGTCCGTCACCAAATATGCGCATAGGTATACCTGCTTTTGTACTCCTGAACGTGCTAGAACCACTGCCTGCTTTACAGATGGGGCTTGGTTTAGCCGAGTTTCAATTTCTCCAAGCTCAATCCTAAATCCACGAATTTTTACTTGGCCATCCATACGGCCTAAAAATTCGATTGTCCCATCCGGCAACCATCTAGCTAAGTCCCCCGTCTTATACATTCTTTCGCCTGGGGCAAATGGATTATCCACAAATTTCTCTCTAGTTAATTCAGGGCGGTTCCAATATCCAGGAGCAATCCCTACTCCACCGATGCATAGCTCACCCGGTACCCCAATTGGCTGAAGTTGATAATCCTGATTAATAATGTAGGCTTTTTTATTCAACACAGGCTTACCAATATGCGGCTTATCCTCTGGCGTACATAAGCCAATCGTTGCATCTACTGTTGTTTCAGTCGGACCATATGCATTTAAAAAGATTCGATCAGTTCCCCATAATCTGACTAAATCTACAGGTAATGCTTCCCCACCTGTACTGATATATTCCAATGCTGGTAAATCCCCATACGGCAATGCACCCAATGCAGAAGGCGAGATAAACGGAATGGAAGTTATCTCGTTTACTCGTAACCATTCAACAAATTCAACGCCAGCCATAAGCAGGTTGCGATCCATCAGGTAAAGAGTGGCTCCATTTGTAAGGGTATGGAAAACCTCTCCTACAGAAGCGTCAAAGCTAAAGGAGGCAAACTGTAGAACGCGACTATTCGCAAAGATTCCATAGGTTTGGGCCATTAAGCATAGATTACATACTGCTTGATGATCAATCATTACTCCTTTAGGTTGACCTGTAGAACCTGAGGTATAGATCATATACGCCAAATCTTGAGCTGTATTGACGATCCCCACATTCGTATCAGCCGCTTGGTACCACTGCATCTGCTCAATTAATATCCGATCACCTGTGAATTCTGATGGGACCTCATGCTTTTGCTGGAACAATAATAGTGATGCATGACTGTCTTCAAGAACATACAGCTTTCGATCTAAGGGGTAATCAGGATCAATTGGAACATAAGCTCCTCCTGCTTTGAGAATTCCCATCATTCCAATAACGGTTTCTATAGAACGATCCACCATGATTGCAACAAATTGATTTCTCTGTATTCCTTTGTCGATCAAGCAACGTGCCAATCTATTTGCACGTTCATTAAGCTCGCGATACGTGATGGATTGATCCTGATAGACAACAGCTATCTGTTCTGGCGTACGTTCCACTTGTTGCTCGAATAGGCTATGAATGGTTTGGTTATCAGGGTAATTGGCCCTAGTATCATTAAATTGCGTTAAAATCTGTTCAATCTCTGGCAGAGTAGCAATTTTGATTTCAGCCAAACGAATGGTTGGATGCTCAATAATTTGTTGTAAAACATAGGTGAAATGTTGAGCCATTCTGCTAATGGTTTCTTTTGTATACAGGCTTGTACTGTATTCAATAGCTACCTTGAGTGTTTCTTCCTCAAGCATTGTCCAATCCATGTCAAACTTGGCATTTTTCCATTCAAAATCAAATGCCTTGAAGGTCAAGCCTGCCAAATCAATATCAGACATCTCCATGTTTTGCAAAGTAAACATCGTATCGAAGAGTGGATGGCGACTCATATCTCTTTGTAGATCGAGCTTCTCAACCAATTTCTCAAATGGATACTCTGCATTGTCATAAGCTTGTAAAACCTGTTCCTTAACTTGTGCCAGATAGGAAATAAACGTCTGCTCTCCTGCAGGCTGTCCACGTAAAGCTAGCGTGTTGACGAACATACCGACGATGCTTTCTACATCCGTGTGAGGGCGTCCGGCAATTGGTGAACCGACAACAATATCATCTTGACCGGTATACTTAGCCAGCAACACCTGATAAGCCGCCAATAGAGTCATGTATAAAGTAGAACCCTGACTCACTGATAATTTTTTCAACTGGCTGAGAATGTCAGCATCAATCTCAAAGGTCCATTCATCCCCTTCGAACTGCTGGACTGCTGGACGCGGGAAATCTGTCGGCATTTCTAAGACAGGAGCTTCCCCGGCAAATTGATGTAACCAGTAGCTTTCCTGATCTTGTAAGCGGGCCACTTGAGCTTCAGTTTGTTGCCACACAGCGTAATCTTTGTACTGTATCGTAAGCGGAGGGAGATCCTTTCCTTGATAGAGCTGCGTTATATCCTGGAACAATACATTCGTAGAAACTCCGTCTGAGATGATATGGTGCATATCTAGCATGAAAAGGAATCTCTCAGGGCTAATCCGCACTATGCCTGCACGGAACAATGGAGCTTGGCTGAGATCAAACGGACGTATAAATCCTGCTGTGATGCTTGCAAGGTCTTCTTCCGTTCCATCCATTATCTCTAAGTCCCAGGCCACCTCTTCATGCACCTGCTGCATCAGCTCTTCGTCAACCATATGAAATGAGGTTCGTAGCGACTCGTGTCTTTCAACCAATCTCTCAAGTACTAGATGAAGCTTATCAATTTCTAAAGCTCCCTCCACTTCAAGGAAAAGCGGCATATTGTAGCTGGTTGTTTGGACATTTCCTAAATGCTGCACCACGTACATCCGTCTCTGCGCGGAGGATACAGGATAGAACTCCTGCTTTGGAGCAGGCTCAATCTCTGAGTGGTCTGATCGATCAAGAAGGTCGATCGTTGCTGCCAATTCCTTGACAGTAGGATGTGCGAATACCTCTTTCAAAGGCACCTCGATGCCCAGTTCTTTATTCATTCGTAAAACTAGCATCATCGCTTTTAGCGAATGACCACCCAGCTCAAAGAACATGTCCTGTGTACCAACTCTCTCGACACCCAAAATCTCTTGGAATAACTCTGCTACTTTTGCTTCTGTCTCCGTTTCTGGGGCCACATATACACTGGTAATTTGTCCTTCTGGCTCTGGTAAAGCACGTTTGTTCACCTTCCCATTAGAAGTGAACGGTATCTGCTCTAGTTCTACAAAATAAGTAGGCACCATGTATTCTGGCAAAGCCTCACTTAGATGCTTACGTAGTTCCGCAACCGTCCATACCCCATTTGCAACGATGTAAGCACATAGGTACGAATGCCCTTGCTCATCTTGCTTTGCTAGTAAAACCGCCGCGCTTATAGAAGGATGCTCCAATAATCTTGTCTCTATTTCACCCAGCTCAATTCGGTAACCGCGTACCTTAACCTGCTCATCCATCCGTCCTAAATACTCAATGCTTCCATCCGGCAACCAACGTGCTAAATCACCGGTACGATACATTCTATCTCCTGACACGAAAGGATTTTCCACAAAACGCTCTGCTGTCAGCTCTGGACGGTTTAAATATCCACGTGCAATTCCTGCTCCGCCAACGCACAATTCCCCTGGTACTCCAACCGGCTGAAGCTGATTATTCTCATTTAAGACATAGACACTCGTATTGTTTAACGGACGTCCAATCGGTACGATTCCCGTTTCCTTGATGCTAGAATCCACCGTGTATGTGGTAGCGAAAACGGTTGTTTCTGTAGGGCCGTATCCATTTACCAAACGGCCTTCTCCGAGATAATCCAGAGCCTTTTCTACATGCTTGTATGAAGCCTTTTCCCCGCCAAATACAACCTTGCGCATGGATTTCATACTAGTCACGTCAAGCTCCACTAGCGTATGGAACAAGGACGTGGTCATAAACGAAACCGTAATATCCTGCTCGCGGACGATCTTCGCCAGCTCCATTGGATTTAACATGACCTCTTTTGGCACCAGTACAAGAGTGGCTCCATTTAATAGCGCACTGTAGATATCGAAGGTAGAGCCATCAAAAGCATAGTTAGATAACTGTAATAGGCGGTCTGTTGGCGCGATCTCGATATAGCCATTGTTGATGATGGTGGTCATAATGTTTTGGTGAGTCGTCATGTTGCCCTTTGGTTTACCAGTAGAACCTGAGGTATACATGACATATGCCAAATCCTGTGTTTTATTGATCAGCTCCAAATTCGATGAATCTTCATGCATCCAGCACTCTTCCGCTAGGAGTAATACCTCCCCCTGATAGCTAGCAGGGATCATTTCTGTTTTTTGCACTAATAACAACTTAGTTCGGCTGTCCTCTAGCATGTGCTCGATCCGATCGATTGGATAGGAAGGATCAATTGGCATATAAGCTCCGCCTGCTTTTAGGATGGCGAAAATCCCTATCATCATCTCAATGGAACGATCAGTGATTAATCCAACCGCTTGATCCGGCAGCACACCTTTCTTTCTGAGTACCCGAGCTAATTGATTTACTTTTGCATGGAACTCACAGTATGTGAGCTGCTTTTCTTTAAACACAAGTGCCGGCCGATCTGAAAAACGCTGTACTTGTTGTTCGAATAGATGGCAGATGGATAAATCCTGTAAATCATCAGTAGCAGTGTCGTTAAATACCGTCAGTATTTGCTGTTTTTCTTCGTCTGTTGTGAGTTCTAAATCTCTGAGTAAGCAATCCGGATGCTTAGCCACTTGTTCTACTAAATAAGTGAAATGCTTTTCTAGCCTTTGAATGGTTTCATGTTTAAACAGGCTGGTGCTGTACTCAACCGAAATCAATAGATTATTTTGTTCGGCAATCATCCAGGTCATATCAAATTTTGCATTTTTCCAGTTTAAATCACGCGAATGAAGTTTTAGACCAGAAATATTTATCTCGGACATATCCATGTTTTGTAAAACAAACATCGTATCAAACAATGGATGACGACTCATATCTCTTTGTAAATGTAGCTTCTCTACCAACTCTTCAAATGGATGATCAGCGTTGGCATAGGCTTGTATTACGTTTTCTTTCACTTCTGATAAGTAGGAGATGAAAGATTGCTCTTCTTTTGGTTGACCACGTAAGGCTAGTGTATTAACAAACATCCCCACAATACTCTCTGTGTCTGCATGAGGTCTTCCTGCAATCGGAGTTCCGACAATGATATCGTTTTGACGGGTATACTTGGCTAACAGGATTTGATAAATCGCCAACAGAGTCATATACAACGTAGTTCCTTGCTTAGCTGACAATTGCTTTATGCTGTCCAATATTTTGGCATCAATTTCAAAGAACCAGGAATCTCCGTCAAACTGCTGTATGGCTGGTCGTGGATAATCAGTTACCATTTCCAAAATTGGTAGGTCACCAGAGAATTGGTTTAACCAATACCTTTCCTGCTCCTGAAAACGGACAACCTGAGCCATGCCTTGTTGCCACACCGCAAAATCCTTGTATTGAATCTTGAGAGGACTCAGCTCTATACCTTGATACAACTGCGTTATATCCTGAAACAATACATTCATCGATACCCCATCTGAGATGATATGATGCATATCCAGCATCAATAAATGTCGCTTCGGATTGATTTGAATGAGTCCCGCACGGAATAATGGCGCCTTAGCAAGATCGAAAGGACGCATAAAGGAATCGGTAAACTGTTGAACTTCTTCCTCTACGGCATGAATCATTTCCATCTCCCATGCGACTTCTGTATGTACCTTTTGCATCAGTTCATCATCAACCATATGGAAGGAGGTTCGTAATGACTCATGACGCTCAATTAGTTGTTTCAAAGCTAGAGATAGCTTTTCTACCTCAAGAGCACCCTCCATTTCTAAATAGAAAGGCATATTGTAGCCTGTTGTTTCTACATCTCTCATTTGTTGAACAACATACATCCGTCGCTGTGCATTAGATACCGGGTAGTATTCTTGCTCCATGGCCGGTTGGATTTCGCTGTAATCCGAATGTTCAGCCTGTCTGATATAGGCTGCTAATTCTTTAACGGTTTGTCTGGCGAATACTTCTTTTAACGGAACTTCTATTTCTAATTCCTTGTGTATTCTTGAAACCAGCATCATTGCTTTTAGGGAATGTCCACCCAATTCAAAGAATGTATCCTGCGTTCCCACTCGTTCTACAGCTAAGATTTCTTGGAAAAACTGAACTAGCTTCTCCTCTGTCTCATTCACTGCCGCCACATACTCATTGGTAATCACTCGGTCTGGTTCAGGCAATGCACGCTTGTCTGCCTTGCCATTTGAAGTGAGCGGCATTTTATCTATTTCGATAAAATAAGATGGCACCATAGAATCCGGCAATGTTTCCTTGATATGCTTGCGAAGCTCTGCGACTGACCAGGCACCATTTGTCACCAGATAGGCACATAGGAAGGAATGCCCCTGCTCATCCTGCTTCGCCAGCAAAACGGTCTCGCTAATAGCAGGATGCTCTAGTAATCTAGCTTCAATTTCACCTAATTCGATCCGATGTCCCCGAATCTTAACTTGTTCATCTATTCTACCTACGTACTCAATGCTTCCATTCGGTAACCAACGCGCTAAATCCCCTGTGCGATACATTCTCTCTCCCTGTACAAAAGGATTTTCAACGAAACGATCAGCAGTCATCTCTGGAAGATTGAGATACCCGCGGGCAAGCCCTTCCCCGCTCACACATAGCTCGCCTAATGCACCTATCGGCTGTAATTGATTGTCTGCTCCTAAAATAAACACCTTCGTATTGTTCAACGGGCGACCTATCGGCATAATCCCCGTCTCCTTGATCGTATGGTCCACCGTATAGGTAGTGGCAAAAACAGTAGTTTCTGTTGGTCCATACCCGTTGACCAAACGTCCAGCTCCCAAATAATCCAGCGCTTTTTCTACGTGCTTGATCGAAGCCTTTTCTCCTCCAAACACCACCTTACGCATGTGTTTGAGACTAGTCACATCCAGCTCAACCAGAGTGTTAAATAGAGATGTTGTCATAAAGGACACGGTAATATGCTGGTCTTGAATGACCGATGCCAAATCAGTCGGATTCATCAGTACATGCGTTGGTACTAAAATAAGAGAAGCTCCGTTTAACAATGCGCTGTATATATCAAAGGTAGATCCATCAAACGCGTAATTGGACAACTGGAGAAGACGATCATTTGGCGTAATCTCCATGTAACCATTGTTAATAATGGTCTTGACGATATTTTGATGGGTTGTCAGATTCCCCTTTGGTTTACCTGTTGAACCTGAGGTGTACATGACATAGGCCAGATCTTGTGCTTGGTTGACCAAATCTAAATTGTCTGTCTTCTCATCCATCCAGCTATCTTCTGTTAACAGCAGTACCTCACCCTGATAATTGGCTGGGATCATTTCAGCTTTTTGCACCAATAACAAATGGGTGCGACTATCTGCTAGCATGTATTGAATGCGTTCACTCGGATAAAATGGATCGATAGGCATATAAGCGCCACCAGCTTTAAAGATGGCTAGAATGGCTATGATCATTTCTAAGGAACGATCCGTAAGTAACCCTATCACCTGATCAGGTAAAATCCCTTGTTTACGTAAACCACGGGCCATTTGATTCGCCTTTTCGTTCAGCTCGCCGTATGTTAGTTGAGTCTCGCCAAATACGAGTGCGACTTGATCAGGGTTCTTGTCAACCTGCTCTTGAAACAGCTCATGAATCGTTTTTTCTCTTGGGTACTTTGCATCAGTACGATTAAAAATGGTTAAAAGCTTATCCTTTTCCAAATCGGATACAAACTCGGTAGCTGGGTCAAAGATATCTTGCTGCTCAATAACCAAAGAGACCAGCTTTTTAATATTCAGCTCTAAAAGATTGAGGTACTCTTTTGAATAAACACTTTCGTTATACATAAACTTAAAGATTAATTCCTTGCCAGGAATGACTAGCACGGTCAGATCATAGTGCGTCTGCTCAAAAGTGTGGGCATCCTTCACGGCAAATCCGAGTACGTTTTCCTGATTGAATGTTTCTTGATCCATCGGGAAATTTTCAAACGCTAAAATATGATCAAGCAATTGATGCGTATAAGCTGCGCTCGCCTGGATATCGGCTAAAGAAAGATATCCGTATTTTTCTGCCTCCAGCGCTGTTTGCTGTACGTTTTTCAGCACTTCCCCAAACGTTTTTCCCGCTTCCTTTTTAATACGGATTGGAATCGTATTACTGAATAACCCCACCATTTGTTCAACATTGGGCACCTCGGCGGGTCGTCCGGAGACAACCACACCGTAAGTCGCGTCATTCGTATTATTGTATTTTTGCAATAACGCTCCCCAAATTGTTTGCACAACTGTATTTAAGGTTACCTGATACTTTTGAGCCGTTTGCGTTAGTTTTTGTGTAGCTTCCTCTCCCAAGGAGAAAATGAATTCCTCTTGCTTGTAGGGATGATTGCCAGACCTTAGACACGGGATACCTGTAAGGTTGTCAAATCCCTGTAGATACTCTTTCCAAAATGCCAATGCTTGTTGGTCATCTTGTTTCTTTAACCAACGTATATATTCGCTATATTGAGGAGCCACCTCTGGAAGCAAGGCCTGTCCTGATAAGCGACGTTGGTACATTTGAAATAAATCCTGAAAAACGATACCCGTGCACCAGCCATCCATCAGGATATGATGATGACTCCACAGTAATTCATACCGATTGGCGGCTGTTTGAAACAACGTAAAACGTAGCAGGATATCCCGGGAAAGATCAAAGCCTCTTTCCCGGTCTTTTTTTCTATATTCCTCAATGAATTTCCGTTGCTCTTCTTCATTGATTTGAGTAAGGTCCTCAATCTGTAAATCTATTTTGCGTTCACTAAGCACAACCTGAACAGGGTCTACTTTTTTATAGCGGAACACACTTCGGAACATGTCGTATTTTTGTACGAGTCCCTGAATACTTTCAGCCAAATAGGTTGGGTTTACAACCCCCTCCAGCAAAAGGGTAACCTGCTCGAAATAGGCATCGCTTTGCGGGTCTTTAATAGAATGAAATAGCATACCCTTTTGTAACGGAGAAAGTGAATAGATATCTTTGATCTTGTCTTTTTTTTGCACGATATATGGCACCACCTATCTCATTGTGATTACAGATCATCTATGTCTTCAAATAAATCATCTAATAGATCGTCTAGCTGTTCTTGGCTTAATTCCTTTTCTGTAAAATCAGTAGGTGTAAATTCTACAGTATCCTTTTCCAAGCAATGCTGAGTAATGAGAAGTAAATTGTGCTTGAAGCGCTCCATCAGGATTTCAACAATCGCTCGATCAACGGCTGCAGGAGCAAATCGGCAATTTACATGCAACTGGTTATTCGAGACCGCTCCATTAAACTCCAACAGGTGCGTGTCATAATATAGCGGGCTGATCGGCTGACCAGTAGGAATCCCAGCAGATTCGCTCTCCTCCTCTTGTTGATCAAATACCCCCAGATAGTTAAAGCTGATCTCTGGGCGAAGCGAGAAGGTAATATCCTGTTTGTTCGCATCGCTTGTCAGATGCTTGAGTATGCCGTATCCCATGCCCTTATTAGGAACTCGGCGCAGGGTTTCTTTTACCGATTTAATGATGAGAGGCAATTCGTCATTTTCTAAATCAATCACGACTGGGAACAGTGAGGTAAACCATCCAACAGTGCGGTTGACATCTACCCCTTCCCCTATTTCCTCACGACCATGACCTTCTAAGTGGATAGCCACTCGATTCTCTTTTGTCCATTCCTTATTGGCTAATCCTAATGCAGCAAGCAACAGATCATTAATCTCCGTTCGATAAGCTCGATGTACACGAGTAAGAAGATTTTGGGTTTCTTCTTCTGTTAGACTCATCGTGGCATATTCGCTATCCTTCACATAGTATCTACCGTCATTGTTTCCTTTTTTAGGAAGAGGGATGATAGATATTTCCTCCATCTGCTTCCAATATGGAATCTCGTGTAAAAGAGCATGACTATTTGCATATTCATTCAAGCGCTCACTCCATGTTTTAAAGGAGGTCGTTTTTTCAGGAAGTACAATTGCTTGACCTTGAATGACTTGCTGATAAGCAGTATGAAAATCCTCAAGCAAGATACGCCAAGAGACGCCGTCAATCACCAGGTGATGGATCACAATCAGTAAATAATCCCCAGCCTTGGTGGTAAATAAGCCAAGTCGTACCAGAGGTCCCTTTTCTAAATCAAAGCCTGCTTGCAATTGAGTAGTGATTTGCTCAATTTTCGTTGCCTGCGTATCAGTTGGTTCTTGGGTAAAATCGAACACCTGCAATGTGAACGCCTTCTCCTCAAGTCCCCTGTTGATCTGAGTCACCTTGTCCTCGGTATGCGGATACACCATTCGCAGGGCATCGTGATGCTCCGTTATTTTTTCAAATACCTTCTCGATCGCATCTTGGTTCCAGCCATTCGAGCTGTACAGTAACGAATCCTGATTAAAATGATGCGGCTGTTCCTGATTTTCTTCAAAGAATGTTTTTTGAATTGGCGTGAGCATAACTTCGCCTTCAACAGTTCCTTGTTCAAGTAATACCTGACTGGTTTGCATCCATGGAGCAAGCTCTGCAATCGTTGGGTGCTTAAATAGATGGCTGATTTCCAGCTTGCGATGATGACGACGCAATCTTGCTGTGATTTGAATTGCCTTGATTGAGTCACCGCCCAGCTCAAAGAAGTTATCGTAAATACCGATCCGCTCAACGCGTAACACCTCTTGCCAAATCTCAACAAGGATTTTTTGGTTTTCGGTAGTAGCCTCTACGTACTCCACTCCCGTTTGTATTTGTCCATCAGGCTCTGGCAAAGCTTTTTTATTCACCTTCCCGCTTGGTGTCAAAGGAAACTCCTCAAGCTCGATAAAATAAGCAGGAACCATATAATCGGGCAGTGTTTTTCCTAGATGTTTGCGCAGTTCTGCTACCGTCCATTCATTTGCTGCTACCAGATAAGCACACAGATAAGCTTGACCTTGTTCATCTTCACGAGCCAGCACAACCGCCTCTATTACCTGCTCATGCTCAAGAAGCCGCGTCTCAATTTCACCCAATTCAATTCGGTGTCCACGAATTTTCACCTGATCATCAATTCGCCCTAAAAACTCAATATTTCCATCAGGAAGCCAACGTACTAAATCCCCTGTCTTGTACATTCTTTCGCCTTGGGCAAATGGATTATTCACGAATTTCTCAGCTGTTAATTCAGGCCGGTTCCAATATCCAGGAGCAATCCCTACTCCACCGATGCATAGCTCGCCCGGTACCCCTATCGGCTGTAACTGATAATCCTGATTAATAATGTATGCTTTTTTATTTAACACTGGCTTTCCGATATGCGGCTTATCTTCAGGGGTGCATAAGCCAATCGTCGCATCTACCGTTGTTTCTGTCGGACCATATGCATTTAGGAAAATCCGATTGGCTCCCCATAGTTTGACTAAATCAACAGGTAATGCTTCTCCACCTGTACTGATATATTTCAATGCAGGTAACTCCTCATACGGCAATGCGCGTAATGCAGAAGGCGAGATAAACGGAATGGAAGTTATTTCGTTTTCTCTCAACCATTCAACAAATTCAATCCCTGCCATGAGAAGATTGCGATCTACTAGGTAGAGAGTAGCTCCATTTGTAAGAGTATGGAAAACCTCTCCTACGGACGCATCAAAACTATAGGAAGCAAACTGTAAAACGCGACTATTAGCAAAGATTCCATAGGTTTGGGCCATTAAACATAAATTACATACTGCTTGATGATCAATCATTACCCCTTTTGGTTGACCTGTCGAACCTGAGGTATAAATCATATAAGCCAAATCATCAGCTGTATTGACTATCCCTACATTCGTATCAGCCGCATGATACCATTGCATCTGTTCAATCAATATGCGATCACCTGTGAATTCTGATGGTACCTCATGCTTGTGCTGGAACAATAATAGCGATGCATGACTGTCTTCAAGAATATATAGCTTTCGATCTAGAGGATAATCAGGATCAATCGGAACATAAGCTCCTCCTGCTTTGAGAATTCCCATCATCCCAATGACTGTTTCTATAGAACGATCCGCCATGATTGCAACAAATTGATTTCTCTCTATGCCTTTGTCTATCAAGCAACGTGCCAATCTATTTGCACGTTCATTAAGCTCACGATACGAAATAGATTGATTTTGATATACAACCGCGATCTGTTCTGGTGAACGTTCGACTTGTTGCTCGAATAGGCTATGAATGGTTTGGTTATCAGGGTAATTGGACCTAGTATCATTAAATTGCGTCAAGATCTGTTCGATTTCTGGCAAGGTAGCAATTTTGATTTCAGCCAACTGTATTGCTGGATGCTCAATAATTTGTTGTAAAACATAGGTGAAATGCTGAGCCATCCGGCTAATTGTTTCTTCCGTATATAAGCTAGTGCTATATTCAATAGCAACCTTGAGTGTTTCTTCCTCAAGCATCGTCCAGTCCATGTCAAACTTGGCATTTTTCCATTCAAAATCAAATGGTTTGAAGGTCAATCCAGCCAAATCGATATCAGATATCTCCATATTTTGCAAAGTAAACATCGTATCGAAGAGAGGATGGCGACTCATGTCTCTCTGTAAATCAAGCTTCTCAACTAATTTCTCAAATGGATATTCTGCATTGGCATAAGCTTGTAAAACCTGTTCCTTAACTTGTGCAAGATAGGAAATAAAAGTCTGCTCGCCTGTAGGTTGTCCACGTAAAGCTAACGTGTTTACGAACATACCAACAATACTTTCTACGTCCGAATGAGCTCGTCCAGCAATTGGTGAACCGACGATAATATCATCTTGACCGGTATACTTGGCTAACAAGACCTGATACGCTGCTAGCAATGTCATATATAGAGTAGAACTCTGACTTGCCGATAATTTTTTCAGTTGTCTGAGGATGTCAGCATCAATCTCGAAAGTCCATAAATCGCCTTCAAACTGTTGGACTGCTGGACGTGGAAAATCTGTCGGCATCTCTAGTACAGGAGCTTCTCCAGCAAATTGGCTTAACCAATATCCTTCCTGATCTTGCAGGCGAGCCACTTGAGCATCAGTTTGTTGCCACACAGCGTAGTCTTTGTACTGTATCGTAAGAGGAGGCAGATCCTTTCCTTGATAGAACTGTGTTATATCTTGGAACAATACATTGGTAGAAACTCCGTCTGAGATGATATGGTGCATATCCAGCATGAATAGGAATTTCTCTTGGCTAACACGCACTACGCCTGCACGGAACAATGGAGCCTGACTGAGATCAAACGGACGTATAAATCCTGCTGTGATGCTTGCAAGGTCTTCTTCGTCTCCATCCATTATCTCTAAATCCCATACCACATCCTCATGTACCTGCTGCATCAGCTCTTCGTCAACCATATGAAATGAGGTTCGTAGCGACTCGTGTCTTTCGACCAATTTCTCAAGTGTTAGATGAAGCTTTTCAATTTCTAAAGCTCCTTCCACTTCAAGGAAAAGTGGCATATTGTAGCTTGTTGTTTGGATATTTCCTAAATGCTGGACCACGTACATCCGTCTTTGTGCAGAGGATACAGGATAGAAATCTTGCTTTGGAGCTGGTTCAATCTCCATGTGGCCTGATCGATCAAGAAGGTCGATCGTTGCTGCCAATTCTTTGACAGTAGGATGTGTGAATACCTCTTTTAAAGGCACTTCCATTCCTAGTTCTTTATTCATTCGTAAAACTAGCATCATCGCTTTTAGCGAATGACCTCCTAGTTCAAAGAACATATCTTGTGTACCGACTTTCTCTACACCCAAAATCTCTTGGAATAACTCTACTAATTTTGCTTCCGTCTCCGTTTCCGGTGCCACATAAACGCTGGTAATTTGTCCTTCCGGCTCTGGCAAAGCACGTTTGTTCACCTTACCATTGGAAGTGAACGGTAACTGCTCCAGTTCCACGAAATAAGTAGGGACCATATATTCTGGTAAAGCTTCACTGACATGCTTACGCAATTCCGCAACTGTCCATACCCCATTTGTAACCACATACGCACATAGGTACGAATGACCTTGCTCATCTTGTTTTGCCAGTAAAACCGCTGCACTTATCGAAGCATGCTCCAGTAATCTTGTCTCTATTTCACCCAGCTCAATTCGGTAACCGCGTACCTTCACCTGCTCATCCATCCGACCTAAATACTCAATGTTTCCATTCGGCAACCAGCGAGCTAGGTCACCGGTACGATACATTCTATCTCCTGAAACGAAAGGATTATCCACAAAGCGTTCTGCTGTCAGCTCTGGACGGTTTAAATATCCACGAGCAATTCCTGTTCCACCCACGCATAGTTCTCCTGGTACTCCAATCGGCTGTAGCTGATTATTCTCATTTAAGACGTAAACACTCGTATTGTTTAGAGGACGCCCAATCGGTATAATTCCTGTATCCTTAATGCTAGAATCCACCGTATAGGTGGTAGCAAATACCGTTGTTTCCGTAGGGCCATACCCATTTACCAGGCGACCTTCACCTAGATAATCCAGGGCTTTTTCTACATGCTTGAATGAAGCCTTCTCCCCACCAAATACAACCTTGCGCATGGATTTCATACTGGTCACGTCTAACTCCACCAAAGTATGGAACAGAGAAGTAGTCATAAACGAAACTGTAATATCCTGTTCTCGGATAATCTTCGCCAGCTCCATTGGATTGAGCATGACCTCTTTTGGCACCAGCACAAGAGTTGCCCCATTTAATAGAGCGCTATAGATATCAAAGGTAGAACCATCAAAAGCGTAGTTAGATAACTGTAATAGTCGATCTGTTGGTGCAATCTCAATATAGCCATTGTTGATGATGGTTTGCATAATGTTCTGATGAGTCGTTAGATTACCCTTCGGCTTACCGGTTGAACCTGAGGTGTACATAACATACGCCAAATCCTGTGCTTGATTGATTACCTCCAAATTAGACGCTTCTTCATGCATCCAGCTTTCTTCGGCTAAGAGTAGTACTTCGCCCTGATAGCTAGTAGGGACCATTTCCGTTTTTTGCACCAATAACAACTTAGTCCGGCTGTCCTCTAGCATGTGTTCAATCCGTTCTAGTGGATAAGAAGGATCTATTGGCATATAGGCTCCGCCTGCTTTTAAAATAGCAAGAATTCCTATCATCATCTCAATAGAACGATCAGTGATTAATCCAATGGCCTGATCAGGCTGTACACCATGCTTTCTTAGTACCTGAGCTAATTGGTTCACTTTTGCATGTAACTCACTGTATGTGAGGTGCTCTTCGCCAAACACAAGAGCCAGGTTATCTGGAAACTGCTGTACTTGTTGTTCGAATAAATGACAAATGGATGAATCGTGTAGATCATTAGTAGCTGTATTGTTAAAGACCGTCAGTATGTGCTGTTTTTCTTCGACTGTTGTGAGTTCAAAATCTTTTAGTAAGAAATCCGGATGTTTAGCCACTTGTTCTACTAAATAAGTAAAATGCTTTTCTAATCTTTGAATGGTTTCTCGTTTAAACAGGTTCGTACTATACTCTATCGAAATATACAGATTAGTCTGTTCGGCTATCATCCAGGTCATATCAAATTTTGCATTTTTCCAGTTTAAATCACGCGAATGAAGCTTTAGACCAGAAATATTTATCTCGGACATATCCATGTTTTGTAAAACAAACATCGTATCAAACAATGGATGACGACTCATATCTCTTTGTAAATGTAGCTTCTCTACCAACTCTTCAAATGGATAATCAGCGTTGGCATAGGCTTGTAGTACGTTTTCTTTCACTTCTGATAAATAAGAGACGAAGGATTGCTCTTCTTTTGGTTGACTACGTAAAGCTAGAGTGTTTACAAACATCCCAACAATACTCTCTGTATCAGCATGAGGTCTTCCAGCAATCGGAGTTCCAACAATGATGTCGTCTTGGCGGGTATACTTAGATAACAGGATTTGATAAATAGCCAACAAGGTCATATACAAAGTAGTTCCTTGCTCGGCTGACAATTGCTTTATGCTTTCTAATACTTTGGCGTCAATTTCAAACGACCAGGAATCTCCGTCAAACTGCTGCAAGGCTGGCCGTGGATAATCTGTTACCATTTCCAAAATCGGAAGGTCACCAGAAAACTGATCCAACCAGTACCTTTCCTGCTCCTGAAAACGAGCAACCTGAGCCATTCCTTGTTGCCACACCGCAAAATCTTTGTATTGAATCTTGAGAGGAGTCAGCTCCATACCTTGATACAATTGGGTTATATCCTGGAACAATACATTGATTGATACCCCATCTGAGATGATATGATGCATATCCAGCATCAATAGATGTCGTTCAGGATTTATTCGAATGAGCCCTGCACGGAATAATGGTGCCTTAGCAAGATCGAAAGGACGCATAAAGGCCTCAGTAAGCTGTTGAACTTCTTCCTCCACGGCATGAATCATTTCCATATCCCATGCGATTTCTGCATGCACCTTTTGCACCAATTCATCATCAACCATATGGAAGGAGGTCCGTAATGACTCGTGACGCTCGACCAGTTTTTTCAGTGCTAGAGACAGTTTTTCTATTTCAAGAGTGCCCTCCATTTCTAAATAGAAAGGCATATTGTAGCCTGTTGTTTCCACATCTCTCATTTGTTGAACAACATACATCCGTCGCTGTGCATTGGAAACAGGGTAGTACTCTTGCTTTATAGCCGGTTCGATTTCGGTGTAATCCGACTGTTCAGCCTGCTTAATATAGGCTGCTAATTCTTTAACGGTTTGTCTGGCGAATACTTCTTTTAACGGTACCTCTATTTCTAATTCCTTGTGTATTCTTGAAACCAGCATCATTGCTTTTAGGGAATGGCCACCCAATTCAAAGAATTTATCCTGCGTTCCCACTCGTTCTACAGCTAAGATTTCTTGGAAAAACTGAACTAGCTTCTCCTCTGTCTCATTCACTGCCGCCACATACTCATTGGTAATCACTCGGTCTGGTTCAGGCAATGCACGCTTGTCTACCTTACCATTGGAAGTAAGAGGTAGCTTTTCAAGCTCAACGAAATAGGATGGTACCATGTACTCTGGCAGAGCCTCCAGTAGGTGTTGACGTACCTGGCCCACCGTCCATTGATCCTTACTTACGACATAAGCGCACAGATAGGAATGACCTTGTTCATCACGTTTTGCGACAAGTACCGCTTCACTGATAGCAGGATACTCCAGGAGACTTTTTTCAATTTCGCCCAGTTCAATTCGATGGCCGCGAATCTTCACCTGTTCATCCATTCGTCCGATGTACTCAATGTTGCCATCTGGTAAGAATCTAGCCATGTCTCCCGTCCGATACATTCTTTCTCCGACAAGAAACGGGTTATCCACAAAGCGCTCTGCTGTCAGCTCTGGACGGTTTAGATAACCACGAGCTAATCCCTCCCCACCAATGCATAGCTCTCCTACTACTCCAATTGGCTGAGGCTGTCCATCTTTATTTAAGATGTACGCCTTCGTGTTATTAATCGGTCTACCAATGGGAACAGCTGCTTTCGTCAACATGGAGTGATCTACAGAGTAAAACGTAGCATACACTGTAGATTCCGTTGGTCCATATACATTGATAATCCGGTGCTCGTCCAAATAATCAAGGGCTTTTAGGACGTGCTTGACCGAAGCAAGCTCTCCACCGAATAATACCTTTCGTACCGATTGAAAGCATGTGATGTCCAAATCAACCAGTGTATTAAAGAGAGCGGTCGTCATAAAGGAAACCGTCACTTGTTCCTTCTTGATAAGATGTGCCAGCTCATTCATATTTAGAACTGTCTCTTTTGGTGCCATAACTAATGTAGCTCCATGTAATAACGCCCCATAGATTTCAAAGGTAGAGCCGTCAAAGGCATAATTAGAGAGCTGAAGCAAACAATCTCCTGGCGTAATCTCAATATATCCATTATTAATGACTGTCTTAATAATGTTTTGATGTGTTGTCAAAATGCCCTTAGGCTCTCCTGTAGAACCAGAGGTATACATCACATACGCCAAATCCTGAGCATCATTAATCAACTCTAAGTTGGACGCTTCTTCCTGCATCCAGCACTCTTCTGCTAGAAGCAATACTTCGCCCTGATACCCCTCTGGAATCATAGCGGCTTCCTGCACAATCAAAAGCTGTGCCTGACTATCCTCTAGCATGTAGGTAATCCGTTCTAATGGATAAGAAGGATCAATTGGCAAATAGGCTCCGCCAGCTTTTAAGATTGCCAAAATTCCTATCATCATTTCAATGGAACGATCAGTGATTAGTCCAACCGCTTGATCCGGCTGCACCCTATGCTTTCTTAATACGCGAGCAAATTGATTTGCTTTTGCATTCAACTGTCCGTAAGTAATTTCCTTATCTTTAAATAACAACGCTATCTGATCAGGGTTTTCCTCTACCTTCTGCTCAAATTGCTGATGGATCGTTTTATCACTCGGATAATCAGCTTCTGTATTATTAAACTCCTCCAAAAGCTGGTACACTTCTTCATCCGTTGCCAATTCCATATCTGTAAGGCTCAAGTCAGGATTTTTTGCCACTTGATTTAGCAAATGGGCAAAATGCTTCGCCATCCGCTCGATTGTTTCTTGCTTAAATAAGCGGGTACTATATTCAACTGAAAAATGTAAGGATTCTTTCTCTACAGCCGCCCATGTAAGATCAAATTTTGAATGCTTCCATTCCATGTCTTTCGTTATGATTGAAAGACCTTGTATCGCAACCTCTGTAATATCCATGTTTTGCATGACAAAGATTGTGTCAAATAAAGGCTGGCGGCTTAGATCGCGACTTGGATTTACCTTATCAACCAGTTCTTCAAATGGATAATCTGCATTGGATTGAGCTTGAAGAACCAGTTGTTTGATCGTAGAGAGAAACTCGCGGAATGTCTGAGTTCCCTCTGATTTAGTGCGGATAGCCAGCGTGTTAACAAACATCCCAACAATCGATTGCAAATCAGCATTTGTCCGCCCTGCTATCGGGGAACCTATCACAATATCGTTTTGCGACGAATACTTGGAAAGCAAGACATGATAAGCCGCCAGCAATATCATGTAAGCCGTGCAGCCCTCTTTAACAATGAGCTGTTGTAATTCCTTCCATACTTGCTGATTTAATGCAAAGTCCAATACGTCACCATCAAACTGCTGTATCGCTGGACGTGGAAAATCAGTAGGAAGCTCTAGTACAGGCACACTCTCTGAAAATTGTTTCAGCCAGTATTCCTCTTGTTCTTGCAGACGAGCAAGCTGAGCCTCTCCTTGTTGCCAGACGGCGAAATCCTTGTATTGAATTCGCAGGGCAGGCAGCTCTCGTCCACGATATAATTGCGTAAAATCTTGAAAGAGTATGTTAGTAGATACGCCATCTGAGATAATGTGATGCGTATCTAGCAGCAGCAAATGACGCTCAAAATTAACACGAATTAATCCTGCTCTAAACAATGGAGCTTGACCGAGATCAAAAGGACGAATGAAGGATTTTGTCAAAGCATAAACCTCTTCCTCGGACGCTTCCATCTCCTCCATTTCCCATGCCGCATCATCATGCACCTTTTGCAGCAAGGTCTCGTCAATCATATGGAATGACGTTCTCATTGATTCATGACGCTCTATCAATTTCTTCAGAGTTTGTCTTACATTTTCCCTATCAAGAGCCCCTTCTATTTCTAGCAAAATCGGCATATTGTAGCTGGTTGTATTCGTATCTCTGATCTGTTGCACAACAAACATTCGTCTTTGAGCAAAGGAGACTGGATAATACTCTTGTTTGGCGGTTGGTTCAATCATGCTATATGTAGAGCGATCCGTCTTATGAATATACGCTGCTAATTCTTTGATGGTAGGACGTGTGAATATCTCTTTTAACGGGACTTCGATTCCCATCTCTTTATGAATCTGTAAGACCAGCATCATTGCCTTAAGTGAGTGACCGCCAAGCTCAAAAAATGTATCCTGCGTGCCAACCCGCTCGACACTCAAAATTTCTTGGAAAAATTGAACCAGCTTTTCTTCTGTTTCGTTCTCTGGAGCAACGTAAGCACTCCCCATTTTTCTGTCTGGTTCAGGCAATGCTCGCTTATCTACCTTACCGTTTGCAGTAAGCGGTAGTTTTTCAATCTCGATGAAGTAGGAGGGTACCATGTATTCAGGCAGTGATTCCATTACGTGTTGACGTAGCTCTGTAACGGTCCAAAATGCCTGACCTACTACATAAGCGCACAGATAGGAATGACCTTGCTCGTCACGTTTTGCTAGAAGGACTGTTTCACTGATAGCAGGGTGCTGTAAGAGAACTTTTTCAATCTCGCCCAGTTCAATCCGATGACCACGAATCTTTACCTGTTCATCCACCCGTCCTATGTATTCAATGTTGCCATCGGGTAAAAAGCGGGCTAAATCTCCGGTACGGTACATTCGCTCACCTGAGACGAATGCATTATCCACGAAATGTTTCTGTGTTAGCTCTGGACGGTTTAGATAACCACGAGCTAATCCCTCCCCACCAATGCATAGCTCTCCTACTACTCCAATTGGCTGAGGCTGTCCATCTTTATTTAAGATGTACGCCTTCGTGTTATTAATCGGTCTACCAATGGGAACAGCTGCTTTCGTCAACATGGAGTGATCTACAGAGTAAAACGTAGCATACACTGTAGATTCCGTTGGTCCATATACATTGATAATCCGGTGCTCGTCCAAATAATCAAGGGCTTTTAGGACGTGCTTGACCGAAGCAAGCTCTCCACCGAATAATACCTTTCGTACCGATTGAAAGCATGTGATGTCCAAATCAACCAGTGTATTAAAGAGAGCGGTCGTCATAAAGGAAACCGTCACTTGTTCCTTCTTGATAAGATGTGCCAGCTCATTCATATTTAGAACTGTCTCTTTTGGTGCCATAACTAATGTAGCTCCATGTAATAACGCCCCATAGATTTCAAAGGTAGAGCCGTCAAAGGCATAATTAGAGAGCTGAAGCAAACAATCTCCTGGCGTAATCTCAATATATCCATTATTAATGACTGTCTTAATAATGTTTTGATGTGTTGTCAAAATGCCCTTAGGCTCTCCTGTAGAACCAGAGGTATACATCACATAAGCTAAAGCTTGCGCTTGATTAGTAGGAGGCAGGTTGGATACTTCCTCGTCCATCCAGCTCTCCTGTGTTAAAAACAATACCTCTCCCTGATAACTGGCTGGTAGCATTTCCTGTTTTTGTACCAATAAAAACTGCGTTTGATTATCCTGAAGCATATATTGAACGCGTTCAGTTGGATAAGTAGGATCAATAGGCATATAAGCCCCACCTGCTTTATAAATCGCCAAAATGCCTATTATCATTTCTAAAGAGCGTTCGGTGATTAGTCCAATTACATCATCAGGTTGTACACCTTTCTTTCTTAACACATGTGCCAACTGATTTGCTTTCGCATTTACCTCACCGTAAGTAAGCTTCTCTTCTTTAAACACAAGTGCAACCTGATTAGGGTTTTTCTCTACTTGTTCCTCAAACAACTGATGTATGGTTTTCTCTCTCGGATAATCTGCATAAGTATTATTAAAACCATGAAGGATTTGATCTTTTGTATCAGTTGTTAAAATATCGATTTCTTTTACGAGTATGCTAGGATTAGCAGCAACCGTTTCAGCGACAGTGACAAAATGGCCAATCACATTTGCTATGTATTCTGATGAATAAAGCTTGGAATTATATAAAATTTTAATGGATGATTCATCACCGATCTGAGCTTGCACACTTAGATCATAATTTGTTTGTTCATGATGGTCTGTGGCGAATGCGAGTGAGAATCCCAGCTCTTTTTTATCTGCCAGCTGATTAAAGCTGTCCATATCGATATAAAAATTTTCAAAAGCAATAATATGATTGATGAAATCCCCAGCTTCTGGATGAATATCTGCCAACGAAAGATAATCATATGATTCTGAAGCCAGGGCCATTTCTTGTACTTTGGTTACTAACGTCTCAAATCGTTCTTGTTGATCTGCCTTTATTCGTACTGGGATTGTATTAATAAATAAGCCAACCATTTTTTCAACATCAGGAATCTCTGCTGGTCTACCTGAAACAACTGAACCAAATACTACATCGTCCGTATTGTTGTATTTTTGTAATAAAATTCCCCAAATCGTTTGGAAAACAGTATTAACTGTAACCTGATAGGCTTTGGCTATTGCAATCAATCGATCAGCAGTTTCCTGATGTAATTTCACAATACTTTGCCCATGAGCATATTCTTCATGGTTTGCCCGAACCAGTTGCTGTGGAACACCTGTTACTTTGTCGTATCCTTCTAATAGCTGTTGATAAAACGTCTTTGCTTCTTGATGATCCTGTTTTTCCAACCATTGAATATGCTTGCTGTAAGGTGTCACATGCTCGAATGGAACAGGAGCATGATTCACGATCCCTTTATACATACGTAAGAAATCATTAAGTATGATTCCAAGGCACCAACCATCCATAATGATATGGTGATTACTCATAATTAACTGATACTGTTCCTGATCGAGTTTAAACAATGACAGTCGGATGAGAAGGTCCCGGGAGAGGTCAAACCCCTTCTCCCGATCCCTCATTTTAAACTGCTTGATGTAATTATCTTTTTCATCCGCCTCAAGATGAGAAATATCTTCAAAATAAATAGTGGAATTTCTTTCCTTCAATACCATTTGTACGGGTTCTTTTACTTTTTTGTAACGAAAAACAGTTCGTAAAATATCATGCTTTTTGATTAATTGATTAAAAGCTTCTTCCAAATATTCAAGCTCTACCTTGCCTTCCAAAGTAAAGATCAATTGATCAAAATAGGCATGATTTTCTTTATCTTTTAAGGAATGAAATAAGATCCCTTTTTGCATAGGAGATAAGCGATACAAATTTTGCACATTACTTCTGCTAAACATATCTAAATCACTCCATATTTTTGCCTAGTTATTTGTAAACCTCTTCTTCCAGGTCATCAAAAATATCATCTAGCTCTTCCATGGTGAGATCATTGATATCAAAATCGCTTGGTGTATGCTCTACCCCTTCTTTCGTCAAGCAATGACTAATAATCTCAAGCAAATAGGATTTGAAGTTTTGAACAAGGGATGCGATCGTTTCTGGATAGTAAGCGCTGGCGTTGTAACTAAAGTGCATTTGTAATCTGTCAGCCTCTATACTTCCATTGATATCTAGGGAAAGTTCACTAGTATTCTCTCGACTAATCAGATCACCCATCAAAGAAGAGTTCCCCTCTTCCTTATCTGTAAATTGACCTAAGTAGTTGAAGCTGATTTCTGGCTTAACCTCGAATGTCTCTTTTGCCAAATATTTGAGAACACCAAAGCCAAACCCTTTGTTAGGTACACGACGCAACGTTTCCTTCACCTGTTTAATTGCAAACGAAATATCTGTTTTCGTAAGGTGAATGGCAACTGGATACTCCGATGTAAACCAACCAATTGTACGGGAAATATCTACGTTTTCTAGAATCTCTTCGCGTCCATGCCCCTCCATGCTAACTAGCAGTTGTTCTTTATTCGTCCATTCTTTCAAAGCCAAAGCGAGTGCAGTGAGTAAAAGATCGTTCATTTCAGTCTGGTATGCCTTATGAGCTTCAGTTACCAGCTGTTGGGTTTCTTCTGTTGATAAGGACATCGATACAGTTAAAAAATCCTCATAGGTTGCCTTACTTGAGCTTGCTGTTTCTATATCTTTGATCAATGTGTAGTCCGTGATAGTCTCATCCAGATTGCGCCAATATGGAAGCTCCTTTTCTAGCTCTTTACTCTGGACATACTCTTGGAGCTTTTGAGACCATGCTTGGAACGAAGTAGTTTTTAATGGTAGAGAATCGTTTCCTCTATACAAATGATAGAAGTCTTCTAATAGGATACGCCAGGACACTCCATCCACTACTAAATGGTGAATAGCAATTAACAAATAATCTCCTTCATTTGTACGGAACAATCCGATTTGTACCAAAGGCCCCTGAGCTATATCCATATTTGCCTGTATCCGATTGGCCTCTGTTTTCCATTTCAACTGATCGTCCCCATCTTGTCTTACATCAATAATTTCGAAGTGATAGTTCGAGCCGTCCAATCCCCGATTGCGCTGTACGACCTCTTGATCGTCTAAGCTATATACCATTCGCAGTGCATCATGATGCTGCGTTAGAATCTCAAAAGCTTTGTCTACTTTCTGATCATCCCAGCCTTCAGCATTATAGAGAAGAATCGATTGATTATAATGATTGACCTGTGGGAATGTTTGGCTAAAGAACCAATGCTGGATCGGTGTAAGCGGAATATTCCCTTCTACTACTCCTTGGTCTATCTCCTGTACAATCTCTTGTACAAGCAGACTTAGCTCAGCAATCGTTGGGTTCTTAAACAATTCCCGCATTTTAACCTTTAGATTATGCTTATTGAGTCGAGCTGAAATTTGGATGGCTTTAATCGAATCTCCACCAAGTTCAAAGAAATTATCATGAATACCTATATTTTCATTACCAAGGACATCAGACCAAATCTGAGATAAAATGGATTGTACAAGGTTAGTAGGGGCTACATAATCTTGCCCTCTGTGCATTTGCTTTTCTGGTTTTGGTAATGCTTTTTTATCAACTTTTCCGTTAGGTGTCAGCGGTAACTCCTGCAACTCCACAAAATATGACGGTATCATGTAATCCGGCAAAGAAGCCTTCAAGTACTTACGCATATCAGCAGCATTCCATAATCCTTCTACAATCAAATAACTACATAGATATGTGGCTTCAGATTCATCAGAACGTGGAATGACAATCGCTTCTTTAATTGATGGATGCTCTAATAGCCTTGTTTCAATCTCTCCTAGTTCAATACGGTGCCCTCTAATTTTTACCTGATCATCTAATCTTCCGTAATATTCAATCGTTCCATCAGGTAGCCATCTGACTAAGTCACCAGAGCGATACATTCTTTCACCTGGGATAAACGGATTGGAAACGAATTTTTCTTGAGTTAAATCAGGTCTGTTTAGATAGCCAAGTGCAACCCCTTCGCCGCCAATGCAAAGCTCACCAGGAACACCAATCGGTTGTAATTGATTGCTACTATTCACTACGTACACCTTTTTATTCTTAACGGGTCTTCCAATATGCGGTTTCCCCTCTGGTGTACATATTCCTACGGTGGCATCTACAGTGGTTTCCGTCGGACCATATGCATTTAAAAAGATACGATTTTCTCCCCAAGCTTTAACTAGATCGGCCGGCAATGCCTCACCACCCGTACTTATATACGCGAGATCAGGTAAATCTTCATAAGGGAGCATTCGTAGGGCAGATGGTGAAATAAAAGGAATCGAGCTAATCTTATTTTTCTTTAACCACAAAACAAACTCGTTGCCTGATAAAAGTAAGTCTTTTTCTACCAAGTACAAGCAGGCGCCGTTTAATAATGTATAAAAAATTTCACCCACAGATGAGTCAAAACTAAAAGAAGCAAACTGTAGGACACGACTCGTAGGAGATATACCAAAGGTTTCAGCAGTAAGCTGCATGTTTATGACGCATCGATGGTTAATCAATACTCCTTTTGGTTTCCCTGTTGATCCGGATGTATAAATAATATAAGCCAAGTCAGATGAGCTATTGACCCTGGATACATTTTCTACGTCCATCTCAAGCAATTCCGGAGTATCAATAGAAATTACTTTACCCTCAAAGGAAGCAGGTGCTGTTTGTTCACTTTGCTTTAAGAGAATCTTAGCTTTGCTATCAGATAACATATAATCGATTCGATCCTCGGGATAATCAGGATCAATAGGTAAGTAGGCTCCGCCCGCCTTCAAAATACCTAGCATACTAATAATCATCTCAAGCGATCGATCTACCATTAAACCAATAAAATCATTAGCTGAAATCCCGTTGGCACGTAACAAATGCGCTACTTGGTTAGCACGTTGGTTTAATTCCTGATAGGTCAATTGTTTGTCTTTAAAAACTAGAGCCATGCTATCCGGGGTTTTGTCTACCCATTCTTCAAATTGTTCCTGAATCGTTTTTTGTCGGTCAAAGTATTTATCTGATTGATTAAATTCAATCAAAATCTGTTGTTTTTCTGCTTCGGTCAGTAATTCAATATCAGAAATAGACAGTTTTGGATGCTCTATTATTTGCTCCAAAATATGCTCGAAATGTTTAGACATTCGTTCTACAGTCAATCGATCGAACAGGCTCGTGCTATACTCAACCAAAACTTGAAGTGATTCACCTTCCACCACTGTCCAATCCAAGTCAAATTTCGCTTTCTTCCAATCAAACAAACGTGGGCAGAATCGTAATTCATCGAATTGTACAGCAGATGGCAATTTCTCTACGGAGAACATAACATCGAATAAAGGATTACGGCTTATATCTCGCTGAACCAGCGTTTTTTCAACCAGTTCTTCAAATGGATAGTCTGGATTTTGATAAGCACCTAGTACCGTTTCTTTGACTTCAGAAAGATACTCTAAGAAGGAATAGTCTACTTTTGGAGTTGTTCTGATTGCTAACGTGTTTACAAACATACCAAATACCCGGTCTAAATCTGCATGTGGGCGACCAGCAATCGGTGTCCCTACGATTATGTCCTCTTGACTTGTATATTTGGTCAATAGAACGTTATAGACGGTCAGCAATACTGTATATAGCGTCGTTTTTTCTCTAATCGCTAATTTTCTCAGTTTCTCCGTTATATCAACAGATAACTCGTATGTGAACAATGCTCCAGCAAACTGTTTATCAACGGGACGTTGGTAATCTGTGGGCAATTCCAGGACAGGAATTTCACCTTGGAATTGACGTAACCAGTATTCCTCTTGCTGTTGCAAACGCTTCTGTTGTTCTTCGGAATGCTGCCAAACTGCATAATCCTTATATTGTATCTTGAGAGGTGGTAATTCCTCGCCCTGATACAGCTTAGTCAGTTCCTCAAAAAAGATTTGGTATGAGAATCCATCAGAAATAATATGATGCATATCTAGTAGCAAAACATGCTGATTAGCATTGACACGAAGTAGCTTAGCTCTAAAAAGAGAAGCTTGACTCAAATCAAATTTGCGAAGGAACTGAAACATTTTATCTTCAATTTCTTGCTCCACAGCCACAACTGGCTCTATATCTATGTCTAAATCCCACAATACATCTGCATGTATCTTTTGCATCAATACTTCATCGATCATATGAAATGATGTCCGTAAGGCCTCATGCCTTTCCACAAGACTCTTTAGTATCTGTTGTAGCTTGTCTACTTGAAGAGGTCCTGTAATTTCCATCATAAACGGCATGTGATAACTGCTGGTTGCTTCGTCAGCTTCCCATTGTTGCGCGATATACATACGTTTTTGGGCAGCTGTAACTGGATAGTATGTTTTCTTTTCCGCTGCTTCAATTTCTATATAATTTGCTTCTTCTGACTGAGTCAGGTACGCAGCCAATTCCTTCACAGTCGGACGACTGAACACTTCCTTTAGTGGTATCTTTACGCCAAAATCCTTATGAATTCGAGAAACCAGCATCATTGCTTTTAAGGAGTGCCCACCTAGTTCATAAAAGCTATCTTGTGTACCAACAAGTTCTACATCCATAACCTCCTGGAATAGCTGAACCAATTTTTCTTCCGTCTCATTCTCCGGGATGGCATATGCTTGTAAAGCCTGGGATTCCGGTTCAGGCAAGGCTCTCTTATCCACTTTCCCATTAGAAGTAAGTGGTAGGCTATCTAGCTCTATGAAGTAGGAAGGAACCATATACTCTGGCAAGGTTTCCATCAGATAATTGCGTAATTCCGTTACAGGGCAGAAGTTGTCTGTAACAAGATATGCACCTAAGAAGGAATGGCCTCTTGCATCCTGTTTTGCAACTAGCACTGTTTCGCGAATAGAAGGATGTTCGAGCAGCTTTGCCTCAATCTCCCCTAACTCGATGCGATGCCCACGAATCTTGACTTGTTCATCAATCCGCCCCATGTACTCCATTACACCTTCAGACAACCAACGTACTAGGTCACCTGTACGGTACATTCTCTCACCTGGTTTAAGTGGATTTTCAACAAATTTTTCTGCTGTTAAGTCTGGTCGATTGAGATACCCTAGTGAAATACTTTCCCCAGCTACACATAACTCACCTGGTACTCCAAGTGGTTGTAATTGGTCATCGAGTCCAAAAATATATACCGAAGTGTTGCTCAAAGGACGACCGATCGGGACACTTCTCAGCTTTTTAATCGTATGATCGACTGTATAGCTAGTGGCGCACACCGTCGTTTCTGTCGGACCATATTCATTTACCAGACGTCCCTCACCCAAATAATCTAGTGCTTTTTCTACATGATAAAATGAGGCCTTTTCCCCACCAAATAAAACCTTACGCATGTTTTTGAAGCTGGTTACATCCAGATCAACCAACGTATTAAACAGAGAGGTTGTCAGTAAACATACCGTAATGCTGCTATCTCTCATGATTGCTAACAGGTCGGCTGGATTCATTAGTGTTGGCATTGGAATTAACACAAGAGTAGCTCCGTTTAATAAAGCACTGTATATATCAAAGGTTGACCCATCAAAAGCATAATTAGATACTTGCAGGATTCGATCTGTTGAAAAGATATCGATATAGCCATTGTTGATTATCGTTGTCATAATGTTTCGATGGGTTATCAGGATACCTTTTGGTTTTCCTGTTGTTCCCGATGTATACATGACATTAGCAACATCCTGCGGTTGATTGACCAGCTCCAGGTTCTCTGTCGTCTCACCTTCCCACAGTGCCTCTGTCAGAATAAATACTTCCCCTTGATAATCGGCTGGAATCAGATCTGCTTTTTGTACGAGTAAGAGATATGTTCGGCTATCTTCGAGCATATAGTTGATACGCTCAGAAGGATACGTGGGATCTATAGGCATATAAGCTCCACCTGCTTTTAATATCCCAAGTACACCTATTATCATTTCTAGTGACCGCTCTGCAATTAGACCAATTACCTGATTAGGAAGCGTATTATGTTTTTGTAATACACGTGCCAGTTGATTCGCTTTAGCATTCAATTCTCCATAGGTAAGCTGCTTTTCCTCAAACACCAGTGCCACATGATCTGCATACTTTTCCACTTGCTCTTCAAATCGTTTATGCAGCGTTTGCTTGTCTGGATAATCAATAATTGTTTGATTCCATTCCTCTACCAACAAGTGGCTTTCCTGTTCATCAAGAATAGATCGTTTATCTATTTTTTCATCAATTTGAAGAGCGATCTTTTCTAAAATTCTTTGATAATATTTGATTAGTTTTACAGTTTCTTCCTCTGGTAGTGCTGATACAACTCGCACAAAATAATCATCCATTGTGGTGGAAACGGAAAAATCAAACATGGTGTTCGTCTTCTCATATCCGTCTAACCAGAACTTAACTTTATGATCTTTTATCCCTTTAAATACATGGAAATCGACAAAGTTAAAAAGACAATCAAAAACCGGATTACGCTCGCTTCCCGTCTCACCAATTCCTTCAATAATCTTTGCAAAGGAAAGCCTTCCATATGTTTTAATCTCAACAAGCTTTTGCTGTGTCTGCTCTAAAAGCTCTTTCCAGCTCATATCCTTTTTGATAATGGCGCGAAACGGAACGGAGTTGAGAAAACATCCCAGCACCTTTTCAGCATCTTCCGTAATCGGTCGATTATTCTCAATGAGTCCCACAGTCAAATCTCTCTCATAGGAAATCATATGCATCATAGAGAGAAAGGCTGTTAGGCATACGGTCTTTAAAGGAATGTGATGAGCTTGTGCAATCTCCCTGCATTTATTTATGATATCGGGGTCTAATTTCTCAACAACCGTAACGTGAATACCGCCATTTTCATCCATTTTTACTGGTAGTTGTAGCCGTTTGTAATCTTTTAATTCGTCTATCCAAAATTCACGGAGCTCATTTTGCTCAGATAGTAGCATCTGATCGATAACATAATCCTTATAGGTAGTCTGTAATGGCTCTACAATTAAATTTTTTTGCTTTAATTTGAAATAAACATCAATTAACTCCGTAATAAAAGATGCAACGCTCCATCCATCCAAAATGGCATGATGAAAAATCCAGACAAGAGCAACTTGTTTTGCATTCAGTTTAAAAACTCGCATTCTCCATAAAGGAGCTGTTGTTACATCAAAAGGTGATAGCCGATCCTCTGCCAAATAGCGATGGATATGTTCTTTTTGTTGCTCTTCCAAATGTGTAATGTCTATTTCATCAATCTGAACAGATACATCCTGGTGCACTACCTGAACCGGTGTAGAAAATTCCTCAATATGAAAGCTTGTTTTTAAGATGTCATGCTTATCAACCATCATTCTCATCGCTTGTTCTAGCACATGAACATCAAATGAATCATCATCTACTTGATAAACAAATTGATCATGGTATACAGCTTCATGTACATGTTTTAATGAATGGTAGACCATTCCTAGCTGTATATCGCTCATTGGAAATAGGTCTTTAGCATTGCTTAGCTTATCCGACATGACTATTTATCACTTCCCAAAATTTTCTCTTTTAGACGGTCCAATTCTTGAAGTTTCAACAGTTTTTGATTATTAGATTGCTTACCTTTTTCGCCAATTTGCTGACCCATTTCTCTAATGGTTCCATGCTTATACAAATCTCCAATTTGGAAGCTAATCTGAAATTCTTTGTTTATAGCGTGCAATAGCTTAATTGCTTTGATGGAATCGCCACCTAAAGCAAAATAATTATCATCTATGCTGATAGGTTCCATTCCGATATTTTCTTCCCATATAAGGACTAATTGCCGTTCTGTAGGTGTTTGTGGAGCTGCATACGTTCCTGTAGAGCTTTCTTGAAGTGATGGTTCTATTCTACGAAGTGATTCTTTATCAATTTTTCCATTTGGCGTAATAGGCATATGCGACACAAATATAAAATGAGCTGGAATCATGTACGAGGGTAATGTTGTAGTAAGTTGATTACGAAGATCTGCTGGTGCCCAATCTTCAGTAGATGTTAAATAGGCATGTAATTGTGGTTGTTCATTTTTATCATTTGTAACTAAAACTACTGCTTCCTTCATCCCTTTTTGCTTCAAAAGCTCGGCTTCTATTTCTCCGAGTTCAATGCGATAGCCCCTGATTTTTACCTGTTGGTCAATCCTGCCTAGGTATTCTAGCTCTCCTTCAGGTAACCATCTAGCCAAGTCACCCGTACGATACATTCTTTCTCCGGGAACAAAGGGGTTATCCATAAATCGTTCTTCCGTCAATTCAGGTTTGTTTAAATAACCGCGGGCTACTCCTTTGCCGCTCACATACAGTTCACCTTTCACCCCTATTGGAGCTAGGTTTCTCCTAGAATCTAAAACATAGGTTTTTAACGTAGGGATAGGCTTTCCAATATTACTAATTGTGCTGTCCATATCATGTAAGTCAAATTCCTTATAAGTCACATGAACAGTTGTTTCTGTAATGCCGTACATATTAATCAAGGCTGTGTTTGGATATTTTTGCTTCCATGCTAGTAACTGTGACGGTGTTAACGCTTCTCCACCAAAGATGATTTTACGAATCGATAAATTACTATCAGAATGTTGCATCTCTTCAGAGGAGAGTTGATAAAAAGCTGTAGGGGTTTGATTCAAAATCGTAACCTTTTGCTCTTGAAGTAAATTTCGGAACGCATGTGGATCTCTCGCTATCTCAAAGGAAACGAGGATGATTCTTCCTCCATACAGTAAAGCCCCATACATCTCCCAAACTGAGAAGTCAAAACAGAACGAATGGAAAACGGTCCAAACATCGTCACTAGTAAAATCAAATAGATTTCTGTCATTAAATAACAAGCGAATCACATTGCGATGTTCAATCATAACCCCTTTTGGTTTACCAGTGGAGCCAGATGTGTAGATAATATAGGCCAAATCCTCAGGCTTATTTACATGTACTAAATTGGAGATTTCCTCGTTTAATAGAGCCGTATCATGCAAGAAGATCAGCTCTGCATTGCAGCCTTCTAGAACCATCTCTCTATCTTCGGCAAGTACAATCTTAGTTTGGCTGTCATTGATCATATAATGAATACGTTCTGTAGGATATGTAGGATCAATAGGCATATAAGCGGCCCCAGCCTTTAATACACCGAGAATTGAAATGAGCATGTCAGTATTGCGATCTGCTAGAATCCCAACAATTTCGTCTGGAACAACTCCATGCTTCCGTAAGCTATGTGCCACTTGATTTGCTCGTTCATTAATTTGTTTATAGGTCATACTTTGTTCATTAAAAATTACCGCAGTTTGATCCGGTCTTTCTTGTACCTGCTTTTCAAACAATGCATGAATGGTCATCTCCTGAGGAAAATTAGCGTCCGTATCATTGAATTGATTCAATAACTTATGCTTTTCTGTTTCATCCAAAAAATTTAATGTAGATAAATCCATCAGGACCACCTCTTTGTCTTATAAAATGAAAAACGAAAAATTCTGAACCAACTTTGGTTTATCTTCCTTTTAACAGATAACAATTTGTTCACATCACCACTAACATTTACGCTACCAATTATGCGACAAAAAACTGCATTATAATACATAAAATTACAGGGTTATTTTTCAATACTACCAATAATGGTCATTTTCTTCAATATTTTTCTAGCACATTTTATTATTATGTTTTTATTATGTAAAAATAATGACTTTGTTTCTTGTAGATTAGTAACAATGTTATTTATCGATCATATTATTGTTATTTTTTTGATATATTGCTGTTTTTTATTAGACTAAAAAAAGAATTCGCTTTCAAATTGCGAATGTAGACGTAAAACCTCGTGCCTATAGCCTTCTTGTATAGTGAACAGTGTTCTCTACCATAAATATGCCAATATATAAAAACACTTACATTTTATAGAACATACTAATCTATCAACCAATTTACTTTATGAATAAAATATATGTATGTACTTCTCTCAAGAGTCATTAACATAAAAATAATAAATTCTGAAAATACCTCTCTACTTTGTTATTGTCTTTTTTTCGAGTAAACATAGACACTAAAATAGGCGCCCTTTCTCACGGATAAATGAAGAGAGGGCGCCTATACATACAAGTACATTTTTTATTATAAAATTACTGATCTAGCTTAAAATTCTTCAATGCCTCCATCAAAGCTGGATTACCTATGTCTTTTTGGTCGTGTTGCTGTTTTTTCATATATTGCGCTACATCTCGCTTGGAAACATTCGTCTGTTTCTCTTTGCCACGTCGGTCGTTAAACGCAGACAATTTTTCACGATGACCGCATTTGCATACGAAGATCTTGCCTTCTCCTTCACCACGCATCTCCATCTTTTTCCGACATTGTGGGCATCTTGCGTTTGTAACCTTGGATACATTCTTACGATGACCGCACTCTCGATCCTGACAAACCAGCATTTTTCCTTTTTTACCATTCACCTCGAGCATCAGCTTTCCACAATCCGGACATTTGGAGCGAGTCAGATTGTCATGACGGAATTTTTGCTCGCTACATTTAATTTGTTGAACGATTTGCTCGGCATACTTCTTCATTTCCTGTATGAAGCTGTTTTTAGCTAAGCTTCCTTTCGAGATAGCCCCTAGCTTCATTTCCCATTCGGCAGTAAGAGCAGGAGAGCGGAGTTCTTCTGGTACAAGCTCCAACAACTGCTTTCCTTTAGATGTGATATGAATATGCTTGCCACGCTTTTCAATCAAGAAGCTATTAAACAATTTTTCAATAATATCTGCGCGAGTGGCAACTGTTCCTAATCCACCTGTGTCACCCAATGTTTTGGCTACCTGCTTATCAACCTGTCCCATATAGCGGACAGGATTCTCCATAGCGGAAAGTAGTGTAGCCTCTGTAAATGGCTCTGGAGGTTTTGTTTCCCCTTTCGTAAGAGAAACGGTTTGTACAGGCATTTGCTCACCTTGTTGTAGCTTTGGTAAAAGCTGCTCTTTTAATCCATCTCCGTTTTCCTCTTCATCAAAATGGTTGTCGTAGATTTCTTTCCAGCCTTGATTCGTGATCGTCTTCCCTTTTGCTAAGAATTCGCCATCGCCAATGCGAGCACGAATACTAATTTGTTCATATTCAAAAGGTGTATATAGCACAGCCAGAAAGCGTTTAACAACAAGGTCATATATTTTACGTTCCTTGTCGCTAAGCTTATTCATCAGCACAGATTGCTCAGTTGGAATAATCGCATGATGATCAGATACCTTGCTATCATCCACTACATGTTTACCCGCTCGAATCGGTTGCTTTAACAGCTTAGCAGCAAACGGAGTGTATGGTTTAACCGAAATAGCCCTCAATCGATCAGGTATTGTTTCGACAATATCTGATGTCAGATAGCGAGAATCTGTGCGCGGGTACGTGAGCACCTTATGTGTTTCGTACAATCCTTGCATGACGGAGAGGGTCTCCTTTGCCGAAAAACCAAACCGCTTATTCGCATCACGTTGTAGCTCGGTTAGGTCGTATAAAGCTGGAGCAAAGCTTTTCTTGTTAGCCTTCTGGATATCAATAATTTCCGCTTGTTTATTTTTACTGCTTTCGACAATTTTCTCGGCCTTCTCTTTGGTAAACGTCTTCATATCTTTTGTCTGCTGATCCTGCCACGTAAGTTTTAAACCATTGCCTGTTATCGCTTGTACGCCATAATAAGGACGAGGAACGAATTTTTGAATCTCCTCCTCACGTTTAGCAATCATAGCCACAGTAGGAGTTTGAACACGTCCACAAGAGAGCTGAGCATTATGCTTTGTTGTAAGAGCACGGGTGGCATTGATACCGACAAACCAGTCGGCTTCAGCACGAGCAACAGCAGAAGCATAAAGATTCTCGTACTCCTTGCCATCTCGTATCTTTCTGAAGCCATCCGTAATTGCTTTATCAGTCACAGAGGATATCCACAAGCGCTTCACAGGCTTTTTCACGTGCGCTTTTTCTAAAATCCACCTCGCCACCAACTCACCTTCACGTCCAGCATCCGTAGCAATAATCACTTCTGTAACATCCTGACGACCTAACAATTTTTTAACAATCTGATATTGCTTAGAGCTCTGTCTGATGACTGTCAATTGCAGGCGAGATGGCAACAGCGGTAAATCCTCCAGCTTCCATGATTTATAGGTCTCTCCATAGACTTCAGGATCAGCTAACGTAACAAGATGACCAAATGCCCAAGTTACTACATATTTGTCGCCTTCAAGGTACCCATTCCCCTGCTTGGTACATTTCAAAACTCTGGCGATATCTTTACCCACTGAGGGTTTCTCTGCTAAAACAATCTTTTTACTCATGTTGTCATCCTCTCAAAACCGGATTCTATCGGTTGAATATGACGATCTCATTATGTCAACCATTCTCCTTCTTATGATACCGCTGTCTGGCTCTGAGTACAAATAGAAACAAAAAAACAAAATGCCCATTTCCCATTTCAATCTGGAACTGGGATGTGAGCATTCTGTTTCAAAGCTACCTTACTTTATTAAAATCGCAAGCGACTCATATGGACGCAATGTGAATTCATCCAGTGTTGCCGGCACATCTGGATAGTTGGTCAGAATAACCTCCCTATGTGCTTTTCTATCGATATCCTTCGGCAGTACAAATTCTGTTGGTTCAGCATAAAAATTACTAATCACTACTACCTGCTCAGAACCATATTGGCGAACATAGGCATATATCTGGGGATGCTCTGGATACAGCATGGTAAAATCACCATATGCAATGACATCATGTTTTTTGCGTAGCTGGATCAATTTTTGATAGTGATACCAGATGGAATTCTGATCCTCCTGTGCTCGCTGTGCATTGATTGACAGATAATTATTAGCTACGTTAATCCAAGGAGTACCTGCCGTGAATCCACCATTTGAAGCATCCGACCATTGCATTGGTGTACGTGAATTATCTCTGGATTTTTGTTTGATCGCCTTCATTATCTCCTGCTCAGAAATGCCTGTCTCACGGAGCAAATGGTAAGCGTTAATTGTTTCTACATCACGGTAATCCTCGATATTAGCATACCCAGGATCAGTCATGCCAAACTCTTCACCCTGATAGATGTAGGGAGTACCTTGCATAAAATGAAGAGCGGTCCCCAGCATTTTCGCAGATTCATTATGATATTTCTGATCATCACCAAAACGAGTAACTACACGCGGCTGATCGTGATTGCACCAGAACAATGCATTCCAGCCTTCACCTGCTTGCATTCCAACCTGCCATTCATTGAGAATGCTCTTTAATTTTGCAAAGTCAAACTCACCTGTAGCCCACTTTTGTCCGTTCGGATAGTCGACCTTCAAATGATGAAAATTAAAGACCATACTTAGTTCTCTCTCGTCTGGATTGGTATAACGGATGCAATTATCAATCGTTGTAGACGACATTTCTCCTACTGTCAATATCTCTGGATAATGAGCAAAAACCTGCTCATTCATTTCTTTTAAATATTCGTGGATGCGAGGACCATCAGTATAAAAGCGTCGTCCATCCTCCATTGGGCTTTGTAGCGTATCGTTTTGGAAAGTCTGATCCTTGGAGATAACATTAATTACATCTAAGCGGAAACCATCAACGCCTTTTTTCAGCCAAAAGTGCATCATATCATAAATTTCGCGTCGTAGAGTAGGGTTCTCCCAATTCAAATCAGCTTGCGTCACGTCGTACAAATGCAGATAGTATTGCTCTGTTTGTTCATCCCATTCCCAAGCATTCCCACCAAATTTGGATTGCCAGTTCGTTGGAGGATTGCCATCTACACCATCTTTCCAAATATAATAGTCACGATACGGGTTATCTTTGGAAGACCTTGCTTGTTTAAACCATTCATGTTCAATAGATGTATGGTTCACTACGATATCCATAATCAGCTTGATCTTCCGTTGATGAGCTTCATGTAACAGCTGTTCAAACGATTCCATAGTTCCGTACTCAGGATTGATCGTATAATAATCGCTGATGTCGTAGCCATTATCTTTTTGTGGAGATGCATAAATAGGAGTTAACCAGATCACATCCACACCTAATTGCTGTAAATAATCTAATTGTCGAGTAATTCCTTCCAAATCTCCGATACCATTCCCTGTTGTATCAAGAAAGCTTTTTGGATAAATCTGATACACAACCGCTTTCTTCCACCATGTTTCTTGCATTGCTTACACCACCATTTTCGTAAAGCTTAGTCTCGTTGTATGTGCACTACTTACGTGTCATAGTAAGTTACTTGTTACGCTACGGCCTTTGTCCCCTTCTCTTCTACCTTTTTGCTGCGCATTTTGCCAAAAATAATAGTAAGGACAAAAGGTACAACTAATGCGACTGCCATTCCGACAAAGAACGGTCCCCAGTTTTGTGGGAAGATGGACAAGAAGCCTGGCAAACCACCTACACCAATTGAAGCGGCTTTTACCTTATTTATCGTAATGTATACGGCACCGAGTGCAGATCCAATCATCGCAGCGATAAATGGATAGCGTAACCGTAGATTTACCCCGAACATAGCTGGTTCCGTAATTCCTAGGAAAGCAGAAATCGCTGATGTAAGTGACAATCCCTTGCCCTTTTCGTCACGGATCAAAAGCATCGTAGCTAATGAAGCAGAGCCCTGAGCAATATTAGAAAGTACTAGAATTGGCCATAAGAAGGTTCCGCCTACACTTGCGATCAATTGCAAATCTACAGCAAGGAAGGTATGATGCATGCCTGTTACAACCAGCAAGGCATAGAATCCACCATAAATGAGACCACCAACCCCTGCAAAATTATCAAAAATGCTCACAAAGGCATTAGTAATTACATTTCCGATTGAAAAGGTTAACGGACCGATCACGATGAATGACAGGAAGCCTGTTACTAATAACGTCACAGGAGCTACTAATAATAGCTTAAAAGCGTCTGGTACACGTTTATTCATGAATTGTTCTATCTTCGCTAAACAAAACGCTGAAACAAGAACAGGTAACACTTGACCTTGATACCCAATTTTTTCAATACTTAAGCCAAATAAATTCCAGTATGGCACCGTTCCTTTTGCAACCGCATCTCCGTATCCCCAAGCATTTAATAAATCGGGGTGAATGAGCATTAATCCAAGCACCATCCCAAGAAGCTCACTACCACCAAAGCGTTTTGCAGCAGACCAGCCGATTAATGCCGGCAAGAATACGAAGGACGTATTGGCAATGAGATTAATGATATCTGCTAAATCCTTCCATTGGGCATATACCTGAATCAGTGATTGCTCTGGGAAAAAGATCCCTTTTCCTGTCAAAACATTATTAATCCCCATTAGCAAACCAGCGGTCACAATTGCAGGTAAGATTGGAATGAAAATATCAGCTAATGTTTTAATTGCTCTTTGTATCGGATTTAAATTTTTTTCCGTAGCATCCTTGAGCTCCTGCTTAGAAGCCTTATCTAAACTAGTAAGCTCTAATAAATGAGCATAAGCTTTTTCAACCAGACCAGGACCAATTACAACCTGAAACTGTCCATTGGCAGAAAAGGACCCTTTTACCAGATCAAGAGTATCTAGCTCTTCCTTCTGGACCTTCCCCTCATCTAGCAAAGCAAGACGTAAGCGCGTTACACAATGTGAAGCGGTTACAATATTTTCTTTACCGCCAAGTGCTTCAATGATCTCCTCTACGGACTTTTTGCTAACACTCATAGATGTACCTCCCTTTGGAATCGCTTTCATCCTTGTTTATTGACCTTAGTATAACTTGTATAAACAAGTTTGTAAACACTTGTTTATACAAGTTATACTAAATAAATTATTCTTAGGATACCACTAGTCAATGTTCTTCATTTCTTTATAAAGACACCAATACGGCTAGAATGCAGACTAAAAACAGCCGGCTCACTATAACGTGGTGATAACCAGCTGTTTGGTTGACCCATTATCTTACAATTTATACTGACTGATACTTCCCTGAAAGTAACACTGAAGCATTTTCATTTCATTTGAAAAAAAACAGGATGAAATATGTTGATTAGCGAAATCGGTAATCTTACAATCGAGATCGTTTTATAAAGAAGGTCATATTTGATGTAAGACAAGGGGCTTCTTATGAGAATGTTGGGAGTCATTCCAGCATTACCTGTGACAGACATTGTGAAAAGCGGGGATTTTTATCATGATAAACTTGGTTTTACCCTAGTCTGTCACGAGGAAGGATTCGCTATTGTTGAGTGTAATCATGTTCAAATTCATCTTTGGGTAGCCACTGATGAGAGCTGGCGTACTCGTAACGTTCTCTCCCCGATCGTTTCAGGTGCAGAATCGTTTCTTGCAGGTACAACCAGCTGTCGAAGATATTGACGAACTTTATCAGCGTACTCAACCGCTGGGTATCCTACCCTCCAATGGTCATCTAAGAGATCAGCCGTGGGGTGATCGCGACTTCAGCGTACTAGACCCGGACAATAACCTCATTTAACTATGATTTATCGCCTCCGTGCGAAATCAGTAAACACAAACCGATCTGGACGATGGCGCGACTCTGTGTACTCAAATATCGAACCGTCATACAAATGCACATAGTTGCGAACCACTACGACAAATCCAAATGCTTTCATATCCAGATATTCTCTGTCTTTTCCTGTCGCTTGCTCTACTTGAATCACTCTTTGTGCAAACCCAATTTTTAATTCCAAATCATGCTCGATATACTCATAAATGGACTTCTCAGCTATTTCAGGAGTCAAGCCTTCACATTTTTCTTTGCTAAAATAGTTAATATCTAATATGACTCTTTCCCCATCCAGCTTTCTTACACGATATAAATGATAAACGTTTATACCATTTGGAAGATGAGTTTTTTGCTCCAATTTTTCATCAATAACAAGCTCCGTAAAGAAAGGAACAGTTGTAGAAAAGACCTGTCCACTATTTTCATTAGCTTCTTTAAAACTGACCAATCCACCAAAGGAAAAGCTAATCGTATTTTGATCTAAAACAAAGACACCTTTCCCATGCATGCTGTTGACAAGTCCTTCTTCTGCTAGCATATCCAAAGCACGGCGAATCGTACCTCTACTAGTCTCAAACTTTTTGCAAAAATCATTTTCAGAAGGTAATTTTTCCCCTGGTGGATACACTCCTTCAATAATTCCCTGTCTAATCTCCTCGTAGATAGCAAGATATCTCCTATTCATTATTCGTTCCTCCGTGTATCTGTAGCCCTATCAGTGCTTTTTTCTATACTCTCTTATCCATACTACCAGAAGTTGTTAGGGATGAAAAAGAAATGGATGTAAATGACAAAATCGACTATAGACAATCATATCTATTTCTAGGATGATAGATATTTTCTTTATAATGTGTGAAACAGAAAGATAAGGAGAGGACTTGCTATGTCGACATCTAAATTAAAAGTGGGGATTATTGGAACAGGCTTTGGTGCCTCAGTCCATGCTCCGCTTTTTCAGGCTCATCCACAGTTTGAGGTAATTGCAATTACGAGTGTATCAGGAAGAAACACTGAGCAAGTCAGAAAAGCAACAGGCATCTCGAATATTTATTCCGATTGGAAAACCATGTTAACCTCAGAAGCTCTCGATCTTGTTTCTGTTACTTCAGCACAGTATCAGCACAAAGAGATGGTTTGTGACGCCTTTGCTCATGGGTATCATGTGCTATGCGAAAAGCCAATGGCACTCAATCTCAATGAGGCACAAGAAATGATTGCTGCACGTGATCACGCAAATCGATTCGGAGCCATCAACTTTGAATTCAGATATCTACCCGCTCGGTCAAAGGTGAAAGAAATCATCGAAAGCGGACAATTAGGCCGAATTATACATATTCGTTACCAAGGAAACGCCTTAAATTATCTTTCTCACCATTCAGGCTATAAAAGCTGGAAAGAAGATAAAGCGTTAGGGGGAGGCACACTTAACTCAATCGGTTCCCACATGATTGATTCCATACAATGGTGGTTTCAAGAACCAATAGCCTCCGTTTTTGGACAAACTCCTATCCACTCTCCTGAACGCCTGTATTGAGGGATTCTTTGGGCATCTAAAAACAGAGTGTTTGTATCTTCATTCGTTTCAAACAGATAAAGAAGTGGAAGAAGCTCTCCACGGTTACATTAATTTCTATAATCAGCAACGGTTTCAATCTCGATTAAAAAACCTGAGTCCGATAGAATACCGAACTCAGGTTGCCTAGATGGGGCTTGTTTAAAGTTGTCTACTTGACAGGGGTAAGATCAGAGTCATCGGATAACCTTGGGGATTTTTCCAATGTCTACTCCAAGGGGTGCACTTCAATTAAGATGGGCGCTTAATTTCTTGGTGTTGCCATTATTGTTATTTCTCCTTATCGTGTAAACATTCTGTCCTAGCACGCCTCGGCAAATACAAAAAGGGACCATTCAAGCAAGCTATTGAATGGTCCCTTTCTCTTATCCTATTCTGTTACTGCCCAAACTACTTACTGTACGAGTGTCCATACAGATGATGTACTAGGCTCTTCCCCTTTTGTCCACCATTCTGCTTGATATGTTTTACCCTCGTAGGAGACTTTTGCTCCACCCTGGTATGCTTTCTCGCTGTTCCATTTTTGTACGACATCGCCCACTTGTTTCCATACATCAGAGCTGTCGGGACGGTCACCGCGAGTCCACCATTGTGCTTCATATTCTACGCCTTCATATATAACTCGATCGCCATTATTATAAACATTGTCTTTGTTCCATGTATCACCGGTGTTCCCATCCTGCTCTTTTTCAGTACGCACTGTTACTTTTTGAGAGAAAGCAGATTTATTACCAGCATGGTCAACAGCTACCACCATATAAGAATATGTTGTGTCTGCTTTTAAATCCTTGTCTGTAAACGTTGTTTCTCTAGTCGTTCCTACAAGTCCGCCATCACGATACACTTCATAGGCGTGAATCCCATGAGGAGCTGTGGAAGCTGTCCAACTCAAATCAATTGTAGATTTGGTTTTTGCAGGCGAAACAAGATTACCTGGTGCTGTTGGCAATTCTACTTGTTCGTCTTCTTTACTTGTTTTCACTGTGAACGGCTTGGACAGTTCAGATTTATTTCCAGCAAAATCAACGGAACGAACTGTGTATGTGTAAGCTGTATCAAGAGTCAATTCTTTATCTTCAAAATACGCTTGGCTAGTTGTACCTACTAGACGACCATTACGATATACTTCATATTCTTTGATCCCCTCAGAAGCTGTCGAGGCTGACCAGCGCAACTCGATACTTGTTGTTGTCTGTCCTGGAGAGGTCAAGTTGCTAGGAATTGTCGGTAATTGTACCTCTGGCTCTGTTGGGTTACCATCGTTTTTCAAATTTACGTCGATGGCTTGATAAAAAGCATTCCCTGTGTCAGCGATTTCCCATACACCAAGAATGATATGGTAGCCACTTCGATCGGTCGGTACATTAACGTTGTGAGACACTGATTTAGGCGGAACTTTTCCACCATCGTTAAATTTTGCAATGAGCTCAAGATCATCGCGGCCTAATGGTTTGTTCGGATTCCAATCTTTTTTCGTTATATAATATTTCCAGTCACCTGTAGAATGTGGAGCAGTCAAATACCATGTAAAAGTGTTTTTTCCGCCCTTCATGTCTACTTTTTTCCATCTACTATCTGTTTGAGCGAAGAGTTCCGTATATTTTCCTGCCCCTGTGATCTCACCATCCTTAGGCCCAGATTGTGGAAAATTACCTTTCCCTTCTACACTTTGCGGTTCATATTGAATTTGACCGCAACCAACATTTTGTCCTTGCTTACACAGCAAAGCTCTACTCGTTGGTGATTCAATGTAACCATGTGCTGACGCACTACTTGCAAATACCATCGTACCAGCCATAGCTGCCAGCGTTATTCCAAAAGCTACAGAGCTCTTCCCAAAAACCGTTTTCCATTGCAAAGCCATTCTGTCTACCTCCTAGTATGTGATGTTCTAGGTTATACGAAATACTTTGTAACATTTGTTATTTTATTAAAATTGGTAGCATTTTAGATAGATTCTTTACGACTGAATCATCACACTACAATAGTCACATTTTAAAACGGCTCATTTTTTAAAGCGGAGAACTGATTTTTGAACAAAAGGTAGTAAAAAGATGGAAACTCTCAACATTTCCTGTATGCGCTTTCTATGTACACTACTTTAGGCTGAAAGAACTACATTTATGTTATTACTAAACTATTTTTTTTGCATAGGTTTTTTGACTCAAAAAAACCGAATATTAGGCGTTTTAGTGACACCCATTATTCGGTCTATACCTAATCAGTATGGTGCGCGCAAATCATCAGCAAACCATTGATCACGCGGCAGAATACTTCCCTGTGTAATTTGTTGTACCGTAGAAAAGATAGGACTTACCTTTCCCATTTGAGGAGCTTGTTGGTCTACAGTAGCCTTGCTCAAATCAATAGAGACTTGCTCAGTAGCAGCGCTTTTGACCAGATTAACGTCTATCACTTGATAAAAAGCATTCGTGGTATCCGCAATCTCCCACACGGCCAGAATAAGATGATAACCACTGTGATCAGTTGGTACATTACATGTATGAGTCACCGTAGTACCAGGTCTGTTCCCACCATCGTAATAGTAACAAAACGGAACTATGTCTAAGTCGGAGCGAGCAAGTGGTTTATTGGGATTCCAGCCATTTTTCGTAATGTAATACTTCCACTCCTTCGTGCTATGCGATGCTGTCAATCTCCACTTAAACGTATTGGCTCCACCATGCATTGTTACCTTCTTCCAACGATCAGCGGTTTGTGTATACAGATCGGGATAGCGTCCGGCCCCTGTGATTTGTCCATCCGGTGGGCCAGATTGTGGAAAGGACCCTTCCCCTTCTACGCTCTGAGGCTCATACTGAATGGGACCACAATTAATGTTTTTGTCTTGTTTACACATATAAGCTCGGCTTGTAGGTGATTCAACATAGCCGTGAGCTGATACACGTTCAGCAACGAACATAGCCCCTGCTATCATTAATACCAGCATCCCAAAAGCAACACATACCTTGATTGCCATCCTGCTCATAACGCTCTGTTCTGTCATTTAATGACCTCCCATGATGTGGTAAAGCAAAGTTCTGACACGGCCGAAATGCTCACCTCCGTTTATAACATTAGTGATATTATAAAAATGAAAGTCATTGTTTAGAACGTATACAAACTATTTTTTGACAATTTATTAGCGTTTTGATATTTTTTGCTACATTTGCGAGGTGTAATTACCTAATTATTCTGTCAACCGCCAATTTCCTGAAGCTATGATCATAGTCAATAAGCGGATACTATTGTCAAAATACTCATTTGACTTGATGGAAGAGCTAGCCATATGTGGTAGGCGCCAAGGTACTCGACACGCATTGTAATAGTAGTTACCATCATTCTTATCTTCTAATAAATTTGGAGGGGCAGGCACATAGGAGGACGATTTTTTTAACAGCGAAATCTGGCAATAGTCCAGCCTTAGGGCTATTTTTTGTATAGAGGGTATTCTGAATATGATACGTTTTATCAATGACCTTACTCCATTTACTATTACCGGTCGCTTGTTCAAAGGCCTTTAAATGACTCAACATGAAGTCTGAAGTACGTGTCGCTTTACCGTATTTGCTGTCGCTATTATCTGCCCAATCCCCCAGTTTTAAAATTCCCTCCGAATAATTGACTTCGTGTTTCATGATGGCATTGATTACATTTTTGGCTTGGGAAAGATAATTGATTTCTCCAGAGCTACCCCACTGTTTGTCCGCTAATAACAAAGCATAGGCGATGTCCATATCTCCATCCGTGGCTGCCTCATTACCTCCATCTGGGTTGTCAATGATGTTTCCTTTGCTATCTTTCACTTGTTGCCAAGCCATTAAAGCGGAATTAAAGACACTAGGATGAGCTTTGTAATAACGGTACAAACCGTCAAAATAAGTTTTAGCTTCAGAATCATGTCCTGCCATCAGAACTGTTGCCAGCATCCCATATCCATGACCTTCTGAAGAAGAAACGGCATTGTCTGGTTCAACCGTCTTTTCTAAATTGTAAAATACATAGTACTGATTGCTTGCCTTTGGATTCTTCTTTATATACCTTTCCTTCCACTCGTCGTATATACGTCGTACGTCATTATCCAACTCAGCTTGACTAACATGACTAGGCTTAATAGAGCCCGATACATATTCGGTATGTTGAGGAAATGGTCTAGCCACATTCGCGAGCAATGTCTCTTAGCATTTATCGAATTATTTTTTGTGAGATTTCTCAAGTAACTCTGCAACTTTTTCTACTTGAGCTTTAATCGCAATCGGATCATACGGCCAAAAATAGTCTGTATCTAAATCAAAGACACGGTTGTTCTTTACTGCTTCTAACGAGTTCCAAAATGAACCATTTCTCTGGAATTGTCCGTTTTTTCCTGATTCCAAAAATATATAATCCCCGGCAAACTCAGGAATCGTTTCAAATGAGATTACTTTAAAATCCTCTTTTGCATCAATTAGCTTCTGAACTCGCGGGGGAGGAGTTAATTCCAGATGTTTGTATATAGCTTGAACTCCACGCCATATCCCAAAGGAATAGACATATATTTCTTTGTTAAACTCCCCCATAACAGAAACGGTCTCATTCTTAGCAACAATCCCTTTAATTTTTTCCTTAGCGGCCTTTACTGTTTCATTAAACTCGGCAATCCAAGCTTCGGCTTCCTTTTGCTTTCCAAGGAGCTCTCCAAACGTTTTTATTTCGTCCCGTGCATCATTAAAGGTATTATAGGGGTAAACAACTGTGGGTGCTATTTTACTTAACTGCTCATACATAACAGGATCATCAGATAAGGTGACGATAAGATCAGGATTTAGTGCTAGTATTTTTTCTACACTACCCAATTCGATTTGGCCAATATCTTCAATTCCCGCAGTAAGATGCTTAACGTGTGGAGAATCGATATCCCACTTGGGAGCGCCAACTGGTTTCACATTAAACGCAAGAAAAGTACCCAAATAACCCTGAGCTATCACCCGTTTTGGCTCCGCTGGTATCGTAATATCCCCTTTAATGGTTGTAATCACCCTAGTGGGTTGCTTTTGTTTTCCATTTTCATTTGCTGTCAGTAGAGGCTGTGCTTCATTCTGATTCGTTTCTCGATTTGCATGGGTGCAAGCGGTCAATACTATCATGAGCAAAGCAAGCATGGTCCCTATCCATAGCTTTCTTCTTACCATCCACATCTTTTTCTACTCCTCTTTGAAATAGGCTTGGTTTTAGCTTTAAACAAATGATAATCATTATCATTAACTTCCATGTTCATCATAACAAGTAAGCGTAAAGCCGTCTATTTCAAAAAGTTATCATTTGGGTATGGATAAATGTTAGAATTTGTTACCTGAAACCAACAAATCTACTTGTTTATCCAACTGTCTCTCCAGTAAAAGACCATCACAGCACCAAAACTCTTCTAGTCTAAGAGGATAAATTCGATCTCGTCGAACGGCAGGTAGATTGCTCCACCCCGCGCTGCTAGACACTTGTTTCTTCATCTCTTGGTAAGAACCATTGCCTTCACACACCACAACAAACATATGATCAGCAGCATATTCCGGCAGGGATGCCTCTGAAATATACAGATGATTGCTTGGATTTAGCACTTCTTGTTGTACACGTACCTAAGGAAGAAATTCAGTCATCCAGCCGCTTGGAGGCAAATGATCATGATTCTTGCCATATCGTATATTTTCTTCCGTATATTCGACAAGCTCATAATACTCAAAACCAACTTGATAAACCAGAGGAGCAGTATCCTCATTATACTCCACTGTTATTGCATCATTCGGACGTAAGAACATGACGTTTCCCTTTGATAGTTGATAAAGGGTTGTGCCGATTACGATTTGAATCTGCCCTAGAGTAGTAAGTAAAGTCGGTGTTTCAGCCGTAAACGTGATAGAAGATACGCCATCCTCCCATAAAAATACCTGTGATTTCTTTACGATCTGTATAGAAGAATCCAAGATGCATCTCCTCCATCACTTCCGGTGTTTAGTATCCATGTAAAATTAATAAGCAAGCACCCTCATCACATCATCAATCTTCCTGCTATTGGCAATAACTCCATGGCTCATCCATGTCATGAAATCCACCTCATACACACGGTTTTTCTGAACAGCCGGAATGGATTGCCAAGTGGGATGATATAGTTGCTTTTTTTCTGCATCTTCACCTTCATCATGCCATTTGTCAAATGTGTAGAATAGATGATCTGCGTCCAACTCAGAAAGGTCTTCCCATGACAAGCATCTTCTCTCAGATACTCCTCTTAATTGGCTAACGAGTGGATGTGGTTTCATCCCCAAATCTCGATATAATACAGGACCCGTGTAAAGGTAATCTATACTAATATAATTGGCTGATACCCGCAGGAAAGCAAATGTCTGTCCTTTTACAGATCGAGACAATACTTCTTTAGCCTTTGCGACTTTATTCTCATACTGCATAATTACTTGCTCTGCTATATTGGTCCGCCCTAGCATATCCGCCACGGTACGCAATGTGGAACGCCAATCATCCACAGGGTGATGAATGACACTAGTACGTGCAATCTGCCGACATTGATCGTAGATACCTGCTAAGCCTTGACCCCCTTGTCTGACCATAATAAAGTCTGGGTTGTAGTGGGATAATTGATGAATGTCCTCTGTCAGGACATCATGCGTCGGGATATGCTGTAAACCAAGATAATCCAGCTTCCCCCATCCCCCATGCGACCACTGTACAATCGGAGTTACACCTAATGCCAGTAAATAATCCTCCAAAAACAATGATACGATCCGAAGGTCGCTACGCTGATTATCCCGGTATTGTCCTGGGGCTACACCAACCATTTGTTTAAAACGACGATTAAAATAGAATTCATTGTTGAATCCAACCTGCTCTGCTATTTCATGAATCCGATCGTCCGTCCTACTAAGTAATTGTTTAGCTCTGTCTATCCGCAATTTATTTACAAAATCAAGTGGAATATGCCCCGTCATTTCCTTAAAAATACGCGTATATTTATAACGAGCGACGTTAGCATCAGCCGCCAGTTGATCCACTGTCATCGGTTCATTATAATGTTTTCGCACATGTTCAACAGAGCGCTCCACCGCACGGCGTATGTCCAAATGACTCTGAGAAGTATTTTGTTGAAAAACGAAACGGAGTAATTCCTCAAAACGTACGTGGTTATAAAATCTTTCCATGTCATCAGCATCATTTCGATGACAATATATCGCTTCCACCAAATCAAGACATTTGGAAAAAGGAGAGCAAGTTACAGCTCCAAGGAAAGGAAATGAATCACTTCTCTCCTCCTTCTTCTGTGTTAAAAGAGAAGCTGTAGCTTGAATAGACAGCTTATTGAAAGTTAATTGATAGAAACATAGAGACGGCTCTACAGCTTGAATGAACAGAGATTGCTCTGGTCCAATTAAGAAGCAGCTTTCCCGATCCATCTGAAAGTGCTCTTCTTCTATTTTCAGCTTTCCCTTCCCATCAGTCACAACAATCAAGCTATAATTGCTTGTGTCATTATCTTTCTGGTGATGACCAGTAGGGAGCGTGCAATATTGGATATCTACTAAGAGAAAGAGGGCACTTGGACTACTTATCAAGCTTGCTACCTGGCTCATCATACCACTCCATTGATAATAATTCTCATTTAAAATATTATAAAACAAAAAAGAAAGTTCTTCAACATAAGCTGAAGCCTCTCTTCTTTAGCGCAGATAGACCTGCTATTTGGTTTTAGTAGAAAATATTTTTAGTACGTCATTAATCTTCATCGTATTAGCTTTAATTGACCCAGATTGCCAATGTGTTCTTTCCAATTGATACACATGCCCATTCTTAACCGCGGGCAAAGCCTTCCATAATGGGTTATCCAGTAATGCAAAAGCTTGTTTATTCTCCTGGGATGTCCATGTACCATTGGATGGGAATATAATAATATGATCAGCAGTAAACTCTGGTATCTTCTCTAATGACATAATTTCGTGAGTTACAATCTTTTTCACAGGCTCATATGGCTCTAATCCTAAATCTTCATAGATCATTCTTGTATAAGCGTTTTGGAGTCCAAAAAGAGCCAATGATGGCTTCTCACCAACATTTAAACGAATAACCGCTACTGTCTCCCTGCCTACTGACGAACTCAGCTTCTCTTTAGCATCAGTAACTTGTTTCTGGTACTCTTTCAATACACTTTCGGCCTTTTCAGGCATGCCTACTATATCTGCTACTCTTTTCAATGTTTCTACAGCATTTTTATTAATGGAATCTGGTACTCGATAAGTAGGAGCTACCTTGGAGTATGCTTCATATTTGGTCGCATCTACTCCTCCATCAACAATGATTAAATCAGGATTAGCTTCAATTAAAGCTTCTATACTGCCCGTTATATCGAATGTTGGTACATCTAATCCGAGATAATCCTGCTTACCCCATGCTGGATGGTACCATTGCACAATTGGAGTAATTCCTAATGCGACTAAAGGATCTTCCAAATAAATGCCGGCTATTCGTTCAGGATGGATCGGAATCTCCACTTCTCCAAACTCGTCCTTAACCACACGTGTTTGTGATTGCTTCGTTGTTTCCTTGTCATTGGCCTGACTCTCACTTTGCTGTCTATTCTCCACACTCTTCTGAGTCTGTGTAACTGCTTCCTGTGGTTGTTTTCCGCACCCAGCTACAAGGTACATCACGACAAGCAAAACAGCCACCCAAGCAGCCATGTTCCAACGTGACCTTATCATAATCCTTACCCTCTCCCATACAATTACGATTTGCCGAAAAAGCTTCTGTATGATAGTGATTATCATAATGATCATCTATGCTTTTCACAATGCACGTTCGCTACTATTTTTTATACAAACTCTTGTGAACGTACCCTGTAAGCTTATATGCATAGCTACTTTTTTCTCGTTCTACATGAAAATATAAAAAAAGCAGAGGATTATCTCCCCTGCTTTCTTTCATCCACACAATAGACGATCACACTATATCTGCTGTTCAGCTATTCCAGCTCTAGCTACTATCGCTTAGATGCCAGCTGCTACTTGCAATTTATCCCGAAGCTTAGCCAGCATATCAGTTGTCATTTTTTCTAAATTATATTCCGCCTTAAAGCCCCACTCCACTTTAGCCGCTGTGGCATCAATTGAATTTGGCCAACTGTCTGCAATACCTTGTCTAATTGGATCAACTTGGTAATTCATCTCAAATGTCGGAATATGCTTCTTGATCTCCTGTGCAATTTGCTCTGGCTCAAAGCTCATTGCTGTGACGTTAAAGGCGTTACGGTGTTGTAATGTAGACGCATCTGCTTCCATCAAATTAATAATAGCGTTGAGTGCATCTGGCATGTACATCATATCCATATAGGTACCTTTTTGAATGTATGAGGTGTAACGTCCATTTTTAATTGCCTCATAATAAATTTCTACAGCATAGTCGGTTGTTCCCCCACCTGGAGGTGTTACGTAGGAAATCAGCCCTGGGAAGCGTACACCGCGTGTATCTACTCCGAATTTTTGGTAGTAGTAATCACACAACAATTCTCCAGAAACCTTATTCACCCCATACATGGTAACAGGACGCTGAATTGTGTCCTGAGGTGTATTATCTTTTGGTGTTGTTGGCCCGAATGCACCGATTGAACTTGGTGTAAAAAATTGGCAATTAAGTTCTCTTGCTACTTCTAGTGCATTCACCAGTCCGCCCATGTTTAAATTCCAAGCGAGCAATGGCTTTGCTTCCGCTGTCGCAGACAACAGAGCTGCCAAATGCATAATGGTATCCACCTTGTACTTTGTAGCAATATCGTGCATAGCCTTTGCATCTGTTACATCTAAAATCTCAAATGGCCCCTCTTGCCCCTCAACCTGGCGAATATCAGTGGCAATCACGGATTCTGTTCCGTATACACTCCGTAATTTTGTGACCAATTCGGAGCCAATTTGTCCAAGCGCTCCTGTTACCATTATTCTTTTCATATGGGTTGACCCCTTTCGTCCTGTTGTTCCTTTTGCTCAGTAGGATTAAATGATTCCCATTTCCTTACCTACTTTTTTGTAAGTGGCCAACGCTTGATCTAACATTTCTTTCGTATGCGCCGCAGTTGGCATATTGCGGACACGTCCCGTTCCTTTAGCAACCGTTGGGAATACGATAGCTTTTGCATAAACGCCTTCTTCATACAATCGCTTACTAAATTCCTGTGTTTTTATTTCATCCCCAATAATGCAAGGTGTGATTGGAGTCTCGCTCTCTCCGATATTAAAACCGAGCTCTTTCAAACCCCTTTTCAGGTAATTACCATTCTCCCAGAGGCGATCATGTAATTCGGTGCTTTCTGTCAAAATGTTAATTGCTTTGGTAATCGCTGCGACATCTCCTGGTGTAAGTGCAGTGGAGAATAGGAAAGGTCTACTACGTACTTTAAGCCAATCAATTAGCTCTTGTTTACCAGCTACATAACCACCTACTACCCCAATCGCTTTTGACAGCGTTCCGATCTGGAAGTCTACCTTGTCAGATAAGCCAAAATGCTTAACGGTTCCCGCCCCTTTACCAAGAACGCCAGATCCATGAGCATCATCCACATACGTGATTAAATCGAATTCCTCAGCAATCTCTACAATTTCTGGTAGCTTGGCAATATCTCCATCCATAGAGAAAACACCATCTGTAATCACCATGATTTTATTGTACAGACCAGATTCCTTCGCCTCTTTTGCTTTTTGACGAAGATCATCCATGTCAGAATGGTTATAACGGATCGTTTTGGCTTTAGATAGACGGCATCCATCGATAATGGATGCATGGTTTAATTCATCTGATAGGATTGCATCATTTTTATCCATCACGGCTGAAATGGCAGCCATATTACAGTTAAACCCAGACTGGTAAGCAATAGCCGCCTCGGTATGTTTAAATTCTGCTAATGTGTTTTCTAAAGTAATATGGATATCCAATGTCCCGTTAATTGTACGAACAGCACCTGCTCCAACACCATACTTTGCAATCGCTTGGTATGCTGCTTCCTTCAAGCGTTCATCTGTTGCCAAACCCAGATAGTTGTTGGAAGAAAGGTTAACCAGTTTTTTGCCTTTAATGGTAATAACAGGCCCGTTGGCACTCTCCAAAGGATCAATAACGTTATATAGGCCCTTGCTTTTAAGTTCTGCTAAATTTCCTTGTAAAAACTCTTGCAACCCTCTGCTGGACATCCTTTTATCCCTCCATAGGTATCTTGGTTTTTTATCTTTTCATAAATACGATACTACCATTACATTTGGTAAGGAAGACAGGATTACCACTCTTCCCAGAGAAAACAAATGTCCTCACTGTACGTACATAATGATGTTGTTTTAACCGCGTAATCATCTTCCTATTCTAGTTTTAAAAGTACCACATGATCCCCATAATGTCCACACACCAAACACAATATTTTTCAGTATCATCAGTTAATTCGCAGTAATCAGTCACTACAACCCTTTGATAGCAAGCGTTTCACTCCACTAATCTGTTTTCTGAATAATCAAATATCATTCTTGGTATGTATTTCTAAGGAATACATTTGTCTTTTTTATTTTATCTCGTCCCGTTTTCTATATAAGCTTTGTATGTCTTTTTCAAAAGGACATTTTTGACAAGACAACTAGGCTACCAATCACTAAAACATTTCCATAAAATGACCCTAATCCAGACAAAAGAACCCAAGTAAAGGACTTATCTGCATGTCCAATACTTGGGCTGCCTGCCAAACAATATGCTCCTAGGCACTTACCCCGGCATAGGCTATCTTTTTCTACGGTTCATTCCTTCAATCTCTACAACCTCTACATAATGACGAATCCGTTCCAGAATTCGGCGCGCCTTCGTTACTTCGATACGTGAACCATTACTGATGGCAAAATGCTCTTCCAATTCTTCGAGAGAATAGTTAGAAGCAAATAAAGTTGGTAGATGATTGTTAATTCGCTGATTTAAAATGACCCCAATCACTTCATCACGAATCCATGGAGTTACATTCTCCGCTCCTAGATCATCTAGGATCAACACAGGAATCTCTTTTAGTAGTTCCAGTTTACCAACATAGGATTGATCGGAGAGGGATTCTTTCAACTCTCTAATGAAGTCTGGGACATAGACCATTAAGGAAGAAATGTTACTCTCCGATAGTTCACGTGCGATAGCAGCCATCAGATAGCTCTTGCCAACCCCAAAGCCCCCGTGAACATACAGGCCTCGTGCTGCTTGCTTCTTATCGCCTTTCATTTCTCGACAGAAACGCATCGCCTGACGAATCGCTTCTTTATTGGAATCATCCATATCCATATGATGAAAGCTAGCTTGAAGTGTTTCTTCAGACACATAGTAGCTTCGCATCATTTTACGTGTACGAAGTGTCTCATCGTAAGCTAATTGCTTTTCACAGGGACTTAGAGCGGACACAATGTGTTTGTTTTGCACCTGCAGCTTATTCGTATGCCCCTTTACCAAATTAGGACATTCAGACAGCCCAGGACAATTCTCACAATAATAGTGCTCCTTCACCGATTCATACACTGCTGAAAGAGAGCGAAACAAATCTTCCCTAGTTAATTCAGGATGCTTCTGCTGAAAGGATTTTAGATAGAGAGACGAACGCATCATTTTATCCAATTGTTCATCTGGACTTAAAATATGACGTGGAGTTCGTTTCGCCAACTCCTCCATAAACTGACGCAAAGGTTCCATCTAATGTTCGTCCCCCTTCTTCGGCTGTCGTAGTGATTCGTACAATTCTTTCAGCTCTGGATCATCCATAATGGTTTTTTTCACTTGTTTAACGCGTTTTTTCCGATCAGTATCAACTGCCTCTGCTTCCTCACGATCCAGCTGTCGCTGTACAGCAGCAGGTAGCTTATCCTGCAGCAATGCTCGCGAATTACTGCGCCGCCCCCGGTTAGAGGATAATCCACCTTTAGACGACCCCACTGGAGATTGAGCAGTTTGATTCTCCATAGCCTGATTCTTGGCTTCTGCCCGCTCTAAAATGACCCTCACTGCTTCCTCCACGGTGGAAATCGCTTTAGCTTTCCAGCTATCTCGAATGGTTTCTACGTAAGCTTTTGGTAGTTCCATTTTCGTTTCACGCATCGCGTATAACAACAAAGCATTTACGACCTCTGCCGGCATTGAATCTCCGAAGACCAAGCTCTCCGCCCGTTCTAAATACGCACGTGAAATTCTACCTCCCACCGCTTGTTCTAATATGATCAGCGGTGAAAGCTCTCGACAGACTCGTAGAAAGACTTCCGTTCCCGGAGCTGGTATTTTCCCAGGGCAGAGATGTTCCAAATAGCCATCAGCTAATGAACGTCGCTCACGCGTCAGCTGGTTATCTACATATCGCTCGCGTAGTCGTTTACGCAATAGTTCTGTGCTCAGAGCTCCTTTTGAATCAAAAAGATTCCAATCCCGTAGCTCTTGACTTAATAAATAGCTGTCCACTTGATAAAAAGAGAGTAACTGATAAAAAAACGGAATGGTTTCCTGCGTTACTACCTTAGAGGCTTGTACATGACTAGGTAGGCTAGCTCGTAAAAAGGATAAATCCAACTGTTTATCTGGCTCCGCTTCATAATGATTAGCCAGAGAGGCTGTAGGGTGCTTTTCTTGCATGTGAGCAAAAAATCGATCTGTTTCCGATCCAGGACGTATTTCCAGCTCAGAGGCTGACAAGTTGTGATATACCTCATAAAAACGCTTGGTTACATCTTCTTCATACGGATACTCCTCCGCTAGATTACTCCATAGCTGGTCAGCATAGGTACGACGAAGCTGTTCGTATTTGACTTTTCCAACTTGATTGAGCAACATAACAGGAAGGATATCTTCCTGAAAAAATTGAGCGGGAGTTAGCGGTGGCAAGACGATATACTCATAAAAAAAGTCATGTTCGCGATTCTCACGACGACGGACCTTTAATAAATCCATCGCTTCTAGACGTTCTCTGGCTTGCAATAGGCGATCCAACGGCAAGGATGTCATCATCATCAGACTCCGGTGCGTCCCTTCGCTTGCTGCTCCACTCTTTTCATCCACCTCGTGCATTAATAATTGATACAACGAATAGGATGATACCCCTAGTAAGGGCAAATAAAGATGGGTAACGAATCCCATCTCTATCATACTCAGCGGCCTTATGAATCTCACTAAATAGCGATCGTTGGGCGCAAGTTCGTTCCACATGACACGCATCGACCAAAACCCTTCCTTACGTTCATAGTTTCTCTATTATATCATTTCTTCTGTCGTGTTACGTAGGAGAGGTTTGGAAGCTTAGAGAAAAAAATGCTTTTTATTCTGGTTTATTCATTTTAGGCGGCTGATTCCGCGCTTGTTCTAAAAGCTCTTCCAATTCTCGCATAAATACGTTAATATCTTTAAATTGACGATAAACGGAAGCAAAACGAACATAAGCTACCTCATCCACATGGTAGAGGCGCTCCATGACCATTTCTCCTACTTCTTTACTAGGAACCTCAGCTTTTCCCTGGCTACGTAGTTCTCGTTCGATTTCATTTACAATATTCTCTAATATCTCCAATGTCACAGGCCGCTTTTCGCAAGCACGAATCAACCCACGTAAAATTTTATCACGGCTATACTCTTCTCTTGTTCCATCCTTTTTAATAATTAACAGTGGTGTTTCTTCCACCATTTCAAATGTAGTGAATCTTCTGCCGCAGTCTTCGCACTCTCGACGGCGTCTGATTGATTTGTTGTTATTAAATGGGCGGGAATCCAATACCCTTGTCCCATTGAATTCACAAAATGGGCAACGCATTAGCCATCATCTCCAAAATGATTACTCAGTTAGATCAACATCATTCTAAAAAAGAAAGACTTGATTTTATAAATTTGCGTGTAAATTATTGAAGTTTTTCTTTAGAGTCCCATATCCAGTAAGGTTAGTCAAGGGAAAAGCGAATATCCTATTCCCATTTGTCCATAATTTTTTTAAAATGAGATAGTATCTAACAGCAAGGGAGGGTTCTTGCATGCGCCTAGTCTCGTTGCGACATGTTCAACCTGGGATGAAATTGGGAAGGACCGTTTTTACAGATGATGGAAAAGTCCTGCTTGGGGCAGGTATGCAGCTGAGTGAAAGATTGGTAAGTGGTCTACAACGCATGGGAATTGATTCCGTCTATATTGATGACCCGCACACATCAGATATTGAGGTAGAAGATGTTATACGACCAGAGACAAGGCAAGATGCTTTGGAAGTCATACATAAAACCGTGCAACAACTGCGTAATACCAATAAAGTTGCTCGTCGGGTCTCTGTCAAAGATATGGGTATGCATTTCCAGCAGGTCTTTCATAAGATTTTAAATGATCTATCTGGTGCAAAAGATGTCATGATTCATCTAGCTAACATCTCCTCTCACTCGGGAGCAATGTATCATCACAGCGTTAACGTCGCCGTCATGGCTACAGCTGTTGGCATGTCACTTGGCTACAACACGACCCAATTACGTGATTTGGGGATCGGGGCCCTGTTACACGACATCGGAAAAACAGCTTTGCCAAAAGAATTGTTGGACAAGAGCGACCGTTGGAACGAAGCTGAAATGGAGCAGGCCAAAGAGCATACGCGTCTTGGATTTGATATCATTCGAAAACAACACGATATTTCGTTATTGTCTGCTCACGTTGCTTTTCAGCATCATGAACGGATGGATGGAAGTGGCTATCCGCAACAACTGCAGGGTGACAAATTCCATGAGTATGCTCAAATCGTAGCCATTTGTGACGTGTACGATTCTTTAACTACCCCTAGACCTTGGAGAAAACGCTATATGCCACAAGATGCCCTTGAATACCTGCTTGGTTCAGGTGGCTATTTGTTCCAACATCACTTGGTGGATGCCTTTCGCAAGCATATCGCTGTCTTTCCACTGGGTAGCGGCGTCGTACTTAATAACGGAGAAAGCGGCGTAGTCTGTAAAGTAGATCCAGAATGCTGCCATCGTCCAACGATACGCATTTTGCGGGATGGGCGTGGCAATGACTTGCTTACCCCGTACGAAGTTAATTTGAAATATAATTTAAAATTATTTATTACGCAATTTGAAGATGAAACATTATTTACTTTTATGGAATCTAAGCATATTGCACCGGAATTTTAAATCATCTAGTTAATTTTACAATCAGCAAAACTCCCTCCTAATTGATAATGAGAGGGAGTTTTGTTTTGTTTGACTTAGATCAATTATCGTTGGTTTTGCTGATAAAACTGATACATTAGCTCTGCCGCTTCTGCGCGCGTTATGATTTTATTTGGCCCTACATTTGTTCCTTTTGGTGCTTTCAGATAACCTAACGCATACGCTAGCGTATAAGCAGGTACTTGTTCTGCTGTTACGTCTGGATAAGGGGATTGAAAGACATCAGGCTTGGATAGTAGCGGTCCAAATCGTAATGCTTTCATGAAAATTTCTAGCGCTTCATTACGTGTAATGGCACGATCAGGCTCAAAGCGAGCTGTGGGTGGAATGATTTTAAGTTGAGAGGCCTGGGAAATAGCACTGTAATATGGATGGGTTGTAGGTACATCCGAGTAAGTATAGGGCTTCTCATCATCATCATCTAACATATGCGCCCGAACCAACTCATTTGATATTCCAAGCATCCATCCCACAAATTGAGCTCTAGAAACTTCTTTATCTGGCTCTAGCTTTCCATCTTCCAAGATGAATAAACCTCTATTTAGCATATCTTGCAAGGCTTCCTCACTTTTGTGTCCCTCGATATCACTAGCCGATTCATCTCTACTAAATCCCCATGGTTCTACTAATTCTCCAGTTACTCCGTTTACATGTTTTTCCTCCCCTACATAACGATAGACGAGCTGTATAGGAATCTCTTCAGTTGACTCCTTCTCGGATGCCTCTACCTTTGCAATATAGAAAGGAGCTTTATAATACGTAAGCATTAGTTTTTTCTCTTTGATCTCTTTCTCTATCGCTTCTTCCTTGGATAACGTATTCTCTTCGAAAGCATCACCGTTTCGCCAAGGTGCACCATTCTCTTCCCGATTTAGCCAAATAGAACTTACTTCGTTATGATATTTATCTACTTCAACCTCAATCCCTAGGTCATCAATTGGGATACCTTTATATAAATAACCAAATGTGAACGAGTAAGCTCGATCCTCGTCGCTTATACCAAAATGCCCTTCATCTGTTCTTAAATAAAGCTGCCCAGTATGATCAGGATAGATGCTTTTGATCAGTTCGATAGCAACCTTTTCTGCTGCTTGTTTATCAACTGCTCTTTTCTCTGACTCTTGAGAATTTCTGCTATTTCCACGTGAACTATTCCGTTTTGAATAATTAATCAATTGACCGTTGTCATTTATTTTAATTCTAATCTCATCACTTTGATCAGTAGAAATGAACCTGAATCCCCAGTCCTGTATTTTAGCACCAGTAGAGTCTACACTGGAGCCACCCCCACTCGAACCATTTAATATCCAACCGTTAGCTAGTTTTTTCCCCCATTCGATAGCAATTTTTTCTGCTTGCTCTTTGCTGATTTTTGAAGGTGCTTGATTTTTTTCATAAGTGATTTGATCGCCTAATGGAGTTATTTTATTTCTAGCTTCCGCTTTAGCACCATTTGGACTAATCGCCTCTCCGCTATTTGCATCTAAGAACCTGGCACTATTGTTACCATATTTATAAACAGGAGTATACGTTATGTGTCCGCTCTTCCTGCTTTGATACCTGTCCAATTCCATGTATCGTACCTGTGGGTCTAGTAGACTCTTTAGTTTTTTCTCTGCTTGTTCTATGGAAATAGATGACTTGGAAGAAGGAATTTTTCCGTCATCCCACGTAAGTTCATAGGACGTGATTTCACCATTAGCATCAATTTTAATCGTTACTCCATTTTCAATGAATGGAATTCCATCAGACATACGTGTATAGACAAATGTGAAACTTTTGTTGTTTGTCAATGGGACAATTTCATTTGCTTTACTCAAAGAGTCTTTTTTCGCTTTAGCCACCTTTTCAATAAAAGCCCCTGCCGTTTTTTCTGCTTCTTTCTCACTAACTGTCTTTTTAGCTGGTTTATTGTTGCGTTCATATTTATGAAATCTAATTAGTTCTCCTGTTTGAGCATCTACTGTTGTATAAATGAATTTGTCGCTTTTTTTATCACTTGTCTCCCAGCTTATCGACCAGTATGGTGAGTTTGTCAGCTCGTCATCTTTTTCAAATCGAGAATTTCTGATTTTGTACTCCGCAGGAATGGTAATCCATTGTTGCACACGTTCTTCCACTTCTTTTTGTGTTAATAACTTGCCATAAGATCCTTTCTTCTCCTGTGCATACAATACAGAAGCGCTTCCAGAAATCTCAAATGGAGCCAATAACACACCAGCAGCCAGCACACATCCACTACTGGTGGCTATCCACTTACGTAATGTTAACCTATTCATCTAATCCATCCTCCCTTTCTTGTACATTACATTGCCAACCATATAAATTATAACAATATTTTACAATATAAGGACAAATTAAATTCTGCAAAATCAATCACCAGAATGATTATGCAAGATTTTTGGGAAAGGACATGAAAAAGCTGATTTCAGCACTTATGAAATCAGCTTTTTTCTAAATTCAAATAACAATTATTTTTCAGAATTAAAATGCCAAATGAAGCCAAAGATTATCCGTGTGTACTACCTGTCAAAATACGTTTCGATTGATTTACATGCTCTGACACATGCTTTACCAAATCAAGCACACGGCAGGAATACCCCCACTCATTATCGTACCAAGCAATAACTTTCACGTGCTTATCACTCATCACCATGGTAGACAGGCCATCGATGATTGAGGAATTTTCATTGCCATTAAAATCAGTAGAAACAAGAGGTGCATCTGTATAGCCTAGATAGCCTTTTAAAGCCCCTTCGCTTGCTTCGCGCAATACCCGATTGACCTCTTGTGTAGTGACATTTTTAGAGATTTGTACCACCAAATCGACCACGGAAACATTTGGTGTGGGCACACGTAAAGCAAAACCATTTAGTTTACCATTTAGTTCTGGCAATACTTTACCTACCGCTCTCGCTGCTCCAGTTGTTGTTGGAATGATGGATTGGGCACAAGCACGTGCACGGCGTAAATCCTTATGTGGATTATCTAGATTCACCTGATCATTCGTATAGGAATGAATGGTAGTCATAAGCCCGGATTGGATCTGAAAGGCCTCATGCAACACTTTAGCTACAGGCGCTAGACAATTGGTCGTGCAGGATGCATTTGAAACAATATGGTGTTGTTCATGATCGTATTGATCTTCATTGACACCCATTACAATAGTCGCATCCTCGTCTTTGCCTGGTGCAGTAATAACTACTTTTTTGGCACCACTTTTTATATGCTTCTCAGCACCTTTACGATCTGTGAATTTTCCGGTTGCTTCCACAACCACCTCCACTCCAAGCTTTCCCCATGGCAGGTTCAAAGGATCACGATCGGATAATACCAGAGTGTTTTTTCCATTAATGACAATGCGATTACCATCTACAGTAACGTCATGAGCTAAGGTCCCATGAACGGAATCATATTTTAATAAATGACCCAGAGTTTCGGGAGGATAGCTAGCGTTAATAGCCACAACCTCGATGGATGGATCTTGGATCGCTTTGCGAAAAACCATGCGCCCAATACGTCCAAACCCATTTATCCCGATTTTAATTGTCATTTTATGTTGCCCCTCCCTGAAATAAGTTACTCTAATCACTATTAATAATATATTAAGTATGTCATATTTGACAATGTGTTTTACTTAAAAACAACAAATTTGGGCAGTTGGTTATTTTATCTGTCCAGGTAACGATAATAAGCTACTCTAAAAAAGAATGAAATCACTAATCAGTAAAAGCAAACACCAGAGAATTGATCAAAATACTACCCCAATCCCGGGGCCTATGAGATGGGGGTGGATTATAACATCATTCACCACGGTACATGTTCAGGCTATCCTCGTTCTAAACAACCTCATCCAGAAGGATTTGGCACGATGATGCAGATGTTTCAGCCACACAAATATCGAGGTAAGCGCATACAATTAACAGGATTTATTCAAACGGAGTCTGTGACAGGCTGGGCAGGCTTTTGGATGAGAGTGGATGGAAGTGAAAAGGAGATATTACAGTGTAAAAGGGGATAAATAAGTTTTTCAACATCAGCTAAATGAGCTAGCCAAAAAGGAAGGTTATGACTACGACCAAATAGCCTCTCTACTGGATTATCATTATTTATTTGAAGCTCTGTTACATTTATTTGGTGCAATGCCGAGAAAAAATCTGCAGGTTGTTTAGCTAGATTCTTTTTTTCAGTAGCTGATAATGTGTCAAAAAGCTCTCTATCCAAAGGCTGCAAGCTTTTTAGTAGTCTTTCTTCCTTCTTGATCTGTACGCGAAGCTTCTTTTCTTTAGCAAATCGAAATACCCTTCCCAACTACTCGGTTCCATAATAAAACAGCTCCCTGACCGATTACCATCAGGGAGCAAGATTAGGAAAGCTATTCTTGTACACTTCTTTATATCGATCTTCATAATACAAAACACGTTGGACATAGTGGCGTGTCTCCCCAAACGGGATATCTGAGATCGTTTCACGTGTCCCTTCCCACCGCTTATTTTGTATCCAATTTTTCACATTCCCTTGCCCTGCGTTATAAGCAGCTAATGCAACTACTTCATTACCTTTAAACATTTGTAACAAATAAGCTAGGTACCAGGTTCCTAAATTAATGTTAGTTGCAGGATGTTCTAAATCAGCAGGATACAACATTTCCAGCTTGCCCTGAGACTGTATCCACTCTGCTGTGTTTGGCATCAATTGCATTAAACCGACTGCTCCTTTTTTCGAAACCAGGTCCGGCTTAAATTTCGATTCAGATCGAATAACCGCAAGCACAAGGTATGGATTTACTTCATATTTCTTACTAACTAATTTTATTTGTTCCTCATATTTGATCGGGTACATCAATTTCCAAACAAAGGAGGAGTTTAGTAACAGATAGATGATAATAAAAACGGAAAACAAGAGAATAGCAGAGCGTAGCGTTTTCATGGGATTATCTCCGAAAGCAAGCTAGTCACCAAATCATCAACCTGCTTCTGAGTGTCTGAGCGGCTCCCTTGGTTGTCGATTACATAATGAGCTATTTTACGCTTTTCTTCAATATTCATCTGAGCACGCAAGCGCTTTGTCGCCTGTTCCTCGTCAAATTCATCACGTTCCATTAATCGTGTAAACTGTACGGATTCCGGTACGTAAACAACCACAACTCTGTCTACCATATAGGTAAGCTTGCTCTCATACAATAGCGGAATGTCCATAAAGACAAGCCGCTCCCCACGTTCTTGTGCTAGAGTAGCTTGTAGACGCATCTCTTTGCGTACTTCTGGATGAACGATTTCATTTAAAATCATTCGTTTTTCTCTATCGCTAAAGATAATTTCCCCTAGTACCGCACGATCTAAAGCACCCGTCTCATCCAAAACACTAGTGCCAAAGTGCTTGACGATGCCTTTATAAGCGGGCTTGCCCACCTCTACCACTTCTCGGGCAATAAGATCCGCGTCGATAACGGTGACTCCCCGTTCACGCAACATGGCTGCAACAGTGCTTTTTCCGCTCGCAATTCCTCCTGTTAGACCCAAAATCACGCTATCTCCTCCTTCCCGATAAGCGGCCTATTTTTGACAAGATGGGCAAAAGTGCGTTCCGCGTCCTCCTACAACAATTTTAACAATTTCTGTGGAGCAACTCGGACACAACTCTCCTTTTTTCCCGTAAACCTTTAATACTTGTTGGAACATCCCCATTTCACCTTGTCCATTTACATAGGATTTAATGGAGCTACCCCCAGCATCAATCGCTTCTTGTAGGGTCTGTACAATACTTTTATACAAATTCTCTATTTGATCATCAGTCAATGTATTTGCTATCCGCTCTGGATGTATATTAGCTCGGAAAAGAGCCTCGTCCACATAGATATTCCCCAAGCCCACCATAAATTCCTGATTTAATAACAACGGTTTGATTTTAGTAGTCTTACGTTTTAACATGCTTGTAAGTAAAGTAGGCGTAAAGGCTTCATCTAAAGGCTCGGGTCCCAGCTTTTTAAGTGGCTCCACCTCTTGTTCCTTACCTAATGGAATAACATCCATCGTACCAAATTGACGCACATCCCGATAGCGTAGCTCCGTTCCATCCGTGAAATGAAAAATCACATGCGTATGCTTTTCGATCTCTTCGGAGGCTTGATAAACTCCATATCTTCCTTCCATACGCAAATGTGAAATCAACACATCCTGATCGAGAATAAATTTAATAAATTTGGCTCGCCGTTCAACAGCATGAATGGTTTGTCCAATCAAAACCGATTTAAATTGTTCCACATCGGCAGGACGCCGAATAATCCGTGGCAATAATACACTCACCCGTTCAATCGTCTTGTCCAACACCAGTGTTCTCAGTGTGCGAACGACGGTTTCTACCTCTGGTAGTTCTGGCATCAGATGTCCCTCCTACTTGGCGTCATACCAGGTTTCCCCATAATTTACATCTACTCTAAGTGGAACGTCCAGTTGAAGAGCGTTCTCCATTACGTTAGCTACCAGCTTTTGCATCGTTTCTAATTCATCCTCTGGGACTTCAAACACCAATTCATCGTGTACCTGAAGAAGCATGCGACTTTTTAGCTGATTCTCGGCAAGGGCCTCTTGCATCCGGATCATCGCAAGTTTAATAATATCAGCAGCCGTTCCTTGAATAGGAGTGTTCATAGCGGTACGCTCTGCAAAAGAACGTAGATTAAAGTTTTTACTTGCAATATCCGGTAGATAACGACGGCGGTGCAGTAGTGTCGTCACGTAACCATCCTTTTTTGCCTGATGCTTAATCTCTTCCATGTAATTCTGAACACCTGAAAAAACATCAAAATAGCGGGCTATAAATTCTGCCGCTTCCTTACGCGATATATTTAAATTCTGCGATAAACCAAAATCACTAATTCCGTAAACAATTCCAAAGTTAACAGCCTTCGCTTGACGACGCATCATGGAGGTTACTTCGTCTTCACTTACTCCGAATACATCCATCGCTGTGCGAGTATGAATGTCCATGTTATTTACGAAAGCGTCAATCAGGTTTGGATCCTTCGAAATATGCGCTAAAATTCGCAGCTCGATCTGTGAATAATCAGCAGCGAGAATATAGCAGTTTTCGTTTGTTGGCACAAATGCTTTTCTGATTTTACGCCCCTCTTCCAAACGGATCGGGATGTTTTGGAGGTTCGGCTCCGTGCTGCTAAGCCGTCCGGTAGCAGTTGTGGCTTGATTAAAGCGCGTATGCACTCTACCCGTTTTGCCATGAATCTCTTTTAATAGCCCTTCAATATACGTAGAACGTAGCTTGCCTAATTGACGATACGTAAGAATATCTATAACGATCGGATATCTTTGAGCCAGCTTCTCTAGTACATCTGCGCTGGTAGAATAACCTGTTTTGGTTTTCTTCTCAGGTGGAATTCCCATGCGTTCAAACAGTATCTCACCTAGTTGCTTCGGAGAATTTATGTTAAACGTAGTACCCGCTTGCTCATAAATTTTTTCAGTCAAAGCCTCTAATTGTCTATCTAGCTCTTCGCCCATCTGATGCAGCTGCTCCCGATTAACCAGAACACCGATCTCTTCCATATCGGCAAGTACGAGACTAAGGGGTTGCTCAATATTTGTGTAAAGCTCTGTTAATTGGTTAGTCGTTAGCTCTTCTTTTGCTTGAAGGACGCTTTGCCACAAAGCCTGCGCCTTACGTGCTACGTGTTCACTAATGAGTTCCATGGACGGCAGGCTTCGCTTTGCCCCTTTACCATAGATATCCTCATCAGATGCTACCTTTACAGACGAGAATTTGGCAGTAGCATCTGACAGAGTAGGATTGCTCTCGCTTGCATTAATTAAATAGGAAGCAAGGAATAAATCAAAATCAATTCCCTTTATATCCATTTCATGCCAGCAAAGACCTACCGTTTCACGCTTTCCATCGAAGACCCATTTTTGTTTTGAAGCATCTTGTAACCATTCTGTAAAGGCTGTCCAGCTTTTAGCCGTTTCATAAGGAATGAATAAAGCTTGTTCTTCTGTAGCTAAGCCAAATCCAACAATTGGCGCATAATGATAGTTCTCTCCGTCCATCTCTACCACCAAGCTCATTGGAGATCTCAATAGAGGCTCATAATCGGCCAGATTAGCTTCTTCGACCATGGTATAAGTAAAAGGCTTATCTGATAATGAAGGGTTCGCTGTAGAGCCTTCAGCCGCTTCTGCGCTACCTTGTCCATAGCTATCAGCAATGCTGCTACCACCTTTTACCTTAGACAGTAGCGATTTAAATTCCATCTTTTTGAAGAACTCAATTAGCTCATCAGGCTGGTATCCTGTGTATTGTGAATCAGCAATACTCATGGCAACCGGAGTATCTCGCATAATGGTTGCTAGTGATTTACTCATTTTTGCTTGCTCTACATTGTTGCGTAGATTTTCCTGCAATTTTTTGCCAGACACCTGATCAATGTTAGATAGAACCTCTTCAACAGAACCAAATTGGTGCAATAATTTAAGTGCCGTTTTCTCTCCTACCCCTGGAACACCTGGAATATTGTCGGAGCTATCACCCATTAACCCTTTCAAGTCAATGATCTGTTCAGGCTTTAAACCATATTTTTCAAAGATTTCTTCTGTAGAATATAGCTCGATTTCACTTATACCTTTTCGAGTAATAGCTGTAGATACATGAGGAGACACCAGCTGTAGCATATCTTTATCCCCGGTGATTACAGTTGTTTTTATCTGTTCATCTTCCGCACGCAATGTTAGCGTTCCAATGATATCATCAGCTTCATAGCCTTCTAATTCAAATCTTTTTATCGAAAACGCGTCTAATAACTCGCGAATTAATGGAAATTGCTCGGATAATTCAGAGGGCGTCTTAGCGCGTCCTCCCTTGTACTCTGTATATTCAGAGTGGCGAAATACCACTTTACCTGCATCAAAAGCTACTAGAATATGAGTCGGTTTCATTTCATCTATTACTTTTAGCAACATGGTCGTAAAACCAAGTACTGCATTCGTGTGAAGTCCTTGTGAGGTGGACAGTAGCGGCAACGCATAAAAGGCACGGTTGGCGATACTATTCCCATCAATCAGCACAAAATGGCTCATGTACGTCCGACCCCTTTCTGTTAATTCATTACCTTTCATCTTACCACAGGTAGACCTAAAAGAAAAAAGGAAACTGGGTAATCACGTAACCAAGGAGAGTCCGTTACATATCAGCTTTTCATCATAGTTGTGAGTTGGTCTTTCCTCTTGTAAAATAAGGGCAGACTTCATATGGTCTGACCACTGATTTCAGCTTGTTTTTTCATTTTTTACATAACTATAACCGTCGTGACTGAGAGGATATTGCAATCATGGAGAGACCCATCATACCGCCTTATATTGCCTTATTTTTAGCTGTTTTAGCCATTTCAACTTCTGCTATCTTCGTTAAACTATCATCGGCGCCTGCACCAGTCATTGCCACCTATCGCCTGTTGTTTTCCGTTGTATTGACCGTACCCTTTATGTTTATAAACAAAGGTACTTGGCGCGAAATCATTCAATTTACCAGAAAGCAATGGATATTAAGTATTCTATCTGGAGGTTTCCTAGCCGCTCATTTCCTGCTCTGGTTTGATTCGCTGAATTATACTTCCATCGCTAGTTCTACAGTACTCGTTACGCTCCAACCTCTATTTGCCTTTATCGGTGGCTATTTTCTATTTAAAGAACGCCTGAGTAAACTAGCTATGGCTGGTGGCATTTTTGCTATCGTGGGTAGCTTCGTAATTGGTTGGGGAGATTTTCGTGTAGGAGGAATGGCCCTATACGGAGATTTGCTAGCATTACTTGCAGCATTTATTGTGACAATGTACTGGCTGATTGGACAGTATCTTCGACGTGGTGTTTCATCAACAGCGTATAGCTTTGTTGTCTACCTCATTAGTTCGGTCTTTTTACTTGGACACAGTTTATTTTATGGTCATCCACTTACAGGATATCCACTCGCGGACTGGGGATGGTTTATCTGTTTAGCTCTCTTCCCTACTCTGCTTGGCCATTCTATTTTGAATTGGGTCATTAAATGGTTAAATACAACCACGGTTTCCGTAGGGATTCTTTTTGAACCGATTGGCACCTGCATTCTTGCTTATATCATATTTGGTGATATTGTTACCTTGCCACAATGGATTGGCGGCTTCATCATTCTGTTCGGAATTTTCCTTTTTATCCGCTTTAGCAAGCCAAAGGAGGAGCTGAATCAAAATGAAACGACGTAATTTTAGTAAAGGAATGGGTGAATATATAGCTAACCTTCCCAGATGGGGAAAAGTGATTTGGACAATTGTGCTTGGATATATGGTCGCCCGAGTGATTCATTTTTTATGGTGAAAATAGTAAAAATCCCTTGTTTTTTGACAAGGGATTTTTGTTTTTGTCTAATGAATATCTTTTTTGGCAAAATTACCACCAGTTACATCAGAAACATGCTCAATGGCGATGAAGGCATTGTCGTCAATCTCTTGAATAATGGCACGAAGCTTAGCCACTTCCAAACGCGTCACCACACAATAGATCATTTGTGTCTCTTCCTTGCTATATCCGCCTCGTGCATAGACATAAGTTGTACTACGCCCCAAACGTGCATTGATCGCCTCAGAAATCTCTTCGTATTCTTTCGAAATAATTGTGACTGATTTGGATTCGTTTAAACCCTCTACGACAACATCAATCAGTTTAAAGGCTATGTAATACGTAAAAATAGAATACATAGCAGAATCCCATTCAAATACAAAACCAGCCATGATAAAGATAAATACGTTAATAAACATGATGAGCTGCCCAACAGGGACTCTCGTTTTTTTAGATAGGAGAATCGCGACGATTTCTGTTCCATCTAATGTACCCCCAAAACGGATAACAAGACCTACACCCACCCCGAGAATAACTCCACCAAACAAAACGGCGAGCATTTTTTCATTCGTAAATGCGGGTACATGATGGAGCATGGAAGTCGTTAATGACATGATTGCGATTCCATACAAAGTAGAAATAGCAAAGGTTTTACCGATTTGCTTGAAGCCTACAATCAAGAATGGCAAGTTGAAAAAGAAGAGAAATAATCCCAATGGTAAATTGGTAATGGAAGACATCATAATGGAGATACCAGCAATTCCTCCGTCAATCACTTTGTTAGGAACAAGGAATAGCTCCAGTGATACAGCCATCATAATGGCTCCAATGGTAATAAAAATAAACTTTAGTAAAAACGAAGATAGGGTCGTTTTTTTGTGCTGCTTAGCCATAGGTTTTCATCTCACTCCCTCTTTCTTTTGAATCGTCTCTAGTAGAAACCTAGTAATAATGATAGAAACATTTATAGTTGATTGCAACTTTTTTCAATTATTAATTATACTTTGCTTATAACCTAGGCCTTTTAAGAGAGTGGAGGTTTACTTAGTGTATTGGCAGTTTTTGGTGTAATTTACTACTTTCATTATCCAACGGTTGATCGGTTTCTTCAGGCAATCGCTTACGAACAGTAGGTACTTCGCGCGGATCATAATCTAAATCAGAAAAAGAAAATACCCGCACAACCATCATGCCATGAATAGCTTTTGCTCGTATAAGGATTGGGTATGCGTAGCGATTTTGAAAACGAAAATCGGGACCATCCCAGCTAACTGTCGCGTCTCTACCTGGAGGTACATAAGCAACATTACGACTATGGGCATAACGCTGTAAAATTTTTAACCCCGACTTGTCCACTGCATTATATAAAGTAGAAGAAACCTGACAAATTCCTCCACCAATTCCTTCCGATAATTCCCCACGAACAATTACTGGAGCAGGTAAGTATCCCCTTTTTTTTGTTCTTTCTCCGACTGTTTGGTTAAAAGAGAATGTTTCTCCTGGGAACAACACCACATTGTCGATGGCTTTACTAGAGAGGGCAATATTACTAGCTCGATTCTTATTGCGAGGATTATAATAAGTAACATAAGCCCCAATCTGTTTTTGTGAAACCTCTTTCAATAATGAAGTATCTACTTTAGGTAGGACCGTACGAGTGGGGATTTGTAATTGAGTTTGTTCATTGGAATAAAAATAGGAAATAAATGATTCCATAAAAGCTTGACGATCTAAACGTTGTCCACGTTTTTCTGGGATGATTTTCCCATGTTCATCCCATCTAGCATTCACTGGAGCACGATACACTTGTCCCTCAAGCCTCGACATATGCGCTTCCAGTTTATAAATATCCAAAATAGGCAACTGTGTAAACGGAAGCATAAACGCTTTTCGGTCTATCGAGACGACATCCTGATTCATACTATGAGTAACTGGTACATTTCCTTGCAATTGTAAAACCAGCATCAAGCCTGCCATCAAACTAATCACAGAATCCAGCACCTCCCTCCTGTAGTATTAACAAGAGGTGATTATTTCACTCGATAGCTGATTACTCAGGAAATCTTTTTAACGTACAGGAAATCTTTTCAGTCAAAAATAGAGTGCTATAACTGTACTGGCAGTTTGACACTCTATTTTTACTTTCATCATTATGAGATTGGATTGTCCAACGGTAACGTAACAGAAAACACAGAGCCAACACCCTCAGTACTGCTTACTGTAATTGATCCATGTAAAGACTCACATATGTGCTTCACAATAGCTAAGCCTAAGCCGGTTCCACCAGAGTCACGTGATCGTGCTTTGTCGACACGATAAAATCGCTCAAAAATACGCCCAAGATCACCTTCTGGAATTCCTATACCCGTATCAGCCACATCTAAGTAAAGATAATCCTCGTCTCTTTTCAGTTCAATCGTGATCTTGCCGCCCTCTGGTGTATAAGCAATCGCATTAGCCAGCAGGTTAAGTAAAATCTGTTGCAAGCAATCCTTATCAGCCCTTAGCATAATTCCTTGATCGGAAGGTAAAATGAGCTGAAGCTCTTTTCGTTGTAGTTGTTCCCGAAGTAAGACTGCTGTTTCTTGTATTAGCGGGTGCATCTCCACCTCGGTGTATGTCAGTGTTATTCGTTTCTGCTCAATTTTTGATAAATCTAGAATGTCACTAATTAATCGAAAAAGACGCTCACTCTCATCGTAAATAATTTGCAAAAAATGCCTGCTAATCTCTTCATCTTTAAGCGCTCCGTCTAATAGCGTTTCCGTGAAACCTTTAATAGAAGTAATAGGTGTTCGTAACTCATGTGAAACATTGGCAACAAAATCACTGCGCATCTTTTCTAATCGGCGGATATCTGTAATGTCATTTAACACAGCCAGGACGCCTTTAATTTCTCCACGGTAATTCACATAAGACGAAAAATCAGCGTAGATTATCCGCTCTGTTGGGTAAAAAATATGAATCTCATCCCGCTTCCGTTCCCCCGTGCGCATTACGTCATCAATATGCTTACTAAAACCGTAATTATGCCCTGCTTCAAAATGTAATTTTCCTACTAATTCAGAACTAGATATGTTCAACATTTTTTCAACTGCATTATTAATAAGCTCAATTCGCCTATTCTCCGCGATTAAAATTACGCCGCTTGGCATCGTCGCCAGCACCCCTGTTAAGCGTTGCTGATTCTCCGATATCTGATACATCTGTTGCTCCAAGCTAGATGCCATAAAATTAATCGCTGTTGCCAATTGACCTAATTCATCACGTGGTTTAATTTTGACGCGACTCTCATATTGACGCTGCGTAATATTTCTCGCTACACGGATAATCTCCTCAATTGGTTTTGTAATACCATGAGAGATATGTGAACTGACAATGCTCCCGATAATCAGAGTAATTACAAGTCCCATGACCAAACTAAACCACATCTGATGGACAGATTGAGTAATGGCTTGCATTGACATAGCTGAACGGACAGCCCCAACAACTTGTCCTGTTTTATTATCCTTTAATGGCACAGCCACATAGATCATCTGTTGATGCAACGTATCACTTTCCCGATGTGCGATTCCTACTTGCCCACGGAGGGCCGCTTCAATCTCTGACCGATGTGCATGATTTTTCAGTTTTTGGTCTACACCTGAGGTATCCGCCATTACTACTCCTAAAGGATTAACAACAGTGATACGTACCTCCATAGATTCAGTAAAATGCTGGATTTGGGCTTCTAAACGCTCTTGCTGAGTTAATATTTTTGGATCAATGATCGTTTCCGAGATAAATAAGGCTTCTTTTCTCAAAAGATCATATTGCATCTGTAAATAAGATTGTTCCATCACTTTTCCAATAAATATCCCAATCACAATAAGAACAAGCGAAATTAAACTTAGTATTGTAAAGGTAAGCTTCAGGCGAAATCGATTCACTGTACCCTCCCTGTGGCCTAGCCTTCTAATTTATATCCGAGACCACGTACCGTTTTAATATAACGTGGGTTTTTGGTATCATGCTCCAATTTTTCCCGCAAATGGCTGACATGTACGTCTACAATGCGAGAATCACCTACAAAATCATAATTCCATACTGCATTAAGCAATTGGTCACGTGTTAAGACGCGTCCAACGTTACTTGCAAGGTATTGAAGCAATTCAAATTCTTTAGGTGTCAATTCCACCTTCTCGTCACGGAGGAAGACCTCATATTTTTCCGGATAGATTATAATTTCTCCAAATGAGTACTGACGTTCTTCTTCTTTTTCCTGATCTGGTTCTGGTTTAGCATTGAAACGACGCAGAATCGCTTTGACTCGAGCGACTACTTCTCTAGGGCTAAAGGGCTTTGTGATATAATCATCTGCTCCCAATTCAAGCCCTAAAATTTTGTCTAGCTCATCTTCTTTTGCCGTCAAGATAAGGATAGGCGTATTAATTCGTTCCTGGCGAAGTGTTTTGCAGACATCTAGACCATCCATATACGGAAGCATTAGGTCTAAGATGATAAAATCTGGCTTCTCTTCACGCGCCATTGTTAACGCCTGTCTGCCATCAAAAGCGGTAATAACCTCATAACCCGCCTTTTCCAAATTAAATTGAATCAATTTAGAAATAGATACCTCATCTTCTACTACCAAAATCTTCGTCACTATGCTTCCCCCTACATGTAAGTCTCAACTTATCTCTTCAATAGTATTACCTTTATGTTTGGTATTCTAGGCTTGTAATCTCAGTCTGACAGATGACATTTAGCGGTGCAAGTAATTTTCTTGTAAAGAATTGGTTTTCTTCCTGTAAGGATTTATGGATGGCTTAGTTGAGGGAGAGATAGCGGTTACAAACAAAAAGGAGAGCAACGATGGCTCTCCTTTTTGTTTATTCTTTTTTCTATTGAAGAACTTTGATGACATTACGAACAGCGTCAGCAGATTTTTCCAAAGCTGCTTTTTCGTCTTCTGTCAGTTCTAGTTCATAGATTTTTTCGATACCATCTTTACCAAGCAAGGTTGGAACACCTAGGTATAGATCTTGGTAGCCATATTCACCTTGCAATAAAGCAATAGATGGAAGAATGCGTTTTTTGTCTTTTAAGATTGCTTCTGCCATTTGTACTAAAGAAGCAGCCGGTGCATAGTAAGCGGAACCATTACCTAGCAAGCTAACGATTTCACCGCCACCTTTACGAGTGCGTTCCACGATTGCATCAAGGCGATCTTTTGGAATTAATGTTTCTAGTGGGATACCACCAGCATAGGAGTAACGAACAAGTGGAACCATGTCGTCACCGTGTCCACCTAGTACGAAGCCTGTTACGTCTTCTACAGATACGTTTAACTCTTCAGCCACGAATGTACGGAAACGAGCTGTATCTAGTACACCTGATTGACCAATAACGCGCTCTTTAGGGAAGCCAGATGCTTTATAGAATGTGTAAGTCATTGCATCAACTGGGTTAGACAATATGATAATTGTTGAGTTTGGAGCATAGATTTTTACGTTTTCTGCTACTGATTTCATGATACCAGCATTGGTGTTTACCAAGTCATCACGGGACATACCAGGTTTACGAGCGATACCAGCAGTAATGATAACCATATCAGCACCTTGGATATCCGCATAGTTAGAAGTACCTGTGATTTTAGAATCAAAGCCTAGCACAGGGGAAGATTCCATCATGTCTAATGCTTTTCCTTTTGTAGGATTCTCTAGTTGAGGGATATCAACAAGAACAACATCGCCCAATTCCTTTTGAGCTAGGATAAAAGCTGTTGTTGCACCTGTGAAACCACTACCGATGACTGCGATTTTTTTGCGTTGGAAAGACATGTAATAGACCTCCTCAAGTTTTCGATTCCTATAGATTTTTGATTAAGGCATCTGCAAATTCAGATGTTTTCAGTTCTTTTGCACCATCCATCAGACGGGCAAAATCATACGTTACTTCTTTTGATGCAATTGTTTTCTCCATTGCTGCTATCAACATATCAGCTGCTTCATTCCAACCTAAATGACGAAGCATCATTTCACCAGACAAGATTACAGAAGATGGATTTACTTTATCAAGACCAGCATATTTTGGAGCTGTACCATGGGTTGCTTCAAAAATGGCATGACCAGTCAAATAGTTGATGTTGGCACCAGGGGCGATACCAATACCTCCAACTTGTGCAGCTAGTGCGTCGGAAATGTAGTCACCATTTAAGTTCAATGTAGCTACTACATCATATTCTGCCGGACGAGTCAAGATTTGTTGCAAGAAAGCGTCTGCAATAACATCTTTTACGATTAGCTTGCCTGCTACTTCTGCTTCTTTTTGAGCTTGATCGGCATCTTTACCTTCCGCTTTTAAACGGTCGTACTGTGCCCATGTAAATACTTTATCACCATATTCCGCTTCAGCAACAGCATAACCCCAGTTTTTGAATGCGCCTTCGGTAAATTTCATGATATTACCTTTGTGAACAAGTGTTAAAGATTTACGGTTGTTTTCCAAAGCATAATCAAGTGCAGCGCGAACTAAACGCTCTGTACCATCTTTGGAAACAGGCTTAATACCAATACCAGAAGTTTCTGGGAAGCGAATTTTCTTTACGCCCATTTCACTTTGTAAGAATTGAATAACTTTTTTAACTTCATCGGACCCCTCTGCCCATTCTACACCAGCATAAATATCTTCTGTATTTTCACGGAAGATCACCATGTCAGTAAGCTCTGGATGTTTAACAGGAGATGGTACTCCGTCGAAATATTGAACAGGGCGTACGCACGCATACAGATCAAGCTCTTGACGCAATGCTACGTTGATAGACCGAATTCCACCCCCAACTGGAGTTGTCAAAGGTCCTTTAATTGCGATCAGATATTCACGAACAGCTGTTAATGTATCTTCAGGCAACCACTCACCATATTGATTAAATGCTTTTTCACCAGCAAATACTTCAAACCACGCGATTTTTTTCTCGCCCTTATATGCTTTTTCCACTACTGCATCTAAAACGCGAACAGATGCATTCCAAATATCAGGTCCAGTTCCGTCCCCTTCAATAAAAGGAATAATTGGATTGTTAGGTACAACCATTTTGCCATTATCTACGGTGATTTTTTCTCCATGTGTTGGTGCAGAAAGATTTTTAAACAAAGGAACCCCTCCATGTTTTTATAATCTGATCTATTTTTATAATACATGAAAATCCTGCCAAAAGACATGCCCAGAACCACCAAATCTACAACGATTGGCAGTTCCAGAATTTTCATTACGAGTCAACTATCTTTGATCGATCAGTACAAAGTTCTGATTTACTGGCCCAATATAGTCCGCACGAGGGCGAATTAAGCGATTATTTTCATATTGCTCCATGATGTGAGCTGTCCAGCCGGACATACGGCTGATCGCAAAAATAGGAGTAAATAGGTCAATAGCTAGACCTAGTGATACGTAAACCGAAGCAGAATAGAAGTCTACGTTTGGTTTTAATCCTTTTTCACCTGTAACCAATTCTTCAATCTTCACTGACATTTCATACAATTCCGTTTTGCCTTGTTGTTCAGTCAATTCTTTAGACATACGACGCAACCATTTTGCACGCGGATCGCCATCTTTATAAACACGATGACCAAAGCCCATGATTTTTTCCTTATTATTCAAAGCCTGACGAATAAAAGGAACGACCTCGTCTACAGATCCGATTTTTTTCAGCATGGTAGCCACAGCTTCATTAGCTCCTCCATGCAATGGTCCTTTCAAGGTTCCGATCGCTGATACCACCCCAGAATAAATGTCTGTCAAAGTTGCGACTGTCACACGTGCTGCAAAAGTAGAAGCATTAAATTCATGGTCGGCATGTAGAATTAACGCCGTATCAAATGCTTTCACTGCCGTATCCGATGGTTCTTCTCCGCTAAGCATGTACAGGAAATTTTTCGCAATGGAATACTCCTCTCTCGGTGCAATCGGTTCCAATCCCTTACGAAGACGGTCATATGCCGCAACGATAGTGGGCGTCTGAGCGGTTAGTCGGATTGACTTACGATAATTCGCTTCCTTTGACATTTCCTGTGCCTCTTTGTCGTAGAGCGCTAGCGAAGAGACAGCTGTGCGCAATGCCGCCATAGAGTGAACGCCTTCTGGAAATTTACGAATGCTTTCAATTAGCTCTTGAGGGATTTGGGCGCTTGCTCCTAATTCCTTTTTGAAGGCTTCCAGCTGATCGCGCTTCGGTAGGGCTCCATGCCAAAGTAGATATACCACTTCTTCAAAGGTAGCGTTTTCAGCTAATTCATCAACATTAATACCTCTGTAGCACAATACGCCATCAATGATTGAACAGACTGCTGATTGAGCAGCAACAACACCTTCTAAACCTTTAGTAGCTGTCATATGCGTCTCTCCTTTTCTGTATAGGTTAATTGCTATTTTTCTTGATAAATCTTCTCCCCCTATAACTCTTTTGCGAAAAAAGCGAAAAAAATGAATTTTCTTTTTGCATAAACTTTTGCATAAAGTAAAAGGCAGGAAAGTAAGACATAAGATATATAACGGGTAAACTAGAAAAGAAAGAGTAAAACAACATTTCGACACCAATTATAAAAGATATTGACGATTTTGTGAATGATAAAAATTCAAACAGTTATACTTTAGGGTCAAAATGTCTTAAAACTTGCGTAAAATGTATCTCTTCCTGCATAATAATACGTGACAGAAAAATCGACAGTTTGATGAATTGATAGATCGGGAGGGAACTACACTGACCCCAGAAACTTGGCTAACGCGCCTTTTTCAAGGCATTCGTTTTTTATGGGTGATTCTTTGCATCGTTGCCTTGTATTTTGCAGTCACAAAGATCACTCCTCTTATTTACCCGTTTATTATCTCTTTAATCATTGCGCTCATTGTAAACCGTCCCGTCAATAATTTAACTGAACGGCTTCGATTTCCCCGTTGGCTCTCCGTAACAGTAGTTTTGCTACTCTTGTTACTTATTGTCACTGGGGTTATTACATTGGTGGTCAATACGACCGTAAATGAAATCGGAAATTTGGTCAAGTTATTACCTAGACTTTCCGTAGAGTTTACTGGATATATCCAAAATTTTCTAACCCACGATTTTATCGCAAATTTATATCAGCGTTTCCAGTTTTTCTATACACAACTGGATTTAAACTCTCAGACCACTATTGATTCTAACTTGAAAGAAGCACTTCATACGATTAGTAATAGCTTTCAAACGATTATCGTTGGAGCATTATCTGGCATCAATGCCTTCCTTTTGTCACTGCCAAGCTTAGGTACGGTATTTGTCATTTCTTTGTTAGGTGCATTTTTCTTGAGTAAGGATTTTTATCTGTGGAAATCACGCATGCTCAGGATTTTACCCACAGGTGTTAATCACCGAATGGATCAAATCATTCTAGACTTGCGTTCCGCATTAGTAGGCTTTTTAAAAGCGCAGCTCACTCTCATCTCAATTACCGCAGCCGTTGTAATTATCGGTCTTTTAGTCTTACGAGTGGAGTATGCTGTTACGATAGGGTTATTAACCGGTTTAGTTGATTTACTGCCATATTTGGGCACAGGTACAGTATTTGTCCCATGGATCATTTTCTTATTCTTTAAGGGGCAATATGGGCTGGTTGTAGGCCTTTCTGTTTTGTATGGCATAGTTGTGATTTTCCGTCAGATTATTGAACCAAAGATTGTTGCTGAAAATGTAGGACTAGACCCCTTGCTCACATTGGTAGCCTTATTTGCGGGATTAGAATTGTTTGGGGTGTTAGGTTTGATCATTGGACCCGTTAGTCTAGTGATTATCAATGCTTTAGTTAAGGCGAAAATCTTTGAAGATTTATGGATGTATGTGGTAAAGGGTAAGTTGTAGATCATTTGATTTGTAATATGTGTTTACTTCCTAGAGTTGAAGGCGCCTCCTACATATGGACTTGGCGCCTTTTTCATGTTTCAAACAACGCAGTAAGTACGCTACCTACTTCTTTAGCAACTCCAGCTAGTCACCCCACAATTTTCTATTCAACAAAAATAGAGGCCCGTCTCCCGTCAGGTTGATGGCCCCTATCCCATTATCTTCTAAAATGAATAAACTTTATCATTTTCCCAGAAGCAATCATCGACATAATCCATGCTTTTAAGAAATAACGTCCTATCATTCTCGTGTATGGTATTAAAAAGATAATACCAATTATATCGGTGAAAAACCCAGGAAAAACAAGTAAAAAACCACCAAATAAGATAAACAATCCATCCAACAACGCGTCGGTTGGCATTTGCCCTCGTGATAGCTGTAATTGTAACAATTTTAAAGTCTGCGTTCCTTGTTTTTTAGCAAGATATGCCCCTACCACTGATGTTAAAATAACCAAAAGGATCGTCCATGGTCCTCCAATCATTTTTCCTACTGCAATGACTCCCCAAATTTCCAAAATCGGTATGATTAAAAAAAGCACAAACAAAATTCGTAACCACATGGGCATATCACTTCCTCTGCCTGATAATCAAACCAACTATTACGTGAGACATTTTTCATACTCAGATTGTAAACAGGAATACAGTTCTGGAATCACTTTAGGAAGACGAATTGGTTTTATTTGTGGATTCGTAAAAACATGCTCCGTTTTCCCTGTCACCAATAATTTATTGTCATTTACTCGATAAATCTCATAACCAAGATTCATACGAATGGGGGTTAGATACTCAATAGACGTACGAATCTCAATCTCATCGTCGTATCGAGCTGGTGAATGAAAAGACAGAGTAGCGTTGGTTACTGGTAAAAGTACTCCTTTTTCTTCTACCCCTTTATAGGATATTCCAGCTATTTCTCTAATATATTCAGTTCGTCCAAGTTCAAACCATGTTAGATAGTTTGTATGATACACGATTTTCATTTGATCTGTTTCGCTGTAGCGAACCCGAAGATGATAGGTATGATAAAAAGCTGGATTCATTTCATTATAGCCTCCTATCTTTGTAAAACCTTTTCTCATATAGTAGCACAAAAAGGACCATCGAATAATCTCGATAGTCCTTTTCTTCATAAGAAACGAACGTTTGTTACAGTACAGGAGCCATGCCAGTAAAGATTTTTCCACGTTCTGAATCAACAGTTACTTCCATGCCATCCTTAAAGATAGCTGTAGCATTGTTTACACCGATTACAACAGGTGTATTTAAGTTCAAGCCAACAATAGCTGCATGAGAAGTGAGTCCGCCTTCTTCTGTGATAACAGCGGCTGCACGTTCAAATGCAGGAATCATATCAGAATCAGTACCTAGACATACCAAGATGGAGCCTTTTTGTACTTTTTTCATTGCCTCTTCTGCTGTGCGAGCAACTACAACATTACCAGTTACTACTTTTTGCCCAATTCCTTGTCCTTTGGCAAGTACATCGCCAATCACATGGATTTTCAATAGGTTTGTTGTACCTGTTTCGCGAACAGGAACACCTGCTGTGATTACAACCAAATCACCATATTTAACCATACCTGTTGTCAAAGCTTCACGTACAGCGATGTCAAACATTTCATCTGTTGTTTCTGCTTGCTTCGTTACAACTGGATACACTCCATACATTAGAGAGAGGCGACGAGCAACACCTTGATGTGGAGTTACTGCGATAATTGGTGCCTTAGGACGGTATTTAGAAACAAGACGAGCTGTATGTCCACTTTCTGTAGAAGAGATAACAGCCGCTGCATTTAGGTCTAGAGCGGATTTTACTACTGCTTGAGAAATTGCGTCTGTTACTGTTACACGGTTGCAGGAAGCATGAGCTTTCATTACTTCACGATAGTTCAAGCTTTGCTCTGCACGAAGAGCGATGCTGTTCATTGTTTGAACAGATTCTACTGGATATTTACCTGCTGCTGTTTCTCCAGATAGCATGATAGCATCTGTACCATCATAAATTGCATTCGCTACGTCACTTGCTTCCGCACGAGTTGGGCGTGGGTTGCGTTGCATAGAATCCAACATTTGTGTTGCTGTGATAACTGGTTTACCAAGCAAGTTACATTTTTGAATCATCATTTTTTGGCAAACAGGAACTTCCTCAACTGGAATTTCAACACCAAGGTCTCCACGAGCTACCATTAAACCATCGGATACTGCCAAAATTTCATCGATGTTGTCAACACCCTCTTGGTTTTCGATCTTGGAGATGATGTCAATTTTCGCCCCATGTTTATCAAGAATTTCACGGATTTCCAATACGTCAGAACCCTTACGAACAAAGGAAGCCGCGATAAAGTCAACGCCTTGCTCGATACCAAATTTGATATCTGCTGCGTCCTTCTCTGTAATACCTGGCAAGTTGATCGAAACTCCAGGAACGTTTACACCTTTTTTACTTTTTAATGTACCACCGTTTTTGATAACACAAATGATTTCAGTACCTTCAATTTTTGTAACTTCCAGACCGATCAGACCATCATCGATTAGAATTTGGCTACCTACTTTTACATCGTTAGGAAGCTCAGGATATGTGATTGATACACGCTCAGTTGTTCCAGCCATCTCTTTTGTTGTTAGGGTGAAGGTATTGCCTTCTACTAGCTCTACGGAGTCTACAGACATGCTACCTGTACGAATTTCAGGTCCTTTCGTATCCAACAGGATAGCTACCAATTTCCCTGTTTCTTTTGCTGCCTGACGAATATTTCTAATACGAGCTCCATGCTCTTCAAAGTCACCGTGAGAAAAGTTTAAACGCGCTACGTTCATACCCGCGCTAATTAGTTTTTTTAGTGTTTCCACCGATTCTGATGCCGGTCCAATAGTACATACGATTTTAGCCTTGCGTAACAAAATAATCCCTCCAAAAATTGCTTAGTATTACAAAAGAACAGGGCGTTCCTAACCTAAATAGTTCCATTAGAACGCCACTGAAATTTTTATGCTTCTTGAAAAGTTACCAATTAAATGGATAGAGAACGCGCTAATTGGTAAACGGACAAGTCAAGTTGATGTTTTTGATCAAGCGCTTCATCAATGTCAACGTCTACTATGTTATTGTTCTTAATTCCAACCATACGATCCGCTTTGCCTTCAAGTAGCAAATCGACAGCAGCTGCACCTAAACGACTTGCTAACATACGGTCGAAAGCAGTTGGAGAGCCACCACGTTGAATATGTCCCAGAACAGTTACACGAGTTTCCCAGCCTGTTTCTGCCTTAATCACATCAGCGAACTGTGAAGCTTGACCTACCCCTTCTGCAACAATGATGATGGAATGCTTTTTACCACGGCGATGACCTGAACGTAGACGCTCCAGAATATCTTTCATATCCGTATCTGCCTCAGGAATGATGATGGATTCTGCTCCGGCAGCCAAACCAGCCCACAGAGCCAAGTCACCTGCATCACGTCCCATAACCTCAACAATGTACGTACGCTCATGGGAAGTAGCCGTATCGCGGATTTTGTCAATGCATTCTACTACAGTGTTTAATGCTGTGTCAAAGCCAATTGTAAAGTCAGTGCATGGGATATCATTATCAATTGTACCTGGAACACCAATGGTTGGGAATCCAAGTTGGGTTAGTTTTTGCGCACCGCGGAACGAACCATCTCCCCCGACAACAATTAGCCCTTCGATTCCATGTTTCTTTAATTGTTCAACCGCTTTTGCTCGTCCCTCTTCCGTTCTGAACTCGTCACTACGAGCTGTGAAAAGCATTGTACCACCACGATGAATAATGTCACCTACAGAACCAAGGGTTAATTCCTTGATGTTACCGCTAATAAGACCATTATATCCATTGTAAACTCCAAAAATCTGAACGCCTTTGTAAATAGCTCGACGTACCGCAGCACGGACAGCCGCGTTCATACCTGGAGCATCGCCACCACTAGTTAAAACAGCAATTTTTTTCATAGTACTCACCTCTTCATTTTCTCCTTTCCTTAGGATGGCTCTCTGCATCATTTTCTATTGGTAACGAAAATGAGAAACCTGGGGAAAGTTTTGTAAACAAAAAACCTGCCTACATGTTACAAAACACCATATTCATACGATCGAAACAATAAATATTTACCCAATAATTTGGTAATCATGATGGTGTTATACCAATTCGGTAAATTAGTCACGCAGTATGTATAAATGGCGTATATTAATAGGCTGTTATACAACAAACTTCCGGTTTTAGCCATTCCATTTTGGAATTTGTGACATACTTTTTGTTAGTTTTTCTTTTTTTGCCAAGTTCGTCTTCCGAATACTGATTCTAACAGATTTTCAGCGTCTAAAAAAGCAAAAAACTCCCCTTTTTTATGAAAGGGAAGTAAATGTGCCAATTTGTTTAAATTTGTTATAACGATGCTGTACTAATTCATTAGGATACAGTTTTTCAAGCTCAGTCAAACCATTAAGCAATGACTGTTTAATAAAGCCAGCTTGTTGGATTAAATCACGATGTGCCCCACCAAATGGTTCCGGAATAATTTGATCGATAATACCTAATTCTAATAAATCTGGGGCAGAAATTTTCATGGTTTCTGCTGCTCGCATAGCAAGACTAGAATCTTTCCATAAAAGAGCTGCAGCTCCCTCTGGAGAAATAACCGAATAAACGGAGTTCTCTAGCATATAGATATGGTTACCGACACTAATGCCTAGAGCCCCTCCACTACCGCCTTCTCCGATGACCACACAAATAATAGGAACCGTAAAGTTAGCCATTTCAAGCAAATTCCGAGCAATCGCTTCACTCTGTCCGCGCTCTTCTGCTGCTTTACCTGGATAAGCTCCTTGCGTATTAATAAACGTAATGATCGGTCGACCAAATTTCTCGGCCTGCTTCATTAACCGCAACGCTTTACGATAGCCCTCTGGATGAGCCATACCAAAATTACGACTAATATTTTCTTTGGTATCTTTCCCCTTTTGATGACCGATAACAGTGACAGGTCGACCTTCCAAGCGTGCAATACCACCAACAATCGCCATATCATCTCCATAGGAACGATCCCCATGTAGTTCCATAAAATCAGTAAAAATATGCTTGATATAATCAAATGTTGTGGGACGCTCTGGATGACGAGAAATCTGTACGCGTTGCCACGGGGTTAAGTTCCCGTAAATTTGCTCAGCCAAATCTTTCGCTTTTGCCTCCAGACGCTTTACTTCATCTGTAAAATCAATCCCTTTTTCTTCTGTAAACTTACGGAGTTCTTTAATTTTATCGTGCAGCTCTACTAATGGTTTTTCAAATGAGAGATCTGTTGCCATTTATTCTACCTCCCTATTTGTGTGCAAAGCGACCAACGTACCTAAAGTCTCACGCATATCCTTGCGATGCACCACCATGTCAAGCTGTCCATGCTTTAATAGAAACTCCGCAGTCTGAAAATCTTTAGGAAGCTCCTGACGAATCGTTTGCTCAATAATACGACGACCTGCAAAGCCAATCTGTGCACCTGGCTCGGCAATATTAAAATCACCAAGAGACGCAAAACTAGCAGATACACCACCGGTAGTTGGATGAGTTAATACAGAGATATATAACAATCGTTCATTCGCCAATTGAGCCAATGCAGAGCTTGTTTTAGCCATCTGCATTAGACTGATCATTCCTTCCTGCATACGTGCTCCACCAGAAGCAGAGAACAGGATAAATGGCAGCTTACGCTCAATAGCGCGTTCAATCGCCCGTGTAATCTTTTCACCAACAACTGCACCCATGCTTCCCATTCGAAAACGTGAATCCATGACACCTAATACAACAGGTATCCCCTGAAGCAGACCCTCTCCCGTAATAACCGCTTCATTCAAATTTGTTTTGGTACGATCTTGTTCTAATTTATCTTCATAACCCGGAAATTGAAGAGGGTTATCTGAAATTAACTCAGCATCAAATTCTTCTGTAAAACTACCATTATCCAGTAGCGATTGAACACGCTCTGGAGAAGACATAGGAAAATGATGCTGACAGCCTTTACAGACTTTTAAATTTTTCTCCAAATCCTTGGAATAATGGATCGATCCACAATGGGAACATTTATGCATAAGACCTTCTGGAACCTCTTTCGGTTCAACAGTCGGAGCTTGTTGCGTCATTGACACGCTAGGTACAGTCGCAAATTTGCGCTTTTTCCCAAAAAGATCTTTGAGCACACTATCACCTCACATTTGTTTCAGTGAAGAACCGTGCCGAGAACCTCTTGCACTTCGGACAGTTCGCCCTCTGGCACCAGTATCTCATATTGTTTGGATACTTTAGCCTCACGAACCTTCACCAGAAATCCTTCACTTGTTAAACGGTGTTGAATACGTTCGGCAATCTTGGCGCTAGGAGCGATGTAGATGACAGTCCACATGATAATCCTCCTTACTGCTGTAAATCTGACAATCTGTGCCTCATCATATCACAGCCCCTACAGCACCTGCAATTTATAACATGCTGTTGTCAAGATGTACCTTCATATATTCCATCGCCTTTAATTCATTACCTTCGCGGATTGCCTCCATAACTTGCACATGTTCCTGATGAGCAATACGCGCTCTTCCCTCACGCGCTAAAGAGTCTTTGCGAATTCCGCCACTATATTCCACGAGTGGAGCCCATATTCGGTGTAAGACAGAATTGCGGCTCGATCTACATATGACCCGATGAAATAAGTAATCTTCCTCCCATGGAATGTCTCCTTGCTCCAACTTATCCCAAGCAGAATCCAGAATGCGTTCCATTTCCTCAAAGTGCTTACTACCTGCTCGGGTGCACGCAAGACGTACAGCATCCAGTTCTAGAATCTTGCGCATTTCTACGAGATCTTTTTTTGTTTTTGCGTCCCGTAGAATGTAAGAACCTAATAAATCGATCAACCGGTTATGCCGATAATGCTTCAAAAAGGTGCCTTCCCCACGTCTCGTCTCTATTAGACCCAACAGCTCTAAAGCTCGGAGCGCCTCACGTACAGAGGAACGCCCAACACTTAATCGCTCGGAAAGCTCTCGCTCTGAGGGGAGTTTATCCCCAGGACGTAAATTCTCTTCTGCAATGATTTCGTTCAATTGCATGAGAATTCCTTCATACACTTTCCGATTGGTGGAGGAGTCTGTCATAGTACTCCACTCCTTCGGCTAAAAATCAGTAGAAGGCGATTTCTATCGCCTTCTCTTATACAGCTACTTGCTATTCTTGATATGAGAAAGCAGAAAGTTTTACTGTTTTTGCTTTTATTTCTTCTAGATCAACAGTTAGACGAGCTACACCGCTATCCATCGCAGCTTTAGCAACTGCAGCTGCTACGTTCGAAGCAACACGAGCATCAAACGGAGCTGGGATAACAAAATCAGCATGTAACTGATCTCCATCGATTAAATCAGCGATAGCATAAACAGCCGCTAATTTCATTTCTTCATTGATTTGAGTCGCCCTTGTATCCAACGCACCACGGAAAATACCTGGGAATGCCAGTACATTATTAACCTGATTTGGGAAATCTGAACGTCCTGTTCCTACCACTGCCGCTCCTGCCTTTTTAGCCTCTTCCGGCATGATCTCAGGTGTAGGGTTAGCCATTGCAAAAATAATAGCATCACGGTTCATAGATGTAACCATCTCAGGAGTTACAGCTCCTGCTGCAGAAACACCAATGAATACGTCAGCGCCAACCATTGCATCTGCTAAATCGCCTTGCATTTTTTCACGATTCGTTAGCAAAGCAATTTCTTCTTTTACTGGATTCATACCAAATTGGCGACCTTCATACACAATTCCTTTTGTATCGCACATAATTACTTCTTTTACACCCATGCTAATTAAAAGTTTAATAATTGCGATACCAGCGGCACCAGCACCGTTGGCAACTACACGGATATCTTGTATTTTTTTATTCACTAATTTTAAAGCATTGATGAGACCCGCAGCTGTTACAATTGCTGTTCCGTGCTGGTCATCGTGGAACACGGGAATATTGGTTTCTTTTTTTAGACGTTCCTCGATTTCAAAGCACGCAGGTGCTGCGATATCTTCTAGATTCACGCCTCCAAAAGTCGGCTCTAGAAGTTTTACTGTTTCAATAATCTTCTCTTTGTCCGTTGTATTCAAGCAGATCGGAAACGCATCTACACCAGCAAAAGATTTAAATAATACAGCTTTCCCTTCCATAACAGGCATGGCTGCTTCTGGACCGATATTACCAAGTCCTAGCACGGCTGTTCCATCGCTAACTACGGCAACCAGATTGCCTTTCATGGTATATTCGTAAACTTTGCTAGGGTCGTTAAAAATCTCTTTGCAAGGCTCGGCTACACCAGGCGAGTATGCTAGGCTTAAATCATGTGCATCGCGCACTGGCACCTTCGTAACTGATTCTAGCTTTCCTTGATGTACTCTGTGAAGTTCAAGAGCTTCTTCTCTTAAATTCGACACCTAAATCACTCCATTCTCGCCTGAGTAAATTACCCATATTGTTGTATGTCGAAGTGGTCAGACCACTCAAACGCCGTTACTGTTCATTATATCAAATCATTTCCAACTGTAAACCTGCTATAAAGCGCAAAAAAGGGAGGACTTCGTTCATCCTCCCCCATTTATGGGCAATTCTTTCTGAATTACACACTCATCTCCCACTATTTCTTTCATTTTCTCCAGTATTTCCGTATTTGCTTCTACTCGATATTCGTTTGGTAGGCGTAAAATTTGTTTTTTCTGTTCGTAATAAAGGAGAACTGGGGTCAGCCCATTGTGTTTAGTAAACAATTCTTTTAAACGAACCAGAGCATCGTCTCTTTCATGTTCTGGAGAGATTTTAATAAATAATACACTTTCCATCTGTGGCTTGGGCAATGTTTTTCCGTCCCAGATTCTGTTAGCGATCAATTTAGGTGTATCTCCCTGACGATCTATTCGTCCTTCAATAACAACGATTGACTCCTTGTATAAAAAGGTTTGGGCCAATTGGAATATTTTCGGAAAAACAACAACCTCTACTTGAGCCATTTTATCTTCTACCTGTAGAAATGCCATTGGGTCGCCTTTTTTTGTTTGGATTCGCTTAGCTTCTGTAATCATCCCTACAATTTTTACCACATGCTGATGGGGTAAATCATCCAGATTGGGAATCATGCTTACTTCCTTATGCTGTGTTAGATAAGAATAGGGATCGAGTGGATGACCAGACAGATAGACACCTAACAGCTCTTTTTCCTCTTGTAAGCTTTGGATATGAGAGAAGGGAGGTACCTCTGGATATTCTAGCTTCTCTCGATGATTGCCTTCATCATCACGGGTGGCTTCACTTGTAAATGCAAACAAATTTAACTGAGCAGCCTCTTTTTCTTTTCGACGTGTACCACCCTTCTCCATCGCTTCATCAAGCATCAATAAAAGCTGAGCCCTATGACCTGGCAATGAATCCAACGCACCACAAATAATCAAAGACTCAATCACACGGCGGTTAACTAATCTACTGTCTACTCTTGAACAAAAATCAATCAGATCCGAAAACGGAGCTTTTACCCGTTCTTTGACAATTGACTCGATAGCACCGTAACCTACATTTTTAACAGCAGCCAATCCAAAGCGGATCGCCTGTTTATCAGGCTCTACGCTAAATAACGCTTCGCTAGCATTTACGCAAGGAGGGAGCACTGGTAGACGTAGGCGCTTTGCTTCTTCTACATATTCAGCAATCCTCCCTTGGCTACCAATCGACATCGATAGTAAAGAAGCCATAAAAGCTAATGAATGATTCGCTTTTAAATACGCCATCTGGTAGGCAATAATCGCATACGCGACTGAATGGGCTTTGTTAAAACCGTAATCAGCAAATTTAACAATCAGATCATAGACTTCATTGGCAAGCTGCTCCTCATATCCTTGAGCAATGCTCCCTGCCACAAATTTCTCACGTTGTTCCATCAATAGCTCACGTTTCTTTTTCCCTACGGCCCGCCGTAAAATATCAGCCTCACCTAGAGTAAATCCAGCCATTTTCGAAGAGATCTGCATGATTTGCTCCTGATAAATAATAAAGCCATGCGTCTCTTGCAAAATCGCCTCCAAATCGGGATGAGCGTAGTGCACTGGAGTTTTACCATGCTTGGCTTTGATATAATCCGGGATAATTTCCATAGGACCTGGACGATATAAGGCAAGAACAGCGACGATATCGCCCAAACAGGTTGGCTTTAAATCTCGAAGCACATTGCGAATTCCCGCCGATTCCAATTGAAACACCCCTGTTGTTTCACCACGAGTTAACATCGCAAAGCTTTTTGCATCCTCTATCGGCAATGAGTCTAATGACAATGGAACGCCCTGACGGTTCATTTCCTTTAACGTTTCCTGAATAATGGTCAGGTTGCGTAGCCCTAAAAAATCCATTTTTAACAAACCGACCTGTTCTAAAATATCCATTGGAAACTGTGTAAGTAATAGCCCCTCACTACCTTCTTGCAAGGGAACATATTCTGTTAAAGGTTCACGTGAAATGACCACACCAGCCGCATGGGTAGAAGCATGACGCGGTAATCCCTCCAGCCCGCGCCCTAACCGGATGAGCTTAGCTACATCCCGATTCTCCTCCGTTAATCGCTCTAAGTCAGGGTTAAGCTTGAATGCTTTATCAAAAGTCATAGACGGAGATTGTGGTATCATTTTCGCTACGCGATCTACCAAAGCAAGTGACAATCCCAAGGCCCGGCCAACATCGCGAACAGCAGCCCTTGCAGCAAGTGTACCAAAAGTAATAATCTGCGCTACCCGATCATGACCATATCTGTCAGCTACATAATGAATAACCTCATCACGACGCTCCACCGCAAAGTCAATATCGATATCAGGCATAGTAATGCGCTCTGGATTGAGAAAGCGCTCAAATAGCAGATTATGAGCAAGCGGATCTACATTGGTAATGGAAAGAGCGTAGGCGACCAAGCTGCCTGCCGCTGATCCTCGACCCGGACCAGTTGCTATTCCTTGCTCGTGAGCATATTTCATAAAATCCCAAACGATTAAAAAGTAATCTGTAAAGCCAGTCCCTGTTATAACAGATAGTTCATAATCAAGGCGTTCCAGCACCTCAGCATGTAGGGCACCGTAGCGCTTGACACACCCTTCTTCACATATTTTGCGCAAATATTGCTCCGCCTCCACTCCCTCTGGTAACGGAAACCGTGGCAAAATGTGCTGATCTAATTGAATCTCCACCCGACAGCGCTCTGCTATACGAAGAGTGTTTTGTAGTCCCTCTTTAGCGTAGACAAACAGACTAGCCATTTCTTCAGCTGATTTAAGATAATATTCTTCCGTCTCGTAGCGAGCTCGGTTAGCATCTGTAATTGTTACACCTTGGCCAATAGCCAGCAGAACGTCGTGTAGCTCTGCCTCCTGCTTTTCCACATAATGCACGTTATTTGTGACTACTAGTGGAATTTGTGTCGCCTCATGCAATCTTAATACACGTTGATTCAGACGACGTTCTTGTTCTGTTCCATGATCCTGAAGTTCCAAGTAAAAGTGCTGTGGGCCAAAAATATCTGCATACCAGCCGGCAGCTTGTTTCGCTGCCTCTAAATCGCCCGCTAATAATAGCTGGTTAATCTCTCCTTCTGTGCAACCACTTAGAGCAATCAGGCCATTTGTATATCGTTTTAGTCTTTCCCGATTTATGCGTGGTAGCACTTGCGCTCCCTCTGTATGAGCAATCGTAGATAACTGAATTAAATTTTTATAGCCTTGCTCGTTCTCTGCTAGTAACGTCAAATGATAGGGAGCCTTGGTATGTCGTGTTACCCGATCACGCAAATCTCCGTCAATTAGGTAAATTTCCATGCCAATAATGGGTTTAATGCCTTTATCTAGACATGCTTTATAAAAAGGAATGACTCCGTATAGATTAGCATGGTCTGTAATTGCTAAGGCTGGCATCTTAAGCTCAGCAGCCTTTTCCACCAATTGCTCAATCCGTGCGGCCCCATCTAATAGACTAAATTCGCTATGCACATGTAAATGAACGAAGGATGCTGTCATCATCTTGCTCCTTCCTATCCTACTGATCTTCGTATATCCCTATTATACCCGAAGGAGCTATTGAGGCGAACCTTTATTCGTGTAATAGAAAGCTATAACTTGTAAGAACATGCGGATTTTTCCGTCAATAAGTATGCTATAATACAAAGGTCTTGATTTTTTAATTTTAAAAAATAAGGGTAGGTGTTACATTATGTGGTTTGCTATTTATTTTACCGGCATGATTGCCTCCCTCATCATGGGAGTCTACTATAGCATTAACGCTCGTCGCCGTGGTCTTCATCCATTGCAATCCCGTATGACACTTGGAAAAATGAATATCTCCTTAGGCTGCCTGCTCATCTTATTTGGTCTCAATCAATTTTCCTTTCAAGATTTGGATGCCGTTCGAATAGGTGTTGCTTTGGTAATGTTGTTGGTAGGTATTATTAATCTCGTGCTTGGTGCGAAACACTATATCCGAAATAAACAAGAATGGCTACGAGTAGCGGAGACACTAAAATAAAAAGCTATATAAAGCAACGAAAACCTGACACTCCTTCCAAGTTGAAAAGAATGTCGGGTTTTTTACTATTGTTATTACGAATTAAATGTAGTAACGTTTATTAATATTTACAATCAATATACTTAACATAAATATAAAAATCTTCTACCTCTTTTACTCATAAAACAATATAATGGAGAATGTTTGAATTTTTTTTAGGGACATATGTAACAGGAGGTTTGATTCACTCGTCATATAATGAGTAGAAAATCAGGCCTGTTCATAAGTGTGTATGCAAACATGCGAGAATTTTGTTTAGGAGCAATTTGTATGGAGAGAATTGGGTTCGTTATGAAAGAAGCACGGATTTCAAAAGGGATAAGCCTAGAAGATATTCATAAAAAAACAAATATCCCTTTGTCTTATTTGGAGGCAATCGAACAAGAAGAATTTTCTAAAATTCCTCATCAAGTGTATGTCCAAGGATTTGTGAAAAGTTACGCTAGCGTTTTAAAATTAGATGTCACAGCTTATATGGACCAGTTACCAAAGCCAGAGCCCTCCGCTCCGCCAAACTATATTACGCATCAACGAAAATGGAAATTGGGTAGTTTTTTCCTTTCTGGTACAGGATTTTGTCAATTACTTGTAGTGATCTTTATGTTATTCATCGCAGGTGTAACGTATATGGGTTTTCGTATGTAAGAGATTCTTGGCACATGCTCATTTGATTTTAGCAAGAACGGTAGTTCCTACTTCTATCAATCCCCAAAATTTCATGTTTCCACAGCGCAAAAAACCGGAGAAGGATATGAATTCCTTGCTCCGGTTTTGCTATAATCTGCACTATCTTTCCAGAACCTGCGCTGTAACCATTGCTTTTCCTACCATTTGATCGCGGTGGAACACTTCTACCTCTACCTTCCCAAAGCGACGACTAACATCTAGCAAACGCGGTTTTATCTTTAACTGGCTTTCAATCTGAACTGGTTTTAAGAAATATACGGTAATGTTCTCTGGCACCATATCTCCACGTCGATGACGGCGCAATTCATTACAGGCTACTTCTGTCATGACTGTGGTCAATACACCACTTGCAATCGTTCCCAGATGATTGGTCATCTGAGGAGTTACTTCGCCGATATAGGTTACTTCATCCCGATCCTTTTCTTCACGGAACTGACTCATGATCATATTGGGAAAGGTTTCGCTTAATTGCGGTTGTTTTTGCATATATTGCAAGGCCTTCAGAACTTCTTGGCGTGTGATGACTCCCAGTAGCTTTTTGAAATTATCCACAACCGGTAACAATTCGATGCCTTCCCACGCCATCAGATGAGCGGCGGAAGCAACAGATATCCTTGGTGACGTTGTAATTGGGCTACGTGTCATCACTTTATCCACAGTAACATTGTCTTCATTACCTATGATATCTTTAGATGTAAGAATACCAACTAGCCGGCGAAATTCATCCACTACAGCGAAGCGTGTCTCTTTATATTTTTCTGTGTACAAATGCCATTTTTTCACTTGATCTGTAGGCAATAATACGGGAACCTCATCCAATGGTTTTACAATATCCTCTACCATGACAATCTCTTTTTTGATGAGACGGTCATAAATAGCGCGATTTAATAAAGAAGCCACACTAAATGTATCGTACGTCGTAGAAATAATCGGTAATTCCAATTCGTCTGCTAGCGCTTTAACTTCCTCACTCGTATCAAATCCACCTGTCACTAATACAGCAGCACCGTTTTGTAAGGAAAGTCGATGAGCCTGCTCTCGGTTTCCGACAATTAATAAACTACCAGGTTGAATATATTTGACCATGTTTTCTAACTTCATGGCACCTATCAAAAATTTATGTAAAGTCTTATGTAAGCCTTCTTTACCACCCAACACACTACCATCCACAATATTTACTACTTCGGCAAAAGTTAAACGATCAAAGTTTTCCTTATGCTTTTTCTCGATCCGGACGGTTCCTACCCGTTCAATGGTACTAACATATCCTTGTACTTCCGCCTCTTTGATCGCTCGATAAGCCGTTCCTTCGCTTACTTCGAGATCCTTGGCGATCTGTCGGACAGAAATCTTAGTTCCGATGGGAAGGCGATCAATATGTTGTATGATTTGTTCATGCTTTGTTGCCAAGTTAGCCACCTGCCCTTTTTTTACCGTTTTTACCAATGAAAAATGCTATATGATCATCATACGAGTCGTATCGTGTATGCACTTCATTAACTTAAAAAGGCTCCTTGCAACAATTTTACCCCATGCCTAGACAAAAAAAAAGGGTGTAACGGCGCCCGTTACACCAAATCACGTATATAATTTAAGGGGGTTTTCATCATGTTTTTATCATATCCCCTTAATATTACAGGAATGTTACAAACCAATTACAAATGCATTTCATTTCAGTTAGTTCTTCGTTTACAAACAGAAATTACTTTTCAATACCGTATAAAACCTGTAGAGGCTCAGCAATGATGCGATTAACATCTTCCATAATTTGCCCAAGAACACGCTCTGCTTCAAGCACCTTACGGATATCTTGATGAATCTGAACCGTTTCATACAACTTTTGAATTTGTTCAATATCTTCTTGTCCCACTTCTTGTCCGCTCATTTGTTTCATTTGCAATTCAAATTGTTTTTGACGGAAATCAGCTAGCATGCGACTAGCATCTGGGTCTGCACTCACGTTTTGCTGAGCTGTAAGAAATGTTTTGTACTCGTCGCTATCTTTAATGGCACGTGCCAATTCATGTGCTTTATCGTAATTCACAGTATTCCCTCGCTTTTTTAATAGAATGTATTGTAAGTAGTGTAACAGATTTGCTTTTAAACTGACAATCTTTGGTTACTTACATGTTCCTCTTAGCTTTTACGCTGATGGATGTCCATCCACTAATTGAGAGGTGCATGCTGGACAACGCTTTGCCTCTAAAGGAATGCTAGAAATGCAATATGGGCACTCTTTGGTTGTAACTGCTTCTTCTTTTTTTATTTCTTCCTTGTTCTTACGCAGTTTATTTAACTGTCTAATCACAATAAAAATACTAAAGGCTACAATGAGAAAATCTAAAACAGAATTCAGGAACATACCGTAGTTAAGCGTTGCTGCACCTGCTTTTTTTGCCTCTGCTATCGTATTATAATGATCCCCCGATAAATTTATAAATAGATTAGAAAAGTCGATACGTCCTAAGAGTAAACCAACTAATGGCATAATTAAATCATTAACAAGAGAGGTAACGATTTTACCAAAAGCTCCTCCTATCACAACACCGATCGCCAAATCTACGACGTTGCCTTTCATCGCGAATTCACGAAATTCTTTCCACATATTCATCACCTTTCTTCTGCATTATACATTGTAGTATTATGACCAAAACCAAAGGATGAAACAACTACCAAACTCTCGATTTCCTCCATCTATTTACTAGTTATAAATAAAATGACGAATCAAAAAAGTCTGACCAATGTTTTTTTGACTTTACCTGTTTCGCCCCATTAGTTGTAAGAAATGAAATAGAGGTTACAACCCTTACAATTTACAGAAAACAAAAATTATTTTAACCTAATTGTAAACTTTCTATTTTTCAGGTAAAATAATTTTATAAACAGTTAACTTTAGTGCTTGAAAGCGTATAAGCGTTAAAGTGACACTAAACATTTTTTACCAATAACAGAAAAAGGAGGTACTCAGATGCAGCATCAACCATCATCTACTTGGACAAAAATTCCAGATTCACTCGCTCTTATTCTCATTTTATTGGTGGTGATTGGTTATCTAGTGCTCAATCTGCAGGCTCCTCCACAAATCGCTATCTTATTGTGCATCATGATCTCCGTTGCCTTTGGGTTTTGTAGAAAAATACCTTGGAAGGTAATGGATAAAGGAATTCGGGAAGGAATTATTTCTGGTATACCTTCTATAGTAATTTTTTTGCTGATCGGGGTATTAATTGCGGTTTGGATTGCCTGCGGTACGATTCCAACCATGATTTTATACGGATTCTCTCTTATTTCCGTTAACTACTTTCTGGTTACAGTCTTTATTATGTGTTCACTCGTTGGAACTAGTATTGGGAGTGCCTTTACGACAGTAGCTACTATCGGTGTTGCCTTTCTTGGAATGGGTAAATTGTTAGGAATTGATCTGGCATTGATTTCAGGTGCGATTATTTCTGGAGCATTCTTCGGAGATAAAATGTCTCCGTTGTCAGATACAACCAATCTGGCTCCTGGGGTCGCAAAAGTAGATTTATTTGAACATATTCGTCATTTGCTGTGGACAACCATTCCTGCTTTTATCATTTCTTTAGTACTATATTTTTACCTAGGAAGCACTGTTACTAGCCAAGTTCCACTAGATTTTGAAACCATGCGCAAAGGCTTGGAAATGAGTTCGTTTATTCACTGGAGCACGTTCCTGCCACCATTACTTTTATTTATTATGGCTTACAAACGGATTCCAGCTATACCTGCTCTATTTGTAGGCATTGTATCTTCTTTATTATTGATCATGATTACTCAACCAAATCAATCGTTGGTCTCTCTATTAACGATTATGCAAAGTGGCTTTGTTTCAACAACAGGACAAGCTGCAGTGGATTCTCTACTATCACGTGGGGGTCTTCAAAGCATGCTTTCTTCTGTCTCGCTTATTTTATTAGCGTTAGGCTTGGGCGGGATCCTATATGAAATCGGTGTGATTTCTAATTTGGTTTCCTGTATCCAGCAATTTGTGAAAACTCGTGGGCGATTGATTTTTTCTACCGCCATGTCAAGCCTCAGTATCAATGTGTTAGTTGGGGAGCAATATCTCTCCATTATTTTACCGGGAAGAGCCTTTCTACCAAGCTTCGAAAAGTTAGGGTTAGCCCGTAAAAATTTGTCACGTGTGCTAGAAGATGCAGGAACAGTAGTTAATCCACTAGTTCCCTGGAGCGTGTGTGGGGTCTTCTTAACTGGAGTGCTAGGAGTAGGAACCTTGGAATATTTGCCCTATGCCTTCTTCTGTCTACTGTGTCCAGTTATTACTGTCATTCTCGGCTTTACTGGAATTGGAGTTCCTAACGAGGTACCTACATCCAAGACACAAAAGCCATCAGGAATGTAAAAATAATGAGATATTGATTTTAAGAGAAAACAAGCGATTTGTCATTAATTTGGCAAATCGCTTTTGTTTTCAAAATAAATATTCTCTACCATAACGAAAGAGGAAGATGCCCCACCAAAATTTTATTTCTTCCATTGGTAAAGGGTACTCTCTTCATTACTTGCCCCCCTCTTACATACCTTCCAGTGGTTTACGTTAAAAAGTTAAGTAAACCTTGCACAAGTCCAATAATTGCTCCCAGTACAAAACCAAGTACTGTAATCATGCGGAACTCCCTACCCGAAATACCAATTATCATTTCCTCTAAACGCTCTAACGGAAATCCCTCTACTTGTTTCGTAACAATTTCCTTGATATGAAGCGAGTCGAACAATCTATCAACATTTTCCTCTAATTTCACTGTAAACCAATGGGCGATTCTTGGTAACCAGTATGTAGATATTTTTTCCTCGAAGTTACTCAGCATCTCTCCCACACGCTTGTCCAACAAACCAATTCCTAGCTCTTCACCTTTAGCGAACAGCTTCTCTTTCCACTTGTCCAATTCTTCTTGGCTCAGCATGTCAAGGAAATCACCTATCGGGCGCTCCAATTGCTTATTCGTTTCTACATGAAGCGTCGATTTTAATTTATCAATAAGCTGTGGGTTGCTTAGAATGGATTCCAAGTGTGGCATAATCTTGGCAACTAGCTTTTCGTCCCCTAAGAACATGCTCACTAAGCCGCCAAACATACCTCCGCTTCCCCCTATAAATTGACGAATCAACGCTTGAATCTGAGCTTGACCTTCTGGTGCTTGTAGATAGTCCTTTAATCGGCTAATCAACATCTCTCCAAATTGATCTACAAGTACCTCCACTTTATCCAAAATTTCCGTGGGTAGTAATGACTCTACGGTCCTGCCTTCTATGCCTTTTAGCCAATTTGTTACACGAGCATCGTAGGCTGAATATATGCCTTTTCTCATTTGTGAAGCTAGCTTATCTCCATCTAATAATGCACCTGGCATAAATTTTTCGATTAGCTCACGAAAGGTTACATCACTTGCTATCCATTTTTGCATGAAACTCTCTGCTATTTGAATAAGCTTCTGTTCCATTCCTGCTGCTCGTAGTCCCTGTCTAACCCCTTCTCTCGTTAGCAAGTGACTCTCCACCAATTTTCCCATTTCAATTGAGATTTGCTGATGCCGTCTTGGGATAAGTCCTGGAGTAAATGGAACCCGAAATCTGCCTATTTTTCTTTCACGATGTGGGCGAAACAGCATACGGATAGCCAGATCATTCGTGATGCCACCAATAGCTGAGCCAATCCCTACATTGAGAAGTAATGTTATCCAAGCATTCATGTTTCTACTCCTATCTGGAACCAATTATTTTTAAAACTCATAAGATAGACTAACCTAACGCCTATGGAAAGGGGATCATCATGTCATATGTTCGCACTATCATTGAAGCATCTATACCCATAGAAGCACGGTCTGATCTACAGCTCCCCCTTCATGTCATGAAGAGTCTAGACATTCCCTCAGGTGTCTCCATCACCGTTTGCTTTGGCGTATCAAAGGCGCAAGCAAACGTTACAGGAGTAGATCAGGCTTCACATGTCATTATGTGTCCTTCCCTTGTTCGTGCTCTCCATATTCCTACCGGAACCAAATTTCTCATGCGATATGATTCTCAACAGCAAACGCTTTATTTCGGCCCCTATTTGGGGATTTTACTCACTAGCTATCAACAGGGTCATAAACAAGAGCCTTTTGGTTCCCTCTCTTCTTTTATTAATGAAGTGGTTGATACGTTCAATCAGAAAGGTGGCTTCGCTTGTATCTTTTCCATAGATGACGTTGATTGGGAGAATAAAACGGTTTCCGCATTCGTTAGGCAGAAAGATCTCTGGCAGAACCTTACTCTTCCGCTCCCCCATTCAATCTACAATCGACTATCTTCTCGACAACGAGAGCAGAGTGAAAAGGTAGTAGATTTTGTGGAACGCTGTAAATTATTGAAGATCCCCTTTTTTAATGAGCGTTTCTTAAACAAATGGCAGGTCCATAAAGCCCTACGCAATGATGTAGCCGTCTCCACTTATTTGCCAAAAACCACGTTATTTAGCCCAAACGGTGAGCTATCAACTATGCTACAAACCCATCGTATCGTGTACGCCAAACCGGCTAATGGCAGTTTGGGAAAGGGTATTTTTCGCCTGATACAAGCAAATGGTGAATACGGTGTTCGATTTGTATCAAAAGGCAAGGTAGTCTCCTTAAGGCAAAAAAATCTCTACTCTTTGCAAAAATTCCTACGTAAGCGTTGTAAAGGAAAACCTTATGTTTTACAACAAGGCTTAAACCTTATTGGTATCGACTCCAATCCAACCGATTTTCGCGTTTTGGTACAAAAGAACAATCGAGGCATTTGGGCAACCACCTCCATCGTTGCTCGAACGGGTCAAAATTCTATTGTCTCAAACGTCGCACGCGGTGGTAGTATCATGACTGCTAAACAGGCCCTGCGAACATGTGGCCCATGGAACCGTAATAAAAAGCCAACTATTCCCAAACTCAAGAGAGTAGCTCTGCTCATCGCTGAACGGTTAGAATACGCTTTACAAGGTGAATTCGCAGAGTTCGGTATTGATCTAGGTATTGATACAAACGGAAAGGTTTGGCTATTAGAGGTTAACAGCAAACCATCCAAATGTATTACCAGTTTACGATTGCGCGAAAACGAAACTGTTCCCCGACAGGCAAGACCTTCCGTTCGACATTTAGTAAACTACACCGCTTTTTTACATGGCTTTACCCAACCAATCTGTCAAACACCACCTTATAGAAAGAAGAACAGATAAGACAGCGTAGGTGATCAGAATGAGAAATCAAGAAAAAACATTAGGAATTATGGCCATTTTCAAAGGATCGCCAAACCAGCCAACCTTCCGGGAAAAGTCTTATTATACCACCTTAACACGTATTGGAAGCAAGCTAGGTATACGCATAGTCGTCTTTTCTCCTCGTCAGGTTGATTTTACCTCACGTACCATAATAGGTTTTGAACTCATCGAACAAATTTGGAAGCGCATAGAAATTCCCTTTCCACAATTAATTTATGATCGGTATTTTATGGGACCCCATGTGGCTAAATATAGACCGATTATCGAACGCTTGCAAAATGATCCAAAAATCACTTTCTTAGGTCGTGGATTATCGGGAAAATGGCAAGTGTACAACATGCTGATAAAATCAAACGATTTACAAAAATGGTTACCACAGACACAACTCTTTAACCCTACTCTTCTTGAAACAAGTCTGGCTGAACAAGGGGCTGTCATTATAAAACCCATGGCTGGGACCCATGGTAGTGGAGTAATTCGTATCTCTTCTGTAAAAAAAGGGTATGAACTGATAGGTAGAACTCGGGATAATAAACCCTTTACACGAACCCTGCGCACTAAAAAAAGTCTTCTCACCTGTATTAAAAAGATAACAACGGGACGTAAGTACATCTTGCAACCCTATTTGAGCCTACACACCACAGATGGATTACCCTTTGACATACGTATTTTAGTCCAGAAAAACGGGAGAGGCAATTGGACAACAACCGGAAAGGCTGTACGAGTAGGGAAGAAAAAAAGCATTACCTCTAATCTACACGGTGGGGGAATCGCCGTACCATTAGAAGATTTCCTTCTGAAACATTATCCACATGACTTATGTAATCAAATCATAGAGGAAGTGGGTATGCTTGCTCAACTCCTTCCCCCTTTTTTAGAAAAAAATCATGGTCGTTTGGTAGAGCTGGGAATAGATGTAGGGGTCGATACGCAAGGGCATGTATGGATTATTGAAGTAAATTCACGACCAGGTCGCACGGTATTCCGCCAAATTGAAGATGGGAATGCCAGATTACATTCGGTCGCACAGCCAGTAAAATACGCTGAATATCTCTTGAATAAGCGTATAGGAGGTTAGGAGTACATGGAAACCATCTCAGTACGGTTACGATTTCTTACCTACTCCCGTATCAAAGGCATCGTGCTCCCTTCCCATCTATGTCGGGACTGGGGATTTAAGAATCGACAACGAGTTGCTTTCTCGCACGGGCAAATAACGGTACATGGAATCATTATTGAAGATAAAAAGCAAAAATCCGGTAATCTAGTCAAAGTAACATCACCACTAAAAGAAGCCTTATCCATCCCTCATACCGGTATGATCCATTTAAAATACGAAGATGGAACAATTCGCGTCGGCCCATCCATCGGTATCATCACCACAGGTATACGCGATGGAGGTAGAGCACCTATTGGGCCTAGATCTGGCTTTTTTCAAAAATTATTGTCTGCTCAGAAAGGAAAAGGGGTCTATTACTTTATCTTTTCACCCAATGATGTAGATTGGTCATCTAATCGAGTATACGGCTGGTTCTTGCGCTCTTCTAATAAGGGGCAGTACGTATGGAAAAGATTTTGGACTGCCATGCCAGATGTATTGTATGATCGCGTTCCCTCTCGTGCAGCGGAGCGCCAGGAGTCCGTCAAGGATTTTAAATCTCGCGTAGCCAATGAAAATTATGTTCCCATGTTTAATATTGGATTCTTTGACAAATGGGGCGTTCATCAACGCTTGTATCCTATGCCGGAAATAAATGAGTTCATTCCAGAAACTCAAGTAGCTCCTACACTCACCATGTTAAAAAGCATGCTTGACAAATATTCTATGGTCTATCTAAAACCGAAAGATGGTAGTCTCGGGTATGGAATATTAAAAATAAAGCAACTTACAAAGGGATACCAGCTCTCTTACCATAGCGGAGCAGGTAACGTCACCCGACGCTTTCAGAAATTACCCAAATTGTATCAGCATGTGTTTCAAACACGCCGAGCAAGTAACTACTTGATTCAGCAAGGCATTGATTTATGCACCTATTCAGATCGTCCTCTTGACTTCCGAGTTCATTTGCATAAAAACGTGGAAAATAGTTGGGTCGTCTCCTGTATAGCTGCCAAAGTAGCTGGTGTTGGAAGTGTCACTACCCACGTTCGCACTGGAGGAAGGATCATTCCAGGTAAAGAACTACTAGAGACTCTATTCCCAGAACAGCATCACACTTTAGAAAAACGCGTTCGTGAAGCTTCTATTCGCTTAGCCAATGCGATTGAGTTTGCTTATGGCACGAATCTAGGTGAACTCGGTCTAGATATAGGTATCGATAAGAAAGGGAATATTTGGATGTTCGAAGCTAACTCTAAACCAGGACGTTCTATTTTTAAACATGCCCGTCTAAAACAAGCAGATGAAATGTCGCGTAGTTTACTCGTTGATTACAGTCGCTATTTAGCTAATTTTTAACACGGGCTGAAGGAAGGAGGAGTTTCTAATGTCCCACTGGCAATCCGGTTGGCTGACCATACTCCCCTCAGGACAATGGTATGTAGAGGGTACCCACTTTCCCATCCCGCTTAGTACCACACAACGTATCACCGTGCCATTGGGTCCGCTCCACGTCGAGCAAACATTAAACCTAGGATTAGTTCCTACTGTAGTAGGTCGCTATCGTACCCGCATCAGATGGAGCATATATAACAATGTGTTGCAGATTGCTCCTCTTATCGGCATTCTTACTTCTGGCAAAGGCGAGTCATTTAAAGGAAATAGGGAAAATTTTCAGGAGATAAGTAAAACGGGACAAAAGCTAGGAGCACTCGTGTTTGTATTTACTCCAGACGGTATAGACTGGGAAACTTATAGAATACGAGGTTACTTATACGATCAACGTAGAGAATACTGGCAAAGGTTTGAAACTCCCTTTCCTCATGTTATATATAATCGAATTCCAACACGAGCAGTGGAGGAAAAAGAGCACATGCAGGAAACTCTCAAACGCATCTCACAACTGAAGAACGTGACACTCTTCAACCGTCAGTTTTTCGATAAGGAAAGCTTATTTACCTTCCTACAATCCAGGAAGGAAATCGTTCCTTTCTTGCCCGATACTTATACATTAGATTCATGTGAGCGATTGAAGTCCTTTGCTAAAAAACATGATGTACTTTACCTAAAACCTATACGTGGAAAAGCTGGGCGAGGAATCATGCGTCTTGAAAAACACGATAATATCTGGATTTTACGCCGTGTTCATCAACAAAAATCACTATACAGATCATTTTACGATTTAGATGAACTATGGACATATCTTTGGCCAATTCTGCAGCGGAAACCCTATATCATTCAGCAGGGCATCATGCTTGCTACCTATAATAATCGACCATTTGATGTGCGTGTCCTTACACAAAAAAATGGTCAGGGGCATTGGGATATAACTGGAGTAGGCATTCGCCAAGCAGGGGCCCGAAGCATTACCACCCATGTCCCACGTGGGGGTACTATTCTTTCGCCAGATAAAATCCTTCCCAAAATTTTTGGGGAAGAGTGGGCCATTTACATCCAACAAAACATTCGAAATATTGTACTCGTTATAGCTAAAGCCCTACAGCAGAATATGAGAGATCTTGCTGAGATGTCTATGGATTTAGGAATAAATTCTGAGGGTGATATCTGGTTTTTCGAAGCAAATTCCAAGCCAGAAAAATTTGATGAACCAGATATTCGCCGCGCCTCACTACGCAACATTATTTATTACTCGCAACACATGTGTAAGTGAAAAAGGCTCCTTACATGAATTCAGCCCTTCCCTTCCTATTAGGAGGGGTATTTTTCTATACCTACTCTACTACCATTATAATAATGAAATTATCTTTACATAAGCTTTACGTTTTTCATCAAAAATAGGGTGTTATGTTACGCTTAATTAAGAGATCACAACAAAAGCCAAGGTATAAACGTTCTTTTTTATGAGATCTATTATAAAAAAGCACAAAAGTCCATCTAAAATGTTGCATCTCCCTTAGTTTCGTGTACATTTAAAAGAAAGGCTATCATGTAACAAATATCACACAGATCATTTTCTTACTTATATTTTATCTAAAGGAGTTGGTGTATGGTTGATTTTCACAACGGATAATATCATTTTGCTCCTCGCTGTTCTATTGGTTACTGGCGTTGTTACGGCCAAATTTTCATCACGGATCGGCCTTCCTTCCCTTGTTTTTTTCGTTGGAGTCGGAATGGTCCTGAGTAAATTCATTTATTACGATAATGCCTCGTTAACACAACTTTTCGGTATTCTCGCCCTTATCATTATTTTGTTCGATGGTGGCATGCAGACGAAATGGACTGACATTCGTGCTGTGGCCAAACCCTCTCTCTCCTTAGCAACCATAGGTGTTGTTCTTACCACTTTTCTGATTGGTGCATGTGCCAAGTTTATTTTAGGTTTGTCTTGGACTGAAGGTCTATTATTTGGAGCAATTGTTGGTTCTACAGATGCCGCTGCCGTCTTTGCTGTATTAGGCAATAAAAATATAAAAAAGCGACTGACTTCTGTACTGGAAGCAGAATCAGGCACAAATGATCCGATGGCCATGTTTTTGACCATCGCCCTTATAGAATTAATGCAGCATCCAGAAGTTAATTTATTCTCAATGATAGTAGAATTCTTATGGGAAATGGGTTTAGGTCTGATAATGGGTTATTTCTTAGGCAAAATCTCCACTATGCTCATTAAAAATATTAATCTGGATTCATCCGGTCTCTATCCCGTACTGTCTATTGCACTGGCAGTTCTAACTTACGGTGCCACCTCCATATTGGGTGGAAGTGGATTACTCGCTGTTTATGTGATGGCTGTCTTTGTAGGAAATGTAGAAATTCCCTATCGACACTCTATCTTACGCTTTAACGAAGCTTTTGCCTGGATGATGCAAATCCTGATGTTTATCCTGTTAGGTTTGTTAGTTTTTCCATCAGATTTATTACAAGTGATTTGGCAAGGCATTGCACTTTCTTTTCTACTAATGTTTGTAGCACGACCTATCGGGGTTTATATAAGCACGCTTGGTATGAAGTTCACTAGTAAAGAACGAACCTTTATTGCTTGGTCAGGTTTACGCGGTGCTGTCCCGATCGTATTAGCTACTTATCCATTGATTGCTGGGCTAGCGAATGCTCAGTTAATCTTTAATGTGGTCTTTTTCGTTGTCTTAACCTCTGCTCTCATTCAAGGGGCAACTATTTCGCCTCTCGCTAAATGGTTTGGTTTTTCTAAAGGAGAAAAGAAAGTAACTCCCTATAGCCTAGAGCTGGTTTCTCTTGCAAAAACAAACGCTGAAATGATTGAAGTTCACATTCGGGAAAACAGCAACGTAGTGGGTACCAATCTACTCGATCTACAATTGTCTGACCAGGCATTGGTAAACGCGATTATCAGAGGTAAAAAATTGCTAATCCCTAAGGGAGATACCATTTTAAAATCAGGCGATATCTTGTACGTACTTGGGCCTAAAACGGAGCAGGAGAGGATTAAGCAGCTATTTTCAGAAGAGCGTTCTGATCGAGAAGAACAGCTTACAAAACAAGAAGAAGAAAAAATTGATATATCCTAGAACAACTGGAATGTAAGATAAAAACGAAATTTTTTTCCTTTGTATGCATTGAGTTTCCTCTGTTGGTAAAAACTGAAGGTAGGAGGTGGTCAACATGACCTACAATCAAAATTATAATGCTTCTGCTTACAACCAAATCTCTGGACCTGCAAGCTCGATCTTCAACCCAAATTTCGCTGGTACAAATGTGCAGGAAGTAAAAGCTTTGAACAATAGCTTTTATCCAACAAACCAATCCTTTAGCCAAGTATCGAATCCAGCATTTGGGACACAAAGCGGTTTTGGATCCGCTAACAGTGTCTATAACCCCGGTTTTGCTGGTACAGATGTTCAAGAGGTTCGAGCTCTGAATGCAGGTCAACCTGCTCCAACTTTAGCAAATCAAGCTTACGGACAATTCTCTTCTTATGGTAATCAAAATTATGGAACACAAGGTGGATATGCTGGTGCAAATAGCGTATTCCAACCTGGTTTTGCTGGTACCAATGTTCAAGAGGTTCGAGCTCTCAACGCAGGTCAACCTACACCAGGTGTTGCAAACCTAGCAAACCTTGCCTATGGACAATTCTCTTCAGGTAACCAAAACTATGGAGTACAAGGCGGATATACTGGTGCGAACAGCGTATTCCAACCTGGTTTTGCTGGTACCAATGTTCAGGAAGTACGTCAATTAAACGCAACTCAAGCAGGAACTGCATTATCTCAAGGCTTGAACAGTAACATTAACAGTGTGTTTAATCAAGGTTTTGCAGGTACGAATGCAAATGAGGTACAAGCGCTTAATGCCGGTTATTCCCTGCCTGCTGTAGCTCAACAGCCGTACCAATCCTACACGCCACAAACACAATCATATCAATTCCAGACTCCTTCCTATAGCAGTCCAGTGAGCTATGCTGGAGCCAACAGTGTATTCCAACCTGGTTTCGCTGGCACAAATGTTCAAGAAGTACGTCAATTGAATGCAAGTCAACCTGCTTCTGCTGTTACTCAAAGCATGGGCAGCGGTATTAACAGCGGATATGCAACCCCAGCTTTTTCTCAGCAAGCTCAACAAAGCTATCAAAACTATAGCTCTCCTGCTCAAAACATTTTCCAAAATGGATTCGCAGGTACCAATGCTCAAGAAGTAAGAGCTCAAAACGCTGGTGGATACGGTACACTACACTCTTATAGCGGCTTGTAATTCTTACCCTATTACCTAGTCGTAAACAAAAAGACCGCTCTCGACAGGCGGTCTTTTTTATACTTAGGAAGGAGGCTGAATATGAAGCCGTATGGAGACTTTCGCAAACTATATAAATCTCTTAGGCGCTACGATTCACAACAGATTGCTGTTCAATGTAGTGAGGATCTGTTAGAAATTGAAGAAATCTGGCACTTTTATGAGACACTCACCGTTCATGAACTGCGCATTCTCTGTGCTGCTATCAAAAAAACAGAAGCTCAGCTCGGATACATACCGTTTTGTTTTTCTACCGTACCTATCGTCTTCATCATATTTTCCAGCAAGCTAACACATTACATTGCTAATAGCATCCCTTTGCTCTCTGTCCTTATTGTTGGTTTTGTCACGTTGTTAGTCTTTTTGATTTTCCGGCATTTCCGTAACAAATCATATAATGCTCTGCACTTATATATCGTGGAAAGTCTATTGCAAGTTAAATCGAAAGAAAAGAGCTCTGAAGACGAGCAAGGCTGTCCGATTACAGCTTCACCATTGATATAGAGATGGGTCTATCCTTCCCTCTCCTTTTCGAGAGGGTTCGCCGTCTTCAAGATAACATACTTGCCAGTCCACATGTTACTTGTAATCACCTGTTTTTGGCCATTACGTTCAAAAAAGTACCCTCCCCCTTGTTGCTCTATAAATTGGTATCCTCTTTGAGCCATTTGCTGTTTTAATCTTTCTGCCGCCTCTTTTTGAGTTCCTTCCATCATATAATACTCATATCCACCTTCTTTTCCGAGGCTGACCAGCTGCTCAGGATGTTCCTTTACCATAGCCATTGCTTGTTCGACCGGTATGGATGCAATGGGTAACGGAGGATACGGTAAATGAATGATCCACAGATAAACAACGAAAATACCTAATAGTACACTGCTCACTTTCCAGCCCATTTTCATACGTTTCCTCTTTTCTCCATAATGGCACGATATAGCTCATTAAGTGTATGTAGACTAGTCGTATCAACAGTAAACAGTTGGCCATCAAACCAGTAGAGATCATTTGCAAGCTGACTTAAATCGCCCTCAGTGTGTTCCATTTGAGCCAAAACACACGCTTGCGTATCATCTACACAATGCCGTACAGCAAGATGCCTTTCTATGTCATCGGAAAAACGTTGCTTCAATCGACAAAACACAGATCCATTCTGGTGGTTACATAAGCGATGTAGCGCTAGGTCAATTTGCAACCAACATGTCACGTAAAAGTGAAACTCAAGAAACAAAGTAGTAAGCGCTTTTTGAACCAACTCCTCCGCTTCTAATTCGTCGTTACTTCTTGTCTCTATACAAGCCTCCCATTCAAATACAGCTAGACGTAGTTGTTCTTTAGCTAGCTCAATGACCGGATAATGACTTACAGCCCCACGGTAAAATTTTTGAACAATCTGAAATAACAAAGCAGGGGGCCGCGGAGGTAGGTTTCCGTATCGGCTATTTGTATCACGCATACACTCATCCCCTTACTCGATGGCTGTTCCTTGTTCTTTCAAGCGGTCGATAATCTCATCAGCCCACTCTTTAAAAACACGAAGAGCTGATTCAATATCGGTATGTATCTCCATTTGTAAACATGTGAAATCAGGAAAATCTGTAATTTGATTCTTCTGGACACGAACCCCATCTTGTATAATCTGTATCTCCAAAAAAACAGGTACATTTTCGTCCACACCATACGTATTTTCTACATATTCATAGGTACGAACCCATTCAAGAACCCTAATTTCATTTGGTTTTAAATGAATGGCTTGCGTTATCGACATAATCGTTTCATTTCCGTAGTAATGCATACCTTATACTCCCCTTTAATACTTCCGATATTTGAAGCATACAGCAAACTAATCTTGTTCACAAGCTTGTAACAGCTAGAATTGCTGTGAAATAATGTTGGGAGAAAAATCCCGTTCAATTTACGTCCTCCTAGATAAAAAAACTCCACTCCCAATGGGAATGGAGACACTTTATTAAGCTAAATGAAAAGCAAACGTCATTGCAAAACCAAATAAGGAAAGTAATATCGATCCAACTAAACCCGCTGAAAATGATTTTAGTCCCATTCGTTTAAAGGCAACCAAATCTACATTTAACCCTAATCCTGCCATGGCCATTGCGATTAACAAATATGCGATATTGACGATTTGTGTAGCAATTTCTTGAGGAATAATTCCTAGTGAGTTAACAGCGCTCATCGCCAAAAATCCAAAGATAAACCACGGAATAGGTAACGACCTCCAGGAAAACTGTTTATTTGTTTCCCCGTTCATTTTTTGTTCCAAACGACTGCTCCATATTCCTATGCCAATCGCGATAGGGACAAGGAGAGCAACTCGAGTTAATTTGACAATGACAGCAATATCTACAGCACTATTTCCGCCAGGTGCCGCTGCTGCAATCACGTGTGCTATCTCATGGAGGGTAGCACCAGAGAAAACACCATAACCATTTGGTGTTAAGCCAAGAAAAGGATAGAGAAGTGTATACAGAAGCGTGAAAATAGTACCTAAAATAGCAACGGTAGCCGCTCCAATCGCTGTTTCCTCATCGTTAGCTTTGATTTGCGGAGCAATTGCTACAACCGCTGCCGCACCACAAATAGCCGTTCCACATGCCGTTAAAATCCCTAATTTCTTTTCTACTTTAAACCAGCGTGTAAATAGATAGACTACACTTAATCCAAAAATAATGGCTAATACTGCCATAGCAAACACTTTAGGACCTGCATATAAAATATCCATCAAATTTAATCGCATACCAAGTAAAATAATACCGACCCTAAGCAATTTTTTGCTAGAAAAATTGGTACCTGTAATCGTTTGTTGTGGAACACCAGCCACTGCACGCCATGTAATCCCGATCAAGATCGCAATTACCAATTGCCCCATTATACTTAAAAAAGGAAATTGAGCTAGATATCTAGCTACTAAAGCGATAAGTAAGGTAATCACTAATCCAATGATAAAACCAACTGTCCGCTTCTCTTGTTTGACAAGCCCTTTGGTTTTTGTTTTGACTTCCATTGTATCTCTCCATTCTGTCTATCAAGGAACTTCCCTTATCTGCTTCCACTATAAGTTCTTTTGATTGACAAGTGAAATACAGATATACAATGCTTATCATTAGAAAAACTTATCATTAGAAACAAATCACTTTCATAAAAAACGCATGCCCCCCTTTCCAAAAGGAATTACATGCGTTTTTTATCATACGATTAGTCCATGTATTTGTTTGTATTAGGATCTAATGTCCAAATAGTCTTTTCGTATCCTGAGTAGCCGCATCGATTATTTTTAACAGATATTTTACTCCGGCAATTCTACGTAAAAAAAGATCATATTGTCACGTGATTCAGCCCAAATTTTCCCACAATGCAACTCAGCGATGCTCTTAGCAATAGCTAGACCTAATCCAGATCCTTCCTTTGCCATACTCCGCGATTCATCAACCTTATAAAAACGTTCAAATAAACGATCTAATTCCATGGGAGTCAGATTGGGGCCTTTATTACCAATTGAGATACGAATAGAACTTCCTAGTTGTTCTGCGCTTATTAAAATTTCACCTGGTTTTTCACTATATTTAATAGCATTTATTAGTAAATTATCAAACACACGTACTATTTTATCTGCATCTACATGTACTAACAGATGGTCTACAGCATAGTTTTTCCGAAAGACCAAACCTTCTTCTTCCGCTTGAGGTACAAGCTCCTCCATTAACTGTTCTAACATTTCTAATATATCAACTCTCTGCATTTGCATTCTTACACCATTATTAGATAGCTTGGTATAATCAAATAAGTCCTCAATTAAACGCTTTAATTGTTCCGACTTATTAACAGCAATTCCGGCATACTCTTCCAATTGTCCCTCACTATGATAACGCTTATCCTGAATCAGTCGTAAATAACCCATAATAGAAGTAAGTGGAGTACGTAAATCATGTGAAACATTGGTGATTAGCTCATGCTTGGTTCGCTCTGCCTTACGTTCTTCCTCTCTAGTATGATGTAATTGCATTGCCATGACATTAATATTATTAGCCAACTGTCCCAATTCATCGTTACTGTTAACTGGTACACGAATGTCAAGATTCCCCAGTGCCATTTCTTGAATGCCTTGTGAAATACTTTGAATTTGGTACATTTTTCGCTTTGTTAGATAGTAAAAGGAAAAAATAAATACGCCAAAACCAATTAGTCCTGGTAACTGACTATAGCCTGTTTGATAGACGATAGACGGTTCTGGCATACCTCGTACTATTAAATAAAGTTTTTTATCCCCTACATCCACAGGATAGAAGGAAACAAACTCTTTTGCCTCATTCTGATAATCCTGACGATAAATACGCAGATCCATTGCATTTTGGATAACAGAATGAATATCAATCGTAGCCTCGGAGGTTTGTTTACTTTTATATAAGACTTTTCCTTGTTCATCAACCAATAAAATGTGATATTTCCCGCTATTCGAACGGTCATCGATTATTTCTTGCAACTCAAACCGATATGAGGGATTTTGTTGTTTATTTTCATTTTCTATTCGGAGAGTGCTTATCAAATTACGAGCATGATTATCAATGCTTTCCATCCCTGACGTATAATCAATATATGCCCGTTTCGTTAGCATATAGGGATTAAGAACACTGGCTACAAAAAATCCAGCCAGTACACATATCCCAAAAGCAGCAATCAATTGTATACGTAAACTTGATTTACCCTGAGCAATCATTTTTTTCGAAAGCTTATAACACGTATAAAACGTATATGGTATTAGCCTAAATGGATTCCATTTCAACTTTATAACCTACTCCCCAAACGGTTTTGATATAGCGAGGTTTACGTGGGTTTTGCTCAATTTTCTCCCTGATTTTACGAATATGTACCATGACTGTATTATCAGATTGATAAAAAGGCTCATTCCAAATTCGTTCGTAAATTTTTTCTGCACTAAACACAATTCCTTTATGGCGAGCCAATAATTCTAAAATAGCAAATTCTCGTGGAGTTAGTTTCACTTCTCGCCCATCTATCTTCACTTCATGCGTCGCAACATTGATCGTTAAGTCATCGACTACGAGTTCGTCAGTCCTCACTTCTGAAAAACCGCTTAACCGCATGTAACGTCTTAACTGCGACTTTACTCGCGCCAACAGTTCCATCGGGTTAAACGGCTTTGTCACATAATCGTCGGCACCAGTAGCTAACCCAATAATCTTGTCCATATCCTCCGCTTTGGCGGACAGCATGATGATCGGGACATTTTGCTTTTCCCTGATCCTCATGCAGGCAGCCAATCCATCCAATCTGGGCATCATAATATCTAAAATAATTACGTGTACTTGATTTTCCTCCAGGATTTGTAACCCTTCTAATCCATCAGCCGCCTTCAAAACACGGAAGTCCTCGTTACTCAAATAGATATCAATCAAATCACGTATTTCTTTTTCATCATCAATGATTAAAATCGTTTCTTTCATCATCGGATTCCTCCCGTGAACAAATAGCATCTTATGTTCATTCTATTTATTTCTCATCGGATTGTCTGTTACTTACGACACCGATATACAAATGCAGGAGGGATGTTTAACGGCTCAAAAGAAATAGATACCTCACGAAAGGTCTCTTTCAACTGTTTTCTCATTTGTAGGGAATATTGGAAAGCGACAAAAGCACCGCCTGGTTTTAACGATTGCATAATCTCCGCTACGATCCGTTCACGTAATTCCTGTGGAAAGTTCATAAACGGTAATCCACTAATGATGACATCTACCTGTTCTACACCTGCCTGATTTAAGTCTGCAGACAAACACTGAGCATCGCAATGATGGTGAAAAGAAGGAAATCTCTCTTGTAAATCAGCTCGAAGTTTTACATCTTGTTCATATACAAACACTTTTGTATGAGATGAAATTTTATGTTTCAGTTTTTGCGTAAACACACCAGTACCTGCACCTAGTTCAACCACTGACGTAACTTCTGTCCAGTCGATTCCATCTAGCATTCTTTTAGATAAGCGTGCTGAGCTAGGAGTAACACTCCCTACCTCACGTGGTGATTTAACAAATGTAGTAAAAAACCGAACTTTATCTCTAACATATCGTTGCATAGCTAGACAAGTGGTCGTTTCTACAGCGCTTTTATTCGCTTTCATTTATGCTCTTCCTTTCTTGTCTGATCCTTTGTCCTATTTTATAAGACGGATCTTAAAAAGAAAGGGTACAAGTTCTTAAAAAAAACTTAAAATTTATACACTTCTTTATTAAGAAACAGGTCTTCCCATTGAGTTTTTATAGGTGAGATAGGCTAATCGATAATTGTGAGTAGCTGTTTCATATTCGTTTTCTCGCTGTGCTAGCTCCTCCTCAGCAGACATAAGATCCAGGGTAGTTGCAAGACCATGTTCATAGCGTAATTGTGTTAAACGATAATTCTCTTTGGAAGCTTCTCTGGCTTTTTCAAATGCCTCTATACTTTGTTTAGCGGAAGTCAAAGTTTCATAATTTCGAGTAACTTCTAACAAAATATCGTTTTTGGTTTGTTCTTTATTCACTTCTGCTGTTTCCAAATCATTTTTGGCAAGCTGTCCTTGGAAGGAGGACAAGATTGAATATTTCTCTATCGTTTCAACATTCTTTTTCGCTGCTTTTACTTCTTCGTCAATTTTTAGAATCTCAGCACGTTGGGCAACAGCTAAACGCTTGGCTTCTTCCAATGGAGTAATCTCTTTGTCGCGTATATCCTCTTCAGGTATAGATAGCTCCCATTCTTTAGTCAAATCTTCCGCCAAAAATTGATTTAGTGAAAGCGTAGAAATGCTAACCTGATTACGGGCTGCTTCATAATTAGCTTTTGCTTGGGCTAATCCTGTTTCTGCTTGCATCACATCATTTTTGGATTTTACTCCTGCTTTATATAACGTATTTGCCGTATCTACCTGTTTTTGTGCACGAGTTAAGCTTTGTTCCTTCAACTGCAACTCTTGCTTGGCATGCCACAGCTCATAAAAAGCTTTCTCTGCACCTAGCTTGGTCTTATCCTCCATTGCTTGTAACATATATTTGTGGCTGTTTCTGGCGGCTTCCGCTTTAGCTGTTTGCACATATTTCTGCTGAGCTTCACCGAGCGATGAAATATTTGATTCTTTCATCTTTACTGAACTATATATGGCTTGGTTAGCATTAATATCAGCTGTATCGACATCAAGGCGGAATTTCTTTAGATCGATATTTTGTTTCAATGCCAACTCAGCAGCTTTTTCAGGAGTTATTTCACGTTTTTCTTCACTATTTTGGGAATGTATAGCCTTCTCATCTGTTGCATGAACCATTGCTGGATAACTAGAAAACATTAGCGAACCTATAATCACTATCAATAACCGGATTTGTTTGGTATCGGAAACACTCATTACTTGCTGGTTCCTCCTTTATATCTTTTGCTACGCTACATAAGCTATTAAATTCATAAGCAAATTCTAATATTCTCTGCTTATTATCCACCCGTATTATGTAACCTTTCAATCAGTAAATGTTTCATTTCCTACCAAGACAAACCCAGAAAACCCAGCTTATAGCATGATTGTTATTAAAAAATAGCTTACTTGTTAAACTTCCTTTTCATTTCCTCTGTCTTTTGATAAGTTAAAATCATATTCTGAAAAATCTACCTTTAAAAGCATACAAAAAAGACGTGTAGATAGCCTTTGCTCCTTTCGGAGTCGGGCAATCATACACGTCTTGTACATCTATTATTAGCTGTTTAGAGTTGAATCAACTACTATACGCGAGGTTTTCTACCTTCAGATGATGGTCTGCTAGGTGCTCTACCACCACTGCTACGACGACGGTCATCACCGCTACTGCGACGACCACCTTCTGAACGGCCACCACGATAGTTGCTACTACCGCTACGACGCTCGCCATAGCCACGGCGTGGACCACTACCGCGTTTATCATCGCCAAAAGGACGGCGTTTTTTAGAACGTAGAGGTGCCTCCTCAGTTAAACGAATTGGAGTTACATCCGGCTCTTTGGTCAGCATTTTCAGAGCAGCTGCCACCAATGTAACAGAATCATTTTCTTGAAGTAGAGTTTCTGCCAAGCTATGGTAATCACGGTAGTTTTCTTCACCGATTACAGACAATAATTTGTCAACTGTAATGCGTTGTGCACCTTCAATTGCTTCCGTTAATGTTGGTACAGGACGACGACTCATTTTACGTTTTGTAACCTGTTCAATCATGCGCAAGTGATCAATCTCGCGAGATGTTACAAATGTAGTCGCAACACCTGTCTTACCTGCACGACCTGTACGACCAATACGGTGAACATAGCTTTCAGGGTCTTGTGGAATATCAAAGTTATATACGTGTGTAACACCACTGATATCCAAACCACGAGCTGCTACATCTGTTGCAACTAGAATGTCGATGGTGCCTTCTTTAAATTGACGAAGAACACTGTCGCGCTTTGCTTGTGTTAAGTCACCATGGATACCTTCCGCAGAATAACCACGTTTGTTCAGGGCTTCGCTCAATTCATCAACGCGACGCTTCGTACGGCCAAACACGATAGCTAATTCTGGGGACTGTATATCTAATAAGCGAGTCATTACATCAAACTTCAATTTTTCCTGAACTTCCATGTATACTTGCTCAATGTTTGGAACCGTTACTTCTTTTGCTTTCACGGTGATTTTTTCTGGGTTTTTAAGGTAGCGTTGTGCCAAAGATTCGATTTGGCGTGGCATTGTTGCTGAGAACAACAAAGTTTGACGCTCATCTGGAATTTGCTCTAAAATGCTTTCGATTTCTTCAATGAAACCCATGTTTAGCATTTCATCAGCTTCATCCAATACCAAGGTTTGAATGTTTTGTAGACGGATTGTGCGACGGTTGATGTGGTCAATTAGACGGCCAGGAGTTGCAACGATAACGTGAGGGTTCTTTTTCAATGCGCGTATTTGACGCATGATATCCTGTCCACCATAAATTGGCAAGGTTTTAATACCTGTGTATTGACCTAGTTTGATCAATTCCTCAGATACCTGTACAGCCAACTCACGAGTTGGAGCCAATACAATACCTTGAATGTGGTTAGAAGAGGTATCAATCTTTTCAATCATTGGGATACCGAATGCTACGGTTTTCCCTGTTCCTGTTTGAGCCTGACCAATCAGGTCTCTTCCTGTTAATGCAACTGGAATGGTTAAAGCTTGGATTGGAGTCGCTTCTTCAAAACCCATGTTACTGATGGATCGAAGTACGGATGGACTCAATCCTAGTTCATTAAATGTAGCCAAATTTTTTCAATCTCCTTTATTTACGGATGAAATCCTACATGCTTTATACACGATAAGTGCCAGAAAACCTAACATCTATAGTCTGCCACTTTATTGTGTATATAAGCCTCTAATATTTTATTTGCTTCTGATAAACCTATCAGTGGAATGATCGTCTGTAAGCACTCGTTTTTCACAAAAAAAAGCATTAAGCAGAATTCACACTTAATGCCTGCACATTCTCGTGTTTTATAAAAAAATGGCAATCATTAAAGATGGAACAACAAGTCCATCGCCATTGGTTACTCGCGAATTTCCCACGGATATAGGCGTTTCATCGCAACGTATTAACAATATCATGTCTTTTGATGAAAAGCAACTAATTACAACACAATGGAACCCTTATAAAAAGCTTTATTAGATGGGAACAATGTACTTTACTACCATGATAAAATGAAGCGTGGTTCCTGCCATCACGAACAAATGAAATATCTCATGAAACCCAAAACGATTGGGGAAAAAATCAAATATTTTGGTCGCATAAATGATTGCTCCTATCGTATACATTACGCCACCAATGATAATGAGAGCAATCGCTCCAATCGGTAAGTGATTGATTAGTTGGACAAACGGAACGACCGCAATCCAGCCTAATGTCACATAAAAAGCCGTAGATACATAGCGCGGAGCGTGAATATAGAAAATTTTCAGGAACATTCCGATCAATGCTAATGCCCACACAGCACCGAGCATACTCCATTTCCAGCCACCCGATAAACCATAGTAAAACACGGGCGTATACGAGCCTGCAATGAGGAAATAAATAGCGATGTGGTCAAATTTCTTGAGCATCATCTCTTTTGCTGGCGTTGTCCTTACCCAATGATATAAGGAGCTTGCACCGTATAACAAGATGATACTAACACCAAAGACTGTTAATGTAATCAGCTTGGAAACACTGTGACGGGACAAAACGATCAAAAACACAAGACCAACAATACCAGCCAGGAACGTAATAAAATGCGTCCATGTATTAACCGGTTCTTTCATTTTCCAAAAACGCTTCATCTTTCCTCTCTCCCTTCCTTCGTACCGGACTTTCATAATAATAAGCCCTATTGTATCACTCCATAAGCACATCGAATAGAAATACTTTCATTTTTAACAAAACATTCATCTTAATCAATAAGATACTTCTTGTGATGTGCTTGCGTTGCTGTGGTTTTCCTTATTATTGATGTACAATATTTGTAAATCAACGGTTTAGAGAAAGGAAGACTAAAAATGGCTCAAACCTTCATGATACTAGGCGGCATAGGCGGTTTTCTCTCTGTGGCGCTAGGGGCATTTGCAGCTCACGGTTTAAAAGGAAAACGAAGCGATAGCATGCTGGCCAATTTTCAGACCGGTGCACAATATCAGATGTACCATTCTCTCGCTTTAGTGATGACAGCGATTTTGATCAAAGTCCTAGGGACGAGTGCACTACTTACTGCTGCTGGATGGTTGTTTGTTGTGGGGATTGTCCTCTTTTCGGGAAGTTTATATGCGCTGAGTTTATCAGGTATTCGTAAGCTTGGTGCTATTACACCACTAGGTGGGCTTGCTTTTCTAGCAGGATGGGCTTGCCTATTCATCTGTGGGTTTACTTGGTCCGCGTAATTGTTTTTTGCTAAATAAAAAACTTGCAGATAATACCTATTTTTTGTATTATTTTTCCATGTCTAATATTTTAATTAAAGATAAACAGCGAATAAAAATTTTAAAAGCATTGGCGGATGAAACACGCCTGCAGGTCATTCGGGTTCTTTTTCAAAAAGAACAAGAGGCAAAGTGCGGGGAGGTCGGTGAACTTTGTCACATGTCAAAATCTAATGCCTCTTATCATTTTCGAACCTTACGAGAAGCAGGGCTCATCCATATGCGCAATGAAGGCCAGTCTAAATTTTTACGTATTAATCGAGAAACCTTTGAACAATATTTACCTACATTCCTCCAAACCTTATAGGGTAAGAGCATTTTTTGTCCAGGCTATGCTACCGAGAAATTAATTCGGCATACTCGATAAAAAAGCATACGAACCGGGCGACGTTTACTAATTCCCGATCCGTATGCTTGTCTTTTATCCCTACTTATCTCTACAACAAGTTAAGTTTTCCAATCATTCGTTTGATCATTACGGCACAATGAGATCGTGTTGCATTTGCCTGTGGTTGTAAATACCCGTAGCTGACACCTTGAATGAGTCCAGCGTAATAAGCCTCTGCTAGATCACGTTTTCCCCAAGCAAGCTGGCCTAGATCATGGAATAAAGTACTAAAAGTAGCTTGTTGACCGGTAGTAATCTTTACACGAAGCCCCCGTTTTTCTAATATGCGTTTCATAATAACTGCCATTTCCTGACGAGTAATGGTTTTGTTTGGTCCAAACATTCGATTTTCGTAACCAAGAACATAACCTCTGCTCCTTGCTGTCTCTACAGCACCAGCATACCATGCGGATGAATAAACATCGCTAAAGCGTGAACCACTTCCTTCTTGTTCTCCAAGCGCTCTTATTACCATCGCTACAAATTCAGCACGGGTAATTGGTTGTTCTGGTACGAAATAATTACTTGACTGACCATAGATCATTAGTTTATTTGCTAACAATTCCACATCATGACGTGCCCAGTGTCCATACATATCTCGGAATGTCTTTTTGAAGGTAGCAAGGGCAAAGGTTCCAGTCAATCGCTGATCCCGTATTTTGACTCTAGTTTCGCTACGTACATACTCAAAATCAGCCGGTACATAAGACAAGCGATTCTGTTTGTCATCATAGTGAAACACAGCCGTTGTGCTTATATCTATTCTCCCATCTACTGTATAAGAAAAGTTATCTTTTTTATCAAAATGAACAACTTTTGAAATAACCCTACCGCCTTCTTTTTCAACGGCTCTTATCATTTCACGTTGCCACTCTTTATTGTTCTCTTTGTCTTTACGAGAATTTGCTCCTGAACCTGATGAAGAATCATCCTCTACAATTACTTTAACTCTATCCTCCTTATCTCCATCATCAGAAATAACATAAACATAAGTGGTCCCTTCTCGCTTTCCTTTAATTTCGGCTTTACCCTTCCCTCGGTCTTTTACAGTCGCAATCCGTTTATTTTTACTTTTCCATTCTACGTTTTGATTGGTCGCATCCTTAGGAGAAACAGTAGCTCGAACCGTAACAGTATCCCCCTTATCCAGTTTGATTCTTGATTTATTTATCCGAATGCTCTTAACCTTCACATCTTTACCGAATACATCTCGTGGTACTTTTGCAGCGAAAACAGTTGGCTTGTTCAGCTTTAGAGCTTCCACGATGACCGCTGCCGTATCCATTGTGGAAATAGAATTTGGATTGTTACCTGTCTTTATATCCGGTCCTGATACTGCCCATGTCAGTTTGTTAAACTTGTTCGTAGAAGTAGGGTAATCAACATCAGCTCCTTCATCTGTTACCAAAAGAATTAAGGATTTATTTTTCTGTTTCTGTATCTCTAGCGCCTTTAGTATAAGTCCCACTTCCTGATCCACTTTCCGCACAGCTTCTGTATATTTTGCGGAATGATAGCCATATTGATTCGCTACTAGCTTTGGGCCTTGTAATTGAACAAACGTTAATCTATTTTTATTCCCTTGATGTAAAATATACGATGCCGCTTGCTTGGCTACTTCTGCATCAGATAGATTTTGACTACCAGTGTTCATGGTAATTTGGTCGACTTTTGCTAACTCTTCTTCTAAAATCCCTCGACGGATATCTGCGTTAGCTGTAAAAGCCCCGATATGAGCTTCCGGTCTTTCTTCATGTAGCCACCGAATCACAGAAGCATGTGGACTATATGTCGTACGCGAATTAGTATCTACATTACTGCTAGTAATACCATGTTCCTCAGGAGGTACACCAAGTAGGATGCTTGCCCAGTTTTCTGCACTTTTTTGTTCAGCTACGGGCTTGGCTGCATACGTATAGGTCCCGTTCTTAATCAAGCTATCCATATTTGGAGTAAAAATCTTTTTGTTAGCGTTACCAAGTCCACTAATACCAATCAAAATCACACGTTCATACGACTGTAAATGTTTGTACTGATCAAGCTGCTGTTGCACCAATTTTTTATCATGACTATCAATCCTGCCATCCCGATTGACATCAGCATTTTTAATTTTTGCCCAGGTAGGATCTTTCTTATCTTTGCCCATATGTTTTTGAACGAACGCTACATCCTCAGAAGTTAGTAGCCCATCTTGGTTTACATCCGTATTTGCATATACTTGCACTTCACCGATATATGTGGGAGCCATTTTATCTATGAAAACATAAAAACGGGCTTTACCAGGGGAGTTCCCTTGAATACGCAATCGATTATCAGCTTGTTTGGTAATAGTAGCAATGTCTGGGTTATCGCTCATTACTTTATAGTCTAACTCTATAGTAGGAGCTACCAAAGTCACATCCACACAGTGGTCTACGTGAACATTAAGCTTTTCATGTGTTAGGGAGAACTGTGATAGGAGCTTCTTTGCATTTTTCAATGTGACCATATCAGTTGTGGAAGCGTTATTCTTTGCGGGGAGTAGTGGGGCTAAGTGTATATCCTTAGATTGATCCTTGGACTTTTCTTCCGATTCAGTAAAATCTACTGGGATCGTAATGTTTGGTTTTTGTTGCCCTGTCTTTGACTTTGTTTTTGTTTCGTTAGATGGATCTGGTTCTTTTTTTGAAGTAGACGTGTTTTGATCAGCTGTAGTTATGTCTTGGTCATCTTTGGTATCTGTGGTCGGGTGATTTTTACGTTTGACTTCGTTAACCGATACAGTCACCTGTGTCTTAGATACTGCCAATACGTCTACGGGTACTGTGGATAAAAATAAAGCGAAGGCTGATCCAGCAGAAATCCATTTTAAAACGCAGTTAAACATGGTATCCTCCTTTTACTTTGTTGTTTCATCACATTTCATTAGAGATAGCGATACAACAGTTGTTAACCTCAAAGGTTCTTAACCATGTTATGCGTTTACTGAAACGGATTATGCTTTAATCAAGTTTTTACATGCAAAAAGATAGCCTGGATGGCTATCTTTTTATGTTATAGTACTACCTATTTTCAATTTATATTTACTTGCTATAAAAGACTTAATGACTGAGCTGGTACTTGTTGGCGCAACCATTTCATTTCTTCACCTAATACCTTAGCTGGGTTAGGACCAAACCACTCGATCGATGCAAAATGATCTGTCTTAGCAATAACTTCAAGAATAGAACGATAGTCTACTGCTCCATATGCTAATGGGACAATCCCTTCGCGGCTTCCACTTGGCGAGTAAACATTATTTGGCAGAAAAACTCCCAAATGCTCAGTAGAAACGATATTTTTCAGGTGATAATGGCGCACCCATGGCTGTAGCTTTTCAAAGCTGTCAATTGGATCAGCACCGGATTCCCAGATATGCAAAAAGTCCAGGTTGATTGCTATCGATGGATGGTTAATTTCTTCTAATAGGGTCAGCGTAGATGTGAGATCATCAGTCAATGTGTTGGGATGTGTCTCTAAGAGCAGTTCCATCCCATTCTCCCCACATAGATCGCACAGTTCGCGCAAATGCCCTACATATAACGCTCGCTCGCTTGCCGATACCTCAGCACTTGCCTTCTGCCCAGCAAACGTCCGAATGCGATTGCCCCCTAACCACTTCGCTAAGGAGATTAATCGTTTCCCTTTATCGAGCGTTTTGGAGAATGATTGATGAGAGGATATATCTAAATAGTCGCTTAGCATCGATATCTGCATTTCATGCTTTGTTAAGATACGAAGCTGTTCTTCTGCTTTTTCTCGATCCCCATCATACAAGTGCTGAGCATGAATCCCCCATAATTCGATACCGTCAAAATCATGTCGCCTGGCAAATTCAACCATATCCGCAAAAGAGATTAGCTGATGGCGAAAAGAAATCGTGCATAGTGAAAATTTCATCAACCCTACCTCCATTCCTCTTCATTAAGAGTCACAGCTGCTCTATCCATCAACGTCCATTGTACAAACTGGCTCTCTAGCTCTTCTTTAATCTGTAATTCAATCGTATCGGCTTCCTCAAGGGCCTCAATGATCGGAGGTAGCAGTACTAGATTCTTAGTCATAGACATTTTTACCGCCAGATATTGCGCCGTGGTGAAGGCTTGTACAACATCTTCAATCTGATAAGCTAACCGTAAAAATTCATCACGGGAATATTGAAGATAATCTTTAAAAAACATGAACGCATACTCGTAGCTATATTTTCGGATCGCAATCACTTTCACCTGTTTCACAGCAGGTAGTAGCATATCGAGAGTATATCCATTCCTCTCCTCTGCCATATCTGAGATCAGTGCTTTCAGACTACTAGTAAATTCATTATGACTCCGTTGAAAAGTGGCATGAAAGTATTGCTCCGTTTTTTCATAGGAGGGTGCTACGATATTCCTAGCATCAAATAAATAGCCGCCTCCGAATGGATTTTGTAGGAATGCTTCTATGACTGTTGCCTTTTTTACATTTCCCTCCCAGCGAAAGTCTGGGTCGAACATAAACCATTCGTCCTCGTTCTCTGTTTTAGAAATCATCAAAAAATGAGGAAAAGGCTTTAAAGCGAATTTATTATCACGTTCAGGAATAAGTGACATATCAATCTGTACAAGCACAAACTGATGCTCGTTGCGAGAATCAAGTAGCTCTAAAAAGGTTTGCAAATTACTCTCTTTATCTTTATTAGAATCGTACCATTCCTGTACGTTAGCACTAAAAAGGTGTTCAAATCCATTTATAATCGGCTCATGATTGTCTGTGTAGTAGGTTAGAACTCCGTCTTCTTTTTTGACAAAATCAGCATCCCAAACCCCAAAATAATAGGGACGGTAATCCACATGGGTATATCGTTTGATTACTTCACAAAAGCAACTAATTAAGCAATGAACCTTAACCATGAAATCCCCCTGAGCTGTACGTATTGGTACAAAATCGTTAAAAATCTATTGCGTAGGAGTAGGCGATAGAGCAGTAGTATTAACTGGCTGTAACTGCTCGATAAAGTCAAGCAAAGATCCTACTGTAAGAAAAGTACGTGGGTCCAATTCTTTTGCTGGGACCATCAATTGCAATTCTTCCTCAATATAAACAATCAACTGAAGAAGCATGATTGAATCAATCAATAAATCCTCCTGTAATCGTATGGATTCATCTAAGGTGACGACGTGAGTCAATTTTAGCTTCTTGGTCACTATTTCTTTTATCTGTTCCATTCGTTCCTCACGCTTCATGAACAACTTCCTCCATTTCTAACAAGCGACGACTTACTTTACCATTTGGTGTTTTCGGGATCCTTTGTACACAAGTAATTTCAAAAGGAACCTTGTAGGCTGGCAATCTGGGTAAGCACCAATCTCGAATGCTAGAAGGGGTGATACTCTCATCAGCTACGACCATCGCCTTAACTACCTCACCCATTACAGGATGCTGGCCTCTATAAACAACAACCTCTTTTATCCCGTCCATTTTTAAAATCATTTCCTCTACTTCCATAGGAAACACCTTCAAACCTGATACATTAATTACATCATCCATTCGGGCAACAAATTGAATATGGCCTGCTTGCCAATACCCTAAATCCTGTGTATAGATTGTCTTATTATTGATCGTAGCCGTAATCTCCGCCGGGCTATCCATTTCCACTCCTGCTGTAAGCGTCACATGTGATAGAGGCTTTCCTAGATCAACATGAGAGGTCATCTGTTCACTGATACTTATACATCCCGTCTCTGAGCAACCATACTGTTGCATCATCGTATCTGTCATGCCTTGTAGCCTCGTAAATAATTGCTCCGGCATAGGAGCACCAGAGGTCATGATTCGATGAAAACGAACCGCTTCACTAGTAAAACTGGATAAGACGTGGAATAGCAACGGTACCCCATAAACGATGTGCTGTGGTGTCTTTTTAATAACCTCCCAAGCAAATTTGGGATTCTTATGAGTAACCACCAATGGCTTACTTCCTCGTTCCAAAGTAGCCAATACCCCGCAAATCAATCCATAGGAATGAGTAACGGGCGCCATTACTATCGGAACTAAGTCCTCATATGCACGAAATACCTGGTTATATGCTGACATTTCTACGTTGATTTCTTTCCAGCTACGTCTTACCAACTTTGGTTGACCAGTCGTTCCCGAGCTGTATTGATAAACAGAAGGTTCCTGCTCTGTCGCCCCTTCTTGTGGGACCAACACAAAGTTTTCTGGAACATGGTAGATAAGCCCATAGCATTGACCGTCCACTGCCATTTGATAAGCTGTCTTTTCTGGCGTTTCACCATGAATAAGCAGAACCGAAGCACCATGGTCACGTAAATAAAGGACGAGACTAATAATGTCTAACGCATTGGACATGCATAAAGCGTATCTTTTTCCCTCTGGTTGTTGAAAATGGTGCATTCCTAAATAGCTCAGCAGTCGAGAATCAAATTGATTTGAACCGATTTCATTTTCATTGATGATCAACATGGTTTATCACCTCCTACAGGGATAGCTCGCAAGCTTTCTCTAGCTTGATATAGAGCATTGGGTACTTGGTGTACATGCGTCACGTTATCAGAATAAAGGCGTCGCTTAGTTAATTGCTCTGCCATGATGCTTGGAACAAATAATTGAAAAAGCTCAAACCGTTCCTTCAGCTCAGGAAAACGATTTTGGTGCTGCTCGATCATTTGAGCTATTAGCATCCAAAATCTACTTTCTGCAAAATCATAATGTTCAGCCAACATAAGCGCCAATTGGCCTAAATTAATTAAAAATAGCGTTTCTAATGTTAAGTCTCGTACAAGCGAAGGATCGTCCATGTGGAACATGACATTAGGCTCCACAGTTGCATAAAATTCATGTACATTCGCAAAATCCGGACATGCCTCTGGATCGTTCAGATATGGTTTACAATATATCAAGTCCTCATGAAAATCTTTTAATGCAACTCGCACGGGAACCCCTTTGCGATGGATCAGTATCATGTTTTGAGCGTGAGACTCCAGCGCAATCCCATGCTTAACCAGTAAATGGACAACTGGTAGTACACTTTTTTCAACCAATTGTCTCAGCCAATTCTCAATACCATACTCACGTATCCATGGATCAATAAACGGGACTCCATCTAACTCTCTTGCAGATAAAGCATTGAAGGGAACAGCTTCTTCATCAGGCTCCAGGTATTGATGCAGGCTTTCTCTCCACATGCATCCAATCACACCAAACGTCACCATCTCAACCAAATCTGCTGGAGGTGGTGGATCATAGGAAACCGTCGCAAATTCTCCAAGCATAACTAATTTGATCTCATCTTTGAGATATGGGTCTGTATCTCGCATTCCCTTTAACCAACGGGAAATGAGTGGCGCACTAGCAAGCGAATGCGGGGTTAAGTGACGAGCTGCGGAAGTGTTGACTACATTTATCGCTAGCTTCACATAAGGTTTGATTCGATTGCTGCTGTTGGCAAACGTCCGAATTGATTGCTGTGGTCGATAACGATCGTTGGAGAGCCCCAGCTCCACGATTCTTTTGGCATGCAAATCAGCCTGAAAAGCGGGAACGATATGTTTGCGCCACTGCCACGGATGCACCGGTAACATATCATACTCCTCAGGATCGCATCCTTGTTGTACGAAAACCGAACGAAAAGCTTCTCTCTGTTCTACTCCCAATTCATCCAAAAATAACTGCTGAGTCTCCATATCCTGATCTGTTTTTACATGCGCATACTGTTTATGTATGCCTATCCATAATAGCTGCACTTCCTGTTTAAACTCTGGTCCATATGCGTAATGATCAAGGTAATCGAATCCTAGCCGAGATTTGTAGCTAGGGTGATATGGGTGACCGTCCATCAGGTCGCCCTCCAGTTCGTCGTAGCTCTTTCCCCTTAGCCATACTTTCCGTTCTGCCCGACTATACTGTGCAAGTGTATCTTTAAGCAGGGTTTGTTCCAATTCTTGGGCAAACGAGGCTAGCATTTGCTCATTTACGTCTCTTTTGCGGAATATATCCATTAAAAAGCGCGTAATCGACTCTGCCTCTTGCTCCGTCTTACCATCAACACGCATCAGCGGTTTAGATGGTAAAAGCCGGATCATTCCAAATGTAATGGTCCGTCGCGCCCAGCATTGGTAAGCTACTGGTTGGTCATGTTCATCCCACCCCGTGATGGTGATACGTGTAGATGTTTCTTCTAGCTGTGTTTCAGGAGTCAAAATTCCTTCGTAGATCATGGATTCAATACACTGACGAAATACTCTTCTTCGCACCTGCAAGTATTGTTCGGAGCGAATGGCTTCCCCAATGTTCACATCGCAGTCAGTTACTTGCATTACCAAAGCCTCCATTATCAACAGTCATTTTTCCGTTTTGTTAACGTAGCGCCAGTTGGTTTTCAGTTTTGAGTTCTATTTGACGCTTACTTGCTTTTGCAAGCGGATTATCGATCTGAACAAAGATAGCAGAGTTGCTCTCTTCACCCTCTAGTTCATCTACATCATGAAAACGAGTAAGTAAATTCGCCTTGCAAGCAAGCTTTTCTGACGTCAGCAGACTATGTAAAAATTGAGATGGTTCTCTATTTAACGGCAAAAACTCTTGTAACACAGTGCGCATCTCATCTAATAACTGCTGTTCATCTATTAATCCTGCGGTACCAAAGCCATTAATAAGACCAAGCATATGATTAAAAATCAGATAATAACGTAACCGTTCGTCCACCAAGCTGTCTTCAGTTACGTTTTTGCTCGTTTCACCAAGATTAGGAAAATTTCGAGATAACAATTCCTTCATTGATTGACAGTAATAATATCCTTGATTATCCCTGTAGTAAAATTGGCTAGGATATCCGTCCTGAAGCTTAACAATACTATTCTGCTGATGAGCTTCTAAGCCAATTCCCCACTTGAGATAGAGCCATACCATTGGCTTGAGTGAAATTTCCAGATAACGCCGGAACCACTCAAGACTCACCTCTGATGGCGTCCGCCCCTCCTGCCTCGCAAGCTGTAAAATAATCACAGCCAGTCTACTTTGTTGTCCAGGTAATGGGTCCTGAATTAAAGCAGCGAGCACTGTAGTATTGTTAGCCTCACTACCCTGAAAGGGATTATGGCGTAAGATGACCTCAAATCCTGACTCATCCTGCTCGTCCAGCTTGAGTGTGATATAAGCGGGATCGTGTATAAAAGCAAATCCTGGGTATTTTTTGCTCATATCCTCCGCAATTGTATCCAGTACCTTTTTTGCCTCTACTCCACTTTCTAACTCTGATCGTTTGTTAACACGTAAAGAATTAGTCACCTTAACAGGAATAGAAAGCTTTATCATAAAGCTTTTATCTGGATGGTAGACCGTTCGCAATGAAGAAGTAGCTTGATAAAATTCACCTAGAGGGCCTAGATTGTGCAACAAACCACGCTTGATGTACTTCTGAACGGAGTGTTGATCCAACATCCATTCCGCTTGTAGCGGATGCAGAGGGATAAGTGAGTAATTTTCATTCCTTGCATATTGTCTAATCCCGTCTCGATCTAGCACTTCCTGCCCTAGCTCTGCTTTGATAATCTCGGTAGCAGATTGTTCGAATCCCGATCCTTCTAAGACTAAAGAGTGATGGGCCGCAAAATAGTGTAAAGGGAAGGCTCCTTTTTGCTCTGGCGAAAAAATAGCCTGCTTTGTATCAGGAATTCCTTGCCGACTCTTTGGTGTAGGATGGAAAAGGTGTCCAAAGAGTAAAGCTTGCTCAGCCGTAATGAAATCCATTTCAAAGCCATATAGCTCTTCCCCGTCGTCATAGCGAGCTGCTAAGTATCTCTCCATATTTTGGCAGCTTTGAATAACTCGCAATACCAGCTCGTCTGGTACTGCCTTCGTTCCATGCTGTAACGACAGTTCCTTAACCAATAATACAGTCATCGTGACATAATCAGCTTCAACTACTGGTGCCTCTTCTCTACTCTGATAAAAGGCAGGATAGTCAAATAGATGCCTTCCTGTCGGCGATTGATAGCTGGCCTTGACGTATAAATCCATTTTCTGAGACACCAACGGCACATGAAGATAATTTTCTCCATTTGTCGTCATCCACCTACCGTTTCCTGTTTCCCGGAGATAGCAGTTCAGAAAGCTTTGCATAGCTGCGTGTTCGGCAATATCTTTAACATGCTTCATATTGCATCTCCTTTTGCTTGCTACGCTTTTTTTACCAAAGAAGTAGATATTTAGGTTTTTTAATAAAATTTGAAAGTACTCACATATAAATGTAAACGATTATCATTATCAATACAAGAGAAAAAAGGGATATTTTTCATTTTTTATGTAAAATATCTACAAAAATTTCTACCGACTTATTTGTAATAAAAAAACAGGCCATTGAGAGTTATCTCAACAGCCTGCTTACGTTTTTCTTATAACTTGTCCAATACATTAGTCTTGATGTAATCACGAATTTCTTCGCCACTTTCCAAGCTAAGTACGTGCTCAGAAACAGCTTGAAGTTCCTTATAGCTTAGTTGTTTTAGCATATGACGTGCACGCAATACAGAAGGTGCACTCATGCTAAATTCATCAAGTCCAAAACCAAGAAGGATTGGCAATGCATATTCCTCTCCTGCCATCTCTCCGCACATACCAGCCCATTTGCCTTCTTTATGAGCAGCATCAATCACGTTTTTAATCAAACGCAATACTGCTGGATTATACGGATCATACAGGTAAGAAATTTGTTGGTTCATACGATCGCATGCCATGGTATATTGAATTAAATCATTTGTACCAATACTGAAGAAGTCAGCCTCTTTTGCCAATTGATCAGCGATGACAGCTGCTGCAGGAATTTCAATCATCATTCCCACTTCAATCTCCTCGTTAAAGGCAATACCTTTACCGCGAAGCTCTACTTTTACTTCTTCTAAGATTGCGTTTGCTTGACGCAGCTCTTTTAAAGTAGCGATCATTGGATACATAATTTTAATGTTACCAAATGCGCTTGCTCGTAAAAGGGCACGCAATTGCGTTTTAAACAAGTCCACTTGATCTAAGCAAATGCGGATCGCACGGTAGCCTAGGAACGGGTTCATTTCATGCGGCAATTGCAAGTATGGAAGCTCTTTATCTCCACCGATATCCAACGTACGAATAACTACAGGACGGTTGTTGTCCATCGTAAGTGCTACGGCTTTATATGATTCAAATTGTTCTTCCTCAGTCGGGAAGTTATCACGGCCCATGTACAAGAATTCTGTACGGAACAGACCAATACCTTCAGCGCCTGCTTTATCAGCTACTTCAGCGTCATGAGGGTTACCGATGTTCGCAACTAATTCAACATGATGACCGTCTTTTGATACAGATGGTTCATTGACTAATTGTGCCCATGCAGCTTTTTGTGCCTCGTACTCTTCTAATTTTTTCTGGTACGTAGCAATGAGCTCTTGCTCAGGATTTACGTATACATCACCTGTCTCACCGTCAACAATCAACATATCACCGGTTTGAACTTTCTCTGTGATATCGTTAAGACCAGTAATCGCAGGAATTTCCATCGTGCGTGCCATAATTGCAGAGTGAGAAGTACGACCACCAATATTGGTTACAAACGCTTTCACTTTGCTCTTATCAAGTTGTGCGGTATCGGATGGTGTCAGGTCATGAACAACCAGAATTACTGGTTCTTTGGAATCACCAACCAAAGTGTCTTCCACACCAAGCAAGTTCTTTAGAATTCGTTGGCTTACGTCACGCAGGTCTGCTGCACGCTCGCGCATATATTCGTTGTCCATGCTCTCAAACATACCTACGAACATGTCACGAACATCTTCTAAAGCTGCTTCAGCGTTCACTTTATCATTCTCGATGTTACCTTCCATTGCTCCAACGAATTCTGGATCTTCCAGAAACAGTTGGTGAGCTTCGAAGATTTTTGCTTCTGCTTCCCCAATGTCACGAAGTGCTTTTTGTTTAATCACTTCTAATTGGGAGTTGGTTTTGTTCAAAGCCTCTTTCAAACGTGCCACTTCCGCAGCTACTTCATCCGCTACAAGTGTTTTACGTGTATAAGAGAGGGTTTCTTCTACCTTTACCAAAGCTCGACCAAGAGCGATCCCTTGGGCTGCTGCAATACCTTTACAAAGCAAGACGGATCATCTCCTAACTATTCTTTTGCACTTTCTAGGATCGCGCCCAATTCCTCAAGAGCTTGAGCTTCGTTTTCGCCACTTACTTCAAGTACGATTTCATCGCCTTTTTTCGCTGCAAGTGTCATAACACCCATGATGCTTTTGCCGTTAATTTTTTTTGTGCCTTTAATTAAATTTACATCGCAAGAGAAAGAAGTTGCCTTTTGTACGAACATTGTTGCTGGACGAGCATGCAAGCCAGCAGGGTTTTGAATTACGCAAGTTTTTGTTAACATGGAATATTTCTCCTTTTTCTCGTTAATTTAGTTATTCATGAACTTCTTTTTTTAGTATATTGATCATCAAGGCAGTAATCAATGTCCCTACCAAAATTGACACAATATACATCCCAACATTACCTACAACTGGAAGAACAAACATTCCTCCATGAGGAGCTGGTAGTGTACATCCAAAGAACATCGACAAGCCACCTGCTACAGCGGAGCCCAGAACTGTTGCCGGAATTATGCGTGTTGGGTCAGCTGCTGCAAACGGAATTGCACCCTCCGTGATGAAGGAAGCTCCTAAAATATATGCGGTTTTACCTGCTTCTCTTTCCTGTGCAGTAAATTTCTTTTTGAACAAAGTCGTTGCCAATGCAATTCCTAATGGAGGTGTCATACCAGCAGCCATTATTGCTGCGTGTGGACCATAGTTTCCTGCTGCAATCATAGCGATACCGAATGTAAATGCTGCTTTATTCACAGGACCGCCCATATCAACAGCCATCATGGCACCGATTACAATACCAAGAATGACAGCATTTCCTTGTCCCATATTACTTAACCAAGCTGTTAACCAGTTATTAAGTGCTGCGACCGGTTGTGAAACAACGCCAAGCATGACTAGACCTGTTAGCAAAATACCAAACAACGGGTACAACAGAGTTGGTTTAATACCTTCAAGAGACTGAGGCAAACCAGAAAACACTTTTTTCAATCCTACCACCAAATAACCTGCAAGGAAACCAGCAATTAATCCACCTAAAAATCCAGAGCCTGTTTCCGCGGCTAGCCATCCACCAACTAAACCAGGGGCTAAACCTGGTCGATCAGCAATACTCATGGCAATATAACCCGCTAATACAGGGATCATCAGTTTGAAAGCGGAACCACCACCGATGTCACTCAGCAGCTTGGCAATCGGGCTAAAAGTGGGATCATTCGGATTGGCTGCATTAATCCCAAACATAAAGCTAATAGCGATGATGATACCTCCACCAACCACCAATGGTAGCATGTTGGATACACCGCTCATCAAATGCTTGTAAAAACCTGATCTGCCTGACTTATCTTCAGAGGAATCTGCGGAAGACGTGCCACCTTGGTAGACTGGGCCATCTTGATTTATTGCTCGTGTAATCAAGTCCTCTGCCTTACGAATTCCATCAGCTACCGGCACTTCAATCACTACCTTGCCCTTAAACCTGTCCATATCGACCTGTTTGTCAGCAGCAACGATTACCGCATCTGCCTGTTCAATCTCTTCAGATGTCAATTTATTCTTTGCACCACCGGAACCATTTGTCTCTACACGGATGGCTATGCCCATTTCTTCTGCCTTCTTTTTCAAAGCATCGGCTGCCATATATGTGTGAGCGATCCCTGTTGGACAAGCTGTCACGGCGACAACTTTTACTCCTCCTGTTTCACCTGGTAAAACAGAGGGCTCCTCTACATTATGACTTTCCTTTTCTTTTCTCGCAATCATTTTTAATAATTCTTCCTTGGTCGTAGCCTGAGTCAATTCTTGTCGGAAGGACTCGTCCATGAGCATTTCAGACAGGTGTGCCAAGGTTTCTAAGTGCGCCTGGTTAGCATCGGCAGTAGCTGCAATCATGAAAAATAAATGCGATTTTTGTCCGTCCAATGCATCGTAATCTATTCCTTCACGGGAGTAGCCAAACGCAATACTTGGTTTTTTTACCGCTTCGGTTTTGGCATGGGGAATAGCAATTCCTTCACCAATTCCTGTTGAAGCATGAGCTTCACGAGCTAATATTGCTTCTCTCATTCCTTCTTTGTCGTTCAGGCAATCTGCTTGGTCCAATTGGTCAATCAGTTCTTGAATGACCTCTGCCTTGGAGGTTGCAGATAGGTGCATAACAATAGTATCTGCTCGCAGCATGTCTAAGATACGCATTTCCTTGTCCCCCTGGTTCTATATTTTTGCCACTTGGATGGTTGGCAAGTATTTAGCAATAGTCGTTGGTGTACAAAAACCTTCGGACAAAGCTGTTGCTGTACCACAAGCAATCGCAAATTGAAAGGCTTCTGCCTCTTGCATCTGCTCGCTTTTAGCGTATAAAAATCCTGCAACTACAGAATCTCCGGCTCCAATCGAATTAACAGGCTTACTCTCGGGAAATTGGGCAACATAAGCGCCTTCCTGATTTACAAAGACCGCTCCTTTGCCTGCCAAAGAAACAATAACGTTCTCCACTCCCTGATCAACTATTCGCTTGGCATGCTGATAGGCTTCTATCGGTGTGGCAATGGTTACTCCACACAATTCGCCTAGTTCATGATGGTTGGGTTTGATAAAAAATGGCTTCTTGGTAATGCCCCTTTTTAGAGCATCTCCACTAGCATCTAGTGCAATTTGCAAACCTTTATTTGCAAGAACGTCCATCATTGTTTCGTAAGTGTCACTGTTAAGGCTTTTAGGTACACTACCTGCTAACACTAAATAATCATCTTTGTGCAAACTCTGGATTTGGTCCATCAATTGCGCAAATGCTGCGGCAGGAATCTCTGGGGAAACACCACTGATATCTGTTTCTGTCTCCGCTTTCATCTTGACGTTAATTCGTGAATCTCCCTCTACTTTGATGAAAGAAGTTGATATATCAAGCGCTTCCATTTCCTGAGCAATAAATTCACCTGTAAATCCACCAATAAATCCGAGAGCCACCGATTCTTTTCCTACATTCTTTAATACTTTAGAGACATTAATTCCCTTGCCTCCAGCCATTTTTATTTCTTTTGTTGCTCCGGTAATTCTTCCTACTTGCAAGCTTGGCAACCAGATGTGATAGTCTATCGAAGGATTAAGACTTACCGTATAAATCATAATTTCACCACTTTGCATCTTGTTAGTTTTCTTACTTTCTCTGCTTCTGCCGGATTTATGCGATCATCTGTAATAATCATCGCTTCGTTTATATCCGCTACTTTGGCAAATGTCACCTCTCCATACTTTTGTGAATCGCACAGCACATACTTCTCATCTGAATAAGAAAGCGCCAATTGCTTGATATAGGCCTCCTCTGGATCAGGAGTAGTAAAGCCATGTGTGAGATCAAAGGCATTCATACCAAGGAAGCATTTATCAAAGCGATATTGCCCCATCCCGGTTGCAGCCCCTCTACCAATCACGGCCATCGTACCTGCTTTTAACTCACCACCGATTAAAATGGTCTTACAATCATATTGTCGAGCAGTCAGGGCAATATTAAGACCGTTCGTAACAATTACGATCTGCTTAGCTGTGATGTGGGGAATCATCTGTTCTGTTGTCGTACCTGCATCTAAATAAATGGAATCCTTATCCTTGATAAGAGAAGCGGCATAAGCAGCAATCGCTACTTTTTCCTGTTCACTTTTCTTTACTTTTTCTAGCACAGTCGGTTCTTCGAGTTTGCGATGCAAGATAGAAGCCCCACCATGAACACGTTTTAAATAACGTTTTTCTTCTAACTCACTTAAATCCCGACGAATAGTTGATTCAGATGCATTCGTGGTATCTACCAATTCATGAACAGTAACCACTTCTTTTTCTTTGAGCAAAGCCAAAATGAGTTGATGTCGTTCTGGAGTTAACATTCAATTGTCGCTCCTTTAGTAAAAATCACATATTTGATCGATTGTGATTAATTTACGATCGTTTTTAATTGTTTGTGATTGTTTTTGATTATATACATAATTCTTCTACAAATCAACTGTAAGCTCTTACAAATATCGTCCATTTCTTGACAGCCTATCATTTGCTTGCAAAACTTGGATGTCTGTCATTTTTCATTTGCAAAGAGAAATATGCTTTTGCACAATTTGCACGGTCATTTTTATAGCCCTTGCACAGTTGCCATTATAATAGGAAGAAACTCGTTTTTTTAATTCAAAAAACAGCTTTAATCATCTAGGAATAAAGCTGTTTCTCTTGTATGTTCACCCTATTTTTATACCTGTATTTCACTTAAATGTTGCAAACTTCCCCCAATAAATACCTGCGTGGTCTCAAACATACATTTTTTATTTGAAATTTTGGTCCTTCAATTATCAAAAAAGCTAGTTTCACATAACGTGAAACTAGCCTACTAGTATTTGTTACCTTTTTTATCTATTGAAACAACGTAATCATTTTTCCAAGAATAATCCCTACAATTCCAAAGTCAGCATCACCAAACGTAGAACCTTCAAAACCTAGTCCACCCAGTACCGGTAATAATAGAGCTGGTAAGAGAGAGATCAATAACCCATTTACAAAAGCACCGATGATCGCACCTCGTCGTCCACCTGTAGCATTTCCGTAAACACCTGCGGCGGCACCTGTGAAGAAGTGACCTACAACACCAGGAACGATAACCTTAAGACCAATCACTGGCAAGATAAACATGGCGATTAGACCTGCCACAAAACTAGCTAGGAAACCAATAATAACGGCGTTTGGTGCAAATGGAAATATAGTTGGGCAATCGAGCGCTGGTTTTGCATTTGGTACAATTTTATCGGCAATCCCTTTAAAGGCAGGAATAATTTCTGCAATCAACATCCGTACCCCAGCTAGAACAATATACACACCAGCTGCAAAAGTGATTGCTTGAATAAAGGAGTATACAATGAAGTTTTGTCCGTTAGAAAGTTGGGTCTCGATAAAGCTTTGCCCAGCAAATGGTGCAATAATCAAATACAAGAGTGCCATCGTCAAAGAGATAGAAATTGATGTATCACGCAGGAAACCAAGAGATTTTGGAACTTTAATATCTTCTGTAGATTTTGCTTTATTGCCAAACTTTGCTCCAATAAAGCCAGCTGTTACGTATCCAAATGATCCAAAGTGACCCATGGCGAAATCGTCAGAACCGGTTACTTTACGTGTATATGGTTGTGTAATCGCTGGAGATAAAACCATCAAAGCTCCCAATAAAACCGATCCAATAATAACTAACGGTGCACCAGTAAAACCACCTGTGGATAATACTGCGGATAACAAACAAGCCATGAACAGCGTATGATGACCCGTTAAGAAAATATATTTAAACGGGGTAAAACGTGCAAACAAAATATTAGCTACCATTCCGAAGAACATGATCATCGCTGTTTCTTTCCCAAACGTCTGTTGAGCAATGGCTACAATCGCCTCGTTGTTTGGAATAACCCCGTTAATATGAAAAGCTTCTGTAAATATTTTGCTAAAAGCGTCTAAAGAGCCAATTAAAATGCTAGCTCCACCACCTAGGATAATAAAGCCCATAGTGGTTTTCAAAGTACCTGCGATGATGTCAGCAATATTTTTCTTTTGGAGCAACAAGCCGAATAAAGCGAAGAGTCCGACCAAGATCGCAGGTGTTCCTAAAATATCGTTCATCAGAAAATCTAGCATGGGCAATCCCTCCACTTTTCTTTTTTCATGGTGCAATAAAGAGGAATCCAAACACTTCTAGCGTTAGAAGTGTTTTTTCAGGACTTGACGAATTTCGTTTTGATCCAAAATGTTTGTTAATCCTTCAACAACACGTGAACCATCTTCAAGATTTCCCACGATATCTTTAGAGCCTAGATATAGATCAGCTCTCTCTGTTTTGCTAGAAGCCAAATCGGTATGTGATACTTCCGCTTCAATGCCTAACTCACCTAGAATCTTTTTCACGTTCATTTCCACAATAAAACTACTTCCTAGACCGTTTCCGCATACCACCAAAATCTTTTTCATAAATGATTCCTCCTCAAATGTAATTGTTATATTTACTGATTATTTTTTACCTGAATAAGCTGAAAAACCTCTTCGATAGAATCTGTTGTTAACAGGGTTTGTAAAGAATTTGGATCAGATAATACTTCTGTTAATTGAGATAGTGCACCTAAATGGGAGTCATTATCCGTAGCTGCCAGCACAAAGAATAATCTGACCTGATGCTCTGCTTTTTCTGAAAAGGAAACCGGTTTATGACATTTCAGAAAGCTCATGCCTACTTTATTTACGCCATTCTCAGGACGCGAATGAGGAATCGCAATGTCTGGTGCAATCACTATATACGGCCCCAGCTCCCTCACATTATGAATCATAGCCTGAATGTAGGTGTCCTGAATGCTTCCATCATCTAGTAATGGCTGAGCAGCTAAGCGTATAGCTTCCTCCCACGTAGGGATTTCTTCAATAACTTGAATGTGGTCTCTGGTTAATAGTTCACTTAGCATGGTGATCCTTTAACCTCCTTCTCCATGTCCCAGTGTTTCTTAGTGCTTCATTCTTGTTAGCACTATATCTACATCTTAATAACAAAATTAATGTTAGCGCTTTCTATACATATTTTATAATTATATCAATCGCTTTATGGCTTTATTATATCGCCTAGCTAGTGAAAGTTTTAGTCCAAATGTTCGTTATGCATTTGTGCAAGAATTAGACTGGAAGTTTTCGAATCATTGCACGAAACTTTACTCAGGTCTCTACTATCTTTTTCTCACAAACTGTTTCATTTCACAAAAATACACTTTTCATTTAATTCAGTCTATTGTATATTTAAACGAACCAATCTAAAATAAACAACAATGACATGAACTGAACTAAGTAAAAAATGAAAGTTAGGAGATGAAAAAGATGTATCTACGTATTCCTGCTATTCGTTCAGTCAGAAAATTCAGTTTTTTGTTGTTAGCCTTCGTGCTTTTTGCAAGTATCTTCCCGGCAATTCTATCAGCTAAGGCATCTGGAGCAACGATTTGCTCTGCTGCATGGGACAGTAAAATGATTTACACAGATGGAAAACAATCTTCTTACAACGGCCATGAATGGAAGGCAAAATGGTGGACACAAGGTGAAACGCCAGGTACCAGTGATGTATGGCAGGACCTTGGTGCCTGCTCTACAGATCCCAGTACTCCACCTGATCCTTCTAACACTCCCCCTACCGTCCCTACCAATGTAGCTGTAACAGCAAAAACCTCTACAAGTGTCTCTCTTACATGGAATGCTTCTACCGATGACAAACAAGTGATAGGCTATACGGTTTATTTTAACGGCGGTTTGGAAGCGGTTACAGAAACCAAAGCTACGATCACGAATCTGACCCCCAATACCACATACACGCTCACAGTAAAGGCAAAAGATAATCAAGGATTAGAATCTGAGGCTAGTCAAGGAATCGAAGTCACTACAGATAAAGACACTTTACCACCTGATCCAGCAGTGCCCTGCCGTCCAGCAGGTCTATATGATTCTGGCGTAAAAAACATTCCTTATTGCCAAGCATATGACCAAGATGGACGTGAAAAGCTAGCTAATGATTCAAAGCGGCGTATAATTGGTTACTTTACTAGCTGGAGAACAGGGAAAAATGGACAATCTAAATATTTAGCTTCCGATATCCCATGGAAAAATATAACGCATATTAACTACGCCTTTGCCCATGTTGACAGTAGTAACCGCATATCTGTTGGTTCTCCTACTGATACAACGAATCCAGCGTTAGGTATGACTTGGCCGGAGTATCCGGATGCATCTATGGACCCTTCCTTACCCTATAAAGGTCACTTCAATTTGCTAACACAATTGAAGAAAAAAAATCCTGGCGTAAAAACCCTTGTTTCCGTTGGTGGATGGGCTGAATCAGGTGGTTACATTGATGAGAGTGGAAAGCGAATTGCTTCTGGAGGCTTTTACACGATGACAACGAATGCAGATGGTTCTGTTAATCAGACTGCAATTGACACATTCGCTACCTCTGCTGTTGAATTTTTACGCAAATATAATTTTGAAGGAGTAGACATCGACTACGAATACCCAACTACAATGAACCAAGCGGGCAATCCATTAGATTGGCAATTTTCCACACCACGCTTAAAAGGGCTAATGGCAGGCTATGACGCCTTATTAAAAACCTTGCGAGTCAAGCTGGATCAGGCATCCGCTGAGGACGGGAAATATTATATGCTAACCGTGGCATCCCCCTCTTCTGCTTATTTATTACGTGGAATGGAATCCTTCCAAGCCTTGAAGTATCTGGATTATGTGAATGTAATGTCCTATGATCTTCACGGAGCATGGAATGAATTCGTTGGCCCTAACGCTGCGTTATTTGATGATGGAAAAGATGGAGAGTTAATCAAATACAACATCTATAATACACCTCAATATGGAGGTATTGGCTATCTCAATACAGATTGGGCTTACCATTACATGCGTGGGATGATGCAGGCAGGACGAATAAACATCGGGGTTCCCTACTATACTCGTGGCTTCCAAAATGTTGTGGGAGGAACAGATGGATTATGGGGAAAAGCTGTAGGCAAAAATTGTCCAACTGGACAAACCACTTGCGGTGATGGTGCTACAGGTATTGATAACATCTGGCATGATAAAGATGAGAATGGCAAAGAAGAAGGGGCAGGTTCAAATCCAATGTGGCATGCCAAAAATCTCGAAAAAGGGATTGCTGGCTCCTATTTGAAGGATCATGGGATTGTAAATCCAGTGTTGACTGGTACCTATAAGCGTAACTATGATTCTACTCTTGTTGCCCCATGGCTTTGGAATGCTGAGAAGAAAGTTTTTCTATCTACTGAGGATGAACAATCTATTAGTGCCAAAGCAGATTATGTAATGAAAAATGGAATTGGTGGAATCTTGATCTGGGAAATGGCAGGTGACTACGACTGGTACAAGGATCGCAATGATGGTAAAGGAGAATACTACATGGGTTCTACTTTAACGAAATTGATGCATAGCAAATTTGTGGCAGCAACGCCGTACGATACTTCGAACAGCAAGACCCCTCTTCCAGCCGATAAACTAGCCCTACAGATAGAGGTAACTGGATTTCAACTAGGCGATCAAAATTACCCAATCAATCCTACGCTAAAAATAACCAATAACAGTAATCTAACGATCACAGGTGGCTCTGTCATTGAGTTCGATGTGCCTACTTCTACCTCAGCCCAATTTAGTAGCTACAGTGGGGATAGTGTAAAACTGATTTCTGCTGGTCATACGGGGCCAAACGTTGGTGGATTAAAGGGTGATTTTCACCGTGTGGCAGTAACCATTCCTACCTGGAAATCAGTAGCTCCTGGCCAAAGCATAGATATGAGCATCGTCTATTACGTGCCAATAAGCGGGCCTACCAATTATACCATTACAATTGATGGCAAAAAATATGGCATTACAGATAAGTAGGAATTTGAGTGCTTTTGCCGATATGACTGAGTCTGGAAATTGATGATGTGAACTGCTCTAAGCCCTATTTGACACGCACAAAGCCGGTATCCTTGTATGGAATACCGGCTTTTATTTATTTTTTCCTTTTAATTTCAAATCTTATCTTTGATAAGTAGTTATATAATCCTCCTTCCCGGCATAGCCTTAGTATTTTGGAGGGACATCGCTTTATCGTTATTTTAGTTGTTTGCCGCCTACAATACCTTCTCCACTATTGCAGGAGTTTAATAGCACTTAACTACAATTAGTTTTAATTCTGGAAATATTCAATATCATTTTTGTAATTGTCATAAGCTACTTTATACTCCATAACGCGAGCTACTTCAGAGATAAAGGTTTCATCATAGCCGGCTCTTCTCAACAGATGAAAGCCCATTTCCATACCAGAAGCAATACCACCTGCGGTCACAATTCTGCCAGCGTCGACTATACGAGCACGGCTGATTTTGCAAGCTGGTGCAATCTCAGCTAATCGATCGATTGGTACCTTGCCCATGTCTGTAGCCTCCAAATGATCTGGCTCTTTCCGATTGGTTGCAGGAATACCATCCAAGAGTCCCATCCTACCGTAAATCCATGAACCCGTACATACACTTGTAAGCAAAGTTGTTTCAGGAAGAGATTGAATATATTGATGTAATCGTTTATTATTCGTTTCCTGACGTGTGCCAAAGCCGCCAGGAATTAAAAATGCATCCAAATCAGGCATATCATTGAAGCTGTAATTAGGATGTACAGTAAGACCTGCTTGAGTCTGAATTGGTTTCATAGCGTCTGCTACAAGAAAAACATCCAATTCAGGATCAAATCTTCTTGCTACCGAAAATACCCCGTACGGAGCTGCGTAATCAATAACCTCTGCGTCTTTGAAAACATACACACCCAATCTAAATCCTTGCTTTTTATTCATAGTTTGTTTCCTCCTTTGGATTATCATACTTTGTGGAATCGTACTTTCTTCTGTACGAGAGTTACTATATCATTGAATTATCGATTTTACTTATGAATGTTTACGATACAATCCATTTCGCTTTTCGATATCAAGGAGGTTGTTATACTATGATTGAATTACTAGAAGGGAAGTTTTTTAAGACGTTTATTGCAGTAATGGAAGAAAAGAGCTTTAGTCGAGCCGCAGAGAAATTAGGCTATGTTCAATCTACTGTAACTACTCATATTCAGTTATTGGAGCAAGCCTGCAATCAAAAATTGTTTCATCGACTATCCAGAGGTGTAAAACCTACAGAAGCGGGTGTTAGACTTGCTACATTTGCGTATCAATTTATACATTTAGGTATGTCCTTAGAGCATGCAATGAACGAATTGGATCAGCCGCAGGGAACGATACATATTCGTATGCAGGAATCCTTTTTCTTAACACGTATGTCCTCCTTTATCCAACAATTTATTAATCAATATCCACGGATAAAAGTAAGACTAGAAGCGGGATTTCAGCCGGATATTCTGAAGAGGGTTTTAGATCACGCTGTAGATTTTGGTATTGTTCCGCAAAATCCCCATCGTAATGATCTTATTTTTTATCCATTACTAGAGGAAAAGTTAGTTTTTATTGCCTCAGATGCATTGATACAAGGAGTTGAATCTAGTGGATTGAAGGCTTTAAATGATGAAATCCTAATAAGTTTCGGCAAGAGCTGTTTATACCATACTCAGGCTAGTAAGATTTTGCAGGAAGCTGGAATTGAAGGGAATAGTGCATTAGAGTTTCCAAGTATCGACATGATAAAACAATCTGTGAAATGTGGAATTGGTTTTGCATTACTTCCAGAAATATGTGTAAGAAAAGAACTTGAAGAAGAAGATTTCAAAACGTTGCCATTATGCCCGCCAATTTTCTCGACACACGGACTTATTGTCCATAAAGATCGGGAATTACATTTCCCTGCCAAATTATTTAAGTCTCAAATAGTTGATCATTTTTCTACTGAAACCCTCCATGCTCACAAAAGATTTTAGCAGGACGATTTGAATTTATCTGGCTAAATCGATGAACTTGATTTTGATACAAAGATATGAAAATAAGGGAAAAAAAATAGAGTGCCTCCAGTAGCTTCAACTGGTTATCGCACTCTATTATGTATCCGACCGTTTTATAAGGGATCATTCACTACATCTTCCCATAACAATGGTGTTATAGTATTTACCGTCAGAGTGGAGCTTGTCTTTTTTTAATATCCCTTCTATTTCAAAGCCAAGCTTTTTATAAATCGTAATGGCTTTATCATTTGTTTCTAAAACATTCAAAGTGATTTTTTTAATACCATTGGAATCAGCCCAAAAAATCGATTCTTTTAAAAGATTTTTCCCCATACCGTACCCCCAAAAATCTTTTAATACGCATACTCCGAATTCTATTTTGTGAGAGAATCTCTTCAAATGATTTCCTTCGCATCGTGAAAACCCGACTATCCGATCATGAACTACTGCAACTAAAAATAAGTTCCTTTTATTTTCAGTATCTGTTTTAATTATTCGTTCAAAACCTGGTACATCTATGAACGCCTCTCCTTTTTCTCTGTCTAAATTTTCGGTCTCTCCATCAATCTGTAATCTTAATTCTGACAAATCTTTTGCATCCTTTTCGATTGCAGATCTAATCGTATAATTGATCCCGTTCACACAAAATTCTTGTTTGTTAATGATCATGATATACTCCCTTCATAAGTAAGTTGATTCAGAAAATAAAACAAGGGGGATACGTTGTAATGTTTTAATTTTCTAAAGTTCATATCTAATAATCTGTCCCCGTTTGCCAAGTCCCAATATCTCAACTAATCCGAGAATTAGTTACTCCTTGCAAGGTAATACAGGCAGGCCCCGCCTAAAAACGCAAATAAGCTCCCTCTCATTTTTTCTCTCCCTCGCTTAGATTCTCTATTATTAAATAATAATCCATATTTTTTGGAAAGGACATATGTCCTCAGCTTGTTAAAATTGCATCTAAAGGGTGGTTTGTTACATCTTTCGAGTTTATAGCTTTGACAACAGATGACAGAAAAAAATAGAACTCTTCTCAAAGATAATCGAGAAGAGTCCTCTATATATTATACGTATAAACAGCACATGCCAGAAGGATACCCTATCAGTATCCCTCGATCATTGGTCACTAGCTGAAAATTTTTCCTGGATTTAAAATACCCTTAGGATCAAAGGCTTTTTTGATTGTAGCCATTGCATGATATGCTTCGCCGTGCTCTGTTTGCTGGTATTTTCGTTTACCCAGCCCTACTCCATGCTCTCCCGTACATGTACCACCTCGTGCCAAGGCGTATTCAACTATACGGGTATTCGCCTCCTCCGCACGTGCCAGTTCTTCAGAATCAAGTGGATGTAATAAAATCAACGTATGGTAATTACCATCACCGATATGTCCAACCACTCCGCCCTCTAATTTTAAATCCTGTACGATTTGTTGGGCATTGTGTACTGCACCAGTCAGCTCGGATAACGGCACACATACATCCGTCGTCATCACACGCTTACCTGGTACGGAATGGGCAAAGGCGTAGTACAAATGATGCCTAGCCTCCCATAATTGCGCCCGAGCTTTTGAATCTATCTCCTGCTGAAACTGAAGGCATCCTTTATCTAAAGCTAGCTCTCTAGCAAATTGTGCATCCTGCACCAATCCTGCTGTATTTCCATGGAACTCAATGAATAACGTAGGTGTTACTTCGTATGATGTATTCTTGTGACTATTAATTTTTTGAATGGATAATTGATCTACTAGCTCAATTTTAGCAACAGGTATCCCTACAGAGAGAATGGTCACCGCTGTCTGGACAGCACTTTTTACATCAGGAAAAGTAGCTCTAACAGCCATGATTTCTTCAGGGATTCCGTAAACACGTAAGGTTAGCTCTGTAAATACACCCAATGTTCCTTCTGAACCAACAAATAGACCATTTAGATGGTACCCAGACGATGATTTTGCTGCTAAACCACCGGTATGAATGATGCTTCCATCAGCTAACACTACCTCTAAGTCACGTACCTGATCACGCATAACACCATATCGAACCGCAGTAGTCCCACTGGCATTTGTCGCTGTCATTCCACCAAGCGTAGCATCTGCCCCTGGATCAACAGAGAAAAACAAACCGTATTTTTTGAGTTCTTTATTTACTTCGGTTCTGGTTATACCTGGTTGGACACGTATCAACAAATCATCTGGTCGAATCTCTAAGATCTGATTCATTCGTTGAAAATCTAAAGATATTCCTTTGTGTACAGGGATCGCATGTCCTTCTAAGCTACTTCCGATACCAAATGGGACCACAGGTATCTCACGGTCATTCGCAAAAGCAAGCAAACGTGATACATCCTCCCTGGATTCAGGAAACACCACTACATCAGGTAAGACAGGCATGTGATATGATTCATCCTTACTATGTAATTCCAAAACGCTCTCACTTACAGAAACTTGATCATCTCGAAACAGTTGCCGCAAATCATTTAGGTAATTCATTTGAATTCCTCCTAATTGCTTTTGACAAGTAGCACTAGATGTTAGTTCTATTATAAGGGATAGAGGAATGTTTCAGATATACTTTTCGAAATATTCTTTCATGTATATAGTTAACTAAATTGATTTATTATTTCCTCGCTTTTCAATCCTTATCCAATTGCTTTGCAATCAGAAATAACCAAGTTCAATTCGCTGGACAAATCGATTTCATATGGGGGTAATGTAACGTGGGCTTCATTTTCCAATATGCGAACAATAGGCCGTGATGACATGCCTGGGTTATTCTTGACAATAACACCTGAGTATCCTGAGCTTAAGGTTACAAACATGCCTACAGGATATAAATAGATGGAATTACGAAAAGCTTGCAATACCTTCTGACAAAACTGAGTACCCGAGCCTGCAAACAGAAATTCCATGGCATCGTGTGGTAACATTGGCTTTCGATATACACGCTTGCTGGTCAAAGCCTCGAAGACGTCACACACCCCAATTATTTTCGCAAATAAGTGAATATCTGCTTCCTGTAAGCTACGGGGATACCCTTTTCCATCCATTCGTTCATGATGCTGATAGGCGCATTGCGCAACCACCTCTGGAATTGCTGGCAGTCGCTGTAATAGTGCAAATCCCTTACTTGCGTGCGACTTCATCAAGTCATATTCTTCATCGGTTAATTTCTCGGCTTTATGAATAATCTGAGTTGGGATCATCAATTTCCCCACATCATGTAAGAGCGCACCTAAGCCTACATCTGTGAGTTGCTCCTTATTCAAGCCCATTCTCAATCCAACTAATACACTATAGATCATTACATTGAAGGAATGGACAAATATACTTTTATCAAAAACACAAATCCTTCCTAGCAAATCCATGACCATGGAGTTATTCTTGCATGTATAAATTAAATTCGCCAGCATATCCTGAGCGCCTGAGCCCATTTGTTCTCCTGCGATAGCTTTAGAGTGGGAACTATCAAATGTGGTATGCACAAAATCTATGGCTTCCTTCCTTGCTTGTTCAGATATAACATCCTTAGCAGGAGTATCCGCTATATCTTTATGTTGAACATGGATGGAATTGATATTTAATTCATTTAGTCGTTCAATCATACTTTGAGTTAAAGTTACCCCATTACCCACTAAAACCGAACCATTGCTACTATAAATATTGCGTGAAAGCTTCATACCAGACTCACAGTGATTAATAGAAAGTAACTGCATGTATATTTATAAATCCTCCCTAAAAGCTGACATTACATAAGACTTTATACCTAAGTCGTAATACATATATTACATATGAACTGATTTTCCTATCAAGTGCATTAATTACCGTTACTAAAGGTAATTTTTTTACCTCCTTGATAAAGTCATCTCCAGCTATCCATTTTCACGATGCCTTTCCTGTACATAAGATAATACTTTTCCACTTTTTTTAGCATTCTGATCATGATCTCTAACAGAAATAAAAAAGACGCTTCTTCTCATGTTATTAAAAGAGAAAACGTCTTTTTTGAGTTGGATCCTTCAAGCTAAACGGACTCATTACTTGGCAATCATAAATTTAATTATCGTTAATAAATTGCTGGAGGGTATGAAGGTTACGCTGAGATAAAATGGATTGAACTCGAATAACCGGGATGGATTGTATATCAATAGGAATGGTAGTAATAATTATATCTATATCTAACGTTTTGATTTGCTCCTCTGTTATATCATACAAATACTGATCCGATACTTGTAATTTTTCTCCAAACCTTTCTCTTAGAATAGCCTCCATATATCGTTTCCAGCTTGTTCCTTCTCCAGATATAATAAGAGCCTTTTTCGATTGAGGTTTAAATGAGATCGTAGCTTCTAGTTGCATCGTTACATTAGCAATTTCATCATCAATGATATGATCAGCTATACCGTATTTTTTTGCCCATTCGTTATATACTTCTTTAACTAGTAGAAACGTTTCTCGATGTGTCTCCTTAATATATCTGGTAATGGTTTTTTCTCTTACTTGTATTGTAGAGAAATACTTTAGGGTATATATGGTTCTCTTAAAATAATCAATTAGGGTAAAAACAAATTCCTCATCATGGATCAATGATTTTTTGATTCGGTTCTCCAGCATGTGAATGAAATCCTTCATATATATAAATACTTGTATTTTTCCTTCTTGAAAATATTGAAGTGCTTCCTTTTTTACTTTATGGATATCCTTATACACATGCTTGGAAGCCTTAATAACAATCGTTATAACAACTTTGTCCTCTGTTGTTAAAGAGATATTATAATCCGATGTTAACTGATCCAGTATCGTTGATATTGTATGGTAATAAGGTGTTCCAATATTATATTGTGAAAATTGATTGCCTAAATTGATCTGATAGCCTTGTTTTTTCCTAATTAATAAAATAGCTATATAATAAGATAGCTTATGCCTATCACATACATCAAAAGTGATACCTAATGCTTCTTCAACCTCATCTAGGTACTGTAAGCATAATTCCTCGTATTCTACAAACGGCCATTCTTTATTGGTATAGGAGCTAGTATATAGTTCAAAAAACATCATGATGATTTGAAGTTCATTGCCTACAATTTGGAGGGGATTTCTCTGAAGCTGTAATTTATATGTCTTTAAATGTTTCCCAACTCTTTTTAGAACGTTTTGAAGAGAAGGCCCTTGGATAAATAAATTCTCGGCTAATTGGGAAACGGTTTTACTATTCCCTTCGAGCAATTGCTGAAACACTTGAAAAGTGAACGAATCTCTCACAAGTAAAGATATCACTTCATTTATAGAGGAGCTTTCCGGTAAAAATAATTGGACTCCCTTACCTTTTACAGAACAAATCTCCCAGCCAGGTGGCAAAAAATCTTTCATGATGGAAATTTCCTTGGCAACAGTTTTATATGAACAACCTATTTTTTCCGATAATTCCTTAACTGTAAACCATCTATTTTCTCCACCAAGGAGCTTCATAATTTGAATTTGGCGATACTTTTCTTTTCTCATGTCCTTCTATCCCTATAGGATCTCCTTTCTTATGGTAAAAATAGCTTCTACCAAATGAATCAAATATAATCTGTCATTTTCTTGTGCGTAATAAATTCTTACTATCTTAATACAGAATAAATAAGAAAAGGTTTCAGTTTTATTTAACTAAATCATTATATAAGAAAAAAAACCCCTTTTTCTTGTTTACAAAACAAGGAAAAGGGCTTACCTAATTCTTCATACATTTGCATGAGTAGTATATATTCTTCTTTACGATTCAATTCTAAGATATGTAGTAGGTACAAATGTATTTTTATTCATATCTCAATGCGTCAATTGGCTTCATCTCTGCAGCCTTTTTAGCAGGATACACGCCAAATACCACACCAACAAATAAAGATGATAAAAAGGCATACAGCATGGGAGTTATTGTAATTGCAATCTCCACCCCACCGAGCTTGTTCACGATCCAAGCAGCTCCAATTCCCAGCAGAATTCCGATCATTCCCCCTAAGAAGCTCAGAGTAACTGATTCAATCAAAAATTGTTGCATAATCGCTAGCTTGGTTGCTCCGATGGCTTTGCGAATCCCAATTTCACGAGTACGCTCCGTGACTGAGACCAGCATGATGTTCATAATGCCGATACCACCCACTACTAAAGAAATTCCAGCAATTCCTGATAACAATGTTGTCATTACGCTGGTTACGCTTTGTGCAGTTTCCAAAATATCTGATTGCGAACTTATGGTAAAATCATTTTCCTGACTAGGCATTAACTTGTGCTGAGCTCGCAAGGTTTGTTGAATATCAAACTGTGCCTGAAGCATTTCATCTGCTGAAGTAGCCGAAGCATAGATTGTCCGAATGCTGCTTTGTCCTAGACGCTCCATCGCCGTTGTAATTGGAATGATTACCTTATCATCATTATTGGTCATGCCTGAGCTACCTTGGCTTTTTAAAATGCCCACCACTGTAAATGGAATTCGATTAATTTCAATCGTTTTGCCAATTGGACTTTCATTGGAGCTGGCAAAAAGATTTGTGACAACCTCTGAGCCGATCACCACCACATTTGCCTGCTCGCTTACCTCAAAGCTAGTAAAAAATCTTCCCTCTTGTAAGCTAACATTACGTACTTCTGGAAAAGCTTCTGTCGTGCCTTCCAGACTGGACAAATAGTTGTCACTCTGATACACCAACTGCGCTCGCGTGCTAACGGCAGGGGTAACATCTGCTATGGAATCCTTTTGTTGAAGGGCTTTAGCATCCTCTAACCGGAGTGAAAGCGAACCTGCCCCCAAACTAATGCCACCTTGCTTTGCTTGCCCTGCCGAGATAATTAACAGATTACTCCCTAAGCCGTTAATTTGATTGGCTACACTAGCTTTTGCCCCTTCCCCGATCGCTACCATTGTGATCACAGCAGATACACCGATCATGATACCTAACATGGTTAGAAAAGACCTAAGTTTATTAGCTGTTACACTTCGTAGCGATACGCGCATAGCTTCCCAATAATTCATAATACCACTTCCTCAGAATTCGCTATTCTTCGCTCTTGGACCACATCATTAGCTATTATCTGTCCGTCACGGAAATGGATGACTCGCTTCGCATATTCAGCAATATCTGGTTCGTGAGTGACTAGAATAACCGTTTTTCCTTCATCATTTAATCGTTGGAAAATCCCCATAATCTCTTGACTAGTCTTGGTATCAAGAGCACCTGTAGGCTCATCTGCCAAAATAATTACAGGTTGATTAACCAAGGCACGCGCAATGGAAACACGTTGCTGTTGCCCACCTGATAATTCATTTGGTTTGTTGTATAACCGATTGCCAAGTCCGACCCTGTGTAGGGAATCAATAGCTCTCTTTCGTCTCTCCCTGGCATCTACACCTGCATATAAAAGTGGTAGTTCCACATTTTCTACGGCAGGTGTACGCGGAATCAAATTAAAATTTTGGAAAACAAAGCCTATTTTCTGGTTCCGAATCTTAGCTAACTCCTCATCCTCTGCCTCTGAAACAGGATAGTCATCAAGATAAAAGGTTCCACTTGAAGGTTGATCCAAGCAACCAATCATATTCATCATGGTAGACTTACCAGAGCCTGAAGGCCCCATGATGGCTACAAAATCCCCTTTTTGAATTACCAGATTTACTCCTCGCAGAGCATGTATCTCTTGATCTCCAATAACATACTTCTTTTTCACATCCGTAATGCGAATAACTGCTCTCACATTATCTTGCTCTTGCCCCGCCTTGGAAACCACCTCCACCACTTGGCATACCTCCTCCCATTACGGGCATACCACCCATACCTGGTGACATTGTGCCTTGCCCCATTTGACGATTACTGGAGGAGCTAGATACTTGCATGGTTAAAAGGATTTGATCTCCTTCTTCGAGACCAGAAGTAATCTCAACGCGATCTGAGCCTATCAGTCCAGTCGTTACTTCCTTAAATTGATAACCTGATACATTTTGTCCTCTGTTACGCGATTTATTTTTTGAATCGGTTGTTGCTTTCATTTCTTTGCCTGTAGCAGCGTCATCTTTTCCTTTTACCAAAACGCCTGTTTTCCCACCTTGTTCGCGCAAACCAGCAATTGGGACATAGAGCACATTCTTTTGTGTCCCTACATGAATTGTTGTCTGGAGCGTCATGCCTGGTTTTAACAATCCTTCTTTATTGCCGACGGTAAGGAGTACTTTGTAGGTTGTCACACCTGATTCTGTACTGCCCTCTGGGTACACTGTTTCCACTTTTCCTTGAAACTTTTTACCATTGTAGGTTCCGATGGTAAAAGTGGCTTCCATGCCTTCCTTGATTTTACCAATATCACTCTGACTGATCTGGGCCATCACTCCCAATTGTTCGGCATTCGAGTTGTCCATAATTAAAAAGGGAGAACTTGCCACTTCACCTACCTGCCCATTCACCTGTAAAATGACGCCGTCCATTGGTGCTTTTAACGTTAGCTTTTCTAAATACTGCTGCTGTTGCTGTAGCTGTACCTCAGCTTGGGCAACTGATGCTTTTGCAGCTTGTAAGGAAGACTCTTGGGCTGGAGTTTTTGCTTGATTAAATTGAGCTAATGCCGAATCGTAAGCAGCTTGTGCCTGAGCAACATTATTATTACTTTGATCGATTGTTTGACTGTACTGCATGCTAGCCGTTTTGTATTCTGCTTCAGCCTGATTGAGACTATTTTGTGCCTGATCTAATTCACTTTTGGAGATAGCACCCGCTTCATATAATCTTTTTTGGGTTTCAACATTTTTTTGAGCCTCTTGCAAGTTACTGCTTGCTTTGTCTTGTTGGATTAACGCTTTTTGATTGTCGAAATTTTTCTTAGCAGATTCCAATGATGCTTTTGCTTTCGTCACATTAGACTGTAATACTAAAATTTCATTCTCATCTTTTGTTTGCATTTTTTCCGCTAAGCCAGCCTTAGCGGATAACAGGTTGGCTTCTGCAATCTTTACCTGCATCAAAGCAGTAGACTGATCCATGGTAGCGAGTACCTGTCCTGCTTTTACAGAATCACCTATTTTTACATGTATTGCCGAAATGACATCATCACCACTCGGAAATGTTAAAGTCATTTGTTGAGCGGCTTGCACCGTTCCCGAAGCAGCAACGATCTCCGAAACATCCCCTCTCTGGACATTCACTGTCTGCATAATCGTAGCAGCACTTGAAGGAGTGACAAACTTACTATAGACAAAAATGCCCGTTCCACACAGTAAGGCTAAAGCTACTGTTCCCATGATGATCCGTCTCTTCTTCTTTTCCATTCCACTAAAAAATGATTTCTTCGTTGTACTTCCAATCATTAGGATTTCCCCCAAAAAATCGTTTATTTTTTTCAAACAAACTTTGTGATGAACTAACTATAAGTTCGCTGTATGTCAACTAGATGTCTGTCCTGTGGGAAATCTGATGAATTCTGGAGGTAAAAGAATGAAATCCTCACCTGAGATCAAAAAGGGCATCATAAAAAAAGTTGTCCACAGTTACCTTTGTAATCAGTAATTGTGGACAACCTATATGAGTGATTTTGTCTATCTATGGATTATGGTTTTAGATTTAACTCATTTTTTACAGTCAATGTAAAAATGGTCTTCTCCTTAACACTCTCAGTCAATTCAAGATCGCCACCAAGCGCTTTTGCCATCATTTTGCTAAAAGGTAATCCTAGCCCAAGTCCTCTTACCCTATGCTTCTTCTCTTCTCCACGATAAAATCGTTCAAAAATGTTTGCCTTTTCTGATTCCAAAATTCCGACACCATTATCTTGAACACAAATCTGAAGAACGTCAGCTTGATGTAATAGAGTTACCTGTATAATTCCGTTTAGTCCTGTCGCTTGTTTTGCGTTATTTAATAGATTATATAAAATTTGCTGTATACGTAGTGGGTCGGTGTCAATCCATATCTCTTGTTCAGGAACATTCGTATGAAGAACAAGCGTGTTCTCCTCTTGTCCAATCAACCATTGGTGTGTAATTTCTTGCACGAGATGATTCATGTTCTGCGATTGTTTATTAACTTTAATATCTCCTACCGCAAATGAGTTAAAATCTAATAAATCTTCCACCATTTTTTGTAAACGAAAAATCTCTTTTGAGCAAATATCCAGAAATTCTTTGGCTACTTCACCGGTTACCACATCATCTTTAACCGCTTGTAACAGCCCGCTGATGGAGGTAACTGGTGTTTTCAGCTCATGCGTAACTCCAGCCAATAGCTCCGTTCGCATCAATTCTAACTGACGGAGTCGATCAGCCATATCTTTAAACGATTGAATAAGTTCATAGATTTCTTTTTCTTTGATGTCCTTTTTCAGTTCAATATCGTAGCGTCCCGTCACAATCTGTTTAGCCGCATCCGCAACTTCCTTCACGGGTTCCGATAATTTTTTTGTTAAATAATAAATAACAATCCAACCTAACAGTCCAAGACTTGTTAGCATAATACATAATTGTTGCAACGTCTCTATGCTACGATCCATCTCTTTTTTGGGAGAAAAGAGAAACACCCATCCTAGTGTTTGACCATTTTCCTCTATCTTCTGGGTAAGACAAATAGCAGTATCTCCTGAGCGCGTCTGTATTTCTTGCACGGCTTGATCTTCTTCCCAATTAGGAGACATTCGGCGGAGTATATCGTCAACAAATCGATGTGATTTTCCAAAGACAATCTGCCGGTGTTCATCTAATATCATGACCATGGGCTTAAATCCTCCCATGAAGCGTTGTCGATTCTCTACTAATCGCGCTAGGAAGACAGGTATTACAATCCCAGTCCCGTCCGCTGATACAATTTGTTCAGAAATCTCCACAGCCATATATCTCATGACATCTAACCGTTTTTGCGTTTCATTGTAACTTATCCACATGCTAGAGAAAAGTCCAATGACGACAAGACCAACACATAAGGTTAATACATAACGAGTTGTCCAATAAGTTAATAGCGTCTTCCGCTCTTTATTTTTCATTGACACAGAACTGATACCCCAATCCTCGTAGTGTACGAATCTCTCCTTCATCAGTTGGCCAATTTTGCAAGGTTCTACGGATACGCTTCACCGCAAGATCAACAGCACGATCACTGCCCTCATAATCCATCCCCCAAACCTGCTCGATTAATTGCTCTCTAGTAAAGGTCTGATTGGGATGCTGTGCTAAAAATAGAAACAGTGAAAGATCACGTGGTGTAAAAGTAAGCTCAATACCATGTAATGTGACAGAATGAGCCCGATAATCTACTTTTAAACTTCCAAAAATTCGAGTCTGGTAGTCACCCATGACCAGTAAGGAGCGTCGCATAACAGCATTAACACGTGCTACTACCTCCTCACCAATAAAAGGCTTGGTAATATAATCGTCTGCACCCTGATTTAACCCGTTTATCTTCTGATCCAGTTGCCCCAACGCTGTCAGCATGATAACCGGACAACTGCTTTTGGTACGAATATACTCCAGCACCTTCCACCCACTCTGCCCTGGTAGCATGACGTCTAATAAGACCAGAGAAGGTGCCACACGGTCAAATGTATGTACGGCTTCTTCACCATCAAAGGCAAGCTCTACTTGATACCCTGCTTTTTCTAAATAAACTTGTAGAACCCGAGAGATCGGTCCTTCATCTTCTACTATTACAATTGTTTGCATAATTTGCTCCCTTCCAGTATATGAGGTTAGGGCTCTATCAAAAGAATACGAAAAACAAACCTAAAGGAAAAGGGGGAATATTTTGGAAGTTAATGTAAAGAAAACTAAACACAAGCATGGTCTTCCTGAAAATCAGGAAAACCATGCCAATTGACATCACACATTATATCGGGAGTGGGAGGATACTATAAACATGAGGATACTACTTTTTGCCGCATTACTTCTGCTATTTTGCCGGATACTACTGCCGTTTTTTTACATTGCCTATAACTTACTAGTAGCTTAATTGCCGTAATTGTTAGCCACTAGCTTTCATTTTTTACTACTTATCTATTTTAATTACTCAGCCTCTTCTTCAGACTCAGCCTCTGCTTTTGGATTTTTCTTGTTTTGCATTTTTTCTAACCACTCTTGTAGTAGTTTGTTCACGGTATCAGCATCATCCGCGTCAGCGGCTGCTTTGATCTGTTCCATGATATTTTCTTTTCCTTCACGAACAAAATGCTTGATACCTAGTTTTTCCATCTCTTCTTTTGCTTGTTCTTTGGTTAGCGTTCCAGCTTTTACTTGCTCCTGGATTTCATCCAGTTTTTTCATTGTTTCTTCGTCAAGTTTGATACCTTCATGGATTGCATGCTTGATACCTAGTTTTTCCATCTCTTCTTGTGCTTGTTCTTTGGTTAGTGTTCCAGCTTTTACTTGCTCCTGGATTTCATCGAGTTTCTTTTTCGTTTCTTCATCTATTTTGAATTTGATGTTTTTATGAACAGGCTGATCGATTCCTAGTTTTTCCATTTCCTCTTTTGCTTGTTCTTCGGTTAATGTTCCAGCTTTCACTTGCTCACGGATTTCATCCAGTTGCTTTTTCGTTTCTTCATCAAGTTTGATCATTTTAAGAACAGGTTGCTTGATTCCTAACTCTTCCATTTTATCTTTTGCCTGATCTTCAGTTAGTGTTCCAGCTTTCACTTGTTCTTGGATTTCATCAAGCTTCTTTTTTGTTTCCTCATCTAGTCTCTTAACTATTTTAACCTTACCCTTTTCAAAGCCTTTCAGTCCAAGATCTTCCATTTCCTCCATTGCTTGCTCTTCTGTCAACGTGCCATCCTTTACTTGCTCACGAATTTCATCTAGCTTTGTCTTCGTTTCTTCATCCATTTGTGGACGCTTGCTTTCTTTCATTTTTTCCTGCTGATCAAACAGCTTCTGGAAATCGTCAGCTAGATCAGGATTATATTTATTGATGATCTTCATTAATTCCTGCTGATTAGCTTGTCTATCCTCTAGAGAATAGTGTACACGTTTTTGAAAAGTTTGTTCTACTTTTGTTGTCTCTACGTTTGTATTAGTTGCCGCAAAAGCCGCGGTTGGCGCAAACACTGCAAGGGCTAATGCTCCGATCATCCATTTCGATGCTTTTTTATTCATTCGAATCAAACTCCTTCATAGTTGATTTGCAAGAAGAACTTCTTACAAGTAACAATTTACTAATGGAGTATGTCAGGTGAATGTCCACCATAAGGAAAAGTTGTGGGAAAGCTGAGGATGGCTTTTCTATTTTAGAACTCCCAAAAACATTGACAATTAAATGAATATTTCGTATGTTTTGTATAACTTTAGTGATTGTAAGAAGGGGAACCTATTGACTTGGTGAACTACTTATCGCTTAGCTAGCGCTTGAAGTGGAAGACTTCTCAGCTGAACGGTTACATAGTAAAAGGAATCCATACCCACTATGACTGTAGAAAGGACGTTTTTGTATTGAAAAAGAATCTAAGCCTTATCATTGCTCTTTTACTAGGAAGTGTGGCTTTGGCGGGTTGTGAGCGGGATCAATACAATGTTTTAGGTAATGAAACAGAGTTTTATGCTGCCATGTTAAGTGAAGGTAAAGATGTAACCAATCAAGGCAAGAAATATAATCTCCCCACCTATGATAAAGATGGAAATAAAAAAATCCTTACTTACATCGCGGATTCTAAAATACCAGAAGGCTCTTTAGTTAAATTCACAATAAATCATCAAGGCGATGTGACAAATCTTGATAACGTAGCCATTAAAGACATTCCAGAACCAGCTCAGAAACAACTACATATTCAATAGAGCTAATTGGTCAAATAAAAACAGCCACCTTTCTCTACCCAGATGAAAGGTGGCTACTTGCAAAGAGACTATTACTTTTACAAAATTGTTATGCTACTTCGTTATCACATCTTCCCGCAGTAAGGAAGCTATACAGGTTCTCATAAGAGATTTCTACCATGTTTGTGAGCGCTTCATCTGTGTAAGAACCGATATGTGGTGTTACCAGCACTCGCGGGAACATGTTGATTAGCTTTTCAATTGTTTCATTAGGCAAAGCCTGATCCTTCAAGTTTTTGAAGAAGAAAGTAGATTCATTTTCAAATACGTCGGTACCGAAACCAGCTAGTTTATTTGTTTCTAAAGCTCGTAGAATTGCTTCATTATCTTGCAACTCACCGCGAGATGTGTTGATCAGCACAGCTTGATCTTTCATTTTCGCTAGGAACTCGTCGTTAATCATTTTGTAATTCTGATCCTTGAAGAACGGAACATGGACAGATATTAAGTCAGATTTCGCTAATACTTCATCTAGAGGAAGATAATCTACAATGATTTTAGCTGCTTCATTTTCAAAAACGTCGTATGCTACTACATGAGCTCCCAAGCCTTTGAATAATCTAGCAGTTGTTAAGCCAATTTTACCTGTACCCAAGATACCTACAGTGCAATTGCGAATTTCCTTACTAAACATAGAAGCATCTACTGTGAAGTCTTTATCTTTTGTTTTATTAGCTGTATAAGAAGCATTGCGCATCAACATCATGCCAAGTGTAAGTGCTAATTCAGAAATCGCATTTGGAGAATAAGCTGGTACGCGAGCTGCTTTCATACCACAATCCTTCACCGCTTGTAGATCAATATGGTTAAAACCTACCGTTCTAGTGAGTAAATATTTCACTCCGTAGCTAGCTAATTTTTCGATATTCGTACGAGTCGCCTTACAATTACCGCGAACCATAACCGCATCTGCACCTTTAGCCATCTCAACATTTGTATCATTCATTAAATCTGTTACTAGTGTTAAATTATAATTGAATTTGTTTAGTTTTTGAAAGAATTCAACCTCTACATCACGTACACCATAGCAAACTAAATTAACTGTTTTCATTTGAAATCCTCCCTCTCTTTTGTGAACCTACTTGCCATTTTCTCTAGTTTTTCGCTATTTCTTTTATACAAACAGTCCCAAAGATTTAATCATTTCTAGGACAACAATCCATAAAGGCATTGCTAGCACACCAAGTATTGTGGATAACAAGGAGCAGTTAGATGTTAATACTGCCTCTTTATCAAAGCTGATGGCATAAGCTGCTGCTACTGTTGCTGTTGGTGTAGCCATCATGATTACTACCGTTGCCAAAGCTACATGAGAGATTGGCAATAGACCAGTCATTGTTAGGACAGTCAAGATCACGATATTAACAATCGGAACGATGACAACTTTGTTTAAGCTGTAGTACCAAGCATCTTTTACTTTTACAGCGTCTTTTAGAGAAATCTCAGCAAGAGTAGCACCGATAGACAACCAAGCAAGTGGAGAAGCTAATTTAGCTAGATAATCCATTGGTTTAAATAACCACAAGGCTGTTTGGTCTATGCGTAGGAATGCGTAGCTTACTTCTTTTCCATCTGCCATCATGTGAACCTGTGGAATATAATTTTGGAACATCCAGATAAACAATCCAGCAAAGGTAGCTAATACGATTGGATTTAAAAACATTGTTTTGATATTTTTTGCTTCCATTTTTAAACCAGACATCTTGATATAGCCGTAAGAGTAAAGGAAAATGCGATATCCAATGTTAAAGATAGAAGCGAACATAACACCAACTGCACCATACATAACTTGTACAATTGGAATCCCGAAGAAGGTAGTGGAACCAAAGATCGTTAGAACACGTAGTACATCTTGTTTATCGCCTGCATATTTCGCAAACAGTGGTTTAGTAACAATGATTAGTACGATGTAGACCAAGATTCCCCAAATCAGAAGGTTAATCCCTTGCTTCAAGGATTCTGTATTGATGTCGGTCATAAAAGCCGTAAATGCTAGTGCTGGAAGAGCTACAGATAAGATAACGTTGCTTAAAATCTTAGCTGTTTGCTTTGATAGCACTTCTTTCTTACGTAAAAAGAATCCTAAGAAAATAATAAAGACTGAAGAACTAATGGCACTAACAATCTTGCTATCTGTTAATGTGCTAATAAAAATTTCCCCGATATTCATCGAGCACTCCCCCTTGTATTGCAAATGTGAATACTTTCACATTATGGCTCAAAAAAATAAGTAAGTTATTTGTTTTACCTTTGTGAATCAATTCACATTCCTTATGGTTCTATCATAATCCTACTTTTCTATTCTGCCTACCTTATCTAACTTATTAAACTGATTATGTAACTAATGTAACCAAACAAAGAAAATATCTGCTTTTAAAAATAAAAAAAGGCGACCAGTCAAATGCTAGTCGCCTTTTTCTTACATATATTGTTTCATGCGCTCGCTACTATCTTCGACTGTCCGGTGCTTACACACTGGACGTCCAACGGTCCCATACATAATTTCAGCCTTTAACACTCCGATTTCGCTTAAAAAGTTCAAGTATTTCCGCATAGATACACGCGATATACCTACTTCGTGAGCCATTTCTTCCGTGGAAAATGCTTGCCCTCTTCTTTCGGTAATATGATCCCAAATTAATTGTAATGTCGTACGCGTCAATCCTTTTGGAAGGTCCAATAACATATGGACATGGTCTTTATCCTTGGCTAACAATAATTTATCCAAATCGGTTTGACTTAATTTTTTTTGACGTTTCATCACGCTAGCTTTCTCTTTATAACCTTGAAGGGCCTCCTGTAAGCGTTCAAACTCAAATGGCTTAATTAAATAATCAACAGCACCAAATTGCAACGCCTTATTAATGCTTTTCGTATCACACGCTGCTGTGATCATAATGACATCAATACTTCTTTCTCTTTGACGGATTTGTGTGAGAAAGTCAAATCCACTCTTGCCAGGCAAATAAACATCAAGAAGTACAAGATCAACCTCTATCTCGTCAATCATCTCTAAAGCCTTGTTAACATCATTGGCCACAGCTTGAACGGTGAAGCCTTCCACCATCTCTAAGTATCTTTTATTAAATTCTGCAACCATTGGGTCATCTTCTACGATTAGCACCTTAATCATCATACTCATCCTTCATTTTGTAAGGCAGGGCTATTACAAAGCTCGTTCCTTTTCCCTCAACAGAATGGATAGCAATCTCACCTTTCCACTTATCCACATGCTGAGTAACAAAATACAGCCCCAATCCTCTATTTTCTCCTTTAGTCGAAAAACCCTTAACAAAAATTTCTCGTCTAAATGTTGGTGGAATTCCTTGTCCGCTATCGGTTAGTTCAATTAAAATCTGTTCTTCTGTTTGTTCAATTTTGAGCTCTACTTTTTTAACCTCTGCATGTATAGAAGCTTCCATAGCGTTATTAATCAGATTTCCGACAATGGTAATGAGAGAATGAATCAGCTCTGAATCTTCAGTTTCAGCTAAATAACTCTCTTCGTTTAAGATCAGCTCTACATCATCTTCTCTAGCATCGCTTATTTTTCCCAATAGAAATCCAGCGAAAACTGAACTCTTAATCCTTCTCACAATAAACCCAATTTCTTTTTGGTGTTGGATTGAAATTTGTTTAATATATTCATTGAGCTGGTCATAATAGCCCATGTGTATCATGCCTTGAATAACATGCAATTTATTTTTAAATTCGTGCGATTTGGCCCGAAGCGCATCGGCGTAGAGCTGGATTCCTGTAATTTGTTCTACCAGTTGTTGTATTTCTGTCTTATCTCGGAAAGTAGCCACAACTCCTACTACATAATCATCAACAACTACTGGTACACAGTTAATCACAAGTGAGATTCCATTGATACTGTAATGCTCATCCAACTGTGCCTTGCCCGTACGCAAGGTTTCCTCCAATATCCACATGTGATCACTCGCACACTTGCCTACGATTTCCTCAGAGCTATCTGCTAGTTGTAATAACCGGCGCGCCTCCGAATTGACCAAGGTAATGATCCCTTCCCGATCCACAGCTATAACACCTTCACGGACGGATTGAAGCATCGCACTTTGTTCTTCTAGCACTTTCGCAATAGCAAAAGGCTCTAGTCCAAACAAAATCTTTTTAATATGTCTGGCAAACAGCAACGCTCCAATAATACCAATCGCAATTCCAAGTATCATGCTTAGGTAAATCACCGATCGGCTCTGCTTAACTGCTTTTCCTACATCATCTAATGCGATGCCGACAGTCACAACACCAATCTGTTTGCCATTATTATCATATACAGGCGTAAATACTCGTAATGCCTCGCCCAGTACTCCTACTGCGATGGAGATGTATTCTTTGCCAGATAATGAAGCATTCGCATCTTCCCGGTCCATAAAGGATTGTCCTACTCTGGAAGGAAGAGGGTGAGATTTTCTAATTAAATTCATATCAAGCACGACCACAAAGCTCACATTCGTCAAATCTTTGATCCGATTAGAATAGGTCTGAATTTCTGCTTGATCTCGCTTGCCTGTTAATCCCTCAATAACAACGACCGAATTAGCTACAATCCGCCCAATATCGGTCACCTTCTCAGACAAGCTATCCTTGGTTTGACTAGCAATATCCCTGCTAATCAGCATATTTGTAACCAATAGAGAACTAATAACGACAATTCCAATAAGCAAAATAATTTTTGTGTGTAAGCTAAGCTGCAACTTCCTTTTGCCAGGTTTGTTCATGAACAGGCTAAGCTCCTTCTGCTCGAGATGTCTAGTTACTTATGAATAGGCTAAGGTGCTATACCCCCTGAGTCGCTATGTTTCTCTATGCAACTGACAGATTACTCCTTAGTTTTTTACGCTATTTTACCCATTATACTAAACTTCATAGATATGTAATATTGTTATCAAAAAAGATTGGTAAATTGTCGATAATAGAGAGGATTTTATGAATAGTCAAGAAAACAAAAAACATCCCGTCTCATCCTTACAGATGATTCGAGATGTAAATATACAGACATGAATGTACCACACTGATTTCCTACATCCTATAAAAACCGCCGATGAACCTTTTTTCCATCATAGCTAAAGACCACAGCTCGATCATCCAATGTAGTTTCGATGTGTACATTTTTACCCCATAATGTGAAGACGTACGGTAAGGTTTTCTCAACGTATTTCACATCTAGCTCCAATCCCTCATATAGATGCTTGATATACAATTCTCCGCTACGGAGGTAGTCTCCATCTTGTACGATCAAGTACGGGAAGCCTCCATTTACACGGGAAAGTGCTAATTGATCACGCACCAGCTCCCACTGTTTTTGTGTGATCACCCAATCGTTCCCCTGCTTTCCGAATGTATACATATCCAATTGCCTTACGAGGTCTTCTGTCAGATAGTTACGGATAAACGAAATATCTCCATCCAGTTCACGCACCTCAAAGATTTTTTCCAGTCCTTGATTTGGCTTGCGACCGAAACGCTCCTGTTCTTCTTTCGTAGGATTATTAAAACGCATCTCAATATCCTCAAACATTTTCAGACCTAAATGATACGGATTAATGCTGGTAGTAGATGGCTGTATCACTGAAGAGTGTAGCTTAGCAAACTCGATTGTTTCAGCTTCGGTCAAATCCATCTCCCGAAGAATCCGACAATGCCAAAAGGATGCCCAGCCTTCATTCATAATCTTCGTTTCCATTTGTGGCCAAAAATATAGCATCTCATCGCGTATAATAGTCATGATATCGCGTTGCCATGGTGCCAAATATGGGCTATATTCCTGGATAAACCAGAGCAGATCTTTCTCCGGTTGCGCTGGAAACCGTTGTGTTTGATTAGAAGCAACATCTGTTTGTAGGTCTGCTTGATCTAACTTCCATAAATCATCATAGGGCGAACTAGGCTTAGAAATCTTAGGTGCATCCGTCTCATTTCCATATGGTTTTGCTCTTTCTTTGTTGGGCTGGATCAGTCTTGGATCAATATGTTCCTGAATCCCGATGCAAGCATCCAACAGCTCCTCCACTTTCTCTTTTCCATAGGCAATCTCGTATTCCCGAATACGATCAGCACTAGCTGCCATGCTCTCTACCATATTGCGATTGGTATTGCTAAAGCGTACGTTATTCTTGAAAAAATCGCAGTGAGCCAGTACATGGGCCACGATTAATTTATTTTGGATCAAGCTATTTCCGTCTAATAAAAAAGCATAGCATGGATTAGAGTTAATCACTAATTCATAAATTTTGCTGAGATTTAAATCATACTGAAGCTTCATTTTATAGAAGCTTTTCCCAAATGACCAATGCGAATATCTGGTTGGCATACCATAGGCCCCAAATGTATAAATAATCTCTGCTGGGCATATCTCATACCGCATGGGATAAAAATCTAAGCCAAACCCTTTGGCAATTTCCGTTATTTCATCAATCGCATACTCCAGTTGACGTTGTTCCTCCTGGTTCATCCAAGATCCCTCCTTTTCTCCTCTACACCATGTATATGTAAAGCGTGGAAAAGAAATAAGGTAAATAAAAAAAAGCACATTGTTTGACTACTAGCGTCAAAAATGTGCTTCTTTGTCCATTACAAAATCATTTTCTCATACGGCCTAGCCCATTACTTATTTTTCATTCCATTTAGTACAGGCTCAATGTTGTGCCGATTTTTTCTTGCCGTGCTTTTTTATATATTTCATAGGCGCAAGAGATATCCTCTATAGCCATCCCCATCGGATTTAGAATGATGATCTCGTCATCGGTTTCTCGGCCTGCTTTTTTATTAGTAATAATATCCCCTAGCTCTGCATGTAGCATTTCTTTTGAAAACTTTCCTTCTAATACTAATTGATTAATAATTTTTTTCTCTCGATTGGATTGATCCCAGTCATCAACAACCACTTTATCCGCCCGTAAGAAAGCTTCCTTCTCTATATCCATAATAGAAATGTTACTTACAAAAGTCCCTTTTTGAATCCACTCTGCTTTAATATAAGGCTGGTCTGTTACTGTGCAAGTGACTAAAACTTCAGCATTCTCTACCGCACTTTGAGCTGATTGATGAATTTGGAATACAACATGACTAAAGCGCTGCTGCATCTCCTTACCGAACATCTCAGCCTTTTGTAAATCTAAATCAAACAAATGTACGTTCTTTATATGGTCAAACTGTTCCAATAAAGAATTTATTTGCATCTTAGCAATTAATCCACAACCTATAACGGATAAATGTTGGAACCCTTTTTTAGCCAAATATTCCGTTGCTACTACTGTTACTGCCGCAGTTCTCATGGCACTGATAACACTGCCCTCTAAAATCGCAATGGGGAAGTTCGTTTCAGGATCGTTTAAAATGATCAAAGCACTAGCTCTTTCCATGTTCTTTTTCGTAGGATTTGAAAACTTACTTCCAATCCACTTGATTCCTGAAATAGAAGGCTCTCCTAAGTAGGCCGGCATAGCTATGATTCGATCTGCGATATGTTCATCTTTTTTATTTGTCTTCAAATACGGTTTTAATGGCTGACTAAAGTTCTTTTCTGAATGTAGTGCAAGAGCTTGTTTTATAGCTTGAACGTATATCTCAGACTTATAGCCACCTACATTAATAATATCTTGCTTGTTCAGATAGATTAATTCTGGCTTTGTTTCCACTAACATCATAACCACTCCTTTATCACTATCGCTTTATTTAATCGAAACAGATTTATAAATGGATGTAGGCAATGTAATTTCATGTTCGCTCATCCATTCATCTGAAAAAATGGTGCTATAGTATCTATCTCCCCTGTCAGGCAGAATTGCTAATACTCTTTGTCCTTTAGGTAAATCCTCCAGTAAGCGTAAAGCAGCACAAACAGTTGCCCCTGATGACCCACCAACAAGTAGTCCTTCCTGTAATACTAGTTGCCTTGTGATATAAAACGCATCTGCATCATTTACATAGCTTAATTGATCATACAAACTTTTATCTAAATTGCCGGGAACGATTGCATTTCCAATACCAAGCAATCTTCGCGGACCTGGTTGCCCACCAAAAATCACCGATCCTACAGCGTCTACAGCTAAAATTTTCACAGAAGGGCTTAGTTTTTTCATTTCCGTTGCTACTCCTGTTATTAATCCTGCTGTACCGACCGGGCATACAATCCAATCTAATGTATCCTGAAAATCACTATGGATTTCACGGGCTAATGACTGCATATACGCTTTAGGATTTTCTGGATTGTTATATTGATTTGGCCAATAAGCCCCCTCTATCGAGCTCTCTAATAGTTGTGCCGTAGCCAATCTTGTTTTCAAATAATTACCATGCTCATCTGACTTATCTACCATATGAACCTGTGCTCCAAATGCTTTAATCAGGTTCAAATTGACCTTGCTAATCTTAGGGTCTACTACACAAATCATTTGATAGCCTTTCATCTTAGCCACCATAGCTAGTCCTATAGCCAGATTGCCTGATGAGGACTCAACAATTGTTCCATTTGGTTTCAAATGTCCATTTTTTTCAGCAAACTCAATGATACGTTTGGCAACCCTATCTTTTGAGCTACCACCAGGATTAAAGCCCTCTAGTTTTACGAACAATTCGCTATTTTCACGCTGTACTAAATGTTTAAGCTTAACAACCGGTGTATTTCCTATTAGTTCTAGAGCACTTTCATAAATCATGTTCTCGCCTCCCATGCTTTTTTAAATGACATTTGAGACTTTTTCATTGATAGAAATTGTTCCTGGGCTATCTTCTTTTTATCCTCATCAAAATTTTTACTTAAAAAATTTTCTCCCAAGCTACTTACATCACATTTGATCCCTACATATTGCAAATCAGGGTTCTCAAATTCTACTCTCGCCTGATTGACCAAAAGCTCAAAAGCTAATTGATAGCAAGTAGCTTTAACTTCCCAAATAGATTCATAACGAAAAGGTTCCTTTATCCTTACCGCTCTAATGATTGGACCTGTATCTATTCCGTTATCCACATAATGTATGGAAGCTCCAGCAGCTCTTTGAAAGTCTTTCTCATTACCTTTTACAGCCATATTTTCGATGGCATACATTCCTCTCGCATAGGGGAGAACGGCTGAATGAGCATTAATAATGTTGCCATCTGTATACTCAATCCACCAAGGTTTTAAAATTTGATCCAAAAAAATGTATACAGTAAGATCATACTCTTTGGCCAAATTAGCTATGAACACTTCCATATCAGCATGATTCAAATTGGGTCCACTATAATGGACATGCGGAATGACCTCAGCAGGATAGGAAGGGATTCCGTATAATGTCATCATGCTTTTTTCTGCTTCACTGATGGTTCCATATAACAAAAGAAGCTCATTGTATTCACTCTCTGTGAGTTGCTTTTTACCAGAGTAGGTACTGTGAAATTGTACCTTTTGCCCGCTGGTATCTTGCGTGTCTCTAATAACAATACCCTTGAATGAAGTTGTATCTTTAAAGCTTTCATACCAATCCCTAATTAAATAGACAGCGTGAAAACTTCCCTCTGTCAGTAATAGATGAGCTTTAGCCTTTTTGGTCTCCACCTAAAGTCTCCTCCCCTTTTTTTACATTTTCCTCCTAAATTTCACACAAAAAAACTGGATCAGTATAAAGCCTTATAGAAGTCCTCCATAATTCCAGCAATTCGAACCAATCCTCTTCTACGTAATCTTCTCGAATTAAAAAACTGAGCGGAATGTTTAAATTCAAAATCCGCCCACAAGTAAGGATAAATTTTGTTACACCTGCTGGTAAAAGGAGGTTTTCAACCACTATATTTTTAATTTGATCAATATGAAAAGCAGGATATTGAAAAACAATGCCTCTATCAACAGGCGATTGCCCTGCTGTTATACGATCAAATTTATATTTACTGGAATAAGAATTAACGATCTCCTTCCAAATCTTAATCCTCTTTTTTACATCCATGTGAAAATCTGAAGCAGTGTATACATAGTGCTTCTCATTCCTAACGAAAAGGGTCGCAATCGGATCTACAGCATATTTTTCCTTTCTCCACAATAAATCTGGGTTCTGTAGTAATTCCTCAATGAGATTATCCGCATCTAAAATGTGATGAGCCCAAGCTTCTATGGAGAGGTATTCCAAATCAACCACCTGTATCACAATTCGTTTACAATTTAATTTTTGTAAAGATAATGTGCGATGAGCCCCATCAAGAATCAAATATTTGTCATGTTCAAGTTGCAAAGCGATAGGAGGATTTTTAACTTTTTGCTCGTTTTTAATTTTGCTGCAAAGTTTTTCTAACCTTTCTACTTCGTATTCTTCATGTAAAAATACTTGACTAATTGGTACTACTTTTAGCTCAGATAACACATTAATTCCTCCTTTACAGCTAAATTGAAATGATCAGCTACCTATATATACGAAACCTATCTGCAAAAAATTTAAAATATTTATAATCTTTTTAACCCATTTCATTTTAACATCACTCATGATATATTTCATTATATATTTGTAGTTTTTTGGTTTTTTTGTAAAAAGGAGGTTTTTATTTGAAAGCAGTAGCTAGGAATCGAATGAAGGGAATGATCATGGTAGTTACAGGTGCTGGTTTATGGGGGATATCAGGTACCGTTGCTCAACAGCTTTTCCAACAAGTAAACATTTCTACAGAGTGGCTAGTTACGGTCCGACTATTGATTTCAGGCATGATCTTGTTGCTTCTGTCATCATGTAGTTCAAATAGATATCAAATATTTGGGATTTGGAAGAACAAAAAAGAATCAATAAAAATTCTTCTGTTCGGGGTATTAGGCATGTTAGGAGTTCAGTACACATATTTTGCCTCGATTAACGAAGGAAATGCTGCTGTAGCAACTTTATTACAGTACTTAGCACCTATTTTTATTACTTTCTATCTTATTATAAAATGTAAAAATATTCCAACCAAAAAAGATGCTGTTTCTATTTTGTTAGCCTTATTAGGAACCTTTTTATTACTTACAAATGGATCAACAGATAATTTAACAGTATCGAAGCCAGCAATCATATGGGGCATTTTATCTGGTTTATCTTTGGCGTTCTATACACTTTATTCAAAGGGCTTATTGGAAAAATGGGCCTCCTCTATAGTGGTTGGCTGGGGCATGATTATCGGGGGAATTGGATTAACCATCTTACACTTTATCTCCACAAAAAGATTCGTATTGCTAGCTCGTATTGAGAATGTAACATTAGAAGCCTTTTTATTAATTGGATTCGTTGTTATTTTTGGTACATTAATTGCTTTTTATCTCTATCTTGAAAGTATTAGATATATTACTCCAAAAGAAACAAGTTTGCTAGGTTGTACAGAGCCACTGGCAGCTATTATTACGTCCGTCCTGTTTTTACATGTACCGTTTGGATTTTTCCAATCTGTAGGAACTCTATCTGTTCTCATCATGGTTTTCTTGTTAAGCCAAAAACCATCTCTATCAGAAAAACAATCTAATATAATTGATAGCTAAAAAACCTACCTCTATATGAAAAAGGTTTCATCAAACTCCACGTCATTTCCAGTTATTTTATAAATATAAATAGCACATCTTCTCGTTATACCCAAGAACATGTGCTGTTCGAATTTAAAAGACCATTAGATTAGTAACTGATCGCATTTTATTCGAACATAGACAAATAAAATGGTTCTGTGAAAAGAGTGTTGGCTGTTGGTTGTTGGTTATTGTTGATGTTTCTTTTTCTGTTTTTCTCTTTTCTGGTCACTCGTTATGATAAAAAATGCTCCTACTACAAAAATCACAGTTCCAAGTAAAATCACATCCACAATAAATTCCGTGTAAAGCATCTTTTCATCCTTTCTTTTGTCACATGCTGAGGCTTTCCTTATCCAGATTTATACGACTTGTTTAAAAAGATTAGAACGATGATTTATCTTTGAAATCACGTAAGGCAAGAGCACATTAAAACGAGTCTCATCGACCAGAAACGGTTACAATAGGAAAGGTAATGATGTAGGAAATACAAGGAGGGCAATCATGCGCTTACAGGGTAAACAAGTAGTTTGTTATGTGGAAGATGAATTTGAAGACTTGGAACTATGGTATCCAGTTTATCGATTGCGTGAAGAAGGGGCTACTGTTCATTTGGTAGGACCAGAAGCGAATAAAACATATATGGGTAAATACGGTGTTCCTTGCACCTCCGATAAATCAATCTCCGAGGTGAAGGCATCAGACTATGATGCTGTACTTGTGCCAGGAGGATGGGCACCAGATAAATTGCGTCGTTATCCAGAAATTATTTCCTTCATCCAACAGATGGATCAGGCCAAAAAGCCAATTGGTCACATTTGCCATGCGGGATGGGTACTAATCTCGGCCAAAATTCTAAAAAGTGTAACTACGACTTCTACACCAGGGATTAAGGATGATATTGAAAATGCCGGAGCGATTTGGGTTGATGAAGAGGTAGTTGTAGATGGACACATCGTAGGCTCGCGTCGACCACCCGACCTACCTGCCTATGCTAAAGCATTTGCTGATCTACTAGCAAAATAGAAGGTAGTTCAAGCGGAAATAGGATCTAACTCCTATCTTCGCCTTTTTGAGTTATTGTTGGAAGCTACATCTCTACTGTCACAAAAAAACCAGCAAGGAATTGGTCTTTGCTGGTTTTTTATTTATCTAGTTTTTAGCTATTTACTACTTTTTCTCTAGCAATCTCATCTTCTGCAATAAAGCCAAAATCTTACCTGACTTGGGTAGGAATTGAATATCGTCTCTAGTAACCCCGCCAAACTTTATCAGTGAAATTCCATACACAAGAACTCCTAATCCTACAGAAGCAAGAGAGACAATGGTATATAACAGACGTCCCTTCCCAATTGCAGCAGGTAATACCGCCATCAGTCCAAATGCAACAACAGCTACAATGATCCCCATCATCACTACAGCCAGCACCGAGCGACCATATTTCTGTTTGTCCTGCTGAGTCACCTGTGTTAGTCGTCCAATGGCTCGTAGGTTTAAAACCGTTGATACAAGGTAAGCAAGCACTGTGCCGATCGCTGCACCTGCAATGCCAAGAAGAGGCAATAAAATCAAGTTCGCTACAAATTTTACAAGTACCCCAATTAATAAATACTTAGGTGGCAGGTTCACTTTCCCCATCCCTTGCAAGATACCTGAGGATACTATACCAAGTGTTGAGAAAAGAATAGCGAAAGCATTGATGGCAAGTGCAAGCGTTCCATTTTCGTCTCCAAATAACATGATATTAATTGGTTTTGCTAAGATAGCCAATCCTATTGTAGCAGCCGCTCCCAAGAGGAAGGTCAACCGAATCGCTGTTTGTGTACGATAGTGAATAAGATCATCTTGTTTTCGGACAATGGCTTCACTTATTGATGGTACAATGGCAAGCGATAGAGATGTAGCAAAGAATGTTCCAAACTGCAATAAAGGCTGAGAACGGTCAAAAGCACCTTTTAATAAGATGGCCGCCTCGTTATTTATTCCTTTGTACACCAGCATATTAATTATGGTAAAGCTATCGGCAAGTGGTATTAACGGCAACACCAGTGAAGCTAAACAGATCGGAATCGCATACGTGATAATCCGTTTAAAAACCGCTCCATCTGATAAGCTTACCGCCTGTTCTCCCGCTTGATTTGGCAGAGCAATTAATTCTCGTTTTTGTTTTCGATAGAAATAGCCTAATACCAACAGAGCAATAATGGCTCCTGGGGTTGCTGCAAACACGGCAATCGTACCAGCAAAATAAGGATCACCATAGAGCTTCATCACAAAATAAGCTCCCACAATGATAATAATTACCCGGAAGAATTGCTCTGTCACCTGTGATACAGCCGTCGGAAGCATGTTTTGATGACCTTGGAAATATCCGCGTGTGTTGGCTATTAGTGGTACCAGTACTAGTGAGACTGAAATAGCTCGAAGCGGATTGGTCAAATTAGGGTCGCCGATCAAATTCGCAATCATTGGTGCAGTAATAAAGGTTAGTAAAAAGAAAACAACCCCTAATATTCCCAAAGTAAGCGATGAAATTCGAAAGATTTGTTGTACACCCTTGCTATCTCCCACTGCATGACGATCTGCAATCATTTTGGAGATAGCTAGAGGGAACCCAGCTGTAGCCAAGGCAATTAAGGTGGTGTAGAGCGGATACACGGTACCGTACACATGCATACCGATATCTCCTGTAATGTTTTGATAAGGAATTTTATAAGCTGCACCTAGGACCTTAGAAATTAATCCTGCAATCGCCAGGATAGCTGCTGCTTTTATAAAATGATTGGCTCCTTTAGCCGTATTGTTCATATGCTTTATCCTTTCTATCTAAATAGCAAGTCTATTTGGTATTATATCAAATTCTTAACAAGGAGCAGTAAAAAAGCGATGATTCTTATGGAACCATCGCTAACTTATCATAATTTAAAACAACAAATGTGCTATACCAGCTATAATTGGTAATGTAATTAAGGTCCGTAATAGAAAAATCAGTAGAAGATCTTTGATTGTAACAGGCAATCTGGAGCCTAATAACAGGCCACCTACTTCAGACATATAGATTAGCTGAGTAACTGAAATACAAGCAACGACAAATCTAGTCAACTCACTCTGAATCCCGCTGGCAAGTACAGTTGGCAAGAACATATCAGCAAAACCAGCAACTAATGTTTGCGAAGCCGCTTGTGCTTCAGGTATTTGTAATAACTCTAGCAAAGGAGTAAACGGCAAGCCTAGCCAAGCAAAAATAGGAGTTTGATCCGCAATGATCAGCGCAACGGTTCCGACTGCCATAATGATTGGCGTAACACCAAGCCACAGATCCAATACATTGTGTGAGCCTTCTCGCAGAAAAGCAAACATGCTTTTATTTTGCCCCGCTCTCGCCACCGCTAGTTTCAATCCTTTTTTTACTAACGATTGTTCGTTTTCTCCATCCTCCTGATGTGGAATTACACCTTCATGGTACGTATCTGCTTTACGTGATAATGGCGGTATACGCGGCATAATAATAGCCGAAATCAGCCCTGCAAAAGTAACAGTCAGATAAAACGGAACAAACATATGCGAAAGATTTACTTGGGACAGCACAACAAAGCAAAACGTAATAGATACAGCCGAAAATGTCGTACTAATAACCGCAGCCTCACGCTTCGTGTAAAACCCCTGCTCGTATTGCTTGCTAGTAAGCAATACGCCGATCGTCCCGTCCCCAAGCCAAGATGTAATGCAATTGACAGAGGATCGCCCCGGCAATTTGAATAAAGGACGCATTACTTTTATACATAACGTACCGCAAAATTCTAATAGCCCAAAATTCATTAAAAGAGGCATGAATAGACCAGCGAATAAAAAAACGGTAAATAGTAACGGCAATAAATTGTATAAAAGCATACCACCAGTACTTTCAGACCAAATCCATTCTGGGCCTATTTGGAACAATGTGCAAATAGCCAGAAGCATTCCAACCACCCGCATTACCAGCCAAAAAGGCGAAACCCGGCATAAGGTCGTCCAGAAAGAGGTTTTGGTAGTCAGAGCCGCTGGGCGAAATAGCTTGGCCCACAAACTCAATAGAGCTGTAATACTAATAAAGATTGTTACGAGCTGCGGTAGAATATTAGCGAATTGCTCCTGCAACAATCGGGACAATAATGCTATTGGAATAGTAACTTGCCCACCCATAGAAACCGGGGTAATAAATAATAACACCCCGATGATAGATGGGATCAGAAAACTCATAAGCTGCTTAGATGTAGCTATATGAAAATAGTTGTCTTTTTTAACTGTCTGCATAAGTCTCCTCAGAAGTTTGTCATATTACATACAAACAAATAATTATTCAACGATATACATTTTAATACATTCGTTCTCTCTACTCAACCTATAAAAAATGTTAGGACTCTAAAAAAGATAAAAATCTGTGTTGAAAAAGAGCTAATTCCTCATAAAATACCCCATGCCCACTCTGCTCAAACGGAAACAATTGCGATCCGTATATTCCCTGATGCATCACCAAAGCAAATTCAAATGGGCATACCATATCATGTTTTCCATGAAAAATTCCCGTAGGTACATGTATCTGAGCTAAGTCGGAACGTAAATCCTCATCTCGCAACGACATTGCTGTCATGGCTGTAGCATGGTTAGAAGCTGCCATACCAAGCCCCCAAAACCATAAACGAAGCTCTTCACTAACAGGAAGGTGGAAAAAGATATTTCCAAAGTCACGCATCATAGCTGGTCGGTCTGTGTACGTCTTATGGATTAATCCATCTACTTGCCGTTTGGTCATTCCATACGGATAATCCTTTCGTTGAACAAACGATGGAGCTGCTGCTGCTAACAAAGCCAGTTTTCCCACCTGGTATCCTTTATGTCGGGCCATATATCGAATGGAAATAGCTCCTCCCATCGAATGTCCGACCAACGTAACATTTTCCAAACAAAGCGTCTCAATTATGACGTGAATGTCGTCTGCTAGTCGATCGTAACAGTATCCTTGCCAAGGACGATCCGAATCACCAAATCCGCGCAAATCTACTCCGACACAACGGTATCCATAGCTTGGCAACCAAGTGGTCTGATATTCATACATCTGATGATTCACTGGCCATCCGTGAATAAACACCACTGTTTTATCGCCCTCTGGATACAAATCCTCCACGTAGATGTGCACACCCTCTTCTACCTCTATGAAAGCCATCCCGTTCCCTCCCTTTTATTCCGTCATTTATTTGTATGTCTAGTGTAAAGAGTTAAGAAGAAGGTCAACTTTATCCTCTCTAAAACTTTTCATGTAGCTCGACAGATTCAAAAAACCTCGACCGCAATAATTTGGTCGAGGTTTTTTGAATCTGTCGTTTCAGAGGAAGAAAATAATAGCTTAGTTGATACCAACCGCTTTGTAAGCATCTTTTACTGCTTCTACTTCAGCGGAATCAGCACCGAACAAATCTGTTGCTGCGTTGATTGCTGCCTGACGCATTTGAGCAAAGGTAGAAGTTGAAGTTAGATAAACAGTTAATGCACGATAGTAAATTTTTTCAGTTGCTTCACGTCCTACTCCTTCAACGGTAACTCCATAATGCGTTCCACCTTCAGAAATAAGGTAGGCTGCTTTATTATTGATACCGCTGTTGGTGTGAACGCCACCATTATCTCCAGTGCCTGTATATTTTTTGCTCAAATGATCAGGATGGTTATATTTAGCTGGGTCAGATAGCGAGCGTAAAGCATCCCCAGGGATATCAGGAGTGAAAATATCTTCACCGATTTCCCAATCATCACGGTCTACCATTGCACCAAAAATGTCAGAAATAGATTCATTCAATGCACCCGACTCATTTCTGTAAATCAAACCTGCTGTTCTTTCTGTTACAGCATGAGTTAATTCATGAGCGATTACATCAAGTCCACCAGATAGGCTGATGAATCTTTTGCCATCTCCATCGCCATACACCATCTCAGAGCCATCCCAGAAGGCATTGTTATAGTTCGTAGAATAATGAACGATAGAATTTAGTTTGGCACCAGCATTATCAAAGCTATCACGATTAAACGTACTTTTATAATAGTCGTACACTTTACCCGCATAAGCATGAGCATCAACTGCCGCTGGATCGTTAAAAGTGTTATTTGTACTTGTTACTGGGTACATATAGGAGGTACCATTACGCGCAGTATATGTTTCTACCCCTTTACCACGGGTAGTGTCTTTCAAAGAATAGGTCCCATTCGCATATGTGGTTTGGAATGTTTTTGTATCTCCTAAAACTCCTTTACCTGTACCTAAGGCATTTGGATCCTCTGAACCAGCTTCATCTGCTTGTCCATCCAAGGAACGAGCATCCGCAGTGGAATCTACTGCTTCTCCTACTTTGATATTAGACTTATGCGCCTTTGTAACATGCTCCATGATGTTATATTTGTCTAATACTTTTCCATTTTGAGCATCAATTGCGTAGAACCAACGACCTGGTTCTGGTTCAAGGAAGGTTACTTCTGTTACATAGGCCAACGAAACTTTATTCTCTTGAGGATAAATAAATAGATCTGCCTCTGGTTCAACGCTAAACTCCTCTACTTCTCCTACTTCTTTCTTCAAATCTTTTTTAATAGCTTTAATCGCATCTTTTTCTTTTAATTTGGGTGTTGTTTTTACTTTTTCCAAAGATTCTGTAGGAACTACTTGTCCAAAAAAGGACGTTACATCCCCATCTTCATTTAGATGCACAGTCTGATCTGAACCGTACACTGGAACTCCTTTATATACTTCACGTAGACGATAATGAGTTGTGTCTGTCTCTTTATCCTCTATTTCGTTTAGCAACTCAAACTGATTCTCTACCTTGCCTTGTACTTTAAGGACATCACTCTTGTCGGATAAATACTTCCATACAATCTCTTGTTTTTTGACTTTCTTAGGTGCTTTCCATGTCTCACTCATGTACGAAGGAGTTTCCCAGTCACTGTTATACATGACATCACTCTTTGCGAATGCTGGAAGTCCACCTCCCAATAAGCTAGACCCTAACAAAACAGTAGCAATAATACTAGATGAGACCTGATGTTTTTTCAAAATAATTCCTCCATTCCCAATAAAGTTTTTTGAATACATTCCCATTTTTAAATATTTCGAAAATATTGTCAACTTATTTTTTTACATTTTTCATCATTTTTTTATTTTGTTCTTTATATACAGACATAAAGTAACACTATAAATAATAATCCATAAATGTGATGAACAATTCAAGAATAGCCAAACCTAGTCACATTGGATAAAAATAACTATTACTGGACTCATGAGCAACAAAAAAGCAACTCTCCAGTCTCATGACCAGAAAGTTGCCCGTTTTATTATCTATTCACTTTACTTATTTTACTTCTACGACGCGACCTTCAACTTTAGGTGCAATCACCTTGCGCTCTTTAAATGCATCTTCCATGATGCTGTAAAGAGTGAGGCCGGTATCAAACGCTGGTTTTTTCAGTGTTGAGTATCCGTCGCCACCAGTCGCAATGAAGTCGTTCGTTGCGATGCGATATGTTTTCTTCAGATCGATTGGTTTACCTGCTACCTTAACTTCCACAAGGCGCTGGCCTGCAGGTTTTGTCGGATTGTAGGAGAAGGACATGCCACTGATGTGCGGGAATCGACCTGCACCTTTCTCTACTTCACTTACACCTACTTCCAATGCTTTAACGATCTCATCCCCAGTTGCCTCGATGGTTACGAGGGTGTTCGGGAATGGTAGCAACGTATACAAATCTTTCTTAGTGATATCACCCGCTGGCAATTGAGTACGGATTCCACCGCCATTTGTAATGGCAATATCCGCTTCATGTCCTTTGATGGATTGCGTTTTTTCACGCATAACATCCGCAATTAAGTTACCGATATTTGTTTCTTTTTTACGAACTAATTCACGGTCACCATCAAGCGGTACTTCAGCTTTTGCGATTACTACTTTCATAGCGTCATCTACTTTATTTACTACTTCTTTTACCAGTTTTTCTACTTCTGGATCAGCTTTTACATTTTTATCATATTCAACTAAACCACCGCTGAAGCCTACGAGCTTGTTCTTGTAGTAGAAAAGATCAGCACGACCTAGTGATTTACCATATTCCCAGTCCTGAACGATGTACGTATTATTTACTTTTTCAGGTTGTTGTAATGGTGTATGGGAATGACCACCTACAATAAGGTCAATACCATCAACCGCTTTTGCTACTTCACGGTCAACATCAACACCAATGTGAGAAACGACTACAACATGATCTACTTCTTTCTTCAACTCAGGTACCATTTTCTTAGCCATTTCTACTGGCGATTTAAAAGTTAAACCCTTTACATTGTCAGGATGCGTCAGGATTGGCGTATCTTCAGCTACAAAGCCGAGGAAAGCAAACTTTTTACCATTAATTTCTGTTTTGTATACCGGAACTAGAAGATTAGTACCATCCTCTTTGATTACATTCGCATTAATGACTGGGTATTTCAATTGATCACGCAATTTCAACAGTTGCTCATACCCAAAGTCAAATTCATGGTTACCTGCTGCCATCGTATTATAATTTAAGTAGTTAAGGATCGGAAGAATAGACTCACCTTTAAACTGGTTTACAAATACTGTTCCTTGGAACGTATCTCCAGCATCTAACAATAAGAAGTTTTTGTTTTCTTCACGCCATTCTTTGATTAGGGTAGACATTTTGGCATAACCAAATTCTTTACCGCTCTCATTTTCATCGATATGACCATGTACGTCATTTGTATGTGCGATCGTTATATGAGTCGTGATAGCATTACCTAGTGCTTGTAAGAAATCACCACGAGTTAGCGTAGCTTTTTTGTCTACTTTCAAGTCATAGCCTAGTTTTTTGGCAATTGCGATCGCTTTGTCAGAAGAAACATTCACTACTGGTGTTTTTACTTCTGCTGCTGTTAGTGCACCTTGTTTTTCCAACCATTGCAATGTAGGGGTAGCCCAATGTGCTTTACCTTGTGCTGCACCCAAGGTAACACCTTTCACTTTTACCATTGTTGCTGCTACTTCCGCCAATGTAATATTTCTTTCCAAGGACAAATCAGAGATAATGTTTTGTTCTTTCATCCAGTTTGCATGTGTAACTGGTTGAAGAGGTGCTGCAAATGCGCTTGTTGCAAATAAAGAAGAAGCAAGCAAGCCTGTTAAGAGGGAATATCCAGTAATACTCTTTTTCATGTATTGAGTCTCCTCTCAAAAATAGATATAATGTCGTAGCTATTATACCAAGTTTTTTGGGATTCCCCCATCTTTTTGTCGCAAAATTGGTAATGTAAGCGAATATATTTAAAGTTTTTCCGTACGTTTATGTAAAGACTCAATCATATCTTCCATTTTTTCTTGAATCTGTCTTTTTATTCGTACGAAAGGAATTCTCATTAAACGATTTTCTCCCTTATGCTTCCATAGTACAAATGTCTCCCCATGATCCTCCTCGATGGCAAGCATTCTTACATCTATTTTTCGTAAGTCTTTCGCGGCTGCCTTCTCCATCGCATACGCTACTTCGCAAAGGAAGGTGAGCAATTGCCCATATGCTTTACCAAGTTTTAAGGAAGAATTGATTAATAGCTCTGTATCCCTTTTTAAATGTTTTCCTGCCTCTTTCCAAATGACATAAGCAAAAACTTGTTCTTGAATTTCCATTTATTATCACCTATCATAATATAAGATCATACGTTCTTATATTATGAAGGATAGAGGTATTTTCATGCAACAAAAAACCAATACAATCGATATCCACAAGGCTCAATTGTATTGGTCATATATCCACTATTTTACTCCATCTTATTACGGTTGATGCTTTGAGACTTACCCCCAGCTATGATTGTTGTCGATTATTCTTTTACCATAATCGTTTTCAGCATAGCCAAGAGTTGTGGGAGAATAACAGCATTCTCCTTTTCTCTAGGAGCAAATAACGTAAACCTGAACCACCTGTTATCTATTTTTGTGACGATAATTTCCTTATGATCGTTTTTCGTATCTACACCGAGATGAAGAGCTGTGTTTTGCAAGAAAGGATCTGTTTCCTGCTCTTTTTTCAGGTCCTGTACATTTCCTAAATCACTTAATTCAACTTCCATTAGCTTCTTTTGAGCAGTTAGATCTATTTTATCTGGCATTTGCTCAATACGGACAGCGTAGCGGTCATTCTTCTCAGAAAAGAGCATATCTTTCCCCGGCTCTTCACCTGTGGCTTTAAAGTCAGGTAAATAATAAAGATAATACCCTAAGTGGCTTTCAAAGAGCTGTCCCTGCTCACTTACTTGCTTTCCATCAATCGTGTAAGTCAATTCCTTTGTTTGAGCTGGCGGTTGTCCCTTACTACTAGCTGGATTGCTAGAATTTTGATTTGTAGATGGTTGAAGTGTCTTACTTGACTGATCGTTGCTTTTGTTTTCTTCCGAGACAGTAGCTGTAATACTTGAATTGACTATCTGATCTGTTTTTTCAGAGTCAGGAGTGGCTTGAACACCATTACCGCATCCAGCCAACAATATTCCAATGATAGGTAAGACGATCATTCGTTTTGTCAATCGTTCATGGTTTAACATATTACACTCCCCCTTGTTCGGAAATCATTTGTTTGTCTATTGATAAACTAGACAAAATGGTTTCGTTCACATCAAAAGCTGTACATCCTCTCTTCTACTATATGAATCAAGGGGATAGAGTATTCATAGTTTTGAGAAAAAGTTGAGAGAATAGGGATAAATATCTTCTCTTCCTTATAAAAGAAAAGACCGAACAATTAGTCTATTGCTCAGTCTTTACCCTTTTTCAGCTATTTTGAAAATAAAGGGGGCTTTATCTTTCATTCATTCTATTTAAAAGCACCAGGTTTTGACGTAGTAATGCTTTGACTTTGTCAGAAGAAACAGGCTCTTGAAACAGGTATCCCTGATATTCATCACAGCGATGTTTGCTTAAATAATCTAATTCTTCCTGAGTTTCTACTCCTTTTGCCAATATTGTCCAATCTAACTTTTGAGCTAATGCAATCACAGATAATACAACAGCCTGATTTTTATCCTCATACGGTAACTCATAGATAAACCGGCGATCGATATTAATTCGATCAATTGGCAATTCGATAAGGTGACGTAAACTGTGCAAATCACTGCCAAATTGCTCAAGACTTACTTGTACGCCTAGCTCTTTTAACTGGTAGACAAGCTCATATCCTCGCTTGTTATTTAATAGCATATTTTCAGTAAGCTCGAGCTCCAGATATTCTGCCTGTAGACCCGTCTCTTTTAAAATTGTAGCTACCATATCAATAAAATTATGTTTCCAAATTTGACGATTCGCAAGATTAATTGAAATTCGTACTGGAGGATATCCCTGTTGTTTCCATTCTACTGCCTGTATGCAAGCAGTACGTAATACCCATTCACCGATAGGTATAATAAGGCCTGTTTGTTCTGCTAATGGTAGAAATTCATCTGGTAAAATAAGGCCCTTAAAAGGATGTTCCCAACGTATCAAGGCCTCCATGGCTACAATTCGTTGTGTCTCTAAAGAGACCTTTGGTTGATAATATAACCGTAATTCGCGATTTTCCAACGCTCGTTGTAATTCGCTTTCTACATGTAGCCGTTCAAAATCTATATCATTCATTATGGGAGAAAAAAGTTTATAATGGCTGCCATTTCGGCTTTTTGCGTGGAACATTGCAGTATCAGCTTGTTTAATAAGAGCTTGTACATCCTGCCCATCATCTGGGTAAAGAGCAATTCCAATACTCGCTGTTACATGCACTTTATGCCCTTTAATCAAACAAGGCTGTTCAATGGCTTGAATAATTTTATCTGAGATAAGGTAAAGCTCATCTTGCATAATGCTAGGTAGTAATAAAATAAATTCATCTCCGTTTAACCTCGATACGGTATCGCATTCACGTACACACGCTTTTAAACGGTTAGCAATCGTGATAAGTGCCAAATCACCAAGTTGGTGACCTAGGGAATGATTAATTCCTTGAAGGCTATCTATATCTAAAAATAGTACAGCTAGTTTATCTATTTGTTCTGGATTACTCATCGTTTGCAGTGCTTCTTGAAATCTCACTTCTAGCAAACGTCGATTAGGTAAGTCGGTTAGGGCATCGTAATATGCCATATGGTAAAGCTGCTCCTCCACATTCTTTTGATCAGTATAATCACGTATCATTAGAAGACCACCTAAGACGCGTTTTCGCCTGATCAACGGCAGAAATGTTACATTGACGTGTAAGGAACGATGGCTCTTTTTAACTAATGTAACATTAGCATTCAGGGTTTCACCTTGGAACATTCGATGTAAATGCTTTCGTATAGCTGGTACTTCTTCTTGGCCTACATAGTCCATAAATGCTATGCTTGAACTTCCTGCTTCTGTAGAATCTTCATGCTCTATCAGTTTTCTCCAGGCAGGATTTACTTCTAAAATCTCTCTATTTGTGTTAAGAAGTAGGCAAGCATCACTATTTGTTTCCCAAAACGTTTGGCTACGATTCGCTTTTTTCCAAATAGTTCTTTTCTCGATGTCTAATTTCCCCTGTTTGCGTAACAGTCCGGCGGTCCCCACAATGAGTAGGGTTACCCCCATCCCGACAAGAAAAGAGAGGATGAGCGAATTCATCATTTCTGAAACGTCGTTCATTGCAACTTCTCCTTCTGTCGTAACCTTCATTTTTTCTCCATCCATCCTGCTTTCCACAATACCCCATCTTGTCTCAATATAAAAGGGTCGGAGTGACTATGATTTAAAAATGTTAATAGGCTTTTCCCCTTCTTTGTTACTAGTACCGTTCTATCTGGTTTAAGCATAAAAAAGCCTGAAGCAATGCCCCAGGTTGTCAAGCTCTTCCGTTTTTTCTAAACCTACCTTTTCCAGGCAATCTGTATCCAGCTCGGTAGGTAACTTCCGTAATAACCACTGGAAAGTGTTACACCTTTAAGAAGCTCATGCTCTTTACCCGTACTTAAATCTTTTACAAATAACGAACCAGTAGTAGGAGTTTGTAAGCGAACATATGCTACTTGACGACCTGTTGGTGCCAAAGAATAAGAACTGTCCGCTGTTGCTGATGAGCCAGTGGTGATAGGTTTTGCTTGATCTGTCTGATTTAGCTGCCAGATACGTTGACCCGGCACTAAGGGATGATTTTCCATTTCGGTTGGCCACGGAGCTTCCTGTCCACGTAAAAATAGAAGTGGAGCATCTTCTTTTGAACCAAAAGTGGGCAAGGAATCCACTTTATCCGTTTGACCTTTGTTATATACCTGTTTATTTAGCACCTCCCATATTCTTAAATTTTTTCCATAGGTGGCCATGCGATCTCCCCCATTTATAAAGGCAAGTCGAGTACTATCCTTGGACCAGGTCAGCCACTCTGGATAAGCTAACCCCACACCTATTTGGAAAATTTTTTGTGAGTGAATTTGTAACACTTTAATGGGTACTCCATCTGCTGATATCGAACCGGAATTAGGTTTTTCGAAATAGGCAAGATAGGCCCCATTTGGCGACCATACTAGTCCGGTAGCATCACGAGCATAGATTCCTTCAGTAATAGTAGAGGTCATTTGGCGGTATAGCGTTCGTGAGGTACTATCTAAGAAAACTTGATTAATATGCAAATTTTCAGTTTGAGTTTGTGGGAAAGATACTGCAAGACTTTTTCCGTCTGGATACCATGAGTAATCAGATACTTCATTTACCTCATTCTGTTGAAAAATAGTCTGTATCCTCTCTATGCCATTTGGAGTAATTCGAACGACTATGCCTTGTTCTCGTGAACCTTCTCTTGTCTGATAAACCAGCATATTTTCTGTAGGTGACCATTTGGGAGTACCCTTAATTTCTCTTGAGTCTACTTGATATTTCTTGCTCCCATCCGCCTTCGATATCCATAAATACCACGGACCTGAGTAGCTTTTTCTATCAGGACTACGTAGATAGGCAATCCACTCTTTGTTAGCTGACCAATCTATAATCTGAACCTTGCCATCTGTCGCTATAGGTATCAGCTGACTATCTTGCTTGGATGCATCCCATAACAAGACCGTTTGTTCATTCTGCATAGCCACATAGAAAGGAAAGGTTTGTTTAGACACTCTAGTTGGAATTTCTACACTAGATGTCTGTTGATCGAGTACTTGCTTTCTTACAGATTCGTTTGTTTGCTTGTCTACGAATGTACTTGATTGAAATCCGCTTGCTTCTGTAGTAATTCCTCCCATGCTAACACCAGCCAGTAGTAAGCAGCCTATAAGTAGCAAAACTCCTGAATATCTCCCTTTTTTCTGCATGTTCTTTCTCCTTTCGTGATTTTTATCCAAACTCATTCTTTCTCATTTATACCATTATTTTACTTCGCCTCACAATTTATTATCCTACATTCAAGTCCCTTATTTTTCAACTAACATTTTCCACACCTTTTTCGAATACTCCCTACCCCAACCACTAATTATCGAGGAGATATAAAAACATCCTGAATGTAATCACCCCCCTTTTTTTCGGGATGTCACGAAAAAAAGGAGGTTACACTGAACTTTTTATATGGAAACAGTTGGCAAAATAATCCGGACTGTCGTTCCCTTACCTAGCTCGCTTTCAATCTGTATTTCACCATTATGGTTTTCAATAATTTTGTAGCTAACCATTAATCCCAATCCCGTTCCTTTTTCTTTAGTGGTAAAGAATGGCTCACCTACTCTTGCTAATTTATCCTGAGGAATTCCCTTGCCTTGATCTGTAATCTCTATAGCAATTTTTCCTCCTGCCTTTTTACGAACATGTACGTCAACACTGCCACCAGCCGGCATAGATTCGATGGCATTTTTCAGCACGTTAATCAATACTTGTTTTAGTTGATTTTCCACACAATGAATCTTAGGTAAAGGCGTTGGAATTACTGGGATCATATTTACTTGGTTCATTAATGCATGAGTTTCGATTAGCATTAATACATCATTGAGAATAATTCCAATATCCTCTGTCTGGAAGCTAAGGGCATGTGGTTTAGATAATAACAGTAATTCTGTAATAATTAACTCAATACGATCAAACTCGCCCATCATAATCTGAAAATACTTCTCGTTTCCCTGCCCATCTGCCATCATTAACTGTATGAATCCCTTTAATGCTGTTAATGGATTTCGTATCTCATGAGCAATTCCCGCAGCTAGTTGACCAACAGCAGATAACATTTCAGATTTACGCAACATCTCTTCTGCTTTTTTCTGTTGGGTAATATCCTCTCCAATTTTAAGGAAATGAATGGTTTCCCCTTCCTCATTTTTAATTGGTAAGAATGCCGTTCGTTCCCAAAAGGCCTCATCGTTTTTGCGTTTGCTTTGCAATTCACCATACCAATTCCTCCCCTTGGCTAGGGTTTGAATTATTTCCTCTTGAATATTCCATTCATAATCCTCGTGATCTTCAATAAGATTAAGCTTTTGACCGATCACTTCTTCTCCTGTGTAGCCTGTCTTTTCTGTAAAAGAAGGATTTATATACTGAATTTTACCGTCAAGACCTGTAATGATAATGCTATTGGGTATTTGATGAATAGCGTATGAAAGTTTCTGTAGCTCTTTGTTTGCCATTTTCAGTTCCGTAATATCTACAAACGTAATGACTACACCCTTAATAAAATTATCCTGTGTCCGATAGGGCAAAATCTCCATGCTATACCATTGTCCATTCAGGCTTTGAATTTCTTTTTCCAACGGCATTATGCTATGTAAGACGTGCTCTGCATCTTCTACCAAATTGTTATATTTCAATTGATGGGTAATATGACTAATCGGACGATTAATATCCATATCCATTAGATTAATAAGGGTGGTTACCGCTGGTGTAAATCGGCGTACGCACATATCTCTGTCCAAAAATATCGTCCCGATTTTCGTGCTTAACAGGAAATTATCTATGTCATTATTTAAGTCTAGTAATTCTTGGATTTTTGCTTGATGTTCAGCATTGACTGTAATTAATTCTTCGTTAATAGATTGGAGTTCTTCGTTAGTGGATTGGAGTTCCTCATTTGCAGCAATTAATTCTTCATTAGTAGATTGTAGTTCTTCATTCGAGGTTTCTAGTTCTTCGATGGTTGCATGTAGACTTTCCTGCGCAGATTGTAATTCTTGCTCCAGCTCACGGATTCGTTGTGTTGTCGTATTTTGGGCATTAAAATTTTGCTGCGTATCTTCTGGGTGTATGACAGGTTTTGCTTCATCCCTAAATGTAATCATCATATATTGCCCGCTATATTTATGTGGAGCAAAATTGGTAATGCTAAGTGTTATTAGCTCAGAGACGTCATCCTCCCCCTTTACTTTGACATTGGTAAAAGTAATCTCTTTATTTTCCTTCCTGACTTTATGCATAGCCGATCCAATGACTACTGATAGGGTTGGAGAAACTAACTTAAAAATATTGAGTGTAATTTTGCCACGTGGTAAGGTTAGATACTTATTGACAGAACCTGAAGTATGAACAATGTCATAGTTTCGGTCGACAATAACACATGCTGGTAAATACTCCTCTATGATTGTTGCATATATATCGTCCATCTTACTGGTTCCAGAAATCATTTCTCTTTCCCCTATTTTCACCGGGTTGGTCTGGAGGATTGGACGTCCACTTTCTTTATCAATACGTATAGAATGGTTGGGAGTGATCTGATTCGATTTCCGAATGGTGAAAACATTCCATTTGCGATTGAGTGGAACATACAAATTCGCTAGCTTACCTATACTCTCACTTGGTCCTAAAAATAAATATCCCTTGGGATGCAAAGAAAAATGAAACAAGCTCAGTACCCTTTTCTGCACGTCTGGTTGAAAATATATCATCATGTTTCGGCATGTGATAAAATCCATATTGACAAACGGTGGATCTTTTATGATATTATGTGGGGCAAAAACGATCATTCTACGGATATTTTTAATAATTTGATATACATCACCCTGTTTCTTAAAATACTTATCTAACAAATCTTTGGAAATATCCTTTTCAATTGATGCTGGGTAAATACCCTGAGCAGCATAGTTTATGACTTCTTTATCTAAATCGGTAGCAAAAATTCGCACATCAAGTGTGATTTCTTTTTTACATAAATATTCATCAAACAGCATAGCAAGAGAATAGGCTTCTTCTCCTGTGGAACATCCGGCTACCCAAATACGCACATGTTGTTCACCATTTGCTTGTTTATTTTCGATAATATTTGGTATTACATTTGTTTTTACAATGTGAAACGCTTCTTGATCTCGAAAAAAATGGGTGACATTAATAAGCATATCTTTTTGTAGAGCTCCTTGCTCCTCTTGTGTTTCCTCTAAAAACTGAAGGTACTCTTCCAAAGATTCCTTGTTATTTATTTTCATTCGTCGTTCAATTCTCCGGATGATACCATCACGTTTATATCCAGTAAAATCTATTCCGTTGTACCTTGTAAGTAGGGTGAGTATTTCTGTTACCTGATCTTCCGCTTTATTTTGTACCTCTTCCATTTCACCAAGCACATAGCGTTTTACATAATGTACTAAAAGCTCTCCTAGTTGAAATGGCGCACAAATAAAATCTACTACTCCCGTAGATAGGGCGCTTCTTGGCATCCCATCAAACTTGGCCGAATCGCAATCCTGTGCCATAACCATTCCTCCATATGCATGGATGGCCTTTATTCCATTGGACCCATCTGTCCCTGTTCCCGAGAGAATAATGGCGATAGCACGTTGTTTTTTCTCAGTAGCCAAGGATGCCAAAAATGCATCTATAGGTAAATGGATCCCTGATACTTCAGGATACGTAGTTAAAGAAAAATGACCATTAATGAGTTGTATATATCTCTTAGGTGGATGTAAATAGATTGAGTCGGGCTCAATTTGCATGCCGTCAGTCACTTGCTTTATCCTAAGTGATGTGTGTTTTTCCAACAGTTCAGCCATAAAGCTTTTATAATGTGGTGATAAATGTTGGACAATAACAAATGCCATGTTTGTCGTCTCTGGTACATGCTCAAAAAATTCCTGTAACGCTTCTAATCCCCCAGCAGATGCACCAATCCCTACTACTACAATTTCTTCCGTATTCTGCTTGTTCGTTTCATTTCTTTGGATAGAATCTTCTTCTCGATTGGACATCTAGAATCACCTTTCCTTGCAATAATACTGTGACAAACGTTTTCCATCGGCTACTTCCTAATGAGAAGGAAAACGTAGTCGAGCCTAAAAACGAGGGAGACACTTCCAAAGTTTTTTATAAAAATTACCAAAAAGCACTACTACAAGTTTAGCAGAACATCTAAAAACATAATATATTGTTTTCAAATTCTGGAATACGTAATACCCTTCCCGTCTGCAAATTGGAATGAGAAGGTTTTTAAAAAATAGCAATGAATTTTTGTATATGAAATCTATTGACTGTAACCAAATATTACCATATACTACATAAACAAACACTAATTTACTTTATATTTGTAATGTTTGTTATATATTATCTAAGAAAGGAGATTTACCCACAAAAAAGTAGAAAAGTAAACTATCATTTCATACTGCTATTCAAAAATGAAAAGCTGTCACTTTTCTCATTTATCTATAACCCAAAATAGTTTGTAAGAAATCGTACTCTGTTAGATAGGCACACCTACTTAGAGTGCTCTTCTTTGTGGAATTAGTTCCTAATCTATCGAAAAATAAAAAGGAGGTCATTTCGTGCAATACAGCCAACTATTTGAAAAATATCAAGAGATTCGTTCTCTTACTCAGGATCATGAAGCATGGATGAATTCCTCTATCGGTGGGGACCTGTGGATTGATGGCTTACAAGTTTTTTTGACGATAGAACCTGCTGATTTCGAAGCTACCTATAAACAATTTGTTGAAAATTATACATATGATTCCCATTCTTTTATGCGATGTTTAACTTCCCTACACCAATTCACTGTTGATTGTGCTAAAGAAAGTGAATTTGAATTATACAAAGCACTCGCTTTGGGGATGACTTGGCTGTCTTTCTATCCTCATTTTCAGAGTGATTTTTTTAATCTTCCTGGTCGTATTACTAACCATTCGATTGCACTGTTGCTAAGCCCTACTTATCAAGCTATTTGGATTACTAGTTACAACGAGGGACTTACTCTGTACATCGCAGATAAAGCCAACTCCCATCTTTCTCTTTTCCGTCCTGAGTATGGACTGATTTATCAGAATCATCAATATTTTCTTCAAACGGACTACGTCAATTTTCCTTATCAAAGCTATTTTCATGAAATGGCTCACATTCTGTTGTGTTATAACCTTTATTCACATGTCTTAGCTGATGAAAATGGAGCGAACAATTATCGTTCCTACGTGGAAGAAGATATTGTTACTCTTGAAGAAACCGTTCTTTCCGAGCTTGTTGCTGTAAGAGATAACCTGCATGTGATTCATGATGGGTTTAATGGATCTAACTCCCCTGAATTCAGAGAATATAGTCTTAGCGTCATACGTGGAGACATTTCCACAGTATCTGCTCGCTCTTTGCAATGGTTCACCAAGGCCTACATGCAAGTAGGAACAGAAAATAATCACACACCACATCACTCAAACTCAGCTAGCCAGCTGATTGTAGCTAATCATCCACTCACAGAGGAGAAGATGTTCTCTATCATACCTCCTTGTCAACCGCATATAGAAAATACCAAGCAGCATTGTCTATGGACAATTCGGAGTGGAGCCTATAATCATATCGCAACCTATCGAGAAGTAATTGAATTAATGGCTCCTGATTTGTATGGGTTTACAAAAGTACAAGAAATTCTACATCCAGACACATGTACTACCTCAGTAGCTCGGGTGTCCAAAACAACGTTACCAGAACCAAATCCACACCATCGAGAACAGAAAAAACAATTATGGAGATGGCGAGAAGCATATGCTCGGCTGGCTGAGATTCGTGGGTATATTGAAATGGAAGCTCCCCTCACAGATGCCATACCAGATATTTTACATCGATTACTGATCGTCGCTAAACGACATGCTCATCATTTGAACAATCATTCTGCAGAGGGGACAATATATAAAAATCACACAGGTGAAATCACTCCTGTTGAAAATATGCTAAGAGAGATTCGAATCATCCTTTGTGGATTACGCCATACAGCCACTCGTGAGCTGTTACTCCCCATGTTTGATGAGCCATTTATGCATGTGCTAGAACCAAGGTAATATTTCTCTTAGCACTATGCTATGTAAAAGGACTTTTTCCCTTACTAGAGAAAAAGTTCTTTTACATGACAATGCTAAATTGCGTTGTCTTTGTATCCTTTGCTGAAATTTTTATATAAAAGAAGTACATAGGATGATCCAAGCAAGTGAGACATCCATTATTATTCCGATACTAGTCGATTCTCGTACTTTTGGGCAAGTTGAATTCATATGCATCTAATACACTTATAGAATGGAGAGATGCATTATGTTTAAAGGGTATAGAAAGACATGCAGTATATGTATGTTTGTCGTAATTCTGTTTGTATCCATTATTTTCCCTACAGCTTATACCTATAGTTCACCTGTAAAAGGAGTACCCTTGGGCCCTACCGATCCTAAAGAAGTAGAAAATTTTGCAGATCAATTTTTTAATCAATCACATATTAAAGATCAGATGGCGGGGGCAGTTTTTGTTGTTGTCCGAGATGGCAAAATATTGCTAAATAAAGGGTACGGTTACTCCGATTTAGAGAAAAAAATCGCGGTTAATCCAAAACATACTGTTTTTCCGCTAGCTTCTATTTCTAAGGTATTTACGTCAACAGGAATTATGCAGCTAGTAGAACAAGGAAAGCTCAACCTTGATGAAGATATACAGAGCTACCTTGGGGACATAAAGATAAACAATAAAACGAAATATAAATTAACAATGAAGCATTTATTAACCAACACAACAGGTTTTGACTTTACAGATAGATTGGAATCTATTCATAATCGTAGTATTCAACCCATTTCTTTAGAGAAATATGTTAAAGAAAACATGCCTAGCGTTGTCCGTAAACCAGGAGAAGCATTTCGCTACGATAACTTTGGCTTTACTCTTCAAGGGTATATTTTGGAGAAGCTGTCTGGAAAATCCTTCAATCACTACATAACAGAACATATTTATAAACCTTTGAAAATGGAAAATAGCAGTTTCTTACTTACACCGAAATTAAAAGCTAAATTAGCCACTGGATACAATGCTAACAACCAGCCCTTTCCTATTTTTCTGTCCAATCCAATTGAACTACCTGAAGGAGGAATGGTTTCAACTGGTCATGACATGGCCCAATTTATGATGGCTCACCTCAATAAAGGCTCGTTTGAAGGTAAAACTATCCTGAAGCAGGATACGGCTGAAAAGATGCATACTATTCACTATTCTGTCCATCCGAAGATTCCTAATATGGCTTACGGTTTTGAAACATACTACCATTCGAGTCACAACAAGCAGTTTGTGATTGGTAAAGGTGGAGATATACCTGGATTCCATTCTTGGATGTGGCTGTTGCCAGAGCATAAAGTTGGTGGCTTTATTGTTGTTAATAAAGATAAAGAGTTTCGTGAGGAGTTATTTAGAGCATTCATGAATCGGTATTATCCTCTACCAAAGAAAGAACAATCCTATATGACATCGTCCCCTCAGCAATTGAAACGCTTTGAAGGTACTTATCGGGATTTACGAATAAATCCATGGATAACAAAAATTACAGCAACTTCACAGGGACAGCTCATAGCAGAAGATCCGATGGGTAAAAATATCTTGCGCCAAATCGATCCATTGCTGTTCAAGGATGAAAAAGGCGCTTTTTTAGCCTTTAAGAAATCCGATGATGGTAGCATTGGCTATTTACAATATCATAATACGGTCAGTATGGCTCAAAAAATTTCTCCTTCTAAACATTTTTCTGATGTTTCTGACTCACATCCATATGCCCCATATATCTATGGTGTTCAAGACTTTGGAGTGCTACAAGGAGATTCGAATCATGCCTTCCGTCCCTTAGCCCCCATTACAAGAGCTGAGTTTGCAAGTGATTTCATACGACTTATTGGGGTTCATACCTCTACAAATCCTGTAGCATTTACAGACTCCAAAAATAGTCCATACGGAAAAGAAATTCAAGCTCTTGTAGAGGCAGATGCTTTAAAAGGAACCACGACTACTACATTTGAACCCAACCGCCCCATTACAAGACAGGAGGCAGCCGTGATTATTTTTGAAGTGTCCAAATCATTACTCAATGCTCAGCCTGCAAATGCTAGCCTTAAAGGCTCCGTCGATCCTTGGGCTAATCAAGCCGTTCAGTATGTAGTATCCAAAGGTCTATATGGTCCTGAAGTTATTTCCTCCAAAAACCTCATTGATTACAAGGCAAAGGAACCACTACTTCGTCAGGAAGCAGCTGCTTTACTCTATAACTATGCCCAGCTTATATTTAAAAAATAGTCTCTATTTATGTAGTCAAAAAGGCCGTTTCCTTCGAAGCAAAGGAAACGGCCTTTTCATGGTCTTGATTAAATAACTGGACTCACTACTTTCTTAAAAGGAAAGAATTAATTTTCCTTATGCAAAAAGAACAATGGAGCCTACTTGTCCTCATTCATCCATTCAATTAAGCTTTTATCAAATTGCTGTGGTTCTTCAAACATGGGATTATGCCCACTATATTCAAAAATCACTTTCTTCACATTCCCATATGTGTCATCAATAGAGTCCCACAACGAAACAGGGGCAACCAAATAATCATATCTTCCTAAGCCAATGAATACTGGTTTTTTGAAATTAGCCAACGACTGGATCAAATTACGTTTTCCAAACGCTTCTCCCCACAGATGATCAATAATTGGCATATGTGTATATACATCCTCCCACATATACGCTGCATCAAATGTATAATCGTAAAAACTTTGGGCTCCCATACGAATGCACATGTGGACAAATCGTCTTTCAGGATCTTTTTTGATGTCACTTTCTAAAAAAGCAATATCTTGTTCAAACTGGCGCTTTCTCTCAAAGTTTGCCGTCTTATAAAAAAATGCGGAGCTTTGTTGTTGTCTTTCTTGACTATTTGTAGGTGCTGAATTAAGTAGAACAACTTTCTGAACAGCTTCTGGATATTTTTTGGCATATTCTAAGGCCATAAAGGCATGTCCTGAATGTCCCAATATAATAAAATCCTTTAGATCGAGGGCCTGTCTTGCCATTTCTATATCATCTAAAACTTTATCCAATCTATAATCTTCTGGTTCTAAAGCACGCGGTGGCTTAACAAATCCCCTATGATCCAAGAAGATAAATTGAAATTTTTTATACAAATCTTCTGAGAATAGCCGAGGATAATATATACTACTCCCTACCACCAGCACTGGCTTTCCGAACCCTTTTATACAATAATTCAATTCAAATCCATCACTGCTTACACTTTTATATTCGTTCATTTTAATAGTCCTCTTTTCCTTTTTTTAAGAAGAGCTATTAAAAACCAAGCTCTCCTTCAATCACTCCCTTTCCTTTTTCTACTCCCCTTACATTTTCCATTGAACGCTCTAACAATTTACATCACCTCAGTCAATGGTATCGTTCATATTTTAGTAACGGTTTTAGGATACGGTAACATTGTATCCTTTCCTATTAAGCGTAGCATATCATTGCAATTATTGAACTAGTAGATACAGTTCCCCTCTGCTAGAAAGCGGAATCGTTTTCATAAAAGAACCAGCCTATCTAGCAATCATGCATGATATACAAGGAATAGCCTAGTTTGAAAAAGAAAAACTGGCATAGCTTGATGGTCATATGGATATGTCCTACTTTATTTATTAATAACAAGAATTACTATATCTTTAAAAAAGTTAAAAGCACTATTCCTCAGTAGATTGAAAAATAGCGCTTTATCCCTCCCTTTTTATCGAAGGTTGATTGTGTAGTCTAGAATGGGCGGAATTTGACTAGGGATCTGTAACTTCTTAAGTCCCAAATCTCTGCTGTCGGTACTGCCTGTGTCCCAGCACCAATCGAAAGCTCTAGAAGGGATTGGGGTGACAAACTCACCCGACCACGTACGTCCGAGACCACTTGTATCCTCGGCATAATAGAAGAATTTTTTACCGTTGGCCCACCCGCTCCAAACCTGCACTGTTTTCCCCGGAGCCACCTGATACCACCCCTTCTTCGACCATTTGTTTCTCCCCTCACAGTTGGGATCGGAGTAGGCGTAGACCACCTGCAAACCTACGTTGGTCCTATTGCGGAAATGAAGCCCCATCGTCGATCACTCCTCCTCCGTTATTGTCAGGCTATATGTCATACGGGGAGAGTAAGAAGAATTTTGTTTTCCATATTGACCGTATTGGAATGGATAGAAAAGTGGAATTTGATTATCGCATGAGGACTGTCTAGCTTTATACAAAGTAAATTCCTCCTGTTATCCATCATTTTTCCTGTTATTATATTTGACTATAGAATTTTAGATCATTGTCCAAATGCAATCGGGTGAATACTTAGTCTAAAGGAGAGAGCAGCGGAACCATCTATTCATATGCCTATCGTAAATCTTTGGAAATTATCGACGCGCGTTATCCGTTAAGCAAATGTTTGGATATAGTGAAGTAAATCAGTATAATCGCCACAGTACTCTCATCTCCGCGTATCGTCACTAATTTCATATATTCGACTTCGAAGGAAAAAGTGAGGTTTACAAGGCTTTGAAACAGTTTTTTGGTAAAAAAGAAGTAGAGGTTTTTACTAGAAGAAATAAAAATTCACCCCAAAATCCCCTATGGCACTTACCTACGTGGGGAATGCCTATTACAACCCATTCTGAATCAAAATGATGTGGCACAAGCTGAGTTAGCGAGACGAACAGGTTTATCGGCTAGAATGATATCGCATTATGCCACTAATACAAAGCAAATGTCTTTAGAAGCTATGTATACCATTACTTCTATCATTCAACTGTACATACCAAACTTCCGCATGGAACACCTCCACAAATAGGAACGTTCTAAAATAAAAGGGGGATAGGTTAATGCACGTCTTGGAATACAATTATCAAGTTGCGCAAATAGAATTGCGCCAGCGTTTGCAAGATACACTTGACAAAAAAGGATGGAAGCAAAAAGACCTTGTTTTAGCAACTGAAATTGATTCAGTAACCATCAGTCAAATACTTAACAACAAGCAAAAAATAACGCTTTCTCAATTAGTGGCTGTTACTAAAGCTTTGGACTTACAAGAAGATACTTTTTATGAGGAATTTTTAGGGGATTGTTTTAATGAATCGGTAAAAATGTCCCCTATTAAAACAGCAGAATTTTTCATAAGTTGTATCAAAGCTGAACGATATGACATTACAAAAGGGATTATGGCATTAATCAATGAGGATACTGACAGAAAAAGACTCCTTGATAATACTTTTAAGATGGCAGAATTCATTTTTTCCTCCGATCAAAGAAATTACAGTCTCCCTTTGTATGACATTGTAATAGTCAATAGTACCACACGGAATGAACGATTAGCGATTGCCTATTTAAGACGATTTATCATAGCAAGAGATGTAGACCTTACTGTCTCTGGATATGAAACTTTGCATCAGCTTCAAGAATATCTCCCTTTACTTCCACATGAGCATAAATTTGAGGCTTACTATAAAATATTGACCTTTTATAATGTGGTAGAAAAGTGGGATAAGTTGCTTCATTACTCCAAAGAGTTAAAAGCATTTGCAATAATTGAAGGTAACCAAAAATATATCGCAGAAGCTTTACTTCATGAATCTTTCAGTTATAAAGAGTCAAAAAATTTCGACTTAGCTTTACAAATAACTAAGGAATACTCTGTATATGGTGATTACTATAAGGAAATCTCTCGCTTGAATGAACTTCTGATTTTGGTGGAAATGGGTAAATTAGAGGTTATTGATGAAATCCTTACATTAATCTCACCCGATCAGGCAAAATTGTTTTCATTTTTACCCGTTGCGCTTGAAACATATCTTAAAAAAGAAATGTTCGAAAAAATTAAGAAACTTTTACAAGATTACGAAATAGAAATCGAACAATTATCTTGTAAAACAGACAAGCTCAATCAAAAATTTAAATTAAGGCTATTTCAAGCACTATCTTCATATTATTTAATAAGGGGGGATAAGAATAAGGGGTTCCATTATAATTTAGAGGCCCTACAATTAGCATTAATGTTTAAAAATGTAGAGCGAATAAGAAGCATCATTCTTAGGCTTTATCAGTATAACCCTTCAGAAGAACACAAAGAAATGTTTATTAATATTATGGCAAGGGGGAATAACCAAAATGAAAAAGATAATAATATCCTCACTAACGATTCTGTCCTTCTTAGGCTTTATCGGAACGGGTTTTGAAATATCAACATCGAGTCTAAATACGAATCAATCTGCCGCATCAACAAATAGTTTCGGGGAAGGTTGGTAGAAGGGAGGATATCCTCTCTTTTTTTTGAAAAAATTAAACAAAATTTCTGTTAGGAAAATTTGTTTATACTGATATATAATTAGGTTAACAACTGGTAATCAATGTAAAATACAGAAAATTCAATTATTTTTATTATTTTTGTGGTTGCCAGAGAAAGGAGGATATCAAAGAAGGAATACTCATAGAAAGGAGTTGAAAGATGTTAGCATGGGACGACGATAGACGTCGAGAGAAGGAATTTAAACAGGTAATAAAAACGGGATGTTCCCATAGGCCCGACGAAAGCTTAGGAACACCCCGACACTCTAAGCATTTAAAAAATGCTCCATTCAAGTTTATCATGCCCTTGCGTTCAAAGGGGAAAAAATATTTTTTATTGGAAAAGTAGTTGTCGCACATGTGAATAAGCTGTACGGAAAACCTTGTATAACAAAATAAAGCCGTTTTTCAGCTATTCATTGAAGATAGCTAGAATGTTTCATCATATTGATATGGGATCAATCTTATCAATATGTAACAAGTATAATCAACAATTTATAAAATGGATATTTTTGGAATTAAGTTATAATAAAACAATAAGGAAGGCGATTATTACAATGAAAAAAATTTCTTTAAGTGTACTTTCTCTACTGACCACACTAAGCTTTTCCACATCTGCTTTTGCATCAGGAGCGATAGCGAATAACAATCTTCCTATTGAGCAGAACAAAAAGGTATCGGTTAGTAAAAATCAATACTCTTATACCTATAATGGGATAACTTTTACAGGCCTTAGTCCATTAAAGGAAAATCACTTGCATAGTATGTACGACAGTGTGTTGAATCACAATAAGGCATCAGTAATTGAAGGCCCTGGCTCAAGTGCCGAAATTATTTATGGCCCAGAATACAGATGATGCATTTTCCTCTTCACCCTCCTATATATGAAAGGAAGGAAAGTTTATTAAAATAGAGAAATATTCATCGTGTTCCTATTTCATTGTTTTGGGTATACTCGTTTTTATTGATCGTTTACTACGGAATTCGTTCGAAAATATTTATGTTCTCTTGCTTATCGACTTAGTTTTGTTATATTTGTTGTTCAAATTAGCGGATAAATTCATTGCCCCATTCATTCAAAAAATTTGTACTAGATATCATATACATGTACTAGTCATTTATATCGTTTATTTTCTGTTTTTTATTTTTGTTATGGCATGAAATCTAGTTATTATGAGAGCGAACGTCCGAATCCCTTATATTCGGGCATTTCTTTGTTTTGGTTCATCCCCCCTCTAACTAACTAATAGTACAACCTCAGCCGGTCTCACAGGTCACGCAGGAATAGTAAACGATAATTATGAAGTTACCTCAATTGCTGGATACGGATACCATCCTGAAAACACTAGTATTGAACAATGGTTCCGTGATTATCCAAATGAAAAAGTATATCGTTATAATGGTGGCAAAAGAGATGCATATAATGCAGGAAACTGGGCGCGTCTCTATGTGAAGAACTATAAAAATGCTACTTATGGTCTAACAGCAAAATTATCTAGTTTTACTCAAACTTATTGTTCTAAAATAGTTTGGCAAGCATATTACTATGGTGCTGATATCAATTTTAGAGATCAAAATCCAACTGCTGCTATAGGTGGATATGCTCCTTTTGATATTTATGATACAGATGAGTTAAGTCGTATCTTGAAACAAGGTTCTTGGTAGAAAAAAAGAGACCGCAATAGGTTATATGCGGTCTCTTTTTCCTCATATTAAATTAGTGCTAATTAAAAAGGAAAGAAGGAATACCAAAGATGGTTATTTTTAAAAAAGTTTGGTTTTGGCTGGGAATTTTAAGTATTATAGTCTGCTTAAACGATTTTTATGGAAATGACCAAAAACATATATTATTAATTGGATTGAACCCTCTTCTAGATTATATGGTCTATAAGGAATCATTTCGGGATTGGATAATAAATGATAATCAAATTGAAGGAAAAATTTTATTGGGAGGGTATGTTATACATTTTGTATCATACATACTACTTGGAATCTTAATTGATCTGTTATTTTTCTTTAACAAACAAAAGAAGTAAACCGGTATACAACACGAAGAAAATACTGAGAATAAATACCGTTTCAAATTGGCATGGTATTATTCTCAGTATTAAAGAACAGAAAGAAGTTATCTAAAATATGATTTCTAGGATAGTGCTTATGGTTCTATTAGCTATTAGTGTAATTGGAATTTCATATGGTATCTTGTCGAACCAATTTCTTATTAAGTCTGATTCTTTTTTATTGAATGTATTCTTTATAATCACAGCTCTATTAGCAATGAGCAGTTACTATAAAAGATAAGGAAAAAATCCTAGCTTTCTTATGCTCTGCATTTTTATTTTATTAAGTTATACCTTTTTATTTTTGTAAATGATGCTAAAATTGTTATAGTTCAGTTACTATTCAAACAAAAAAAGCCTCAAATTATTGAGGGCCCTTTTTTTCAATGGACATCTTTGACCATTTATGTTGCTTTTTCCTGTTGTCGAGAGCTAATCCCTTGTTAGTATACGTTTTGCGGCTCCTGTCCGCTTGCAATCCTTACCCCATCGGCAAGCTCACCAAGGATATTTCGCCTGTTCCTTCATCCCCATTGCGTCACTAACTTTCCATTGTGTTTTCAATACCAACATAAGTTCATCTGCTAACATTTTATCCACAGTTGTTTCCCCCTGCGTAATTGCATTCCAAAAGTCTTTCTCCATACAGTTCATGTCAACGTTGTCTTGATAAAAGCGTACTTCACGATGTCAGATGCAGCCTACCCTTTTTATTTTCGAATCTCTTGAATGTGCAGGATCGAATATATGTCATTCCTTGTCTGTAGCTTCAACTGTAAGAGTATGTTCGAACAAGCTGTTTATGTAATTCCTAGGTTTTGCCTGCATGTTTAAGTACCTCATCTAACTTGCCTGATTCTCTCGCCCCGTGTGCTTCCTAAACAATCCTTGCTAGTTATTGAATTCTATTTATAGGCAATGTTGTACTAAAATCTATCCCTAAATAGGAATAATCAATCGTCACTGTGGTGATTGGTTCTTCTTGTTTCAACATTAAAGCATATCTCGCACCTTTATACTCATCATCATATGAAATAGGTGTGTGTTTACTTATAATAGCGTTTTGAATATTGATTGAATCGAATTTTTTACTATCAAAATTTTCAGATTCCAGATGAAATTCTTTTTTATCCGTTTTTAGTTGAATTTTTGCTTTTAAAGGTTGTTTCTGATTTACCTCAACATTTTTGATTTTTATGTCCGCAATCCCAACATTTCCAAGTGCCAGCAATAAAAATGTTTTATCCTCATTTGTTGCTTGTGTTCCGAATTCTAATTTCGGCTTTATAAAAAACACAATAGCAGACACTGTTATTAGAATCATTACTACAACAAAATATTTTTTCATATGAATCACCTCCCTTTTAAGAATATAGATTACTTAATTACTATATTACATTAAAATCATAAATATCTATAAAACACTCCAATGAATTTATTTGACGCTTGTTGTATTCCAATCTTTTCTAAGTTTACTGAATGAAATAGGAGAAAGTCCTTTTAATCCTGTCTTACTAATAGCCTTTAAATGTAGTAAATCAAACCACGGAATTTTACGTTGTTCTCTATTTGGCAAGGTTGTTATTTACCACACTTTATGTGATTTCAGATCGGTAGTTACCTCCATCAATCCCTAATTAATCAAAGCATAGGCGTTTCCCCATAACATAACATGTACCTGTAGCAACACTTTGAACGTGTATTTCCCATGCTGGGCGCATATAGAATTATCCGCTCAGAGACAAACTCTGAGCGGATCAATTTAATCTTCTTTAATCTTTAGTTACCAATTTTATCGCCATTGTCTACTCCGAAATATTCAGATTTCAACTGAATAGATACGAACTTCACAATGTTATTCGACCCGTCTATTTCATAGAGACCTAGATATTGGCCTGCCGTTGCCGGGATGTCGTTACCAGAAGTGTAGTCTGTCTCGCCACCTGAAAGGGCTTCACCTACATTTGGTGGCGTGAATGTATTATCTGCTAGTTTATATTTCAGGCTGTTTCCATTGCCTACAGTATAGGTTACTTTTGTGGTCTCAGGAGCACTACCTGCCTCTACCTTATGACCACTTATAGTCGGAACAACAATCGGCGCAACTTTGATATCCTTAGCTTTCAACTGAACAGATACGAACTTCACAATGTGATTGGATCCGTCTACTTCATAAAGACCTAGATACTTGTTTGCTTCAGCCTTGATGTCTTCACCAGTGGTGTAGACTGTCCCATCACTAAGAACATCACCTACATTTGGTGGCGTGAATGCATCATCTTCTAGTTTATATTTCAGGCTGTTTCCATTGCCTACCGTATAGGTTACTTTTGTTGTCTCAGGAGCACTACCTGCCTCTACGTTATGACCGCTTATAGTCGGTGCAACAACCGGCGCAGCTTTGATATCCTTAGCTTTCAACTGGACAGATACGAACTTCACAATGTGATTAGATCCGTCTACTTCATAAAGACCAAGATACTTGTTTGCTTCAGCCTTGATGTCTTCACCAGTGGTGTAGACTGTCCCATCACTAAGAATATCACCTACATTTGGTGGCGTGAATGCATGATCTGCTAGTTTATATTTCAAGCTGTTTCCATTGCCTACAGTATAGGTTACTTTTGTTGTCCCAGAAGCACTACCTGCCTCTACGTTATGACCGCTTATAGTCGGTGCAACAACCGGCGCAGCTTTGATATCCTTAGCTTTCAACTGAACAGATACGAACTTCCCAATGTTATCAGACCCGCCTACTTCATAGAGACCAAGATACTTGTTTGCTGTTGCCGGGATGTCACCACCAGAGGTGTAGTCAGTCCCTCCACTAAGAACATCACCTACATTTGGTGGCGTGAATGCATTATCTTCTAGTTTGTATTTCAAGCTGTTTCCTTCGCCTGCAGTATAGGTTACTTTTGTTGTCCCAGGAGCACTACCTTCTGCTACTACTTGGCCACTGATAGTCGGAGCAACAACTGGAGTAGCTTTGATATTCTGAGCTCCCAACTCAATAGAGACGAACTTCACAATGTTATTGGCTCCATCTACTTCATAAAGACCTAGATGCTGGCCTGCTTTAGCCGAAATGTCTTTACCAGAGGTGTAGCCTTGCTCGCCACCAGGAAGCGCTTCTCCTACATTTGGTGGCGTGAATGCATGATCTGCTAGTTTATATTTCAAGCTGTTTCCATTGCCTACCGTATAGGTTACTTTTGTTGTCCCAGAAGCACTACCTGCCTCTACGTTATGACCGCTTATAGTCGGTGCAACAACCGGCGCAGCTTTGATATCCTTAGCTTTCAACTGAACAGATACGAACTTCCCAATGTGATTGGATCCGTCTACTTCATAAAGACCTAGATACTTGTTTGCTTCAGCCGGGATGTCGTTACCAGAAGTATAGTCTTGCTCGCCACCAGGAAGCGCTTCTCCTACATTTGGTGGCGTGAATGCATGATCTTCTAGTTTGTATTTCAAGCTGTTTCCATTGCCTACCGTATAGGTTACTTTTGTTGTCCCAGGAGCACTACCTTCTGCTACTACTTGACCACTGATAGTCGGAGCAACAACTGGAGTAGCTTTGATATTCTGAGCTCCCAACTCAATAGAGACGAACTTCACAATGTTATTGGCTCCATCTACTTCATAAAGACCTAGATGCTGGCCTGCTTTAGCCGAGATGTCTTTACCAGAAGTATAGTCTTGCTCGCTACCTGGAAGGGCTTCACCTACATTTGGTGACATGAATGCATTATCTGCTAGTTTATATTTCAAGCTGTTTCCGTTGCCTACCGTATAGGTTACTTTTGTTGTCCCAGGAGCACTACCTTCTGCTACTACTTGACCACTGATAGTCGGAGCAACAACTGGAGTAGCTTTGATATTCTGAGCTCCCAACTCAATAGAGACGAACTTCACAATGTTATTGGCTCCATCTACTTCATAAAGACCTAGATGCTGGCCTGCTTTAGCCGAGATGTCTTTACCAGAAGTATAGTCTTGCTCGCTACCTGGAAGGGCTTCACCTACATTTGGTGACATGAATGCATTATCTGCTAGTTTATATTTCAAGCTGTTTCCGTTGCCTACCGTATAGGTTACTTTTGTTGTCCCAGAAGCACTACCTTTTGCTACTACTTGACCACTGATAGTCGGAGCAACAACCGGCGCAGCTTTGATATCCTTAGCTTCCAACTGAACAGATACGAACTTCACAATGTTATTGGACCCGTCTATTTCATAAACACCAACATACTCATTAGCTTGTGCATCTGTGATATCATTTCCAGAAATATAAGCCACTGCCTTAATAGGGGCCTTATCACCTTTATTTGGTGTATCAAATACCTGATTTTGTTTTAAAATTTTATAGCTATTCCCACCAGCAGTTGGTAAATTTAATTTTACACTCTTAACAACACTACCTTTAGCTTTGCTAGTGATCGTAATTTTTTCAACTTTACTGATGACAGGGGCTACTACTTGATTAGTGATAGCAGGGACTACTCGTTTTGCGTTGTCTTTCTGCTCTTTCGATAAACCACCTATCTTTTCAGTATCCACATTCTCTCCTACTTGAATATTTGTAGTAGAAGGTAATCCTATGACCGTTACATCAGATGTATTAAATAGTATTTTAGAAACGTTAACTTTATTATCAAATTCAATTTCGGTAGCTTTATTTACAACTACCTCATTGAATGTAGAATTCGTTACCGTAACTTTTGCAAATGCAGGTGTTACAATCATGCTAAATGCAGCAGTAGAAAGAACAGCTAATACCGATAATTTTTTGAAATTAAACTTACTCATTACTATTCACTCCCTCATATATGTAAGGAGAGGATGATAAAAGAATTTATCAATCTCCCTAATATTCCAAAAAAGCATTGTGGATCTATACCTACCCTACAATTGTTTTTCCTTCAACAGTAACATCGCTTAACTCCACATTATTTTTGTCCACATTCGTAATCTTCAGATCGCCAATAATCTTTTTGCCTGAACCTTTAATGATGATGCTACGAGCTACAGTAATATCTCCTTGAATATCTGTTCCCAAAATGATGGTTTTCACATTTGGATTTTGTAATGCGATATTAAACTCAGTAGCATTAGTAACAATAGCTTCTGGAGTAAGTGATTTTTGCTCAGGTTGCATTTCTTTTACAGTAGAAACGTTACCTTTAGCATCTACAGCGTAGAAACCTTTTTCTCCACCGATTTTTTCGAAATCTTTGCTAGTTACTGTTTTGTATTCAACTTCTTTTCCCGCTAATTTAGCAACCATCATTTCTTGTAAAGTAGCTACTTCCCCATCCCAGTTTACATAAAGAACATTGTTTTCAACATTCTTTAAACCAGAATCATATAAATCTGCTACAAATTTATGAGTTTGTTTAATTAGTGCTTTGTCAGAATAGTATCTGTCTACGTTTCCACCAATATATACACCGCCATCTGCTGCATAAGCAGAAGTAGCCATACTAGTTACTAGTGCTGTAGATAGCACTGATAGGATTACTTTTTTATTCACTTACAACCCCTCCAAATATCGTATATTGAAGTATCTCATTCCCTTGTTTACATAACATATATGTTTTAGACAGATAAGAGACTTTGACCTCTAAGCTATCCATACATTTACTTATATAATTAAGCGATGTTATAACCATAAACACCTGGAAGTACTTCTAAAGCTGTTTGTTTCATGATGTCTAGATCATTCAGTAGATGCTTCCGCGTATGTTACTGTGTTGGTTGGAGGGAATGCTTTGTCTAGATCCCCTTTTGCTAGGTCTCCACTAACCGCAATGCTACTCCAACCTTTAAATCAGTCACTAGCAGTAAGGTCTTTAAAGAATACATTGAAAGTTGCCATGTTTGTTGCTTGCTCTAGTCCACTAGGCATGGGAATGGTATCAGGAGCTTCAGGAAAAGCTACGAATGATACAACATCAAATTGATCACTTAACCCACAAAATGTGAAAACCCCAAACTTGGTTTAAATTCTATATTGCTCCCACCACTTTGACGAATCTGCTAATACTGGATGAAATCGGGCAATTTATCGGATTCCGCCGTAAAACTGTAAATAGATTCTTACGAGTTCAGTCTTATTCTAGATTCGTTCTACAAGCTACCAGCAGGGCCAAAAATAAATATCTGCTTTAACGTAAGTGTCAAATAATCACCATTTGAGATGGATTATTTGACACTTTAAAACAATACAAATACCCCGGATCCACGTCCGGGTTTCAGCTTATAGACAAAGTTCCAAAGATCCTAATATCTTCACGCTTGAGAAGTTTCTCTCTTTCATGACTATAGAAGCTGTTATTCCAAGTAAGGTTTCCAGTCCTTGAGGGTAATTGAAATTGTATGATAGATGGTACAAAATAGAAATAGAAAAAATTACTGTTGTCAAAAGTATTTTTATACCTAATCCTCTTGTATCATATGGAAATAAACCTCATTTCAAAAAGAATGTTTGGGTTGTCACATGCACCGAGGATGTAATCATCCTTACTTTCTTCAAACTAAAACTCCCCTTTTGTCAAATCAGTTACAAGCTATTTTCAGTGGAGTAGGTAATGTTTCATTTTTAACCTTTAGAATTTCCATTCTGTTCACATGATAAAATTGTATGAGTATGATTAAAGTTGGATAGGGAAGTAAGTTACATAAAAACGTACTAACCATTTATTTACAAAAAATCCCCTTTTGGTTGATTATGTCTGTTTCCTTTAAAATAAGGATTCATACCTATAATTAACCACAGGGGATTTTATTGTGAATTTTTATTTTTTCTAGTAAACCTCTACTTCTTTTTTACCAAAAAACTGTTTCAAAGCCTTGTAAACCTCACCTTTTTCTCGAATGATTGAGTACATGAATTTCGGATCTTTAATGTGACGATAGGCCGACATGAGAGTACTGTGGCGATTATACTGGTTTACTTCACCATATCCAAACATATTCGATCTCTCCATTAATTCCTTCACCAATTTTACGCACCGCTCATTATCTGACGTGAGGTTATCCCCATCTGAAAAATGAAACGGATAGATGTTATACTGGCTCACCGGGTATCGTGCATCGATAATTTCCAAAGCTTTACGATAGGCCGATGAACAGATGGTTCCGCCGCTCTCTCCTTTAGAAAAGAATGCATCCTCTGTAACTTCTTTCGCTTCCGTATGATGAGCAATAAAAGCAATTTCCACCTTTTCATATTTGGTACGCAAAAAACGAAGCATCCAAAAGAAAAAGCTACGAGCTACATATTTTTCAAAAACTCCCATACTTTAAGGTGTTTCATAATTAACTAAATAAATTTACTAAGCCAAATACTCTGTATTTCTAAGCGCTATCACCAGAATCATCTAAAGTCGTAATTAAATTCAATTTGCAAATGCTTTTCTTTTAACTCAATTCTTTTGATAATATCGTGCAACAGCACTCTTAACTTCTCTGGATCATTTAAAGATATATTTTTTACTTCTTCAATTAGATAGTCAAGTGTTGATGATTCTGCCACTTGTTCCATTAACACCTTAATTTGGTTTTCAATAATTTGTATTTCTTCATCTATATGGTTTATTTGTGACTTAATTTCGAGCATCTGCTGTTGATAAGTACTTTCGTCAAACAATTCTCTTTGATTAAAGATGTCTATTTGATCTTTTTTTAACTTTTCCTTTTTTACACTGTTTTTCTTGATCTCTTTCCCCAAACGTTCTATATCATTGGTCTTACTTCCTGTAATTTCAACTTTATTGGCAGGGATAGAATTTAGTTCATTCTTAACAATATCAATAACATCCTGTTCTAATACATCAGCGTTTGCATTTGCTTGTGAGCAAACACTTCTACCGTACTTATGATACGTCTTACAAATGTAATATCTGTATTCTTTATCCTTACATGTTCGTTTTTGACAGACCATTCCTTGTCCACATTTAGCACAAAACAAAATACCAGTTAGTGGATGGTATGCGCGTCTAGGCGTTCTTCCATGACTTTTAGAAAGAAGAATTTTTTGAGCATTGTAGAACTTTTCTTTCTCAATGATCGGCTCATGGACATCTTCTGCGACCTCCCATTCAGTTTTATCTATCTTGATCTGAACTTTCTTTTTGCTCATCTTTCCTGTATCGTCATATTCCCTTTGAAGTGCATTTCTTCTCGTACCATAGACAACATTACCAATATATGCTTGGTTTCTAATAACTCTGTTTATAGATACTCTTCCCCAAAGATTTCCGTTCTTTGTTCTTATTCCATGCCCGTTAAGATGTTCAGCCACCTTGAACGTTCCTAATCCGTGATTAACATACAAGTCAAAGATTAATTTGGGTATGTAACAATTTTCTGGGTCAATTTCTAATTTCTTAGTCTCTCTGTTCACCTTGTAACCTATTGGAGCCTCTCCGCCCCATTGTCCCCTACGTGCCTTTTGTCTTCTTGCACTGCTAACCCTTGAAGATATTTTTTTGCTCTCTTGTTCAGACAGAACAGACAAAATATCGAAAGTTATATTGTCTTTATTCAATGAATCGTAGTTATCATTAATTGCTATAACCCTAACACCATACTGTTCAAAAACCCCGATAATGGCTGGATTTTCTTGTTTATCCCTACCGACACGACTGACTTCTTTAAAGATAAGGAGCTTGAACTTATTTTCTTTCGCATCTTGTATTGCCCTCTTCATTTCAGTTCTGTCGAATACACTGGTGTAATAACCTGATACAACTTCGTCTCGATATACAATTATGTCAGTCTTGTCATATTCCGGCCCTAATCTACTTATATACTCTCTACCTTGTGCTTCCTGATTTATTGTAGAATCTGCTTGGTGGTCGGTACTTACACGGGTATAAATGGCACATTTAATTAACGGTCTATACATAGTAAACCACCTTCCATTTTTAGTTAATTATATACACACTCATAAAAATATATGAATGTTATATTAACTAAAAAACACCAGACTTACTCGTCCGATGCTTCTTGTTCTTCTTCATTGATTGTTACTTCAACATCTAAACCGTATTTTTCCTTGGCTAGCTCTTTTATTCTTTGTGCAAACCACTTATAAGGTTTTTCTGTTCCATAAATTTTAGTGTAAGTAAATTCCAATCCCCCTCACCATCCATTCCACTTTCTAAATCCTATGAATAGAGGAGCTTGTCTTATTCGGTGGTTTTCTCTACAGCTTTTTGTGTTTTTCTTCGATCCAGTTCAGGTAAAAACTCAATTGCTGCATGCCCCCTTGGGAAATAATTGTTGGACTTGCAGAGGTTTTAAATTACACGACTGATTATTTACTATGTAAATCAGATATGAATCTATATGATTACGTTCCTTAATGCATATGGTTATAGAAATTTAGAAATCCTTCTATAATCACGAAAAGTAAAATTACGATATCCATATTCTTTACATATTTCGGGACTTATTAATCGAGTAGATTCATAATTATAGTTGAACATAAAACCAATATGCGATATATTGGTTTTATGAAAAGAGATACTATTAAACCCATTAAACGTATATCATTTAGAGATGAAGTATATTTAACTCTAAAAAAAGCAATTGTTACATTAGAACTACAACCTGAGCAACGCTTAAATGATAAAGAATTAGCAGAAGACTTTGGAATTAGTCGTACTCCGGTTAGAGAGGCATTGAAACGCCTTGAGGATGAAGGACTTGTTGAATCTATTCCTGGTTCGGTTACTCGTGTTGCTCCATTAAACCTTGAGGAGGCAAAACACGCATTTACTGTTGTAGCCGTTTTACACTCTTTAGCTGCTCGTTTAGCAGTTCCGCTATTAAAAGAGTCAGATATTCAAGAATTAGAATTCGGCAATAAAGCTTTATTATTAGCTATTGAGAAGAAAGATATTATAAAAGCAATTGAAGCTGATGAGTTATTTCACAATGTTTTTTTGGATGTGGCAGGAAATCCCGAAATCATTCGTGCGTTAGAACGAAGTATATCTAAGATTCAGCGTCTCGAAATTTCTCAATTTACTTCTATAAATGGCTTGAAGTCAGTAGAACAACATCAGCAAATTATAGAGGCGTGTAAAAATAAAGATAAAGAAACAACAGCCCATCTTGTGGAACAAAACTGGTTAAGTCTAGGGAAATTACTAACTTATGAAACAGATTGAGGTGGGAATTTGCGTCCTATTTTTTTAGGTATTTGTGCTGCTTTCTTTTTTGCTTTCACATTTATACTTAATCGAGCGATGGAATTATCAGGCGGTAACTGGATATGGAGTGCCTCACTAAGGTTTATTTTCATGATCCCCTTTCTTTTACTTATTGTGATGAGTAGGAAAAAACTACAATCGTTATTACAAGTAATGAGAGAAAATCTAGGAACATGGTTTTTATGGAGTTTTGTAGGATTTGGCCTATTTTATGCTCCATTATGTTTTGCGGCTGCACATGCACCAGGATGGATAATTGCTGGAACATGGCAAATTACTATTATATCAGGATCTTTATTAGCTCCTCTTTTCATCCAAACGATTCAAACATCAGATGGGGTTCTTGAGAAAAGAGGAAAAATACCAATAAAAGGAATGGGTATGTCACTTATTATTCTTCTTGGTATTTTCCTTATGCAAGTGGAGCAAGCGAAATTTCTTGCTGTAAAAGATATTCTGTTAGGCATTATACCTGTAATTGTTGCTTCTTTTGCTTATCCACTCGGTAATCGTAAAATGATGGAGATTTGTGGAGACCGTCTGGATGCTTATCAACGTGTACTCGGAATGACATTAGCTAGCTTACCTTTTTGGTTTTTACTATCCTTGTATGGACTTTTTACAACAGGGGCACCTAGTAAAGAGCAAACGATACAATCTATCTTAGTTGCCATTTGTTCAGGTGTAATTGCAACAATTTTATTTTTCAAAGCAACTGATATGGTAAGAGGAGATATGCAAAAACTAGCTGCTGTTGAAGCAACACAATCTATGGAAGTACTTTTTGCTGTTATCGGAGAATTAGTTTTATTACATTCTTCATTTCCTTCCATTTTATCTTGGGCTGGTATGTTTATAATAATGTTAGGAATGATATCACACAGCTATGTATCTCATAAAGGTGAAATGACACACAATCAAGATAGTAGTGCCTAAATCAATAAAAACCAGTATAACGCTGTAAAGTGTATATTGGTTTTTATTGATTCCTTTTCTTATTTTTGATCATTAAATTTCAAATTAATGGATATATGAAGGCTCTCCTTTTGAATATAGGAAAATGCATTTTTTAGGTATAAATTCTTCGTTCTAGGACTTATTAAAATCATAATTTAATGACAATGAGGTACTGTCAAGAGAGCGAAAAAAGTCCGTTTTTAAACCTTTTTTTGGGTTTATATCGGACTTTTTTGTATTAAATGAAATTTAATTATCATAAGTGATACAACATAAGTTCTATTATTAATTATTTATTCACGATGCTTAAGTATACTTTTATTACGGGAATAACTAAAATAAATAAGTAAGCCTACTGCTATCCAAGAAAAATAATAAATCCATGTTTTTACTGATAAATTAAAAGCTAAAAATAAGCAAAAAAGGATTGCCAGTATTGGGAGAATTGGTACAAAAGGCATTTTAAAATTACGTTTTAAATTTGGTTGAGTTTTTCTTAATACAATGACTGACAGTGCTACGAGTGCAAAGTTTAAAATGGCAGCCATATTGGCGATATCTGCTAATTCTTTTAAATCAATTAATCCTGACACTATTGCCCCTAATAAACAAATCATCCATGTAGAGGATGTAGGAACGTGAGTTTTACTATTGACTGTCGAAAATAATTTAGGTAATAATCCATCACGACTCATTGAAAGTAGAACACGTGGCACTGCAAACATATATGCAAATAAAACAGCTATAATTCCAATTACTGCGCCAACAGATAAAATAACAGCTGCCCAACCTTGACCTACACTTTCAAGTGCATAAGCCAAAGCGTCTCCAACATTTAACTCTTTATAGGATACCATTCCTGTTAAAATAGATCCTAAAATAACATAAATAATTGTACAAGCTAGTAAAGATCCTAAAATTCCCCGAGGTAAGTTTCTTTGAGGATCTTTCACTTCCTCAGCTGATGTTGAAATAGCATCAAAACCAGTGAATGCGAAAAATACTGAGGCTGCTCCAGCAAATACACCACCCATTCCAAATGGCATAAAAGGGTTCCAATTTTCAGGTTCGATGAAAAATGCGCCAATAATAATAAACAGTAAAACAATAGAAATTTTGATACCCACTGCAATATTATTTACTTTTTTACTTTCTGTTAGGCCTCTTGTTAATAAATAAGACATACATATTACGATAAATACTGCCGGTAAATTTATAAGCCCTCCTTCGCTAGGGGTAGTGATTAGCTTACTCGGAAGGTAAATTCCTACCTGTGTTAATGCACTATTAAAATAAGCTGACCATCCCCCGGCAACAGATGCTATTGACACTGTATATCCTCCCACAATAGACCATCCTACCAAGTAAGCTACTATCTCTCCTAGTGCTACATAGGTGTAGGCATAGGCACTTCCTGAACTTGGAATAGCCGATGCAAACTCCGCATAACATAAAGCTACTAGACCACATACAATTGCAGAGAGAATAAAAGAAAGAGATATGGCGGGACCTGAATTTCTTGCAGCTACTAACCCTGTAATAACTAAGACACCTGTCCCAATGGTTGCTCCCATCCCCATTAATATTAAATCAAAGGCACCAAGTGACCTTTTTAATTTTTTTGATTGGTTTGTATTTGAAATGTCCTCAATATCTTTTTTTCTGAATAAGTAGTTCATAATTTGTCTCTCTTTCTATTAATAGGAATACTTGAGTAATGTTGTTGAAATCAAATTCATGTTGTAACCTATTTTTAAAGGTCATCCATCTAAATTTCTGGTTTAAAAAAATGAATATTATATTAAGTATCGCCAACTCATACAAGTTTTTAATTATATATTATATATTACTTTTTTTGTTGTAGCAAAAGTAACATTAAACCAATAGAAATGAGAATGATACCTGTACCTTGCTGTAACGAGATAACCTCACCCAAAATGCAATAAGCTAGTATACAAGTTCTAATTATTTCTCTTAAAATAGGTTAACTTTTTATATAAAAAAAAGAGGATGCATCCCCTCTTTTTTACTAATCATTACTTTTTGTACCTTATCTACAGCTACTTCTATTTCCCCTAAATTAGAAATTAAGCACTATATTGTGTAAAAGTGAAACTTTGCGTATTCAGAGGGTAATCCCGCCTCAAAGGCTTTATTAAATTTGTTTTTCTTGTGTCAGTTGAACTCCTTTTTGATAGTACAATTTCATTACCTCTTTAGGAACCATACTACCACCTGTTCCCCAGACAATATGTGTCCCCTTACTCATTTTTTGTATCAAATTATTCTTCTGTAGATATTGAATTCTTGCTTTATATAATTGACTAGGTCCTAATATACCAGCTAGCGCAGATGGTTCAAGATAAATTCCTTCTGTATCAGCTAATCCCTTTAATAACTTATAAAGCTGATTGTCGCTAACTGTATAAGATCCACTTAAAAAAGGTTCTATGATTTTCCCCACGAATCCAGATGCTCTTCCGACTGCCAGTCCATCTGCATCTGTTACATTATCAATGCCGAAGTCTTGTACAGATATACCATCATGCAGTCCAGTCATTAAACCTAGTAGCATACACGGAGAATGGGTAGGTTCTGCGAAAAAAACGTGCACATTATCTTGGTATAATAATTTCAAACCAAATGCTACTCCTCCCGGACCTCCGCCTACCCCACATGGCAGATAAACAAATAACGGGTGATTTTCGTCCACTTTTATTTGAAGGTTATCTAATTGTTTTTGTAAACGGGAGGCTGCTACTGCATATCCTAAAAATAAGTGTCTTGAATTTTCATCGTCAATAAAATAACACATAGGATTCTCAGCTGCTTGCTTTCTACCTTCTTCTACAGCCTTACTATAATCAGCTGTGTATTCAATAACTGTAACATCTTTACTTCGGAGTAAATCTTTTTTCCACTGTTTTGCATCTGCTGACATATGAACTGTTACATTAAATCCTAATTTTGCACTCATGATACCAATGCTTAATCCTAGATTTCCTGTTGAACCCACTGCAATAGAATAGTTTGAAAAGAAATTACGAAACTTATTACTCTCAAGAATTAAATAATCATCTTGTACAGTTAATAAGTTATGTTCAAGCGCCAAATCTTCAGCGTGTTTAAGAACTTCATATACTCCTCCCCTTGCTTTAATAGACCCTGATATAGGAAGGTGACTATCACACTTTAGTAATAATTGACCTAATATTTCCTGTTCATACTCCTGTTCTAAATGTCGTTGCATAGAAGGAATTCTCACTAATGGAGATTCAATAATACCGTTCATCCCTTTTGTTTCGGGGAAAACGTTTGCAATATATGGAGCAAATCTCTTTAATCTATCTTCGGCATCTTTAACATCATCTTTAGTTAAAACGGTGTTTTTAATTCCTACTTCAAAATCTTTCTTATTTGGATTAATCCAAAATATTTCCTCGGTTGAAATTAGTTTTTTTATTAATGGGTATTTTTCATTCAAACTTTCTTTAGTTTTTGTTGAAATGTCGCTCATTTATAAAGCCTCCTTATTGTTCATATAATAAATGTAACTGTTTTATAATTAAGGTATATTTATTATAATTAAGTATAGATTAACACGAAATTAAACAAAATCAAATTCAGTTTAATTTTATTTAATTACATTTAATAAAGAACTCTAAGGAGAATACGTATATGAACGAAATAAGTGTTGCTCGAAAAATCACTGAATTCAGGAAGAGAAAAGGATTAACTAGTAAAGAATTAGCAAAATTAGCTGATATAACACCTTCAATGCTAAGCCAAATTGAAAAAGGCATAGCGAATCCATCTCTCCAGACTCTTAAACTAATTTCTGCAGCATTAAACATTCCTTTGTTTAATTTTTTCTTAGAAGATACAAATACTGAAGAATTGGTTGTAAGAGCTAATCAAAGAAAGAAAATCTCTTTCCCAGAAAGTGGGGATGTATCGTATGAATTATTATCCCCTAGTTTAAATGGTGCTCTAGAGTTGGCCCTTATGAATTTATTACCTCAAACCGCATCTTCCAAAGAGCCGATAGAACATAAAGGTGAAGAAGTAGCGTTCGTTATAGAAGGAGTTGTTAATCTTTATTTAAACAACGAAATGTTGACCCTTAATAAAGGAGATAGTGTAAAAATACCATCGTATGGCAAACATAAATGGGAAAATGTATCTTCTGAAAACGTCATTGTAATATTTGGAGTAACTCCTCCTTCTTTTTAATTTCTAATTTTTTTGTAGTTAATTGTAATCAAATGCAAACTAGTAGTTGCTTGATATATTGAATCTACAGATAAAGAATCCTGAATCTGTTATATATAGAAAGACTAATTATTTAAGGTAGTATACCTGTTGAATACAAGCTAAGAATCTTGTGAGTAAAAACAATTTCATAAGCAAACTAGATAACAAGTAAAATGAACCCTATTAATGGGATATAAACAACACCCTCCTACTTAATTCGCATATTAAATACAAATTAAGTAGGGGGGTTGTTTATTTAAAGAGAGGTACCGCCCCATCGCCATCAAGTAAAGAAATTGGGTTGTTCCCAAAATCAAAAAAATGAGCTGAATTGTCATAAATAACTGTAAAGATATAAATTTTTCGTTTTGGGGATACTTCACTTGATGGGCATGTGGTGCTACCCCTATTTCCCTTGATAATCTAGAATATATTTTATTTATTTAAATATTTACAAAAATTAGAAAATATATTAATATATGGTTACACCGAATATTAGGGGGGATTTAACATTGAAAAATAAATTTATAGTTTTAGCTTCTGCAATTACATTAGCTTTTAGTGGTCAAATTGCTTCAGCAGAAGAAGCGACTTCTTCTCCGAACCGAGTTGATACTGTTGATTCATCCATTTCTATTGCTTCTCAAGTTCCAATAACCTACTTTATGTATTGGAATGCATATGATGGAGCTAGCTACTATGAAGTGTCACTAAAAGACGTATCTGAAAATACTAAGCCTGTAAAGCTCGAACAAATTAAAGATCGTAAATTTAATCTTCCAGTATTAAAGTCTAATCATGATTATTCATTCTGGGTTGCAGCATACAACAGCAGTGGTAAGAAAATTGCACAAGGTACAAAAGACTTTAAGATGGGAAAAGTATACGCTGATAAAGATGAAGCAGTTGGTTATCAGGTAACACTGAATAAAAACTAGTAAAAGTAAGGATTTAACCTAATAAAGATAACAAGTAATATATCATAGAATCATCAAGAAACGTTACGAATATTCCTATAATTCTAGATATTAGAAATGCCGGTTACACCCTTAACGTTGTGAAAACCGGATTTTTCTGTGTTCGGAATTCCTTACCGTTGTAAATCAGCATTTTGTTGGCGGTACCTCTATAGGGAATGAGTGTAATGGCATCTTACCTACGTGGGGAATGCCTATTACAGCCCGTTCTGAATCAAATTGGTATGAAACAAGCTGAGTTAGCAGGACAAACAGGTTTTTCAGCTAGAATGATCTCGCATTATGCCACAAACACAAAACCAATGTCTTCAGAGGCTATGTAAACCATTACTACTATCATTCAAATGTACTTGCCAAACTTTCGCATGGAACACCTCTATGATTGGGAACGGGAACAATAGGCATTGATGAGTAGAGTCTCTACTCTCTCCTACAATTTTCAGGAACCTATAGGTACTTAATACTTTTAAAAACATTACTCATTTACTTTCATTTTTATTTACAATATTATCTAATTAAAGTATCATATGGGAAGTTACATTTTTTCCTTATATTTCCAACATTAAATAAGGGGATAGGTTAATGCAAGCTTTGGAATACAATTATCAAGAGGCACAAATAGAACTACGTCAGCATTTGCAAATGCACTTGATAAAAAGGAATGGAAACAAAAAGATTTGATTCTCGCCACTGGAATTGATTCAGTTACTTTGAGTCTAATAATGAACAACAAAAGGGGATTGACATTACCTCAATTAGACTCTATTACAGAAGCTTTAGGATTACCGAAAGATACCTTCTATGAGTATTTTATTGGGGAATGCTTTAACGAATCAGGAAAATTGTCACCTGTTAAAACTGCTGATTTTTTCACAAGTTGTATCAACGTAGAACGATATGACATTACAAAGAGGATCATAGAATTGATCAAAGATGATACAGATAGAAGAAGGCTTCTTGATAACACCTTTAAGATGGCAGAGCATATTTTTTCATCCGATCAAAGAAACTACAGTTTGCCCTTGTATGATATCGTGATCGCGAACAGTACAACACGTAATGAACGAGCAGCCATTTCTTATTTTAAACGATTTGTAATAGCTAGAGATATAGACCTTACTGTCTCTGGATATAAAACTCTTCGCCAACTTTTAGAATACCTTCCTCTACTTCCAGAAGAATATAAACTAGAAGCGTATTATAAAATATTAACGTTCTATAACACCGTGGAAAAATGGAATGAGCTACTAAAGTTTTCAACCGAATTAAAATCCTTAGCAATGAAAGAAGAAAACAAAGAATACATTGCCGTTGCTTTATTATATGAATTTTCAAGCTTAAAGGTATGAATGATCTGATAAATGGAATCCGTGTCATTAGGGAGTACGGTTCCTATGGTGATGCTATGTTAGCTCAAATTAATGAAACTCTACTTCTCATTGAAATGGGACATGTAGAATTTATAGACGAACATTTAAACCTAATTTCCTCTGATCCTCAAAAATTATTTGCATTTTTACCTGTAGCTATAGAGGTCTATCTTCAAAAGGAAATGCTTCAAGATATTCAGGTCCTTTTACAAAAGTACAAAAAGGAAATCGAACAGCTATCCTGCAAGACAGATAAACTTAGTCAAAAATATAAATTAAGGTTATTTCAAGCGTTCGCGACATATTATCTTATGAAAGGAGAAACCGACTTAGGGTTTAATTATAATATTGAGGCGTTAGAACTGGCACTCATGTTCAAAAATGTTGAGCGATTAAAAAGCATCATGCTCATGCATTATGAGTATAACCCTTCTGAAGAGCATAAAGAAAAGTTTATTAACATTATGGCAAGGGAAAACATCCATTATGAAAAGAATTTTAATGTCTTCACTCATGATTCTGTCCTTATTAAGTTTTATCGGAATGAATTTTGAAATACCAGCGTCACTTGTAACGGATAAAAGTTTATCAAGTACTTACACATACGGTGAAGGTTGGTAATTAGAGAGGGCATCCTCTCTTTTTTTTGAATGAATTGCGAAGCGAATCAAAAATAGACTTAATTAATTAACAGAAATTTCTATTAGGAAAATTTGTTCATACTGATATATAATTAAGTCAACAAATGGTAATTCATGAAAAATATAGAAAATTATATTATTTTTATTATTTTTGTGGTTGCCAGAGAAAGGAGGATAGCAAACAAGAAATACTCATAGAAAGGAGTTGAAAGATGTTAGCATGGGACGACGATAGACGTCGAGAGAAGGAATTTAAACAGGTAATAAAAACGGGATGTTCCCATAGGCCCGACGAAAGCTTTGGAACACCCCATAACAAGCATTTAAAAAATGCTCCATTCAAGTTTATCATGCCCTTGCGTTCAAAGGGGAAAAAATATTTTTTATTGGAAAAGTAGTTGTCGCACACATGTGAATAAGCTGTACTGAAAACCTTGTATAACAAAATAAAGCCGTGATTCAGCTATTCTTTGAAGACTGATAGAAGATATTGAATGACTCTTATCAAGATTTTGTTTATAAGCTAGGAGAAGGAATAACAAATAATTCGGAGGCTTAAATATGTTTAAAAAAAGATTACTTATGTCGTTGATGTCAGTCTCACTAATATTACTGGAGCTTTAGGTGTGTCAGCTTCTGAAATAGAAAGACAGAAAATCAATAAGCCAGAGGATGTTCCAGTCGAAGCAACTTATCCGAATTCAAGAGTTGAGATTATGCCAGGGGATATTCTTATAACAAACAATACCAGTTCTAAAGGACTTACTGGTCATGCTGCTATTGTTGTAGATACAGAAAATGTTGTTATACTAGGGCCAGGGTTTAATCCAGAAAAAAATCCAATTAAAAGGTTTTTTAGAAAAAATGTAAGTAAAAAATATGGGACGAAAGTAGTTCGATACAATCGAACCAAGATTCGAAATAAGGCAGCTGATTGGGCAGAGTGGTATGTAAATAAATATGACGATGCAGATTATGCCATCTCTGATTTATACAATTATAAGTACAAAACATATTGTTCAAAAATTGTATGGAATGCATACTATTTTGGTGCTGGTGTTCGATTGAATACATCTACGACATATGTACCTGGACCAGGGGGAACATCTCCAATTGAACTAGAAATCGCTGCTCCTTACGATCTGGAAGACAGTTCAGATGTGACCACTGTACTTACTCAAGGCAATTTCTAAAAAAGAGTACAAAAAGTTACCTGCCATTTGACAGGTAACTTTTTTATGGTTCCTTATGTTTTGGTTCCTTATGTTTTGTTTCATCACTTAAATCATCTTTTTTATACTTAGAAGCTCCATAACCAGTTTGCATGACCTCTCCATCAATTATGCTATAGCCATAGGTTTTATCTTTCTCATCGCTAAAAATGACTCTAGCACCATACGTACCGAACTTACTTAGATAATCAACCCTAATTTCTGTAATATCACTTTTTTTGTACTTTTTTTCATTTATAAGGTAGGCTTCTATTTGACTTTTCATTTCTTCTTTCTTGTATGAGTAACCGCCAATAAGCCACTCAAAATTATAAATAACTAAAAATGCAATCACTAAGGTTATAACAGACAAAAATATTTTTTTCAAACTCCACCCTCCTTCTTACACTACAACACCACCTGCTTATTATACCATTAAAGATAATTTTATCCAAATATTCTTTCAACTCAAATTACATCTATCAATGTTCATATTATGGTCATCACTTATGGCATAGACAAATTTATACACCTTCCTTATATTGTGAAGTTTTGTTGTTTATTAGCCACTTATCCCTTTTCATAAAAGATAAATTACTTATTCTGCGGCTCCTGTCCACTCGCAACCCTTACCCGATCGCTCCCCAAGGTACTCCGTTTGCTCTTTCATCCCCATTGCATCACTAACTTTCCATTGTGTTTTCAATACCAAAATAATTTCATCTGCTAGTACTCTATCCATAGTTGTTTCCTCCTTCATAATTGCATCCCAAAAATCTTTTTCCATACAGTTGATGTCCACGTTACCTTTAATACCAGCCACTTTCCCACAATCGGAATACTGGAATACCGCCCAGCGGCTCCATGTAGGGTTTTGCATAGGTTGGTTTGTATTGTAATGGGCCACCCATAATGGATAGCTAGCAAGAGCTTTATCAAGGTAACGTTTAGCAAAATAAGCACCTGTATAAATCATAGGCGTTTTTCCTGTGTGGCCCTTAACATGGTTAAGAAACGAAAGGCAGAACGTTGTAATCTGTGCAGGTGTTAACCCTTTGTCCGTCTCGATATCAAGCACTAGCGGCATATCACACGGTAGCCCTTTGACCGTTTGTACAAAATGTTCTGCTTATACTTGGGGCAGACCGGGCACATAAAAAGCGAGCCAACGCATCTACATCAAGATAGTCATGATGCCGATATGCAGCAGCTCGCTTGCAATCTTTTTAAATTCTTTTTTCAAGTCTTTCGGTAGGTAGCTAGGTGGCTTAACTTTGTCGTTTGCCTCCTTTATTTCTTGGGCCTTACGCTGATCTACTTCTGCTTTTGTAAGGTTTTTTTTCCTTAAACGATCTATACGTGTGCAGGTTCAGGTATTTCTACGTGAAGAGGTGGAGGAATTAACCAACCTTTTTCTTTGTTTATCCGTAGTAATCTTACACCATATTGTGCTTTTGTAATATGGAATTGTCCAAACATCACGCCAATGTCTTCTCTAATCGACTGCCCCATAACTTGACTACATGCAACTAATCCAGCCGCTATATCCTTAGTTACAGACGCAGCAATTTCAGGATCACTAAACCTAGCACCAACAGGAATACTTTCTAATGATGCTGATGGTCTTTCTGGTGGAGAAGGGGGTAGAACAATACCATTAACTTTTAACAAATTTTCGACTTGTTCAATTTCTTGCTTCATGGTTTGGATAGTATCTTCAAGAAATTTTTTAAGATCACTATCGCCAGTATGGTTAATGAATAGTTGGTAACCAGCTAATAAGCCCTTTGTAACAGATAGATAACTCCAAACACCAAACACTTCACCGTAGTGCATTGGTTCATTTTGTGGATTACCACTTAAAATTCCCATGATTGTCCTCCCTAGTTGAAAAATATCCATTAAGTGACCTTCCTTTCTTAACAATTGGTCACATCCTTATAGTTCCTAAAAAAAATTGACTCTATTCATCATTTCTAACGGTAAAAGGAATATGGTAATTTTAACCTAGTGGAATATTTTTTTGTTTTCACTAGACATCTTCTATCGAAGGATCATGCTTTCTCAAAAATCCTATTCTTGCTTTTCTCCACTTGGCATCATAACCACGTTGCTTAGCTGATCCACGTTCCCTATCATATTGCTGGACTGCAAAGGGCAATAAGCCTCGCGAGTTAATGTTGGACATCTGAAATACAAACAGGTCTTTGATGGCTTGCTGGGCATTGTTTCACCTTCCTTGTTAAATAGAAAAAATATCAATCAAAATGTAAACAAAAACCCCTATTACTGTTGCAGTAACTATAGTTCAAACAGAGTTATTGCAACCCGATATAAACAATATGTACGCAAAGAAATTTTATAGTTATCAAGAAAAAAAGCATCGAGATAGATGCTTTTACAGTTTAATTATTAAAGTTCTCTTTTTCATACCCCTTAATGATGTGAGGCATAGCCAAGTCTATCTCATAATCCCCCAATTGTTTTAAATATTTCTACATAAGTAGCTTGGATATTATTTTCATTTCTAACATTATTGTATAAATAATAGTGCCACGTTTCCTCTCGATTTTCTTCACCACCTATATATAGATAAGCTATTGCATACGATGTTGTTTCTAAATTAGGAGCTGTTTTAAATAACGGAAGAAATAAGTTTCTAAACCCCTAAAAAGTACCGCTTCAATAGAAACGGCGATATTACTACATTTATCTTTTAGTTAATTACGGGTCACTCATACTACCACTAGTATCCATCATAGCCAAAATTACAGCATTGGAATGGGGCTTCACAATCTCTTCCCAGGTTTTAAATCGTAAATCATCCATCGAGATACCTAGTTCCAGATCGGCATACCCAGCTAATGCATTCCGACGAATGGCGGAAATTAAGGTGCGTTTTTTATCAATATTACCCATCAAACCTTTTTTACGAACATCGTTAAATTGAATATCTTCTATGGTAATTTTCTGTTCGTCTTTTGTTTGAAGGTTAGGTAACTCCAACTCCGAAAACAGCATTTCCTGCAACTCTTCAACTGTAATCTCCGCTTCATAATAATCATTACCAGGTTGATCGCCAGCTCCTTGACCTTGACCTGCCCTAGCATCAGTCGGGTCACCGTCTTTAGCTATTACATCTCCTATCTTGGAATTGCCTTTACCTTGGCCTGTATGTTGTCCTTTATTAAAATTGTAACGAAAGCGATACTCATCAAGCGATCTGATTGGTATTTTAATAATTTCTCGACCATTAGACATTATGATATTTTCTTCGCTTACTAAATCAGACAGGTTTTTCTTGATCGCCTCTTTTACTTTTTCCTGATGTCTGCTCTGGTCCTGATGACCTTTTCTGTGCAGAGACCAGTCTTCTTTGGAGACGATAAACGATGAATCGTTCATCAAGCTCCCCCCTAGCGATTCAGCAAACTACCCACGTAACGCAGCAGTTCATTTGCTGAAATTGGCGTATATCCGTGTTCTTCTACTAAGCGACGTGTTACTTCATTAATTTTTTTCAATTGGTGCTCATCTGGCGTTTTTGTAGAGGTGGTTATTTTGACCACATCTTTTAAATCCGCGAATAATTTTTTCTCAATCGCTTCACGCAGACGATCATGCGTATTGTAGTCAAATCGTTTACCTTTACGTGCATAAGCTGATATCCGAATAAGAATCTCTTCACGGAATGCACGTTTGGCATTTTCAGAAATACCAATTTGCTCTTCAATCGATCTCATGAGGCGCTCATCTGGTTCCAATTCCTCACCTGTTACTGGATCACGCAAGCGATTAGAATTGCAATACGCCTCAACATTATCCAAGTAATTATCCATCATCGTTTTTGCTGATTCCTCATAGCTGTACACAAATGCCTTCTGTACTTCCTTTTTCGCAATATCATCATACTCTTTCCGTGCAATAGAGATGAAATTTAAGTAACGCTCTCGCTGTTCCTTACTGATGGAAGCATGCTGATCGAGCCCTTCTTTTAATGCCCGCAAAATATCCAGAGCATTAATAGACTCCGTATCACGACGTATGAGTGCGCTGGAGATCCTATTTATGACATAACGAGGATCTATCCCAAACATGCCTTCATCGGCATACTCATTCCGTAATTCCTCAATGTCCGAGCCTTTGAATCCTTCTACGGATTCTCCATTGTACAAACGTAATTTTTTTAAAAGATCGGCACCTTGTTTTTTGGACTCTTTTAAACGGGTTAAAATAGAAAAAATAGCTGCTGTATATAACGCATGTGGAGCAATATGAACATGGCCTAAATCGGATTGCTTAATTAATTTATCATAAATTTTTTCTTCTTCTTTGACTCGAAGATTATACGGAACAGGCATCACAATCATTCGAGACTGTAATGCTTCATTCTTTTTATTCCCGATAAAGGTTTTGTATTCCGTTTCGTTTGTATGAGCAATTATCAGCTCACTAGTTATTATCTCATACACCCAAAATAAAAAGGTCTATATTCATGCACTTCTTTCGATATCAATATACTGAACAAAAAAGAAGAGGCTCCTATTCGGAGACCTCCTTTTTTCTTTTGGCTGATTGAACTATTATGTTTGCTATTTCCCTATGTAGTTCAACCCATTCTTTGCGTGTTGGTTTTTCTTTAGGGGCTATAATGCCAATTCTGCCATGTTTACCATCAATCCATAGCGTAACCCGTTCTCTAATGTCTTTTAAAACTGCTGGATTTTCTGACTTAACAGAATGCATCTAACTCCCCCTTTTTATCTAGTTGTATATTTTATTCAAATTGTCTCCTTGACTTAACCGTTATAATGAAGAACTTTTTTCGACTTGGATATTTAATACCATAGCCAGTTTACGAAATGCTTTCTTTCGAATTTTTCTATAGGTGTCCTTACTAATGGGTGGATCAAACTTAAAATTATATACATTGTAGTCAGTGATATACTCAGCTTCTCTACACATGTACCTTTCTTCTATTAAATAACGTTCCTTACGTGGCAAGTTATTTACTGCACGTTCCACTAAACTACAATAGGCCTTTCTTGCGTTCAGAGTATCAACATTGTGTATTGCTATAGAAGCCGTTTGATCGCTGGTTACATTCGTTGGGCCATGAAACCTTTCTGTATATCCTGCTGTGGTATTTGCTTCTCGCTCTTCAAACATCAAATATTTATTTAACCGATATTGTTCAAATGCAGACTCTACAGCCCTATGAGTTTCTTTCTGGTCTATTTCTGCAAAAAAGCTCATCTGCATCGTATCTCCCCTTAATGCCTGGATTGAAAGATTTTGCCCCTGTTAGCAGCAGGGGCCAGGAACAATTTAGAATGGTAAGTCATCGTCATTTTCATTATTTGTGGAATTTACGTTAGATTCTTCTTGTTTCGTCTCTTCTAGCGGTTCCTTTTCTTCATTGTCATGAGCTTCTTTTGCCTTGTTAAACTCATCTATTGGAGTAGGAACGTCTTCAATGGTCAATTGCTCTTCCGTTACCTCAACGTTTCCTCCCGTATCTACGTTGTACCAAATGCCCTCATGTACGTTTGATTCACTGTCGTAATCGTAAATATCGAGCTGGTCGCTTGAAATATCCAGGAACACAATATTGCCTTTTAATTTATGCAAGCTTACAATTTGTGCATCTGTCAGATCGCCTTTAATCTCAAATTTTAAAATATCCTTTTTGGAACCTGCATTAAAATCTTGGAAGGTGGCTTTAATCTGTGTTTTCATATTCTATTCGCTCCTTGGTTTGTTATTTTATATTTGAATGGCGTAGTCTGTACTTTCTTACGGACTCCCGATATTGATGAAGAGCAATTCTAGCTAACACATAAGCGTCAATAACGTTATCACTTGCGTGACTATATCCGAACATTTCCTCGACAGCTACAGTCACCGCATCTTTTTTTGCCTTGCCTTGCAAGCGGACTTTACTGCCTGTTTCCCCAGTCCATCCCGTAACGCCGACAAAACTTTTTACGGTATTGGGAGCTATGTCTTTATAGTCGATTCCGTGTTTATCAAGTGCCATTCGAATACCCCAACCAATCCCACCGTTCTGTACGGCTTGCTGTGAGGCGTACCCGAATCCCTCTATGCAAATCAAGTCGCATGAGTGAATGTGGCACATTAAATCTTCAATCATGGTTCGCATACGGTAAGGGTCTTTACTTCCGGCCCCAGTAATCTCCTTAGCTCGCAATACTTTTCCTTGCTCATCTAAAGCAACAAATCCGGTCTTTGTTGATGGGTCAATGCCGACAAATCTCATTATTTCCCCCCATATTTTGTGTTATAGTTCAAGATTTATTGAACAATAATGTTTAGCTATGTTGTGATTTATGCTCATCTCTTATTTCATGTAAGATGGTCTACCGCCACCTATAGCATTTTCATTCGTTCTGCCAACTGAATTAGAAAGAGTAACAAAATCACTCACTTTTTTGTGAATCATTAAATCATTGCGCCACGGATGATTTTTTCTAGGTTTATGGGCCTTTTTGGGATTTACCGACACGTTATGCCTCCTATTCATTTAACCAATCAGATAGGTTCACTTTTTGTGCTTTCTCTGTTGGATAAAGCAGCTTTTCCAGGTCACGTTTGCGATATTCTATAACCTTTTCACTCACATAATCGTACTTGGCTATCAGCTCGGCTTTTGTCTTCTCATCCATTAGGGGGTGTTCTATTTGATACGCTTTTTCTACTAGCCATTCTACTGATTTCATAAACTGCTCATCATTTTTTATTTTTCTTACCACTGCCGCCGCCCCCTGTTAAGTTAGGAAGCCACTTAAAGCGCTGTATCCATCCCTTGAATAACAGTCTAAAGTCATTTACTCCGGTATCCCGTCCTTTAGCAATATAGGATTGAATTACCTTACCGCCAGTATCTACGTCATTCGGATCATGCCATAGAAATTCCACAACATCTGCATCCTGTTCAATGCTGCTTGATTCTTTTAGATGGGACAATTGGGGCTTAACTGCACTTTCTGAATCCCTTGTCATTTGTGAAAGCATGATAAAGCAACAATCTAATTCTCTTGCTATCCGTTTTGCTGTTGTTGTTACACGTCCAATCGCCTGATCTCTACGCTCCCCGTTTTTCTGAGGAATAGACATTATTTGTAGATAATCAACTGCAACGGCTGCAAGCTTGCCGCCTCTTCTAACAAAATTTTTAGCGGTTGAATATACTTCATCAATCGTTACACCCGAACTATCTTGGACGTAAATTGGTAGTTTTTCTAAGTAGTTGTAAGCTGAATTTATTTTCTCTTTGTCACCTGGTTCGAATTTCTTGCTAATGAAACGTTTATAGTTAATTTCACATGTGCTTGAAACTAATCTATCCATTATTTGTGTACGTCCCATTTCTTGTGACCATAGAAAAACTGCACCTTTTTCCTCTTCCGCAATGTTTTGTAACATCTGTAGCAACTTAGCTGTTTTACCCGCCGATGGCCTCCCTGCAAGGACGTACAGCCATCCTCTACGTACACCGCCAGCCCAATCATCAAAACCTATGAATCCACTTTTCAAGGAATCGGGTTCCTTAGAAAGATGCTCAAAATATTCGCCCCGAAAATCTTTTACATGCTGCATCTTCCCCGTGTCATTTGGTCTAAGATTAGACAAAACCGACTCTACCGCCGAATAATATTCCTCGTCCGACTCGTAATTCTCTTCTGAAAGTAGTAACGCCTTATTTAATGCCTGTTTACCTCTTCTTCGAATAGCTTTGGATTTAAGGAGCTTGGCATAGTGTTTTACATTAGTAGCAGTTGGGCAAGCTCCAGCAAGCTCCGTGATGTATGTTACAAAATTGGGGTCTGCTAGTTTGTTTAAATTGAGATATTCTGTAGTAACGGTAACGATATCAATTGGAATACTATTTGAATCCATGTAACGCATAACTTCAAAAAGCTTTTGGTGACTGTCTATTGAAAAATCTCGTGGTTCCAAGAAGGTGATTTCATCTAATGCACTTTGCTTTAGAAGAACTGCACCCAATATACTTTGCTCGGCCATGATATCAACGTTTGTATCATTCCCATTCAAAATCATCAGGATTGTTCCCCCTCTGTATCCATTGTTGCAATGCTGTTTCTTTATCCAAAGTTACTGTACTTTTATAAATGCCTTGGGTTGTTTGTACGAGATGATCTTTCCATCTATCATTTCGTAGAAACGTTGCAGCATGTTTGATAAATTGAATTTCTTTCCCTTGGCACTCCTGGGCATATTTCTTGGTGGCTGCCATTATGTCATCTATACTTGCACCAGACTTGATTAAGGCTGCCCATGCTTTTATAGCGTCTTGCTTTGAGGCCTTTTTAGGGTACAAACTCCAAAATTCATCAAATTGAGGAGGGATTGTTGTTTCTTTCGGTTTCTTTTCCTTCCTTTGCTTTTGTGTACTTTCTGTTGGCATAATGTCGTTTTTATCAGGGTTATTGTCAGCAGAAACTACTTTTTTTGTTGCAGAATCCTCTTCTATCAATTTATGTTCTTCCGCTATCTCAGTTCCTTTTCTCCTACCTGCTGCTAATAGATATCGTTTCTGAAAGCCCTTAGACGTTAAGATACCTTGCTGTTCGAACATTTCTTTATGAAAGAACCCCCATTTCAGACACTCATTTACTACCTCAACAACTACCTCTGCTGGTTCCCGTAGTTTCATAGAGAGAACAAGTTGTTCTCTCTCGCTCCATGGGTAGTAATAACCATTTCGGTAAATCTCCATCATCAATCTGATAAGGATACCGAAACCTTGCATACCAAGCTTTGCTACAACAACAATTATTTTCTCGTCTTGGTCAATGTCAGTATCTAGTGGAAAATACTCTAGTCCTTTCTTAGTTGGCCTCGCCATTAAACCACCTACTTATAAATTCAATTCCCTTTTTACCAGAGCATAGACTCGTTGCCCTAAGTCTTTTCCGTCTTCTTCATCATTGATGGATGGTACTGTAGTCCATTGATTATAAATTGCTTGTATCCCTCGTTTAATCCGTTCTTCTTTGGTTTCCTCGATCGTATAGCCTTCTACGAGAGCTGTAGCAAGATCGAGAAATTTATCGGGACGAAAATATCTTCTAATGATTTTCCCATTGTGATTTAAACTATGTGTTTTAGTAACAACGATGTTGAAAAATCCCCATTGTTTTTGGTCTTTTGATGCTTTCCCGAACTCCCTTTCTATCGCTTCTGCAACTTCTCGCGGCAATTTTATTTTCTTAGAACGGGTTAGATTGTTAATCTCACCTTGTAGCAATTCTTTTTCTTCTGTAAGAATTTTTACTTGGTTAGAAAGTCTATCAATTTCCCTGTGCAATACTGCGATCGGGTTTCTCATATATAAACATCTCCTATAATTTTTATTAGAACGGCAAATCTTCATCTTTTATTTGAACTTTCTGACCGGTACTATAGAACGGATCGCTTGGTTGAGCTGCGGCTCCCTGTCTATCTTGTTCGCCTTTGCTTCCACCTAAAAACTGCACATGCTCTGCTACAATCTCCGTGACGTAGACTCTCTTTCCTTCCTTGTTGTCATAGCTTCTTGTCTGTATTCGTCCATCAACGGCACATTGTCTGCCTTTAGCTAGATAGTTAGCGCATAGATCGGCTAATTGTTTCCAAGCCACAATCCCAATGAAATCCGCTTCTTTCCGTCCATCAGTACCAGCAAAATTCCGGTCAACTGCTAGGGTAAATGTAGCTACTGCAACACCATTGGGCGTATATCTCAACTCAGGGTCTTTTGTAAGTCTCCCAATAAGAAAAACCTTATTCATGAAACCACCTCAACGTTATATTGTTGGCCTATTACTAGGCCCTTTTTCTTCAAAAATTGTTTTACTGTCAACTCTGCTAGAGACGGTAAATTATTTTTACTAGATAAATGCACCAGATAGATTTTCTCACCGTTTCCCTGTACTAATCTCTGTAATGCTTTTGCTGTTTGCTCGTTGCTTAAATGTCCATTATCAGAAAGGATACGTGCTTTTACTTGGGTAGGATATTGACCTACTTCAACCATGTCTGGATCATGATTCGACTCGATAATGTAAATGTCTGAATCTCTCATAGCTTCTAGCATTTCCTTATCTACCTTGCCAGTATCTAAGCACACACTAACTTTCGTTTGACCGTCCGTAATAGAGAACCCTACAGGCTCGTATGCATCGTGATGAGTGGGAAAGGGGCAAATGCTCGCCCCCTGTATATTTATTGCGTGGTAAGCTCCGTAAATCGTTTCTATTGGTTTTTGTAGCTCCACATCAACTTTTGAAATACTTCTCCATTCGCCATAAGTGGCGAACACTGGAATATGGTACTTGTTCGCAAATGGTAAGCCTTTGATATGATCGCCATGTGCATGTGTAATGAATATAGCTTGTACAGCATTAGGATAGATACCCTGTTCTAGTAAAGCTTTTTCTATCTTTGTCTTAGCAACTCCGGCATCAATAAGAATGCACTTTTCACCGTACTGAATCGCTATGCAGTTTCCATTTGAACCGGAAGCAAGGATTCTAACTTTCACTAAAATTCCCCCTATTCCAGTTCATCATAGTTGTTGTTCATTTCTTCGATATGCTGATCCATGATTTTTAGTAGGCCCGTTAACTCTGCTAAAGTAGGAACGTTTCCATTGTTTGGGCAATGCTGTTGCATGTATGAATTTATTTCATCTTTGCTGGTAATGCCCAGAATTTCGAATTTAGCCTTTAGCTCCTTTTTGATCTTTTTAATTTGATCTTCTTCATGTTTTTCAGTAGTAGTAGATACACTGTCACTCTTATTTCTAACTTCTTCCCCACTCACTTCAACCACAACTTCACGTTGTTTAGGTTCGTAGTTAGGAGTATCAGAAATTGTATCTTTCAAGGTATCTTCTGTATCCCCAAAACTCTTTCCAAAGGCGGCTTTTAATGCTCGCTTGACCATGTGTTTTTTAAACATGTCATTAAAGTTTTTTGTCCACATAGTTTTCTGCATACCTATTGGTGATGATTTATAATGTTCTACTTCTCCTACTTCCATTGTTACGGTGAAAGGCTTCAAACCTTCTTTATAGGCGATAGCATAACCGCCTATTACCCTACCCCTAGGCATTGTCCAAGAGTGTTCATCAATGACGACATAGTACCGTCCATCCTCTGAACGTTCTTGATGCATTTTAAATTCATCATGTTCATGGATTAGCTGAACATCGTATCCTAGATATCCCTCTACCTCTCTTGCTTTTCTTACGTGAAAATCAATTCCAAATTGTACAGTTAATTTCCCACCGAATACACTAGGATGAATTTCACCTAGAATCGGATTAGCATTTGAACTTTTAGCAATTGCCATGAATAATTTAAACTGAGATTCATTGCAATCTTTCGCAATCGTTTCATGTATCGTTTTTACGTCACTTTCGGTTAATTCGCCAAAAGCAAATGGTTGATATTCCGCTAATTGTGTTGTCATGTCTAGTTATCCCCCGTCTCGATGATTAATTCTTGATCGGCTATTACTCTGGATGTAATTAACTGCCCTAAAGGTCTAGTAAAGCGTGTGATAGATTCTGCATTATCCACAAAGCAAGGGGCAACAATTCCTGATTGCCTACTTAACACGTCCCGTAACTCCAAGCCAGCTAGGATAGTTTCAGAAAGAGAAAGTTTTCGGTATGATTTTCCGTCCATTTCAATTTCAAAATCTGGTTTATATTCACAGTCACCTTTGTTTTGTTTAAAGAGGCGAACGGATAGGGTAGTAAATAATTCTTGTACCTTCACCGCCTGTAACTCTGCGACTTTAGCTTCATAAGCCTTGATTGCATCCAACACTAGAATGGAATCACTTCGACTTTCATGCGTTTCAGCTTCCGCACTCTCAGCCTGTTTAATCTGGTCTAGTAGCTGTTCTCTTTGATCTTGTGCAGCAATGTTAGCAAGTAATGACTTTTGTTTCTTTTCTAACTCCCGAATTTTTTCAATCTGTTCCGACACGTCAATAAATTCAAGTTGTGCAAGTTGAGATTGAAGTTCGTTTCTTTTCGTCACCAGCGACTTGTGGTTAGCCTTGTACTGTTCTACTCGCTTTCCTTTATCTGTCTCTACTGCTTCGATCGCTTCTGCATCTAATAGCCGCTTGCATGTGCGGCATGTATCCGCTATAGCCTCGTCACGTAATGAGGGCCACTTGGAAGCTGAGTCACTAATTTGTTCTTGTAGAGACTGGATTCGAGCATTCAGAGAATTGTATTGTTGATTGTTCTCACTTGCCGAAAATGTAGTCGCTTCTATCTCTTTGATTTGATCAGTGAGCCTTTCAATTTCTGTTTTCGTATCTTCCACATTAATATCAAGTTGAGGTACATGTTTCAGTTGTTTTTGCAAAGTTCTAGTACGACTTTCTTCTGATATAAGAGCCTTATCCATCTTGTTTTTATTGTCCCGATGAATCTTTTCTAAGTCTGATAATGTGTGTTTTCTTAATTGGTCAGACAGCTTTTTGGCTTGTGCTTTTGGTAGTTGTGCGAACACTTCTTTGTTTAGTGGTGGAGTAACGTATTGAAGCAACATACTTCGCTGTTTTTCCCAGTGAAGAGATGGGAAATAGAATGGATTAAATAGAGCTAAGAATAACTCTTTATCAAATAGAGACTTGACCAGTTCGTCAAACTCTGTGGATTTTGTGGGTACTTCATTTACATACAGTTTGTTCTTTCCTTTTTCGATCGAACGAGCAAGTAAAATTTGCTTGTTATCAACAGATAGTAATAACTCTGTGGATATGTGATCGTACTTATAATTGGTAGGTGTTGGATCGCTCTTGCTACCTAGTGTGTCTGTGCCGTACAATGTCCATGAGATGGATTCTAAAATACTAGATTTCCCTCTCGCGTTGTCACCTGTGATCTTGGTAAGGTCGCCAAACTCTACGACAAGATCACGGTGACTTTTAAAATTGTGCAGTTTAATAGATATAAACTTAATTTCCACGGTTTTTCTCCTCTCGTTGTGCGTTTCGTAGAATGATAGAACATTGCTTCTCGTTGTCTTTCCAAATTTCTGCTAACTCTCTAAGTGTCACAGAAAGCAGCCCCTTTCTAATGGATAACATTAGCCAGACAAATTAAACCCAATATGTTACTACTAATTAAAATTGTTTCATCATCTGAAACCGCACCAAGCAATATTTGATAATCATTTATGTGTTTGAAAAAAATGTACTCATCTAAATCCAAATTAAGCTCAGTGCCTCCTAAAGTAATCGCTAGATAGTCCTCTTTTGCTCCTTGAAGATATCTGTAATCAATTTCAGAATTAGAGATTTCAATAAACGGATTAGCCGTTACATTTTTATAGATTTCTAAGCCGCACTTAACACCAGACTCTTTCATTGTCTGTAGAAGGTGTATCATTTCATTTAAACTTGCTGTAGCCATTTGCATTTTCATTGTCTGCCGCCCTTTCTTATACAAAACTTAATTGATTGTTCGCCTCTTCGATCTCGCGCAACAGCTTCCCAGCGGGTTTCCATGTCTGAATGTACTCACGGGCCTTTTGATAATCCAAAGGAGAAGTATTGCGGTAAGACTCAACACTAAAATAGTTTTTATAATCTCTCCAGATCGATTTGAAAACTTTAGAACGTAGGTTTTTATCCTTATAAGCATTACTCTCATGACCGTTAATGATGTGCATAACTCGGCTTCTGCAAGTATTACTAATTTCTAGTTGTTGCCCGTAATCAATCGTTGACGTTTGCTCTAAATGTGTCACTCGTCTTTCAATCTCCTGATTTTTTTTATCCAGGAAGAAGATTGCTTGCAGCTCCTTGCTTAACCCAGTAACGTTGCTGCCATTTAGCTGTTTTTCCATTTCTTCAAATCGAGTAACATATTCGGCAGTAAAGAGAACACCTTTTTCGCCAGTCATTTTATTGGCTACCATGTCGCAACCTTTACGGGTTAGGAGATAGCATTTGTATCGTTTCCCTGTTCCAGATGTGTAGCTACTTTCAATGAAAAAATGGTCAGTCCCCAAATTTGGGTTTTGATCCAAAACAGCTACATACCCCTCAATATCTCTAATCAAATGATCGTGCCGTTTCCCTACCATTTCAGCCACTTCTCGGCTGTCCGCTAATAGTTGTCCATTTTGATTAATCACCCGTAGTTGTTTCATTTGATATCCCCTCTCTTATATGAAGTAATTGCTTATGGTCTTGTAAGAACTTAAAAACTGTATTTTTTTATATTGGTTCTATTGCGTTATTTAAAAACACAGTATATAATGATCTATGTGCATAAGATGCACATGTTAATCAAAAAAATATACATCACTAAACTACCCAATCATTAACTACCAAATCGCTAAACAAATCATCTACAGTTGTATTAAAGTATTTAGCGAGTCTGAATGCGAAACCAATCTCAGGATTACAACGACCGTGTTCAATATTACGAATAAAGCTCTCACTAACATTAAAATCAATTGAAACAGCACGTTGTGTTTTACCGTGTTTTAATCGAAGCTCTTTAAATCTAGTACGTTTAATAATTGGGCGTGGGTCTGCCTTTCTTCTGGACAAAACACACCACTCCTTTCACATATGTTATTTTTTGTCGTGTGCATTTAGGACACATGAAAATACTACCATGTGCATTATTTAAACGTCAACTACTTTTTTAAAAAAAGGAGATTAAATAATGAATAAGGTAACAGGAAACAGCGTAGATACTGACCTAAAGAAAAAAATCGGTGAAAGAATAAAAGCAAAAAGAACAGAGGCAGGACTATATCAATCACATTTAGCAGAAAGAGTTGGGGTTGATCGGGTTAGTATATCCAACTATGAAACAGGTAGAGCTATGCCTCCCTGGGATATAATTATTGCACTTGCAGAGGTTTTTAATTGCACGACTGATTATCTTTTATGCAAGACAGATATTAACTTAAATAACTGTACTCCCTTTGATAATCACTCAAGAGTAGCAGAGACAGTAGCAGTGTATTTACCCGACACAGAACGGCAAAAAAAAGAGAACCCTGATCCGTATAAAAACGAAAAAGGGTTCTTAGCGAATATTGATCTTTCCGATGAAGAATTACTAAAAACGTTCAAAGTAGTTGTGGATGGTCGGGAGTTGACCGAGAAGGAATGGAAAAAGTTAATTGCTTTTCTCCGTGTTGAACGTGAGTACCAATAATATTGGGTGTAGCATTATTTATCACATTCCGTAAATTGATCTTTATTACATTTGCTAATTTGTCTATATCTACAATCACGCGATCACGTACCATTGATCAATCCACCATCCTATTACTTTTTGTTTATATTCATAGTTGTTAAAACTTGTTAAACTATTATAACACAAAACAAGAACAATTGTTCCGATTTCAATAAATAAAATATTAACATCAGAAATATATTAAGCAAGGAGAACAGCTTATAAATTGACATCCTACAAGCCCTATACAATGAACATATAAAACATCTTTCAACCTTTTACGGGAATGAAGGGTGTTTTATTTTTTGTAGCTAGGAACATATAGAACTTAATATTTTTAAAAATAATACTCTTATACTTTTATTTTTATTTACAATATTATCTAATTAAAGTATGATGTAATGGAATATTTTTACTTATTTTTCCAAATACAAGAGGGGGATAGGTTAAATGTACGCCTTTGAATACAATCATCAAGTAGCACAAATTGAATTACGCCAACGTTTACAAGAATCACTTGATAGTAAAGGATGGAAACAAAAAGACCTTGTACAAGCTACCGGAATTGATTCAGTAACAATAAGCCAATTAATGAATAACAAGCGAAGAATGACATTACCTCAATTGGAAACAATTACAAAGGCTTTAAAAATACAGATGGGCACTTTCTATGAGTATTTTTTAGGTGAATGCTTCAACGAAACCGGAAAACTGTCACCAGCTAAAACGGCAGAATTTTTTATCGGTTGCATCAAAGCAGAAAGATATGATATTACCAAAAAAATTATGGATTTTATCAACGAGGATACAGATAGAAAACGGCTTGTTGATAATACATTTAAAATGGCGGAACACATTTTTTCATCTGAACAACGAAATTACAGTCTACCGCTATATGACATTGTGATAACCAACAGTACCACACGTAGTGAACAGTTAGCCATTGCTTATTTTAGACGATTTATCATAGCAAGAGATGTAGACCTTACTGTCTCTGGATATGAAACGTTGCATCAACTCCAAGAATATCTTCCTTTACTTCCAGAGGAATATAAATTTGATGCTTATTATAAAATATTGACGTTCTATAATGTCGTAGAAAAATGGGATAAGTTATTGAACTACGCAAAAGAATTAAAAGAATTAGCTACTGCTGAAAACCAAAAAAAATATATTACAGAGGCTTTACTATACGAAGTTGCTGGCTATGAAGGCTTGAAAGATTATAAAACAGCAATTCACGTCATAAAGGAATACGCTACCTATGGGAATGAGTATGCAGAACTAGCTCAAATTAATGAGACATTGCTCTTTATTGAAATGGGGTATGTTGAATACATTGATGAACATATAAAGCTAATTTCCTGTGATTTGAATAAATTATGTGTTTTTTTACCTGTAGCAATAGAAACATATCTTCAAAAAGAAATGCTACAAAACATCGAGGAGTTGTTACGTACATTTGAAAAAGAAATTATGGAAATATGTAGCAAAACGCATATACTTATTAAAAGACATAAATTAAAGCTATTTCAAGCTCTATCCGCATATTATTTTATTAAAGGGGAAAAGGATAAGGGATTCAAGTATACTTTGGAAGCCCTCCAATTAGCACTTATGTTTAAAAATGTAGAACGATTACGCAACCTTATTCTGCTCCATTACCAAAACGATCCGTCAGAAGAACAGAAAGAAGAGTTCGTTACCATTATGACAAGGAGGAATAATCAATATGAAGAAAACATGGATTTTATCACTGGTGACTCTGTCCTTATTAGGTTTTATCGGAATCAACTCGGAAACAGCTTTGTCAGCAACATATAATGAACAAAGCCTTTCTAAAACTTTCATTTATGGAGAAGGTTGGTAATGTCGTTAAACTTAATAAATTAATCTACATTTTGAAAAATCATTCATTTTGTTAAGAGGGATACCTCTTTTTTTTTTGAAAAAAATTAAATAAAAATATTTTTAGGAAATTTGTTTATCTTAATATATAATCAACCCAACAACTGGTAATCTATATAAAATTTAGGAAATTTCATTAGTTTTATATTTTGTGGATGCCAGAAGAAAGGAGGATAGCAAAGAAGGAATCTTCAAAGAAGGAGTTGACAGATGTTAGTATGGGGCGATCGCAGAGGTAGATGTCGAAAGAAGGATTTTAAACAGGTAATAAAAACGGGATGTTCCCAAATGCCCAACGAAAGCTTAGGAACACCCCCACAATCAGAGCATATTAATGATGCTCCATTCGAGTTTACCACGCCTTTGCGTTTAAATGGAAAAAAATATTTTTTTTCGAAAAAGTAATTGTCTTACATGTGAATAAGCTGTACGGGAAACTTTGTATAACAAAATAAAGCCGTGGTTCAGTTATTCCTTATAGGCAATTATATTGATCGAGAATAAGGAATTTTTGTAGGATCGAATGTAAAAATATCCCTTTATTGATAATATTCAGAAAAGAGGTTATACTTTATGATGAACAAAAAGTTAATTAAAGGAATTGCGATTTTATCTACTGTTGGTTTTCTAGGGACTGCTATCGCTCCGGCGACCAGCGTGTTTGCCCAAGAAAAAGTATCACAATCAGCTTCTTATCAAACTCCAATGTCGCAACAAGAAATGGATAAGATCATCAAAGAAACTGCTAAGGAAATTTTAGAAACTGCACCAAGAGTAGTAGTAGAAAAAGGGCCTGCCCAAGTTGAGGCACAAGGTTTTGTTTCTCTTGGAACAAAGCTAATGAAATATTTTGGTAAAGGGTATGTAAAAAGGGAGTTACCGAAAAAAATATATGCTAAATTCCCAGACATAGCAAAAGAAAAACTTACAGAGGAAAAATGGATTTTCGCTTGGAACACCTATATTTTAATGGGGCCGTTGGATGAAGTGAAAGATACTGTAACTAAAGCTTTGGAGCCATATGTCTGGGGTTGGGTTGCAAAATCTTGCGGAATTATTGCACAAGGTATCGTGTACGCTATACTTTAAAAACAGAAAGGAGATAAAATGAACTCAAAGACTTTAAAGTTCATTCTAACTATTTTTTCTGTATATGGTACTATGCAAGTTACAAAAGAAATGAATATAGCTGATAGTTGGCTTATTACAGAGTTTGTTCGTTTCTTAATTTTTGTAGTAGTATTCTTCGTTGTTTCTATCCTTTTGGATAAAATATACAAAGATAAAGAGGAATAGCCGTCCCTTTTAATCTTAACTGAAAAATCATTATGTAGAAACGTCCGAATCTCCCTCGTATTCGGACGTTTTCTCGTTCTCTAGTAACTGTTTACTTTTTTCTATTTATTCTGCGGCTCTTGCCCACTTGCAACCCTTACCCGATCGGCAAGCTCCCCAAGATATTTCACTTGCTCCTTCATTCCCATTGCATCACTAACTTTCCATTGTGTTTTCAATACTAAAATGATTTCATCTGCTAGCACTCTATCCATAGTTGTTTCCTCCTTCATCATTGCATTCCAAAAATCTTTTTCCATACAGTTCATGTCCACATTACCGTTAATACCAGCCACTTTCCCGCAATCGGAATACTGGAATACCGCCCATCGGCTCCATGTAGGGTTTAGCATAGGTTGGTTTGTATTGTAATGGGCTACCCATAATGGATAGCTAGCGAGAGCTTTATCAAGGTAACGTTTAGCAAAATAAGCACCTGTATAAATCATAGGCGTTTTTCCTGTGTGGCCCTTAACATGGGTAAGAAACCCAAGGCAAAACGTTGTAATCTGTTCAGGTGTTAACCCCTTGTCCGTCTCGATATCAAGAACTAGCGGCATATCACATGGTAGCCCTTTGACCGTTTGAACAAAATGTTCCGCTTGTGCTTGGGCAGATAAATCAGGGTGGGCAAAATGATAATACCCTACCTTGATTCCGGCTCTATTGGCTCCCTGAGCGTTTTCTTTCAGCTTCCTATCAACTAGGCTCGTCCCTTCCGTTGCCTTGATAAAAGCGTACCTCACTCCGTCAGATGCAACTTGATTCCAATTAATTTCACCTTGCCATTTAGACACGTCTATTCCCTTGATATTGGTTTCATTTTTTGCTTGCATTATTTACCCTCTCCTTTATCTTTTAGAACCTCTACAGCTCGTTTAACCACGTCTGGTACTGGTAAGCCGATACGTCCAGCGTTCTCTAAAATGGACAGCAGTTCATTAGCCATATAAAAAAAGATCGTTGCGCTACGGATTACATGCTGATCCCCTAAGGCAGTATCCAGCATGTGAGCTATAGCGATGATCCCAAAAATAAAAAGTTTTCTTGCTATCCCGATGAGTCCAATTTTGCTTTTTAGTTTCCCTTCCGCCGCTCCTGCCGCTATACCGCTTGCGTAGTCAATACATACAAAAAAAATTAATACCGTGAGTAGGTATGACCACCCACCAAAAAGAAACGTAACGACTGCACCTCCTACGGCTGAAAGAACTTTGAGTAAGTTTTCCATGTATCTATCCCTTTCAAATTAAGATAGGGAGCCGTGGCCCCCTGTTGTTTTTGGATATAAAAAACGCCTCTCTCAGATGAGAAAGACGTTTTACATTTCTGCTTGTTCAGCTAAATACTCGGCAACAGGGATTTGATATTCCTCTGGTATAGATTCAATTTCTCGGCGTCCAGCCTTCACCAGCAAGCCATATACAGGAATCATATATTGTTTAGTCATGTTTGTTCTCTCCTTCAAGTTTTAGAATTTTGCCTTCCAACAAGGCTATTTTTTCGTCTAACTTTGCTATAGCTTCATAGGCAGCAAGCAACTCCGGTGTAACATTATTCATGTCTTTTTCTTCTTTGATTTGCGAAAGCGGCTTTGCGTTTTGTAGCTCGATATTCATTAATCAAATGCACCTCCGAATCCTTGGAATGAAATAGGTTTTGTAGCCTCTCCTTTTTCAATATGGAATCGAATGTCAATTCCCCATTTGTCGGCTGTTTTCTTATCATTTGTATACAGATACCCACGCCCAAGCTTTACAACCAATGTGCAATCCTCCCATGTAGGGGATTCATCAAAAGCGTTATTGCACGTTTCTACCTTAACGACAGTTCCAAATGGAATAACCCAATCTGGAGTAACCAACACACGCTTGGCAGCAATATCTGTAGTAAATGGTACGGCAAACCCGTCAATCACAATTTTATTTTCGAATCTCTTGAATGTGTAGGATCGAGTGTACATCATGCCTTGCTTGTCTGTAGCTGTAACTGTAAGAGTGTGTACTACATCAGGCTGTAGAGTGAGCCATATATCAGGTGGAATTGTGGCCGTTTCTTCTTTACCTGCTATGCCTGGAAACGAACGGATCACAGTTCCATTTATCTTTTCAACAACAGTGAAACTGTCTCCTTCTGGATCGGTAACGCTATACGTTTCAGAAGGGGCTGCCTCAATTATTCCTAAGTCCTTATTCTGACCAGTAATAATGGGTGGTCGGTTGTGAACAACTCGAAATTTCCGTGTAAACTCAGTTGATTTACCGCCTTGGTCGTCCTCTGCCCAGATGGTTAGGGTATGGTCAATGTTTTCTGCTAAATCCAAACCCACGATATCTGTAGCCCCATCATAAAGCCGTTTGCTCTTAAATGTTAAAGTCTTGGCAAAAGAAATAGGCGTGCTACCGTTGGATACTCCCGATTGCAACGCCCTTACTGTCCCTTTATTGACTTGGTATTTTACTGTAACTACGTTATCTTTGTCGATATCAGACGCATTTCCTTGAATGCGTAACGTAGCATTTTCCGCAAGCTTTTGATTGTCGATTGGAGAGGATAGGTTCAGTGTTGGATTAGAGTTATCGGAATACTCGATAGTTACCGCATACCGATAGTAATAGGTATAGCTTCTTGTATCATATCCAGGTTTCGTGACAGTGCCACTATATAACTGTGTGTAACTATAAACCGCGGTGGATGGTCTTGTGACAGTGCCAGAATACGTTGCCGTTGCTGTCGTACTCCAGTATTCATCAGGGTTTCTTCCAGATCGTGTACAAGCCCCAAAAGACACGGAACCCGTTTGGTATAAAGTTCCGCTGTACCCACCCTCGTTATATGAAATGGAGCTAGGCAAAGCCCTCTCTGCATACCTTTCTGCTTCTGGGCAAGAGTTACATCTTCCACTTGATGCAGATTTGCTTTTCGATACAGACTTACTATCCCCGATAGAGCCACTTACAAGTGTTTTAGACGGGCTTCCACTCTTACTAAGATTTCCACTAAATCCACTTACTTTATACGACATACTGCTAGGAAAGGAATTTGTTTTGCTTGTTTGTGAAGAAGTTGCCACTCTAGTCTGGGTAGGTACATAGGAGCCTCCTGTTTGAGCTGACCGTGTGTAGGAGCCTCCACCGAAAGTAAACGTTACAGTGTTGCCGTTCACTTTATATGATACCGTCCCTGTATTGACCGTTACAGACTTAATACTTTTTAAACCTGGTATTGTTAAGGTGTGTGTTTGTGAGCTATATGATAATTCATCGAATTGCTTTTCTAATTTTTTTATCGTTGCCATCTACAAAATCACCAACCTTTTATTTCCCTTGTCATACCATCCAGATGAAACCTTGACCTTTTGTATCTCTTTAAAGTTGACAAAGAAAATATTGTTTTTAAAATCGTTCAGTAGTGAATCTTCTAGCGTTTTCGTTCTTGTTTCCAAATTTGAAACGGTATTTTTTAGTTGGTCAATGACTAGATGAGCTGATTCAATCCCTTCCTCCATATTGTTTAATCTATCGGCGCTAATTCCAGGAGAAGCACCATTATTCCAGATGGTTTTATGATATGGCATGTTACGTTATAACCTCCCAATCGTGTCGATCCGCTCGAAACGTAATGTAAATGGTACTGACTCCCTTGATTTATCAAAATCAAAAAGAATACGTGACACCATGATTCCGGTATTTTGGTTTTGGTCAGCATCTTTACCAGCGAATATCCCTAATTCCCGAATATGAAATAATGCTTCATCATCAGGAATGGCACAAACAGACCGCAAGACTCCTGTGCCACCATCTTCCTGAGCAGCAAACGCGATTCTAAATCGTTCATTAGCTAACTTCGTTTGATTCCTCTGTACCGAATCGGATGAATCTCCCAACGCCAGGTACTTTATTTTTAAATCGCTGTGTTTCCCTGCTAGTCCGTCTCTTAAAAAGTTTAATCCAGCGTCTGTAATCATATTTTTTATGTGCAGCTTGGTTTCTGTACCGTCACCTTTACATACAGTTACGTTGTACTCACCAGCCCAACCGCCACGTTCAATCATGTTATTTCCTCCTAACAAGGGTAAAGTTCGTCTGACGGGTAAAGCTCGTCATTCGGGATAGGACAACTAAAGCCAACGTGTGTAATGTTTTCCCCCCACCCTGATAACTCAGTGAAGTTGCTTAACGGTTGAAAATACATTCGTATTCCAGGGCCAGCAAGCTCTGAAAATGCATCCAGAGTTGTCTTGTTTAATTGCTCATATCCTTTGACTTTTACTAGAAAGGCTGCTGGTTCTTTTAGCAGATCACTATTGAATAGTTCTACAACCTTTACATCAGAAACAGGCACTTGCAAAGCATCAGCAAGTACCTGGATAATGGTATTTATTTCACCGCGAGAACGGTTCTTTGCCCTTTTACTTTTGATTAACATTCGATATACTTCGTCAGCAGCTTTTCCCCGTGGTTGTCCTACTTCTTTTCCAATGGTATCTAGCCATTCGCCCGCTGCTTGATTTTCATCCCGATTATCTGCAATTACACTAAATGACTGATCGAGTTGCTGAATTTGCTCCTGGAACAACCGGATGACTTTACCCATGTTGCTATCAGGGTTTTTTGCGTAGTTGTCGGTAAGTCTTGCAAGAAAATCCTTTAGGTTAAACATGGGTTGTCACCTTGATATTCGAGTGATGGACAACAGCTTTTTTATACTTTTCAATAGGGATATTTTGCGTATGAAACGTACTACAATCTGTACTTACTTTTATCTCAACATCCTCAACGCCCTCAACCTTCATTACAGCCCCAATTAACTGATTAATAATGACATTCTGCCCCGATTTCATACCTTCATAATTTATTCCGTCTTCATCCTGTCCACCGATCATTTGAATTATTTCGGTTCGAACTTTCTCAGCTCCATCAAGTAGGAACGCTGAAGAAGTAGTAAGAATAGCTTTGATCCAAACGGGCACGTTTTCGGTGCGACTAAATGTAATGATTTGCTTTTCACCGGATAGGTCTGTGATTTCTTGCGTAATCCCCCCATGAGTTTCTATTCCGGCAGGTTTGTGTTCGAAAATCGCTTGGGCAACCTCCCGATCGTTACCGCCTAAAACAAAAACCTCAAAACTTTTCGGGTTCCGGCCCTCTGCATCCGGTTGCATCGTTTTATTCTCGATGATAGTCACGGATCGCACTCCTGGTACTTTATACAGCGCTCCATTGAGCAAGCCGACTTTTGCTTTTTTCAGCCGCTCCCGATACTCTTTATCTGTTTCCAGGCCTCGACCTTCTCTGGTAGGGGTAGGGTTTGTTACCGTGTTAATATTTGAGTCAGCCAGTAGTAGTCGTGTAATTCGATTAGAAGGTACATTTCCATTACCTCCTGCTTCCACAGCCGTGACTTGCACTGTACCCTTTCCATTGTCGTCAAGGATCAAGCTGTCAATGGTTCGAAACCAAACCTCTTGATCAGTTCCCACTATAGTATCCTCCGGCACTTCGTAGCCTGGTTTCCCTTCGATTTCTATTACACCGATAGCCGCGCTTTCGGGCAGACGGTAGATTCCATCTGCTGCGCCTAATTTATCCAAGCTTACCCCTGTAGCTGTGTCACGGAATCCACTGTGATACACTTCTTCTGCATGTTGCCAGACCAAAGATAAGAACCAAGCGAACAACCGGATAAGGATTCCAAGCGGGGAACGTAAGGTAGTATTGATATCCTCGCCAAATAACGTACGCGCTCGTTCTTCTATCTCTGTAAGTAGGTCGCTGTATCGCTTACGTTTAAATCCCTGTTCATTAAGCATCCCGTGTTAGCACCTCCTTGATCTCTGTACCGTCATGGGCCACTGCTTCGAATGTAATGAAAAGCTTTCGTTCTTTACGGTCAAAATGGATATCGATCTTGGTTACTCGCTCAATCCGTTCCTCCTGGGAAATGGTTTCATACACCGCTTCGCGAATTACATCTTCATTCGGTTTTTTATTATGTAGAACAGCTTGTGTAAAACCATGTTCTCCTTCCAAAAAGAACTCATATTTATTGGTGTTCATGGCAATTTCAACCGCTTGTTTGACCTCTTTTTTTCCACCCACCATGACAAGTTCCCCTTTGTCAAAAACCAGATCGCCGTCCTTCAGAAGAAAAGACCTCATCCTAACACCCCAACAACAACGGCATCTGACAAGCTGTGTCTACGCCTAGCATTTGGTAAGGCATGTTCGCCTTTTAACGCTTGATCCATCGCTCGTTCCGAAAAGACAATGAGCACAATTTGACGAGGCTTCAATATAGGTAGATATTCTTGTTCCATCCCTCCCACTTCAAAGTGCTGCTTTAGCACTGGTACGCCTTCTAATAGAGGGAGGGGAATTGTACCCCTCCCTTTGACCTTTTGTTTCATGAGAGGCTGTACAGAGGCTCTACGCGTTGCCTTATCATACTGGACAACCTTTGCTATTGTGGCAGTGTGTAGTTGTCGCAATTCACTTTCTAACCAATCCTTTAGCACCTCATCCATGAAACACCGCCTCCATTTCTGTAACAAAATTAGTTCCGTCATAGACATGACGACCGCGGGCCACTCTCAGAGAACCCTGAACCACTTTGCTTTGAATGGTGATTAAGCTACTTGTGGTAATTCTGTGTTGCAGCAGACTCTTAGCCCTATATCCTTGTTCCCCTTCGCTGACAAACAGTTGAGGGGAACCAATCAATCCCGTACTTGGTGACAAAATAAAATTCGTCTTGTCCCCTTTATTGTGTGGACGTAAAAAAAGACGCCCTTTGTTGATATAAAATGGCGTCTCGCAATCCTCTGCAATTTTTTTAATTGCTTCTATCACCGATCCTTCAACCGTTATTCCTTCCACATATTTGATATCCTTTTGTAGTGACCAATCACCAATCTGTAAGTTAGCCGTTTTGATTAAATCTCGTAGGACAGTGGAGGCGGACGTTTGTTTTTTATAAGCCTTGCTTTCAATCGTTCGTTCTTTTAACGGCTCACTGTCCAGTACGATTATGGATGTACGTTTATCCGGCCCATTCCAAGATGTTTCAAGATCGACTAATCTACCTACTAGGATCGTTCCTACATCGCCAGCGTATCCAGCATTTACAATGATCTTACTATCAAAATGGGCAATGGCATTTATGGTGTTATCAGATAGGTTGTATATATCAATCCGACTCTCATTCGGCTCTGCGTTATCACTAAACGGCACATCAAAGGCTAGAGTAAGCTCAGACGCTTTAAACGACACGTTACCTACCAGTAACTCAACCACTCGTTTATAAGCTAAACTCAATCATCCTCACCAACCTGTAACAAGACTGTTTCCCCAAAGTTATCCCAGGTAATTTGTTTTTCTCTTCCCGCTGGATCAATAGGGAGGAGTCGGGGAGCTGGAAACCTGTTATCTTCGAATGCTTCAAAAACGGGAACCCCATATACCAGCTTGGCCCCCATGACTAGCAGCTCGTTGTTTTTCATCAGGTCAAGCGTAAAGAAATGAAACCGATCGTTGTAATTGATCTCTATTTCAAATAGCTCAACTCCTAGCTCTATTTCCATCTTGTAAGGAATTAACTCTTTTTCAATTGGTATATACTCCATACGCCCTCAACTCCTAACCTACCGTAATTACCATGCCCTCTTTTAGCCTTACACTCTTTGGGATATGTCCATTCCATTTCCTCATTTTCTTGACATCTACACCGTACTGACTCGCGATACTTTCCCAGGTTTGCCCCTTTCTAACCGTGTGTTTTTTTCCGGTTGGTTGAGAGCTTTTTGCTTTCGTTGCCTTTTTCCCTTTCTTGGTTGTTTTGACTTGTTTTCGTCCCGTAGTAGAAACCAGTTTCACATTGGTAATAGCTTGTTTTGGTAGATTAACACTGAATTTTTGTTCTACGCGCCGTAACTCACGTATTTGCATCGTAAAAGCCATTCCGTTTGCTACCTGGGCGTGATGATCCGTTTCTATCGACTCTATAATACTTTTTGTAAAAATATTTCGTCCCGTGTAGGTTACTGGTTCACCAGCATTCATGAGGTTCACAAGGTTCTGGCGAGTTTGTGCGGCTTCTGGGCCAACCATCAGACCAGTGATAGCGAACTTCTTTAGTGCTGGTTCTACGTGGTCTGTAATGGCTGCACCGTTTTCAACCGGATGCTCGGAAACCTTTACACTGTATGAGGGCTTTTCGTTTATCACATGGATTTCCATTCCAGTAATCGTTGCCATTTCTTATACCTCCACATGCTTGGGATTTCTGCGCCCGAACGATTTGAAAGCCTCATCTACTGCTTTTTTAGCTTCTTGTTTTATTTCTTGAACCGTGCTACTATCCGCATTACCTTGTACGTTAATATTGATTTCAACTTTGGTAGGGCCAGAGGTGTTATTGGTAGTGTGATTGTTATACATAGAGGAATGCACCGCCTGGGCTGTATTAGGCGTTTGGGCCATTCCTCCAACTGTTTCACCTGCTAGAGAAGAAATAGCCCGACTTACATCCGGCAAGCTGTTTTGAATACCGATCCCGTACCCTTCCCCTGTAAAACCACCTAGCTCCATAAACACGCGTGATGGTGAATGTATATCAAGCACAGATTTAAACTGATCGACAGCAGATGTTGCGATACCTGCAATAGATTCCTTAATGTCACCGACCATACTCTTGATCCCATTCACGAATCCCTGGACTACGTTTTTTCCAATCTCAAATAAATCAATGTTTTTAAGAAAATCAACGGCAGCTTTCCAGCCATTGACGATACTGTCTTTTATTCCTGTCACAATAGTTTTTACGCTGTTCCACAGGTTTGTAAAATTGCCTGTTAGGGCAGACACCATGTTACTAACAAGGCTTCTAGCTCCATTCACGCCACTGACAAAGAATGATTTCACTGCCGCCCAACCACCTGATACAATGCCTTTTATCAGCCCAAACCCTGTACGAATAGGGCCAAGTAATCGCCCAAGGAACGTAAGGTTTATAAGGCTCCAAATAAACTGCAAGGCACTGCTTACCAAGCCTTTCACACCTTCCCATAATGCCGACCAGTTTCCAGAGAATAGAGCAGAAAATATTTTTATGGTATTGAGGATAATGCCGACTGCTCCTTGAATAACACCCTTTATGTTGCTCCATACATCTTTAATGACAAATAAAGCTACTTTCCAAATGACGGTTAATACAGGTTGTAAGGCTGTAAATGTATCGGTTAAGAAAATAGAAATACCTTGGGCAGCTTCTGCAAACAACGTACTATTTTCTGCAAAGAAATTTTGAATCTCACCAAAAATACCGACTGCAAACTCTTTAACGGTACGGATAGCCGAATCTACCATATTTCTGAATGGCTCAAATTTCTGGTAAGCAAAATAAACAGCAGCACCGATCCCTACGATAGCTGCAATTACACCCAAGATAGGGCTTGCGATTCCAGACACAATACCTGCGACACCGGAAATAGCGCTGAATCCGGCTAACATAGAAGGCAGAAGCGAGATAAAAATGAGAAATGCCCCACCTAAAAGAGTAGCAGCAGCCGTCACCGCAAGAATGATAGCGATTGTTTTCTTGGTTCCATCACGTAAACCGTTGAACTTATCAACTACGCTGGTTATGCCAGAAGATAGCTGCGTCAGAATAGGGACAAACGCCTCACCAATAGATAACTGAGCGCCTTCTACCGCCGATTTCATTTTCTCAGTAGCGCCTTTAAGGTTATCCATTTGTCTTGTAGCGATTTCAGCAGCCTTTCCAGTTGAATCCTTTAACGTTTGGCTGTATGTGTCCAACCCTTTTGGATCGTCCATCAAAGCAAGCATAGCGCTCATTGCTTCTGTACCAAAAATGGTTTGTACAGCACTCGCCCGCTCTGCATCACTTAAATTCGCAAACGCTGATTTCATTTGACCAAGAATATCCGGTAACCTTCTCATTTTTCCGTTAGCATCTTCCAAACTAATGCCGTAATACTTCATCAAGTCAGCCGCTTCGGTTGTCGGGCCAGCTAATCGAGTGACAGAAGCTCGTAACGCTGTACCAGCCATAGACGCATCAAGACCAACGTTACCCAGATAACCGGAAGCCGCTGCCATATCTTCGAGCGACCACCCCACCGCATGTGCCGCCGGTGCAACATATTTCATCGTTTCCCCGATACCTAGTAACGTTGTATTGGACGTTGTGAAAGCTTTCGTGAGGACATCCGCTGCACGTTGTGACTCGGTAGCAGCAAGCCCAAAGCCTGACATAATGTTTGACGTAATATTTGCTGCATCGCCCAGACTGATTTGCCCTGCCGCCGCCGCATCTAACACACCAGGCATAGCCTCAATGATTTCATTACTCTTGAAACCTGCCATCGCTAGATACTGCATACCTTCAGCCGCTTGGCTACTTGTAAAAACAGTGGACGCCCCAAGCTCTTTGGCTCGCTTGGTCAATGCTTCCATTTGTGTGTCAGTAGCACCTGAAACGGCTCCGACACGGCTCATTGCATATTCAAAATCGGTAGCCGTTTTAATAGCTGAACCTAATCCGGCTGCAATGCCAGCGCCTCCGGCTAGCAAAAAGCCTCCAGCGACTTGTATATCACCAGAGGCTTGATCTATTTTATTCATCACTTTCAGGGAGCCGTTTGAAAAGTCCCCGTATTTCTGTCGCAAACCTTCCATTTCTCTACTCGCGCGTTGTGCCGCTTTTTGTTGCCGATCCAACGCGCGCGTGACACCTTCTGAGGAATGGATTGCGTTTCGACTTGCTTCGGCTGCTGCTATGGTTGCGCGCTTTGCTCTTTCGTCCGCTTGTTGCGCTTTTGTTGCAGAGCTAATCGCCTTTTCTGTTGCAGCTTGCACCCGTTGTAAAGCCCTTGCCTTTGCTTCATCAGATGAGATTGAGCTTTTCGTAATAGCAGTTGCCTTTTCTATGGCCGTCTTTGCTCGTTCAGCCGCTTTTGTGGCCCGTTCATGGGCCGCCGCTGCTCGATCTACTGCCTTGGCTGCTAGTGCATTAGCTTTGTTGGCTCGTTCGGTCGCTTTCGTTGCCTGGTCAGTCGCATGTTGTACCTTGGATACAGTAGAGCCTAACGCCCCTGACCTTTCCGCTACTGCCTTCATAGACTTTCCAGCCTTACCCATGCTTTCATTCATGCTATCGAACGTTCTTGTGCTTGCGCCTGAAAGTTTAGTTAACCGTTTGTCTAGTGCTTCAAGAGGACTAGAGGATATCTTATAACCGACATCAACAAATAGTTTACGTAAAGACACTATTTGCCCCCCTTCCTCTTCCGACCTTTTTTACCAGCTTTGTTTTGTAGCTCCACCATATAATCCAAGGCCGCATTAGCTTCGAAAATGTCGTCCCAATCCATCTGACAAGCATCTTGATAGGAGATACCACCATCTGATAAGACTAAGCGCCAAAAGGCCCAATTATTCTTCGCTTTCGTCTTGTAAACGGGACTTCCGAAAAGAAGAGTAAGAGGTATTTACAAACTCTGACGCTAACGTCATCAGCTCATCAAAATCCTCGCCGTTCTCTTCATCAAAGTAGCTCCATGATACTTTTGGATGTACAATGACATGTTTCATTAGTTCCGCAAAATAATTCTCTTCAATTAACACCCCATGCTTATTTTTGCAACGGTCACGCATTTGGACGGCTGCTCGCATTCCTGGATGTTGTAAGGTGTATTCTGTCTCGTTGATCTTTTCAATGTGTTGTTTTGCCATGTATAATCTCTCCCTTTGGTTATAGTTCGTGTTCTTGCGATATCAGATCCTAAATTTTTGTTTTTATCGTTCGTCTTTTGTCCTTTTAGGATCCAAATATGTGCTGTATATCGTTCGGTTTTTCACAGAAAAAAAGAGCAAGGACTTGTTGATCCTTACTCTTGGGTATAATCTAGCACGACAATTTCAAACTCTCGATCTTCTGCCTCATCGCTGTAACTGACTGCTGCCTGTTTCTTAATGCGTGCTTGCGTGCCACCTGTCTTTTCTTTTGGTTCGCCATTCGAAATAACCCAAATGTCACTCATTTCTTTTTGTTTCGCTAATGTATTTAGAAAAGCCACAGACGGGCTAGTTGCTTGTAACGTGAGCTTAATTGTACCCAATGGGTTATTAATTTCTGAGACAACAACATCGCCTTGTGCCCCTACACTGGTAGAAAAATGATCTTCGTCTTTTTCACACTCCACAAAACTACCATCCGTGAAGCCCGTAATAAATGTACCGTTAACCGTCACCGTAACTTCCATAGCGTCATAGCTAGTTACTGCCATTTCTCATCACCTGCTTTTCTTAATATCGAATGATTCCTTTCACAGTCGTTTCATGGATCGCCCCTGCTAATTCAAAGGCGAAAGAACCCCCTTGATAGGTGCGCTCGGCTCGATCCTGTTCACTGACTTCATTGCGTTTTTTGAAATTCATGCTATACAAGGGAACGCCGTTTTCATCTGCAATAATGCCTTGTTGGTATGCCATCGAAAGCACCTTGGTACCTCGTCCCTCAATCAGTGAAATACCTGCGTTGGTGTATGGGATTTTTGGTGTGTTGTTTAACAAGTGTTGCAGTTCTTTTTCCATCGTGTATTTCACAAAATCTTTGCCGTGGATCGTGTCAATGTACTCGCCATAGACTAGCTTTCCTTCACTTGTTCGTGGCTCTCCAGCTTTCATTACATACGTGTTAGCGCCAGCGTCATGAATCGCTTGTAAGTCACCAGAGGTAAGTTCAACAGGATCAATACCTTTTAGCTCTTTGAACTTCCATGTGACAGAACCAACCTGTGCTGATCCAATGGCACCAACAACAGCAGCATCAATCCATTGGGCAGCGTTAGGATGATACCAAGCCATTGTTCGTTCCAACTTCTTAGCTTGTAAGGCGGCGGCCTCTTCTTTCGTTGTTACGCGAGCAACGCACATTCCGTAATCTAGTAGTTGTAAATGCTCGTTAATCGCCATATAATCGGCTTCGGTTCCAGCCGTCATCAAAACAAAATACCAGCCTTTTCCGCTCAATGATTCAAGCAAGCTGGTATAGGTTTCCTCTTCTTCTGTCCCTTTGGCTACAATGCTAATAAAGGCAGGGGCCTTGTCACCTTGTAGAAAAATTGCTTTTGCCATTTTGTATTCTAGGGTGGTATCAGGAAAATCGGTTTGTACTTCGTCTAGGCCATAATATTTTTTGTAGGCATGACCTCCCTTTTTTTGGCCCAAAATTAATGGGACACCAAAGCCCAAGCGACCTGACGGTTTTTGTAAATCAATAATAACCTTAACGTCTTCTAACGCCATCTGGTATAACCTCCTCGGAAACTTTCGTTTTTTCTATCCATTCGCTATGGGTATACGTAAAGGAATCTATTACTCTAAATTTCGCGTCATACCCTGCTCGATACTCATAAGCAAATTCATACAAGGCGTTACGCTCTTGCGTATCACCAGCAGAAACCACCACAATTCCGTTATCTCGTAACCCTTGCCTTGCCTGTCCAACTACCCACTGTCTAGCCTGGTTCGCTATTTGTAACGCCTCTCGCTGGTCTTTATGGCAGCAGGTGATTGATAACGTCATTTCTACCTGCTTTTGTGCGTGAACCTCTAGCGTATCGGCTGTGGGTACATACTTTTCAATAGGCATAGGTGACTTATCTTTATAAGGAGTCACATACTTGTACGTCATAAATGGATAGGGGGGTTGATCTCCTGAGCCATCGGCTGCAATGACCTTGATTCCCAGGGCTTTTGCCATTCCTGTAATGACGTTTTGTTCAAATTGCTTGTAGTTAATCAAATGGACTCACCCTCTTTAATACATAACGATAACAGTCTGCATACGCGGTAAAGTCGGTTGGTTCTTCTACTCGATAGCTGTTACCAGCATACGTAACTTCACTGTGCAGCTCTATCGGATCAAGGCAATATAAAAGGTGATCGGATTGAGTAAACCGACCACCTTGCTCCATTACAATGCGCATAGGCATAGGAACAATTGCCCCTGTACGCTGCTCATTTTTTTCCGTTCCTTCCACCCAACGCCCCGTGTCGTCATAGTCTCCTTTTGTTTTAACTTCCACTTCAAACGTTGTTGTAAAACGGTTGAGTAAGCCGCTGAATTGAAAAATCCTTTCATTCACCATCTTGTCACCTCAAATTCAAGTGAATCAATCAACTTTTTCTCATCCATGAGGGGATTGTTGCCACCTTTTAACTTTTGTGTGAATGGTGCGTTTTTCTGAAACGATCCAGACTGCATATGATCTTTCACATCGGCGGTTAGCTTCTTGGCAGCCCTCTTCATCGCTTGATCGGCTGTAATCCGGCCCTGTAGAGTATCGTCTAGCAGCTTTTCCATTTCACGTAAAAGAGTAGGTTCACTTTTTTCATAGCCAGCACGCAAAAAGGAGCGCTCAGGAACGATGATATATTTCTTGTCTTTTTTTAATGGCATTCCAAGGGCAATAAAAAGACCTCTGACCTTATCCGTCACAGGTATCTTCGCCCCGTATTCATTAAAAATAGCAATCAACAGTTGTTCTCTATCTTGCAAATATCCTACTTTCGCCCGTGTTCTGGATAGTTCAGCCACTTGTTTTTTAACCTTTCTAATCGTCTTTTTATCCTCACGTACTTTCACATTCACACGCACTATATCCACCTGCTTACATAAGGAGATAATAAGGCGGCCACATGGAGTGGCAATTGGGATAGAGTTGCTTTTTTCTCCGGTCTGTACTTCACCTGCATGACATCTAAGCGTTCCGATTCAATCCCCTGGACTCTTGTAGACTCATGTAATAAGTCCTTTACAAGAAGGATACAAGCCATTTCAATTGCTTCTGGTAACGTCTGTGGGTTGTCTTCTGTTGCTTCCCCTGGCAAGACGTACCCACCGTTATATTCAATTTCAATCCCATATTTGCCAGCAGGAAACCCATAGGGGCAATAAATACTCCCGTGGGCTTCAAGTAGCTTGTACTCCATGGAACCAGAAGGCCCTTTTACATGATGTACGTCATGGATCGGTAGATGCAAAAGGTTAATCGTGTGTTGTCCACCATCATGATATTCTGTGTAGTCTTGTTTCCTAAACTTGCGCTTGCAATAGGCTTCTATTTGCTGAGAGGCAACCGTAATGTAGGTAGATAGGAGCGTATCACCCACAACATTTCCTCTCATACCTAGCATTTGTTTCGTCTTTTCTAGGGTGGTTAGCATTTACACACCTACTTGGTTTCTACTGGTTTTGGTGTTAAATCAAGCTCACCAAATACAGCAGCTTGATCGTCCCATAATTGAACATCATCGCGTTGAATCGCGCGGACATCTAGCGTATTCCGTTTAAATGCGTCCCCACCTGTTTCCGTTGATGCAAGTTCCATTTGCTCGCGTTTGAACAACACGATAGCCTCTTTCAAATCACCAATGATGCAAGGTGCTTTTTTGGCTGTGGTTGGCAAGAATCGGTTAGATACAACAACCACCGATTTTCCAAACAATGTTTTACGGGTAGACTGCGTAGGGTCGGGCTGTAGTAAATACTTTCCTTCGTTGTCTTTGAGTTTGTCCAAATGATTATAACCGTCCTGGTTTGTCAAAATAATAGCACCAGCAGAAATAGCAGGATCAAGGTCAACGTTAAGAACGTCTTTGATGTCGTCCACTTCTTTTAATGTTTTTTTCTTGAGTGCTTTTAACTTCTCTAAAATAAGACTATTTCTCGTTATCTTAGATTTTTTTCCAAGCCATTTTGTTACGTATGCAATAATGTTTTGGTCGCTATCTTGTAGCAAACTACGGGACAGAGGAAGAATACCTGCCCGATCCTTAATCGCATAGTTCAATTTCCCGAACTTAGGGTTGTCCGTTTCGTTAATTAGTCCCATTTCATCGACTTCGGCAAACGGAACCATGTCGGCGTTTTTTTCCAAGACACGGGAACCGGAACGGGTGTTTACTGGCTCGACAGTAACAAACTGCTCTAGAGCATCAAACGAACGCGACAGCTCGTTAATTTTCGTTTGAATGTCCTGCGGAATGATTAAATTTCCATCCTCTTCCGTTAAACCTGACATGGCGCGCTCTTCCATTTTTACCTTTTCAAGTACCTCACGTTCTTCACCAGTAAGACTTTTATTGCGCAACCCCTTCATGAAAACATCGCGGTATTCAATCGCATCTTCTTCGCCGCGTGACTCTTGTACTGGCTCTGTTTTAGGCGGTTTCATGTTGCGTAGTTCCTCCATTAAATCAACCCGTTTCCGTAGTTCCTTGGCTTTGTCTGCATGTTTACGGGCCTCTTCTAACTTGCCTGATTCTGTTGCGCTGCGTGCTTCTTCCAATACATTTGCTAGTTCTTGACGTAGTTCGCGTTCTTTTTCATTCATGTTGTTTATCCCTCGCTTTTTAGAATATAAAAAAGACCTTTATCCGATTGATATAAGGTCAATTTCTAGTAATAATTTTTCTTTTTCATGTTTGCGCTGCTCTTTTGTCGTGATCCCAAATTGCTCCATGCTCCGTTGATTCACTTCGCTAGACTCATAGGCCGGAAAGGGTGTAGGCGAGATTTCAGCAAGGTTTATGTCTGTCAACGTTCGCTCATAGACATCTTCGTCCTTTAGATATGTCCAAGCATCTTTTCTGACATGAAAACCAAATGAAACCCCGTCTACATCTCCGCGCTGGATGGATTCATAAGCATCCTTACCCCAGGTGTTGTTAGGTAGATCAACTTCGAATCGTAGACCAATATCATCTTCATACAATCTGAGAGTTTCATTTTTCGTTGAACCAAGAACGTAATCCGTTCGATGATTCCATAGGGCTTTAATGGTGTTTTCTTCGAGACTTCGAGAGAACGCACCTTGAGCCACTTTTTCGTAAAATTCCCCATAAATCAGCTTGCTGCGCTCGTTAAACTTGACGACATATCCATGAATGGAAAGTTGACCATTTTCTTTATCAGATCGAACTTCGATCGGGTGGAGAATATGCCTCGTTTCTCTCTTATTCATCTGTTTGCTTCCCCCCTTTTCTAGCCTTCGTTTTTTGTAGCTCCTCTAGTTGATCCAACCACGTCATATTCAATGGAATGATAGGTCTATCGCCAATTTCCCCATAGCCGTTCTGGTTTTCCTTCTCCCTTATCTCGTTAAACGTGATACTAGAAATAGATACCATGTCCTTGTAGTATTGGGCACGACTTTGACTATCTCCGCGTAGCTCGCTTTCCACATTAAACTTGGAATAATACTGTTTGCGCTCTTTGCTTGTGAACAACTTATAATCAATTTCTTGCTCCCAATTCGTTATGATGGGCTGCAAGGTGTTTTTTACGTATTCAATGGATTGATGTTCAATGTTGGAAAAGGTAGCCCGATCCAACTGCCCTAACTTATGGGGTGGAATTTTATAGATTTTGGCTATTTCACCAATGCCGAACTTTTGGGTTTCAATAAACTCAGCATCTTTCAACGGCATTCCTAAGCTTTGATAATCCAACCCCCCGTCTAAAATGGCAACCTTGTGAGCGTTATTTAATCCGGAATTTAATTTCTGCCATTCTTCTCTTGTTCGATCCTTCGCCTCCGGCTGTAAAATATCTGGTACTTTTAAAATCCCTCTGCTAGTCGTACCATTCGCATAAAACGCACCAATGAATTTATCTGACGCTTGTTGTATACCAAGCTTTTCGCGGATGACTGAAATAGGGGAAATACCTTTTAATCCTGTCTTACTAATAGCCTTTACATGGAGTACATCAAACCACGGTATTTTACGTTGTTCTCCATTTGTCAAAGTCGTTATATACCATACTTCACCTGTGTTCAGATCGGTGGTTACTTCTGTCAACGATGGATTTAACGGCCATAATGCTTGCGGTCTGCCATCCCATCCCCAATCAATCAGGGCGTAGGCATTCCCCCATAGCATCAGATGTACCTGTAACAACTCTTTAAACGTGTAGGCGCTCATATACGGATTGGGCCGAATGCCTAGTAGGTTCGTGACCGGATGGTTCCTATCTCGTTCAATTCTGCCCCCCTTTCTAGTGAAAATCTGGATTGGTAGCTTACCAATATCGCCGCCTAAAATACTAGCGCATGTGTAGACATTACTGTTTAATAGAGCTGTGTCACCTGTTACGCGTTCCCCACTATACGTAGTGGAACCACCAAGTAGATTCACTAGCCAGTCTTTCGGGTTCTGTAAATCTGATTCATTTTGAAATAAGCTCCTGAATATCATCGGTTTCACCTCCTGCGTTCAGGCACTTTGGACAGTTTCTTGCTGATTAAAAAGCCTAAAAGACATAAAAAAACACCGGATACATAGAGTCCGGCGATACCATTTAGTAAATATGTGGCTGTGGTAATACAAGTACATCCAGAGAGAATGAGAATATCTTCGATAAATAAGTATAGAAACCGGTTGAATTTCATTCTTTCCTCCTCTCTTAGAAACTGAAATTTCCTGATAAGATATGGGCGTTTAAATCCGCTTTAGGGTCTCTACACATTACCCTTACATGTGCATTTATCGCTGACGCTATCGGGTCGATCCGATCCGTAGATTTGGACTTGTCCAACATAATATTCTCCTGGGCGTCCATCTTGGTAACTGCGTTTCCGATTGACCATTCAAGTACTGGGTTCTTGTCGTGTAGAACCTTCTTTTCCAAGACCATTTCTCTGAAATTCTTAGTCGGTTCTGATAGAGTACGTACCCCTTGCCTAATTTCAATCATGGTATAACCTTCGGCCTCCATATCAGTAGCGAATTGCGTTGCATTGTATGGATCGTAACAAATTTCTTTGATTTTCCATTCCTTTTCACGCTCCATACGCTGAATATACGCCTTAATAAACGTGTAATCTACAACAGCACCAGGAGTAGCCGTCACCCATCCTTGCTGGATATATAAATCATAGGGGAATCTATCTGTTTTTCGTTTTACTGCTAACGTATCCTCTGGTATAAACGAATGATTTAAGATAGCAATGTGGTCATTTTTTAGATCAAATTCAAATGACACACTGGTTAAATCAATTTTTTTCGACAGGTCAATACCAACGATACAATCAAATTCAGCAAGATTAGGCAGTTCATCAACGCCACATTTGGCCCAAGCCTTCAATGACATATACCCGTTTTCTTTCTGATCTACCCACCGATTCATATTTTTGGTTAAGTAGTTTCGCATCTTCTCCGGTACGTCTAAAGCAGTTTTCAGCTCACCACGTAAATAAGCCATACCCTCTTCATATGAATATAAGATCGGGTTGGCTTTTATCCAGACAGATTCATCCTTGATATCATCGTCCTTGTCAAGCTCGTTGACCATTACGAAATACTCATCATTTTCTATGGATGAATGAGGATCAAGGATATTCGAAATATACTTGTATTCCACGCTGTAGCAAGGGTGGTGCAGGTTAAATCCTGCTGTTGTAATAATCATCATTAACGGTTGACTGCGTGCGCCCATACCAGATACAAGCACGTCATAAATTTCGGAAGTAGGGTGGGCGTGATACTCATCAATAATGCCAGCTTGTACGTTAAAACCGTCACCCGTTTTTCCTGCATCTTTTGATAGAGCAGCGATAAAAGATTCACTTTTGATGTGCTGTATTTTTCCGTAGGCGACCTTGAATTTGCCTTTTAGATCGGGACAACCATCAATTTGCGTTCGTGATTCATTCCAGACAATTTTACTTTGCTCGGCTTTGGTAGCTCCGATGTATACCTCTGACATGTTTTCACCGAAAGCAGAGGCTTCATAGCTTGCCACAGCTCCCAAAGATTGCGATTTAGCATTTTTCCTACCTACCTGCCAATACGATTTCCGAAAACGCCGTAAACCTGTATCCTTATGCACCCATCCATAAATGTTCCCAAAGACAAACACCTGGATTTCATGAGGGGTTATTCGCTTACCAGCAAGTTTTCCTTTCGTATGTCGAAATAAAGACATCCAATATAAAAAACGATGTGCTTTTTCCTCGTCAAACACATAGGGAAAACGTTCCGTACCCTCATTCTTGATATCGTCTAGGAAACGGCTGCACGCCCATTTGTGTTTCTCACAAGCAACTATTTCTCCAGCTAAGACATCAAGGCTATAGTCAATTAGATATTGTTTGATCATAAATCACCGAATGCCTTTTCGACCTCGCTAGGCTCTTGCTTCTCCTGCTTCGGTATTACAAGCTTGCAACGAGATGCAATGGTAAGGCCCAGGTCGCTTGCTGCTGATCTACATTGCTTGAATAACTTGTCCTGGTTAATCAATAAATCTGAATAAGCTGCGTTTGCTTCCTCCCATTCGTTCATGTCAATTACAGCACCGTCTTTATCATGAATTGCTTGTTTGCGCTGCACTGTCAATTCCGTTTCCAACAAGGCATCTGTAACTTTTATATACATCTTTCGGGCATATAAAAAGCGAGCCAGTGCATCTACATCAAGATTAGTCATGATGCCGATTTGCAGCAGCTCGCTTGCAATCTTTTTAAATTCTTTTTTTAAGTCTTTCGGTAGGTAGCTAGGTGGCTTTACTTTGTCGTTTGCCGCCTTTATTTCTTGGGCTTTACGCTGTTCTATTTCTGCTTTTGTTAGGTTTTTCTTTCCCTTGAATAGCAGCAAGTCAACTGGTTGCCTTGGTCTAGCCATCCCCTCACCTCCTTTCATTCTGAAAATCCATTTAGGGAACTTTTTTTACAGAAGACTACCACGCGGTCTAGAGATGGCACTGTGCAGGTTTTTGATACCCCCCTCCCCAACACCTTCATACAACTTTAAAAGCTCACCTTACCTACTTTATGCGCCTCTGTGAACGTCTAAACTTCTGATGTTAGAAAAATAGTTTCTAAATGATTATCTGATCATAATAAAAACCAGTCCAACACAAGAATAAAAATGTTAGGCTGGTTAATGTTTAATTTACACTCACATTCCGATAAACATATTTCTACTGTAAGGCCCCCAGTTTTCCCCCATATAACCTGTTCTTCCCTCTAAGTTAACAAAACAAGGTAGAACTACATAAAGAACACCCGAGATAGCATTAACCCTAAATGTCATTGAAAATCTCATTCTCGAATTATCAATCGGTGTTATCATTCCCTTTTCAGGGCGTAACGCATTTTCTCTCGTAAGTGCCTCTCCCATTCCGAGACTGGCGATATCAGTGGGATTTGTCACATTACTTCTTATCCAATAATTAGAGATTGTTGTTGCTGATGCTAAATCAGTTGGCTGGTCATACGTAAGTAATAATTGATTAGGAGCGAGTTGTCTTGACTCTACAAGAATAGGATAAGGCATCGGTTGGGTTCCCATAACCGTTGGTACAAACCAATACGGCTGCTCAATATAAGCATTGTCATGCAAAGGTGGGTTACTCATTCATTTTCCTCCATTATGAATTGGAATAGTCAATTGTCCTTAGTTACTGTATGTAAAGCAAAGGTTCTTTGTTAAAACAATCGCTATTCCAATTTGAGGATCATGTCTCGAATGAATTGACAGATTGTCGCCAGGAGCCTCTATCTTCTCTAGCAGTCTTCCGGTTATGACACTGCTCACATAATGGCTGCCAGTTTTTCCGATCCCAAAACAACGTCTTATCTCCCTTGTGTGGAACGATATGGTCAACTACTGTAGCACCAGTGAGTAAGCCTTTATCAAAGCAATGTTTGCAGAGTGAATGCTTTCTTAAAAATCCTATTCTAGCTTTTCTCCACTTGGCATCGTAGCCACGTTGCGTAGATGATCCACGTTCTCGGTCATACTGCTGGACTTGTTTCTTTTGATGCACAGGGCAATAAGCTTCTCTTGTTAGTGTTGGGCATCTGGAATGAAGACAGGTCTTTAATGGTTTGCTAGGCATTGTTTCACCTTCCTTGTTTAATAGAAAAAATATCTATCAAAATGACCTATATATATTTATTTCTTTTCTTTTCTTTTGTGTACTTATTGCATACATCATGCAGCAAAAACTAGAGTTACTGTTACAGAAATGAAGGTTATTGGTTACAGAAACTCAACTGGTTAAAATACCCATTTTCGCAAAATTAGTTATTGTAAACAGAAACCCCTATTAATGTTACAGAAACTACAGTTCAAACAGAGTTATTGCGACATGATGTAAACATTAAGCACGCAAGGAAATCTTAGAGTTATAAAGAAAAAAAGCACCTACATGAGATGCTTTTTACTTCCTGAAAAGTTATAGAGTTGAATTACTAAAATTCTCTTTTTTATACCTCTTAATGATGTGAAGCATGGCCTCGTTTATCTCATTTTTCTTTTGTATACTTTTATTTGTAATAAGAACGGTTAGGTAAATAGCTAGAATAAGGTAAAGTATAATTCCAAAGTACGCTTCAAATATTTGAGAAATCATTTCTTTTGAAAGCAGTATTACTATTAAAGAGCACGAAATTGCTAAAAAAGTAGACATAAGAGAGATAACGATTGAATTATTTGTTTGATTTGATTGAACTCCATCTCTATTACCCCTTATTAGGGAGTTTATATATAAATAAAGTTTTTCAGTCTCCAACTCATTAAGTCCTAATGACCTTAGGTGTTCAAAAGCATTATCATAACAATCTCCATGAATGGAACTAACACCAAATTTCCCCTTTATTTCCTCATATGTTTGATAAATAATTTCATCGTATATTCTTCTCTTTGTAAAAAGTTGATAGTAATAAGTAGACATTAATACTAGTATTATTAAGATTAATATGAATGAAACTATTAATTGAGGTGTTGTCAATAATATTCCTCCAATTATGATTTGATTTATATATCATATCGGAATATCATTCATATTATTTTAAAAAATATTATAATTCCAAATGCAAATTATCCAAAAAAAACAAAGATACCCCTCATTCTTTTACCTACTGGTTTTCCTACTGATTAAAATAAGCAATAACGCTTATGATTGTTACTTAACTTTTTTTCATTGATTTTAAAATACTAACTCTTGTGTTGTAACACTTTTGGTAAAATTGAAGAGCTTGAATCTCTGATAGGCTCTCATTATTATCTATGACTTTTATACGTAAATCATTGATTAGCTTTCCCGCTTTTCTTCTCTCCTTATTCTGGACATCTGTAAGATTATTCTCTTTATCAGCGAGAAGATAAAAAATGTCGCGAGGCTCATCTATTAGGGTCTCTCTCAATTTTTCATATTTATTTTTTTGTTGCTCGCTATCCTTTTCTCTCTTAATACTTTCTCGTAGATCAGTTAGTCTAATACCTAACTTTTCAAGATACAATTCTATGGCATATAAATAATCACTAATATTTTTCGTCTTGTCCTTTTTTCTGAAATAATTTGTTACAGCCCACCCTGTAATTACACCAGTAAGTAGACCTGTAAATATACCCATCACTAACCCAGTTAATAGGTCATCCCAAATTAATTTCATGCCTTTTATTACAAATATTATGTACAATACATGAGCTAACATTACAGACCCCATTACTACCACAAGTGAGCTTTTTTCAAATGTTTTCACATAATCCCTCCTATTTCCATTGTGATAGTGAGAGAAAGTATTGTCTATTATTTTTTTATAAAAAGCTACCCCGCAAGTGACTAACCTTTAAATCTCATGATATAAATTTACAACATCTAAAACCTAATGAAGAGGCTTAATAAGCTTTTTTTATACCTATTTTTTACTATTATTTGTGGTAGTTTTCTTTTACATTTCTTTTGGTTTGTATATAATAGATTGTGATTAACAATGATCAAACCAAAAGGAGGAAAATAAATGTCATTAAAACGTGAGTATTTAATTGAGCTTGGAATCGAAAATATAATTAATTATTTACGTCGATCTCGCCAAGATGAAGAACGCGAAAGACGTACTGGAGAAGATGTTTTGAAAGAACAGAAGGAAATAATGGATCGCATTTTAGAACCATTAGGTATTCCTTTTACTCAAAAAGCTGAAGTTGGTTCGGGAGATAAAATTTCTACTAGACCTGTATTTCAAAATGTAATAGAGGAACTTCGCGCTAAGAAATATCAGGCTATTGCCGTAAAAGAAATATCTCGTATGGGTCGTGGATCATATACAGATATGGGAATCATATATGATTTAATCGTTGATAACCGTATTTTTATTATTACTCCATACAAAACCTACGATCCTCGAAATACTTCAGACCTAAGACAAATTAGATTCGAACTATTTATGTCTAGGGAAGAATTTGAAACTACTAGAGAGCGGCTTTTCGGGGGCCGTGTTAATAACGCAATGGCTGGACGCTGGGTTTCTGGTGCGGCTCCATTTGGTTTTAACTACAATAAGACAACAAAAAAACTAGAAATAAATGAAGAACAAGCGGCAGTTGTTAGAATGATTTTTAATCACTATGTCTATGGTATTCCACAAGAAAACGGTACGCGCCGCGATGTGAGTTTTCGCGCTCTAGCAACTTATTTTAGTAAGAAGACACCTATTAAAACCCCTCAAGGTAAAAGAGAATGGACTTATATGCAATTAAGACAACTAATAACAAATGAAAGATACATAGGAACAATGAAGTTCCGAATGCATCAAACTATTAACGGAAAAAGAGTAGCTCGTCCTGAAGAAGAGCACATAATAGTGCCTAATGCTATCCCAGCAATTATTGATATGGAAACATGGGAACTTGCTCAACAAAAAGTCAAGGATTCATCTCACAAACCTAGGACAAAAATGGATTTTTCACCTTGCGAACTTGCTGGATTATGTATATGCATTCAATGCGGTAAACGTATGGTAAGACAGTACAGTGTACAAAATTATAAAACTAAAGAAGGTACTATAACCACTTATCACAAGGAATTTTTGTGGTGTACTACATCTGGGTGTACCTTTGTAAAATATAGAGCAATTGAGGACGATTTATTGGAAACTCTACGTTACTTCGAAGCTATGGAAGACAATTTGTTAAAAGAAGAAATTTCTACTATGATAACTCAGGATAATAAAACAAATAGCAATGATTTAATTGAAGATATAGCAGGGTATATTGAGCAAAGGACTAAAGAACTAAAAAATAGACTCAGTTTTATTTATGACAAGTATGAAAATGGCATCTATACAGATGAGATGTTTTTGGAACGAAAAGCGGAAATTGATATGGAGATGGAGAAACTAAAAGATATAAAAGAGAACCAACCAGCAGAAAATAATGAACAAAATTTTGATGCTCAGATTATTAAAAAAAATATCGGTTCAATTTTAGAGGCATATAAAACTTACACAAATAAAACAGATAGAAACGGGGTTTTACGGTCTGTTTTTGACCATGTTGTTATTGAAGTAGTTGAAAAAGGACGTGGCAGAAAACCAGCTAAACATGTCATATATCCAGTATTAAAGCATAACTTACTTCAAGTAGATTTTTTGGTACCATGAGATAACAACCGATTCATCGGCTGAAATCAGGGCGAATCTACCCGCTTTAAAATTGCCTTCTTGAGTTAGCGACAATAAATGCCACAGGAATTTTTCATCGCATTTCAACATCTCTTGGAATTCCATGAGGCCGCGATTCGCTTTATTCAATTCACCATCAAACCGATAGGCACGAGGATCAGACTCAGAACCATACTTCGTGATCGTAGAAAAGTCGATCGTTCCCGTTAAATCGGCAATATCCTGCGATTTTGGATCAGATGGGCTAAAGGTACCAATTCCCACCCGTTTTGACTCTGAAAAGAAGATTCTCGTTACTGGAAAATCTTCCATCCGACCACCATACTCTGTTTCTAATCGCATCCTGTTGTATGGAGTAAGCTCTCCTTCAATCTTTACACCAAATTCTTGCTCAAATTCGGGACGTAATTCATTAGGAATCAAATGGAGAGGTTCCCCATGCATACTGTAAGTAACCCATTAATTTTCACTTTATTTCATTAAAAATTTAGTCATTCCCCAACAATTCATTATTATAAATAGTGAATCAAACTTTTTTTTGGTATTATTAAGAAAAAATAGTAATTAAAAAGGAGGTCATCAAGTGGAAAGAAACGTCAAAAAATGGAGAATAATTTCTGTTTCAATTTTGGTAGGAATATATATGGTATTAGGTTTACAACTAATACTAAGTAAACAGCATCTGTTTCATCGAGAGTACTTAGAAATTAATTTAGTACCCTTATCTACACTTTCAAATTACTTCTTTAACTATACAGACTTTAATACTAAAACTTTAATTTCAAACATTTTATTAAAAATATTGGTATTTGTTCCAATTGGGGTATTTGTACCCTTACTATTTAATAAAGTAAGAAATTTTCTTCCTGTAATTACATTGGTCTTTTTCGTAAGCTTGTCTTCAGAATTATTACAGTTGTTACTGCGAATAGGTTTTTTTGATGTGGATGACATCATATTAAACGTATTAGGTGGTGCAATTGGGTTATCAATTATTAAGATAATAGGTCAGTTTACAAAATCTCCTTCATCCTAAAGAGACATTCCCTACCGATGAATAATCATTTGACGCCTGTGTTATAAAGGCGTTATTTTTTTGTTATCTGTCTCCCATCATTTCAAGCATTAACTTTTTTTACATTAAAATCATCTTACACCTTCAACTTTCCATCTAAACCCCCCCTAAAATATTCATTGGATTTATCACTCACGCTTCATCCATTTCTATTTTAGGGGTCTATACTAAGATTACAAAAATGTTTTCTCTAATTTTTTATTAATTAATATCGAGGTAGAACTACTCCGCTTCCTTCTACTTCGATTCCATCTCCAGCTTTCTCAAAATAGATATAGTACTTTCCCTCTCCTACATTTGTAAAAGTAGTTTTATCAGAACCATTTCTTCTCATTTTATCACTACCGATATAACTATCTATTCCTCCACTACGATATAGTTCGAGTGTAAAAGTATTTGCAGAAATATCACTTTCTTCTGCTGTGCTATTTGTGTGAATCACAATATCTCTAGTTTCAGCAGGAACTTTAAATACCCTACTTTCTAGGCTTCGTTTGAATGAGTAGTTAAAACCCCATGGAAAATAATCGGCAGCTCTCTTCATAACTTTTTTCAGACCTTTAGGCTCAGTAGCAGATTTGATACCATTTTGTATTGTACCAGCTTCCACTGCTTCTTGTTTTAACTTTTCAAGTCTATTAATTTCTTCATTTGAAGGCGTAAACATTTCTATGTCTTCAAAATTAATAACAAGAGTGCTATTTGAACTCATTGGCTCATAGTCGGTTTTCTCAGAAGCAAATGCCGATGTAGGAAATACGAGTGTTACAGCTAAGACTGAAACTGTTAGAATCTTATTTAGTTTAAACATTTTAATTCTCCTTCGTTGTCAGATTATGTAATCTCATGTATTATAGTATAAACCAAATCCAAAATTCAACATATTTGTAATCTTATTAAGTACCAAAATCTAAAATAAGATTATAAATGGATTGGCATTTATTTGTTATTCTGTGGTTCCTGTCCACTTGCCACGCGCAATTCATCCGACAACTGCCCAATTCTCACAGCCCTATCCTTCATTCCCATTTGATTATAGAAAGCCCATTGCCCCTGCAAATGGCTAATAATTTCGTTCGCTATCTCTGGTTTCATTTTAACCTCTCCTTTTGATTTAATTAATGCTACAAAGTCTCGCCAGCCATTAGGACGCGCTCTTAAAACATGAGGGCAATTTTTGCCACTCCAATCCCAATGTTGCTTAACCCTATCAATTCCAAGGTTGAACTGCTTTAGTAGATCAGCAGCCAGTTGAGCAGCTAAGTCCTCTGCTTTCCGAATATCTCCATCACTGTTCTCGCAAATCTCAATCCCGATAGATGAAGAATTACCAGGACCATTACCATCACCACAATGCCATGCCATTTCATCTAACGGTAAATGCTGAATGATGCATTTATCATCTACAGTAAAATGCCAAGATGCTTGCCTTTGTGAAGCCGCATCACCTTTGATGTATTTAGCGTGTGAAAGAGCATCAGCGCCTTTTCCTGCATTACCTGTATTGTGAATCGTGATGTATTTCGGAATCATTTTACGCCCCGGACGGTTCTTTTGCCCTGCTGGAACAAAATCTTGTATAGTCTGCATTACTCCACATCCCCCTTCTGAAACGAATTTTTTACTCCTGAATGGATCCCAATAGCAGCCGTTGCCTCGATAAAAGCCATCTTGCCAGCTTCGAGCAAATCTCCACCGAACAACAAAGCATTGATCGCATTATAAGCAACTGCCATGACAACAATAGCAAGAGGAATGTAATCGTTTGGGAACCAACTCCGTGTTTTCAGCCATGCTCCTGACGCCATTACTACCGCAATCACTATTCCTATCTCTATCATCATTAGCCCACCTTTTCTTTTAGTTCTTGTAATTCGTTTTCTAAACCGTTTAGACTGCGTTCGATCTGTTGCAATGTAGCTGTATTACGTTCTAATTGGATTACCATTCGTTCGTTATGTTCCATGAGCTTTGTTTCGCGTGTTTGAGCTTGTTTAATCAATTGAGTTTCGCGGTCTCTTCCCTCTTTTTTTGTAGAAAATAGCAACCATACAAACAAACCAGCAAATGGTCCTTGTGATAATAAAGCGTTAAAAAGTGGCTCCTCCATGACTTCCCTCTCCTTATCACCCCCTTGGGGCAAATAAAATAGGGAGCCGTAGCTCCCATTAAAAAAACGCCCTCTCCAGATCGAAAAAGGCGTTTTATGATTCAGTTTGTTCAGCTAAATGCTCTGCTACAGGAACCCTATAAACTTCCGGTAAAGATTCAAGTTCTCTGCGACCGACTTTAACTAATAGGCTGTACACAGGAATCATATACGCTTTAGCCATTTCTACTTCTCTCCTTCTATTGTTTTTATTTTGGCTTCCATTTTTGTGACTATCTCTTGTAACTGAGCAATAGCTTCATAGGCTGCTATTAACTCTGGCGAGATTTTGCCCTTCTCACGCTCTTGCTCCATTTCGCCCAAATCCATAGGTTTTATTAAAATCAATCGAATGCACCCCCGAAGCCTTTTACAATCACAGGCTCAGTTGCAACTCCTTTAACAAAAACAAAGCGCACACTAACGCCCCATTTTTCTGCTGTTTTTTCCTTGTTAGTGAAGATAAAGCCTCGGTTGAATTTGACATGGTTAGTTGCGTCTTCCCACGTAGGCGACTCGTCAAACGCATTGTTACACACCTCAACTTTAAAATCAGCACCGGCAGGAACCGTCGCGTCAATTGTTATAAGAATACGCTTAGCAGCGATAGTGGTATCGAAAGGTTTCTTTAAAGCGAATATGATTTTGTCAGCTGATCGTCGGAAAGTAAACGTTCTAGTCGATTTCATACCTTTGCTGTCAGTTGCCTCTATCGATAACGTGTGTACCTCTGTTAAAGAGAGCCGTAACCATATGTCCAGTGGGATTGTTGCGGTGTATTCTTTACTAGCAGTCCCAGCGAATGTGCGGATTACCTTGCCGTTGATTTTCTCAGTGATGGTAAACGTGTCACCCTCTGGCTCTGTAACCGTGTATTTTTTCGTTGGAACGGAACTAAGTGTGCCAAGGTCTTCATTTTGTCCGCTAATAACGGGTGGGCGATTGTGGACGATTCGAAATTTACGTATAAACTCGGTTGATTTACCACCTTGGTCGTCCTCTGCCCATACAGTTAGCGTATGATCGGTGTTTTCGGCTAGGTCGGAACCAACAATATCTGTAGCTCCATCATAAAGACGCTTGCTCTTGAATGTTAGCGTTTTGGCAAAAGAAATAGGCGTACTACCGTTGGATACACCGGATTGCAACGCCCTTGTCGTTCCTTTATTGACTTGGTATTTTACTGTAACTACGTTATCCTTGTCGACATCAGATGCATTTCCCTGGATGCTTAACGTAGCATTTTCCGTAAGCATTTGGTTATCAGTTGGAGACGTGAGTGAAAGAGTAGGATTAGAGTTATCGGAATACTCAATGGTTACCGAATACCGATAGTAATAGGAATAGGTCCTCGTGTCACTCCCCGGCTTCGTAACCGTACCGCGATAGTTTTGCGTATAGTTGTATACGTTTGTTGATGGTTCAGACACTGTACCCGAATAATAGCCAATTGCAGCATCTATCCAATAACTGTTTACTCGCCTTTTGCAATTACCGATAGACTTGGAACTAAGTCGTAAGGTCCCGCTATATCCATCTTGATTATAGGATATGCTGTCGGGCAAAGCGCTCACTACGTAACTGTATGCTTCCTCGCAAGAATTTCTTTCTGGACTCGATACATTTCTTTCGGTAGAGACCGTCTTAGTTCTGCCGGGGACGCTACTTACAAGTGTTTGTGTTGGACTCCCATACTTACCTAACGCACCACTAAAACCATCGCTATTATAGGAAATACTGCCTGGAAAGGAATTCGATGAGCTTGTCTGCGAAGTAGTTACCTCTTTACTTTGAGATGGTGTGAGGGAGCCTCCTGTCTGTACCCACCGTGTATAGGAACCTCCAGAGAATGTGAACGTTACAGTGTTGCCACTTACTTTATATGATACCGTCCCCGTATTAACCGTTACTGACTTAATACTATTTAAACCTGGTATGGTTAAGGTATGAGTTTGGGAACTATATGATAATTCGTCAAATTGCTTTTCTAGCTTTTTTATTGTTGCCACTATACCACCAACCTTTTGTTAGCCTCGTCGTACCAGCCTTCCGTTAACGTAACATCATGTAAAGTCACAAAATTTTCAAAGAACACATTGCCTGTGAAATTGTTGAACAACGCATCTTTAACCGTTTGCACCTCGATCTGTAACGCAGCAATCGCTGCTGTGTGTTGATCGAGTAACTTATGTGCATCGTCTATCCCTTTTTCCCACCGGTTAATATCTGTCTCCATAACAGGATCATCACCCTGCCAGTCAAGCTTTGCTTGGAACGGCATTACTCTTTCGCCCCTCTCACTTTAAATTCAAATCGAAATTCCAATGATTGATCGTCCAGCACGTCTATGCTCGCTGTCCTTTCAGTTATGGGATTTCCTAGATCATCTAATAGCTTTAAGGAGGACACCTTGGTTATTCCAATCACTGGTTCCGTTATAACTACAACCTTACTTCCATCCTGCTTAACAGACCTTAATTGGACAGTTTGGTTATTTAATATAAGGGTAGACGCTCTCTTTGCTAAATCCTCTGCAATCCGTTCCAAATAGGCTTTATCCATCAAATGATCACCTCATTCTGGTATTTAAGAGGGGTCATGCCAACTCGAAACTCATGAACCTTGTGATATCTTCTTTTGTTTACTTTGATAGTTTCAACGAACTCAATTCGATCATAGCTAGCTAACTGTGGCATGAACACATGGGGAACCCGCTTTCGTTTATGAATATCATGCACCCATGATGCAATGTCATAAATCGCCCACAGTGGAACCGAGATATAGAAATAACCTGTATCTGGGCTTTCTGTTATCTCAATTCGATCTATTCCATCTGGTGAGATAAATAATTGAGTTATTTCTTTTGCCATAGCAGGAGTAAATGGATTAACCTGTCGGTACTTTGCAATTACTCTCGCCCGTCTCGTCTCATAGGAATCTCCAAACTTTGGAGCAACCTGAAACATGTATTCCCAAAACACCAAACCCCATGTAGCTGTTTGGATATTTGCTTGTTGCTCCAGATCTGCTTTTTTGTCTCTCTGGTAGTCTATCTCCCCGCCAGCTCCATCAAAATGTTGAATAGCAGCCTTGTTTTCATACCAGTATGGCGGCAAACATTCTCTATATCTCTCTGGAATCATTGTCATATAGCTGTCACCGTTACAAATTTGATAATAGGAATCGTAGCAAAAGAGATAGGGATATTAGCCTGCCCTCCGTTTAACTGGACCTCACTATAATCAATGACACCTGGTACTTTAAACAGGCGATATATCTCGGAGTATAATATCTTTGTTTTCTGAGTAGAAACATAAGCACGTATATTACTTTCAATTTGTGCAATAGTGGCGGTAAGATCGGTTGTATGCTCCCATTCGAGCAATTTACCTGAGACAGTAATTTCAATTATTGGAGCAGGCTTTACAATGATTTTATCGTTCATATGATGCTTTTCGGGTAAAGCCAAATGGTTTTGTACAGCTTTAATTAGTTCCTCACTTGCTGGCATCCCGTCTTGACTGATCAAAGCAATGTGAACAGTGTTTGGCGCTTCCCCCCAAATAAACGGATCGCCTACATTAACGACTTCTTTTATCCATCGTTTGTAGTCAGATTCAGCGCCCCTCCCCTCTTCAGAGGCCGCCTTTTCCATTAATCGTTGTAAATACAAATCGTCTGGTTCATTTTCTTTTCTGGATAAGACTAAAAATACTCCCCAAGCATCCAGAAATTCCCCATCAGACCAAGGTAAAAACCACTGCAAGAAACGGTATTCATCTAATTGCTGTTGCTCGGAAATTTCCATAGCCAAAGGATATTGAAAATCGTAGAAAATTTCTCCTTCCTCTTCTGACGGAGGAGTTCCTCCACGAGACAAAGATAGTTCTCTCACTCTGTTATACATCCGTTGATAGATTTCATCTGGCGTTTCTCGGAGTACAGGCATTTCCGGTTTTTCTAACGCTGCCATATGTCAATCACCGCCTTTGTTTTTCCTCTTATTCCTTCGATCTGCACCGAAAAAGCAACCCGTTTTTCCTTTAAGGTAATGTCCGTAACTTCTGCACCTTCGATTTCCGAATGAGCTTCCAAAGCGTCCTCCACATCTCGCCTGATAATAGCCAACGGTACATGTTTGGGTAACTTCCCGATATGTTCAAAAGAATCTACCCCAATTCGATCGCTGTAAATCGCATATTGAAAGCGCTTGGTATGCAGGATTTTTTTTGCAATCTCTTCTACATACTCCGCATAATTACTAGTCTTTACATGGCGACCATCCGCTCCTTTGACGAGCTGCCTAGTAGACCAATCCATTTTATACGTCCATGGAGTCGTCTCTTTTTCCTCTTTCGCTTCCCTGTCTTCTTCAAATACCGGAAACATTACTTCACCTCCCCTAGCACCAGATATTGACCGTTGGTGCATCGCATTATAGCGTACTTTGCTCCCAATTGAAGTTCTGTGAATAACTCATCCTTAAAAAATACTAGATCATCCTCCACCTCTTTTAGGGGCGTAGGGTCCTCATCCAATTTAATAACCACAGGAGCATAGCTTTTTAGAACACCAAATTCAATCTGGGTATCACTTATGCCACTTTTCGCTTGGGTAAATAATCGATTAATCGCTTGTTGCATAGGCTTTACCTGCTTTCCAAATTTAGGTCCATCATATATTCCAATCCTTTGCTTTGGGCACTACTAGACGTTACAATCCACTGTGTTTGTTTGCCATTCCGTTCCAAGACATCCACACGCCAACCAGCTCGTAGTTTAGCAACTGCTGGATCGGTAAAACGCACTGTTATTTCACGGGTCCGTGATACTTCCGATAATCTTTTCAATTGATTGTTAGCTATTGCAGGTAGGTTATCATCCTTGCCAGCTTCAATGATTTTTTGCATGCGACCATATTTTTTGACAGCACCACTATTTTCTTTACTGACACTGCTGGCCAACTTGTCATCCTTATAGCGTTGGACCGTAACAACTGTATAAAGTTCCTCCATGCTTTCGCCTATGCTACTAGCCTCCAGCATTGTTACTTTAAATACAGGGACATAAGGGTTATTTCCCTCAGCTAGAACCTTTAACTTATCTCGCTCGTGCTGAACAAAATATCGTACTCCCGTTTTGTCGTAGGCTTCTTCCGTAAGCTGTGTATACAAAGAGGTATATGACTGTGTACTCATACGCTCCTTTAGCCTGCAACCAAAAGACGGGCACTCAAAAGAGATACCCGCCGCTTTTATGATTCTTCCTAGTTCTTTTCCCGCATCTCCATTGATGTATGGTCTTTGCACGTCATTTTTCTGCAAATACCACGAAAGCTCATATGCTGTAACGCTTACCTCTCCTGTCTTTTCATCTCGATTCCACTCTACAACGGGTCCGTGGAAAAATTGATCACTAACCTTTTGCTCCTTGGAAAACACCATTAAATATCCTGCAACTTCAAGAGGTGGAGCATTACGTATTTTTGCTTGGCATACCTGGGCGATTTGACCTCTTGACGAGGACCATGTAATCTCTGTTACCGCAGGGGTAAGGTCAATCCGATCAGAACCACGACCATAGATCATTTTCATTTTCTTTCACTACCTCATTTCGGTATATTTTTGTTTCGTATACGATCACGATTAATCTGTTGAATAGCAGGACTCATGAAAGATAGATTTTTCTTTCCTTTTTTTCCACTAGTATTAGCTCTCACTTTTTGCTGTTTAGCAAATACCTTGGGTGGAGAAAGTAAATCTTTGTTATTAGACCACTGTAAAAACTCATCTTTAATAAAAATAGGGAATTCAACAGAGCCGTAAAAGTCCCCGTTTATTCCCTTAAATGTCCCGTCTATCGGACCGATATAAACATTCCAAGCTAAATTTAATTCTTCGATTGTGAGAAGAACTTCCTTCCCGTAAATCCGATCTATGCCCGCTAACCATTCTCGCGGTCCTTGATAGCCTTCCACTTCAATTAAGGGTGACTCTATATCACCTGGAAGCCAAAAATCAAAGGATATAGATTTAGCCCGATAAGCAGCTAGTCTATTTTTTGAGACAAGCGAAATACTCGTCGTAGTTTCTGTATCATTCCCATACCCGTTCATTTGCACTTCGGCTGGTGTTACAGGAAATGTTAGCCGATACTTTCCTTGCATGCGAATCATGCTTTCCCTCCTCCCGTCTCTAAGGCATTAACAAAAGCAGTCTCGATGATACGTTTTACTTCATTTGTTACAGATGGGTCGCGCAATAGCTTAATAAGACCTGAAACATCCTGTAGAACACCCGCCGCATTCAAAGTAATAGGTAAGCTAGATACGGTTAATGCTGTTAGCTTCGGTTTTTCTTCCTCCTTCTTAGCAGCAGGCGAATGAGACGGAACGGATAACTTTTGTGCATAGTCTTTAACCTGACCATCCCACCATTTTTTAATGTCTGGCGAATACTTCTCAAATAGTTGGGAGCCGACTTGACCTATTCCAGTACCCATAACCATCTTTTTCATAGAGGTTTCTAGGGGTTTGATAACATCACTAAAAGACTTATCCTCTGGAACAGGCATCCCGTTTTTGATGGCATAATCTTTGACTTGCCCCTTCCACCATGTCTTGATACCAGGAGAGTATTTGTCTGCTAATTGGGAAACCGTTTGACCCATGGCTGTTTTCATAGCCATTCCCTTTAAAGGATCAACAATCGAACCTATAATTTCCTCTTTCGATCTGCTTGGTCCTGTATCAGGCGGTTCCTCTTTCCCGAACCACCAGTCTTTGGCTTTATCGAATAATTCGCCTCCACCCCATGCTCCGATAGCAGAACCAATTAAAGCCCCAGCTCCACCGATGGCTGCACCTACAGCAGTACCGATACCCGGGACAACCGATCCTACAATGGCACCCGTTACAGCACCACCTACCGCCCCCCCAAGTGCTCCACCGCCTATTTCGGCTCCCATTCTGGCTAACGATGTGACCTTATCCTGTTCACTATCATCCGAAGCTAGAATCAAGCCCACACCAGCAGCAGTGCCAATGTACGGCACTTTTCTAGCGATAGAACCGCCAACACTTTTTATCCCGCCTACAGCTTTTCCGCCGAAATTCTTTGCCTTATCCCACATTCCTTGTTTGGCAGGTTCAGTACCGTAAAACGCCAACCTTTTTGCATCTTCGGGTGATAGCCCCCTCGGCACAGACTTATCTCGTTTAAAGGGATTCCAGCTTCTTTTCTTTCCTTTCCCCTTTTCTTTCTTTTTTTTTCGTCCATCCGAATCAAAATCGAAATCTCCACCACCACCAGCAGCTCTTTTTAAAGCCTGTGCCGCCATCATTTGCATCTTAGCTGATCGTATTAACATGTAGCCGCTACCTAGTAAAACGCCACCTGCACCTGCTAATTCTAAACCGATACGTGTGGTATCGCTTAATCCATTAAACTTTTCAGCAGCCCATCCTGCTGCTTTACTTAAACTAGTCAAAGCCGGCGTAGCATCTTTAGCTAATTTTGCTCCAAAGTCCATAACTGCTTGTTTTGCGTTATTTTGAGCCTGCTGGTATTCAAATAAGGGGTTGCTATCAACAGCTAGCTTGTATGCTTTGTCAGCTTCATTGCTGGCTACCTTTGATTTTAGTTCCCCTGTAGAAATTTTACCTGCGACCTGTAAAAGGGGAGCAAAGTGTTTCGCTAAGTCCTCACCTGGTCCCGCTCCCAACTCATTTAATACTTGTTGACGCATATTTTTATCTTCAATCGTTGCTACAGCCATCATCAAACGTCCCATGGCTGACTTGTTATCTGCCTCGTTGTCTGAATGGAGCAGTTCGTTGATTATTTCTGCTTCCGACTCTGCTTTTTTCTGTGCGTCTTCGGACTTCATTCCTCCGGTTTCAAATCCAGTTTTCAATACGTTGGCTAAATCACCTTGGTTTGTAAACTTTAGGGATGATTCTTTTAAAGCGTCCAACGCCTTATCGTCCGACCATACCCCTAGCTTTCCTATCTCGCCTACTAAAGTTGCTAGCTTTTCAGGTGTATCTAAAAATTTGCTGGTTTGAACCGTGTACTCAACTACTGAATCTACAAACTCATCTTTAAAATCAACTAAATTATTGGACATATATTGAATGGCATTTGCCAGTCTTTTCGGATCATCAACTTCCATACTTTTTGACATTACACTTAGCATTTTCAAGTGTTCATCAGATGTATACTTGGTCGTAACACCTAATTTAGCCGCTTCCTCGGCATAGGCTCCGCCTTTTTTCCCGTTTACCTGCTCACTTCTTGATTGAATCGCCATTGATTCTTGGAGATTCAGATTAGGATTTATATTTATTAGTTCCTTTGATCGTTTATCAAAAGCTTTTATCTCTTCTTGGGTTTTCCCTTTGGCGGCGTAAAGCGCCCTTTCTCTAAACGCTGCTTGCAAATCGGTCATGATTCCACCTGCATTTGCCCCAATCGTAATACCTGCTGCCAGTCCGGCCAAACCCATTAATTGTTGTCTTAAATCAGAAATGCCTTGGGTTGCTTGATTGTCCAACTCTACCCTTGGTCTTGCTTTAATACTTTCTAATCGTTTTAAATCGGAACGCAGACTTTGAATCTCCCTCTCCATCCGTTGAGACTCACGTTGGAATCCCTTTCTCATTCCACCAAAAGAACGTCCGGTTCGATCCGTCTCTCTCCTCATCCGAATTAATTCGGGCGAAATCCTATCCCTCGCCTCAAATAGCGCTGTCACTTTTGCCAAGTTGAACACCTCCTGACTTATTTGTTATGGTACAATTTGGATATAAAGGAGGGGTATCATGGAGTTTTGGAAGATTATACCCACGGCTTTCTATCAACTTTTTCGTCTCATCGTTTTTCTTGCGCTACGATTCGGTATGCTACTCTTTTTCTTCATCATCGCTTTCCTTTTATCATTCATTCCTATGTTACTGTTTGGATGGGAACCAGGACCTAGTATTGGTACCATGTTCGGTATCGTATTACTTGTGTACATCGGATACCGCATAAATACATAGAACCTTCTCCCCAGCCCCCATTTGCTCGGGAGAAGGGGAGAAGCTACTTTTCTCCCTCTTCTTGTGAGTGCTCAATCATCTGACAAGCCATAATAAACAGCTTTTGTTTATAACGATCTACTTCGTAATCAACTATTTCCGATGGGAGTCCTCTTCCATTTAAAAAAGCCTTGGCAACATGCCAAGCCTCCGCATCGGACTTAATTAGTTTTTTGCTTCTTCTACTGCATCTGTTTCAGTGTTGCCGCTGCTTATCTTCCGCACAGCTTCTAGGAGAGCACCGTATCCATTTGGATTGCGGTCAAACAGTTTGGCAGGCAACTCAAATTTATTACCTACCCTATATGCTTTCAATAACTCAGGATCATTCCAGTTAAAATCATGTTCGGTTGACTTTACGATACGAGCATCATTGTAGCGATACCAATCGAACTTATCCCCTTTATCTGCTTCGCGTTCACAAATCCGGTTTTCAGTAAGCGTCAACTCTCTTACCCTCCATACATCACCATCAATCACAACCTCTACTTCTTTGCGTAGATCAACCTCAGATGCTTTGGATAAAAACTTCTCTAATTTTGACATGTTCATGTCCTCCTAGTCTTCGATATATTCCGGTAATCTATCAAGGAAATCAGGCTTCTTGTTACTACGCCCCTTTATTTCATAGGTCGCATTATCGTTACCGTCCGCCTTTGCTTCCCACAACGTTATTTCTTCAGGATTTAAGTAAATATCACTGATACGGACCCGTTCAATGTTGTCGTTTTCTTTATCCACAGATTCCCCAAGCAACTGTGGAATAATTGGTGTTTTTCCTTCTGTAATCAAGTCAGCACAAAAGTACTTTAAAGCCGCATTAACCGACGAAACACGGAGAGTCACTTCAATGTGCCAAGAGTCAATCGTCTGTACAGAACCTTTTTGCAGTCGTTTTACGTCTCCGTATTCCATTTTCAAGGTGGCTTTGCCTTCTAATGTCCCATAGATTGGATCGCCGTTCTCATCGTAAATTTGGCAGTTCTTTAATTTAATATCACTTTGGCGCATGAATTATAGCACCTCCCATTCTACGTCAAAGATTTCGATCGCATCTAATGGTTTGGCAGCTAAACGGAATCCGCGCTTATCCCCTACGCCATTCTTTTTGTCTTCGAATATCCACCCTGTGTCAATCGCTCCCTGCGACTCACGAGCTTCGAGATAGGTCTTTACAGCCCCTACGAAAGTGGCCCCGCCAATATCATTGTTATTTAATTTTCCTTTGTACTTCTTGCCCACAGAATTAATATCATTAACAATTTGGTCAATCGTCATGGAGACACGAATTTTTCCATAATCCTCACGTTCATTTGCTTTCAATGTCGTTAAGGTATTGACCGCACTTTCTATCAAGTACACATCACCGTCACGAACGGCAACCAATGTACCAGAGTTAAGTGCGGTTTGAATTTCAGTGTGTCCCCAATCCTTTGCCGCTCTCTTCATAGGTACGAGCTGAGCCGTTAAAGAAATATGTGCTGGAGTAGCTGCAATCATTCCAGCTAGCCATGCGGCCCATTCTAGGCTTCCATACGTCTTGCCGTTATTATGTGTACCAGCAATTGCGCAATTGACAATTCGACGTGAGTTGCTAGCGATAGAACGTTCTATATGAGCGTCCATTCGCGTGTCTTGATCTGCTTTTCCACCAACAACAAGTGTGCTACGTTTTCGCGTAAATTTTTCCCTGTCCAATATATACTGCTTGGCGACGGCCTGTATAGCAGGATCATCAGACGGTAGATAAAGGACATCAAAATTAGCACCGTCAATGGCAAGGAACAGTGAAGTAAAGTCTTTAGGCTGTAAATTCCCCATACCAGACGTGCCACCTGTTAATGTTGTGAGAGCAACGTCTTCTACAGGTTGATCTCCTATCTTTTTCACGCGAATGTAAATGGATTGATCTGTTTTCTTTAGTAGCTCTTCTACAGAAGCAAAGGAGTATTTTTCAGTCGTAATAATCCCCTTCACTTCCAGCTCTTTTTTACCTGGTTCGGCAGATGACGGACTAATTGAAATAGCAATTCTGTTCCCTGTTAACCCTGGATAGCGTGATTCGATGGTAAGGGAATCAGCTTGGGTGTATGTAGCGACTTTTTCAGTCCCATTCGTGATTCGATAGGAAATGATCGTTGCCCCGCCTTCGGCCGCTAATTCAACCGTTTCTACAGAACCAAATAACTCTGAAGTCCTCTCCTCATATCCCTTCATGGTCACCAGTTGATTTGTCGCTCCCCATTCACCTTGATAAGGAACAAGCACCATACCACTTTTGGGCAAGATGCGTTCTTTCGCTTTCGCTTTCAGCTCTATAACGACTCCTGGACGCTCGCGTTCAATTGCCATCTATTTTTCACCTCGATATCTCGCAAGTTTTTCTTTTACCTGATCTTCTGTCAAAGCTTCTGCGTCAGGGACATAAAAAAGAGCACCGACTAGTTCAAAGCGTTCTGCTTTTACCTGTCCTGCGCTCTCGATCCAATCCTGTTTTAATCGTCGGATGGCTGTATCTTCTCGTTGCTCTTTTGCTTTAGCCATGATATCCCTCCTCTACCTCGAAGGTATTAATCTTTTCAACTTTTTCTCTTGGTACAGTGAGTAAATACTCAAAGCGAAAGGTGATTTCTGTACGATCCTTCTTGCTGTTGTTTATTTCCAATGTGCTTGGGTTAATATCAATCAGTAGACCGTCCGTTTTGCCTCGATAACTGTACTTTTCTTTTCGGAGGATCGTTCTCAGTGGTTCGGATGAAATTGTTTTATAGTAGCCATTCTCCTTGGGGTAATGAATTACAATACCAGCGTCTGCTATGACTCGATAAGTAGTTAAACTGTTGGCTTTTTCCGTCACGGATTGCGTTTCGATAAAAGCAACAGGAGGTTCGAAGGAACCGGATAACCACTCTTCGAGATTAACAATGATGGCAAGCTCAGGGTAAGCTTGATTAACTAAATCTACTAATGTAGAAAGGTCTTTTTCCACTATCCGAGCACCTTCTTTAACTCTTTTGATAATAAGTCTTCCATCAATCCTTTAATCCCACCTTGGAAGTTTTGAAGTGTTATATCCAGATAGTTTTTGCCAATGAAGCTACGCGGCTTCATCCATACACCTGTAGGACGTTCTTTTCCGTTTACGGTTTTCTTTGCATTTCGATCATAGATGAATTTACCTCCTTCGAAGCGCCCTGGCACGAAATGCCCCTTCTTAATCGTATACCCGTCACTTAAAAGGCTTGGAACAAAATAACTAGCTCCTAATTCAAGGGTAAATGAGTTTCGGTCAACATCCATAATCCAAATGTTGCCCCTTTTTCCTTTCATAAAGGCTCTCATTGATTCACCGCTATCAACAAGCCCCATCTTTTTGATTTGCTGTCGTAACATCCGCAAAAATACGGTACCGATACGTCGAATGATTTTCTTTTCAATCCTTTTAATATCTTTGTCTTGTAGCATTCTTAATCGCTTTTGTAACTGGTTAAAATCCATTACTCTGCACCTCGTTTATCTTGGTGAGCAGTGATTTCTAAAAAATGTTTACCTTGAATAGCCTCGACAACGAAAAAATCACCTTCGCCGAGTAAGGTTAAGGTGTCTCCTGTTTTGATATCTTCGCTTAAATCACAAATAATCTCGGCTTTTCTGCCCCATTCAATAGGTTCATTTTCATAACGTTTAAAACTATCTTCTATGCCTGTGATACATGCTTGAATGTGATGAGTAATAGAATTATCCATATTGACTATGTTTCGCTCATTTTTTACTGGAGCTTTTCTGAGAACCTTAATTACATCGACGAGAGGAAGTAGTTCTTCGCACATAAGATTTAAAGATTTTTTTCGTTCGTCTGGGTCTAACACAGATTCGATACCAAAACAACGGTCTCGAAACCTGACTCTCATTATGGACGTGATGCCTTTTCTGTACCGAATCTCAATTACATGAGACACACTTTGTTCTATATCTGGACGATTTATCTTTTCTTCTGCATTCAGAGGACGAATTTTGGACCAAGCTTTTATAAACTCTACGTATTTATTATCTTTTCTTACTTCAATTACAATTCTGTGTCGTAATTCTCCAGGATTCATAATTACCCACCAGCTTTATATTTGAGTTGAAATATCATGCTATCTAATGCGTAAGGCATTTGATCACTCTTTCCAATTAGCTGGCGATTCTCAAACCAATGAGATACCAATAACAATACCGTTAGACAATAAAGTTCATCAGAAAAATCTTCTTTTATTCCCGCCCTCTGAAGAAAAATAACTGCTGCGGAGAAAATCATCCGCAGCGTATCATCTTCCTCGTTCCCGTCGATCCTCAGATATCCCTTTACCTTATCTAAATCCATCATGAATCACCCCGAAAACAAGTCTATTAAGTAGCTGGCGTAGAAATATTTAATTCACCGAAAACTACTGCTACTGTGTCCCATAACTTCACATCGTCCCTTTGAATAGCTCGAACATCCAAGGTATTACGACCAAACGCTTTTCCTCCTACCTCTGTAGAAGCTAGTTCCATCTGCTCTCGCTTAAATAATACAATTGCCTCTTTTAGATCACCGATAATGCACGGTGCTTTCTTAGATGTAGTCGGCAAGAATCGGTTCGACACAACAACAACCGTCTTTCCAAACAATGTTTTACGGGTAGACTGAGTAGGATCAGGTTGTAACAAATACTTTCCTTCGTTGTCTTTGAGCTTGTCCATATAATTGTACCCGTCCTGATTTGTCAAAACGATAGCACCAGCAGAAATAGCCGGATCAAGGTCAACATTAAGCACATCTTTTATGTCGTCTACAGTTGCTAATGCCTTTTTCTTTAAAGTTTTAAGTTCATTTAGGATCAAGGTGTTGCGAGTAATTTTCGATTTTTTTCCCAACCAATTTTGTACATAGGTAGTTATGTTTTGGTCGCTATCTTGCAACAAGCTACGAGATAACGGCAGGATACCCGCTCGATCTTTAATCGTATATTCTAACTTACTGAATTTAGGGCTGTCTGTATCAGGGATATCTCCCATTTCATCCACTTCGGCAAACGGAACCATATCAGCATTTTTTTCTAATACACGGGAACCAGAACGAGTATTTACGGACTCCACTGTCACGAATTGTTCCAAGGCATCAAACGAACGAGAAAGCTCATTGATTTTGGTTTGAACGTCTTTTGGGATAACAAGTCCACCATCTTCATCTGTAACACCAGACATATCTCTGACTTCTGCTTCTTTAGCTTCAAGCAACGAGCGTTCTTCAGAATCCAGTGGTTTATTCCGTAAGGCTTTCATGAATATAGAATGGTGATCCAAGCTTCTTTCCTCATCCCCTGCTTGAGGAATGAGATTAGACTTACTAGTTACACTTACAGATTTTTCGATATCTCGCAATTCTTCTAACGTCTTAATTTGTTCCTTAATTGAACGAGCTTCTTCTTTTTTTGCCTTCGCTTCCTCCATCTTGCCACTTTCCATAAGGCTACGAGATTCTAATAAAAGTTCTTCCAAACGTTGGCGTAATTCTCTTTCGCGTTCATCCATCATTCATTACCTCGCTTTTTTTAGATAGAAAAAAGACCTGTCAAATGCTTAACAGGTCTAGCTCCAATAATAGTTTCTCTTTCTCTAACTTGCGTTGTTCTTTTGTGGTGATTCCTAATTCGTTGATACTTCTTTTGCTAACTTCGCTATCCAGATAAGCAGGAAATGGAGTGGGGGATATTTCGAAAAGATTAATGTCTAAAAGTGTACGCTCATAGACATCTTCATCCCTTAAATACAGCCACGAGTCATTTCGGACATACATGCCGAAACTTACACCATCTACATCTCCTCTAGTGATTGATTCAAACGCATCTCTTCCCCAGCTGTTATTAGGTAAATCTAGTTCGAATCTCAAACCAATATCATCTTCAGATAATCGAAGAGTTGAGTTTTTGCTCGAACCAAGCACATAGTCGGTCCGATGATTCCATAAAGCCTTAATGGTGTTTTCTTGGAGACTTCGGGTAAAGGCACCTTTCGCAATTTTTTCATAAAATTCACCCCATATAAGCTGGCTACGAGCATCCCATTTCGCTACATATCCGTCAATTCCCATCGTTGTTTCTTCGCTGACTTCGCTTCGAATCTCCAAATTTTGTACGGTAAGATACCTTATCTCTTTTTTATTCTCCAGTTTTATCATCTCCTTTCCCAAGTCCCGCTTTTAGAAGTTGATACTTCTCTAAATTGTCCAACGTTGTGTAATTAAGAGACACTAAATGCTTATCTCCTAATTCTCCTATGCTGTCTTGTTCTTCTAAAGCTCTGACTTCGTTAATGTTGTAAACACCCATAGCGATCATTTCTTTGTAATACTGAGCACGACTTTGACTATCCCCTCTTAATTCGCTATTCATATTAAATCGAAGGTAATATTTTTTGGATTCAGCCTGAGTAAACAGCTTATACTGAATCTCTTGCTCCCAATTTATTGCAATGGGTTGCAAAGTCGTTTTCACATAATCGAGAGACTGCTGCTCGATATTACTAAATGTTGCCCGATCTAATTGACCTAGTTTGTGAGGAGGCACTTTATAAATCTTTGCAACTTCTGAAATGCCGAATTTTTGTGTCTCGATAAACTGGGCATCTTCCAACGGCATTCCAAGACTTTTATACTCTAAACCACTATCAAGGATAGCGATTCGATGAGCGTTTGATAAGCCGCTGTTTAATTTCGTCCACTCTTCTCTAACTTTGTCTTTTGCATCTTTTTCGAGTTTTGATGGTACTGTCAAAACTCCTTTAGTAGCCGTCCCGTTTGCATAAAATGAACCCAAAAACTTTGTGGACATCTGTTGGATACCAATTTGTTCTCGTATGACGGAAATCGGCGTGATTCCCTTCAAACCATTTCTACTTATGCCCTTCAAATGAAAAATATCATGCCAAGGGATTTTCCTTTGTTCCCCGCTAGGAAGACTTGTCACATACCAAAGTGCCCCTGTTTGATGATCTAGTAAAATATCTGTTTTAGATGGGTCTAAAACCCATAAGGCTTTTGGTTTGCCGTTCCACTCCCATTCAATGTTACAGTAAGCATTTCCCCAAACTACCATGTGAACTTCCAGAAGTTCTTTAAAGGTATAAGCACTCATATAAGGGTTTGGTCTTGTCCCAAGTAAATAAGCCACTGGGTGATCATTTTCCTTCACTATTCTATTTTTTGTTTTTCGGAAAACTTGAAGGGGCAACTTGCCTATATCCCCTCCTAAAATGGAGGCGCAAGTAAATACATTACTGTTAAGCAAAGCGTTATTTCCCGTCACTCTCTCACCACTTGTGGTGGTAGCTCCATTGAACATATTTAGTAGCCAATTTTCCGGATTCGTTAGGTCTGATTCCTCAGCAGTACCTAAAAGACTACGAAGTATCACGTTTTATCACCTCTTTTGCAACCTTCTCAACGGATGCCTACTGATAAGCACTCCAGCAAAAACAAATATCATACCCGTTACATACATTCCTGCGATTATATGAATCATGAAGGTTGCTCGAACAATAAAAAAAAGACCTATCACAAAAAATAGATCATCAATAAATCGCTCCAGATATAACCTTATACTTTTTAGAAATGAAATGGGTATCCACTCCCTTAAAGAGAATAATCTTTGCTCATAATACGGTTATTCAATGCTGTTGAAGCGTCTATAAACATTCCCCTTACATGGGCGTTGATCAACGAGGCAATAGGATCAATACGGTTTGTGGATTTCTCTTTATCCAACATGATATTTTCTTGTGCATCTTTTTTAGTAACTGCATTCCCGATCGCCCATGATAGTACAGGATTGCTGTCATGAATAATTTTTCTTTCCATAACGAGTTCTCTGAAATTTTTTGTTGGTTCTGACAGTGTTTTAACACCTTGACGGATTTCAATCATTTCATATCCGTTTGACTCCATTTCCTGAGCGAACTGTGTTGCATTGTAGGGATCGTAACAATTTTCTTTGGGTATCCAACCTTTTTCCTCTACCATTCTCTTGATATACGCCAAAATGAATCGATAATCAACCACTGCTCCTGGAGTAGTTGTTATCCATCCTTCACGAACCCATTGATCATAAGGAACCTTATCGGTTTTTGTTTTGACTGCTACAGTATCTTCTGGCATAAATGAGTGGGATAAAATAGCGTAATATTCATCCCCCAAAGGAAATTCGAAGCTTACACTTGTCAAATCAATCTTAGAAGAGAGGTCTATTCCTGTATAACACTCATATCCCTTTAGAACAGGGAACTTATCTTTGGTGACTCCACAGGCTTCCCAAGCATCCAAACGCATATATCTATTGATCCCGCCATTAATCCAAACATTCATGTTTTTCGTTAGAAAATCATCCATCTTGTCTTGCTTATCTAAGGCTTCAGTCAATTTTGAACGTATGTTAGCGATTCCCTCAGGATAAGACGCGGCTATCGGATTAGCTTTAACCCATGAACTTTCATCTTTGATGTCGTCAATAATCTTTCCTTTTTCATCCTTATCTAACTCATTCACCATTGCAAAATATTCCTCGTTTTTAATTGGTTCATGAGGATTTAAGAGCCTAGATACATAATCATATTCGCTTCTGTAGCATGGTCCACCGAGATTCGTTCCTGCTGTTGTAATAATCATCAGTAGGGGTTGCGGACGAGATACCATCCCTGAATCCATTACATCGTAAATTTCACTTGTATCATGTGCGTGGTATTCATCAATTATGGCGCATTGCGGATTAAACCCATCACCTGATTTTTTATCTTCTTTTGATAGCGCTCGAATGGTCGAATCTGTTTTTAAATGTACAATCTCTCCATAAGCTTCTTTGAATTTCCCTTGTAGATCAGGGCAACCATTTAACATAGCCTTTGCTTCCTTGTAAACAATTTTAGCTTGTTCTCGTTTGGTGGCCCCAATATATACCTCACTCATACCTTCACCCAAAGCCATAGCTTCGTAGGTGGCTACGCAACCTAAACTTTGTGACTTTGCATTTTTTCTTCCCACTTGCCAATAAGCCTTTTTGAACCTACGATAACCCGTATCTTTATGCACCCAACCATAGATATTAGAGAAAACAAATACTTGAATATCATGTGGTTGAATATGTTTGCCTGCTAAAACCCCTTTAGTATGCTTGAAAAGAGTCATCCATTCTAGAAATCGAATAGATTTTTCCTCATCAAAAATATAAGGGAAATCTCCAGTGCCTTCTCGGTCAATGTCATCAAGGAATCTTTGACAAGCCTGCTTGTGTTTTTGACAAGCGACAATTTCTCCACTTAAAACATCCTTGCAGTAATCAATAAGCCACTGTCTCATTGCTATAAATCACCAAACTTTCTATCAAACTCAGACGGCTTTTTGTCTTCTTTCTTTGGAATTACTAGTTTGCATCGAGATGAGATGGTTAGCCCAAGATCGCTGGAAGCTTGTCTGCACTGTTTGAATAGCCTATCTTGCATTTGTAACAATTCGGAATATGATTCGCTTATTACATCAATTTCATTTACGCCTATTATTTTGCCCTCATCGTCCTTAACTGGTTCCATGAATGTTTTAACAGGACTTCTCGCTAAAATTTCCTCTGTAACTTGGAGATACATTTTTCTTGAAATGAGAAATCTAGCTAAAGCATCAACATCTAAATTACTCATAATTCCTATCTCAAGTAAGACAGAAGAGATTTTATTGAACTCTTTTTTTAACTCTTTTTCTAGATATGCAGGAGCCTTAACTTTATTATTCGGTGCTCTTACTTCTTGTTGCTTTCGCTCCTCTATCTCTTGTTTTGTAAGATTTTTCTTGCCTTTATAAAGCAAAAGGTTAATCGGTTGCCTTGGTCTTGCCATTCTATTCCTCCTCTCTGAAATTTCATTTAGGGAATTTTGTTTACAGAAAAGGGGGACGCGGTCTATAATACGTTACCCTTAGTTTTTTTAGCTAGGGGGTCTCTCCTATTGAGCTAGAAATAGCTCCTTACAAAAATCGCAGAACATATGCCCAATCGTCATTATATTTAATGTAATTTGTCATATTATCAGGAAAAGAAAATACTTCTATGGTAGGATTTTCCGACTTTTTGTCGAAATGAACTTTCTATATCCTATCAACTAACAGGAGATGATTATTTTGAAAAATTGTTTTATTGTGAGTCCAATTGGGCATGAGGGATCAGATACACGTAAACGTTCTGATCAGGTATACAAACATATCTTAACTCCGGTATGTGAACAATGTGGCTATAATGCAATCCGTGTTGATAAAATTAACGATACCGATACAATTAATCAAACAATCATTGAGCATTTAAAAGCTTCCGATCTAGTCATTGCTGATTTAACTGAGCATAACCCAAATGCCTTTTATGAAGCTGGATACCGAGCCGCAATAGGAAAACCCCTTATTCAACTTATTGAAGCGGGTCAGGACTTACCATTTGATGTTTCTGCTATTAGGACTATCTTTTATAAATTATCTGATCCAGATAAACTGGCTGAGGCAAAAGAAAAGCTGATTGAGACTATTAAAACTGTTGGCTTAGAAAGCGAAGATTCCTCCACTAGTCAACTGGCTGAAAGCCCCCAAGTAAGTCAAGTACATCAGGTTAATCAACAAATCTTTTCTCTCCTTTTGGACATTAAAGATGGAGTAGAGAATCTTCATGTAACTATAAAAAACAAAGAGCAATCCGATCTAGAAGGAATAGTTTCGGCAATTCAAAAAAATTCAATGGCTCCTGAAGCTAAAATGATGGAAATCTTACTTCCTGAAATGCTGAATAATCCTGAAAAATTTCAGCATTTAATGAAACTATTCAACCAACAGGCTCCTAAGAAAAAAAGCTATTAATATAATATTTATTCTTTCAAGAGCAACAATAAACATTTATTCTCATGTTTATTGTTGCTCCTGTCCCCTCAAAAACCACTTTTTTACTAATCTCAATAACCCTTTGCTTTGTAACACATTATGACCATCCAAGTTTAGATCAACAATTTTGACCATTTCCAAACCCACCATCTTCTTTCGCTGTCTTTCTGCTATGACAAGAAGCACACAAAGACTGCCAATTTTTTTCATCCCAAAATAGAACCATATCACCCTTGTGTGGAATGATATGGTCTATAACTGTTGCTACTGTTAACTTTCGTTGTTCTTTGCAATGAACGCACAATGAATTGGAAGAAAGGAACGACTTTCTTGCCTTCCTCCATCTACTGTCGTAGCCACGTTGTGATGAAGTACCTCTTTCTCGGTTATACTTCTGTCCTGTATCCTTTTTATGCTTTATGCAGTATTGGCCTTCTGTCAGCTCTGGACATCTCGGAAACATACACGGCTTACTGGATCGTTTTGCCATTGTAACCCCTCGTTATTTGCAGATCATCTTTTATTGCCTTAATACATTCTTCAATCTCGCTTTTATAGCCGAAGGTTGTTTTATCAAGTTCAATAAGTAGATTCAAATAGTTTAGTAACAGCTCAGCTCTTCTAAGTTTCAATTCCATTCCCGTCATCAATATCTCCCTCACTTATAAATTTAATCTTCGATAAACATCATCTATTGCATCCTGAGTGATACCAATGTAATCTAGCGTTATTCTTGGGTCAGAATGGTTGAATATCCGCTGTAGAACCTCTATAGAAACTCCCTCTTGATAAGCGTGGTACCCAAACGTTTTTCTAAGCGAATGGGTACCGACATTATCAGTAATTCCAATCCGCTTTGCCACCGTATTAAGGATTATCCATGCTCGTTGTCTGGTTATCGGTCTATACGTTCCATCCCTTGCCCGTTTTTGACTGACAAATAGTGGTCTGTTCCTATCACCGTCGTAATCCGCAAGATAGTCCTCAATCACTTTCCTGATCTGTTCAGAAAAAGGAAACCGCTTCTTCTTCTTAGTCTTCTTTTCTCTCAGCTCATAGAACTTTGCCGCTCTGCCCTTCTTGTCGATTACATCACATACACACATATTCAAAATATCGCTAATTCGCAAGCCACTATTGATACCCAGGACGAAAAGAAGCAGATCCCGTTTACTCCGATGACCTAGCAAAACTTTCATCGTTTTGATCTGTTCTCTGTCTCTAATGGGCTGTACGGTTTCCACTTCTTTTCCTCCTCTCAACACTTCTTCGTTTTGTCACTTTTTTTGATCACTTTTTGAACTACTGAAAATTACCCTTGAAGCCTTGGTGTCGTTAATCAGAATCAAAATATTACACAATATAGTTGAGTCAATTTTTTTCTCTTACTTATAGGTGGCATTTGCTAGACAAAAAAAGAAGTCTATCCAACTAATTTTTGGATAGACCGTATGATTTTTATTTTTTTAATGCAATATATTTCGATATTTTTAATTGTGCACGAACTATATATTTCGCTACAGTTCCACGTGCTAATTTCATTATTTCTGATATTTCACGGTGAGTATAACCTCGACCGTGTGCCATGATATAACATTCCTTTTCTCTTTCACTCAATATAGAAAGAGCTTCTTCTAATTCTTTTCTCTGACTATCTGTAATATTAGCTGGACTACCAGCAAGCCCATTATTCACATATGACTGCATAGTAATAGGATCAGTTAGAATTTCTTTCTGATAAGCAGCTCTTCGTTCTATCCCTCGTTTCATCCCTGGGCGCTTACCTGTTTCAATCCATTCGATAATAAAATCAACACTACTAATCATTTCGCCAAGCAGTTCTATATCACTGGTGTTTATTTCTTCTTTTGATGCATTTTCTTTTTTTAGTAGTCTTCTTTTAGCTTCCAATTGCATTTTTGTATATTCATACTCTCTCAAAAGGTCCTGCATAAAACAGCGCCTCCTTGGTAGATTAAATTATTTTCGATTTGACTTATCTCGTAAAAACTGAGTGCGAGTGGTGTCTCCCATCAAGCGCTTTAACTCTTTCATAGATAGCTGCTCTTTCTTTGTGCTTTTTTGTTTACAAGGCTTGGTTGTCATACCTATCCCTCCTTAGGCAAAATAAAAAGAGGACACTAAGACAAACCACATGTAGTGGAATATCCTAGTGCCCTCCGCTTCTCGGTCAGGCTTATTTATCTGTATCTTTTTCTTGTTATTTTTTCTGAGTCTAGCACTTTATCGTTTTGGGTAACGATTGTGAGCTTTTGAAACGGCTCTAATTTTAAGTTATCGACTATACTACCATCCTCTACAATTATAATCCGTACCCCTTTTTCTATTGGTACTTGTAAATCAACTGTGCTCATTTTTCGCTCCCCCTTACCATCTGCTCATGGTATAATAGTTTTGACGAACGTATATTCCATGGCTTCCGATGAGGGAGCTTTTTTGTTGTCATAGATTCCCAAATAATTACAAATATGATATATTATTGTCAGAACATTCTATAATCTATTATGTTTGGAGGTGAGAATATGAAAAAGTTTTTAGCTATCGCCTTTACAGTCATGATGGTTATGGCTGTTTCGGGTGCTGTAAGTGCTGCTAGCAAAGATAAACCTTATTGCCCAAATCCAAAGTATCCAGATACTTGCATCCTTCCCTAATTAATAGAATTGCCTCCTAACGGGGGCTTTTCTTATGTCTTAGCGTCAATCTCTCTACTCATTGGCTGCCACCATTCCTTTTCTGGAGCTTACGATAAAATTCTGCGTTTCCGAAACCCGTCACATCCTTGAAGTCAAATAATTGTTGGCATGAAGGGCAATAAGGCAGCATTTTTCCCTTTTGATAAGACCGTTCAAGGTTTTTAAACAAAACTGAATGTGGCTTTTCTTTGAACCATTGCAATCTTTGCTCTTCCATGAGTCTATGCTGATAGTTCAAGTGATCGTAGTGTTTTGCCATATCCAACATTGCTTCAAATGGATCTACAACCATGCCACACTCGCAAGTGATTTCACGATTAACCGTATCCACGGTGTATTTACGGAATTCACAAGTGCATTTTCGTTCTTTATTGCGTTCAAGCCGGATAAAATTGAACTGGATAAGTTTGTCAGATTGGTTCTCACTCACTCTGTTCATTGGCTTCCTCCTTTTCTAATCAATCCTTTGAAAAGTTAATGCTTCCCAACCAAGATCGTTTAGCGTTTTTGCCATTACGTTAACAGCCTTTGCGCGCTTATCTCCCTGACCACCACAAGTAGGTGTGATGAAGTAACCCTTCCCAATCCACTCTCTTTTCCCCAGGCAGTACAATCCTGCCCTTTCGATTGCGTCCAATACTGATATTTTACGGGCTCTTGGGATTATCAAAAATACAGAATCTAGGTTTGCACTACCTCCCTCAGTGACTTGGGCAACAGTTTGGCAAGCGATTTCGTTCGCTTCTTTCAAATCTTTGAATAATTTATCGTAATTGGTTGCCATTACTAATCCTCCTTATGGCAGTTTTACTTCAATCAAATATGGGATGCTTTACCCCAAACCACTCTTTAATCCGTTTTGCTTCTTCAATTGAACAGTAGCCACTTAGATAACCAACGTTGCTATCTGCATGTTCATTTTCGGCTCGATACTGTTGCATAAATTCTTGTGCTTCTTTTGGAGTTTCACACTTTATAATGCCTTTATATAGTAAGTCACCTACCGTATTTAGCTGCTGCCCTTTCCAGTTCATTCCGCATCCTCCCTTATCACAAGTGATGTGAGTTATATCAATCGTTCCAGCAAATGAGCGTCGGCTCTTCATAAACAAAATCTTGTCCAATATAATCTCGAAAGCTCATTAGCTTGCGGCTACCATCCTCTTGTTCGAAGTTACCAACCATATCAAGCGATATCTCTTCAACCTCATCCATCGTTACCGCAGAATCTTTTCCACCACGTTCGTTATGATCATTTAGAGCCTCGTCTGCTGTCTGAGCAACGATGTACTCTGGATATTCTTCGTTAACCCTAAATAGTTTGTATTTTGCCCCACCTCTAAAGTAATTTGTTTGTCCGATTTCAACATGACGTTAAGTACAACGTACTTTTTATCATTTAGCTCTATTACCGTTCCGGTCGATACCAAGTCTCGTTTTCCGAAAATCTCATAGTATTCATAGTTACCAACATGGCTTGTGTTTGTAAAAACTGCGACTGTTCTACCGACATCATTTACTGATTCACTTGAGATATTAAACTCAGAGCAGTGAGTAACAGCATTTAACAAACGCTCTTCTTGGACAGTCAACTCTTCTTCCTCTTTATTTGAAAGGCTAAAAGCCATCCGATAAGCTGCTTCGATTAGTTGTTTCAAATAAATCCGTTTGATTTCATTCATTTTCATCACTCCCTTTCCCTGCTAGTATGAATGTTGTCCCAAAGCCATTGATCAAAGTATTGCTGTACTATCTCCTCTTGTTTAACTTCCGTTAAGCCTTCTAATTCATCGGCCTCGAATCTCACGGTGTGTCTCAGTCAAATAGCATCCCGCTCCCCCGTTCAATAAATCTGACCAATGCTTTAGCTTCTGGATAATCCCATTTCCTTTACAAAACAAGTATCTCTGGTGCACTTAGAATGGCAAACACTTTCTCATTCGGGCTGGATTTATACAACGTGCCAATCTATTTCCCTTCCTTAGCGAGTAATTTATAACGGTACGCCTGTTCTGATCCAATTGCCATTTCATCCTGTTTCTGCTCTTCTCAAAAGTAATGATTGGTGTGTAAGTAGCCCAATCAACATCTTTCCTTTAAACATATGATTATTTATAAATTTTTTTTAAAGGAGGAATGCCATTTGAGTAACCATGGATGCTGTCGGAATTGTGGACATAGACACTGTAGATGTAAGAGAAAACGTTATTCGCCCTGTGGGGATAGCGACTTCGAGTGCAAAACAAAGGTAGATATTAATATACCTAATGGTGCCACTGGTGCTTCTGGTGCTTCCGGGGCCACTGGTGCTTCTGGGGCCACTGGTGCTTCTGGTGCTTCCGGGGCTACTGGGGCCACTGGTGCTTCTGGGGCCACTGGTGCTTCCGGGGCCACTGGTGCTTCCGGGGCTACTGGTGCTTCCGGGGCCACTGGTGCTTCCGGGGCCACTGGTGCCACTGGTGCTTCCGGGGCCACTGGGGCTTCCGGGGCTACTGGGGCCACTGGTGCTTCCGGGGCCACTGGTGCTTCCGGGGCTACTGGGGCCACTGGTGCTTCCGGGGCCACTGGTGCTTCCGGGGCCACTGGGGCCACTGGTGCTTCCGGGGCTACTGGGGCCACTGGTGCTTCCGGGGCCACTGGTGCTTCCGGGGCCACTGGGGCCACTGGTGCTTCCGGGGCTACTGGGGCCACTGGTGCTTCCGGGGCTACTGGTGCCACTGGGGCTACCGGGGCTACCGGGGCTACTGGTGCCACTGGTCCAGGTATTCTAGGTGTCGCAAATATATATGACACAACAGCGCAAACCTTAGCAGCAAATGCTGCGGTCACTTTTAATACAAATGGAAACATCACGCCTCCGGGTTTTGTTACCCACACTGTAGGCACTGCCCCCATTACCATTAATCAAACAGGTACTTACCTCATTATTTATGAGGTATTTCCTCAACAGGGCACTTCCGCATTTGCTTTATTCAATGGCGCAGCACAAATACCAGGCTCAAATTTTGGATCTGGTTCAGGTAACCAAACTTACAGCGGGCTAGTTATCACAACTTTTACAGCAGGCGATATTCTTACCTTACGTAACATTGATGGAGGTACTACATTAAATAATAGTGTATCAGGTGGAGGTCCTGCAGTTGTAAGTGCGTCTATAGCAATTGGGAAAATTTTCTAAAATACAAAATGATCAGTCATTACTCTAATTGAAGGCTATCGAGAAACCTCGATGGCCTCTTTTTTCTTTTTTTAATGATTTGTTAGTCTGCGTTTTAAAAGAATCTAGTTCCATCAATCCCTACTCGCTTTCTCCGCCCACTGCCTCAATGCCTGAGCATCGTCAATATCTATCCATGTAAAGCCGTAATTCATTCGATTTCCATCTCCTTATCCGATCATTTCGTATTGCAAATAATCGTACACGTCCATTTGTTTCATATTGGTGGGAACCGTTTTTTTCTTAACCTTCCTGCCGCACACATCCACCGATAGTAACGATGCTTCATCTTGAACAATCCATTTTATGTTTTGAAGCCTAGTAACTTTGATGTCACACAATCGAGAGGTAATAGGATCAACCGCCGGAACAACTTCACCTACTACGGGTAAGGCTTGTCCTATCGGAACAATCACAGTTGTTTCGATTTTCACACGTATTCACTCCTCTAATTCGTGTTACGAACTCTTTCAAGAGCAACAAATTTCCCGTACTCCTTTAAGAAAGCCAATTCTACTGTTCCCGTCGGACCGTCTCTATGTTTAGCTATAATGACTTCCACAATGTTTTTGTTCTCTGTCTCCTTGTCGTAATAATCATCACGATAGAGAAACATCACCTTGTCTGCGTCCTGTTCAATGGAGCCTGATTCTCTTAAATCGGATAGCATAGGACGCTTGTCTTGCCTTTGTTCGACAGACCGACTTAGCTGCGATAAAGCTACAACATCAGCTTTTAATTCACGTGCCATAATCTTTAACTCCCGCGACATTCCGCTTACCTCTTCAACTCGATTCGATGCCTTTCTATGCCATTTCAACAATTGTAGATAATCAAGCATAATAACCATTGGTTTGTCTGGATTGTCTCTACGTAGTTTCCGGCAAGCAGCCACCATGTCCGGTATGGTGCAATTTGGTTGGTCGAATATTTCTAGTGGCAATCGATCAATGATTGATAAAGCCTCCATGTACTTAGCGTGTTCTTCATCAGACAAAAAACGTTTTGGATCACGAAGTTTCCATGAGTCGATAATAGCTATCTCGCTAACCATGCGTTTGAATAAACTTTCAGCGCTCATCTCAAGAGAGAAAAAGGGAACTATTGCACCTGATCCACTTGCCTTGTTAGCAACATTTAGGGCAAAAGCAGTTTTCCCTACACTCGGTCTAGCAGCAAGAATGATGAGGTCTCCTCCCTTGCGCTTAAAGCCGTTTGTCACCGCGTTAAGGTCTTTGTATCCGTAAGATATTCCTTTTTCAACTGCTTCGTGCAAACGGTCTCCCATCTCCATGAGCATCTTTCGCTTGTTGACTGCACCGAAAGTACCGGACTGTTCCAGATTCGAAAGCCCTTGTATAGCTTCCGAGATTATTTCTACATCTCCGCCCTCATTGGCAAGAAAAGATAGATTTGACCCAATCTCCTTAGCTTGTCTGATCTTCCACGCATCCCTTACGATTCGTATGTAATGAGATAGGTTGTGTATGGTTGGAACGCTAGATTGAATATCCGTCAAATATGTAGGTCCACCAAACACTATAAGCTGGTCATATAGTTCTTTTGTTAAGGTAACAATGTCGATTGCACTACCTTTTGCATCTAGCGAAATCATCCCTTTGAAAATAATTTGGTGTTGCGGATGAAAAAATTGATCCGGTGTTAGTGCGACCTCCTTGATTAAACGACCATCAATCAAGATACAACCGAGTACGCTTTGTTCTGCTTCTAATCCCATCTTTCAACAGCTCCTCGTCAAACTTATTCATTCGTTTTTCCCTACCGTCTGTACCTGATTTCCGAACTACTTATCTCATTCGTGCCCACAACTTGTCATAATGCCTTCGGAGTTTGCCTGCTGAAAAGATATTAATTTGCCAGAAAGCGTCGTCTGTAGCCCATTGAATAACTAACTGGATGTCCTTTTTGTCGCGCTTGTCCAACTCCATGAGCTTACGCATATCATCTGCCCAATTCATTAAGCCCTCAGGCGATTCGCTCGGAACCTTTGCGTTTGGGTACCATTGGAGAATACGATCCCGTAGATATTTAGCTAAAATATAAGCATCTGATCCCTCGTCATAAATGCGATTGCGTTTAGGACTAGAATCTTTTAAGTTCTTTACATTCACGCTTTGTTCTACTTCTAATCCCATGCTTTCAACAACTCCTCGTCAAACTTTTCGTATGCAGGGCTTTTATGTGCTTTGTTCCCACCATCCGTAGAAGGCATCCGAACTACCTTTTGTTTCATCCTTGCCTCTAGTTGGTCATACTGTTTCCGTAGCTTAGTTGCTGAAAGGATGTTCGTCTGCCAGAAAGTGTCGTCTGTAGCCCATTGGATAACTAACTGGATGTCCTTTTTGTCGCGCTTGTCCAACTCCATGAGTTTCCGAAACTCATCTGCCCATTTCACCAAACCTTCTGGTGACTCGTTCGGAACCTTTGCATCTGGCTTCCATCGGAGAATACGGTCCCGTAGATATTTAGCTAAAATATAAGCATCTGATTCTTCGTCATAAATTCGTTTAGGACTAGAATCTTTTAAGTTCTTTACATTCTTTTCTTTCTTGTTTGTGGACATTTGCTGGTCATTTGCTGGATAATTGTTGGACATTTGCTGGACATTATCATTACGTTTTTCTAAGTCATTACCTTGATAAAGCTCCCAATTAACTAGCTTCACAACCGTATATTTGTTGGTCGTTTTGATGGACAAAAAACCAGCTTTTTCAAAGTTTTCAATCCATCTCATGAGAGTCTTTCCTGACTTATGATTTTTCTTAGGAAGCCCTTGATTATATAGTTCTTCAATATGATTTCTTCCGGTTACAAACTCGCCTGGATTAATGTGTAGCGCTTGCTTGTCCCATAGTAAATCTTGCTCTTTATGACTGGCCTCCGTTAAACAAATAAGGAACATCCTTAGTAACTCAAAGTTGTTAAAAATTGAGTTTTTCCTAATTTTACGATGCAATTTGATCCATCCGCCGTTGGACAAATAACGCACCTCCTTTATGACACTCTCCGGTCCCCTACGACCTCTAAGAACGATATAGGCATGTCCCATTCTCGTTTGTGCTTATCTAGACATCTCAGGGAAACCCATTGTTCCTTGTTCTTGCTGAAAGAGTTCACAACTTGCCAACGCATACCACGTAATTGATATATTTGGTCAAGCAGTTCAGCTCACTCCTCTTGATTTTTTATGGTTACTCCGCTACGCTAGGTATAACGAATCCAAGCAAGCGTTTCACCCAAAGACTCCGTTGGCGCGGGGTCTTATTTATTGTCTGGTACATGATTTAAAATCGTTAATTCACTGTAAGTGGCAACGTGCCCGCACGGATTGCTCCACACATCACATACATACCACTCGCCATCCTCATGAAAGCTATGAGGATGTGGTTCCCCCATTGGTTCCCCACAATAAGGGCAAACCCAAGCTACATATACTGATCTAATCCAAGGATAAGGTCCACATCTACCCCAATTGGAGCGATCAACAATCCTTACTCGTTTAACCTCCATCGGCTTCACTCTCCTTTAATTCTGCTAGAACCTTCTTGCCAGCAATCTGAATTGGTTTCCACTTAGGAAAATTCCGTTTCATATAGGCAATAACAAATCTCTCAGCAGTTTTTTGCTTCTTGATCGACCAGTATAATTCAGGTACTGGAAACCAATGTTTTATAGGCTTTTTATCCGTAGAATCACCTCTTTTCTAAGGTCGCCATCGCCCATTGACCTTTTATGTAATTTTTTAGGCATATCGTCTGCCCATGCGACTTACAACTCATTGCAAGCCCCATGCGGAGACGATCTCCGCTTATGTCCAAATTTGTAGGATTTTCCACTTTTCTGTCGAATTAGTTAATTGTCAGTTCACAAAAATACGAAAGAAGGGGAGATAATGTATTCTTTACCGCAATTACAAGCGTTAGATTATTTGCTTAAAAACATCACAAGCAACGATTTGTATCCTCTATACCAAAAAAATTTAAAATTTGTTGTTAATATCAACAATTCCCTTTGGTGCGGTGATTTCGTTGAAACAAAAGGCAATTACGTTAGTCAAAAATTCATAGATGAATCTGGAGATGTTGAAACTGTCAGATTTACACCTTTTGGAAGTAACGCCACTACATTTTTAAAGCTAATTCAGGATTCATATGTGGATGATTGTAGAGATCAGCCACAGTATTTTAGGAGTGATCCCTTTAAAAGGATAAATAGTCTGCCTTTGCTGTTTGATTCACTAATTAAAATACTTTATAAAGCTAATATTTCTGAAGAAACAAGCCCGCTATTCCCTTATTTACTTAATGCCCAATCTTTGGACAATAAGCTCAGTTTGCCTTTTATCAATTTAGAAGGAGAAAAAATTAAACTAGTATCCATCATCGAAATTAAAAATTAAAATCCTCCCTAAATTTTTCGATCGCTTTCAAAATTTTCTTCTCCTTCTCAGCTTCTGACAGATTGCCATCATTGAGTAATTGAGAAATCCTCTTTTTGAAAAAGTAAAGAGGGTTTCTCTCGACCACTCTATGTGGTAACTCAATGCTTGCTTTTTCGATCCAATCCCCAAAATCTTCAATAGACATTTCTTCAATTTCTTGTGAAGTAGGTAAAAAAACCGCAATTTCTCTTTCCGGAAGAAGTTCTAATTCTTCACGTGCCTGATTTGGTGTTATCTTCCCTTCGCGCACATATCTTCTTAACTCTTCTTCTCGATTCTTTATTGAATTTTGTTCACTCAACCTATCTCACTCCTTTCTATTAGGCATATCGTCTGCCCATGCGACTTACAACTCATTGCAAGCCCCATGCGGAGACGATCTCCGCAAAATATTGATTTATGCTTGTCCAACATTTATGTCTGTGTTATCTTATAGGTACCATGTTTAATCCTTAAACAGTCTGTTCCCGCAGGCTGTTTTTTTGTGTAGCCAGCTCCAAAACTTCCTCGATTGTTACCACTGATCTCCCTTTTGATTGGTCAGCATCGCAAATCATTTCAATAACCTCTAAAGCAAATTCAGGCGAAATTCTATTGACCAACATTACTCACACAACCTTCCACTTTGAATTCTTTTAAACGTTCCAAATACTCATCGCTGTAAAGATTTGTCCCAGTCAAAAGAGTCATTAAATTAGCGTCATAAGGATACGTCCGTTCTAAAACATCCAATAGCCTGTTATTCCACTCGTAATTCATTCCAATCACCCTTTCACGATTTTTAGAAAACCACGGGCAACTAGCTTAGTTGTATGCTTCGTCCATTGTCCGATCCATGATATCTTTGTTTCTTTGCAAATGATGGCTGTCATGTTAGTGCATGAGGTGTTCACATCGAGCGTTTCCTGTAGCATTGCTTCGATCTGCATACGTTCTTCTACTGTGTACTGGTTAGGTGGTTTAATTAGAATGGGCTTAACGGCTTTAATTGCTACCAAGAGTTCCTCTAGCTCCTCAACCGTTTTTATCAAGCAAGTGTGTCGATTCATTTCAACGTTGTTTCCGTTTAAGATAGGTGCGCTTGTCCCACCACTACTTTCATGTGCGGCGGCAATCGCTAGAAAAGGGTTGTCCGTTATATGTACAGATTTAGCTTTGATGTCAGATGGAGCATTGGCCCTTTCGTTTTTATAAGCAGATACCGTTTCTCTGCTCACGTTTGCTTCTTCTGCAAATTTTTGTTGTGTCATATCTAGTTCCATCAACGAATTGCCAAGCTGAAAACCATAGCTATTAATGTCACGTTCCATTATTCATTGTTCCTCCTGTTTAGTTTTGCTACTTTAACGCTCATTTGTTCGCCTTCCTTTTACCATCACAATTTTGATTTTTGTGTACAATTAAAGTGTGCTCGCTATTCCTTGCAATCCCTTGGGCTGCTCACCTGGGGGATTTTGATTATGTAATCGAAAGTATTCACGTAATCACCCTAGCTTGTCCGCCATAGAAACCCCGCTACTGTGCGGGAATAATTAACTGATCGTCAATATTTTCTTGCTGTTCTTCTTGTTTCAATTTCATCAGCTTTTCTTTTTTAATCAGTTCAATTACTTCCGGCATGATTGCATCGAAAAAGCGTTTCGTTTGTTCGTGATTCAGCATGATCTTCATATACAACAACACCTCTTTTGTTTGTTTTTAGATGTATATGAGTGAGGAAGTTTGTCCTATCCGCTTCTTATTTCGGATTGGGAGAATAATACACCCACTATCTGTGGGTATAATTACCGCATAAATAATCCACAGTTGTTTCAAAGAAAGTAGCGATAGCATTCAATGTTTCATAACTACCAAAACGTTCGCCGTTTTCAATCTTCGAAAACATACTAAATGAAATCCCTATTTTTTGTGCAGCTTCCTTTTGGGTAAGCTTCTTCTCCTTTCTCAATTGCTGCAAGATCGTCTTTCTATGATGCTTCATTTTCATTTCACCTCTCAACATTTGTGATCTTTAATTAGACTATAACCCACTATCTGTGGGTATGTCAACGTTTTTTCCCACTTTTAGTGATCTAATATAGTTAAACCCACATTTCGTGGTAAAATCAAGCTAGGTGGTGGTAAGTTTGTCTATTGTATTCGGAAAGAGAATAGCTGAATTAAGAAAAAAAAGAGGATATTCTCAAGTGAACTTCGCAACCAAAATCAGCGTTAGTAAAAGTACCGTTGGTATGTGGGAAACCGGAGATAGAGAACCTGACAGTGATACTTTAGGAAAACTTGCTAATTTTTTTGATGTTTCTATCGACTATCTTCTAGGTAGAACTGATAATCCTAAAAGCACTCTCACTGATAATGTCCGTTTATTTGTTGATAGCTTGGAGTTAACAGATGAACAAATTTTAGACAAAATAAGTCTGTTGAATGTAGATGGTAATCCTCTGACTAAAGAGGAAGCTTTAGAGTTCATTGCTTTCGTTCGAGCAAAAAGGTCAATTAATAATAAAGAGTAGCCCCTCCTCATTTAGATAATGTGGAGGGTTTTTTTGTATCTAAAAAAATCTGCTCTAATATTTCATTTATTGTAACTTCAACCTTTGTGTCAGTTGCTTTCCCTTGACTTCTCTCCACCACATTAACTCCTCCTTCAAGACTTGTCATCATCTCTTGTTTTAGTCATATTACATACTCCCAGCAAAATATTAAACGGGACTATCTTTCATTAAATTCGACACTAATTTAAACAATTTCATATATTACCTTTTAGGAAAATGAGTTATATAATTTAATCTTAGTAAAATTTTAACATGTAAAATGTAGTAAATTTACTTATTTTCATACGTACGAAAAATTGTTGACAAATCAAAAAAATCATTTTTTTATAACAAAAAAAGAGCCATACGGCTCTCTTGATCTTTATTTTTTATTCCTAAGAATTTCTGTTACTTTATTAATATAAGTCCGTGAGACAGTTGAATACACTTGATTCTCTTTAATGTTGTATGGGGGATTAAAAAATACATATTGATTTTTTTGGGATTCAATTTTATTCATATTTACAATATTCCCTCTGTCTATCCATTCAAATCCCTCAGGCTTTAAAAATAAGCTCCAATCATCTAATACGTGGAATTCACGATACTGATTGTTTCCTTCTGCAAATATAATATTTCCGTCTCTAGCAAACTTCACAAGTAAAACATCATTTGTATCTAAATAAACGATACAATTATTCTTTCTGTCAACAACAGGGAAACTAGGCATTAGTTTCAACCTTTATTTTTAAGTAATTCTTTGGGAGGTTTTGGTTGATGTACCATAAAAGCCGATGCAGTACTAACGAAAAAGTTTGCCATCGAAGTCAGTATTACAGAAACAGAACGAGCTAGTCTTATTCTCATGTCATTTACCTTCCTCTGTTAATCAATGTAATGGATTGTATAAAAAACGCTTTTGATAAAATGGGAGAAAGAAATATAAAGTTACTTAATATAATAATAACAGATAAAATTTTTAACTGTGAATATTTTTCCTTCGGTATTCTTGAGTGCCCCTCTATGTTGCTAGGAGCATACAATACAATTAATAAGAGACTTAAAACTAATAAAATATAATTCATTCCTGGGGCGATTGGTATATGAGGCAAAATAACAGCGAATAAAGTTGAAGTAACTATGCATAGTTTTGCTGATTTAAAATGGAATCCCCCAGATACAATCCTTAAAAGTGAAAACGATAATATAGTTAACCCTGTTTCTACAATCTTTCCTGTTAATTGTCCAATTAGTAAAGAAATAAAAATAACAATAGAAGTATTTAGTATAATGATTAATGCAAATTTCATCACTTCCTCACTTACTTTATCATCTTTACTCGCAATTTTTATATTTTTAGCTAGTTTCTCTGCTAAAGAATCAATCATTTTTGATATCCCTTTCTTTTGATAAATAAAGTAATACTCCTAATATACCTAAAAAGATTAGTGATATAAGTGCGAATTTCCCTCTAGCAAATATCCAATAATTAAAAAAGCCAAATAGTACAACACTAATGCAGACAGTTATTAGTAGCGCCAAATTATATCCTCGAAATTTAATTCGTACAAACCCAGTCGGTATAAAACCAAACCCCAAATTCATTCTCCGTAATCCAAAGCTAACTAATAAGGTTGGAATGATAGTTGTTATCTGTAGCAGATAACCAGCTTCAGAATTTAATCTAATCTCTTCTAAAGATAGTACAATAAATGTGCTCAGTATCATAAATGTTATATACTGAAACACCCCATACATCAGATAGGATGTTACAACCATTACAGAAGCATAGAAAATAGGTATTCGACCTATTACCCAAAATAAAACAACTAACACTAACAAAAGAACAATTGGAGCAAAATCATTTATTTGTAAAAATGCCCTCAGATAATGCGAAAAGAACGTCATAATAAAACTTAGTACTACCATTTCAGTTAGATATTCTTTCAATTCAAATCTGAATAAAGCAAACATCAAAGTAAATATCGCCAGATACTCAAATAAAGAAAATAAATAAAAAAGAACTATGTCAATCATATTTCCCTCTACGCACCCTTCTGATATTTAGTGCAAAACTACTATGATTGTAACAGTCCTCAGCGTTCAATATCATCTATTTTCTTCTTGTTTTTTACAGTCAGATATGAAAGTAGCCAAATTTTCGCCTTAGAAGGTAATATTATTTTAATCAAAGATATTTATAAACACCTATAATATGGTATTATAAGAGTATAAGTGTGCATATAATAAAAAGACCGCAGGTGTTGGTAGCACCTACGGTCATACAATAGACCTATCCCTTCAAAGGGGTGGCTCATTTACAGAATGAAGTAGATCATTGAGTTGTCTGGCTCAAGGGTGATCTACTTCTTTTTATGGAAGGACAGTAGAGCAACAATTAATAACCCAAATGTGAGCATTAAAGAAATTGCTTCAAATACCATCATAGCTTCACCCCCTTCCATCCTGGAATAGGAGTGAGCCGACCGCCAACGAGGAGCACCGATCTATTGTAATCCCATTAGTTTACTATGAGTTTCCAACATAATCCATAGTCTTATTTAGGTACCTATCTATTAACGTTAGGAGAAAGCCGTTTCTATTGTCTAACAGGAAAAATTAGTTCGTGGTATAATAAAAAAGACCGTAAGTGCTACCAACACCTACGGTCAACGTTTCAAAATGGGTCAAATTTACTTGAAGATGATCTCCTAGCTCGTTAGCTAAAGGAGATCATTTTCTTTTTTTAGAGAAAATCATTGTTAATCCAGCCCTTTTACATTTAATTATCTAAAATAACTTGAGTATGACGGAACTCAGTTGGAACTGTGATTCTACCAATATGTCTGTCACGCACAGTAGTTTTATTATTAGGATATTTAACTGCCTTCCAATCAGCAGTAATATCGTATACTTTTCCTACTGCATATATATTTACAACATATTCTCCTGGTTCATCAAACTCGGCATTCAGTTTTTGCCCTTTTTCAATTACATGAGTTACTTTCGAGACATACTCGTATCCTAAATCCGCTTTTACTACTTTGATTGGAAATTCTACACCACCTTTAAAATTATGTTCACTTTCAACAACTTCTTTAACATTCGAAGTATATTCATGCTTAATTTTAACCCCTCTAACAAAGCTTACATATTCTTTGTGAATCAATTCAAATTTTTTATCATCTTTATAATATTTTGCTTTAGCTGTACCCTTAACATACCCGTCCGCATAATATGTAATACCAGTATCTCTCTTAACTCTAGTAGACTCTGGCTCACTGTAAGAGCCCACCTCACGATATTTATCTGGATGATTACTATCTTTTTCATAGGTAGTAATGTCTTCTGCAAATACAGTAGAGGCTACATTAGTTGATAATAAAGCCGCCCCTAAAGCCAATAATGGTAATACCTTACTCTTCTTCATAAAAATAATCCTCCTAAAAATGAATTATATATTTCATAGCAAATTTGCTATAAAACCATAGTTAAGGTTGTTTGCTTAAAAACTCCATAAAAGAATTGAGGAAATCACCAGAAAGGTCAATTCCATTTGGTACTTTTATTTTGTCTGAAATAGAAACTATGCTTAAATTCAGCCCTTTTCCCGTGAAAATATAAGTATTAACCTCGGTATTGGGATACACATCACTATAATGATCTGAGATCCCATAATCTTTTTTTTGAGAGTTATAAAAATTCGGTGCATATCTAATTGCGTTTTTCCACTCAAAAGCTTCGGTGTTACTAGGCGTTAAACCCATTTGAACAATAATTCCTTCTTTTTCGTTTTTATATACTAAAGTTTTATTATTTTCTTGAAATACATCATGCTGCTTTTCAGATTCTCCCACTAGTGTTGGAACCATAGTTGAAATTTTCCAATCACCAGTAATTTCAACATACCCTTCTGGTTTAAAATTATTTTTAATATTCTCATACATGTTGTTAAATTTATTGCTATCAAGAACTACCGAATTTTTTTTATCGTCACATGAGATTAATATCAGTGAAAATGCAAGTATATAACAAGCTAAAAAAAAGTAATGTATCCCTTTTTTTGCAAACATCATATCACCTTCTAATATTTGTAATTTTTATCCCCACTAGATATTACCATAATGTAAAATAAAGTCAAATTTTTTAAACATTTCTTAATAATAGAATTTATATTGTTGGAATGCTTTTTATAAAGACCTAGAATATGGTATTATAAGTGTACAAGTACGCATATAATAAAAAAGACCGCAGGTGCTCCAACACCTACGGTCATACAATAGACTATCCCTTCAAAGGGGTGGCTCATTTACAGAATGAAGTAGATCATTGAGCTGGGAAACTCAAGGGTGATCTACTTCTTTTTATGGAAGGACAGTATTAACACGACCAGAGTTGCAAAAGAAATCATCAGTGTCAATGCATGAAATACCGTCATAGCTTCACCCCCTTCCACCTGGAATAGGAGTGAGCCGACCACCCTTGAGAGAGCCGATTCTATTGTACCTAGACATTATAGCATGAAAATTTTTCCTATTCCCTAATTATTTCTACTGTTTATCGGTTCCCTTAATGTGGTATTATAAGGATACAAACACATATAATAAAAAGACCGCAGGTGCTGGTAACACCTACGGTTTGTTCAATAGACCATCCCCTCTAAGGGATTGGCTCAAGTGTTAGAAGTGAGAATGATCTCCCAGCCTTCCAAGCTCAAGGGAGGTCATTTCTTTTTTAAGTAGGTTAACAAAGCAAGGATGAACATGCCAAACATGAACATCAGTGATAACGCTTGATATACCTCCATATTCTCACCCCCTTCCCTGTTAGGGTAAAAGAGAGTGAGCCAACCGCCCTTGAGGAGCCGATTCTATTGTACCTAGTCATTATATCATGGAAAATTTTCCTATTGTCTAATTATTCTACTGTTTATCTCTTCTCTTAATGTGGTATTATAAGGATACAAACACATATAATAAAAAAGACCGCAGGTGTTGGTAGCACCTACGGTTTGTACAATAAGCTGTCTCCCAATGGGGCTGGCTCAGGTCACAAAGTAAGATCGTCAAGCTTTTGCGGGCTCAATGGCGATCTTACTTTTTTGTCATTTTGACAAATAGCCCAATTAAAGCAATGATAAATGTTCCAAATGCAAACATTACCATAAGTGCTTCGTATACGGACATGAGCATCACCCCCTTGCTACTGTGACATGGGGATGAGCCAAGATCGCCATTGAGAGAGCCGATTCTATTGTACCTAGCCATTATATCATGAAAATTTTTCCTTTCACTGATAAATTTGCATTTTTTACTATTAGTCATAAACTGATAATATAAATTTGAATAGCAAATCGAAAGGAGATAGTCATTTGAGGGTTGGCACATATCGTCGAGTTTCTACAGAAATGCAACGCGAAGACGGAGTATCGCTCCAAACGCAGGATGAACGACTTAAAGCGTTCATACAAAGCCAAGGCTGGTCACTAGTGGAAGATTATGCGGATGAGGGATACTCTGCTAAGAACATGGATCGGCCAGCTCTAAAACGGCTTATAGAAGATATTAAACGTCAAAAGATAGATGTTGTCCTGGTTTATAGATTGGATCGTTTTGTTCGGTCGGTATCCGACTTGCATCATCTATTACAAGTTATGGACAAGCATGACGTTAAGTTTAAAAGTTGTACAGAAGTATTTGATACTACAAGCGCTACCGGAAGAATGTTTATTACCATAATCGCAACTCTAGCGCAGTGGGAAAGAGAAACAATTGCAGAACGTGTATTTGATAATATGTTACATCGGAGCGAACAAGGAAAAAGAAATGGTGCCCCTGCTCCCTATGGATATACTCTTGAAGATGGCATTTTAACACCAGATGAAAATGAGGCGACATGGGTACGATATATTTTTCAAAAATATAAAACTAATGGTTCACAAAATATTGCAAAATACCTTAATGTACGAGGAATTCGTACGAAAAAAGGTGAGGTTTGGAGCGATTATTCAGTCCGCTATATTTTAAAAAATCCAATATATGCAGGTTATGTGCGTTGGAATCTCAGAAGTGCAGCGAAAGGGAAAAATACTGAGACAGTAATTGCAAAGTACGAACAAGAAAACTTTGAACCTTTAATTTCAAAAAGTGATTGGGATGATATACAAGGGCTAATGAAGGAACGTAGTTTTATGGCGTTTAGGTCTGATAACCACTATCCCTTTTCCAGCATAGCTAAGTGTGAAGAGTGTGGACATTCTTTTACTGGAGCATTTAAAAAACGTAAAAGTGGTGGAGTGCACCGTTTTTACAAATGCGCTGGACGATTCCGTACAGGCACATGTAAAGTAACAGTCATTGCTGAAGAAGCAATTGAAAAGGCTTTTTTAGAAACAATGTATTTTTCTATGTACGACGAAAAAGAGTACCTTGCAGAAAAGGAACCCGAAATAGACGCACAACAAATACAAAAGGAACTTGTCCATATCCAAGGGAAAAAAGCACGTATTAAAGAACTATACGTAGATGGAGACATTGCGAAAGAGGATTATAAGAAGAAAATTGCAGAGTTGCAGGAAAGAGAAAATGATCTTTTGCTACAGTTAGAGACAGAAGATGTTAGGGCTTCTGAGGAAGAAGTGAGAATGTGGATTAGTAGCGTTAAGGCTAATTGGAACACGCTTTCCTATGAATCTAAAAAGGCTGCGGTTCATGCCATCTTTCGTAGTATGACAATAAGAGTGATTGAGCCACCGAAGGTCGGAAAAGTTGCAGCTCCTCCTGTTGTGGAGATAGTGAATTTTGAGTTAAGATAAGAAATAATTTAATGGGTTACTTGTCAGTGGTGTGGTTCTTCTTGCATAGGGCAGCCGTCTAGCGCATAAATTGCACCTTCATCTGTACGGGAATACTCCTCCAAACCACGCTTCAGCATCGTTACGATTGTCGATTTCCCCCCGCTGACTGGCCCCATTAGCAACAGGATTCTTTTTCTGACGTCCAATCTTCTTGCTGCAGAATGGAAGTACTCCTCCACCAGTCGCTCAACACTACGATCTAAACCATAGATTTCACGTCCGAAAAATTTGTAACTCCTGCTACCACCTTCATTTTCTTCAATACCATGGCTTTTAATCATGTTGTAGACACGTGAATGAGCAGTCTGTGCAATTTGTGGATGTTTGCGGACAAGCTCAAGATATTCAGCAAACGTGCCTTTCCACGTTAACTTTCCTTCACGGGCCCGGTGCTCTGCAATTCTTTTTAAAATATCCATGCAAGTCACTCCTCCCTAAACCGGCCAATTCTCAACTCGCAACTGTAGGTTATCTTTACAACTATATGTCCCGATATTTTTCAGCATTCTTGAAAAACCTCCAAATATCAGGTGAAAATTAAGTTCTCTCCTATGAATATGCAGATGTGCCCATCATGTTTCTTTTAAAGTAGCTAGAAGTTTTTGTGAAAGATGAAACAATTCTGTCAAGTCATGCAATAGGCAAAAAAGTCAGTCTACGTTATAATGGATGTACTACAGTAAAGAAAGGAGCTCTACTCTATGGGTACGTTTATTGTTGGGGGAGTATTCGTCGTCTTTCTATTCTTCATCTTGACGGCAGGATATAACGAAGATAAGACCTGGAATATGTAAAGTAAAAGTTCGTACGATTCTGTGGTTTTGTTCGTTTTGAGAATTTGATGCGCTTCCAAATTCTTATACGTTTCTAAATATCTCAACGCTTTGATAACCAGACGAGCCACACATTCCTGTGAACTTGAGCTGGTTATTTTTAATAGGTAAAGAAAAGAAAGGTGAAGCGAACATGCTCCTCGTCAGCTCCTGTCTAGCTGGCCTCAATTGCCGTTATAACGGTAGCCACAGCCTTAACGAGAAGGTGAAGGAATTAGTCGATCAAAACAAAGCAGTAATGGTTTGCCCTGAACTACTCGGCGGTTTTATTACACCACGAGAGTCAGCTGAAATTATCGGGGGTAATGGGAGCGATGTCTTACGCGGCACAGCAAAAGTCGTGGAGAAATCTGGACGTGATGTAACCCATTTATATATAGAAGGAGCTTATCAAACTCTCCAGCTTGCTAAACAATACCAAGCAACTCATATCATTCTAAAAGAAAATAGTCCATCTTGTGGAAGCCACAGGATTTATAACGGGCAATTTTCCAATCAGCGTATTCCTGGTCAAGGAGTAACATCAGCCTTACTACGCCAAGAAGGCTATATTGTTATTTCAGAAAATGAAGGAAACAATGTTCCAGAACTTTGAAAGAAATAGTCATACAAAAAAGCTGCCGATTGTCTGGCAGCTTAGTTTTTCTTTTGATTTCCTTGTTCTCTGATTCCTTTTTCGTTCCCTTTTCTTTTGAACACTTCTATTGATGATCGTTAAGCTTAAGCAAAAACACCTTGACGATTTATAATTGCTTGATATAATTCCTCAATCGTTCCCCGCTGATCTACCTGATAGGTAGGCTCCCCTCGATCTTCCATGTAATTGGTCACCAAAAAGGTTTTTAGACCTAGCTGACTTGCTACCATGTCTTCCTGCATATGATTACCTACCATGATACACTCTTCTGGCTCTACTTGTAGACGCTCACAAACTTCACGATAATACTCCACATTTGGCTTCGTGAAGTGAGAGGTCTCATACACCGTTACCCATTCAAAGTCTTCAGGAGTTAATTCAAGCCAAGCTAATCTCCCATATATAGCTTCTTTAGGAAAAACAGGGTTGGTTGTAACAGCAACACGATAACCTGCCTCTTTAGCTGCTTGCACTAATTTTTTTCCCCAAGGTGATGGATTTGTGTAGTGTGATAAATTTGGAAATAGCTCCAGATAAAATTTTTCAAAGATAGGCCATACATCTTCTTTTTTCGCTCCGCTATGTTTCACAAAATTCTCAATGAATATCTGTTCGTTGGTTTTATCTGCTTCCTTATTAATAATCATTGCTTTTGTAGACTCCCATAGCCACCCAATCAACTGCTTTGATTCAAAGGCATCTCCAACAAACATCGCTAACTCTTTTAAATAGTTCTCCACGAATTGATCTGTATGCATTTCTAATAATGTTCCATCTAAATCAAAAAAAACTGTGGTTGCCTGTGACATGTGTTCCTCCCTTTGAATACCCTACCTTATATTTATCTTCAAAAAAACAACGAGCTAGCTTAATCCAATCCTGGAAATCCAATCTGCCGTAGCCCTTCAAAAGTAACAATGGCAGCACAGTTGGATAAATTCATAGATCTGGTTGCGCCTCCCATAGGAATACGAACAATTTGACTAGGATTGTATCTATCCATAATTTCTTGTGGGATGCCACTAGTTTCTTTACCTAAGATAATAAAATCACCAGGTTGAAAATCGATATCGCTATAAGACCTCGTCCCATTTGTCTCTACGAAGAAAAAGCGATCTGTTTTATGCTCATGAACTTGGGCAAAATGTTCAAAATTATCGTAGTAACTGATATTTACGGCATGCCAATAATCCAATCCTGCTCGTTTAAGAGCTTTGTCATCAGTTGAAAAGCCAAGTGGACGTATGAGATGCAAATGAACACCAGTTGCTGCGCAAGTTCTAGCAATATTCCCTGTATTGGCTGGAATTAATGGTTCATGTAGTACGATGTGTAAAGACATAGACGCTATCTCTCCTCTAACAAGCTCACTATCATCTTATCGCAAAAAAGATCATTTCGATATGTTTGAAAAAACATTAGTAAGAAAACCCTAAAGAACAGTCTCCTCATCTAAAAAGAAGCAAACTACTCTTTAAGGTTTTTGATCATTTTTAGTGATTTTACCAACAATAAATGATTTGGTTCAAATTCCCCAGTTTGTGGCTTTACTTAATCTTAACTCTTGTATGGTAGTAACAACAAGCGATGTTTCAATTTTCTACAGCCATCACATGAAAGAAGCGGTATTTAATAGCAGGCGTATAAGCAGTAGAATCTAGGTACTCCCAAAAACGATACTGAGCATTAAACGTGTGTGCATTCACTAACGGAAGTCCCTGTTCATCTTTTGCTACTACAATTGTATTATGATCCCATCTACCATCCCCAGTAAAATCATAACAAATGATGTCGCCAATCTCCAATTCCTGCGGAGTTCCTCTTTGTTGAGCGTAAAAAGGAGCCCCCCCTTTAGCCAACAATGATTCTAGGCTATTTGCAATGGCCCAACTAAAACTCCACCCCTCTTTGCGATGACGATACCACCATCCTTTTGCTCTACTATTAGTAAATATCATTGGAATTCCACCTGCATGCAAGCATTGAGAAATAAAGTTGGTACAATCATCTTGAAAATAAGGATATGCTGGGTTGGGAGTTTCCCAAAACTGATTTGCATAAGCAACAGCAGCTTCACGATTATAACTATAGGATAGAACAACCGGATGGATCTCTGAATCCACTTCAGGATTAGGTAAATTGTTATGTGAGGGATTACGTTTCTCTTTGCTATTCATGGAATTCGTCAAGTCGGAATCACTGCCATGAAATAACGGCATTGGCATTCCCCATACCTGTTCAAAATTCCACAGGCTACCATCATCAGAGATTAATTTAATCTGTTCGGTGGTCTGCATTTCATAAAACTCAAGAGGTGCAGATGGGGCCGGTCTGAAATAGATCCTTCTATGAAGAAGTCCTGATACCATAACATTGGAAGAGCACACAGCCTCATAAATTGGTGTTAACTTTGTATGAACAGCCTGTAATGACCAGCTGTCTGAATCGTGTTGTACACTCTTCCATCGAAGCCAAGCTGATTGCCAATACCTAATAGCCGTCTTTGCTTCTTCGGTAATTTTCAATTGTTGGGACGAAATAGAAAAATCTAGGCTTAGAAGTGCCCTGTCTACTTCTCCGAGATATTGGTTTACTTCCTTCCTCCAAGCTTCTCCAACCATACGTATGCTCCCTTCCATTTCGGGATGTACGCTTCTGATCAAGTATTCCCCATGCTTATAGCAATCTTGATCGAGCAACTAGCATCTATTGCTAATTATATGGATAAGAGCCTTGACCCATGAACATGCATGAAAACAGACATGCAGCTAGTAAACCTATTTCATTTTTGGCTATTTAGCAATTGGTAATACACCTTCTAAAGTAAGCAATTGTTCCTTTATTGATAAACCTCCGCCGTATCCGACCAGTGCGCCATTCGCCCCAATTACTCGATGGCATGGAACAAGCAATGAGACTGGATTTTTGTTATTAGCCCCGCCTACTGCCCTAACCGCCTTATCTGAACCAATACTACAAGCAATATCTTTATATGAACGTGTCTCACCATAAGGAATAGTAAGTAATGCATTCCAAACTTTTTTCTGAAACATTGTTCCATGCAGATCTATTGGAAAGGAAAATATTTTACGTTTTCCTCGGAAATAATCATGCAATTGTTGATGAAGTTCATGATGTTTTTCTGGAGTGGGCTGATCAGCTAAGGTATATTTCCATTTTTTTGCCCAGCTTTGGATGGCATGCATGCTTGTCTCATCTTGTCCAAATTGGATATAACAGACACCTATTTGATTAGTAACTAAAATTAATCCCCCAATGGGTGCATCCATATAAGAGTAATGCAATACATTCATCCCTTACTCTCTCCTTTATATTCAGCATTGATATGCGCTAGATACTACGGACGTAACCCTCCAGATATGATTACTTGTTGTCACGTTCTTTATCTTCTAGCTTTTTTAATGCTTTTTGTATCTCTTGCATAACAGACTCATCTTGTTCCTTGAGATTGGCTAATTCTAATGCGTCCATTGCTAGCTCTCCACCAATTCGCCCCAATGCCCACGCAGAAGTTCCTCGGATAACTGGACGTGAATCTTTATTCAAAAGCTCGATTAAGTCTGGTATTGCTGACTTATCTCTAAAATGCGCTAAACCTAAAATGGCATTTCTTTGTATAGGCTTTTTACCACGCCAAGCAGCTGAAGATGTTCCAAATCTCGCCTTAAATTCTTTGTTTCCAATTGTAAGTAAAGGCTTTAGCAAAGGTTTTACTAGCTCTGGGTCTGGTAAAGTCTCTGGATGATGTGTAAAGTTCATACCTTTGTTTTTAGGACATATCGTCTGACAGGTATCACAACCATATAATCTATTTCCTATTTTTTCTCGGAATTCTTCTGGGATTTCATTCTTCACTTGAGTTAGAAAAGCTACACATCTCTGTGAATTTAGTTGTCCACCTTGAACTAAGGCTTGAGTAGGGCAAGTATCCAAACAAAGTGTACATTCTCCACACTGATCCTCCATTGGCTGATCCGATGGTAACGGAAGGTTCGTAATCATCTCTCCCAGATAGACATAAGAGCCGAATTCCGGGGTAATAATGGAGCAATTTTTCCCTACCCATCCTATTCCCGCTCTTTCAGCCACAGCCCGATCAGATAGGACACCCGTATCTACCATAGATTCTAAACGTGCATCTGGTTCCAACGTTTGAATAAAATCAGCAAGTTGGTTCAATTTATCACGTAGAACGTGATGGTAATCTAATCCCCATGCAGAGCGTGCTAGAATTCCTCTATACGCCTCAGGCTCTGATTTGGGAAAATTGGTCATCTTGGAAGGATAGGCAATCGCAATAGCGATGATAGAACGTGCTCCCTCAAGAGTAAGCTCAGGATACACACGCTTATCAATATCCTTCTCTTCAAATCCTGACTCATATCCTTTCTCACGATGAACTATCAGTCTGTCTTTTAATTCCAAAAAAGGATCTGCCGAGGTAAATCCAATTTTATCAATGCCTATTTCTGCCGCATAACGTTGAATGGTTTCTTTTATTTGTTGCCAATATGTTGTGTCTAGAAGAGATGGCTTCACCGGTGTTTAATCGCTCCTGTGGCCAATTCATCACAACGATTATTCCATTCATTGTCAGCATGACCCTTTACTTTTACATAATCGACCTGGTGTATTTCCATGAGTGACAGAAGCTCTTTCCATAGCTCCTGATTCTCTACAGGTTGGTTTTTACTATTTTTCCATCCTCGCTGCACCCAACCTACATGCCACCGCTGTTGAAAGCAATTTACAACATAGGCACTATCACTATATATAGTAACTTTGCAGGGCTCCTTGAGAATCTTCAGAGCTTCGATAACCGCCTGCAATTCCATTCGATTATTCGTCGTTTGTTCAGCTGATCCTGACATCTCTTTTTTATGCTCACCATAAAACAGAACCGCACCCCAACCACCTGGACCAGGATTACCCGAGCATGCTCCGTCTGTATAAATTGTTACTTCCTTCATCGTCGTTCTGTTCCCTCCTTGGTTTCTATTTCTATTTTACAAAAGGACAGAGCCCTCTACAAAAATATTTTCATTGAAATCTCTTTCTCATGTTACGTGATCTGTTACATAAAAACAAATAATTTACCCTTTATTTTCCATGTTTGTTATTGGTTTTACTGCTATAGAGGAATTTTATAAGTCTATAAACAGTGATATACTATTTTTATAAGGTTGTATTTGAAAGGAGCCTTTTTCATGTACATAACCATTGATGCCACTCTGTTAGAAAAGCTTCCGGGTTTTTCTTTGGGGATGATTCATTATTCGGGAATGTCACTTTCTAGTTCTCCTAAGATGCTAATGGGTCGTATGAATTATTTTATCGAATCTCTTCGAATAGAGCATTCTCTTGAAACCATGAAGAATATTCCTAATCTCAGCTACTGGCGTGCAGGGTTTAAAGCATTAGGTATTGACCCTAGTCGATATCGTCCTTCTTCTGAGGCATTGTTACGCCGAATTTTGCAAGGAAATCCTTTTCACTGGGTAAATTCGGCAGTGGATATCAATAACTTTTTGTCAATTATGCATTTTCTTCCTTTTGGTCTATATGATGTTCACAAGTTACAACTTCCGATACGTTGTCAATTAGGCACAGAAAATGATGTATATTCAGCCCTAAATGGACGGAATGTTACCATGAACGGAAAAATTATTTTAGCTGATGGAAATGGAGCCTTTGGGAGCCCTATTGTTGATTCTCTTCGAACCAGTGTATCAACAGACAGTACAGAGCTACTACAGATTATCTTTATTCCACCAAATGTATCACCAAATGAACAGGAAAAAATTATTGGTTCCTCTGCTAGAATGATGATCGAAATAAATGGCGGTGAAGTTGTGGAATCCGCTATTGTTTCAACAAAGTAACCCAAAAAAGACGAATTGCCTAGGAAGCAGATTCGTCTTTTTTTGTATCTACAGTTTGTACAGCACGATTAGGATAAATAATGTGTTCTAATAATAAAACTAACAGCACACCTACCAGTAGTCCATTACTACATAAAAAACTCAGCATAGGATGTAGAGTTTTCCACGCATCGGGAGCAACAAACATGATACCTAAGCCCAATAATAAAGAACATCCTACCACAATAATCGTTCGTTCATTAAAAGGAACTTTTTTAAAATCTCTCAAACCAAACCCTAGAATTTGAGCATACGCAACAAACATAGCAGCATATGCAACTGGTGTTGGCAATGTTGCTAGTATATTAGAAATAGAAGGGAGAAGCCCGATTATCATCATAAAAGTCATGGCTAAAATAAATGGTAATCTGGATGCAATTTTTGTAGTTTGTATAAACGCCGCAGCAAGTGTAAGTGGTATCATACCCACAACTCCTGCCAAACCAGAAATGAGATGGGACACACCTGTAAATACCCCACCTTTATCAAAGTGTCTCTTTTCTGCCTTTTCTTCCGTTGTTTCCCCAATTACTGCAATACTAGTAATCAAATTAGTTAAAAGAATTAAAGTGGTAAGTACACACGTTACTACAATTCCTAAATCCCAATGAAAAGGTCCCCAAAAAAATAAACGTGGTACAGTTATCAAAGCCGATGATTCTCTAATAGGATCTGTCCACCCCATTAAAGCATATGTTCCCCAGCCTGCCAACATCCCGATTAATACTGCAAAGCTAGCAACAGCTTTTATTTTTTGACATAGTAACACAATCATAATAATAACAATAGAGGTTAAAGCGATGTTAGGAAGTACGGTAGTTGCACCATGATAACCTACCCCTAGCATCCCTTTAATAAAATTACTAGCTAGTGATATTGCTAGTAAAATCATATAGGTACCTGTTACAGCAGGGGTAAACAGTTTTTGCAATTTACTTATAGAACGTGTGAGACCTAAAATTAAAAAGATCAAACCAGAGATGACCATTCCTACTTGAAAGGATTGTCCGATTTCCATTGGAGCTAATCCCATCGTGGCACCTATTTGAGCCAGCATAAGAAAAATACTCCACCATAACCCTGCAGGCGCCTCCATCATAGGATATCTATGCCCAATCCAAGCCTGAATAAGAGAGGCTAATCCAATATAAAACAAAGTCTGTTGAATAAATAAAGCTGTTTGAACCTCACTTAAACCATAAACTTCACCAATCACAATAGGTACTGCAATGCTACACGACAGAGTTACAATAAACCACTGCACAGCTGCTGGTATTGTTACCTTCCAAGGTGGTGTACTATTTAAACCGTACTTCACACCGTCTTCCCCCTTACCATCTTCCTATCGAATGACTCTGTGTTTATTGTTTGAATCAAAATAGCTTATGTTGCAACTAGAAATATAGTAATAAAAACAAAAATGCTTTCTTCAAAAAAGAAGAAAGCATTTCCTTACGTATGGTGCCGGTAGAGGGACTTGAACCCCCACGGTTTCCCTCACGATTTTGAGTCGCGCGCGTCTGCCAATTCCGCCATACCGGCATGTTTTATTAAAAATAACCATTTCAATTTCCTAATTTATAATTCTATCATACTTTTCTATAAAATTAAACATAGATTGTTAATATTTATAAAAAAATACCTAATAGTTTGAAATGGAGGAGGTACCCGGATTTGAACCGGGGATGAGGGTTTTGCAGACCCGTGCCTTACCACTTGGCTATACCTCCATATATGGAGCGGACGACGGGTCTCGAACCCGCGACCTTCGCCTTGGCAAGGCGACGCTCTACCAATTGAGCTACGTCCGCATAAAAAAAGGGCGATCGATGGGAATCGAACCCACGAGTGTCGGAGCCACAATCCGATGCGTTAACCACTTCGCCACGACCGCCATACTAAAATTATAATGGCAGGGGCAGTAGGAATCGAACCCACGCCAAAAGTTTTGGAGACTTTTGTTCTACCATTAAACTATGCCCCTACATAATAAAGGTGGCTCGGGACGGAATCGAACCGCCGACACGAGGATTTTCAGTCCTCTGCTCTACCGACTGAGCTACCGAGCCAAACATACTTGCCATATCCTGAATAAGAAATGGCGGAGCTGACGGGACTCGAACCCGCGACCTCCGGTGTGACAGACCGGCGTGAACTCCAACTTCACCACAGCTCCATACTTTGGTTGCGGGGACAGGATTTGAACCTGCGACCTTCGGGTTATGAGCCCGACGAGCTACCGAGCTGCTCCACCCCGCGACAATATGAAAATAAAAATGGTGGAGGATGACGGGATCGAACCGCCGACCCTCTGCTTGTAAGGCAGATGCTCTCCCAGCTGAGCTAATCCTCCAGATAAATGAATGGTGACCCGTAGGGGATTCGAACCCCTGTATGACAGCGTGAAAGGCTGCTGTGTTAAACCGCTTCACCAACGGGCCTTAAATTATGGCGGATGGAGTGGGATTTGAACCCACGAGACGAGTTGACCCCGCCTACACGATTTCCAATCGTGCTCCTTCGGCCGCTCGGACATCCATCCATATGGCTCCTCAGGACGGACTCGAACCGCCAGCCTACCGGTTAACAGCCGGTTGCTCCACCATTGAGCTACTGAGGAACAGTATGAAAGAGTTGTTCTTTCAAAACTAGATAATGAAGTCAGCATAAAGGCAATGTGGATAAGTCCTCGACCGATTAGTATTCGTCAGCTCCATGCATTACTGCACTTCCACACCGAACCTATCAACCTCATCGTCTATGAGGGGTCTTACTAGCTTGCGCTATGGGAAGTCTCATCTTGAAGGGGGCTTCACGCTTAGATGCTTTCAGCGCTTATCCCGTCCGCACATAGCTACCCAGCTGTGCCACTGGCGTGACAACTGGTGCACCAGAGGTGCGTCCATCCCGGTCCTCTCGTACTAAGGACAGCTCTCCTCAAACTTCCTACGCCCGCGACAGATAGGGACCGAACTGTCTCACGACGTTCTGAACCCAGCTCGCGTACCGCTTTAATGGGCGAACAGCCCAACCCTTGGGACCTACTTCAGCCCCAGGATGCGATGAGCCGACATCGAGGTGCCAAACCTCCCCGTCGATGTGGACTCTTGGGGGAGATAAGCCTGTTATCCCCAGGGTAGCTTTTATCCGTTGAGCGATGGCCCTTCCATGCGGAACCACCGGATCACTAAGCCCGACTTTCGTCCCTGCTCGACTTGTAGGTCTCGCAGTCAAGCTCCCTTGTGCCTTTACACTCTACGAATGATTTCCGACCATTCTGAGGGAACCTTTGGGCGCCTCCGTTACTCTTTAGGAGGCGACCGCCCCAGTCAAACTGCCCACCTGGCATGGTCCTTCCACCCGATAAGGGCGGCAAGTTAGAAACTCCGTACATCAAGGGTGGTATCCCAACGACAGCTCCACGAAGGCTGGCGCCCTCGCTTCACAGCTTCCCACCTATTCTGTACATGATGCACAAAGTTTCAATACCAGGCTACAGTAAAGCTCCATGGGGTCTTTCCGTCTTGTCGCGGGTAACCTGCATCTTCACAGGTATTATGATTTCACCGGGTCTCTTGCCGAGACAGCGCCCAAGTCGTTACGCCTTTCGTGCGGGTCGGAACTTACCCGACAAGGAATTTCGCTACCTTAGGACCGTTATAGTTACGGCCGCCGTTTACTGGGGCTTCGGTTCAAAGCTTCGCTTGCGCTAACCCATCCCCTTAACCTTCCAGCACCGGGCAGGCGTCAGCCCCTATACTTCGCCTTGCGGCTTCGCAGAGACCTGTGTTTTTGCTAAACAGTCGCTTGGGCCTTTTCACTGCGGCCTCCTCGGGCTATAAACCCTACCGAGGCGCCCCTTCTCCCGAAGTTACGGGGCCATTTTGCCGAGTTCCTTAGCAAGAGTTATCCCGCGCACCTTAGGATTCTCTCCTCGCCTACCTGTGTCGGTTTGCGGTACGGGCACCTTGTTCCTCGCTAGACGCTTTTCTTGGCAGTGTGAAATCAGGGACTTCGGTACTTATATTTCCCTCGCCATCACAGCTTGTGCTTATTGGTGTGCGGATTTGCCTACACACCACACTTACTGCTTAGACGGCCATCCAATAGGCCGCTCACCCTATCCTCCTGCGTCACGCCATTGCTCAAACGGAACAGAGGTGGTACTGGAATATCAACCAGTTGTCCATCGCCTACGCCTTTCGGCCTCAGCTTAGGTCCCGACTAACCCTGGGAGGACGAGCCTTCCCCAGGAAACCTTAGGCTTTCGGTGGACAAGATTCTCACTTGTCTTTTCGCTACTTACACCGGCATTCTCACTTCCAAGCGCTCCACCGCTCCTCACGATACGGCTTCACTGCTGCTTGGAACGCTCCCCTACCCAGTCCATAAGGACTGCCATAGCTTCGGCGGTATGTTTAGCCCCGTTACATTTTCCGCGCAGAGTCACTCGACCAGTGAGCTATTACGCACTCTTTAAATGGTGGCTGCTTCTAAGCCAACATCCTGGTTGTCTGGGCAACTCCACATCGTTTCCCACTTAACATACACTTGGGGGCCTTAGCTGATGGTCTGGGCTGTTTCCCTTTTGACGATGGATCTTAGCACTCACCGTCTGACTCCCGGATATAAGTACTTGGCATTCGGAGTTTGACTGAATTCGGTAACCCGATGAGGGCCCCTAGTCCAATCAGTGCTCTACCTCCAAGACTCTAAATCCGAGGCTAGCCCTAAAGCTATTTCGGGGAGAACCAGCTATCTCCGAGTTCGATTGGAATTTCACCGCTAGCCACACCTCATCCCCGCACTTTTCAACGTGCGTGGGTTCGGGCCTCCAGTAGGTGTTACCCTACCTTCACCCTGGACATGGCTAGATCACACGGTTTCGGGTCTACGACAACGTACTTTCGCCCTATTCAGACTCGCTTTCGCTGCGGCTCCGTCTCTTCGACTTAACCTCGCACGCTATCGTAACTCGCCGGTTCATTCTACAAAAGGCACGCCGTCACACATAGAAAGTGCTCCGACTATTTGTAAGCACACGGTTTCAGGTACTATTTCACTCCCCTCCCGGGGTGCTTTTCACCTTTCCCTCACGGTACTGGTTCACTATCGGTCGTTAGGTAGTATTTAGCCTTAGCAGATGGTCCTGCCAGATTCACACGGGATTTCACGTGTCCCGCGCTACTCGGGGTTGGTCTCGGAGAGACAGATGTTTGGGTTACGCGACTATCACGCTCTTTGGTCAGTCTTCCCAAACTGTTCACCTACATCTGTCTTTTGTAACTCCTATATGAAACGCCCCACAACCCCGTAGGATAAATCCTACGGTTTAGGCTCTTCCGCGTTCGCTCGCCACTACTGACGGAATCACTATTGTTTTCTCTTCCTCCGGCTACTTAGATGTTTCAGTTCACCGGGTCTGCCTTCTCATCACCTATGTATTCAGTGAAGGATACCATCCCATTACAGATGGTGGGTTCCCCCATTCGGAAATCCCCGGATCAAAGTGTGCTTACCACTCCCCGAGGCTTATCGCAGTTCGCTGCGTCCTTCTTCGGCTCCTAACGCCAAGGCATCCACCGTGTGCCCTTATTAACTTAACCACGACGCACAGGATGTGCTAGTGTCTACGTTGCCACATGACGTGGCGTCTTTAGTAGACCATCCATGGCGGTTTGCACTAATGTTATTGCATGTTCCTACTAAAAGTAAGAACGTTTGCCTTGTATGCTTTCTATCATTATCCAGTTTTCAAAGAACAAAATAATTGTTTCAGTAACCTTGAAGGTTACCGGCCTGGCAACGTCCTACTCTCCCGGCTCGAATGAGCAAGTACCATCGGCGCTAGAGGGCTTAACGGTCGTGTTCGGAATGGGAACGTGTGTGACCCCTCTGCCATCATCACCAGACATTGAGAGAATGCTCTCTCAAAACTGAACAGTAAAGTTGTTTGCTAGCCGATTTGCTACCGTAT
>NZ_JBNVQV010000001.1:447500-750000 GCF_051713385.1 Brevibacillus sp. JB24b | reverse complement strand
CTCCTCCAAAGCAACCTTTTTAAATTGATACTGTTTGATCAGCCAATTAGGTTCGTGATTATTCACAACAATAAAGGAAATGAGGTCAGCACCTTCTGAAAGAAGCTTAATTTTTTCGGCTTGCTCGATAGCCATAATAGACAAAACATCCGTATGCATGGTCTTTTCCCATAAATACTGCTGATGATACTCCAGCAAGCTTTCTTTCATCGCTCCCACACCTCCCACCCCGATCTTCTTACTGTAAATAATCACGAATGGCTTAACTACTTTAACAGGTTCGCTATATCAAGAAAGTTTCCTTCCTCTCTATTAAAGTTCCACCTCTGTAAAAACATCCATGTTAGGAATTAGTATGCATAATTCCAAGAAGCACATTACAATATCCTGACTATGGAAATAACTATAAAACTTTTTTGAATGCTTGTGCTATACTGACAACGGGAGGTATGCACTTATGAAAAATGTAGACCATTTAAGTAAGATTAAGAGAATTCGTGGATGGGCTAATTGGAATATGCTTATCGGTATCATCCTCATGTACATAGGGTATATATCTTTTGCCGGTTATTTTTTCAAATGGTTTGCCGACATTCCACTGCTTGGTGCTATTAGTCAACAGCTAAAAGGTTCTCATATGACCTTTACAATCATCCTAATTATCGGCTTTCTGATGATGATGGTAAGTACAGTTTTATATATGGTATCCGGTATGGTCTCAACTACATCCCCACAGGTGCAGTGCCCTTCTTGTGGCAAAGTAACTAAAATGCTTGGAAAAGAAGATGCTTGTATGTTTTGTGGCCAACCACTTTTACTGGAAGAAGATTCCCCAGAACCTCCATCTTCGCTTGAACAGAAGATACGTTCTTAATAGAAAAAAGGCAGCGAGAATATCTCCTGCCTTTTTGTTTCATTCTAATTTAAATTGCTATCAATATGCTGCCAAATATTTGGCTCTTCAAAGCCACGGCGCCATGAGGCAACCCCTGCCAAATCATATTTTTTTGAAACCTCAATTCGTTTTTTGAGCGAAGTCTCATCTTCCAACCACATTTTGTACGTCGCATTTTCTTGCTTATCATAATAGCTGACGTAATTTTGTCCCGTGGTCTCATCATAAGTGGCTGTAAGTTTGCGCTCCTCCATCCACTTTTTGGCCCCCGACATGTATAAAGCGCGAGATGACACCTTTACACTGCCATCATCTTGCTTTACTTCCTTCCATAAACGGGTGTAGAAAGGCATACCTAACAACAGTTTTTCCTTAGGTACTTCCGTCAACACCTGCTTCAAACCATTTTCTACCCATGGTAATGACGCTACGGAACCAGCTACAGGGCTAGAACCCCAGTGTTCGTCATAAGCCATCAACATCGTGTAATCCACCGTTTCAGCTAATGACTTACGATCTAAGAAATTAGACCAACGATCGCTTCCATGCATCATCGTAACATCAACAGACACCGTTAACTCCTGTTCATGTAAATACGGTGTTAACTCACGAACAAATTGGACGAAGCGCTGCTTGTCATCTAGATAAACATCCTCAAAATCAAGATTAATTCCGTCAACTTGATACAAATTAGCATATTGCACAATCTGTGTAATCATCTTTTGACGAGTCTCAAAATCAGATAACACTGCTTTTGTCCAGTCTGGATTAAATCCATTAGATACGACTGCCCATACTTTAAATCCTTCACGATGAGCCCATCTTACATATGAAGCGTCAGCTTTATTGCCGACCGTTCCTTTATCGTCTTTTAATTCAAACCATGTAGGAGCTACTACATGCAATCCAGACATTTTAGGGATGCTGTCTAATTTAGGATTTCGATTAACAACTTGCTCCCATACTACATTTAATTTTTGTCCATCCGGCTTCCAGGCAGTATTTCGTTCCTTCGGAGTATCAACATTCACTTCTACCTGATAAGAATCTAATTTCTTAACCTGATCCATTGGCAAATAACCAAGAACACCTTCATTAGATAAAAGATGATACCATCCATTTGTTTCATTTAAAATAATTACTTTTTGACCGGATGCAAGATCAGAGACAATAGGACTCTCTTTCGTAGCATCCAATCTCAATGGTAACGGCTTATCTTTTTCAGAACTAACTTGTCCCTGCTGGATTGTATCACCGTTGTTATCCACTGCGATAACATCTCTGCCTTCCATCTTACGTAGATGAATACCATATATCTTTTCTAACGGGCTTACTGGAACGTATTTTTCTCCGTCAATAATTGTGACAGGCACACGTAAATCAACTGGTTTTTTATTAACAAATGCTTGTAATTTTTCGCTCGGCATTTGGATAACTTTATCTTTGGTAGTGATGATAACAGAGCGACTAGGTTCATCCCAGAATAAGTGCTGATCGATTTGTTCCTTTAAAAATGAAAAAGGTAGCAGTACCTCGTCTTCTTTCATTTGATAGGATTGCGGAACTGCTTTTCCTTTATGTACAATTACCTGTTGGCGCCCGTCATAAGGAGTAACTCGTTGATGACTACCGGTTTGAAAATACATCCAGATAAAATATCCTACTACAGCAAGCATGACCAAAAATAGTACCTTAGGAAAAAGCCTATTCCTTCTTCTTTTTCGACTTGGACGCTTTGACGTCTCTAAATGTACGCTCATGACTCCTCCCAATGTATCTGAGTTCAGTTTATTCTTCATTATAGAGACAGTTTTGAGAGCTATTTGGTTACAAACTTCTGTACATTTTGCGGTAAAATTCATAAAATGTCGAATCACGCTCATTGTAGAGACTTTTTACTTTCTGCATGGAATACGGCTTAGTTGAACTTATACGTCATCCATGCCAATTTATGCTATCAAATAAGTAAAAAAAAGAACCCTACACGTCGTATACCTGACATGAAGAGTTCTTCGAAACACTTGCCATTACTTTGGCTTATTTTCTTGACAGCTATTGCATACACCATAAACTTCCATACGATGCCCAGAAACATGAAAGTTAGCTTGTTCACAGGCTGCCGCTTCTACCTGTGATAAGTACGGGAAGTGAAAATCCTGAATAGCCCCACACTCAGAACAAATAATGTGATAATGTTCATCTTCTACATTCGCATCGAATCGACTGGAAGCATCTCCGTATGTTAATTCGCGAACCAACCCCGCTTCTTTAAATACTCGCAGGTTATTATAGATGGTTGCCACGCTCATATTAGGAAATTTCCCTTCCAATGCTTTATAAATTTCATCAGCAGTTGGATGAGTCATCGTCTCAAGTAAATACGCTAATATGGCATGACGTTGCGGAGTCATACGAACACCTTGATTCTTTAAAATCTCGACAGCTCTCTCGACTTGTTGCATCATCGCCATGCACCTCACATAATATGACCTTTAAAAGTAAGTAATTAGAAATATTCTTATCCGTTAACAATAATCTAATTAGAATTGTTATAAATAAGTGTACGCTGATTCTGGAGGTTCGTCAATAACAAGCTTACATTTGGGGATTGTTCCCCCTTATTAGCTTGTCCAAGCCTCTCTTCTTATTCAATACGTTACGCTCAGGATGTCTTCTTAGATGACACTTTTGGCTTTTTATTTCCTTTTAGAGCTTTTTTCCGAGTCGGGCATACATCTTCTAATGGGCAAATGTCACACTGCGGACTTTGTGCCTTGCAGTGATAACGACCGAAAAAGATCATTCGATGATGTGTGTCTGACCACTCCTTCTTCGGGATTTTTTTCATGAGAATTTCTTCTACCTGAACAGGAGTAGCATCTTGAGGACAGAATCCTAATCGTTTTGATATTCGCTCTACGTGCGTATCTACAGCGATAGCTGGTACCCCAAATGCGACACTGACCACAACGTTGGCAGTTTTCCGTCCAACCCCAGGCAACTTTACCAACTCCTCATGCTTGTTGGGCACTTCTCCTCCGTATTCTTCTAGTAACAGACGACAGAGCGACTGGATGTGTTTAGCCTTGTTTTTATAAAGACCAATTTGTCTAATATCCTCTTGAAGCTCTTCTAATGAAACCTTTAAGTAGTCTTCTGGGGTCTTGTACTTTTGAAATAAATGTTCTGTGACTTGGTTTACTTTTTTATCTGTACATTGCGCTGACAAAAGTACCGCAATGGTCAACTCAAACGCGTTACTATGAGTAAGCTCACAATGTGCATCAGGAAACATATCCGCGAGCGTCTGTAAAAATAATTTCATGGATAATCGACGCATTTCCTTTTCCCTCCTACTATACTCCGAACCAGTTTTACTTTATGCATGCGTTCTATTGTAACATATGAAAAAGTTTGATCGAACCCTCCTCCAGCAGGTAATTACATGGAGAAAAAAACGCGAGAAGGTACATGTAAACGGTCATAAATGGTATTTTAATGTGATTAGGCTACGAATATGTAAGAAATACAGGTATATCTAGGCATCTCATCGAATGATGAATTTATTAAGAGGTGTAAAGGAGGAACTGCCGTGAAGGTATTCATAACAGGTGGATCAGGATTTGTTGGTCATGGCATAATCGCTGCCTTGTTAGAAGCTTCCCATGAAGTACACTGCTTACATAGACCAGGATCTGAATCGAAACTTAAACAATTGTTTTTCCATACAGACCACTTTCATATTCATCCAGGGGACATTTTTTCTATCGATTCTCTTCGTGTAGCGATGCGTGATTGTGATGCGGTCATTCATCTAGTAGGTATTATAAGAGAACAGTCAGGTAAAAAAATTACGTTCTCTCGCATTCATGTAGAAGGTACACGCAATGTACTACAAGTAGCAACAGAACTATCTATCAGTCGCTTTTTATTCATGAGTGCACTTGGTACACGACCTCAGGCTACTAGTGACTATCATCAGACGAAATACGAAGCGGAACAACTGGTAAAAGTATCCGGAATACCTTATGTGATATTTCGTCCCTCCGTTATTTTTGGTCCAGGCGATGAATTCGTCACTATGCTAGCTGATGTAGTACGCCTCCCATTCACCCCTGTAATTGGAAGTGGTACATATCTCTTGCAGCCTGTTTCTCGGAAAACGGTAGCAGAGGCTTTTACGCAAGCATTAACCAATGAGCAAGCTACCAATCAGATTTATGAAGTAGGCGGCCCCCAACAGCTCTCCTACATGCAAATCTTACAGATCATTGGACATGCGATTGGGAGAGCACATATAAAGACGCTTCATGTACCACTATGGTTCATGAAACCTCTCGTTCGGATTATGCAAGGGTTCTCCTTTTTCCCCATTACTACTACCCAATTAACGATGTTACAAGAAGGCAACTATTGTGAAAATGGTGATAGATTATACAAAGATTTTCAAATTAATAAAATTGAATTCTTCTCTGGTATATCCGAATATCTTCCACAGGCTAAATTGGAGACAAGATAAATCGGAAGAGTTCGGAATAAAAAACAGCCTTTTCTTATACACACATATAAGAAAAGGCTGTTTGAAGTTCTATTCATGTAAATTAGGTTCAGTCTCTCCTAACTGACTATTAACATACCGAGCTGCTACGAATAAAAAATCCGATAAACGGTTCAAATATTTAATAGCAATTGGGTTAATTGGTTCTGTCTCCATAAGCTCGGTAGCTCCGCGTTCAGCACGTCTCACTACCGTGCGAGCTACGTGAAGAGCAGCACCCGCAGGATTTCCACCTGGCAAAACAAAATTAGTCAGTGGAAGCAGCTTCGCATCTAACTGATCGATTTGCTTTTCTAAATAATCTACGTCCTCATCGACGATAGGCCAACCAACCTTTTTCCCTTCAGGTGTAGCCAGCTCTGCTCCAATATGAAATAACTTGGTTTGGATCAGGTGAAACGTCTCTAACAATTCAGCCCATTTGTGCTCTTTAGGTAAAAAAGATACTGCTGCCCCAACATGCGAGTTAGCCTCATCGCACGTTCCATATACTTCTACTCGTGGTGCATGCTTAGGAACACGTACGCCATAAACTAAAGATGTTTGACCTTTGTCTCCTGTTTTTGTATAAATCTTCATGTCATACCCACCTTTTCTTCGTTTTTATAAGCAACGTAAAAAATTACGCTGGGCTAGCGACTATAATGAATTCTGTACTGGTTGCATCAAATGGAGCTTTTGCAAAACTACCGTAGCGTTCCAAAACTTTGAACCCAGCTAAACGCAATAAGTGATGCAATTCTGCCGGGAAGACGTAACGTAATGTAAAACGCCCAGTCACACGCTCCTGCATTTTTCCATTTTTATCAAGACGTTCATAGCTACGTGTCACTTCTGCTAATTGTTGAAAATAATCATAGCGAGTAAAATCATACATCGCAACTTCCTGTCCGTCCTGCAACGGATACATGCCTCGCAATGTCAATTTTTCGCTCTCTTCATAGAGATGTTTGATATGCGGCACAAAGACATTAAAGACCAGCTTGCCATCAGGCTGAAGATGCTCTCGTATGCAGCGCAACGCCTTCAACTGTTCCTGAATATGAAGCAAGTGTAAAAACGAGCGATAGGGAATCATGATTAATCCAAACTTTTTCCCTAAAGAGAATTGACGCATATCCCCTTGAATAAAAGACAAATTCTCGATTCCACCAGCTTCTTCTGCCTTTGTTACTGCTTTTGCCAACATTTCCTGAGAAATTTCAAGCCCTGTCATATGGATGCCCGCCTTAGCGAGTGGAATTGTTACTCGTCCAGTTCCACATCCTAATTCTAGGACTTCCCCGTTTGCTGCTTTAGCATATTCTTCGTAAAAAGCCAAATCTCCTGCTAATCCTTGTTGTGTGAGATCATAATAGTCAGTCCAATGATACATATTCACCACTGACCCTCCTATATTACCAACTCGTCCGATAAAATATAAGCCATGATTAATTTAGCAGTATTATCAAAAGCAGATGAATGTGTACGCTCATGCGAATGGGATGCATCAACACCTGGTCCAATCAAGCCATGAACAATATCATATCCAGCTCGTAGTGCAGCACTAGCATCGGAACCATAATACGGATAAATATCGACTTGATAATTAAGTCCATTTTCATCCGCCAATGCAACTAACTTCTTACGGAATCCATAATGATAAGGTCCAGAGGAATCCTTTGCGCAGATAGAAACACAATATTCATCAGTTGTTTGGCCCGTACCGATAGCTCCCATATCCACTGCCAAATACTCTACAGTATCTACTGGAATACTAGAGTTACCACCATAACCAATCTCCTCATTATTACTGATTAAAAAGTGGGTCGTGTACGGTAGTTCTAGCTTATCTTCCTGAACCGCTTTTATTATACCTAAAAGGATTGCTACACTCGCTTTATCATCTAAATGGCGCGATTTCACGAATCCACTCTCCGTAACAATTGTACGCGGATCAAAAGAGACAAAATCACCTACACTTATTCCAAGAGCCTTGACTTCTTGAGCATCCGTCACCATTTCGTCCAATCTGACTTCCATTAAATCCTCAGTACGCTCTGCCTTGCCACTGTCGCGATATACGTGAACAGATGCTTTAGAGGTCAAAATCGTTCCTGTATAAATGCGTCCTGTAGCTGTTTCAATCTGGCAATGTTCACCTTCAATCGCATTCCATGCAAAGCCACCCACCATAGAAAGCTTTAGGCGACCATTACTTTTTATTTCTTTGACCATAGCACCAAGCGTATCCACATGAGCCGTTAGCAGACGATGCTTATCGTTGTTGCGTCCTGATAATGTAGCCAACAATGCCCCTTTATTAGTCCGCTCGACGTGCACGCCACTTTTACTCAATTCTTCAGATACCCAGGAAATTACTTGATTTGTGTTACCAGATGGGCTTGGAATCTGTGCTAATTTGACAAATGTATCAATCATATAAGACAAGGACAAATTCATCGTCTTCTTCCTCTCCTCTTGCTGTTTTTAGACTAGATGTTCTTTTATGTATGCTACTACTTGTTGCACATGATCCTTTACTTTCACTTTAGGGTATATCTGTGCAATTTTGCCTTCTGTATCTAGAATAAAAGTAGAACGCTCAATACCCATGTACTCTCGACCATACATTTTTTTGAGTACCCACACTCCATACGCTTCTGCGACACTATGGTCTTCATCCGCAATTAATGGGAACGGTAGCTCATGTTTTGCAATAAATTTATCATGGGATGTAACACTGTCCGGACTTATTCCAAGCACGACTGTGTTAAGAGTGGAAAAATCACCATGGTAATCTCGAAAATCACATGCTTCCGTCGTGCATCCAGGTGTGGAGTCCTTTGGATAAAAATAAAGCACGACATTTTTGCCGCGATACTCTTCTAGGTTTATGGTTTGACCATTATTTGCAGGCTTTTTAAAAGTTGGTGCTACTTGACCTACTTCCAACATGAAAATCCCTTCTTTCCTTCATTTTTCTTATTGTAACAAAAGTTAGGTTTAGGAAAAAGAAAAGGGAGAAGATGCATTGCACTTTACTTAATAAAACATTACGATTACATAATAGTAAAAATTCCGACCTTTCCAAATAGAAAAAGAAGAACCTGGTGGTGGCTAACGTGATAAGAGAAGTATTTGAAATAACAGATCCTGAGGCACTTAAATCCTTCGCTGTGCCCGAAAGAGTTAAAATTTTACAGCTTTTTGAAGACCTAGAGCCTCGAACCGCAAAACAAATTGCTACTGAACTAGGGGAAAACGCAGCACGGCTGCATTACCATGTTAAAGAATTAGTAAAAGTTGGTCTGTTACAACAAGTAGATACCCGTGTAAAAGGCTCCATTATCGAAAAATATTATCAGCCAATAGCGAAAGTCATCAGGGCCAATCTGCACCTCGTCGTGGAAGAAAATGCTCAACAATTGAGCGAAATTATGTTTTCTCCTTTGCATGCGACTGAACAGGAGCTTCTTTATACCATGAATCATCTAGCTGCATCTGATATTGATAAACGAAAGGATTATCAGGACACCTTTGCATATAACTTTGGGAATTTACATTTGACTAAAGAGGAACGTAATCAACTTTTTAGTGAAATGAAGGATCTCTACCAGCGATTTAAAGACAACAAGCCATCAGCCGATCGACTAAACTTCCATTACCTAAATCTACTCTTCCCAACTTCACCACGCCAAGATGATCCAGATAATGCTGAATTCGTAGACGATGATGAGTAAGTAACCATAGTTACTCAAAAAGGAGTGGTTGTGTATGCATAGTTCCGAAGCCTATACCGTACTGTTTGATTTTGACGGAACAATAGCTGATACATTACCAGCTATTTTTACGGCCATGCGTCATACCTTTTATACGTTTCTACAAGAGGAGTATTCTGACCAACAGATTATTGAATTATTCGGACCACCGGAAGCGGGAATTATCCAAAATAAGATTCCACCGGAGAAATATGATGACGCCCTTCAGTGTTTTTACGAGAAATATGTAGATGAGCACCGTGAGCTAGTAACCCCTGCACCTCTGCTTACCATGCTAGAAACATTTCAACAAGCAGGTATTCAAATGGGAATTATTACGGGGAAAGGTAGAAGAAGTGCTGATCTGTCTCTCGGAGCGTTAGGTCTAACTCATTATTTTCCAATCGTCATAGCAGGTGATGAAGTATCAAAGCATAAACCTCATCCTGAAGGTATTCTTCATGCAATGAAACAACTCCAAGCTTACCCGGAAAATACTCTCTATGTAGGAGATAGCCAAGCGGATATCACAGCGGCTAGAGCTGCCGGTATTTATGCGGTTGGTGTGAATTGGTTCCCTGCATCGCAAAGCAATGGGATTTTTGATCCCTCTCCTGATGTATTGTTTACAGAACCCTCGATGATGATGGAGTGGTTGTTAAAAAGATGGAATATAGACAGTAAATAATGCAAAGAAAAAAGAGGCTTTCCTCTATTTAATGGGAAGCCTCTTTTTTCTTTGCATTTTATTCATGAATCGTACTAGTTTACGAAATAACTGGTTTACTTGACGAAACGGGCTTGGTAACTATCAATCCAAGTCGCGCGGACATTTTTATAAATACCGGGTATGCAATAAGCGACAGCAGGACACCTTTGATAATATTAAAAGGTACAATTCCAAGTAAGATCATACTCCATAAGCTTTCCATATGGAACATTTGTAGTAATTGCTCCATCGAGATAGAGTAGAGCACAGCATAGAACGGCAATAATACAAAGTAGTTAGCCATAGCCATAATCACTGTCATAACAAGCGTACCTGCTGACAGACCTAAAAGAAAACCGACTTTATTTTTACATAATCGCTGTGTATAAACAGCCAAAAACACAAAGCTTCCGCCTGCAAGCGTATTAGCAATTTCTCCAATGATAAAGCCATCTGTGTTTTTTAACAGAAGATGCAATCCATTCTTTAAAACTTCAATCAATACTCCCGCTGCTGGTCCAAAGACAAGCCCACCAATAATGGCTGGTACAGTACTGAAATCAAGCTTTAAAAAAGTCGGCATCAACGGTACATGAAACTCTAGATAGTACAGCAAAAACGCAATAGCCGAAAGCATAGGTATCGTGACTAGCTTTTTCAGACGTTCTCTTTGAATCGTGTGACTTGTTTTTCCTTGCATGTTGACCATCCTCTCTTTTCTTTCTCCTTCTTGAGAGATGGCAACAGCAATCCGCAACCGCGTGTTATCTTTCGCTCCAAAACCAAGCAAGCATACGACGACTGTTCCGCTCTTAGAAAAGCATAAAAAAGCAAGCCCCTAAAAAAGCATCATGCTTCTTCAGGGGCATACTGACGATTTTTACCATAATCCAGAGGGTATAGGGAAATAAAGGGCTGTTTATCGAGCAGTCCCCTCCCTCAGCCGACACAGCGAAATAAGCACGTGTGCATCGTACTGTCGTCATCCTTCTCCCATCCAGACTGTACTGTCGGCTCCGGATTCTCACCAGATCCTGCACACTCCTGCCTTATATAGCAAAAGTGGCTCGCGGGCTAACGCTCGATATGCGCATCACCGCCGGTCGGGAATTTCACCCTGCCCCGAAGGAATGTGAAATTTTTCTCACAAAACTATTATACCCTTAATTTCAATGTCTGACAATATCAATTTATTATGCTATTTCCTCACGAACCTGCACCGCTATATTTTTTAACACCTTGATTCCAGATCAAAATCCCTAAGGTAAAAATGACAATTCCCATCACAGGGGTTAACATTGTATACCCATATAAAGCTTCTTTTTTCAAAAAATAAGCGGAAGGATAGAAACCTACAAATGCAAATGGCAAAATCCATTTCAACAAAATTGCAATTGCATTGTTGTAAATGTCTACTGGGTAACGCCCATAGTTTTGAATATTCCAGATCATAGGAGCGATTCCCGTGCGTGAGTCACTATAAAAACTGACAGACGCTATTGCAGTATAAACACCACCATAGATCAAGGTACTACTCAATACTAACAGGATAAAGATAATGGGATCATACCAGGAGATTGTAAGTTGAAGCTTCCATCCCGCGTACAGCATAATTAACAACCCCGTTAGTACTCCAAATATACGATCTGGTGAAATGGATTCCAGTGAAATTTGCGCTAAATGATTGACTGGTCGCGTCAAGATACGATCCATCTCTCCTTTGATAATATAGCGCTCATTAAAATCCCAAAAGCCAAAAAACATTGTAAACAGAGCATATGGTACTAGAAAGTATCCATAAATAAAAATAATCTCGTACATAGTCCAGCCCTGTAAGGTCGGGACATGAGTGAATACAACTAGAATGAATACCAGATTTAACAGTTCACTTACGATATTAGACAGCAATTCAGTGATGAAATTGGCCCGATACGACAGTTTTACTTTAAAATACTGGCTGAGATAATCTTGAAACAAACGTATAACTTGCCCCATCTGGCTATCCTCCTTGCACGACCAAATTTCGTTTTGCACGTTGCCACAACAGAATAATCGGTATAAACAATAAAGCGATCCAAATAACCTGTGTGCCAATTGCTATCCAGGCTTTATCACCATGGAGTGCTCCTGTAAAAATCATACTAGGTGTAAAATTGATGGCCTGAAACGGCAGGTATTGTAATATCGTTTGGGTTACCCCTGGAAAGAAACTAATCGGAATGACTACACCTGACAGCAAATCTACAACCATGCGTTTTGCCATAATCATCCCTTCATTTCTCATGAAGAAAAACGTTAGTAGGCCTGTGAGTAAATTGATTTGCGTATTTACGACAAAACCAAGTAGCAAGCTTACACTGTACATCCCCCATATTTGCCCACTATGCGGAAATTCGAAAGGAATAAACAATCGCACGATGAGAAGCCCCGGAAAAGCAAAAAACACAAGGCGAAAAATCCCTTCTCCCAATGCTTGTGCTGTTTTTACTGACAGGTAATTATAAGGACGAATAAGCTCGGTAGCTACTTTTCCTTCTCTAACGTCCTGTCCTATTTCTTGGTCTATATTGTTAAAGTAGAATGCACGAGACATCCAAGCAATCGCGACATAAGAAGTCATTTGAACCAAAGACATCCCAACTAGATTGCTCTGCCCAGAATAGATTGCTCCCCATAAGAAGTAATAGGCTCCGATATTAATCGCATAAATGATAATCCCGCTGTAATAATTTACCCGGTAAGCAAGCATGGTCAGAAAGCGAATTCGTATCAACTCTTGATAAAGTTTCCACATGCTAGAATCCCCCGCCTGTCGTCGAGTAGATGTTGCGTACAATCTCTTCCGTAGAGGTTTCTTTGATCGTTACATCTGTTAGTTCAAAGCTAGCCATCACTTGAGTCAAAATTGCTGGCAACTTTTCATGTTGGAAAGACACAGACAGGGAGTACGCATTGATGCCCTCAATACTACATTCAAACCCAGATAATGTAGCACGCAGATTCTCTGCTGTCATTTTTTGTTTAAATTGGAATACTACTTCTGTCTTATTCCCCCAGCGCTCCTTCAAATCGGTTAAGAGTCCGTCAAAAATCAACTTGCCACTATCCATAACCAACACTCGTTTACATAGCGCCTCAATATCAGATACATCGTGGGTAGTAAGCAAGACGGTTGTATTTTCCGTTTCATTTAGACTTTTTAGGAAGTCACGAATCTTTTGTTTAACCAGTACATCTAAGCCTACTGTTGGCTCATCGAGAAACAACAGCTTAGGCTTATGGATAAGAGCAGCAGCGATTTCACAGCGCATTCGCTGTCCAAGACTTAATTTGCGCACAGGTTGCTGGATGAACGAGCCCATATCCAATTCTTCTATTAAACGATCCTGCCATGCTTGCCCAGCTTCCTCATCCACTTTATAGACACGGCGCAACAGACGAAACGACTCTAATGGGGACAAGTCCCACCACAATTGTGAACGTTGTCCAAATACAACCCCGATGGATTCAACATATTTTTCTCGATTCTGATACGGATGATAGCCATTAATTAAAATCTCTCCGTTAGAAGGAGTCAAAATGCCCGTTAGCATTTTTATAGTCGTTGATTTTCCGGCTCCATTTTCACCGATTAAAGCAAACATTTCACCTGCTTGTACCTCAAAGCTAAGCTCATCAACAGCCCGTACTGTTTTATATTCTCGTTGAAAAAGATCGCGAAAAGCACCAGACAAGCCATTGCGAGCTTGGTGAATGCGAAATACTTTCTCTAATTGCGTTACGTTTATCATATTTCTCGCGTTCCTTCCTCTCCAGCATTATGGTGTAACTACCACGATAGATAGTGTATATGAGCGAATGATAACTTGCAAAAAGAAACTTGCCCCAAATACACTTGGTATCCTATGTTATGATAAAAGGGTCGAAAAAGGAGTGAAAGAATTCATGAATCGTGAACAATCAACTAAACTGTATGAACAAGCGTATGGTGTCATTGTAGGGGGCGTAAACAGTCCTTCCCGTTCGTTTAAAGCCGTTGGTGGCGGTTCTCCTGTCGTCATGACCAAAGCACAAGGAGCTTATTTCTGGGACGCAGATGGCAATAAATACATAGATTATCTGGCAGCATACGGTCCCATCATTACTGGACATGCTCATCCACACGTTACAAAAGCAATCGTGGATGCTGCTCAAAATGGCACACTATATGGTACACCTACCCCTTGGGAGATTACCTTCGCTGAAATGATTCGGGAAGCGATTCCTTCCATGGAACGTATTCGTTTCAATAACTCAGGTACAGAATCTGTTATGACATGCATTCGTGTGGCTCGCGCTTACACCAATCGAACCAAAATCATTAAATTCGCTGGCTGCTATCACGGACATTCTGATTTAGTATTAGTAGCCGCTGGTTCTGGTCCATCAACACTAGGTATTCCAGATAGCGCTGGTATTCCACAAAGTATTGCTAATGAGGTTATCACCGTTCCATTTAATAATGTGGACGCCTATAAAGAAGCGCTAGAAAAATGGGGACATGAAATTGCCGCTGTTTTAGTTGAACCTATCGTTGGTAACTTTGGTATCGTGATGCCGCAAGAAGGCTTCCTACAAGAAGTCAATCGCCTGACTCACGAGGCTGGAGCCTTGGTCGTATATGACGAAGTAATCACCGCATTCCGCTTCTGCTATGGTGGAGCACAGAACCTACTTGGAGTCGAGCCTGACTTGACTGCCCTAGGTAAAATTATTGGTGGAGGTTTGCCAATTGGCGCATATGGCGGTCGCCGTGAAATCATGGAGCAAGTAGCACCTCTTGGACCGGCTTACCAAGCTGGTACACATGCCGGAAACCCTGCCTCCATTAAAGCAGGTATCGCATGCTTAGAAGTGCTCAAACAACCCGGTGTATATGAAGAACTAGATCGTTTAGGTATGCTGCTAGAAGCTGGCATCAGTCAAGCTGCAGAAAACCACGGCGTAACCGTTCGCATTAATCGCGTAAAAGGTGCTTTAGCTGTTTACTTTACCGATGTCACCGTTACAGATTATGACGGTGCCCAAAGTGCTGATGGAGAACAGTTTGCCCAATTCTTCCGTTTGTTATTGGACGAAGGAATTTGCCTGGCTCCTTCTAAATATGAAGCTTGGTTTATCACAACAGCCCATACCGAGGCAGATATTAAACAGACAATAGAAGCAGTAGACCGTTGCTTTGCTAAAATGGCACAGAAATAAACAATGAATGAAAAGACCTCCATTCATATTAATGATATGGGGTCTTTCCCATTTTACATATGGAAAAAAACGATCGGACAAACTTCTGGCTTTAGGGGAAAACTAAGTCGTCTTCACCCAAAAAGCGTAATACAGGAGGGGTAGTCAATGTCCAGAGGCAAAAATGACTTTCCGCAAGCACCCGAACAAACCTTCACTGATCCCAAAATGAGTGCAAAACCATTAGAATTTCTAAGCTTCCAGAATCCACGTAAAACAGAGCATCACAAAACACAGGAACATAAAACAGAAAATCGAGACCATTAATCGAAACAGCCCCCATTACAGGGGGTTTTTTGTATAAATTATACAATTTTATACCAAAATATTGCTTAATAATTCCTTAAACACACAAATATCAGAAAAAAAATTGCATAAAAACGCTTACATTTGTATAATTAATTGTTTTGTTATTGTTTTGCTTGCCCCTTTCATGTTATTCTCAATGGTAAATAACGATATGCTTCCCCTGTTTGCTATATTGAACATCCACATTGAGGTCTACTCCTCTATAAAAGGATTTATACTCAACTGTCTTAGAAGAACTAAGGAGGTGGAGGTCAGGCCTACTGACCGTTACTATGCAAAAGAGAAATGAAAAGCATACACACACCGAAAACTTTCGGAATTATCACACAACAGAGCATGATAGCTGTGGAATTATCTGTATCATTGAAAAAAAAGGAACACCTACAAGAAAAAATGTAGATGAAACAATTCGTACCCTCGTACAAATGGAGCATCGCTCTGGATTTATTGATGGAGAAGGTGACGGATGTGGTGTATTAACTGATATCCCACGCTATATCTGGGAAAAAAATTTAGAAAACTCAATCTTTGAAAGCGATTTGGCTTATGATCCTTCCTTTGCTGTTGCTCATATTTTCGTTCCACGCAAAGGACATGAAGTAGAAAAAGTCCAAGAAGGAATTGGCTTGCTTATTAAAAAGTATGGCTTAATTATTTTAGCTCAACGTGAAAATCAAGTTCATTCAGACGTTCTAGGAAAAAACGGAAGACAGGATGAACCACTTTTTTGGCAAATTGCTCTAATGCCGAATCAAGCCACCCAAACAACTTCACTATCGCCTGAACAATACGCCAAATTATTGTTTGAACTGCACGTCGAAATTGAAGATACCTATCATGTACATGTTGCTTCCCTCAGTAATCGCACCGTTTCTTATAAATTGATGGGCGCAGCGAACATCTTACCCCGCTATTTCGTAGATTTAGCTGATCCATCCTTCGCCTCCACTGTTACAATCGGTCATAATCGCTACTCAACTAACACATTGTCTAATTTTTTCCGAGTTCAGCCCTTTTCTTTACTAGGACATAATGGCGAAATTAATACCATTAGTAAACTAGAAGAAGAAGCTCGCATGCTACAAGTGCCGTTAGTCGAAGGCGGTAGCGATTCTCAAAATCTAAATCGTACTATTGAAACTTTTATTCACCGCTACGGATTAACTCTGTTTGAATCCTTAGAGGTAATTTTTCCACCTATCCACAATGAAATCAAATTGTTATCTCATGATTTACAGGATTTATACACTTACTTACGACAGGCTTGGGGCCACTTTGCTCAGGGTCCTGCGGGAATTGTTTCTCGTTACTCCGATCAATGCGTATTTAGCGTGGACTCCTTGGGATTGCGCCCCGTCTGGATGGTAGAAAGTGAAGAATCACTTTATTTCTCCTCCGAACAAGGCATTATTCCTGTGTCAGAAATGGTTAGTGAACCAAAATCATTAGCACCTGGTGAGAAAATTGGTGTTCAGCTAAGCCCGCAGGGTATCACAATTTTTAGTCACTCAGAGTTACGAGAGCTTGTTAAAACTAGCTTCCAGACAAAAATTTCCTGTCAACACTTCCGCCAGCATTTACATTACGCCTATAAAAGTGAAATGGTTTCTCCTTCTTGTGATTATGAAGCGCCTACAGCTCAAACATTCAGTGCATTTGGCTGGGATCGAGAGCAAATTCAGCTTATTGAGCAAATGGCTTCTAATGGCGCAGAGCCGATTCGCTCCCTTGGCTATGACGGACCACTTGCGGCCCTCTCCAAAGAACGCCAGAATATCAGCGATTATATTAAAGAGAGCGTGGCAGTCGTAACCAATCCGGCAATTGACAGAGATCGTGAAATTGAGCATTTTTCAACACGTGTGGTTTTAGGAAAACGCACATTTCTATCCCAGAAAGATACCACACCACATACTCGCATGGAGATCGCTTCGCCGCTACTAGTAGAGGGACAATCGTTTCAAGAGCTTGCAACTCCTCAGGGAATGATGACTTTGGAACAAATTATCTCTAGCTTCCATAAAAATCCGCATAGTGTAGTCGTCCTGCCCATCGTATTTCGAGAAGCAGAACGTCTGCTAGAAGCCCTGGATCGTCTTGCCCAAGAAGCTTGTCAAGCTGTGGAAAAAGGTGCCTCCTTACTGATTCTCGATGACTCAATGGTGCATATTGAAAATCAATATTTTATTGATCCTTTACTCGTAACAGCTCACATTGACAAAGCGCTCAAACAAACTGAATCTTCCAGTAAGAACCTGCGAAGACAAGTAAGCATCATCGTTCGCTCCGGTGCTATTCGTTCCTTGCATGACATCGCTCTTCTACTGGGAAGCGGTGCAGAGGCGGTGGCTCCACACGTATTGTTTGCCACTGTATATGCAAAGGGCGGTACAACAGCTGTTCATAATCTATTTACAGCTTTAACGAAAGGCTTAGAAAAAGTAACATCAACGATCGGTATTCACGAACTACGTGGCTATGGACGCCTCTTTTCTGCAATAGGTATCAGTACAGAAGTGGCTAGTATCCTCCAAATCCCAACCTTCTGTGGCTCAGATAAAGCTGGCTTGTCACTTGACCAGTTAGAAGCGGAAAGCCGTCAACGCTACGAATTATATAGAGATGAAAAATCTCGTGAAGCACGAACCTTCCATCTATTTCCACGTTTATGGAAAGCAATAGGGCAAATTGCCAGTGCTGAAATACCTTATGCAGATTACGCATTAAAATTAGAAGAAAACGAACAGGCAAATCCGATTTCCATCCGTCACTTAACTGATATTGCTTATGAAAAAAGTAGCAATCAGCAAGAGGAAGCTCAAATCGAATCCGATCAAGTAGACAACAGCGTAGGGGAGCATTCATTACCGTTTATGATTTCTTCTATGTCATTTGGTTCACAGAATGAAACAGCCTTCCGTGCCTATGCAGAAGCAGCTGATCGACTAAATATGATTTCCATGAACGGTGAAGGTGGAGAGATTAAAGATATGCTGGGTCAATATCCACGCACCCGCGGTCAACAGATTGCATCAGGACGATTTGGCGTAAACGTTGAATTAGCTAATTCTTCAAACTTATTGGAAATCAAGATTGGCCAAGGGGCCAAACCAGGTGAAGGTGGGCATTTACCCGGCTCTAAAGTTACAGAAAAAATTGCTGCTGCCCGTAATGCTACCGTAGGTTCCGATCTAATCTCACCTTCCAACAACCATGACATTTACTCCATTGAAGACTTGGCTCAGATGATTACAGAATTAAAAACAGCCAATCATCAAGCAAAAGTATGCGTAAAGGTGCCTATCGTACCAAATATCGGGACCATTGCTGTTGGAATAGCCAAGTCTGGTGCTGATTACATTACGTTGTCAGGGTTTGATGGAGGTACAGGAGCTGCCCGTGTGCATGCCCTACAACACGTTGGACTTCCTGCTGAGATTGGTGTAAAAGCAGCTCATAATGCCTTACTGGAGGCTGGCCTACGCAATCAGGTGGAGCTATGGGCAGATGGTGGCGTCAAAAGCGCACTGGATGTAGCTAAATTAATGATGCTAGGGGCTAATCGCATTGGCTTTGCTACATTAGCTATGATTGCTGTTGGGTGTACCACCTGTCGTGGCTGTCATTTAGATACCTGTCACGTTGGGATAGCCACTCAAATTGACAATATGGAGGAGGCACATGAAAAAGGCTTACGCCGTTTTGTCCCACGTCAATTTGATTTAGCGGTAGCTGGTCTTACTAATCTGTTCACTCAATTTGGTCAGGAATTACAACGAATTACTGCTACACTTGGATTTACCCATTCGCAGGACTTAGTTGGTCGATCCGATTTGTTAGTGCAAGCACGTGGTTTTAACCAAATGGATTTGGATTCACTGCTTTCTGTACATCCATTGTTTACTACCAAACAATATCGTGAAGCTATTTATGAATCCACAGCGGCTAAGGTATTGGTAGCAGCAGGAATAACAGAAAAAATAGAACAAACTCATGAAAAAGATCACTATTTCAGCCAAGATCAACCCATTCAGCAAAATTTCTCAGCCATTTTATCAGGAGAACGAGTATTGGGAAGTCGTTGGTCAGGGGCACGTGTGAAACCTTATTTAGACGGAAGCTATGTGTCCTTTCCAGAAGTCTCTTTGCACCTTGATCACGGCAGTGTTCCAGGAAATGGGCTTGCAGCTTACAATGCGGAGGGTGTGAGAATACGAGTACAAGGCGGGGCACAAGATGGTGTAGGTAAAACAAGCTTTGGAGGCGTCGTCTCCATACTCAAATCTAAAGGAGCACACGGGCAATATATAAATGGGTCTGTTGGTAAAAGCTTTTGCTATGGGGCACAAAAAGGGCTATTTATCGTACAAGGGAATGCTGATTCTCGTGCCTGTATCCGACTTTCCGGTGCGGACGTTGTATTTGGCGGTGCTATTACAGAACCTCTTCAGGATCAATTAGGAGGTTTGGGTGCCCGGGCCAATCTAAAAGGTTTCGCTTTTGAATACATGACAAATGGTCGGGCAATCGTATTGGGTGATCCAGGTCCATGGATTTGTGCCGGAATGACAGGTGGTACCGTATATGTTCGACTACAACCAGAACTAGGCTTTGATGAAGATGCCTTGAAACGTCGTATCGCCAAAGGAGCCAAAGTATTTATTTACAAGCTTGATTCCAAAGGCATCTCTGATGTATCTGAACTACTAGGAAAATATAAAGAAGAGTTATCGGCTACTGAACAATATGAGGAAGCAGGGCTCATTCAAAAATTATTGGAACATCCAGAAGCACACTTTGTACAAATTACTCCTAAAAAAGAGCAAGCTGATCCATCTGTATCAACTGAATAACAAAAGAAGAGAAGCAGGCCCCGTCGTGGGCTTGTTTTTTATTTGATCTCTTTTTGTGGTACTATCAAAATAAATGAAACTTTTTTTAATTTAATTCGTATCTAAATTAACTGGCAAGACTGTGCTAACGAGCTACAATCTATTTCTTTTCATGTAAAGATGTATTTTTGTGTCTTCTCACCATTTTTAGTGCACAATGAGCATAGGATGAGAAAAGGACAAGAATAATCATCATAGATAGGAGTGATATTATATGTTTTTTACCCCATGGACGCTGTTAATTTTTGCGGCATTCGGTCTAACAATGTGGGCACAGTTCCGTGTTAAGGGAACGTTTAGCAAATACTCGGAGGTACCTGTCTCCTCTGGAATGACCGGAGCTGAAGCAGCTAGACATTTACTGGATTCTAACGGTTTATCGCATGTTCCAGTCGAACATATACCAGGTACTCTTACCGATCACTACGACCCTATGTCTAAAACTGTTCGCTTATCAGATCCTGTGTATTTTAGCGATTCCATCTCAGCAGTATCTGTAGCCTGTCATGAGGTAGGTCACGCGATTCAGCACAAGGTTGATTATCCAATGTTAGTTGCTAGACATCGCATTTTCCCATTAGTTAATCTTACCTCTGGGATAGCCCCTTTCTTGTTGTTAGGTGGTCTCTTCCTTAAAATCAGTGGTCTCTTCTTACTTGGGATCATTGCTTTTAGCGTAGCCGTTCTATTTCAAGTCATCACATTGCCAGTTGAATTTAATGCTAGTAGCCGCGCTAAAGATCTAATGATTAAAATGGGCTATATCCGCAATTCAGAAGAGCGTGAAGTTAAGGCCGTACTTGGTGCCGCAGCTCTTACTTATGTAGCGGCAGCTCTCATGTCTGTGCTACAGTTGCTAGAGTATATCTGGTTGTTTAAACGAGATAGCGACGACTAACTTTTACTTCCATTCACAAAAAAAGGCGTCCCATCAGGGGCGCCTTTCATTTGTTTTTGATGCAAATTACTCCTTCACACCGGGAATTGTATCAAGCTTCCATACGCCATCCTCTTGTTTAATACGTACAGAATAGACTTTAAAATCAACTTGATCGCCTTCTCCGATAGGAACTTTAATCTCATACTCTCTGCCATTTTGGTTTTCTGTAATCATTTCTGCCTGTCCACTACCCCATTGAAGCACACTACTTTTATCAATGCTTGGTTGAGCCAGCTTTCCATCTTTTTCAATCAGCTTGAGATTGTTCACTACTTTATCGCTTGCTGTTTTTGTATAGACATTCTCTAGATATTTCATCAGCTTTTCTTTTGTATCTATATCGCTTCCTACAAAGCGATAGTCTTTACCCTCATGAGTGAAGCTCTTACTTTTATCTGGCTCTATTTTTCCACCGTTCAATACATACGCATAAGCGTCTGCTCCCTCTGCGGCCAAAGCGACAGCTTCCTTTTCATCCATATTGATATGCTTACTTCCAGCTGGTTTTGTAATTTCAGTAGCTGGTTGAGCAGTTTCTGTCGTTGGAGTTGTAGGCTTCTGGTCTGGCTGATTGCCGGTACAACCTGCCAATGCTACAACCAAAGCTGATAAAAGCAGAAAGCCTGTCCATTTTTTCATATTGTTTCACTCCTTTTTCAGTATGACGACAAAACGTAGTGGCACGTTACGCCTATTCACTCGACACTGCTTGAAAACCATGTCGAACCACATACAAGAACCATAAAAAATTTATAAAGAGGAGGATGCTCGTCATTAAGAATACACCGTTTAATCCTACATATCCAGCTAGAAATCCACCTGTCATCGGTCCAAGCATATTGCCAAGACATAGAAAGCTATTATTATAGCCAAATACTCGACTAACCATATGACTTGGAGTAGCTTTTCGTAACAATGAATTAACAGCCGGTAATAGTCCACCTACACATAATCCCGCCATGAAACGCAAAATAAGTAGCTGCCAAAGCGTTTGCACCATCGCCGTTGGAATATAGACAATAGCAGAGGCAAGTAAACAGCCAAGCAATACTTTATGCGAACCAATTCTATCCCCCAATTTTCCTAATTGAGGAGAAGCTAGAACATTAGCTATCCCTGTCATAGCTGTAACCAATCCTGCAAAAAAGGCTACTCTCTCGCCACTTCCAATCAGCTCTTTAACAAAGATCGGTAAGATTGGAACAATCCCATTTAACGCAAATTGAACAATTACGGTCACTCCAAACAGAACCGGTAACGTTTTGCTTGCAAACACCATTTTAAAATCATCCCGCAAACTTGTCTGTTCTGTTTTTGGCAAAGGTGTAAAGTCTTCCTTGACGGTAAACGTGATGATGAGAGTTGCTATAAATAATAAACTACCCGTTACCATAAACACAGCACGGTACCCAACTAGATCAGCAAGCAAGCCTCCAAAGAAAGGCCCCATAATCGAACCAGATACAACACAGGATTGCAAAATACCCAAAGCCCACCCCGAACGCTCCTTAGGCACGCTGGAGGCTACCAAAGCATTGCTGGCAGGAATGATTCCACTAATCGTTCCGTTTAATAAACGCAGCAATAATAAATGCCATACATTTCCTGCCAGTCCGGTTAGCCCAATCGTAATTGACATTAAAAAACCAGAGCGGAGTATCATAATTTTACGCCCATATTTGTCTGCTAAATTCCCCCAAATAGGAGAAACTAATCCAGCCGTTAAAAAGTTAGCTCCAAATATGATCCCAGACCACAACGTTGCGTCATGAGTGTTCGTGATATGTAATTCTTCTTGAATAAAGAGCGGGAGAAATGGCATCACCATACTCATTCCTACCATAACGATAAACAAAGCACCACAGAGAACAAACAAATTGCGTTTCCAGGTCTCCATACCCTCACTCCTTATTTTAAGCCAGTGAAAAAGTCAGAGGCTGTTTTTCTAAGTTGGATGTTACCTGCTCATCCCATCGTGGAAATAGCTTCTTGATCTACGTTGCCAAAATCCTGTACGTTCCACAAAGCATGATAAACTCCTTGCTGTTGAAGAAGTTCTTCATGTTTCCCCATCTCCACAATTCGTCCATCCTTTAACACAACTATCTTGTCTGCATGCGTAATGGTAGACAGACGATGAGCCACAATAATAGTCGTTCTGCCCTTTGCCAAATGAGCTAAGGATTCTTGAATCATGTGCTCAGATTCCAAATCTAATGCGGAAGTGGCTTCATCTAAAATTAAAATAGCAGGGTCCTTTAAAAAGACGCGAGCAATAGCAATTCGTTGCTTCTGACCCCCTGAGAGCTTGACTCCTCTCTCACCCAATTCAGTATCGTAGCCCTCTGGTAACTCGCAAATAAAGTCATGTGCATTCGCGGCTTTGGCTGCTGCTAACATCTCTTCTTCTGTCGCTTGCGGATTCCCCATTGTAATATTCATTCTGGCTGACTCGCTAAACAAAATGTTATCCTGCATAACAATTCCAATTTGCTCACGTAAGCTGTTTTGAGTAACGTCCCGTACATCGATGCCATCAATAAGGATTCGTCCACCTGTCACATCCCAAAATCGCGGAATTAAACTAATAAGAGAAGACTTTCCACCTCCTGACATACCGACTAATGCTACCGTTTCACCAGGCTCAATCCGTAAATGTACGTCATGTAGAACAGGTTTATCTCCTTTGTTATAAGCAAATGTAACCTTTTCAAACTCTACACGCCCGCTAATCCTTTTTGTTACAGGATTCACGGGCAACGTACAAGCTCCAGGCCGATCCACGATATCATATTGCTCATCAATAAATTCAAACATACGATCCATAGAAGCAATCGCCTGCGTCAATGTAGTCGATGAATTAACAACCCGTCTAAGTGGTGTGTATAATCGCTCCAAATAAGCGTAAAAGGCCATGAGTGTTCCAATCGTTAACATACCTTGGATAACTTGATAACCGGCAAAGCCAATAACTAACAGCGGCGCAATATCAGTAATCGTATTAACCACAGAAAACGTATAGGCATTCCAACTAGTTTGCTCTAAAGCTTTATTTAGGAATCTTTGATTTTTCTTTTCAAATTGTTTAGCTTCATACTCTTCCAAAGCAAAACTACGAGTAACAGAAATTCCATTAACTCTCTCATGTAGATGCCCTTGTAATTCAGCTAGCTTCTGGGACCGATCCCTCATTAATTGGCGCAATCTCTTATAAAAATACTTAATCGAGAATCCGTATAAAGGAAACACAACAATAGCAATCAAAGTTAGTTTTACATCCATAAATAACATAATGGAAAGCGTAATCACAATGGTCACCAAATCCAGCCAAATATTCATAAGACCTGTTTCAATAAAGCTTTTTGTCTGTTCTACATCATTCACAACTCGTGAAATAATTTCACCTACCTTATGATTGTTGTAAAATCGCATAGATAATTTCTGTAGGTGGCTAAATAATTGATTACGAATGTCGAATAGAACACGACTGGATATCCATTGGGCGTAATATTGGCGATAGTACTCTACAGGAGCTCGCACGATTGTAAACAGAAAAAAAGCAGCACACATTAACCAAAACAATTGATATAGCTTATCTTCCTTAGGCATTGTACCGGTAACCAAGGTATCTATCACATACTTGAGAATTAATGGCATTAATAATGGAATCCCAAATTTTACAATACCGATACCAATGGTTAAAATAATTTTCACTTTGTAAGGTCCCACATAACGTAAATATCTGCGTATGCTACTCATAGCACCCCTCCTGCTGTTAGTATGAAAGATGGATGCGCCGCTTTAATCCTCCGAAGCTAAGTCTCTGTGAACCGATTTTACACCAGATAGACGGTTATGTCTTGTTGTCAAGTATATGGTAACAGCCCATTTACCTCCAATAAATTCACGTTTCTTTTTCTTTTTAGCCGGTTTTCTCTGTTTTCTAACTATTGTAAGCGTATGGGATTTAAAAATACCCCTGTTATCGTTGGCAAATTTGCGCTTGACCGATAACAGGGGTGTGTGTCCATGACATATAATTGACTACTCTTCATCATTGTGTTTTAACAGTTGATAACGTTCATACCATCTTTGAACAAACCCACTCTGGAAAGGCCCACGTCTCGCTTTGATCCACTCCAAAACCTCATCCAACGCCAAGTGAACCCGTTCTTTCACATATGGAGGGTAATTCATTTGTGCGCTATGTAGTGCATATTCTTCTTCATCTAATACCGTATACGTCATATCTGGATAGACCTTCACATCCAGATCATAGTCAATGTAGCTAAGTAAATTTCCTTTTAAACTGAAAGGAGAACCGATGTTACAATAATAGTAAATCCCGTCATCACGGATCATGGCGAGTATATTAAACCATTGTCCCCGTCCAAATGTACAGATTGCAGGCTCTCTTGTACGCCATTCACGCCCATCAGACTCTGTGACTTTGACACGATCATTACCGGCTATCACCACTGCATCGCTTGTATGAATAAGCGTAGTGCGATCCCAAGTACGGTGTAAGGACTGATTATGTTTGAAGCTTTCAATGCGTATAATGGAACCTGGTACTTGCGACGACATGACTCTCTCCTTTCTTCAATTCTGCATCTTTCAAAGAAATATTTCCTTTAGGAGGAAATCCTTTTAGAAAGCGTAATATACTGTTGCAACTCATATCCCATGGTTTGGTAAAAAGGTAGCACCCGTTCATTCGCCTGATTTACCATGATAAGAATTTGATTGACTCCACGTTGGTGAAAACGATTCTCTAGAGCTTCCACTAACTTACGGCCTATGCCCATTCCTTGGGAAGAAAGCGAAACGGCTAAACGATAAAAATAAGCACGAGTCCCATCTATCGTGCCGACAATAACGCCTACGACTTCTCCAGCTTCCTCAGCAACCATAACCAAGTCGCTGTCCCAAGCTAATTGTTTAGCAAGCGAATCCATCGTTTCGGTATCAGTTCGATCTAATTCTGTTTCTTGCCAAATACGAGTAATTGCCGCATAATCGCCCAGACGAAACGTCCGAATAATCATAATAGGCGCCTCCCTTAGACGGCTTCATTTTTCTATTGTACACTACTAGGGAAAGTTTGTCCCCTTAAACACAACTAACATTGTAGCAGTTTTCTAACAGGAACTAAACCAGTAAAGAAATACCGCCATCAACAATAATCGTCTGGCCGCAAATCATTTTTGCTTGGTCTGATAACAAGAACATCGCCGCATTAGCCAAATCCTCTTCTTCTACCATACGACCTACTGGAGTGCGGTTAGCGGATGCTTCTAATAATTCTTCTCGGTTTGGGAAGTGCTTTAATGCGCCTGTATCGACAACGCCTCCAGACACAGCATTTACAGAGATATTATACGGAGCTAATTCTACAGCAAGATAACGAGTTAAAGCCTCTACAGCGGCCTTAGATACTCCCACAGTTGTGTAATTTTCAATTACGCGTATGGAGCCCAAACTGGACAAGCTTACGATTTTACCACCATCATTTGTTTTTTCCATCAGTTTCGCTGCTTCTTGCGCACAGAATAATAAAGCTTTACTGTTAATTTCCATAGTCCAATCCCAGTGGCTCTCTTCAAGCTCCATTAAAGGTCGTAGGACACCAGAAGCTGCATTGTTTACAAGAATATCCAGACGGCCGAATACCTCATCAATCTCTTTAAACATTTCTTTGATTTTTGCAACATCTCCAACATTGGTTTTCACCAAATGAACGTGAACACCTTTCGCTTCCAATTCAGCTGCTGTTTCTCTTGCTGCTGTACGATTCCGTAGATAGTTAATGACTAAATCATAGCCTTGATCAGCTAATTGATGTGCAATCGCCTTCCCAATACCTCTGGTTCCACCTGTAACTAACGCCACTTTCCCATTTCTACTCATATATTTCTTCCCTTCTTCCTAAAATGTTAAAAAAACATTTCATCTACCAGCTATTAACATCTGGTACTAATTGACTTCTATATTATACAAGCTATATCATCGCATCGCTACGTGAAAATGTGGATAAGGTGTAGCCCTCATTACCTAATTATTGCCATCTAATTAATAAGCCTTCAATGTTTTTATTTTTTTTTACAAATGATTAATTTTATGCTTTACAAATTGAAAATAATGCCATACTATTAAGGAATAATACCAGTCATATGGAAAGGAGGTTCAGAAAATGATGTTTATGGGAATCTTTACACAATTAGTTGGCAACAATAGTGCTATGCATAATTTCATAACATTTTCTCTCCTCGCTTCCAGACAGGTGATGGTTGTTTAGCCATTCTTTATGCCTGATAAGTAGATCGTAGGAGAGGTATCTCTTGCGGTGCATATTTACTTTTACACGCTCAGACCGTGAGATACCCATATCTTACGGTCTTTTTATGTTCTTTTTTCATAGAAATTGAAAGGGGGTGACACAAGTCATGGTATTTCATTTTTTTATGTTTTCTGTTCAGATTAAACGCAACAAGCCGCCTGTTGAAAGACAAACAGAACTTTACTTCCAGGAACAATGGATTAAAGAACGCGATGAAAAACGGTACATGTTAGACGCCCAAACGCCGTATATTATGTAAGTATTCTTACTTTGAATGGGAGGAATGTTGAGATGAGAAATGTTAAACGTAAACAACGTATGAAGTATGTAGGTGTAAAGGCGCTAGATGGGACCTGACTGGATGAACAAAAAATAAAAGGAGGATGTGCACTGTGCATATTCCAATGATCTTTTTTACCATTATTATTGAACGTAAAAAGAAATCACCGGAGAAAACATACCGAGATTATATCCAACATAAACGTATTGAAAAAATCCGTGAAGAAAACCAACAACGATGTATTGAGCATCATTATTTAATGAATCGATTCTAAAAAATCGGAATAAGCCTGTAAAAAGCCCCTCTTGTGAAGGGGCTTTCTCCGTTAACAATTTTCTTCCTTCGCTAATATTTCGGCAATGATCTTATTGTGTAATACGGGGAATGCATATTGTGACATTTCCTCTGAGGTAACAAACACAGCATTCTCTTTTAGCGGCTCACCTGAAATGTGCTCCATTACATACACATCTACATTCCAATGCAAATGAGAGAAGGTATGTTGTACATTCATCAGATAATCTCCCAAATCTACCTCTAGTCCATACTCTTTTTCCAAGAAACGTAGCAATTGTTCCTCGTCATCCTTTGTCCCCGCATGCTCTATCATAGGAAATTCCCATAATCCTGCTAATAATCCCTGTTCAGGACGCTTTTGAATAAGGAATTGGGAGTCACGTTTTACTACCGCTGTTAGTAATTGAACGGGACGCGGTGGCTTTGCCTTCCCTTTGACGGGCAATGTATCCTGCACGCCTTCCTTTCGAGCTAAACAGTAATCAAAGACGGGACAGGTAAGGCATTGCGGATTTTTAGGCAGACAAACAAGTGCCCCTAATTCCATAATCGCTTGGTTAAAGTCACCCGCTCGTCCGATTGGAATTGTTTGTTTAACTAGCTGTTCCATTTTGGTCCGTGTAGCTGGTTTAGCAATATCATCATCCATCAGTAAAAGTCTGGAAAACACACGCATTACATTACCGTCCACCGCTGGTACAGGAACTTCATAAGCTATACTTAAAATGGCACCGGCTGTATATGGGCCTACACCCTTTAGCTTAGAAATTTCTTCAGGTGTGTCAGGAACTACTCCACCATACGAAACTGTAACCTCACGAGCTGCGGCTTGTAAGTTACGTGCTCGGGAATAATAACCTAGTCCTTCCCATGCTTTTAGAACCTGTTCCTCAGGAGCTGCAGCCAGCGCTTCCACTGTAGGGAATTTTTGCATAAAATTTTGATAGAAGGGTTTCACGGTTTCTACACGTGTCTGTTGTAGCATAATTTCTGAAACCCAGACACGATAAGGGTCTCGATTTATTCGCCATGGTAAATCTCGCTTTTGGGCATCATACCAATACAAGAGATCTTGAGCAAAATCAAACGCTTGAAATTCATCGGGCAGTGTATAAATAGTTGGTTGTTTTTTTCTTGTCATGCTTTTTCTTTGTTTCCCCTTTGTACTTTTCAGGTTACATCCATTTTTATATTGCAAGACGTGCAGAGATCATCTACTTCCATCTTGCCAAAAAAAACTGGTTTGAACAAGCGCCATCCTACATTTGCCATACTGATGTATTGTTTTTGTTAGATGTAGAGAGAATGATACACAACGAAGTCACTGTCTGTGAATTGAATACTTTTTTCTAGAAAGGATTGAAGAATTACGTTAGTTGTGCCATAATTTTTCCACCATCCCCGTGCGAAAGGAGAAATCTTCTAATGGATACTGCCACGCATTTTGCCATCGGTTTTGGTTTAGCCGCCCTTGCTCATCTAGATCCTGTTGTAGCAAACAATCCGGGTTTAGCTGAAGCGGTAATGATTGGAACAGTCATCGGTCAACAAGCACCCGATTTTGATGGATTTACTCGTCTACTCGGTAATGCAACATATATCCGCAACCATCGGGGAGCCTCTCATTCGATCCCTGCTATTTTCATCTGGACACTCTCCATTTTTGGACTTATCCAATACTTCATTCCGCAAGAACACTGGGGGCATTTACTCGGTTGGACATTCTTTGCTGTCTTTTTACATGTTTTTGTCGATATATTTAACTCCTATGGGACACAGGCACTACGACCCTTTAGGCGAAAATGGGTTGCCCTTTGTACCATGTTTATCTTTGATCCTCTAATCTTTGCCTTGCATATCATCGGACTATTATTGTGGGCGGCTGGTGCTGAGCCTGGTAAGCTGTTCCTTGTTATATACGTATTTATTGCCCTTTATTATGTAAAAAGGTATCGGGTACATGCACGTGAGCTAGCCTATCTTCAATCCTCATTGGGGCTAACAGGAGAGTATACGTTAATCCCTACTTATTCATGGAGTCAGTGGACGTTCGTCGTAAAAACGCCTCAGCAATGGTATGTAGGAGAGATACATCAAGGCTCAGAGCCATTAGTGCTTGATATTTTCCCAATTCCAAAAACTGAGCCAGAGCTTATTACCCTTACGAGACAGGATAAAAAAGTGCAAGCCTTTCTTTCCTTTACCCACCATGTTCATGCAGAAGTGATACAACGTTCTTTTGGCTATGAAGTAAAATGGAAAGATTTGCGTTATCGTGCTAAGCATATGGGTAAATCGCATTACATGCTGGTAGCTGTCGTCTATCTAGATCAAGATAAACAAATTCGCGATTCATTCGTAGGCTGGATTCACCACAGCGAAGACCAGTTAACCAAAAAATTAAATCCCCAAAAAGAGATTCAGGTTAATTAGAAAAGCAAAAGCTCCTTCTTAGTGAGGAGCTTTTGCTTTTTGACACATTCTATGTTCGAGATTTATTTGGTCTACGGGAAGCTGGCTCTACATGAATCAGCATTCGTTCAATCCCATTAAATCCTTTCAAATATTCTTCAATCCTATCCGTAACATCATGACTTTCTGCTACAGTTAAGGATGATGGTACTTCAATAATACAATCAACATGAACAGCGCTTCCATGATAACGAGCCCGTAAATCAGTCACTCGGCTAACACCATTCACTTCCATAATACGATCGTGAATCTCTTGCCATTTATCTTCTTCAAAGGCATCCATCAGGCTGTCAACTGCCTGTTTTCCTACCACATATGCCGTCTTAATAATGAGTAAGCCAACGATAAGTGCCACCAGGGCATCTGCCCATAGCCAGCCTAGTCGGGCTGTACCAATACCAATTAATGTTCCAATACTTATAATCGCGTCACTTCGATTATCATAAGCAGCAGCCATAACTGCCAGATTATCTGTTTCTTTGCCAATAGCCATATTGTAACGAGATAAGAGATATAGAATGAGAGCACCACCAAAAGCGACATACATAGATAAAGGATCAGGAGCTATTACTTGCGCTTCTGGTCTCCATAATTTCATAAAAGCACCCTTTAAAACATCTATTCCTACCACTGCCATCATAAAAGCCGCTAATAGGGCTGCTGTCGTTTCTGCACGAAAATGTCCATATCGATGATTGTGATCAGCTGGTTTTTGGGAAATATACATACCAATCATCAGGGCAATAGACGCCAACACATCTGATACGTTATTCCATCCATCTGCTGTCAATGCCTCAGATTGAGCAAACATCCCAACCAGAATCTTACTAACAGACAGGATCAAATAAAGGAAGATGCTAATCTTAATGGCTCTGCTTCCCTTTTTGTATTTCAGGAGCTTCGTGCTCCCTTCTATACTTTCCACAGTAGCTTTCCTCCTCATACCGAACTTTCTATGTTTAATGGTAACGATCCAAAACCGTGTTAGTCCAGAGAAACGTTTTTGCAAAAAGGCAGGATTGCATCTATAAGGAAAAAGATTTGCATGGAGGAAACCCTTTATAAAGCTAGATACTATTGGGCTTGTAGGAAAGTGAAGCACTTATTTTTTGGAAAGCGTTTTAGACAGTTCCTTTTTTAAATTTGTATGCTAATTCCTTTTTAGGATGTTATGCTTCTTAGAAGTTGTTGTCGGATCAAATAAAAAATTCATACTAGGACGAGGAAATAAAACCCAACCTCTAGATTTATTTATATCTTGGAGATGAGAAAAATGTGAGCAGAACAGCAGAAATTAGTGGGTTTATGTGGAAATTTTTGAGTCATTAATTGATGAGCCCTAACGTGCATCGTAGCCAATGGCTGTGGTCGATATTTATTTTATAGCATTACAATAAAAAAGGGTAAGCATACCTATTAGATCCATCTAATAGGAGGCTTACCCTTTGTATTTATTCCATGTATTAGCGAGCTGCTTCGAAGCGTTTGTTTACTTCTTCCCAGTTAATCAAGTTCCAGAAAGCACCGATGTAGTCTGGGCGTTTGTTTTGGTAATTCAAGTAATAAGCATGCTCCCAAACGTCTAGACCAAGAACAGGCTTTTTGCCTTCCATTACTGGGCTATCTTGGTTAGGTGTGGATGTGATCGCTACTTTATCACCGTCTACAATTAGCCAAGCCCAGCCAGAACCGAAACGGCCTGTAGCTGCTTTTGTAAATTCAGCTTTAAAGTTATCATAGCTACCGAATGCAGCATTGATTGCGTCAGCAATAGCACCTGTTGGGTTTCCGCCGCCATTTGGACTTAGAATTTCCCAGAATAAGCTGTGGTTCGCATGTCCACCACCATTGTTACGAACAGCTGTACGGATACCTTCTGGAAGTGCATCAAGATTAGAAATTAATTCTTCTACGCTTTTTCCTTGAAGATCAGCATGACCTTCTAAAGCGGCATTTAAATTGTTAACGTAAGTAGCATGATGACGATCATGGTGGATTTCCATTGTTAGTGCATCAAAATGTGGTTCCAATGCATTGTTTGCATATGGTAGTGCAGGTAGTTGATGTGCCATTACAAAAACTCCTCCTTTATGTAAGTAAAAAATCCTTTACTCTTGCTTTACTATTTAATTATAGCGTAAATGACTGGATTAATGCAACTAAAATGTATTGAAAGTATAGTAAGGTATTTCATTCTACATTACTGAAGGCTGAACCCTTGCAAACCCGATCTCTCATGATAAACTGTACATTATCAAATATTTCACAATTGAATAAAGGAGTCTGACTCTAAATGGAACTCGATATATCAACCATTATTTTACTTGCTTTAATCGGATTTTTAGCTGCGTTCATTGATAGCTGTGTTGGCGGGGGAGGTCTAATTTCTCTTCCTGCTTTGCTTGGTTTAGGCCTTCCCCCTCACCTTGCATTGGGAACCAATAAACTGGCAGGTACTCTTTCGTCCCTAACCAGTTCGATCACCTTCATTAGTATGGGGAAATACGATAAAAAGCTAATGTTAATCCTCGCTCCTGTTTCATTTATCGGTGCATGGATAGGTGCCCTGACGGTTTTAGATGTTCCTCAAGGCTTTCTTAACACGCTAGTTATTATTATGATGGGTCTTATCTTTGTTTATACTCTTCTAAACAAAAAGTTTGGCCATGAAGCAAATTTTAAAGGGTACACAACCTTTACAGTTAGCTGGGGCATTTTATTTGCCTTTTTGATCGGTTTCTACGACGGTTTTTTCGGTCCTGGCACAGGCTCCTTCTTTGTATTCCTCATGGTGCTACTATTCGGCTATGATTTTGTAATCGCTGCTGGTAATGGTCGTATCCTGAATCTAGCCAGCAATATCTCATCACTTGCTGTATTCATCTGGAATGGTAAAGTTCTCTTTTCTATTGGCTTAGTTATGGGATTGGCCATGATTTTAGGCGCAACTCTTGGTGCCCGTGTGGCAGTTATGACTGGTGTTCGCTATGTGCGCCCGTTGTTTCTTATCGTGTCAGTCTCTCTCATTACAAAAATGGTATATGAACTACTAATCAAATAAGAGTAAAGCAAAACGGCGTGCACCACCCAGTGGTTGCACGCCGTAATTTTTTACTATAACAGGTGACTTTCTCCTGTTTGATCAATGAAACCTGTTTCGCTAATGGGCACCAGTTCTCCCCGTTATTTGCCATCCTTATGTTGCTTTATACGGGCAATGATTCCGTCCGCTAATAGGCCAATACCTGCACCATAAAAGGGCGCTGCCATTCGAAATCCTGTTGGTAAATCTTTAAGAAAAAACAGTATGACTCCAATGATAAAGCCTAACATCATAAAGCGAATACGCGAGGAGCCCAAGTTGCTTCCCTCCTATTTTGACTTAGGTTTAGGGAATTTTGTGTTCGGCATTTTCATGTTTTTCATGTTGCGGCTCATTTGTTTTAGCTGCTTTTGATTTAAATTCATACCCATAGAACGTGCCATGGTTTGAATTTGTTTTTCATCCATTTGCATGTTGGCTACTTGCTTTTTAAGATAGTGAACTCCACCATAGAACCCACCAGCTAAACCTGCGAGTAGCGTAACAATTGGAATAACCCAGTTGTACCACATGTTCCATTACCATCCTTTTTTAATATCTTATCCCGTCCATTTTACCATAAGAAGCTTCCCTGTCCATGTAGATTTGTGTCGTACAGTATGAAATGAGGCTAACTTTTTATAATAGGACCCGCATATACTGTGCCGAGGTGAAGAAAAATGACTACTTTCGTCATGATCGACCCTGGACATGGTGGCATTGATCCAGGAGGGGGAACCAACAGCTTGTTTAAAGAAAAAGACCTCGTATTAAAGATTTCCCTTTATCAGCATCAACGCTTTTTAGACTTAAATATTCCAGCTATTCTTACTCGATCCGCAGATATGACGCTTGGAAGCGACCAGCGTACATCATTAGTTCGTAATAGCGGAGCACGTTATTGCCTATGTAATCATGTTAACTCAGGTGGCGGTTCCGGGGCAGAAGGAATCTATTCCATTCACGCCTCCTCAGCCATGGCTCGTTCTCTTTTTGAGGAAATCGAGACAGCTGGTATGCCTGTGAGACGGATCTATACGCGTACTCTTCCCAATAATCCCCAACTTGATTACTATTTTATGCATCGAGACACAGGAAATGTAGAAACGGTCATAATCGAATATGGATTTGCAGATAACCCAGCAGATGCCCAGTTCTTAAATACGAAGTGGAAGGATTTAGCGGAAGCCGTTGTTCGTGGCTTTGCTGAGTTTGCCAATCTACCTTATACTCCCCCATCGAGTACTTCACCAAAGCCTGAACCACCTAATGATTGGAAAGAAGAAGCTGTTAACTGGCTTTACCAAGAAGGTATTTTAACGAATGAGGATTGGCGGCAAAATATTGATAAACCTTTGCCGTTATGGGCAGAAGCCATCGTGTTGCGTCGTTTATACGAAAAAATAATGAAAAAATGATTATATGAAGACATGACCAAACAAAAGGAGACGTTCCCATGAGCTTAGACATTGGTGCTATTGTAGCCATCGCTATGGCGGCAACCTCTACTCTATCTACCTGGTTAGGTATTCCTGTGAAGCTAAGAGCCTGGACAACATTGGGATTTATTTTGCTACTAAAGCTGGGCTACGATTGGTTATATGGTCCTGTACCATTTATCTGGAAGGATTCACTCATGCATGGAATTACGGCTGGTCTAGCAGCCGTAGGAATTTACTCCACCACGAAAAATACCCACCAACATGTGCGCTCACTAAAAAATGAAACGATCAATAACGAACCAAATACTAATAAGTTGACCAATGATATTGATCCCACAACGCTTATTTTCTCTTCTCAAGATCAAGTTGTTGATCAATCTCCTGTGCAGCCCTTCAATCAATCCCATTCACAGGTTTCATCATTACAAACACAGACCCCAATAGAAAATCCTAGTTCACCACAGCAGTCATCAATAGAAACTGCATTGAATCAACCCCTACACTCCACTACCACCCCTTCTTCTATCCCCCATTCCGGTCCAGAGAACCTGCCCCCTACTACCTTCAAACCATCCAGTGAAGCACCTTTTGAAGAACCTACTCAATCATCTAATGATTCCTCTGATAAAAAATCTTCCTACGAAGACTATGTCTAAAAGCGAGCCAAAGTTGACCGGCTCGCTTTTAGATACAGCTATTTCTTTTTCACATAACGTGTGAGTGGAGTATCATCCAAACCGGAATAATTGGTTTTAGCCACAACGCTGACAAGCTCATCTTCTGGGAACCGATAAGCAGTTAACTTCCCCCCAAACACACATCCCTGATCAATATTAATCGCGTTCTGCCTCTCACTGCGTTCTGGTTCTGGGCGAGGATCATGTCCCCAAATGATTAACATATCGGATAAATGCTCTACCGTCCAATCTTTGCGGATAGGCCTTCCATCTGGACCCAAACCTGCAACATCTCCATATCGACAAAAGTTTTGGATGGTCGGTGAATCCTCCCCAATATAACTGTCCTTAATCCCAGCATGCACTGCAACCAAGGCTTTTTTACCTCGATACTTCACAATAATATGCGAAGGTGCTGACATGAGTAATTGCAAACTGGCATAACGAAATTGAGCAGTGCGTCGTGCCCCGTGTTCCGTTTCGTAACGTTCAAATTGTTGTTCCACTAACTCATCACCATGCGCTAGCATGACACGTCTTCCATCTAGCCAACGTGCAATTTTCCAGCCATGATTGCTGTCTACCATCTCAGCTAGCCCCTCTTTAATATGCCTGATAAAAAAATCAAGCAGCTTAAGTGATTCAGGCCCCCTACTCGTAATATCTCCCAGTGACAATATCTTTCTTCCCATAGGATGTTTATATAGCTGATCCTTTGCATCGAACGTGTAGCCGAGCACCGACAACAGTTCAATAAATTCTTCATAGCAACCATGTATATCTCCGATGACATCTACTCCACTATTTGCTGTGAAGAACTTGGATCGCTTCGGCATAAACTTTTTCATGCGACCAACTCCACTATATTCCATATTCTTATAGTATTACCCTAAGTAGTCCTATTTGATAAGTAATAGAAAGAAAAACCCGAAGACACTCTCCGGATTTTGTGGGGTTGTTTATTTATTAATGTAATTGATGTTTATGTACATAAATAGCCGCTTGTGTCCGATCTTCTACACCTAGTTTTGATAAAACATTACTTACATGCGTCTTAACCGTTTTAATTCCAATTATTAATTCATCTGCGATCTCTTGATTCGATTTTCCCTGCCCGATCAGCAACAGTACCTCCAATTCACGCGGGGTCAATTGCTGGTGCGCTGGCGTCTGCGCACCTGTACGAAAACGAGCCATGATCTTGCTCGCTACTCGCGACTCCAGTACAGGCTCACCATCTACCGCTGCACGAATAGCTTTTACAATTTCGGAGGCACGGGAGGTTTTTAACAGATAACTAAATGCTCCTGCTTCAATAACGGGATACACTTTTTCATCGTCAATAAAGCTGGTAAGTACAATAACCTTCGTCTGAGGCAATACTTCCCGAACTTTCCTAGTTGCCTCGATACCTCCCATGCCCTCCATGACTAAATCCATGAGTACAACATCTGGTTGCATTTCCTCTACCAGGCGTACACCCTCTTCTCCACTTGAAGCCTCTCCTACCACTTCTATATCATCCTCTGTGGATAAATAAGAAGCGAGTCCCATACGTACCATCTCATGATCATCTACTAATAATACCCGGATCATTCTCTCCATCTACTCCTTTTGGGTGTACGTCCAGCAGTAACGGGACGCGTATTTCGATCTGTGTGCCATTGCCTGGTGATGAGTAAATCTCCATTGCACCGCCGATTTCATCAACCCTCTCACGCATGGACACCAACCCATATGAGGTCATTTTTTCTCCATCTGGATCAAAACCAATTCCATCATCCGCAATGCGTAAACGTACATGCCCTTGTAGCGTGAATAATTTTATTGTAATGCTATGTGCTCTGGAATGACGCAAGGAGTTGGATAGTGCTTCCTGCAAAATCCGAAACAACTGATCCTCAATGCCATTTGGGATGTTGGCAATGTTACTGATTTCCCAATTAATATCCAATGTATGCTTGATCTTTAACTCTTCTAACAGCTCCTCAACCGCTTCACCTAACGATTTATTTTGTAATGTAGCAGGACGCAAATGTAACAGTAATGCTCTCATCTCTGCCTGTGCTCCTGCTGCCATTTCCTCTACCAATTCAATCTGTTGTGCAGCTCGACTTGGATTTTTATCAATCAACCGCTTGATAGCAGCAGTGGTCATCGCGATAGCAAACAATTGTTGACTGACTGCATCATGCAATTCACGTGCAAGTCGTTGGCGTTCCTCTGTCACCGCGGCAACTTTAACCTGATCATGCAATTCTGCATTATGCGTGGAGAGTCGTTGTAATGAGGCTACCTGACCTTCCCATTTAGCTGCAAGACGATTCAACTGCCAGCCCAATTCGCCAATCTCGTCTGATCCTAATTCAGGTACCCGATATGATAACATACCGCGTTCTAAATTCATCGTCGCTTCCCATAGAGAATATAGACGCTTTTTTAACAGATTACCAGCGATATAACCACTGACTAACCCAACAACAGTAGCCACTAATAATCCCACAACTAATTGGAAAAAGAAGATACGCCAGCTAAAATCAACGTTCACAGATACGTGTAGATATTTGGCCAACCACTCATTAACTTCTGGTCGATCCTTACTAAAATGACCAATCCATAAGAAAATACCGAACATCGTCAACACCGTGCTGTTTGTCCAGAACAGCGCTTGTTGAACTGCCTGCCATTGAATGCTTTTTAATGTCGAATATGATTGTTTCATACGTCAGTACACCCTCTCATCAGATGTACTTGACATCAATATCGCCCACCCAGAGCGAAATGATGATTTTTACTTTTTCAGTAGCTTCAGCGTAGTTATGAGTGGACAACATCACTTTACGCGTAATTCCATTTTGACGATGGCCTAGTACTTCCAATTCTCCGATAGTTACTTCTGCCATCACCTGTACCGGCATATCGATCGGAACATAGATCGTGACATCTCCAATCCAGCCGTTGACGACAAGCGTTCCTTCTTTTTCAGGAATCACAGCACGAGAAAGATCAATAACCACATCGCCGATCCCTTGCCAAATCCGCATATTTTTTAGCTCAAAGCGGCCTGAAATCAATCGATAATCACCGATCAACGAACTGCGTGTATCTTGAGGATTATGAATGTGAACATGATCATAGAACGTTTTATCAAAGCTTTTATGAAAGGTTTTATCGCTCGATTTACGCTGTTCTTTTTGAGCACCGTCCTTTGAAAAAATAGGTTCATCAGGCCCTGTATCAGAATAATAAGAGCCAGAATAGCATTCGCCTTCAATCCTAGGACCAGCCTGTGAATACGGCTCCTTCTTTGCCTTTTGATTATTCTGTTCACTTGTAAAGGGACTTTGACTTGTCGGCTCAGACTGAATACCATCCTGCATGTTTACTTGTGCCTTTTGCCGTTGTCTCTCCTTTAGTAACGCATCCATTGCAAGATCTAACTCATCCTGCTTAGGTGTTGATGTTGATTGTGAATTAGAGGATGTTTCGTGTTTCTTCTCTTCTGTATAAGTGAAGTCTGGGCCAAATTCATTCTTATTTCGACCTTTACGACGTATTAATCGAATGCCATAGTAGATAAAGAACAGGGAAAAAATAAAGCCAAACAAATTGTGGATGGCAATGCCAAACCATTCCTGAAAAATATTAAGAATACCAATGGTTAATAAGATACCACCAGTAATTTTTCTTCCTCTTTTCCAAAATCGATACCCCAAAAAAATTAATAGCAGAGGCCATAAGGAAAAAATGCTGAAAAAAATCAGCCCTAAATTATTGAGGAAGAGGCCTAAACCAACAAAGATGATAATGGTACCAGCTACCATTTTTTCTACGCGAGAAAATTTCAAACGGAGCCTACTCCTCTCTCAACTGATTTTTATCTTTTCTTACATACATATACAAAAGCTGGCGGGATATTAAATGGGGTAAATTTAATATCAACCTTTGAAAATCGCAATTCAAGCTCATTCTTCAGTTGCAAGGAGTACTGAAAGGTAACAAACACCCCACCCGGTTCAAGAGACTCGACCACACAATCCAAAATGTCACTACGCAATTGTTCTGGGAAAACAGCAAATGGTAGTCCAGACACAATGGCGTCTAGTGAGGGAATATTTAATTCATTCATATACTCTGATAATCTTACTGCTTCCGAGCAAATTGGTACCTGAGGAAAACGATGATGTAGCATTTGTTGAAATTGTGGATCACGCTCCACGATAAAAAACCGTGCATCTTTCTTCATCTGTGTAAGAATAGCACGTGTAAACACACCGGTTCCTGGCCCCAATTCGGCAATATGTCCTACTTGCTCCCATGGAACATTTTTCATCATTAGACTACTTAAATAACGCGAACTGGGGATAACGCTCCCTACTTGTCCCGGCCGTGAGACAAAGCGTCTCAGAAACACAAGCAAATCTGACATCTGGTAAACCCTCCTAGGGGAAAAGCAGCCCCTAATCAGGGCTGCTGTGTTTAATAATATCTAGTTCTTTGTTGCTGACTCTACTTCTTCCCTATTTTCAACGGATTTTCCTGCCAGCTTCTCTTTTAATTTTGCTAATTCATAATCTAATTCATCTTTTTTATCCAGCTTTTTCAATGAACGATGGTATTCTGTGTCCTCATACATACCGCTCATGCTAGCTTCTGCTTCCATCTGCATCACTTTTTCTTCCATGCGATGGAAACCGCGAGCCGCGTTTTCAACACCCATGCCTGCTACATAAGAATTTACTTGTTTTTGTGTACGAGCTACTTGAGCTCTGGACATTAACATATATTTTTTAGCACGCATTTTATAAAATTCTTCTTTTAGTTCAGCCAATTTTTCACGCATTTGCTGAGCAGCATTACTAGACGAATCTAATAGTTCTTTTAATTCAAGTGCACGTGATTCATAAGTTTTTTGATCCAATAGAGCGCGTCTAGCCAATTCGTCTTCGCCTTCAGTAAGAGCTAGCATCACTTGACGCTCACGTTTACCTGCTAAGGTATTCGCCTCTTCATATTGTTGGCGGAACTTCTTCTCCTGTGCCACCTGGCGAGCTACCGCTACTTCTACTCGACCAATCTCTGCTTCCATATCACGCATGTATTGTGTAAGCATAACAACCGGATCTTCTATGGAATCAATCGCATTATTTACGGAAGCCACCGTTACATCACGCAGTCTTTTAAAAATACTCATTTAGAATTCCTCCTTAGAGTTTATCATTTTTTGGTTTTTGTAATCAAAACAAATCCTTATGTTGACGTTTCTTTACCTCGTGTTCCCAACGATCTAGCTTATCTTCTCGTAACACACTCTGTGCCCACTCTCTCTCCCACATCGATGGAGTTGATTCATGCTGGGCAGTATGTCGTTGGCTTTTCATTACCTTAAATCCAAAGTAGATGATCGCAATTGCTAACATGCAACCAAATAGCAAGCTCAATTTATTTAAGAGCATTAATAGCCCGAAGAGGAAAACAAATATTCCCCATCCTTTATTTCCTGTTGAGCCAGCGCTTAACACCTTTTTGCAACCATAGACCATTAACAGTCCTGCGATAAACATGGGGATTAACCTGTCGATTCCTAGCCCTAGTTTGTCAAGCAATACCAGTACCCCTACGACAATCAGCGTAAGCCCCAGAAATATTTTTCCGGATTGCCCTTGCAAGTGTTTTCCCTCCTTTTTTCATTCGCTTGTTGTTCATGACCTTATTGTAGTCGACCCTGAAAAAATCTATAACGGGCGAGCGAATGGTTTTCTCCTCAGCCCTGAGTCGGAGAGAATGTCCATCCGTGAAAGGAAAGATAGATTTCAGCTGGTAGTGGAGAAGAAATCAGCTAAATCAACAGGAAACGACAGGAAGTTTCACTTTGTTTCTACCTATAAGAATGTAATGGAAGTGACACTCTTATCAGAATCAGATAAGACGGGTATTCTCTAAAAAGATTACTTAAAAATATGTCGAAAAAGTGAACTTTAATAAAAAAAAAAGGAGAATAACGACGAAAGTAGAATTTAATCTCTCTGTAAAAAAAAATCGAAAATTAGCCGAGTTCCAGACAATGGAAACGGGGGAACCATACTTTGGGGTGAATAGCTGTTATTACAAACAGCTTAGGGAAACCTTTCGACCGAACCCATCAGCTAACCTCGGAGGCTTAAAAGGAAGGGGCTCTTTCGTTGCGTAAGTTTGTGTGTTCCATACTAATGACTGCATTACTAGCCGTGGGTGGAGGTTCTGTATTCGCATCTTCCGACTCATTAGACCAAACCATCAATCCTTTGTATGGCGTACCTTACAAAGCAGCCGGTAAATCTACTTCAGGTTTTGATTGTTCCGGTTTTACCGGGTACGTGTTTGGGGCTTTAGGTGCAAAACTTCCAGCTTCTTCTTCTTCCCAATTCGATGTGGGAGAGTCAGTAGATCGAGAAGACCTAAAACCGGGAGATTTAGTGTTTTTTAACACGAATGGCAGAAACATCTCACACGTAGGCATCTATATTGGAAACAATATGTTTGCTCACTCTGAAACAGGAATTGGAGTAACGAAGACAAGCCTTGATGATCCCTACTATTGGAGCAAGAAATACGTAGGTGCTAAACGTGTAGCAATTCCAGAATTGGAAGACTAAAAATCTTTTTCCATGAAGCTGAAAAAGAAGTACGACCTTTTAATACAAAAGCCAGGGACATGAGTCTCTGGCTTTTTCTGACTACAATTAGTACCAGCTCACATGATAAGGCTATATGTTTCCTTATATTTAATTGTGCCAGACGCCCTTATCCATGATATGATGAAATTAATTGCATTTCGTAGAAACTAGGAGGGTCTCCCTTGAAAGATCATATTTTTGTTGTGGACGATAACCAAGAGATTGTCGATCTGCTCCAAGACATCCTTGAGAATGAAGGTTTTGACGTTTCTCATGCAAATAGTGGAGAAGAAGCACTTGCAAAGCTAGATAGTGGGTTAATCCCCAATCTCATCTTGCTTGATATTATGATGCCACAAATGAGCGGGTATGAACTGTGCGCGCAAATTCGTCGTGAACGGGAAATGCCAATCATTTTCTTAAGTGCAAAAGGTAAACCAGTAGATAAAGTAGTTGGACTAGAAATTGGTGCTGATGACTATATCACCAAGCCTTTTGATACAGAAGAATTGCTGGCTCGCATTCGTGCTCACCTTCGTCGCTATGACCGTTTGAGAAAATTAACTGCTCAAAATGAACAACTAGATAAGGAAGCAGGAAATTCAGCTCTCACCATCTTAAAATTTAAAGGGCTGGAAATTCATAAGGAAACCTACTCTGTCTATGTAGGGGAAAATAAAATTGATTTGTCTACAAAAGAATTTCAATTGCTAACCTTCTTAGCAGAGAATCCAGGTATTGTTTTTACTCGAGAACAAATCTATGATCGCGTATGGGGCTATGGGTATGGCTCACTTAATACTGTTACGGTACATATTAAGAACCTACGTGAAAAACTAGAAACAGAACGTACGTTTATTAAAACACAATGGGGAACTGGTTACGTCTTTATCGGGGAGCGTATCTAATTCGTGAAAATCAGCAATAAAATACTGCTCGCCTTTTTAGCTGTCATCGTGATTCATATTTTGGCGTACCGCTTTATCTTTCAAAACATTATTGTGGATCAGCTTAAAACAGATCGCCACGAGCAGTTTTTGCTGGGAAAAGAAGTGGCCGAGCGAGTCAGCTTTAATGAAGTGATTCGTCGTTCCTTGTTTAAAGATCCCAATGAATTAAAAGAATTAACGAAACAGTTGCCAGAAGACTTGATGTACACGATTGTAGTGGAAGATGAAAGTGGCAATGCCATTACCACGAAAACCTCAGAAGCCTATAATGCTATAGGCAAAGGATCGAAAAAGGTAATAGCAGAGTATTCCATTGATCGTAGTGCTCCTGTAGAAGGTAGGACCGTTGTTCGTTTTTATACAGATGACTATGATATCCTCTCTTCAAAAGGGGTTACCATGATCATTGTGTATATTTATGTCAGCTTAATTTTCATAGGTATTATTCTATTTATTGTGGTCATTCGTTGGATACTACGTCCTGTTAATGAACTTTCGCGTGTTACCCAGGAAATTAAGATGGGTAAACGTGATGTTGCCTTTTCTTATCAATCTACCGATGAATTTGGGCAACTATTCCGCTACTTCGATGACATGGTAGAAGAGCTCACTTTTGTTGAAGAACGACAACAAGAATTGATGGCCGCTATTGCCCATGATTTCCGTACACCTTTAACCACGATTAAAGGATATGCATCTTATATTGCTTCAGGTCGTGTTACCGATCTTGAGCGCATACAGAAGCAAATGGCCAAGATAGAAGAAAAGGCACTTGATTTGGAAAATTTATTGGATGAGTTGCAGGACCATAATCAATGGATGGGTCGCTTTCCACTCAATCTAACTCGCATTCATATTCGAACGTTTGCCAGCAACATCGCTGAGGAATACGCTACCCGTCTGGAACAAAGTCCCATCAGCTTCTCTAGTAAATTCCGTGTTTCTGATTCATTACATATGGAAGCGGATGAACAAAAACTACGACGTGTTTTAGAAAATCTACTAAATAACGCCATACATTATAATAAACCTGATGGAAGTATCCTGTTTACCTGTGATATGGGAAACAATGAAGTGAGCTTCTCTGTCATTGATAAAGGGGATGGAATCGCGGAAGAAGATTTATCTAAGATCTTCACCAAATTCTATCGGGCTGAAAAATCACGTAATCGCAACAGTGGTGGTACAGGACTAGGATTAACAATCTGCCAGCGACTTGTTGAACGTCATGCTGGAAAAATTACTGTGAGCAGCCAGTTAGGTATAGGCAGTGCCTTTACAGTAACCATACCTCTTAAACAGAAAAAAACACCTCCTGATAAGCCGTTACCACAGGATTAGGAGAACACCAACCGGTTTTTTCTAAAGGATAAGTCAACTAAGAACGTAGTAGATATAAAATACCGCATCAGAGCTAGTGACTCGGATGCGGTATTTGTTGTTTTATCCATAACCTAATTCTCGTTTCTATACTACGATACAGCCTGAAACCTCAGATTATACCTCTCGTTGCTCTAATAATCGTAATGATTCAATACAATACTCTACAATTTCATTCAAATCAGGAATGTTACCTTCGTCGATCTTACGATGAAAATCTAATTTTATTCGTACCTGGAATTGTTCAGGTGGCCATCTAAATTCCTGATGCTCATCTACTGTAAACATTACCTGCTGTGTAATATGTGGCCGATGTCCCCAAATATCATTTAACAAATGTATCACCTGCTCAGATTCGTAAGGCACATCTCTCATGGATAGATCGAAATGAATACAGATCCGACAGCCCATCGGTACGGCGAGCGTTTGTTCTAACTGCTCACTTGCGATATCAGATAGTTCCGTTGAAAGCTGAATTTCAGCAGTTACCTGATGCTTGTTTGTGTCCTCTGTAGAAGACAATAAGTGAAATTGAATATGAAAATAGCGTCCAAATTTGGCTAAATCAACAGCATCTACTCGATTTATAACCAAAATATCGCCATCCAAATCATGGTCATAAACAGCGCCTTCTAATACAACTTTTATATTGTCATAAATAATTGGATGAAACATCAAAAAGCTCCTCTCCATATTCTGTTCTTAGAATGCCCTGTTTTTTTTACTGGTGCAAGTAAAACGTAAAGAAAAAAAATGCCTTCAGTGCTTCTTTGCATTAGTAGCGATAGGAGCACAAAACAATTTATATATATACAAAAAGAAGCCATTCTGCTTGACTGGCAGAATGGCTTAATAAAGGGTGTGTATATGGAGTAAAGAAAGGGTTCCAAAAAAGGTAATTTATAGCATATTGATTAAACTTCTACGATGATGTACTTCTTTTCGGAGCAATCCAAGCATTCGGACATATAGGATTCTGCTTGTTCTGTAATCGGTTGACCACAGCATTCACATTGTTTTGGTCCCAATGTAGCAAAGAAATGAGTCATTTTCTCCATGTTAATCGCCTCCGTATGTTTTCTTGCTCAATGTGTGATTTGTTGACTTCATTGTACTACAACAGCAATCAAATAAAAATCTTGTTATAGCACATTTTACAGCGATTATCCGTTATTTAGTTATCCTATCTCTCGAATACTCTTTCTTTCTCTGTATTAATACTATTTTTACTAAATTTCACTGTTATAATACAAGAAATAATACCCAGTAGTGAAAATGACTGGTGAAACAAGCTACCCCGCCACAAGGAAAGGAACAATCCACAACAACCTTACTATTCGTAAATTTTTAATTGTAGCTACTACATGTAAAGACATCTTTACCTTGCCCACTCCTCCTTTCATTACGTAATGGTTATTATCTTAGATACAATTGATTTTTTGACATTATATTAGTGTTGCTTTATAATGAATGATAGTCATTCATTTAACAAGAGGAGGTAAATGATATAGCTAGCATTTCTGACGGAAAATACAATAAAATTTTAGAAGCTGCCATTGACGTCATTTCAGAAAAAGGACTTGATAAGACTTCCATTTCAGATATCGTAAAAAAAGCAGGAATTGCCCAAGGAACTTTTTATTTATATTTTTCATCTAAAAAGGCTTTAATACCAGCCATTGCAGATAATCTTCTCACAACTACTTTAGAAAGAATTAAGGAAAATATCCAAGGGAAAGAAAACTTTTGGGACGCCTTAGAAATTGTGATTGACGAAACCTTTAACATAACAGATTCATATAAAGAGATTATTGTCCTTTGTTATTCCGGTCTTGCCATAGATTATTCAATGGAAAAATGGGAAGCGATATACCGTCCCTATTATCATTGGTTTGAAATTATATTAAATAAAGCCATAAACGATAACGAGATCATCAATGACATTAATGTGGAACGAATGGCAAAAATGATTATCAACCTTGTTGAAAATGCGGCTGAACGATTTTATATAGGGCGCGATCAGGATGATACTGTGGATATCATTAAGGCGGAGACCTATAGCTTCATCAAAAGATCACTGTTAAAAAAATAAATAAAGTTATTGGGTATGTCCAATATTTTTTTAAAATAAAAATGACTGACATTCATTCATATGAAAAGGGGCTATAATTTGTGATTTAACATTTTAAAAAAAGGAATGGTTGTTTATGAATAAAGCTTGGATTTATGTCATTTTAACTTGTTTATTCGAATTGTTTTGGGTTTATGCATTTAACGTGGCAACAGCATGGTGGCACTGGGCTATCGTAGGTGTCATTATTATTGCAGATTTTTATCTTCTCTCTAAAGCATGCGAAACATTACCAACGGGTACAGTTTATGCTATTTTCGCAGCAGCAGGTACAGTAGGTACAGCCCTAATGGACATTTTTATCTTTGAAGGGTTATTCAGTCTAGCAAAAGGTCTATTTATGGGTCTTCTAGTCATCGGCGTAATTTCATTAAAACTTGCAGACAATAAAGGCGAAGACGCACAAGGGAAAGGAGTTGCTTAATTATGGGTTGGTTATTTGTATTTCTAGCGGCAATATTTGAATTGATTGGTGTAATAGGTTTAAAAAAGTTTAGTATAAATAAATCTTTAATAAATACAGTTCTTTTCTTTGGAGGGTTCGGTACATCTTTTGCCCTCCTCTACGCATCTCTTAATTATCTTCAGTTAAGTGTAGCCTATGCCGTTTGGATTGGTATTGGAACAGCCGGTGCGGTACTAGTAAATATGATTTTTTTCAACGAGTCAAAAAGCATAGGACGTATCATCAGTCTCATCATCATTGTCGTCGGTGTGACTGGACTAAAAGCAGTCTCTTAACCTACACTTCTTATAGAGTAAAAAGAAAACCGTATTCCTTGAAAGGAAGCCTCTATTACATGTTGCCCCTCTTTATGCTGAAAAACCTCGCAGTTATGACTGCGAGGCGGCTCTGGATAGCTCATTGCCTGTTGTGGGTAAAATTATTTTTTGTTTCAAAAAATCCTGTTCCTGCTTATCTGTGATATAACCAAGCTTTTTCATTCGACTTAATACCACATGTTGCCGGGTCATTGCTTTATCAGGATATTTGATTGGCGAATAATTTTCTGGTGCTTTTGGTAAAGCTGCTAACATAGCTGCTTCACTCTCATTAATTGTTTTTAGCTTTGGATAATGTAGACGTACCGTCTTTCCAAAATAATGTTGAGCTGCTGCTTCAATTCCGTATTTTCCATGACCAAAATAAATATTGTTTAAATACATCTCTACTATTTCATCTTTAGAAAATTGACGTTCTAAATTCATCGCGATTAAGGCTTCTTTTACCTTACGTGTATAGGTTTTCTCATTTGTTAAAAATAAATTTCTAGCTAGTTGCATGCTGATCGTGCTACCACCCTGCCGTTTACTCTCTGACATCGTGTTAATCCATAAGGCACGTCCAAATGCAATGTAATCAATTCCTTTATGGTAATAGAAGCGATGGTCTTCAATTGCGATAAAAGCATCCTTCAGATAAGCAGGCATTTCGTCTGTAGCAACATACGTGCCCTGACCTCCTAAACTACTACCTACCGTCTTGGTTAAGATCTGTTGGTCAATTAAATAAGTACCTGCTATGGTTACAATAGAATATGCAATAACCTGTAAGAAAAGCGCAGCAATCAACAGTATCACTAACCACTTTGGTACTCTGGTACGCCAGGTTTTAGGCTTGCTCTGTTTTAACGGTTGTGCAGTTCCTTGTAAGACATGATTCATGATTGCTGCCTCCTTTCTTCTTATAGGACGTTATTTTCTTTGACATGTTTCGACTTTTTCCTCGTTGTAACCTAATTGTAGTCCAAAATCCTTACCATGACCTATTGAAAAGTCTTACAGAAACCTTAAATTTTTGTAAGGTTTTTTGTTCATAAGCCTGCCCCATAACAGAAAAAAGCCTGACTCCCATAAGGAATCAGACCTCAAATAACCTTAACAAGTAAGTAAGCTCTGGTAAGTACGAATACCTACACAGCTTCGTAAATTGCCTCGTAACGCTTGCCGATCTCTTCGTCGTTTAAACCGAATTCTTTCATACGTTTAATCATTACTTGCGCCCAAATATTTGTGCGTTCAGCAATTTTAGCGAATTTCTTGGATTCTTTCCCTTTACGCTTAGAACGCTCTTCGCTGTTCGCTTTTAAGTTATCAAGAATGAAGATCATACGCATGGTATCCTCTTCGTTCAAGTTTGTCCATTCAGTATCTAAAAATACCAATACATCTTTATAATACTTATCAAATTCAAGGAAAGAGATTTCTGTATCCATGTTTAGATATTCTTTCAATTGGTCAAACAATGCATCCATCTTTTCGTAACACTCCCTTAATTGGCTTAAGCACCATTATAACAAAAATGAAGAAGACAGGGAAAGAAAAAAGCTTGAATATTGCTAAGTAGTAATTATTTCTAAGCAGACACTTATAGGAAGAGAATCTTTTTCAGGTATATCCTAGTTTCCACTAGCATTCTGCTTCACAGGGCCTTTCATTTCTCATAGTAAAAACCCGTTTTGCTTGGTGGATCGTTTTTTATTTGTTAGTATAGAGACTATCGGTTACAATTCGTGTAGCTTATATTGTAGTTTCTAAGAAAGAGGTTTATCTCATGAATAATAGAAGGAACCATCCCAAAAAACACGTAACTAAAAACAACAGCAAATTTACCAGTAAAAGTCAGGCCCCAGCCAAACAATATACGGTCAAAGAACCATCTGAATTACTACCGTTTTTATTACAGCATATTACACATCTCAGCCGGAACTCTATTAAATCCCTGTTAACACGCGGTCAGGTATTAGTAAACGACCGAGTGGTGACGACTCATAATCATGTATTGCATCCTGGACAAACGGTCTCCCTACAGAATAAAAAGGTTTCTGAAACACCACCTATGATTGGAATTAAAATTTTATTTGAAGATGATGATGTCATTGTTATCCAAAAAGAGGCTGGCTTGCTATCTATTGCTTCTCCACAAGAGAAAGAGTTAACCGTCTATCGTCAATTAATGACCTATGTTCGTGTTGAGAATCCTAAAAATAGAATTTTTGTGGTGCACCGCCTAGATCGAGACACGTCTGGTGTTATGATGTTCGCTAAAAATGAACATGTTCAACAGGCACTTCAAAACTCTTGGAAAGACAGTGTCAAAGAACGTCTGTATGTTGCTCTTGTTGAAGGAAACGTTAAGAAACAGGCCGGAACTATTTCATCATGGCTAAAAGAAAGTAGTACATTAAAAATGTATTCCAGTCATTATCCAAATGATGGACAGCATGCTGTTACTCACTACAAATTGCTTCAGTCTGATCGGAATTTCTCCTTGCTAGAAGTCCAACTAGAGACAGGCCGCAAAAATCAAATCCGTGTCCATATGGAAGATATAGGACATCCTATTGTAGGTGATAAGAAATACGGCGCTAAATCAAAACCAATCGGTCGATTAGGGCTACACGCACGAGTCTTAGCTTTTGTACACCCTAGTACAGGAGAACTGCTACGTTTTGAAACAGATATTCCTAAGACTTTTTTTCATCCATTTAAGAAGGAAGCCCAGCAATAAAAGCAATGCAATAACCATTCTATTATCTTGACATGACAACAAACATTTACATATACTGTAAGTGTATAACAAATATGAAATGATAATGAGGTGTAGAAAAGGATATGATGATTTTATCGACTGTTCTTCTAAGAGATTAGGCTTACTACGGGAGAAGTCTGCCCATTTTTCGTTAGCCAATCCGAGGACAGTAGATAAAGAATCGTATTCCTTTCTTACTAACATTATTTGGTAGTGGGTAAGGCATATTCGCCTTACCCATTTTTTATGTTCAGCTAATTGAATATTATTTTTATCATACTGTTCTCTCGTTGGCTTTCCATGTGAAACAAGAAGGAGAGAATGTCTAATGAGTATGTTAACAGTTGAAAATGTTACACAGATGTATGGTGATAACATTATCTTTCAAAATATAAGCTTTCGATTACTTCAAGGGGAACATGCTGGTCTTGTTGGAAGCAACGGAGCGGGAAAATCAACACTGCTTCGAATTTTAGCAGGCGAACTACTCCCTGATTCAGGGAAAGTTGAGTGGCTTTCTCATCTCAAGATTGGTTACCTACAGCAGCATATTCATTTACAAGCTGGTACAACTATTTTGCAGTATTTACAAGGTGCTTTTACCCATCTGTATGAGATAGAGAAAATGATGCTAGCATTAACAGAGGAAATGGCTATCCCCAGTAATAACCTTGAACAACTGCTAGCTCGCTATGGTGAGTTGCAAAGTATTCTTGATCACTCTGACTTTTATCATATAGAAGCCAAAATTGAAGAAATTGCTTCTGGATTAGGCATTTCTGAACTCGGTATGGATCGTGATGTTGAAAAGCTAAGCGGTGGTCAGCGAACAAAGTTATTGTTAGGAAAGCTTTTATTAGAAGAGCCTCATGCTTTGTTACTTGATGAGCCAACAAACTATCTTGACGACGTGCATATAGCTTGGCTTACCAATTATTTAAAAAGCTATAAGCATGCCTATTTTGTGGTCTCGCATGATGAAAGATTTCTCAATGAAATTACAACTACCAATTATCATTTAGAACATCAGACGATCAAACGATACACAGGGAACTATGATTATTTCGTAACAAGCTATGCACAAAGTAAACTACAGCTACAAAATGCATATGAAAGGCAACAAAAGGAAATAACCAGGCTAGAGAATTTTATTGAAAAAAATCGTGTTCGCAAAGCCAAACAAGCAAAGAGCCGTGAGAAAGCATTAGAAAGAATGGCTCGCGTTGGGAAACCAACCTCCACGACACAACCACGCTTTATTTTTCATATTCAATCGGAGCCAGTAAGCCAGATTTTAGAAGCACAGAATTTACAAATCGGATATACAGAACCATTATTGGGGCCAATTGATTTACGAGTAAACCGCGGTGAAAAAATAGCGATTGTGGGCTACAACGGTATAGGTAAATCTACCATGCTTCGAACACTATTAGGATATTTGCAACCATTAAGTGGCAATGTACTAATCGGAGAACGAGTAAAACCAGCTTATTTTTCACAAGAAGGGTTGTCTTCGAATCAAACACCACTTGAGCAAGTCTGGTCATTGCGACCTGATTTAACACAAAAAGAAATTAGGCAGGAGCTAGCTAGATCTGGTCTTACTGAACAACATATTCGCCAAAAACTCTGCTCATTGAGCGGTGGGGAACAAGCAAAGGTCAGGTTATGCGAGCTCATGCTAACAAACAGCAACGTACTCGTGTTAGATGAACCGACGAATCATTTGGATGCTGGCTCAAAAGATGCTTTTAAAGAAGCACTCAAGCAATATAGGGGAACAATATTACTTGTTTCTCATGAACCTGCGTTCTATGAAGAATGGATAACGCAAGTGTGGCAAGTACAGGAATGGTGCCAATAATAAAGGAAGAGGTTTCAACTGGAGTTTGCGCTCCGTTGAAACCTTTTTATTATAAGTTAGAAAGATACCAATTATTTGATATTACCGAACATTATGCAGAGCTTTTATGCACTGATAAATCTCATGAATTTTTACGCTCGTCTGGTGCTTCTCGTTAGGGTTGGCTGTCCACTATCTCTTCTTGCTCTGCCAATGACTCTCTCGTATCCGTTTGTTTTTGCAATTGCATTTTAAATAAGGGAATCACTACACAAACCGCAGTTACAAATAATAATCCAGCAATTTGATAGCTTGCTTGTAGAGAAACTGATTCTTTCACCACCCCAGCTAAACTCATCGTTACGACCATCATTCCTGAAAATAAGGGACTAAGAACCCCGTTTACCCTCCCAACAAATTTTTGTTCAGAGGAAAACAAAATCATGGTATTAATTCCAATTTGAATACAGGGGAAAAACAGTCCATTTACAAATTGGAAGATCAACACAACCCAGAAGCTCTGCGTAAAACTAATACCAAATACGGAAAACGCACTGCTCAAAAGTCCCAGTGCTAGCAGTCTTTGCGGTGAGATTTTTTTCGAGAGAGTCATTACCAATGCCCCGCCAAGTAACATAGCTACTCCAGTCGTTGTAAATAACCATTGTAAATTCTCTTTGGGTAAACCTAATTGTTCTACAACTACAAAAATACCTAATGGCTGGATAAGACCTACTGCCAGACCCACTGCTATGAAACAAATGCTTAACCGGCGTAAGACAAATTTAGACCATACGTACCGTAAGCCGTCTCCCATTTCTTGCAGTAAGCTTGTTTGATTAGAGTTCTGTTCAGGTTGATGATCTTTTGGTAATTGATACAGGACGGCTGCTGATAATAAAAAGGCAACCCCTGTTACACCAATCGATATTGTAATACCAAAGCTTTGATATACCATTGTTCCAATCGCTGGACCAAGAATCATAAAGATCGCTACTAGAGTTTGAAACATAGCCATTCCCGCTTGCATTTGTTCTGCTGGTACATGCTGTTTAAACAGTTTCATTGCGGACGGCTGTGAGAATTGCGACAAGATCGCTGAGAACAATGTAACAAAGAAGATAGCCTTCCATGATCCAAACATAAGCGTTCCTAATACACAAAAAACAGAAATAGCACTTAAGATGTCGCACCATACCATTGTTCTCTTGGGTCTCCAACGATCGGCAAATGTTCCACCAATAAATGAAAAGATAAAGATGGGGGCAAACTCCGCCACTGATATCAAAGAGACAACATACGGGTCATTATTTGTAATCTCCATGACATAGAGAAGTACAGCAAAATTACGCACCCACGTACCAATCTGGAGAAAAATACCTGATAAAAGAATAACGCGAATAAACGTATGTGAAAAAATATGCGGTTGTTTTATTATTTCCACCATGTGTCCCCCTATTTTTGAAAGAAAAAAGAGATAGTCACAGGTTTGCTATCCCTATGTATCCCCTGTTGAAAATTTTTATTCTTAAAAAGCTGGTGGTATAACTAAAGAATGGTTTCTCCTATGAAAAAACTTCACATGAAAGATGTATCGTATTACATTTTCCTCAGGGGTATCTCCAATTGGCGAAAAACTTGCTCTTTGTTTCATCACTTACTGAGCTACATTATGATACCCGGCTTCCCCATACGGTTGTAGTTTTACCAACCATTTTTCGTACATCTTGTTTAGTTCATCAGCAGGATCAAAATATCCCTCCGTTTTTTCCTTTAGCTCTTCCAAAACTTCAAAAATAAAAGCATCCTCCCCATATTCATTCCATTCCTGTTGTAGCTGCTTATTTGGATGAGAGCCTGCTTTTAATTGAAATAATCGACCATTCATCATCTTTAAATTGGGAGTACTTCCTACAAATATCTTTTGGTTTTGAATGTTTTTAATTTGATACACTCCTCCTATTGGCTTTGTTTCTTTGTATTGGCGTTTTAATTCCGCTTTTCTACTTGTGGACATAATGATTTTCCTTTCTACTGTAAGATATGGCTTCCAGAGATAATCTAGTTTCAAATCAAACGTTGTTTTTATTTGTTTATATAATAATAGACAACAACTGTTTTTGTCTACAGTTAAATGTAATTAGTGATTTTACATTCCTTATTTTTATTATGATTCCCTTTCGTCTTTTTCATCAGCTTATGTTTTCATAACAGGTTGACCAGCTGTCAGATCGAAAGTAGTGGAAGAAAAAAACACTTTGCTTCTCTTTCCATGGGTAATTTTCATTTTCTCCTTACCTGTAGTAAAGATATAATGGTATGGATGGACAGAATATCACCTAACGTAAGAGGAGGTAGCATATGAAGCCGATTGTGGAAGTTGCAAATCACCTAGGTATTACAGAAGATGATCTAGAGCTTTATGGAAAATATAAAGCTAAGCTTTCATTAGACGCATGGGAAAAACGAAAGGATCAACCAGATGGTAAATTAGTGTTGGTGACTGCCATGAATCCTACACCAGCTGGAGAAGGTAAAACACTAACAACCATTGGACTTTCTCAAGCACTAAATCATATTGGTAAAAAAACGATAGCTGCCTTACGTGAGCCTTCACTAGGTCCATGCATGGGTATGAAAGGCGGAGCTACAGGCAGTGGTAATGCTCAAATAATGCCAGCAGAAGAAATCAATCTACATTTTACAGGCGATATTCATGCCATTACAGCAGCGCATAATCTATTATCTGCTCTTATTGATAATCATCTTTTTCAACATAATTCCCTTCGCCTTAACCCAAGTAAAATCGTCTGGAAACGAGCACTCGATATGAACGATCGTTCGCTTCGACATATTGTAGTTGGATTAGGTGATGCGAATGGCGTAGTTCGTGAGGACGGCTTCATGATCACCACAGCATCAGAGATTATGGCGATCCTTTGTTTAAGCGAAAGTTTGGAAGATTTAAAAGAGCGTCTAGGTCGAATCATTATCGGTTATGACTTGGATGATCAGCCAGTCACAGCTAAGCAATTAGAAGCGATCGACGCTATGACTGTACTCTTAAAAGAAGCAATTAAGCCTAATTTGGTACAAACCATCGAAGGAACTCCTGTCATTGTGCATGGGGGGCCCTTTGCCAATATCGCTCATGGTTGCAGCAGTGTAATTGGTACAAAACTAGCTCTAAAGCTAGCCGATTATGTAGTGACGGAAGCTGGATTTGGTGCTGATCTTGGCGCTGAAAAATTCTTTGATATCAAATGTAGAAAAGCAGGTCTCACGCCTCAAGCCGCTGTATTAGTCGTTACTGTAAAAGCACTTAAATATAACGGCGATGTAAAAAAAGACGAGTTGCAAAAGGCCAACCTGCCTGCTTTGGAAGCTGGCTTTTCTAACGTACAGCGTCACATCGAGAACTTGCAAAAATTTGGTGTACCTGTGGTGGTTGCGATTAATCATTTTGCGACAGATTTTCCTGAAGAGGTCGCTTTTGTCAAAGAGAAATGTCAGACTCTCGGTATAGAAGCGGCAGTATCAAATGTGTGGGCAGATGGTGGTGCTGGCGGTGTGGAACTTGCTGAGAAGCTAGTCAGCGTACTGGAGGGAATACCTTCTGAATATAAGCCATTGTATGAATTAAACAAACCCATAACAGATAAAATCAAGACGATTGTGGGAGAAATCTATCATGGCTCTGATGTTTCTTTCTCACCATCAGCTATAAAGACGTTACGTAAAATTGAAGAGTTAGGGTTGTCGGACTTGCCTGTTTGCATGGCTAAAACTCCTTATTCTTTCTCAGATCAAGCGAACTTATTAGGAGCTCCTACGGATTTCATAGTGAATGTAAGTGAAATTCGTCTTTCCGCCGGAGCTGGATTTATCGTTGTTCTTACAGGCAATGTATTGACCATGCCAGGTTTGCCAAAAGTACCTGCCGCTCAGCATATTCATCTAGATAAGAATGGACAAGTAACGGGACTAATGTAGGTATTTGATAAAAAACCCCCTTTGAGTAGACGGTAATAAGAATATCTTTTCCTGTTTACTTGAGGGGGAATTTATGAAGAATCAAGGGGAGTTAAGCTGATACCGATAAAATACAGTTACTCCGAAAATATCTTGTAACTTCGCCTTCGCTTCTACGAATTTTTGCGAGTTTACAACATTTGTGTCTCCCTCCTGCTGATCTTGATGTGTCTTGATTACATCCAAAACATAAGAGTATATGGTAAGTTCATCAGGTGTTAAATTATTGATGCCGTATCTGCCTATATAGTCAAAAATAAATTGTGATTCCTCAGAGTTTGTGCCCGTATTATAGCTTATTTTTCTATCTAGCATATTGTATATGGCTATTGATTCATCCCAAAATAATCGACCCACACTAGCTGGTTTACTAGTAACATTTTTAGGTACTGTAAAATTAACAACAGTAATACCTGCTCCCCCTATTAATCCCAAAATAAGAAGGAAAATCAGACAGCCCATCACTGGCGAAATTTTAAGTCGTTTTCCACAGTGTGGGCAAATCTCAGCCTTTACTGCAATCCGTTTTTGGCAAACCTTACAGGTAGTCAGTACATTTTTCTTTGATACCTTATGTAATTGATTTTGTCTCATAATCAAAAAAACAAGTAAGCAAATTAGTACAATAAAAACGGCTATAAATCCCGTTACTACAGCAATAGACAAGTATAGCACTCCATTCATGATAAGATGTCAAGATTGCAAATAAACATAGAAATTAGTCCCACCATAAAAATTATCAAAGTTAATACCATTGATGCCCATTGTCTTAATGATATCGTATTGATCAGAACCTCTCATAACAGCTATCAAATCATAGGTATTAATCGAATTCCTTTGACCCTCTCCTCTACGGGATGATGAGTAAGTTGAAACAAATTGGTTCTGACAATATCCTTTAGTAATGCTCCACTTTGTTCATCTATGCCATTTTCCTGAAGTAACTCTTTTTCAATGTCAGTAAGTGTAGGTTCACGTTTCATATTTCCCCTCTCCTTCTTTCGAGATATGAATTCGATCCATGATTTACTAAAAAACATTATACAATTATTCTTTATTTTCACAAAAATATGTATAACAAGAAAATTATATCATGCTTGATAGGAGTTGAACTATTCCTTGTTACTGACTTTCTTTGCTGGTTAAATTAAAAAGCCATCCTAATCCATGCGAAATGGTTTATAGATGGCTTTTTTTGTATAGTAAGCTCATTTGAACTTATTTCTTTCGGCTACCCATATTGAAAATACGATTCAGGAGGTGCTTTTTCCTTGTCTCAATTTACTGGGTCACTTCACATCTTACTAGCAGGCCTGCTTTTATCCCTATCCCCACTGCCAATGCATTCTTTGTAATCTATACCGAAATATTTTGGTATTATTGTTTCGTATACATGTCCATCAACCTTATGAAGTAGCTTAGTTACTTCGATATGGAAGTAATTTAATATGTTTTCTTCTGTCATCAACTCAGATACTGGACCTGTAATAATTGGTTGGTCTTTAGCAACCATGAGTACTTTATCTCCAAAATAAAATGCATGATTTGCGTAATGTGTATTGATAACACATGCTAGCCCACGTTCTTTCACAAGCTTTTTAATGGTTTGTAATATAATTTTCTGCTTATGAATATCTAGATGCGATTCTGGCTCATCCAATACTAAAATTTTAGGTTCTGATACCAATGTACGAGCAATCAATGCAAGTTGTAGTTCCCCACCACTAACAGCTGTACATGGCTGTTCTGCTAGGTGTTGAATACCTACTAAATCGAGTGCATCTAGTGCAGCCTTTCTATCGACTTCAGATGGTTGTGCGTAAGTATGAAGTAACAATGCACGCCCCATTATTACTAAATCTAAAATAGAATAGCCAAATGTCATTTTAGATGCTTGTGGTACATAACCAATAGTTTGCCATACTTCCTTTCGACTATAGCTAGAAAGAGGTTTCCCATCTAATAAAGTTTCTCCCTTTTTCCATCTCAACAACCCCATTATACACTTTAGCATTGTCGTTTTTCCCGCACCGTTTGGGCCGAGAATGGACATAATTTCCCCAGGCTGTAGTTCAAAGTTGATATCGTTATGGTATAAATACTTTTGTTCTTTGCCATGATTTGATTTTTTATAAAAATAGTTGCCATCTTTTATTTGTAAAATCAACTCCAGCCACCTCCTGTTTTTCGTAATAAATACGCAAAAAAAGGTGCCCCGACAATTGCTGTTAAGATCGATAATGGTATTTCTGCTGCGGTTAAACTTCTCGCTAAATTATCAATAATTAACAAATACATCGCACCAATTGAGATGGATGCAGGCAATACATACTGATTATTACTACCAACAAGCATTCGGGCAATATGTGGAATAATTAAACCAACCCAGCCTATGATTCCTGCTATTGCGACTGCAGAAGATGTAATTAACGTTGCCCCTAAAATTACGAGCCATTTCATCTTCGCTACCGATATCCCAAGCGATTTTACTTCATCTTCAGGAAGCGATAAAATATTTAAACGCCAACGTAAGATATATAAAATGATGATTCCTATTAATATAAGTGGACCACCAATTAATAAATCTGAATAGCTTGCTGTTCCGAGGCTGCCCATCAGCCAATAAGTAATGGAGGGCAGCTTTTCTTCTGGATCAGCTAGAAACTTCACTAGTGAAATAAGAGCTTGAAATAAGGCGCTTGTTACAACCCCTGCTAACACTAGCATAAAAATAGGCATATCTCGTTTGGAACCACCGATAAGAAATGCGAATCCAATGGCTAACATTCCCATCAGTAGTGAGAAAATTTGCATTGTAAAACCATTACCAAAGAGTAATATTCCAATAGACGCACCGAATCCAGCACCGGCAGAAACACCTAAAATGTCAGGACTGACTAAAGGATTCGCAAACATTCCTTGGAATGCAGCACCGGCGATGGATAGACCGCCACCGATGAGCATTGCAAGTAAAATACGTGGAAGACGGATATTCATTACAACCGTTTCATCCATATTTGTCCACGTCTTTTCTATAGGGACTATTTGTGAAAGTAATATTTTAGTTTGTACAATAAAATCTACGTGATAACGTCCAATGCTAATTGATATAAGTCCAAATATCAGCGGTAGCATCCAAAGTAATGATTTTATGAATCTAGATTTCATTTGAAAGCCACCTTTAAACTAATATTTTGCTGCCTCTGATGGGGGATTTAAGATTTCTTGTACTTGCTTATCTGTTAATTCATAATCATAGAAACGCTTATAGTAATCCTTAATTTCTTTATTCATGTCGTATGTGAAAAGTTCTGGATAGTTTTTCTGTGCCATCCATTTCAGCATTAGAGGAGCATCTCCACTTGGTGGATACCAACGATAAATTCCAAGAGGCATTTTATAAACTTTCTTATTTTTCACTGCCTTTACTTGGCTCCAGTCTTGTCCATCAAATACGTTAGTATATAAGTCTTCTGGTTGTGTTTCCGTGAAATTTGTAATGTAAATGATGTCCGGATTCCATTCATAAATTTGCTCCATATTAATTGCTTTAATACCTTTTATTTTTTCAGCAGCAACATCAATACCTCCCGTTGCGTTTAACCAACGATTTCCATGCATACCAACTCCGGCTGTCGAAATTTCCCCATTACTATGATATTGAAGGATCATTACACGAGGTTTAGCTTCTTTCACTCCTGAAAGTACTTCACTAATCATTTTCTGATTTGCTTCACCCTCTTCAATAATTTCTTTTTGTCGATCTACCGTACCTGTAATTTCCCCTGTTAAAGACAACCACCGATTTAATGTATCAAGTGGGTTTAAAGAAGTTGTTTTTGTATCTAAAGCAACTGTTGTAATACCTGCTTCTTCAAGCTTTTTTACAGTCTTTTGTTGGTTAGCAATTTCAAAATACACTTGAGGATTTAACGATAATAATTCTTCAATGTTTACTTCACCATTTTTAATAAAATTTGTTTTCGCTTTTAGAATAGATGGAGAAATATCTTTTAAAATCGAATGTGATGCTGCATTATATGAATTCGGATGAATCCCTACAATTTCATCCGTTGAATTGGTTGCAATATACCATGTCGAAAAGTATGGAAGTATACTTCCCATTACCACACGATTAATTTTTGCTGGAATTTCCACCTTTCGATTTAATTCGTCAACAATTAGTTTTGTTTCTTGAGTTGGCTTAAGTTCTTTACTCGTAGAAGTCTCTTCTGTATTACCACATCCAGCAAGAAACAATAGTAGAGTAGTAGCCGATAAAATAAATTTACACTTCATTCTTTTACCTCATTCTGATATTATTTTTATTGATAACGATTTTCATTATCAATTTACCGCAATACTATTCTTTGGTCAATCTTAATTTCAAAATTTTAATATTAAGATAATAATATATATTAATTTTTGAATATGGTGACGGTGTTCACAGTTAAATTGATATATGTAACAAAACCTATTCAAACCCAATTCGATTGGAGGATTTTTTTTGGCTCAGTTTAAAGAAATTTTATGGTTAGATCCAGGTCATGCATTTGGTCTAGAGAATCGTACAAGTCCATTTATCGTAGAAAACTTTACACAAATTGATCAGTATGACTTTGCTGAGATAAATCTAATGCCATTCAAATGTATTGTCATCCATGATTTTATTGATCAGGAATATATGTTTAAACATAAGGAGAAAATTTCTTCGTTTTTAGATGGAGGTAAAATTGTTATTTTTTCTGGACAGTTATGTAAAGAATGGTTACCTGGTTGTCCAATATTTACGCCTAAACAGATAAATACATACGAAGATTATGAGATTTCTATAGCAACATCAAATCCAATATTTGAAGGTGTTAATCCAAACGATATGACTTATAACAAAGGAGTGGCTGGTTTTTTCGCTCGCGGCACATATTCACCTGTTCCAGCCAAAGCTGAAGTATTGCTTACACTTTCTGGTGATTTGCCGGTAACATATATTGATCGGCATACAACGAAAGGGACAATTTTAGCCCACGCGGGGCGAGACATTTTTGCCCATCGTATGCAAAATAAATCAACAGATCGTATTAGTGCACAGTTACTTCAATGGATTCACGATGAATACGAAACAATACAAAATTCAGGAGGGAAATAATGAGAAAAATCGCTGTAATTTATAGTGGAAACGCTCCGCATCATCGCACATTTAATGAACCTAAATACCGACAATATATGAAAGAACTCATATACTTTCCCGAATTTTTAAATACACCTCTAGAAAGTTTTGATGTATTAATAGTTCCGTCTCAACTGAACCAAAAATTACTTCTAGAATCTAAAGAGAAAATTCATGCTTTTGCACAACGTGGAGGAATTGTGGTTTCATTTGGCCCACAACCATGGGAGTGGCTACCAAACCAAAAATGGGAGGACCGAGAAACGAATTTTTGGTGGTGGTTAGAAAAAGGAGCCCAAAGTGGTCTAGTATTGTCTGCATCTGAATACGACCTTTTTAATTACATTACTTTATCTGATGCAACTTGGCATCAGCATGGCGTGTTTTGGCCAATAGAAGGTACGAAAAAACTAATCACAACAGAAGATGGAGGTGCAGTTATGTATGTAGATAAGATAAGCACTAATGGAACTTGGATTATTACAACACTTGATCCTGACTATCACTTTGGCTCATATTTTATGCCAGCCACTGAACGTTTCTTCGATGGCTTTCTTCCTTGGTTAGCACATGGAAAAATATAGAATAAGTTTTTTGCAATCTTAAGATTCAAATCAGCCTCATCCGTTCCGTCGCTTCCTATTGATCCTGGATCTTTTCCACCATGACCGGGATCAATAGCTATGACTGGATCTGCATCTTACCATCAGTTACATTGCTGTAATATATCCAATAACTATTAACAATAACTGAATTAATTTGATCATCGGTTAGTTTCGTACTTTTCATACCGTCTGTTTTTAGTGCTGTCTCTTTTCCTGTTATAAAAAAGGTTTCTTCTGTGTCCAATAACAAGCTGTGTTATCATAAAGACCTACACTAAGATAGGAGTATAGATAAAAAGGAGATCACGCAGATGAAACCGATGTATGTCGCTCTGTTACTTTTCACAAGCTTCCTATGGAGTGGCAATTTTGTAGTGGGTAAATTCTTGGTGAATCATGCATCCTCCATGACCTTAACCAATTTACGCTATATGATTGCCGTTGTTGTATTAATTCCTGTAGTCTACCTAGCGGAAAAGCGCCTACTGCCACCCCGGAGAGCTATTTTGCCGCTCATCCTGATGGGAGCTACTGGCGTGGTCTTATTTAATTTATTTATGTTTTGGGCTCTAGAACGTACAGCTGCAACAAATGTCGGCTTACTCTCTACACTTAATCCTATCTCAATTGCGATCTTTTCTTTTCTATTATTGCGTGAGAAAATCAAGTTTTTGCAGATAGGCTCAATGATTCTGTGTTTTACAGGGGTTCTATTAGTACTATCTAAAGGAGATTGGCATGCTTTGTTGTCACTTCGCTTTAATTCCGGTGACCTTTGGATGCTAGCAGCTGTTGCTACCTGGGGACTCTATTCTGTAGCGGGGAGATGGGCCATGCGTGACGTTTCTGCACTGATGTCCACTTTGTATTCTGGATTCTTCGGGGTCTTAATGCTGTTGCCCTTCAATTTAAGTAGCTTTACGATTACTGATTTTAATGCTGAGTTTATTTGGGGCATATTGTATATCAGTGTGTTTGCGACTGTTATTAGCATGGTGCTATGGAACATGGGGGTTAAACAGCTTGGTGGTACCGCGGCAGGAATGTTTCTTAACTTTAATCCCATTTTTACGGCAATCTTAGCTTTATTGTTGTTAGATGAGCAGATGACCTGGACTCAGGTATACGGGAGTCTGATTGTCATTCTGGGGTGTTTTTCGTTCACACGCCTTCGTAATATCTCCTTACCTTTTGAAAAAAAGCTTTCAAATCTGAAAGATAATTCATAGATAAATTTCATGTATCGCTTGAAGTAATCACGTGCTTATGCAAAAACAGACCTCCCCTATCGTAACAAAAGGGAGGTCTGTTTTTAACCTTGTTACTTACGATTAACGTGGAAGCAAACCATACAGCAAAATATCCAATGTATATCTTATATGCTCTTCATCACTATGCAAGCGATACTCTTCAGGATCAATCGTGTTCTTACATAACAAAATGCTTGCTACGCTTGAAACTAATACCCGCACCACTATTTCTGGTGGTAAATCTCGCAATTCTCCACTAGCAATAACGCAAAATCAACCGCTTTTTCTGCGTGTATCCGCGTTGTGTCAAACAGTGGAACAGTCGCATCCTCTGGAGACACTAACAAGGTAATTTCCGTACAACCAAGGATAATACCTTCCGCTCCCGCCTTCACTAACTCATCCATAATGTTCCGATAAGCCTGTCGAGATGTGTTGGTAATAATCCCTTTACAAAGCTCATCAAAAATCACCTGATGAACAATATCTCGCTCTTTTTCCGCTGGTACAATAATTTCAATACCATGGTTTTTCATTTTTTCAATAAAAAAATCTTGCTCCATCGTAAACTTAGTACCTAGCAATCCTACTTTTCGTAGCTTTCGTTCCTGAATTTTTTCTGCTGTTGCATCTGCAATATGTAAAAAGGGTATTGTGATGTGGGCAGAGATTTGCTCGGCAATCTTATGCATGGTATTGGTACAAACTAGAAGACAATCTGCGCCAGCCTTCTCGATACGTTGTGCTGCCCCGCCCAATATAGCTGCAGCATCATCCCAACGCCCTTCCTTTTGACACTGGACAATCTCTTCAAAATTAACGGAGTATACAACACATCTAGCTGATGCAAGAGCCCCGACTCGTTGATTCACCATCTGATTGATATGTTTGTAGTACTCAGTAGTAGATTCCCAGCTCATACCGCCTAACAGTCCGATTGTTTTCATGCTGTATCCTCCTTCTTACATGTTTCTGATAGATTTTGACAATCGTATCATGAAGTTAATGAGAGTAACAAGATAAATTTGATACAACACACGAGCACAAACAATATGAGGCCATGTATATTCACATAGAAAAAAGCAAGATCGCTAAAGGCAGGAAATCACCTCTTACTCGATCTTGCTTTATTAGCTTAGTGCTCTTCTTCTACTTGCTCTGCTTTTTTCGGCAAAAAAATCGTTACAAACATCCCAATAATCGCCGTTACAAATAAAGCATGGAAAACCTTTACTAGCCCTGTTTCCATATGGCCTTGCAATAGATACATATTAAATACAGCACCAAACATAGTAATCCCTACTGTTTGTCCCATCGTTCTCATGAATTGTATGGAACTGGTTGCGACACCACGTTGACGCCAGACGACGCTACTTTGTACAGCAATTGTGATAGCAGTCATCGTAAGACCGAAGCCCAGACCCAGAATAAACATTAAGAAACCAATGTAGAAAACAGATGTGGTTGGCGTGAGGAATGATAGGAGAAGTTGACCAATCAAAAAGAAAACTCCACCGATTGCAACCAACCATTTATATCCCAAACGACTGTAGTAACGTCCACCTACAGAGGCAGCTAATGGCCAGCCAAGAGATAACGGCAGGACGACGATCCCCGCAAGCGTTGCGGATAATCCAACAATATTGATAAGCCAGTTTGGCATATAAACCGATATACCAATTAATAAAGCCCCATGTAATGCAGAAATAACTTGTGAAGTTGCAATCAGACGACGCTTAAATAAGGATAATGGAAGCATCGGTTCAGGTGTTCGCCTTTCAATAGCAATAAAAATGGAAAATAAAACGAAACTGACAATAAGTAAGGATATCGTTGTAGAATTAAAAGTAATCCCTTGTCCTTCACCTTCTGCTAAGAGTGTGTACAGGAATGAAACCAAGCTACCAGTAAAGAATAAAGCTCCCCAATAATCAATGTGCACTGTTTTGGGAGTAAGTTCTTCATGGAAATATTTCGAAATCATAAAGATACTAACAAGTCCAATTGGAATATTAATATAAAAAATCCATTCCCAAGCCACATAATCTACGAAAAAACCACCGATTACAGGCCCTACAATTGCCGCGACTCCCCATACAGCACTAAATAACCCCATCAATTTAGCACGCTCTTTCTGTGTGAACAAATCCCCAATGATAGTCATGGTGATCGGTTGAACAGCCCCCGCTCCCAAGCCCTGAATACCTCGGTATAGCATGAGCTGCGTCATGGAGCTAGATAAGCCGCATAAAAATGAACCTGTTAAAAAAACGGTCGCACCAAATAAGAAGATTTTTTTTCGTCCAAACAAGTCAGCTAACTTTCCATAAATAGGTGTTGTAACAGCCGTTGTTAACAAATAAATGGAGAATACCCATGAAATGAGTGTCGTTTGTCCCAAATCATTTGCTATGGCAGGCATTGCTGTTGTGACTACGGTCGTATCAATGGCTGTTAGAAATGTCGTTACCATCAAAGCAGTCAGGATGCTTCTTTTAGAACGTACCATGCTCGTACACCTTCTTCTTCCTACTTAAATTACTATTTTCTATACATAATAGTTGATTATGTTTCACAAAAGGACAATTGTCAATCGTTTCTACCTATCCCTTCCTCCTTCATTCCCTTATGAAAAGAAATAACCCCCCGCTAGCGGAGGGTAGACAGCCTACAATTATTCTTCCCCAAAAGGACTCATATTTTCCCAATAGTAACTACTTAAGGTATCAGTTCTTCTTTTTGTAAAGACAGAAATAACTCTTTCAACTCGTTAGGCAATTCAACAGCACGCCGTTGTGTCTGATCAATCATAACCATCGTAACCAAGCCATCAGCGACCAAGCCCTTCTTCTCATGATGCAATTCGTGCTTGATCACAAAGCTTCGTTTGCCTACGTTCACCAAGGTAGTTTGAATAGTAATCTCATCACCCAAGACTAGCTCACTTCGATAATTGACATTCATATTCACAACTACCGGGAAAATATGCCGTTTCTGTAGCTCTTCTATAGTATATCCTTCAGCGATTAACCAGTCAAAGCGAGCCCATTCCATATATTCCAAATATTTGGCGTTGTTCACATGACCAATGAAATCAACTTCTGTAGAACGAACCGTAAAAGCAAAGGTATGTGCCATGTCTGTAGCCTCCTTATTTTCCCTTTTTTTGATTATATACGATTCTTGTAGAGCTTGAACATTTTTCTTTTTTGCTTGCGTGAAATTTCAAAAATTATCTCATATAATAAATGACAAGGTTATCTATTATACGTTAAGGAAGGGTGTGTCCCATGATTGTTCAAGAATTATTACCGCAATACCATGCAGCTCATCAGAAGCGTTATCTAGCTTTATTGCAAGGAATCAGTGAAGAACAGCTATCATGGAAAATTGCTCCTGCCACTAATTCAATCGGGTTTCTTATCAGGCACCTCGCTGAAGTAGAATATGCTTTTTCTCAGATGTTTTTTAACCAAATACCTGCTAAGGAAGAGGGCAGCTTTACCTTAGGAAAAGTCACAGACACAGGAATTTGGACGAATGGAAACGATCTGATGGACTACACCGAACGTGCTAGTCAATTCTTCTTACAATCAATGGAATTATTGCCCGAGGAAAGCTGGGATCAACCAGTCGAATCCCGTATTGGTATGATGACCCCACGGGATGCCTTTGGTCTATTAATTTATCATAAAGGGTATCACGCTGGTCAAATTGGCTGGATCAAAAAATACGGAGCCCAAGCCTAATTATGAAGCTATCCTTCCTTCAAGACGATGTACTCATCACTCCATTAGAACAACAGGAGCTTCCTCGTGCAGTTGAAATCTATAACAGCAATCCAAACTATAATGTATTAACAAACGGAGAGCCTACATTAACTCTAGCTGAACTAAACCAAGAATATGCAGACATGAACAAATATCCATCCGGTCATTGGCTTGCCATTCGGCACGAGGATAAAATAATTGGAATCTCACATTTACTGTTGGAAAATCCAAACGACCAAAAACCTTGGATTGGTTTATTACTAGTGGATTCCAGCTATCAAGGTAAGGGTTACGGAAAAAAAGCATATCTAATGCTAGAAGAGTATGTTCGTTCATTGGATAAAACGACCATACATATTGGTGTCATTGCCTCCAATCAATCTGCCTTAGATTTTTGGGGAAAATTAGGTTTCGAACAGTATCGACAGGTGACTGCCTCTGTAGGGAAACTGACGCAACCGATCTTATGTATGGCAAAATTCTTATAAGGAGGGACTATAACATGCAACATTCCCGTTTTGAAAATGCTTTACCTGACTCCCTGACCTGTTAAGGATTCGGGTTCCCTGTCTTTGCTGTATGAGAAATAAAAGAACCGACTTATCCTTATTGAGGAAAAGTCGGTTTTTCATCTGTTTTTTCATTTCCTAACAAGCTGTGCGCATGGATTGCACATCCTATGTTGAAATCGAAATAGGGGTAGCGTCAGGAAAATGCGAATTTACAACGTTAAGGAAATTTATTAAAGAGCTCAATTCCTCAGCACTAAAATTGAGAATTGGGCTTTCTTCGTTACTATAGTGATAGGTAAGCTTTTGCAAGATCAGGTTGCTTGGTTTAGACATATATACGTGAAAAATCATTTCGGAAGGATTTATACTAAACACAAAATCTTTACATTCCTCGTAATCAGATTCCCCTGTATAGTTTTGCTCTACGCTGAAATATTACCGTCATCATCTAAGAAAAATTCATGAGATATATCTTCTTTATTACTAGCGAATGAATAATGTTGAGCAAGCTCTTGATCCATAACCTTAAAATCAATATCATCCATCCCTTGATAAGCATCAATTTTTGAGATTCTTTTCATTTCTGGCTCCCCCTCAACAATTTAAGTTACTTAAATTCAAGGATTTTCCTAAGAGGCCCAAAATATCCCCACTTTCATTCAATACGTACCTACCTGTGCCTTTTAAATATAAAGATAATAAAAAATATTGCACAAGAAGTTAACACCAAGGCAAATAAATTTATAAATTTATTCGTCCTGTGTTTTAGAATCTTGAATAATAGCTCATAAATACCAATACCGATTGTACCTCCAAGTGTATTGGCCAGTATATCAGTAATATCACTTCTTCCGATTGCTAAAACAAATTGTATAGTCTCAAATGCCAGAGTAAAACCAATAATTGAAAGAAGTTTTTTCATAAAAGACCACTTACTTTTCAACATGCAAATATAGATACCCAAAGGTACAAAAATCCTTATTTATTTTCCAATATTTCTCCTCCAATTTCTTGTCACGCCACTCTGAAACAATGCTGGTTCGCTTATGGGCATCTCTAAAAACTCACATTTGCTATGTTCGGCTGGTTGTTGTTGATACTCTCTCCGTTTTTCCGTCGGAACTTAGTCTCGCTTACCAGAATACACTGTCACAATCACGCCATCCATATTGTTGCCTGAAATTTCATACTGGACATTCGCAGGCACAGGGATCGTTGTATTTTGGGAGATAGGATAGTAAAAGATTTTATAGACTTGGTGGTCTATTGTAGTCGTAATGGACTTCTGTTCCTTCAAAAAATCCATATATTCTTCTAGAGCGAAATTCTTTTCTTTCATAATCGCGCTGTGAGGGAAACCAACATAACGGATATGCCATGGTTCATATTGAATTCCAGTAACATCAGTTTTATCCTTTGGATAGCGTAATATAAAGCCGTATTTCCAGGCATTTTCTTTCAGCCACTTTCCTTCAGGTGCTCGATCCATTTTCGTTAAGCTTGATCCTACATCAAGTGATAAGCCTAAATTATGTTCACTATAACCTGCTGGCAAGGCATAATCAGCCCCCATTTCTTGGTAAAGCACACTTTGCTCATCAAAGTCACGATAGCCACTATTAATAAAAAAATGACTAACCCCTTCCTTTACAGCATCATTGATCATCTCTGAAAATTTTTGTGCTATTCCTTTTGACAGATAAATATTCGTATTAAGCAACCCGTATCCATTTATCAATTCATTATGTTTAGATAAATTTACGATATCTGATTTCACACTCTCTTGGCGAATAGAATATTTACTGTTGATTAAGAGCAGATTTCCTTGATAGATCTGTTCTTTTGCAATCTCTTTCTTTTGGATACTTAAGGGGGTCCCTATATTCTCTATGTTATCTATATTATCTTTGTGATTTTGATCATATTTTTGAATCTCTACTTTATCCTGAAAAAACAGTGCTTTATTAATGAAGGCAAAACCTAAGCACAATAAAAATAACAATAAAAAACCCCACTTCTTCATTTTCAGTTTCCTCCTTAAGTGAGCGGCTTGGTGATAATGCCGCGCTGGGTCAGCGCGCGGGAGATTTCGGGTATGTAGTCCTTAACGATAGCTTTCTGCAGGGCGATGCTGGACGTGGCCACCACCACGGGCATCTCGGCAATATACGCCATGCCGGGATATTTGCATTTGAGCCAGAAATCGCCCACGCGCCCGCGCTTGGCGAGGGCGGCGGCGATCAGGTAGGCGTGGGTCTTTCCGATCTCGACGCCGGGCTATCTACTATATATAAATTCCCTACAAACCAGTTGCAATCGACGGTTTCCGTGCCGAAAGACATAGCATTATATAGGTTGCCCGTGCAACGGTTAAAAGCTTATTTAACGGGGAAATCAAAATAGCTATTGGGGTATGGTTCGTTTCTTAATACATAGTGCCACCATTCGAAGCTATATGCTTCAAACCCACTGTTTTCCATGATGGAACGCAAACGTCTGCGATTTTGCGCTTCATTGCCTGAAATTCCTTTTGCCGCATGATGAGAGCGTTCATCCATAAAATCAAATCCGCTCCCCATTGGTACAAGCTCACCCGTGTCTAATCGGTAAAGCGTAAGATCAATTGCACTTCCGCGGCTATGGCTTGATTTTGAAGCCACGTATCCTTTTGAAACCATCTCGGTTCGGTCAATATTGGGATAATATCTTTCCTTTGTCAGGTCATTTTCCGGCTGTGCAGCCCATTGCAAAAAACAGTTTACAGCGCGTTGGGGACGGTAACCGTCCCATAGAAGCAATCCGTACCCTTGAGTAGCAGCCAGTTCTTTTACCTTCAAAAGCGCGTCGGCCAACTCGTATGTTCCTACCATGCGATTTACTTCATATCCGTCAACCGGCTTTCCGGTGAAATTGTCCCATGTGGCATATTTAGCGTCCCATCGAACACCGTGTAATATTTCATCTAAAAAAGTAAATCCTTTTTTCATGCTTATCACCCCTTTAACGCTAATACGATTAGGCGGTCAATCAGTTCGGGAAGTGTTATACCTGCAGCGACCATCATACGGGGATAACGACTGTATGACGTGAAACCGGGCAGGGTATTGACTTCGTTAAGCACAATGCGGCCGTTATCTTGTAAAAACATATCAACACGGGCTAGACCTCTACAGCCGAGCGCCTTATATATTTTTTTTGCAGTTTCCCGTATCCGTCCTCGCTCCTCTGCCGACAGGTCTGCGGGAATGGTTATAACTGCGTTTTCAGAGCCTTTTTCCGGCTCGGCTTCCTGATGAATACGAAAGATTCCGTGCTGCAGCCTGATTTGGTCCACCTCGCCAACAATCAACTCGGAACTGTTTCCCAATACGGCACAACCGACCTCACAGCCCAAAACAGCCTGCTCAATTAAGATTTTGCTGTCATATTGTCTTGCCGATTCAATTGCGGCGTTCAATTCGTCTGCGCCATTGACTTTTTTCACGCCATAAGATGAGCCTGAACGCGCCGGCTTAACAAAAACAGGATAGGTAAACGCATCTATCGCCGGCTTATCGTCTTTATTAATAACCCAAAATTCAGGAGTAGCTATGCCAGCGTTTTTCGCAATGATGTATGCCAGCGATTTGTCCATACAAATCGCGGAGCTTTGAATATCGCAGCCCACATAGGGGATACCGGACAATTCAAACAGACCTTGTATTGATCCATCTTCACCCGACTTGCCATGCAAAACCGAAAATGCTACATCAACGTGGTGGATTTCATATTCATGGTTCTTTATAACAAGCAAACCGTGCATTTTTTTATCCGGCGAGAGTACGGCTGAACAGCAATTGTCGTTTTCCCATTCCGCGCACGGTTTTTCGCACATTTTCCAAACACCAGATTTCGTAATTCCAATGTATAACGGCTCGTATTTTTCTTTGTCAATGTTAGCGGCTATCTCTATTGCGGATTTTACCGACACGTCATGCTCCTCCGAGCAACCGCCAAACAGGATTGCAACTTTTACTCTATCCATGTGCCAAGCTCCTTTCAAAATCCAAACAGTTTTTAATTGTTTTTTCAACGGTATCACGCAACGCCTGTTCGGTATAGTAAGCCGTATGCGGCGTGATTATCACGTTCTGCATCCTTTGAAGTTTCAATAAAAATTGATTATCAATTGGTTTTTGTGTGCAATCAAAATAGAAAAGCCCTTCCTCTCCCTCCAATACATCCAATGCGGCGCCGCCCAGTTTTCCGTTTTCCAATGCTTTAACCAGCGCATCGGTATCTATAAGCGCACCGCGCCCTGTATTGATAATAAACGCGCCTTGCTTCATTCTCCTCATTTGTTCGTGGCCAATGATATGGCGCGTATCCGCATTGAGCGGCACATGAAGCGTAACGATATCGCTATTTTGCAACAACTCATCAAACGGAACATAGTTTGCCTCTATACTTTGGCTGCGATTATAAGCCAGCACTTGACATCCAAATCCCCGTAGCCGCTCAATAACCGCTTTGCCTATATGGCCCGTTCCTACCACGCCGACTGTCATGTCGCTCAGTACCTTGCCACGGACGCTGTCCAACCTGTAATCATGTTTTTCCACAGAGCGCACAATAGAGTTCGCGTTGCGTACTGCCATAAGCATCAGCATCATGGTATAATCGGCAACGCTATCCGGTGAATACGCCACATTGTTGACAGTGATGCCCATTCTCTTAGCGGCAGTTGTATCTATATGATTGCAGCCGATGCTTCGGGTGGAGATATATTTCACACCGGCTCTCTTCAGCGCAAGAAGAATAGACGCGGAAACCTCTGATTTATGTCCCACACTGATACATTGATTGAAAGGGGCGGATATGGCGTTGGATTCCGACACGTCGGCGTTAATTATCGAGGGCATAACGCCAAAGCGCGACGAAAGGGCACGGAATGCATCTGCCTCATCCTGATCGCATCCATAAACGGTAATGCCGATGTTTTTCATAATTAAGACCATTCCTTTCTGCGAAAGGCACCAATAAGAAATAAAACGGGGATGCCAATCGCGGTAAACTTGTCATATCTTTCTCTGACGAAACGAAAAAAGCTCGTTCTTACGGTTTTAAGTCTACCGCGTAAGAACGAGCCGTTTTTTAATATTAAATTGTTAATTTCCTAAGAAAAAGTAAAGATGACCTTGAGATTTTCCTAAGAAACGATATTCATTTCTTAGGAACCCCTTTTATCAACCAAGTCTGGCAAGGCTGGAAGCTCTACCGTAAACGTCGTGTAGTTATCATTGCTTTCCGCGTAAATCTGCCCGCCATGCTGAACAATGATTTCTTTTGCAATCGCCAATCCAAGTCCCGCGCCGCCCGTATCGGAAGAACGGGCATCGTCCAGCCTGTAAAACTTTTCAAATATGGCAGCGAGCTTATCTTTTGGAATGCTCCCGGCGTTCTTGAAAGCGATGGACACCACATCCCCGGAGAGGGCCGCCGTAATGTCAATGACGCTGTTGTCCTCGCTGTATGCAGCCGCGTTTTTCAAAATATTGTTAAAGACCCTCGCCAGCTTATCGGGGTCGCCGGATACGGTCAAATCCTCGGAAGCATGGATAACCGCCTGTTTTCCATTCGCAGCAAGCTGGGGATAAAATTCATCGGTCATCTGCACCAGCATATAGTATAGGTCTATGTGCTTTTTCGTGAGCGTAATCGTTTGGAGGTTATACCGCGTAATCTCAAAAAACTCGTCGATTAGCTGTTCGAGGCGATACGCTTTGTCCAACGTGATATGCACATACTTTGCCTTTTGCTCTACCGGCATGTCTGGCGCCTCGTCAAGCAGGCTCAGATAACCGATAACGGATGTAAGGGGCGTTTTAATATCGTGCGCCAAGTACATAACAACGTCATTTTTTCTTTGTTCGGCCAGCTTTGCATCCTGCTCTCGCTTTTCCAGAGTCCGTTTTAAAGTGTTGAGCTTCTGTTCCATGAACTCCATTTCCGCAGAAAGCTCAATTTGTTTATCTTCGTTCTGAATAAGTATATCAATGCCGGTATTTATTTCGTCAAAGTATTTTGCAAATTTTGAAAGCATGACGCGGCATAGAATAAGAATACTAATGGCAATTGCCACATAAATAAAGATTTCTATATTGTTCCGTATGGTATACTGATATATTATCATCGCGTCCTGACGCTCTAAGTGATAACTGTTTTCCAAAAAACGTACGGTCCACTCCCCAAGTGTCCCCTTGATAAATAAACGCAAAAACAACACGGATACAACTGCTGCCATAACAATCACAACGATATACAGGTAGAGTTTTCTTTTTAGTTTGAAATAATCGGTTTTTTTATTCTTATTTTTATTTTTCAATTTTATAGCCAACCCCCCATACCGTTTTTATATACTTCGGATTATCAATGGTGTCGTTCATTTTTTCGCGCAGATGCCGGATATGCACGGTGATGGTGTTGTTGCTCTTGTTGAAATATTCGTCGCCCCATATCTCATGAAATAACTGCTCGGAGCTAACCACATTCCCCTTGTTTTCACAGAGGATGCGCAGGATTGAAAACTCGGTGGGAGTGAGGGATAACGGCTTCTCGTTCAGAAAACACTCATGCGTGTTTATATTAATGACAAGGCCGGAGTGGACGATAACATTTTCGTTCTGCTCCGTTACTCCACTGTATTTTTTGTATCGGCGCAACTGCGCCTTGACCCGCGCAATTAACTCCAGCGGGCGAAAGGGCTTCGTTATATAATCGTCCGCGCCGATTGTTAGCCCTGTAATTTTATCTACCTCCGTATCTTTCGCGGTCAGCATGATAATTGGATAGGTGTGCTTGTCCCTTATTTTTTGGCAGATAGCGAGGCCGCTTGCGCCGGGAAGCATGATGTCCAATATGGCAAGGTCAAGCTCGGTCTTGTCTATACATTCCAACGCTTCTTTGGCGGTATAGTATTTGAAAACCGTATAATTCTCGTTTTTCAAGTATAGCTCAACCAAATCGGCAATTTCATGTTCATCGTCCACAACAAGTATTTTATCGCTCATCGTTATCAACTCTCCTTTATGGATTTACTTTTCTCAATCGGAATCCGTTCAATAATACGATACTATACCAATCAATTTATCATTAACAAATAACCCTCAACGGTTATCTTGTTGTACAGAAGACGATTTCTTTTCTTTAAGAAAAACATCGTATGTTAAAGGGGGTGCCGGTTCCTTCTATAATCTCTTTTACATAATATTCATTGCTTAGCTACAATGAATAAGTTTAAAAATGATAGTGGCAATTCTAACAGAAATAAGATAAACCACCCTGATAATAACCACAAAGAACTTTTAGCATACTTTAAGGGTATCTTCATTTCTCACCTCACGGAATATAACAACCGTTCTCATTACTGTCAACCATTTTATTTATTATCAAGCATATTACACTATTGATATATATTGAAACAATTAACTGAATAATTGTAGAAATGAGATGATACTGTATGAAAATTGCAAGAGGTAGAGAATTGCTTATAGATTTTCTCAGTCTGCTATCAAAAGGCTAAGGCTCAGGAAGAAATTCAGAAACAAAACGGTAAAAAGCTAAATGAGAAGGTTATACACTTTACGAACATCGGACAAGCTTTAATCAAAGCAAAAGAGGAAAAATTAGACGTTTTTAAGGTTTTAGAATCCGTTATTGAATGGAATTCTTTTGTCTCTTCGGTGGAAGAAGCTCAAGCGCTTGCACGTCCTGCCGACTATGATTATTTAGACTTACTGCAAAAACGATTTTATTCACTTAGAAAATATACGCCAACGCTATTAAGGGTATTGGAATTTCATTCTACAAAGGCAAATGAACCACTTTTACAAGCTGTAGAGATTATCCGAGGAATGAACGAATCTGGAAAGCGAAAAGTACCTGACAACTCACCAGTGGACTTTATCTCAAAGCGTTGGAAAAAACACTTATATGAGGATGACGGTACAATCAATCGTCATTATTATGAAATGGCTGTCTTAACAGAACTAAGGGAACATGTTCGGGCTGGTGATGTTTCCATTAATGGGCAATAGACAATATAGAGATTTTTGAGGAATATTTGTTTTCAAAGGGTACATGGAATCAAACGAAGGGAAATACGAGGTTATCAGTTAGTTTATCATTCGAAGATTATATGACAGAGAGAACCAGCAGTCTTAATGAAAGATTAGAGTGGTTATCTGCCAATTCCAACAAGTTAGATGGAGTTTCTCTTGAAAAAGGAAAGCTATCAATTTCACGCTTAGAAAAAGATGTTCCAGAAGAAGCAAAGAAATTTAGTGCAAGCCTTTATCAGATGGTCCCAAGAATAAAATTAACCGATTTACTCATGGATGTTGCTTTTTTAACAGGATTTCATGAGCAATTCACTCATGCTTCCAATAATCGAAAGCCAGATAAAGAAGAAACAATCATTATCATGGCTGCCCTTTTAGGAATGGGAATGAATATTGGATTGAGTAAGATGGCTGAAGCAACACCCGGACTTACATATAAGCAACTAGCCAATGTGTCTCAATGGCGCATGTATGAAGATGCAATGAATAAAGCCCAAGCCGTATTAGTAAATTTTCATCACTACATGCAGATGCAAACCCACATTACGGAACTGGAAAAGGAGCCACCATCTATCGATTTACAAGTGATCAATTCTTTTTTCGGATTGACCCATTTATTAGGATTTAAATTTGCTCCAAGAATAAGAGATTTATCGGACTCAAAATTATTTCTTATTCAAGACAAAACAGCTTAGCTACAGCCTTACGTGAGATGGGTCGAATAGAAAAAAAGATATTTATTCTGAATTACATTTCGGATGAATCTTTAAGAAGGAAAATACAAAAAGGATTGAATAAAGGAGAAGCCATGAATGGACTGGCAAGAGCTATTTTCTTTGGAAAACAAGGAGAGCTTAGGGAACGAACCATACAGCAGCAATTGCAAAGAGCCAGTGCATTAAACATAATTATCAATGCCATCAGTATCTGGAATACCCTACATCTAACAAAAGCATTTGAATATCAAAAACGGACAGGTAGTTTTAATGAAGACTTATTGCATCATATATCACCTTTAGGCTGGGAACATATCAATTTACTAGGAGAATACCATTTTAATTCAGTGAAAGTGGTCTCATTAGATTCTCTAAGACCATTGAAACTTTCTTAGCGTTGTTAAAAATGGGGGAATCGTCTTGGAAATGTGCTTAGCGTTGTAAATCCGCATTTTCCTGACGGTACCCCAAATAGAAAGAATGCAACGGAGCATCCTTACTTTTATCTATTTACGAAGTTTGATTACCGTTTCACGTAATTGTTCTGTATCAATCGGTAATACTTCCACTTCATCTAAATTTTTTACTTTGTTAATTAATTCATTCACAGACTGATCCGGGATGTCACGTCCTCTAATTTGACGTAGAAAATCAAGTTGAGAAAAGGTTCTCCATAATACGAACAAGCGTTGACCAGTAAGCTCCATTTCGTTTCTCTCCCCACAACTAGAATAATTATAATTATACTACATTTATACCCCATTTTTCCTGCTTTAAAAAACTTCAATTTTCTTATAAAAAAAATTTAATTATGTATCTTCGGATCGTTTTACCCCACAAGCTTATAAATTATAGGTAAACAATAGAACTGAATTTTCACTCTCTATGTAAGCTTTCATCCCCGTACGTAGCTCAAATGTCATCCACTGTGGGCGACCAATTTTATTATAACGCACTCCATTAGGATTTGTTAATAGCTCCCAATTATCTTCTACCATACATAATATAAGCATACCAGAATTGATAACTGACTTCATGTTCCATCTACTGGAAGATGTTTGTGCCATTTAATCATTCAGGTAATCTAATCCCTTTATCTTCAGCATTCACATGAAAATAAAATAAACCAAGTTTCTAGCATAGACACCGGTGAATTGTACCCGTTTTCAGCTCTATGCAAGAAACTCGGCTTCTTATCATTTTACATCCCAATATCTATCATGTCTTGCTAACAAATTAACGGCTAAACAAGCCTTTGATTACAAATGCTACATTGGCTGGACGCTCCGCTAAACGACGCATGAAATAACCATACCAATCGTTACCATATGGAACATACACACGCATTTTATAGCCCTCTTTTGCCAAGTCTAGTTGAGATTGGGGACGAATACCATACAGCATTTGGAATTCAAATTGATCCCGAGAAATACCTAGCTCCTTCTCTAACTGCTTCACATATGCAATGATGGAATCATCATGTGTTGCAATCGCTGCATAGTTACCGTTTTGGAGATGTTGCTTAATAATCTTCTTATAATTTTCATCGACATCTGTTTTCGCTGGATAAGCCACCTCTGGTGATTCTTTATAAGCACCTTTTACCAAACGCAGGTTAACTTGTTTATCTTTCACAGCCTCCACATCATTCTCTGATTTATAGAGGTAAGCTTGAATAACCGTACCAACATTATCATAATCTTGTAACAATTCATGAAGAATTTCCAAGGTCACTTGGTTATGAGCATAATCCTCCATATCAATACGAACAAAAATATTCCCACATTGCTTGGCTGTATCTAGAATTCGACGCATGTTGCTTACACATAGGTCACGACTAATATCCAATCCTAACTGTGTCATTTTAAGCGAAAGATTACAATCCACTTTAGACTCATAGATTGCTTCAATCGTTTTCATACAATAATCAGCGGATTCATTGGCCTCTTCTACGCTAAACACAAATTCCCCAAGATGATCTAGCGTGCAGACTAGCCCTTTTTGATTCAGCTCGCGGACACCGCGAATGGCTTCTGCGATAGTTTCTCCCGCCACTACACGCCTAGCTCCAAATCGAAGCCCCCATTTTTTGGCTGCTTTATTTAATCCTTGGTTTTTAGAAAGGAATAAGAAAAAGTTCTTTAAGATTTGTTCCATCATTACATCCCCCTCAAGCTGCTTTACCTGTACATTTACTTTCTGCTTTATATACCAAGCAAGCATCATGCCAACTTATCAAATTCAGGAAAAATCTCATGAAATCGTCAATTTCTACCCTTTCAGGTGTTCCATCGTATGAAAACACATAGTATTTTGACATTTATGTACACTTTTGTTCAAAATCATGTACACTAATGGTTAAGAGTGTCTTTTTTGTGAAGTTAACATTCATAATGTCAAACAGCACAGGTGATCCTATGAAATCCTTCTTCTCTTTGCAAATGAAGGTAACAGCATTCATGTTACCGCTTTCAAACTCTGAGCTTTTTCCAAGCCAAGCGAGATTTACTGGGAATGTAATGCATTCTTACTTGCCTGAATATTGCGCCATTCCTAGTTCACATACGCTATGGCAAGCTTTTCTCTGTGTATCTAGCTTTCTTTCTCAATCAGAAATTTCAGCTTTTCGCACAAAGCTACTCGTGTTGGATTCCCCAGATGGACAGCCTATTGGGTATCTCCCCTTTGAACAATTATTTGAAACCATTGGCACAGTCGCTAACAATCAAGAAGCTCTCCTTCATACTTTATTAGCTACTATGAGTGAGGCGACTACCATTGTAGACTCTTCTAATCAGGTTGTTTATTGGAATCCGGCAGCAGAAAAGCTGTATCAAATAAAAAAAGAAGATGTTGTGGGTACTCCGTTGGATAACCATTTCGCTAGCGAATCCATTCGTTTAAAAATTGCTTTATCAGAGGGGTCAGCCGTTCAAAGGTTATACCATATCCCACGCCCTAATCAACACGTTCTTATTAACTCTGCCCCAATCACTCAATCATCAGAGATTATTGGAGCCATCTCGATTGAGCAGGACATTACCGAATTAGTCAAGCTACATGAGGAATTAACTAATACAACTGAGCATTTACACAATTTGCAACAAGAAATGACTCGCTACCAAGCTTCTACCGATCCATTTTTCCCTATAAAGGGGCATTCGCCTGCTTTACAAACAGCTATGCAAACAGCTCGGAAGGTCGCAGTAACCGATGCTACTGTCCTCATATATGGAGAGAGTGGAGTGGGTAAGGAACTATTTGCTCAGGCTATTCACCAAGTAAGTAAACGCAGTAAAAAATCTTTTGTAGCCATCAACTGTGCAGCCATTCCAGCCGCCCTATTTGAGAGCGAGCTTTTTGGTTATCAAGGGGGGGCTTTTACGGGAGCTGAGCGAAAAGGTAAACCTGGCAAAATCGAGCTGGCTCATGAAGGTACCCTCTTTTTAGACGAAATCGGGGAACTACCACTAGAATTGCAAGCGAAGTTATTGCGCGCCCTACAGGAGCGACAATTCTATCGAGTAGGTGGAACAGAACCGATTTATGTGAATACACGAATCATTGCGGCTACAAATAAAAATCTAGAAAGAATGGTGGCAGAGGGGCGTTTTCGTGAGGATTTATATTATCGATTAAATGTTTTTTCTTTAGAGCTACCATCGTTACGGGAACGTTTAGAGGATATTTTAGAATTAGTCCCCATTTTCTTACATGAATATTCTCTTGCTAACGATCACGCAGTACCTCGCATTATGCCGGATGTAATGCAAGCACTCCTTGATTATCATTGGCCTGGAAACATTCGTCAGCTCCGTAACATCATTGAGCGTTTATCTATTTTACAAGAGAATGGAGTCATTACATGGGAACATCTTCCTGCCGCATTAAAAACCACTCATGAACGTAATTCAGATAATCAAACTCATTCGGGTAGCTTATCATCAACAGAGCTGTCTTCCACCTATATAGTATCTACTGTATCTCCTTCTAATGGTAACCAGACAAGATCCGACACGTATGGCGTACACAACGAATATGTACCAGCTCGGTTCGGAAGAGAAGGTGATAAGGAAAAAACAAAAATATTACAGGCATTAGAACGCACATATGGAAATAAAAAAGCGGCCGCGCAATTATTAGGAATGTCACGCGGCACACTTTATAACAAAATGAAAAGATATGGACTTGTAGAGGAATCAAGTAAACGCTAATATCCCCCTTCCTTTAAGACACATTTATGTCTCGTGCCACATTCTGCTTTCTTTGCGGCCAAAGGTACCGCTGTAGCAGCATAGCACCTATCCCTAAAAGAGCTAGCATGATACCACAGATCTGGAAAGCGAGGCTTGGTCCCACCAAGGTCACCAAGCCTCCTCCTAAGAGCGGGGCAATTACCCAAACCATGCTACTCATAGACTGCACAATCCCCATAACTCTTCCCACTGCCTCTTTTGGTGCTTCATTCATAAACAAATAATTTGATGTTACCGACCAAAGTCCAGTACCAGCTCCTCCAATCAAGCAGGGAAGGATCATGAATACGAAATCTACACCTGCTCCCATACTCCCCAGCCAAATAAAGCACCCGCCTATTAACGTGGCACTTATTCCAATTGCAATCCCATATCCTCTCATTACACTCCGACGTTGAAGAAAACCTATCATCGTAATTGCACCTAAACCAAACAACGCTATGCCCCAGCCCATCCACTCGGGATGCAGAGGAGCTATATCCCTTACTAACACAGACATTTGCGAATCAACAAACTGAATCGTCATGGAAACAAGCAACATAAAGAAAAGACTTACTAGAAGTACTTTGTTTCTTAATACGATGCTCCATCCATCCTTCCAAGCATAAATGAATGGCTGCTTGTTTGAATCCGAACTCTTTTCTACATGGACATCTTGAGAGGTTGCGCCACACGTAATCTCCTTCTCCGTTGGCCTTATCCAACCTAGCAAACAACAAGCAAGCAACAGACAGCTTCCATTTACAACTAAACAAATTTGACTTGAGGTGACCGATAATAAAGAAGCTCCTAAAAGTGGGCCTATAATTTTGGCTAATTGAAAAATGAGTGTATTAAGACTTGTGGCTTGCAATAGCTGATCATCACTAACAATCTGACGAGTCATAGCCTGTTCTGCTGGTAAATTAATTACTTCCAAGGTAGCTCGCATTAGCAAGATGCCATATAGAATCCATACCCCCGAAGCAAACAGTAGACTGAAGGTGAACAGGGCCCTCAATAGATTGCTTGCAAGCATTACCTTTCGTTTATCCCAGCGATCAGCTAATACTCCTGCTACTTGCCCCAATAAAATCCCTGGCAGAGCATAACTAATCGGTAACAAAGCAATTAAAAGCGGAGAAGATTTCCATTCAAATGTCACGATGGCCATAATTGCAATATAGTCAAACCATCCACCAAAGCTGGATATTCCATATGCCGAAAAAAGCTTACGAAAAGTGTGATTCTTCCACACCGACACCGAACCTGATTCTCTCTGAGTAATTTCCAAAAATACCACCCTCCTCTTCCTTTCAACATGTTACCGTTGGTATGTCAGAGGAGTATCAGAAAGAACATTTTTTTTAAGAAAAGTGTTGTTCCAACTGGGCTTCTAGTCGATCGAGATATTTCTCCCAGCCTAATTTATGCTGTAGTTGCTTCCACTGTTGTTCTGCCAATTTACTAATGATCTTTAAGGCTGCTTGTTTATTCCCCAGATATCTCGTGTATTGCAAAGCCATCAAAAGGGTAGGCAAGAATTGAGAACGTTGTAGATCCTCTATCCCTTTTGTCCAATCAAGTACCCCTTCACGTTCATTACCTTTAATAGAGGTAAGCAATCCCTTATGAATTTGCCACAGTCCACTCTCCCGTAATCCTGGGAAGTAAGGTAACAAATCTTCTAGCTCTTTCAAGGATTGTTCTGCACGTCCCCATTCAGATTGGGCTGTATAAAAAATGACCTCTTCCGTCATGAGTAAGAAATGAAGCCACTCATTCCCCTGCTCTCTTGCCATTATCCAGTTACTCTTCAAAATTTGCGCAGCCTGTTCAATTTGGTTCGTTTGCACGTAAAAAGAGATTAGATTTATCGGTAGTTCAGTTTGTCCATATGAAGGAAGACAGCCTGATTGAAGTGCCTGTTCACAGAAATGTAAGGCTTTCGTTGTATTCTTTGAAAAGCCTATATAAAAAAGTAACAAAAAATAGGCGCGGTGCTGAAAAGAATGATCATTTGATTCTAACAATCGCTGTACATCTATTTTAGAGAAATAAGAGAGACACTTGAAATCTTCATCAACAGGCAACCCCCATTTTTGTTGATGACTCAGCATAGTAACTAGCTGTTCTCCTAGACCTAGAAAGTGATACGTATGTAAAAGCTCTCTTGTTTTTTGTTGAAGCAATGTATTTTTAGCAAATGAAGTAATCTCTCCATGCTTATCCTTTACATAGAAACGATAGCCTCTGCCGCGAATCGTTTCTATTTCATATAAGTGAATATACTTCCCTAGCTTTTTTCTCAAGCGATAAATATGATCATCTACTGTTCGGTCTATAGGCGCTTCTTGAGGCCAGACGTGATCTAATAGTTGTTCGCGCGAAAGGCTTTGATTCTGGTTTTGAAATAAAAATTGCAGAAGAGCATATTCTTTTGGTAAAAATGAGATAGAGTCTGACAAGATTTCTACTGTAAAAGCATCATCATGGAACAGCAAGCAATCAACTCCTGAGAGACAGAATGTTTCATTTATTATAATCAATAAGCTGTACTTTGCCGATCCCCTCTTGTCATAAAAGAAAATGTACTAAACCAAACCCTTATTACTAGCCGTTTTGAAAAAAATAACCTTGTTGCAAAGCCAGATAGTGGTACGCCCACTCCATCTAGCATATGACAACAAGGCTATCCATTTACATGTGAATTACATACGAATCCGAGCATTACGTAAAAAGTAAGATCCGATCGCTGCTAAAACCCCTAGAGAGATAAATCCGGCGTAATACGTGAATAAATCCTTCTCAATGACAGTTGAGGAAAAAAGCCCCCCAAGCAAGGCAAAACACAGAATAGCTCCCCCATAAAAAACAGGCTCTATCGCTGGAAACATAATAACCTTGCCATTATTCTCTAATCGATTACGTTGATATAAGAAGATACCGAGTCCTAATGTAACAAGCAAATGAATAAACGGAATTAATAAAGGTGACGATAGCTTTCCAAACAGGTTTACCAATACTACTGGACTTGTCAACAAAATGAGATTTATCGGAAATAGGTCAAAATTCAATTGGATACCAAAGTTCATTTGTAAAAATCCATTAATTAAGAAGGCAATTCCAACAGGAAAGATACTAAAGATTATGGACAGCATGGCTTGAACCATCGTTCCACCCGATAGGGTTCCAATCATCAGTACGAAGCTATAAAATGCGATTAGACCTAATGATGACTGGAGTAATGGATAAAGATGTTCCTTCAAAATGAAAAACTCTCTAAAAGGTGATACCAAAATAACTGTCATATCAATCAAAGTATTCAACATCAAACTAATAACAATCGCTGATGCTCCCAGCATCCATTTGGTCAAATAAATATCTCTGCGTGAAAAAGGCATCGAGAAAGTAAAGTCATTTACTAAACTTCTTCTCTCTGATCCCATCAAGGTCAAAGCAAGTAATAAAAGTAGGGGGAAGCTAGCAAGTAGATAATTTGAATTATTGGAAACGAGATAAAAAAATTCTGCCCCTTCTTTTTTAAATTGAGCTACGTTCATAATGACCTGGTTTTCAGTTAGAAATAAGGTATTCTGCATACGGGTGAAGCCCATACAGAGAAAGGTGATAAATGGTAATAACCATATCATTGATTTACTCTGTTTCCATTCCTTTAGCCATAATGCTTTATGAAACATAATCGTCACCACCTAGCTTGGTAATAAATAAATCTTCTAAATCAACTGGTAATTTTTCTAATAATAACGGTTGCTCTTCTTGTAATCTGGCTAATGCTGATCCTGTTGGGTCCTCCAGTAGTAATGTATGTACACGTCCTACCTGATGGAGAAGATAGACCTGTGGCAAGTCAAGCAGTGTCTGTGGAGCATCTCCTTTAAAAACCACTTGAAACTTTTTAAACCTCTCCTCTGTATCTGATTGTGAGGTCGTTGCCTCAACACTTCCTTTTTTTATCATGATAATCATATCAGATATTCTTTCTAACTCTTCTAGTTGGTGCGAAGAAATGAGAAAGCTTACTTCACGTTCGGCAACTTCTTCAACAATCATGCCTAGTACCTGTTTTTTGACTATCGGATCAATTCCGTTTGTTGGTTCATCTAGTATAATTACGGATACCTTTGAGGAGAACGCTAGGATCAGTGATGCCAGTGCTTTCATTCCTTTAGAGAACTGACGAATTCTTTTGCGTCTCGGAAGCTTAAAACGCTCCATCAACGTTACATAGTGATCATGATCAAAGTTAGGATACATAGCTTTGTACAGCTTGGCGCATTCATCCGGTGTATAAAAATGGAGCGCTTCAGGAGAATCGGGAACAAAAAGCATGTCTCTTTTACATTCTGGATGTTGGTGTATGGAGCGACCATTTAACTCCACACTCCCCCCATCCGTATCCAAAATTCCCATGATTGTACGCAATAATGTTGTTTTACCCGATCCATTACGACCAACAAGACCGACAATTACACCCTTAGGTATTTCAAAGCTAATGTTATGTAATATTTCTTCTTCATCTATTATTTTATTTACATTATATAAACTAAGCATCTGAATCACCTCGTAATTCTAACATGTACTTCTCAACCCATTCTTGTACTTGCTGTGTGCTAATCCCTAGGTAACTTGCTTCAATAACGATTTGTTTTAACGATTCCTGAAATTTATCCAAACGTTCTATTTCCATCCGAGGAACCTGCTGCTTGGCAACGAAAGTTCCTTTTCCACGCAATGTCTCGATTATTCCTTGTCTCTCCAATTCCTGATATGCCTTACTCACTGTATTTGGATTTACGACAATCATGCCAGACAGCTCTCGTACCGATGGCAATTTTTCTCCCTCCTGTAGTATCCCTTTTAGAATCAACTCTTTTATTTGCTGAATGATCTGCTCATAAATGGGCGAAGGACTTCGTTCATTAATCAGGATCATAATAATCAACCACCTCTTACCGTTCGGTGTGTACTATATCATCTAGTACAATTAATACACTACTTCTTTTTTTTATTGGTGTCAATACCTTCCACAAGTATATCGAGAAATTACACTTCCTATTTCTGCATTAAAAAAGCCTTCACCAACCTAATGAGATTGGCAAAGGCTTATGAAGATAGGACGTGTCGAGGAAATACTATTTTTAACGGCACTTCCATATTCAGAAAATGTAAAACAAACCGAAAAAATAAGGTATAATAGGAACACCGTCAACAAAGGAGGTATTCCCTGATGAATCAATATAAATTGGTGACTTTTTGCCTTGCAGTATTAGTTGCCTTCTGCTTGGTAGGAGTAGGTATCTTTATTGGGCTGAAAAGCACACTGGGCATCATTGGCTGCTTAGTATTGGCAACCTGTTTGATGGGGTTTGGATTCTCTTACAAAAAGAAGCATCTTCGTCCATAAATCATGTTTCTTTCCGGCGAATAAATAGGCTGTTAACGTAAAATAAAAAAGAAGTGAAACTACTTGCCTTTTTTAATAAACGCTTGGAAATCGTATAAATTTGCGGCTGTTCCCGATTTACTTTCTGATCGGCCAAATAAAAAGCAAGTAGCCCGTCAACGATCATGCGATGAAACGCAGGATGAGGCAATTGATCAATGCTTCGTTTGGCACGTTCAATAAAGTATTGCAGCCGCTCATACGCTTCTTCGTCAGATTGATAATAGCTGACAAAGTTCAAATCTCCACCTTCCCGATCCTCTTCCAAATCGATCAGATAATCTAGCAAAATATGTACTCCACCTATCCAAGGAAAATAGGCATGATGTAATGCTTCGATTTCCTTCTGATCAACCACAGGCTCTGTTGCCAAACAAAACAACGCAAAAATACCAACTGTTGAACCAGTCGCTGCAGCAAACTCTTGCCATTCTATCTCAGGATAGCTTTCCTTATGCTGGTCCCACCATGTTAATAAAGCTTCTTCCCGCTTCTCTTGGGCGATATGTTTATATACTTGCAAATCGCTATAGAGCGTAGATAAATTCAGAATATGTTGCTGAACATCTTTATAAGAAGGTAGCTTTTGAATCATCTCTTGACATCGCAAAACCAATCCAGTCAAAAAGCCCCCGTCGTCCTTTTCCTCACGAAACTCATAGTAGTCTCTTAGCGGTGCATCAGGAGTTAGTGCATCCTGCATGGAATAATGCAGCTGGCGAAAGTCAATTGGATCAAGTGATGTACTGCGATCACACAAATTATCTAGATAATCACTGATTGTCTGATAAGCTACGATTAGCTTGACCAGCGTTTCTTTATAAGAAATAACTTGAGAAGCATAAACAGAGCCACCCTGACAATGAAATTTCTTGGAATCCATGCTGGCTATGGCTTGTTTTCGAAGTTCCCTATTTGGGATTTCTTTCGCTCGTTCGTACCAATAAGCGAACTCTTGCTCAAGCAAGGGCAAAATGTAGCGATAGACGCGAAAAAGTAATTGCCAAGGCTTATGAATCGGTTTCGCTTGCAAGCTAAAGTTCCTCCTTTGGTTTTTTGCTATAAAACATCTTAACATATCTCAGGAGGAAAAATCTGCTTTATCCCCGTGTGTAACCAAATTGATATATCTATAGAACGAGGCTTCTGGAAATATGACAGATTCCAAACTTAGGCTCCTTTGCTTTCTACTATTCTTATTTACTTACATATAGATGAAATTGTCTTCTTCATATACTTGTGCATAGCCTCAACCAGTGGATACTTCCCATTATGGATACACCAATCAAAAATAATTCCTCTAGAGAGCATAATTAAATATTCAAGTATTTCGCCCTCTTTGAAATCAGTCGTTAATTCCTGTCTAGCTTGCCCCCGATTAATAATTTCCTGAAGTTTTGTCCATGTAGAGGAATTTTTTAAAGTAAACAGTCGATTATTTCCATGATAAAGCTGCTTATTAATGTGCAACCCCAATTCAGACGTATGCTTTGCCAATTGAACAAAAAAATGTAAGAGCTGATCTTTTGTTGGCTCTTGCTTTTCGTCAGCTTGTATATCAAGAGCAAAGCGTTTATCTATTTCCTGAAATAAACAAAGATAAATTTCTTCCTTGGAACTAAAGTAGTAATAAAATGTTCCCACTGATACATTTGCTTTCTTACTAATTTCCTCGATAGAGATGCTTTCAAAATTTTTTTCTTTTATCAAATCCAGAGCTACATGATAAATAGTGCGCTTTGTTTCTATTGCTTTTTCTTGTCGCTTGGTTAATTTTCTTTCCTGCATAGTATTTATTCTCCTAGTAACATGTACGTATTGGAAGACAGCAAAAACCACATTTTGCGAAAGCATTTGCCACTCCCTAGAAAATATTGTATCAATTTTTCCAATATACAGCATACAATCTTCGGAAGTAAAAAATTTACATTTTATCTTCCATCATTTATACTTGTTTTATAAACTGAATTACATTCAGTGAATGATATTCAGTTTAATTATTTTCGACATTTTTAAAGGAGGAAATAGTATCATGAATGACTTTAAACAATCTTTTATTATGATTCCTAGCAATTATTTTAGAGATGAAGAAGTTCAACTAGATCCTTATCATCCTTTTCAGTGGTACGAAAAAATGAGGCACCAAACTCCCGTTTATTATAATGAAAGGGCAGACATGTGGAACGTTTTTTTATATCAAGATGTCAAGCGTGTAATGGAAGATAAAAATTATTTTTCTAGTGTATTGCCTCCAAAAAGAGCATCTCCATTTAATCGAAGTGTGATTGGCATGGATCAGCCTATGCACACAGATATTCGTTCCATTGTTATGCATTCTTTTACTCCAAAAATGATGAAATCCTGGGCCCCACGTATTGAAGAAATCACGAAGGAGCTTCTGGAAAACGTACAAGATAAACAAGAATTTGATCTAGTACAGGATTTCTCATACCCGCTACCTGTCATTGTAATTGCAGAGATGTTGGGGGTTCCTTCGTCAGAGATGCCGAAATTTAAAGAATGGTCAGATATCGTTGTTAGTTCTCCAGACACCGATGATCCAGATCATCTGGCACAATTCCTATCGGTTCGTACACAGGCCGACGAGGAGTTAACCAGCTTTTTTACAGAGATTGTTGATCAAAAACGAAGAAACCCTCATCAAGAAAATAATATTATATCTATTCTTATTCAGGCTGAAAGCGAAGACAGTAAAATTTCCATTGATGAACTTGTGGCTTTTTGTAAATTATTATTAGTGGCAGGAAATGAGACGACAACAAACTTTATTTCTAATGCGATGTATAGTCTATTGGAACATCCCGAAGCTTATAGACAAGTCCAACAAGATTTGTCCCTTGTTCCCCAAGCTTTGGAAGAAACATTACGCTATCGTTCTCCAGCGCAGCGAGTCGTTCGTAGAGTAAAAGAGGATGTAGAAATCGGTACTAATCTACTAAAAAAAGATCAGATCGTAATTTCATGGATAGGGTCAGCTAATCGAGATGAGACAGTATTCGAACATGCTTCTACATTTGATATCAGCCGAAAGGTAAATCCTCATCTTGCCTTTGGACAGGGCATTCATTTCTGCTTAGGCGCGCCTTTAGCCAGATTAGAAGCAAAAATATCTTTGACAGAATTATTAAAAAACGATAAACGTATTTCATTCCACGATATCAATCGCCCGGTGCCTATTAAAAATAGCACTACCATTTATGGTTTAAAAAGCTTTCCCATTATCGTTACCTAACGATATCTCTATTTTATCTATTCAAGCTTATGCTACATGCTAAAACCCTCCATAGGAGGGTTTTAGCTACTTGTTTATGATTCTAGATTCTCTTCTAGTTCTCTCTGATGATTCATATAAACTTCCTTTTTAAGATGTGTCCAGCCATCAACTTGCTCAACCAGGCCCTCTTTCATGAGTTTGCCCATGGCACGTTTAAAGGAAGCTTTACTCATTTCGAAGCGATCCTTAATCTCTTCTGGCGTAGATTTATCTGTGTATGGCATCGCTCCACGTTCCTTTAGCACGCCTAAAAGTATCTGAGCATCAATTCCATAACGTACTTCTTTACGTTCCTGCATGGACCCATTCAAGCGGCCATCTTCGCGCACATAGCTGACCCGTGCTCGTACTCTTTGTCCCATGCGCAAGGATTCAGTCATTTCATCCTGATGAATAAATAAGATATGCTTATCGTCAGTGAAAATGAATACACCTTCCATAAACACACGGTACACGATACCTTCTACCCATTGATTCTTCATTTCGCTAGATGCATTCCGAGATAAGTCCCAAATGATATCTTCAGTGGCTGGTTGTCCTAGAAGACGACCGCGTTTATCAAGTTTTAAGGTCACCAACAATTTATCCCCAGCTTGTGGCCACTCTTCCCATTCCTTAGGCAGATCATCTTTAAATACCAGCAGGTCTTTTTGAATTCCATTATGTAAGAAGACGCCTACGCGTGTAGAAACATCCACAACATCTAACCATTTATACTCGCCCTCTTTCACCAAAGGCATCTGCATTGTTGCTGCTAAGCGATTTTCATGGTCGTGATACAAAAAGACTTTAACGGTATCGCCTAGCTCTAACTGGTCTGTCGCTTCGTTTTGATGCAATAAGATATCAACTTCGCCATCTGTTAGAAAATATCCATACTCTTCCACTCTAGAAACAGGCAAAGAAACAATCATCCCTGCATTATACTTCGTAGACTGAGCTGGCATCGTCTTTTCAGAAAAGCTGGCTCCCCTGCCATCCCCTCTGTATCCAGCACCCGAAGAGCTAAAGCGGCCGCCTTGCTGTCTGCCACTACCTCCGCCGCTTCTGGCACCACGTCCTCCTCTTCCTTGTCCATCTCTATTACCAAACTGTCGCTTATCTCTCATTTCGTCACTTCCTACTCTATGTCACGCTCAATATATTTCGTAAGGTTATCCCTTCGTCCCCTCATTATACACAATCTGTTGGTGCGTTCCACGTGAGACTTCACAGCTTGTAAGGATTTTGCAAAAAATGAATAAAAAATGGAGCTTTTTCACACCTCAATCTGTAGGAACAGCTTTCATTGCCCATCATTTACAATAAACATCTTTCTAAATTTTTATCCATAAAAACAGCAAGTCCGACTCCTTATCTGCATACACTTGTCTTATCGAGTAGTAATTCATCCTAAGAGGAGAGAAGAGCATGCTAGCATATATAGAATCAATTTTTCTTGGTATCATTCAAGGATTTACCGAATTTTTGCCTATATCAAGCACGGGACATCTTGTCCTGTTTGGCAAATTGTTCGGATTACGTGAAGCTGGTCTGTTATTTGACACATTACTCCATCTAGGGACACTTGTTGCCGTTGTCATTGTCTTTTGGACTGAAATTATCTATGTAATTCGCCATCCGTTCAGCAAATTAACTCGTTTGTTGATCGTAGGTACCGTTCCAACTGGAATTATTGGTCTGACTTTCAAAGATTACTTCGAGAAAATCTCACAGACTGGGCAAACCATCGGGGTAGAGTTTCTCGCTACGGGGCTGATTCTATGGGCCGTGGAATCCATGCGCAAGGGTACACGAGACTTTGAACAAATCAATTACATAGATGCCTTATTTATCGGTACTTTGCAAGGAGCGGCTATTTTACCAGCCATTTCTCGTTCTGGCCTCACAATTGCTGGTGCATTGTTAAGAGGAATTGATCGAAATGATGCCGCTCGTTTTTCCTTTTTGCTATCTCTTCCAGCTATCTTAGGAGCTTGCGTTTTACAGGTCAAAGATTTAGTGGAACAGCCCGTATTACCAAGCGGTATTATTCCTATGCTGGTAGGAGCTATGTTTGCTGCTATAACAGGATATATCGCTATTCGTTGGATGATAAAACTGATCAGTAGCGGATCAATGAAAGTCTTTGCCTACTATGTATTCGCTTTAGGTGCTTGCATTATCGTATTACAATGGTTCGGAAAATGGTAGCGTTCTATTTTGCGCATAAGAGAAAAGCGTACAGGAGCTATTCGTGCATCTTCTGTACGCTCTTTACTGTTACAAGTAAATGTTTTTCGTTTGAAAAAGAGACTAAATCTACCGATTCCCTTCCCGTTCCTTCTCATTATAACGCTGGGCAACCATTTTCATGACCATAAAAAATACGGCATATACAGATATTGCTAGTAACGAGGTTGCAAACCACGTCGGAGTCCCCAGACTAAGATACATGACAATATGAGCAATAAACAACCCAATAATCCATGCTAGTAAGTTAGCCCTCTGAAAAAAGTTCATTAGTGAACGCATATTACTCCTCCATCCTAGTGTTCCTAGGATTGGTATTGCCCAACTAATTAAAAACTATTCGTTGAAAAAGCCTGAATAGTAGTAAATGTCATTTTGCAGTCAAGTTAGCTTTTTATTATACGGTAAAATTATCCATATCAATCCCTCAGGATATAACATCAAGAACAAAGCTCCTTATTTTCCCTTCTCCGTCTACTCCAATTCGTATAACATCAACGACTACCTCAGATGGATTTTTGGTATTAACACGCTGATACGTAATCACTCTGGTCCCCTGTAATATATTGTCAAGTTCAGTAGCAGCTTGGCTAACCGGTAGCTCATAAGGTAAATTAGATGCTATCTGATACTCATTAGCTTCTCTGCCCAGCATCCTTTCAAGAAATACCTGAGCTTGTTTTGCAGCTTCCCCTTCGCCGGGCAAATAATGGCCAGGCTTGCTTTTTACACCTATAGATAGCGCTCGCAATAAGTGACCATTTTTTCCATTGATCGTAAGAGATAGCTTTTCATCTTCTCCTTTTATCAATTGAACGTCCCAGTATTCCCGACTTTCTTCTCGGCGAAATGTTCCTTTAACAATCTGGTACTGGCTCCATGGCTCATAGCTACTTATCAGATGCTCAATTCTCTCACGCCATTCTTTAGGCCAAGCTTTCTGGGGATTTTGCTGTTTCAAGGGGATGACTACTGCCTTCTCTCCACTTTTTCCTGTATTTTTAGTAAATGGTGAAGCTGACTTTACTACGTCTGCTTGTACCCAGGCTAGGTTTAGAACCAAGGTTACTATACAAGTGGTGTACAGCATTCCTATCATCTTACGTCTCGGTACCTTTCGTTTCATATATACCTTCTCCTTCGTTTATAAGTGATGGGAAGAATTCCAGTAGCATTGCTCTATTAGACAGTTTATAAGTTCATTTGTTACAATAAAGTAATAATTTGGATAATGTTCAAACTAGCTCTTTCTAACATAAAATCAGGGAACAAATCACTTCGCAACAAGCTGTCTAGATAAATATCTTGCTCATTTTTATCTAAATATTTACAATTAAAATACTATTTAACACCTAGTAGGAAATACTCTATTTATTTCAAAATGAAGGGGGTAATCGCTATGAAATTACCAACGTGGGCTGAGTCTTATTTGCACAAAATACATCTGAAACAAGAAGAGCCTTCATTCCAATTTCTACAAAAAATCTGTCGTAACCATCTATCGACGATACCTTTTGAAAATATTAGTAAACTGATTTACTATCGAGAATATAGCCGAAACAACTTCTACATTCCCCCACTAGATATTGTCACTCTACACCTGCATACCATGCAATTTGGTGGAACCTGCTACGTGCTTAATTCAACATTACAACAACTCTTATTAGAGCTTGGATTCAAAGCCAAATTACTGCCCGTTGGCAAAACACATATTGGCATTCTGGTTGATCATCCTGATGACCCAGGCATACCTTTATATGTAGATTGTGCCTCAGGTGCTCCCTTTTTTGAACCAGTTGATTTTACACGTAATCCAGATAACTGTAGTGAATACGCTGACATTTCAGTCCATTTAGTTGCAGATACAAAAAATCCGGGACGCTATGTCTACAACCGATACGTTAAAAAGCAATTACTTGAACAAGATTGGACGTTTGATCCAACAGTCACGAAAAATCTAATCTATTTTACTGATACGGTTGCAAAATCATTTGATCTAGATAGAAAATTTATGTCTCTCTTGTTCATTCAATTATTTCAACTAGATCAACACCGGAAGCTAACCATTCACAATAATGAATTTAGTATCGCAGATGAAAGTGGGAAAGAACAGCTTATTTCTCTTTCCAATACGAAAGAGGTAGAAGAGGTCATACAAGAAGAATTCAAGATGCCGAAATTACCTGTAAGAGAAGCTATCGGGGTACTTGCTGGATTAGGAATTGACATCTTTAAAAAGGTAGAAAAGGTAAAAAATAATCTCGTTTAAACATAGTTCACCATGTTGTTATTGTCAATCGAAGGAAAAAACAGTAGGATAATTTTCCACACGCATTTATTTTAGAAGAAACTATCGAATAGCTGTGGCCAGAGGAGGAATTTATGACAAAACCACAATTTATTGATTTAAGCGTTACCCTTAGTCCTAGCATAAAGGAGCCTTTACCAGCAAAAATTGATTACTCTTCCCATGAAGAAGGTGCCATTCAGGGAGCGCAAATACTAGGTCTCAAACCTGAAGACTTTCCGGAGAAAAAAGCCTGGGCAACAGAGACTGTCACCGCAAATACTCATTCGGGAACACATATTGATGCCCCTTGGCATTACTGGCCGACTTCAGAAGGTAAACCCTCCAAAACCATTGATGAGCTACCGCTAGAATGGTTTTTTGCTGACGGTGTTTTGTTTGATTTCAGTGACAAGGAATCAGGCTATGAAATTACGACAAATGACCTGATTCAGAAGCTAAAAGAAATGGATTATCAGCTAAAACCATATGATATTGTTTTAATTCGTTCTGATGCCGATAAAAAAATTACCAATGACAACTATGCCTATATTCATGTTGGCGTATCCGAAGAAGCAACTCGCTGGCTTATCGATCAGGGAATCAAGGTCATGGGTACTGACGGCTGGGGCTGGGACATCCCTTTGAATATTCAAGCAACAAACTACAAACAAAACCCACGGGAAGGACTTCTCTGGGCAGCTCATTACGTTGGTAGAGATAAAGAATACTGCCAAATCGAAAAACTTGCCAACCTAGATAATATCCCTTCACCACATGGCTTCAAAATTAGTTGTTTTCCCATTAAAATCGACAAAGCAAGTGGAGCTTGGACAAGACCTGTAGCCATTATTGAAACACCGTAGATATCACACAAGACCAAAGGATATGAAGATACTCCATCTCATAGAACCTGACTACTATCAACTTCAAGTAGCCTTAGTCCTCATTTCGCTGGACTAAGGTTTATTTATTGCCCATGAAAAATCCCCTTTACGTAAACCATCGTGTTAATCACACTGGTTATGTGAAGGGGATTAGATTTTTATTTGGAAGGTGTTGTTCGACTACACCAGCTACTGCTTTTTTAATTTATTGAGATGCTCTTCTTAGTAAACATTAACTGTAATGTTTACGTTTTTGTTACCGAATTTCACCTTAACAGTTGCTTTACCAGCCTTGCGTGGAATAATTTTTCCATTTTTAACTGTCACGACATCCGTATTAGTGCTTGTCCATGTTGCTTTAGAGGTAACGTCCTCGTTTGATCCTGCTTTGTAGACAGCAGTAGCTTTTATCTCAAAATCATCATCGTCTTTGAACAGGTGTAGCTGCTGCGTCGTAACCACCAATTTATTTATTTGGTCGACTTGTACGCTTACAGTTGCCTTTTTGTTACCAAAGCTTGCTGTTACAGTAGCTGAACCCGCTTCTTTTGGTTTAATTAATCCGTTATCAACAGTAACTGCATTTCCTTTTACCTGCCAGGTTACTTTATCTGTAACATTTTCCTTGGAGGAATCCGTATAAACAGCCGTCACAGAAACCTTTTTTGAATCATTTCGAAGTAAATCCACTTTTTTCGAGCTTACTTCTAATGTTTTTAGCTTTTTAGTTACCGTTACAGTCGTGGTAACTGATTTCCCCATATAGTTGGCTGTAATAACTGCTGTTCCAGCTCCTACAGCCTTTACTCTACCGTTAGTAACAGTTGCTACCGAGCTGTTTGACGTATTCCATGCTGCCTTTGAAGTGACAGAAGTAGGTTTTCCTTCTGTGTATTGTGCACTTAGAGTAAGTGATTTGGTGTTCCCTGCTTCAAGCGCTAAAGTATTGGCTGAAATCTTCAAAGAAGACAGAACTTTTTCAACAGGCTTGGTTGCAGACTTCGTAGCGGCTTCCAAAACGGAAGTAGTCGGCATACCAAAAGCCATACAAATAGCTAAACCCAATCCTAATACTTTATAAAACTTATTCTTTTTCATACGTTCACCCATCCTCTGATTATCTTTGCATCATTAAATTGATATCACTTATAATTATATCGGTAAAGAATGGGAACATGTTAAGACTAAAATCCAATATTTTGAAGTATCAACCATGAATAAAAGCTTTGCGCACGCGATCCCAAAAGGTTAGGCGTTTATATCGAGCGAATTTGACCTTTTGAAGACCCACACGACAGGTGATTGAATCAACATTTTTCCATACGCCTTGCTCTCGATCCATGCCAAGCATAATTTCAGGGTTCATGATAACAAGCTCTACATGATGGTGCTTAGGTAAAACTAGTGCGCTGTTTATCGTCCGATAGGATTGATTATTGATTGAAGCAATTTCTGCTAGTTGGATTGCCTCCAGCGAAGGATGTAATAAAGCACCATCCACCGCTTTATTATAAGCAGTGCTTCCTGAAGGTGATGAAATAATAAGACCGTCTCCACGAAAATGTTCAAATTCTTCTCCGTTAATAAATACGGAGACTACCAAGGAAGAAAGGCTGGCATTGCGAATGACTAGCTCATTTAGTGCCCACTTCTCCAACAGCTGTCCATCCTTGGTGCGGATTTGACAGGAAACGGTTGGATACTCCGCTATTAAAGGGTCTACCTGCTCCAAAGCCTCCGCAAATTCATCCAATTGATCAGGATGCCAGTCCGCATAAAATCCCAAATGCCCCGTATGAATTCCAATATAATGCGGTTCAAATCCATATTGATGAACAGCCTCCAGCATGGTTCCGTCACCTCCAATAGACAAAACCATATCTGGTTTCTCTTGGCTTTTGGAGTCTAGAAACCGATAGGTACGCAAGGTGGAAGTAGCTAGCTTTTCACGCAACCTTATATCCACCTGGCGTGTATGATCATCATTACGTAAAACCGTTGCGATTTTCATTTCGTAAAATCCTTTCTCTTTTGCGATAACCTTGATCTCTTATTCATCATACTATTGCAAGTAGCTATCAGCAAATGAGTTAGTGACTATTTTACAAAAGGTCGAGTATTTCTCTTTTCCTCATTCTCCCGCAAATATCGTCTGCTCTAACCTCCTTAGTAGTTCTTCAGCCTGTGTAATGTATATTGATTCAATATCCGCATCTTTATTAATGGGTTCTTGAAATTGATTAAACATCGAGGAAACGACCGGACCTGCTGCATAATCAATATCATCGTCAGATCCAGTTTGGTAAATATGCTTTAGCACAAATGGTTGTTCAAAACGTAAAACAGCGTGAGGTTGATCCAGCTCTCCGCTCACCACCTGTACCGGTAAACGCAAGAAAACCATCCCTTTATCGTCGAGTTTACGATCCAAAAAACCACTTCTATATTCCCAATTTGACAGAGTAAAGCCCTCTTTCCCCAACGTCTCCATAAGATCTCCGTATATCGCTTGCTTGCCCTCAATTTGACTTGCTATTTGTTTCATCGAAGCTACCCCTTTCCTTTCTTCATTATCCGTTTAGCCTTCTCCAAATGGCTTTGATTTAGTTAACAACCATCATTTACCATCAGTAACTTTAAAAGGAATCGCATGCTCCATGTCGAAAGGGAAGTACAGGTAGAAATCTATCTACATAACATCATGTACCTACTCGGAAAGGAATTTTATTTTTGTGAAACGAATCTTGCTAACACTGTCACTACTTTCAATGACCCTTGCGGGAAGCCAACTAGAAGCAGCTACTGGTTCAAATGTATCATCAAGTACAAAGATAGCAGCTACACCAAAAGTAGTTAGTTATTACGCCGAAAATTATCCAGGTGATCTAGCTGCCTATACATCTCTGCATCATTATCAGGATAAAATATCTGACGTCGCCTTCTTTAACTATAATGCTACCAAAGAGGGCTATTTGGTAGGAACATTACCTAAAACAGCTCTACAGTTAACGAAAGATACAAAAAAAGGTAGCTTTTTAGTCATTACTAATCATGGGACAAAGTTATTTGATAAGGAAATAGCCCATTCTATCCTGACCAACAAGGACTATAAAGCACGTTTTATACAGCAAGTCCTCACCACCGTGCAGCAAAATCAATTGTCAGGTGCTAATCTTGACTTTGAAAATGTTCCGGCTGGGGATCGTCAAGCTTACTCCATGCTCGTTGGGAGCTTAGCAGACCAGCTTCACGCGATCAAAAAACAATTAATTGTCTCTGTACCAGCCAAAACAAACGACGACCCTGCTATATTCTGGGTATATGGCTTTGATTTAAAAGCACTGGGTGCCAAAGCTGACTATCTTCAACTAATGACTTATGATGAGCATGGTACCTGGTCGGAAGAAGGCCCCGTTGCCTCCTACAATTGGGTGGAAGATGTCATACGCTATAGTGTCTCTCAAGTTCCTTCCAATAAGCTTTTAATGGGTATCCCAAGCTATGGCTACGAGTGGAGTACAGAGAAAAAAAGGGCTGTCAGCTTTCGCAATATACCTGCCATCATAAAGGAAAGTCAAGCTGTTCCGGTTTGGCATGATACATATAAATCACCCTATTTGCACTATATGAAAAACGGTGTATGGCACACACTTTGGTATGAGAATGAATACAGTATCGCCGCCAAACGTAGTTTAGCTGTAAAGTACAAGCTGGCTGGCTTTGCTGTTTGGCGCCTTGGATATGAGAATGATCCTTTTTGGACGGCACTGTTTCCTAAGAAGTCATAAAGATAGCTGATTTTCCAATCATAATAGCCGCCAGTATTTTGCTGACGGCTTTTTTCCTATTTATATACTACATGTCAGGATGGTTACGAAATTCCCTTACTAGGTACATGTTTCATCTTATCTAATTTCCAGGTTCCTAACTCTTTAAGCAGGAAATAGACAATCTGCCCTCCATCCGGTCGTTTATACAAGATATAGCCGTCCCGTTTACCAAGAAAGGTTATAGGTAGAAGATAAAATTGCTTTTGAATAGCCTCTTTTTGTGAAAGTAACTCCTGATTAAATAAGAGCAAGGTATTATCAGGATCATTGCGATATCGATGGGCAATTTGGTAATATCCGATTTGCTGATAGCCAGTTAATTTGATTTGAAAGTAATCCTCAAACTCTTTTTGTACTTGTTGCTCCTCCACTTTGCGCTTTGCCTCCCACTCGTCTCCTTGGTGAGAGTACCCGGTCAATTGTACTCCGTTTGGATGTACCGCAAGCTTAATCGTTTCGATTGCAAAAGGCGGTGAATGATTTCCCTCATAGGTCTTCACCTGAAAAACAGCTTCGTAGGAGTGAGGCTGATTCGTTAGGCGAGACACACCTACCACTCTAACTGAGGATAAATCATACGCGCGTGGATAACCATAATAGTGAGTTATTGCTTTGATTACATGGGGATTCATCGTTAAAATAAGAGCTCCTTGTATCGGTTCATAAGGTACAGGAGATGATAGTTGAGCCCATGCGTAATCAGAAGAGGTAGACACAGTAAACAGAAGCACAGCAAAAGCAACTATCGCCATCTGATTCCATCTATTTTTCCATTGCTTCATCTGCGATCATCTCCTTTTCTGTTAACCTTCCTCAAACTCCCATGCTTTATGAAAAGGGTGAGCACCTTCTACTCATTCTTTACTCGTATGAAACAAGACGAAACCGATCAGGCAAGAAAGCACTCATATGCTCTGTTTCATCTGAACTGACATACTCTGCTATCAGCTTCGCTGTAAGGGGTGCTAGAAGAATTCCATTCCGGTAATGTCCGCAAGCTAGCGTCAGTCCAGTCCAGTCTGGTACAGGACCTAGAATGGGACATCCGTCAGCCGTAGCAGGTCGTAATCCAGCCCAGGCTTGTAAAAACGGGGCTTCTGAAATGGCTGGTACAATCGACATTGCACCTTTTAATACTGTCGATACACCATAAACAGTTGAAGAACGATCAAATCCAGCCAAATCTTCTGTAGCTCCAACAATAATACGTCTATCCTGTTTAGGCACTAGATACCCGTTTTTTCCAAAAACCACATGGGAAAGAGGCAAATGAATCGAATCAACTGCTGCGATCTGTCCTCTCACTGGATAAACAGGAACATCTACTCCCACCTGATGTAAAATATCAGCAGTCCACGCACCAGATGCTACAATGACGTGATCCGCTTCCATCTCTCCTTTATCTGTGACGACACCAGTTATTTTCTTTCCAGCATGTTTTAATCCGATTACAGTAGTATTTTGTAATAAATGAACATTTCGTTTTTCGGCCTGTATTACTAAAGCTTTCAATAATAAACGGTTATTAATATCAGCTTCGTGTGGAGAATAAATGGCTTGCCGTACCATTTTTGATAGATGTGGTTCTCGTTCCTGTACTTCTTCAGTGGACAACAATTGGATATCATAACCTTCTGACTTTTGCCACTGGTAGCGCTCTTGTAACCATTCCTCTTCCATATCGGTCATGGCTACTGTCAAAATTCCTGCTGTAGATAGCTGGCAGTCAATGCCCGTAGCTTCCTTTAATTCTAGCACCCAATTCTCGTACATCTGTAGGGAACGAATTCCCATGTCAAGAAGCGGGCCCGGCTTCGTAAATTCTTTTAAAGGGGCAAGCATCCCGGCTGCTGCAACAGAAGCCTCTCCTCCGAACATCCCCTGTTCAATGAGAGTAACAGCCATGCCTACGTTAGCAAGTTCAGTGGCAATCGACAAACCAATTATCCCTCCGCCAATCACAATGAGATCTGGACACCTTTTCATTGTTCTTCACCCTTTCTCTTGTCTACTGAGTGGGGAATCGATTGGCTCTTTACACAAAGAAATGAAAAAAACCACTTCTCCGCGTAGGAAAAGTGGGTAAGTTACCAACACCAAATCTAACCACTTCCCTTCGCCAGCATGACCTGGATCAGGTAAAAAGGGTCAACAGACGCGCTCTGTCCTCTCAGCCCTGCAAGTTAGGACTCCCCCAGTAGATCAATGTGAAATTATTAATCTTCGTCTTTGTAATCATAGCTTTCAGGAATTGGCTCGAACTTCTCCGCCTCTTCAAAAGCCTTCAATCTCTCTAGCTCTTCCATATGGTAGGTAAACTGCTCTTTATTAATAAAGTAGTCCTCACCATTATGGACTGCACGGATACGTTTCTCTGCTATTTTTTCCCGTATAAACCATTCAGGCATTTCCAGATAAGCAGCTGTTTCCTTTACACTTAAATACATGGTTTACTGTCCTTTTAAGCGGGCCTCCAGCTCAGCTTTCTGCTTTTCAAAACCTGGCTTACCAAGTAGCGCGAACATGTTCGCTTTATAAGCCTCTACGCCAGGCTGATCAAATGGATTCACACCTAACAGATAACCGCTGATGCCGCATGCTTTTTCAAAGAAATAAAGAAGCTCACCAATATGATACGCTGATAGCTCAGGCAATTCAACTACTAGATTGGGAACGCCCCCATCCATATGCGCTAAGATCGTACCTTCCATCGCTTTTTTATTAACAAAGTCCATGCCTTTTCCACTAAGGAAGTTCAAACCATCTAAATTAGCCGCATCCTGCATGATTTCAACGTCAGTAGCTGGCTGGGCAACTGAAAGCACCGTTTCAAACAAGTTACGGGAACCATCCTGAATAAACTGTCCCATGGAATGTAGGTCAGCAGAGAAGTCAGCAGCAGCCGGGAAAATACCACGACCATCCTTACCTTCAGATTCTCCAAACAACTGCTTCCACCATTCATTGAAATAATGGAATTGAGGCTCATAGCTTACTAACATTTCAATTTGCTTCCCTTTTCGCAATAAGCAATTACGGATAGCAGCATACTGATAGCATTCATTTTCTCCAATTGCTGGATTCATGTAGCGCTGACGAGCCGCCTGTGCTCCACTCATTAAAGCATCGATATCTGCACCAGATACAGCGATAGGCAACAAACCTACTGCGGTTAAAACAGAGAAGCGTCCACCCACGTTATCTGGAATAACGAAGCTTTCATATCCTTCTTCGGTCGCTACTTGTTTCAAAGCCCCGCGCGCTTTATCTGTTGTTGCATAAATACGTTTACGCGCTTCTTCTTTACCATACTTTTTCTCCATGAACTCACGGAAAATACGGAAAGCAATAGCTGGCTCTGTAGTCGTTCCCGATTTAGAAATAACGTTGACCGAGACCTCTTTGCCTTCGATAACCTGCATAAGGTGAGTCAAATAGACAGGGCTAATATTATTACCCACGAAATAAATCTCAGGTGTTTTACGTTGTTCTTTTGTTAAAGAGTTATAGAACGTATGTCCCAGTACATCTATTACTGCTTTAGCCCCCAGATAAGAGCCTCCGATACCAATTACCAGCAATACATCGGAATCAGCCTTGATTTTTTCTGCCGCAGCTTTAATACGTGCGTATTCTTCTTTATCGTATGTATCCGGTAGGTCTACCCAGCCTAGATAGTCGCTACCAGCACCAGTACCCTCATGTAATTGTTCATGCGCTAGCTTTATAGCTACTTCTAAATGCTTCATTTCGTGTTCGGAAACGAATGGCAATGCTTTGTCATAACTAAAACGGATCGCTTTTGTCACGATAATACCCCCTGAATCGTAAGTTGCACAGCTAATAATAAACTGATGTTTATTATTGTACGCGATATCCTCTCTATTCTATCATGCAGAATTTAACGGAATCACGTCAATTTAAAAATCAGTCTTTTCTTAAAATTATTATATTTTTGTTATTCCTTAATTTTTTCAGAAATAACGTAAATTTTTGTAACCATTTAGAAGTTGATGCGTAAATCCATTGTAAAGAAATTTTTTGAGGAGGCTATTATGAAGAAACGTTGGTGGGGTGTTATTGCAGCTGGAGTAGTAGTCGTCGGCGCCTATGGTTATTTGAAAATGACCGCTGTCGACGCAACGGGCCTTCCTGTTTCCGTCACTCCTGTTGTAAAAGGAAGCATTGAAAACAAAGTAATGGCATCAGGAATGGTTAAAGCGAAGCAAGAGGTTACGCTCTTTTCCCCAAATAATGGGACCTTGCTCCAATTTAACGTTCAAGAGGGTGACAATGTTACGGCAAATCAAGTTATTGCTAGTATAGATGTGACCGATCTATCAAGCGAAATCGCTTCTATTAATGCGCAAATCGCTTCGCAGCAGGCTGAACTAAATCGTGTAAAATCGGGCAAAGAGCCTGAAACGATTGCCCAACAAGAAGAACGCGTTCGTCAAGAGAGGGAAAAGGTTGCATCTGCACAGAAGGAATACAACCGTACCAAACAACTGGTCGAGGCTGGTGCTTCTCCAGCAACTGAATTGGACAAGGCTAAGGACTCTTTATCACAAGCGCAATCATCTCTTACAATGTCCCAAAGTGAACTAGCCCTAAATAAAAAAGGTCCAAAAAGCACAGATCTTGCTTCTGTTCAAGCACAAATTAATCAGCTAAACGTAAAAAAAGCAGAGCTAACGAAGCAAAGCTCTCAATCCACAGTGGTAGCTCCATTCACAGGTACCATTTTGAAAGTGGATGCTAAGAATGGTCAAGCCGTTACGAAGGGTACAGAAATGATTACGATGGGTGACCTATCAAAATTACAAGTAGTCGCAGATATTAACGAATCAGATGTAAAAGATATTCAAGTAGGGCAAAAAGCACTCGTAAGTGGTACTTCTATGGGCAAAGAAAAAGCAGAAGCTACCGTAACTCGTATTTCGCCACTGGCAACGAAGATTCAAAAAGGCGAAACGACAGGAAAAACAAAAGTAAATGTAACATTGGAATTAGATCAAGCCATTTCTGTGCTAAAACCTGGCTTTAATGTAGATGTGGATATTATGATCACCAATAAAAACAACATTCTTGTTGTCCCTTTCCAAGCCGTTGTGAATGATCCAAGCGGTTCATTTGTATGGGTAGTAGAAGACGGCATGGCAAAAAAACGTCCAGTAAAAACAGGTACAGAAAGCGACTTGAATGTAGAAATTACGAACGGTCTACGTGAAGGAGACAGCGTCATTAGCAGTCCTTCTGCTGATTTGATGGAAGGCATGCCGGTAATGGCAATGGAAGCAGGCGTACCTGGAGCCGTATAAAAGGAGGGTGACAGATGTTAACCGTTACTGATATTCGTAAAACCTTTATGAACGGTGATTCTGAACTTCCCATCCTAAAAGGAGTTAATTTTACCGTTACCAAAGGGGAATTCGTCGCGATCATGGGGCCCTCTGGTTCTGGTAAATCCACCTTTATGAACATGCTGGGTTGCCTGGATCGTCCCTCTTCCGGTTCTTATGTACTGGACGGAGTAGAGGTCACTACGTTAAACGAAAATCAACAAGCTGATCTTCGAAACCAAAAAATTGGGTTTGTCTTTCAGGCATTTAATCTATTACCACGTATTTCTGCGGTTCGCAATGTAGAATTACCTATGCTCTATGCAGGCATTTCTGCTAGTGAACGTAAAAAGCGTGCAGAAGAAGCTCTGATTAGTGTAGGTCTAAGAGAGCGGATGGATCACAAGCCGCCACAGATGTCTGGTGGTCAAAAGCAACGTGTAGCTATCGCACGCTCTCTCGTTAATCGACCCGCTATTTTACTAGCCGATGAGCCGACTGGAAACCTGGATAGCCGTTCTACAACAGAGGTTATGGCTATTTTTCAAAAATTACACGCTCAGGGAGTTACCATTATTCTTGTTACGCATGAATTGGATACAGCCCAACACGCAGAACGTATCGTTGTCTTTAAAGATGGTGTCATCATTAAGGATGAAAAAGTGAAAGAACGACTCTTCGCTGTCGCAGATGGAAACGAGGTGTTCACTACATGAACCTCATAGAGAGCTTTCGTATTGCCATTGATGGTATTTGGTCCAATAAATTACGTTCTATTTTAACCATGTTAGGTATTATTATCGGCATCGCTTCCGTCATTGCCATTATGACGATGGGTAAGGGCGGAAAAGAAATGATGACAAGTCAGTTCGGGAATGTAGCTGATGCAAAGTTTACTGCGATGGTAAGCTGGGAGAGCGAGGAGCCTGCCAAAGATGATGATTTGACCATCGATGATGCCATTACGTTGGAAAGAATTAATCCTTACATTAAAAATGTCATGGCTCAAATCTATGGTGGTGGAACCATCAAGGATAAGAAAAAAGATATCAGTGCCCAAGTATTTGGTACAACAGGTAACTTTTTAGAAGTAAATACGAGCTATAAGATTGATAAAGGTCGCTTCTACACCAGAGACGACGATAAAGAGCAACGTGATGTAGTTGTATTAGACAAAGGGTTAGCTGATAAATTGTTTCCTCAGGGAAATGCTGTAGGAAATCGTATTTACATGTCAGATGCCTCCTTTGTTGTTATTGGAATCCTCAAAAATGATATGCAGGGCTTTATGGGCGGTGGCATGCAGGATATCGTGTACATGCCTGCAAGAACCTATCTCAATCATAATGAGAAAGCTACCGTCAACATGTTCCATATCCAAGCAAAGTCAAATGCTACGATTCAATCGGCGATGGACTTTACCAAACAATATCTAAATCGCGTACATAAGCATAACGATCATTATATGGTAAAAAACAGCGCCGATGATCTAAAAGAAATCACGAAGATGCTTGACATGCTTACGATGGTCTTCTCTGTTATCGCCGGAATTTCTCTATTAGTTGGTGGTATCGGGGTGATGAACATCATGCTAGTCTCTGTGACAGAGCGTACGCGTGAAATAGGGATTCGGAAAGCATTAGGTGCTAAAAAACGGGATATCTTGACCCAATTTTTGATCGAATCCATTATTGTCTGCTTAATTGGTGGTGGTGTAGGGGTAGGTCTTGGTCTTGGACTAGCTTCTATTATTATCTCATTTGCAGGCATGCCTCCTGTTACATCTTGGGAAAGTATTCTTATCGCATTTGGCTTCTCTAGTGCAATCGGGATTTTCTTTGGAATCTACCCTGCAAACAAAGCCGCCAAGCTTGATCCAATTGAAGCATTGCGTTACGAATAATCGGAAGAGATATTACGAAAATAAAATACTCGACAGGCTGATACCCTTGGGTTTCAGCCTGTTTCTTTAAATAATTGACAGATTATTTTGATTTTTATAAAACCCCTTTACAAATTGGATAAATTAACTAAAATGAAAGGTGTATAATATTTATACTGACCAGTCAAACTAAAAAGAGAGAAATGAAAAGAGGGACTAACATGAAAAAAGCTATGTTGACTCTAGGAGTAGCTGCTGTAGGATCTTTACTGATGGTAAGCTCTGCATTTGCTGCAGAAGCAAATTATTTGTTCCAAGTACCTGCTAACCCAGCTCAGACTGTAGCTGATCCAGCAGTGGACAAATCTATCGAAAAGTATTTTCCAGCAATGATGCCAACTACTCAGCAACAAAGCAATGCAACAGATTCAAGCTTCAGTAAGTTTTTCCCGGCTATGTTACCTGTAGCACCTCAAGCCGATCAGCCAGCAGCAGATACCATTCAAAAGTTCTTTCCAGCAATGATGCCAACACTAGAAGTAGCTCCAGCATCTGATGATGCTACCATTAAAAAATTCTATCCAAATGTACTTCCAGTAACGACACAAGAAGCACCAACACAAAAACCAAGCCATATCATTTTTGGCTAATATAAATGAAAAAGGGCCCGCGAATATGCGGACCTTTTTCTTTACAAATAGGTACTATTTATTGTTGTCTTCTTCTCGAATTTTTCGAGCATTTAGTCTATCCACAATAGAGCGTCCTCGCTCACGTATCGATTCTTCCCGCACCTTTAGGGGGTTTTTTTTCATCATCCCATTTTTAGAGGTGTCCGGTCGTCGGTCTTCTGGTTTCAAGAGTACTTGCTACCTCCTTTTTTCTCGTAATCCTCTAAAAGCTCACCAAAGCTTTTATTTTTCTCTCGCTCTTCTAATTCTTTGCGGCGTTGTTCCGCTTCTTCACGTGCTTGTCTTTCTTTTCCTTCCTTCAATTCCTTTTCCATTTGCTTTAACTTACTTAAAGCATTTTCGCCCAAAAGCTCCTTTAAGCTATTTCCAGATTTATCCGAAGCCAAATCGTCTTGTGCTGGCTTCGTATGATTTTGTGTGCGATTCCCACGTTTTTTTGCCATAGTAAATACCAACCTTTCCAACTATATCTCTCATTTATTGTACCACTTTAGGTCATACTACAAGCGAGAAAATCATTGGAGGGATTCATATGGTGCGTAACAAATCTAAAGACTTTGGAAAAACCGCAGACACACGAGGCCCAAAATCACAATCCGAAGCGGTGCGCTCTGATGGGTCTATTAACGCCGAGCCTCAAGAACGCCTAAAAGAAAATCGCTAACCCTTAGTTCTCGCACACATTACGTGGTCATAAAAGGGGGGTTATCTATGAAAAGCAAGCCTCCAGCTGATAGGAATCCACTTGCTGTTGATCAAACGATGCCACATCAAATCAATGCACCTGATTTTAAGCAGGCTCGCATTAGCATGCAGGCTCCCTTTGTTAATCAATACGGAATTACTATTGGCGACAGCGCCTATGATTCTGCCGATTCCCCTATAAACAATTGGTCTCGTGATGTGGACCCTGCTATCATGGCAGGTCCTGAATGGGTACATCCGACCAATGACATAGGCTGGAATACCAGCGAAAATCGTGAGCTGTTGGAAAAACAACAGCTTCGTAAGAAAAAAGGCATGTTTACCCATTTGGATAAAGACGTAAGCTATCACACCGATTAGATAAATGCCAGCATCTCCTCCAACAAAGGAAAGATGCTGGTTTTTTATGCTACAATAATAAAAGCAACCGGAATGACAGAAAGGAACGATACCAATGCAACTTCAATTAATAATAACGCCTGAATTTTCTAAGGCGTATCAAAAATATGCTGGGTTTATCCCCGGTGAAACCATTCGTCTGTATGTAAGAACCTCGGGACCAGGTACTGGAGGTTTGTTTTATGCTGTAGAAAAGGATCAATTTCAATCCGATGATGCTCTCTATGAAGTAGCTGGTTTGCGCTTTGTGATTCGTCCTAGTGATTTCTGGTATTTTGATGGCGGTACTTTATCGTATGATGAACAGCTAGGAGAATACGGTTTTATGTTCACAAATCCGGGTTTGCAACCTTAGGAAACCATTCGGCGTGTTAAATCGTATAAGTAAAGAAACCACGTATTTCCAGGAGGAATTAAAATCATGTCCGCCAAATCCAAAAATGCAAATCGCTCCATTTTAGTAGCGATTGGGCTATTTTTACTGACAAAGTTTAAGTTTATTTTTCTCTTTTTGAAAGGATTTAAATTCACAGGAACCATTATCAGCATGGGATTTGCTCTTTATTTTTATGCTCTTGTCTTTGGATGGAAATTTGGAGTAGCTCTTATTTATTTGATTTTTATTCATGAACTAGGACATGTAATTGCCGCGCGAATCAAGGGAATTAATACGGGTTTGCCAATGTTTATTCCTTTTGTTGGAGCTTTTATTAATTTAAAAGAAATGCCGCGCGATGCAAAAACAGAAGCGTTTCTAGCATATGGTGGTCCATTCGCTGGGTTACTCTCCTTTTTACCTGCTATCCCACTATACATCTATACAGAAGACCCATTCTGGGCACTAGTAATTCATTTGGGGGCGATTATTAATCTATTTAATTTACTTCCGGTTTCCCCACTTGATGGAGGCCGTATCGTAGGGGTTTTATCCCCTAATATTTGGTTTTTAGGTTTACTTGCTTTAGGTGCCTTTCTATTCATTTCGCCAAGCCCTATGATCGTGCTTATTTTCATCTTTGGTATGTTTTCTTGGTGGTCTCATCTTACCAGCGATTACAGACATAAACAGCTCCAATATGAACGTGATAAATGGGAGCAGCTCCATCAGGAAATTTCGCGTTGGATCAATCAACCTCCCACATCGCAGGAAAGATATGATCTGCAACGTGTATACATGCAAGCTCAACAAGCTCAACCAAAAAAACCCTTTACTTTTCCTTTGTTTCAGGAGGAGAAAAAACTTGCTTACAAAAAACTCCTACTTGATCGCGAATTCATCCTAAAACGCTGGGAGTTATTGGTTGCTCATGAGCAAGAGCAATATCGGAATGCATGGAATCAATATGCTGACACTACCGCATCGACCACAGAGGCCCAAGTCTCTCCTCAACATACCCTAAGCTCTGAGGATCACATTCACTCGACAGAGCAGGATACCTATCAGTCTGAGCAGGGAATCTTACGACAAACGATCTCCACTGCTGAAACGAAGCTGGCTGACATGAATACAGAACTGGAGCGCCATGCTGGTTACTATGAAACAAACGCTGCTACACGTTGGAAAGTGCTACTTGCTTATCTAGTGTTGGCTGGACTGCTAGCTGCTTTTTACTTCTATTCCGATCAAATGTTATTAGAATTAAGACAGGTAATGAAAGCAGCGTAAATCGATAGAAAAAAAGACAAAATCACCGCTTGTTCGTAAGCAGAGATTTTGTCTTTTTGTTTGGAGAATGACCGAGTAAAGCAATCGGTCTATTGTTTCTTTTTAATGTGCGGTTGCATTTTTTTGACTAGTTCTTCTTCATTATTCCCAATAAACCAACGTCCATTTGCATAAATAAAAGCTCGCTTTAAGCAATGACCGCACATATTTTGACAGCCGATTTCCACCTTCGCATCTGGAACCATCTCTTTTAATCGTTCCGCGAATTCTTCGGCGTTGTATCCTTTACACTCATCACAGATGCGTAGATCATTTGACATTCTACATGTTCCTTTCTACAGACGAAAGCCCAGTGTATCAGTAATCACTATAGCTGTTTTTTGCAATTGTCGCAACATCCTCATGGACATTCCACCAAGTTCCTGACTATTTGTGCCAGCTGCTTCATGCCGAATTCCATTTGTTCGTAACTGGCATACGAGTAAGAGAGCCGTAAATGAGTATCATCCAGTGGATCATATAGATTGCCTGGGTTTAAGATGATGGATTGCTGTTGGGCTTTTTTAAACAAGGAGCGCAAAGATATCTTGTCATTTAAAAATCTGAGCCAAACGTAAAAACCCCCTGCTGGAATAGACCAAGTAGCCAGATCTCTAAAATATTGTTCGAGCAAGTCCAGCATAAAATCCCTTCTCGCTCGCAGTTGCTCTCTAACATAAAGTAAATGCTGTTCGTACAAGCCACTTGCCAACCACTCGTACACAGTCCATTGGGAGAGAGAGCTAGCTCCATAATCCGTCTGCATCTTTAAATCAGCCAGACGATCTATCACTGTTTCTGGTGCCACCAACCATCCAATGCGCAGACCTGGGCTAATCGTTTTAGACATACTGCCTACATACAGTACGGTCCCTTTTTGATCTAGCGCTTTTATCGGTAAAGGTGGCTCTTCCTCCAACCACAACTCCGAATAAACATCGTCTTCTATTAAAGCGATGCGCTCTTTCTGGCACAGTTCCAACAATTGTTTTCTACCATTCTCGCTCATCACCTTACCAGTTGGGTTTTGAAAAGTAGGAATGGTGTACAACATGCGAGCCGTCTGTTGCTGGATAGCTGCTAGTAAAGCTCGCTGGGATATTCCTTCCGCATTAAGCTCAATCCCCTTCATCCGGATACCCGTAGAGGGAAGTAGATTTAATGAATATAAGTACGAGGGTTTTTCCATCAGCATGGTTGCTCCAGGATGCATCAGGCCTAAAGAAATTAACTGTAGCCCCTGTAAAGCCCCTGAGACGATCAAAATACATGAGGGAGATACATCTATCCCCTTTTTCGCCAAATGCCTACTGACCTCCCTGCGGAGCTTGTACAGCCCTTTGGATTCTTCATAGCCAAGAGAAGGGGTTTTTTCAGCAACCTGAGCTAGTACCTGTTTCATTTTGGCATGAGGATATAGATCACTAGATGGCTCCCCCGTTCCTAGACGTATCATGTTAGGTACGAATTCTAATCGATTAATCTCCTGAATGGTAGGAAGATTAGGATGAAACATGCCAGCATTCACATAACTAGGCCAATGAAGGGTAGTGAATGGATCTGGCTGTTGCACGACTATAGTGCCACTACCACTTTTACCTTGGATTAAGCCCTCCGCAGTCAATTCCTGAACCGCAGCAACCACAGTACTACGATTCACTTCAAAGGCAAGAGCTAGCGTACGCTCCGGCGGAATTTTATAACCGATCGGCCATTCACCAACACTAATTTTTTCACGTATATAAGAAGCAATTTGACGATAAAGAGGGACCGGATCGTCACGTTTTGGTCTCCACTCTCCCAAGCCTATTAACATGCTTGGCTTCCTTTTTTTCTTCACATAGTTCCTCCCTGCGTTCAAGTAAAATCTAAACTTGGTTGGGTTACTAACCAACCAATTGGATGCAGACATTAGAAATTCCTCTAGGTAAGATACAAATAAAGAAAAAAAGAGGTGATAACTATGGCACTCGCTTGGCTACATGGTATGGTGCTAGCATTTGGATTAATCTTGCCCTTAGGCGTACAAAACATTTTTATTTTTAATCAAGGGGCCGCTCATAAGCAGTTTACTCGAGCCCTGCCTTCGATTATTACAGCCAGTATTTGCGATACGGTTCTGACCTTACTTGCAGTTCTTGGAGTATCCATGCTATTGTGGAAAATTGTATGGTTAAAAACGGCTTTAGTAGTAGTGGGAGCTTGCTTCTTGCTATACTTGGGGTATATGACTTGGAGATCAATGACCAACGTGGCGAACGTGACAACCCATGCTTCGTTTACTTGGCGAAAGCAGGTCATGTTCGCCGCATCTGTCTCACTTTTAAATCCGCATGCCATTATGGATACCATTGGTGTAATTGGAACTAGTTCTACAGCCTATACTGGTAATGAGAAAGTGGCCTTCACGGTGGCATGTATTCTTATTTCGTGGATTTGGTTCTTATCTCTAGCGTGGGCAGGTAAGATAGTAGGCAAAGTAGATAACACTGGTCGAATCATGCTTGTTATTAATAAAATGGCAGCTATCCTTATCTGGTTGGCCGCCGCCTATCTCATTTACTCCGGTCTTTCTCTCTAGTGCAACACAGCAAATAGAAGAAAGATCAATAGTTGCAACGAGCTTATTAAATAAAATAGAAACAAGGCTTCTTTTGCAAATGTACTCTTCTTATCATGGCGTATCTGGTAGAGATGATGAACCATCCCAATTATGAATAGAATGAGTAGCAACCACCAAATACTGTTCATAACTCCTCCCCTATCAGTTAGACCATTTTCATTACATCGTTGAATGGTAAACTCTTCATGTTTTATAGAATAGCAGAAGATTGCTATCCGTATTCATAAAATTCCATAAAAGGTTATTCAAAAAGGTTTAGGGAAGTAAGCTTTTTACCCGCCTAGTCATGTATCACATATGACCAAACAAAAAAAGGCCGTCATGAAACGGCCTTTGTTTACCATACTCAAATTTCTTGTATGAGCTTATTTTGTTGTTTCACTACTTTTCTCGAAATTACGCAGAATCGCCACTTCTACACGACGGTTCGTTGCGCGACCATCATTCGTATTATTGGAGGCTACTGGCTGGAATTCACCAAATGCACGTGTGCTAAACTTACTTGGATCTAGCTTTTTGTTTTCCAATAGGATGGTCATAAAATTCATAGCACGCGCAGAACTGAGATGCCAGTTAGATTCGAATCGACTGCTTCTGATCGGTACATTATCTGTGTGACCAGACACTGTTACTCGTCTTCCATCTGGTTCCAGCAGCTTAGAAATCTCAAACGCCAAATTCCTTGCTTCCGGTTTCACCTTTGCACTACCTGATGCAAAAAGGGCATTGTCCATAATCGTAATTAATAATCCTTCATCGGTTACCTTCGTATGCAATTTGCCTGTAAGATTATTCGCTTTCAAATAACCATCCAACTGTTTTTTTAGTTGGTCAAGCTTCTCGGTTTCCTGCAGATATTTCATTTGTTGTTCATACTGATTCTTGTCAACAATCTGCTCATTCCCTCCAGGCTTCATGAGGGATTGCTCTTCTGAATCGATTGGCTCAACCGGTGAAGGGAAATCTAGTACACTGGCTCCACCATTTAGAGCTACGTTAAACGATGCAGCCATTTGGCTAAACTTCTTAGCATCTACGGAGCTAGCCGCAAACAGTACGATAAAGAGGGCTAATAGCAAGGTTAGCAAATCCGAATAAGGAATGAGCCATGTTTCATCAATATGCTCTTCATGCTTCTTTTTGCGTTTAGCCATTAATGCCGACTCCCTCCTCGCTAGATCCCTCTTTCACTGCTTGGCGTTCAACAACTGGGATGTATACCATTAGTTTTTGCTCGATAGCAGTTGGAGAAACCCCCGCCTGAATGGATAGTAATCCTTCAATCATGATTCGTCTTACTTCAACTTCTCGTTGTGATTTACGTTTTAATTTGTTAGCAAAGGGATGCCAAATAACGTAACCTGTGAAAATACCTAGCAAGGTTGCTACAAAGGCAGCCGCGATAGAGTGTCCCAATGCCTCTACGTCAGCAAGATTTCCCAAAGCCGCGATCAAACCAATAACCGCACCTAGAACCCCTAGCGTTGGAGCATATGTACCTGCTTGGGTAAAGATCAGCGCACCACTATGATGTCGCTCCTCCATAGCACTGATTTCTTCATCAAGTACATCGCGAACAAATTCAGGCTCTCCACCATCAATAATCATCTTCATTCCATTACGTAAAAACGGATCCTGAATCTCATCAGCTGTATTTTCCAAAGCTAGCAATCCTTCACGTCTGGCAATACCTGCCCACGTCATGAATTGGCTTATCAGTTCACGCTTATCAGGCTCCTGTTGATTTGTAAAAAGGACCTTCATGATTTTGGGAATCCTTTTTATCTCTACCATAGGAAAGCCTACAAAAATAGTAGCAACCGTTCCAGCAATAATTATTAGAAAAGCAGCCGGGTTAACTAGAGCACTAATACTGGCTCCCTTTAAGACCATCCCAACAAAGACAGCCACAAACCCAAGAATAATTCCTATTACAGAAGACTTATCCATCAAGACACTCCCTATTCCCCGAAAATAATATCCCTATTTCTTATTTCGGTAATCAAGCCAGTAAGTATGAGTATAACTTGTTAGATAACCACATTTTTCCGTTATAAAATAAATTCATGTTCACGTTTCAGCCGTTTTCCCTCTTTTTTCAAATAAAAAAAACCCCAGAGATGTTTCATCATCATCTGAAGTGCACCCCTTAAAGTAGACATTGGAAAAAGCCCCAAGGTTATCCGATGACTTTAGGGGGTGTATTTTTTTATGGCGGTTAAAGGACAAAAATTTAAAAGTTATCCAGAATCATTGAAAATGGAAGCTATTCGTTTACACATTGAGGAAAAGTGGACGTATAAACAAATTGTAGAGCATTTGGAAATTCAGGACAAAGATCGCTTAAAAAAGTGGATGAGAAAGTACAGACAACAGGGTGAGTTTGGACTTCTAGATCGACGCGGACGTCGTCAGGCCTATATTGATCAGGATAGGTATGTCCAAAAACTGAAGCGCGAGAATGAAATCCTAAAAAAGTGTTTGGAAATCTGGATGCGGGGGGTGTAAGGAAGAAGTATCGAATTGTGGAGAGTTTGTCTACAATATATCCAATTACTGAGGTTTGTAAGGTGTTAGGAGTTTCGAGAAGTGGCTATTACAAGTACCTCTCTACTAGAAACTTGTATAGGGATAAATCGATGAAAAAACGGATCAGAACGATCTATGAACAAAGAAAAGGAATATATGGATATCGCCGAATTCAGGCCGAACTGTTACGCCAATTTGGTTGTAGGGTTAATCATAAGAAAGTATTACGCATCATGCAAAATCTGGGACTCAAAGCCATCATTCGCCGTAAACGTGCCTATATGACTGCCCATCAAGCAAAGGTATCGGATGGACGTGTTGCAGATAATTTACTCAAACGTGATTTTACCGCTCAAGAGCCTAATCAAAAATGGGTAACTGACGTTACCCAATATCGCATCGGTGAAGAACGTATCTACCTTTCTGCAATCAAAGATTTATGTACGCATGAGATTATCGCTTATCATATCAGTACTCGAAATGACAATGCGCTTGTTCTAGAGACTTTTAGGAAAGCATTTGAAATGCAAAAAGACGTGACTGGTTTGATCGTTCACAGCGACCAAGGTTCCCAGTACACGTCCCATGCATACCACGACATGCTGCCTACGGTTGGCGCCCAAATCAGCATGTCCCGACGGGGCAATTGCCTAGACAATGCCTCGATAGAAAGCTTCTTTTCTCATTTGAAAACCGAAGCCCTATATCCCTATGATATACGAGATCTTCAAGATGCTCAAAGGAGAATTGAAAATTACATTTATTTTTACAACGAAGAACGTCTTCAACTGAAGTTAAATAAACTGACGCCTAGTGAATTTAGGCGTCAGTTAGCGGCCTAACGGCCGGGGTTTTTCTTACTGTCTACAAAACGGGGGCTTGACCAATCCATCCTGGGGTTTTTAGGATTTTTTTTATTTTAAGAATTGCACTGTCTTACTTGTTGGTTGCAAAGCCTCGAAAGTAAATCCTTGCTTCTGCAAATCTGCAATTACCTGTGGTAGGGCTTTCAATGTACTCTCTTTTGCCTTGGTATCATGCATAAGGATAACAACCTCATGTTTGTTTGCACTGCCGTTCTTCACATTTCTGATGACTTCCTGAGGGGAATAGCTATTCGATCTGGCATCACCTGAACTAACATTCCAATCAAAATAGGAATACCCCTGATTTTTAGCTTCTTTCACAATATCATTCATAACCCATTTGTTGGCTCCATAGATAGTGGTGTCTTGCGCTTTCTTACTAACACCATTATTACTACCGCCAGGGAAACGAATCATGCTTGGTTTTTCACCTGTAATTTTTTGAATTTCTACTTCAGCTTGCTTTAAATCAGTAAAGAATGCCTGCGGATTTTTATAAATTTTATTGTAGTCATGGGAATACGTATGGTTACCAATGGTATGTCCTTCCGCTATCATTCTCTGCAAAATCGCTTCATTCCCTTTAACATTGCGTCCTAAAACAAAGAATGTCGCCTTAATATTGTGTTGCTTCAAAACATCCAGAATTTGGACAGTAACATTTGACGGCCCATCATCAAAGGTAAGATGTGCTACCTTTTGAGCAGATACCGGTTTCGTTGTTGTCGTGTCTGGTTTTTGTTCTGGTGTCTTTGTATCTGGTTTTGACTCTGTGCCTGGTACTGGTGTTGTTACATCAGGTTTCGTGGTCGGTTTTGTCACCGGTTTCGTTGTACTTGTTTCTGGTTTTGACTCTGGTTTTGATTCCGGTTTCGTTGTATCTGGCTTTGGTTCTACCGTCACCCTTTTTCCTGAATCCACAATTGCTCCCATATATTCCTTGCCAATATCTTCGTAAATTAAATAAGGCAAGCGTTCCATTTTAAAGGAATTGACTAATGGAGCATACAATGCTTCGAGTTCTTCCGGAGATGCCTTGCGGGCTAACGCTTTTCGAAGATCAGTACCTCCTATTACTTTGTCAAATTGATCCGTATCTGGCGATTTATCTTGCTTTTTCATAACAGATGAAGTTAGTTGGTTTGCATATGCCAAGACATACATCCCTGTGCGTGCCGGATTAAAAGAATGGTAATCGATAATTTGCAAACGAACACCACCAGCAATCCCTTTCGTCTCAGGAACAAACACAACCCCCGGTAAATCTGCATCGTTTAGCATCTTAGCCAGCTGATCGGCATGAATACCTTCTGCGCCTACCCATTTAAAGTTATCACTATGCTGCAATCCTACTCCCTCTCCAAGCCCCGTTGCTAGATAGCCAAAGACAGAGGCTAGGCTAGGAACCTGTGGAGAGCTTTTCACCCACTTAAGACCCGTATCCTGAAAAATCATTCCTCTTGCGTAGTAATCCATAGGGATAATGGTAAGATGGACACCAATTTTTTTATTAAAAAATTGTGCCAGTTCTCCTATCGTCATTCCGTGTGCCATTGGTAGCTCGTCCATACCAACGTTACTGAGGTAAGGAGTCTTCAGTACTGGACCATCCACAATTTTTCCTCCTAATGGATTAGGACGATCCAGAACAATTAGTGGTTTTTTATTTTCCCGAGCCGCTTCCATCACATCATGCAAAGTGGATATAGATGTGTAGCTTCTCGCTCCTATGTCTTGCAAGTCAAACACCAGGACATCAACATTTTTTAACATATTGGCGGTTGGCTTTCTAGTTTTACCATATAAACTGTAGACAGGAATATTCCAATCTTTATGTATATAAGATTCCACATAGGCATCAGCCCGAGCCTGCCCATCTATTCCATGCTCTGGTCCATATAAAGCCGCCAAGGTGGCATTATGGTATTTGGCCAGAACGTCTATGATGCTTTGTCCCTGACTATTCATTCCTGTTTGGTTGGTAATCAACCCGATCCTTTTCCCATCAATGAGATGATGATACTTCGTTATTAATACATCATCGCCTAGCCTGATACTTGGTGGATTCGCATAGGAATTTCGATCTGAGACGAACATCAGCATAATCAGACACGTGAGAAAAAGTATACCTTTGCGCATAATTTATAAATTCCTTCCTACGAAATAATTGCGAAATATATAAATAAACTTCTATATAAATGAGACTCTTTTTTTAACAAATAGTTTCATCCAGTGTGAAAAAATAAGTCGATTGCTGTAAAACTTGGGTAAAACGTATTATTTTGCTGATATATTCAATTAAAAACTAGTAACAAACGACTGATTTTGACATCATATTTCAGTCGTTTCTGCTAGTTACAGCCCAACGAAGCAGCACATGATCATTAAGACAATAATCGCAAATCTTTCATAACGTTCTGCTAACATTAAGAACACTCCTTTTTTGGAATAAACCAGTTTTTTTAGGTACCGACAACAGTGTTTCCCTTGGTAAAATATATGAAAGCAATGGCAATGTTGCTATTATTTTGGGCAGTTGCCACAAAGTCACCTCTTCTTTAATCATTTTTTGTATAATTTTCCTATAATTACTTCCAATGGAAGATGGCTGTATGCAACAAAACCCTTTCTTACGTCCTAAAGTTCGGAGCAGTTTACGTATTTGGCTTGGCACAGCCTATTACCGTTTCAGACGATATTTTGAATGGGAACGTCGATATGTGGCTTCAACACAATAAAATTCATAACCTACGTTTGGCCGTTCATTCTTTAGATGGCATCATTATTCAACCCGGAGAGACTTTTTCTTACTGGAGATTATTTAAAAACCCAACAAAGAGACGAGGCTATGTTGAAGGGATGCAACTTTTTTATGGTCAAATAAAGCGGAGAGATCTCATGAAATACAGCCAGCTTATTGGGGAGAATATATAAGGCATAATGAGCTTTATCGTCGTGTCTACACGCTGAATGGCACACTTATTGACGATCTTTTTGTCGTCAGCAATCATGCGTTGATGATGTATGAGCCTCTATTTCCTCCAGCAAAAAACCCGACTCCTGAAGAAGCAGACGGGTCTTAGTTAGGTTTAGGATTTTCCGATAAATAGAAGTTTCACACCTACAAAATCATTTTTTGTAAATGTAGATCTCGTCTGTTTCTCAAATCTAAATATTCTGTTCCTTTTCGCACTAATGGTCGCATAGGCTCGTCTGCATAAATGAGGACAATTTCTACTTCGTCACCATTACTAAGCAAAGCACGACTTCCGATATACATTGAAATAATCGACTGCATGAAGCTGGAGACAATTCTTGGATTTAGTTTTCCTTCACATGCATCGTTCCATAATAATTGGGCTGCTTCAAACGGTGATGTACGTTCTTTATAAATTCGATCAGAACAAATCGCATCAAACATATCAGCGACCGCTACGATCTGACAGGATAATGGTATTTCATCACCTTTACGTTTCTCAGGATATCCGCTACCATCCATACGCTCATGATGAAGTAAAGCAATCTGAGCAAAAACTTCAGGAAACTCTCCTGATTTCTTGAAAAGGTCATATCCGTGAACCGTGTGTAACTTCATGATTTCAAACTCTTCCTCTGTCAGTCGATCTGGCTTCATTACGATTTCTGCGGGAACCAGCATTTTACCAATATCATGTAATAAACCGGCAACCCCCATCATTTGTACTTGTTCTTGGGGCATGCCCATTAAATTAGAAATAATAGCCGATAAAATGCCGACATTAATGGAATGTCGATATGTGTAATTTTCTGACCCTTCCAGTAAATACAACGAGCGAAATAAATCCCTTTGGCTTATTACTTGATCACGCAATGTTTCATATAATTGCTCAAATTCATTGATGGGCGGCATGTACTGGTGTGTAACTGAGGTATATAAGTTCTTTAAGGTTTGTGTGGCATCCATATAAGTTTCAACCAAGTGCTTATTAGCGGAAATCTGCTGGAATTGCTTGCGTAGGTAACGATCATCTTCTTGATTATGGGGAATCTCTTTTACGTTAACCGATTGAAAGCCGTTTCCTTTTAATTTAGCGATTTCTTTGGAGGTTAGCACTGTGCCTTTTGATAAAAGAAGCACACCATATGCGTTATAAATATCCTCCGCCAGCACTCTCCCCTCCAGACTAAAATCCATATGTACCTGAACCAACGCCCTTTCCCCCCCTTTTTTGTATCCTCTTTACAAATATCGGCAAAATATAGTAACTAGTGAAATATTTTTCTAATAAGTAGAATAATAAAAATAACAAAAAGCTGGACTCTTTTTACGAGTTTCCAGCTTTTTTCTATATATCGATGGATTTTTTTCTTATCTTTGAACATGCTTCTGTTCAGTTGAATCAGGCACACAGCATGCTGATGAGCATTTTTTCTCCTCGCTACATCCAGCACATTTCCCCTTTTTACTCTTCTGAACATACCGCCACAAGGTCCATGCTGCATAACCAAAAATAAACGTCCCAATAACAAAATTAAGTACCATGTTAAGCATCATTTTCCATCCCTTCTGTGGCTACTATACTACCTAAATCCTAGCCATGTCCCCCCCTGATAGACAATGAACGATACTACGTATGCAATACACAGTCCATAAAACACAGAGAACCATGTCCATCTAGTAGAGCCTGTTTCTTTCTTAATAACAGCTACTGTTGCCAAGCATGGAACATACAAGAGAACAAAGACCATAAAGCTATAAGCGCTTAAACCAGAGTATTGTGTTTGAATGACGGCCTGTAATGTATCATCATCTGGTGCTGCATAAATAATATTCATCGTAGATACCACTACTTCTTTTGCTAAGAAGCCTGTAATGAGGGCAGCCCCAGCTTGCCACGTTCCAAAGCCAAGCGGTATCATCAACGGCGCTAATACCCCACCAATAATAGCAAGGAAGCTATCATTGAGCTCTACATCAAGCCCTGCTGGTCCAGCATAGCTCAAGAACCAGATGACAATCGAACCCCCAAAAATGAAGGTTCCCGCTTTACGGATGAACCCCTTTCCTTTTTCCCACGTGCTACGGAATAGCGTACGGCCTTGTGGTATCCGATAAGGAGGTAGCTCAATGATAAACATAGAACCCTCCTGCCTTAATACAGTAGAAGAAAATAATTTTGCTAATAAGAGCGATAAGACAATTCCTAATACATAGATAGACAATACAATAATCGCTTGATTATCTGCAAAGAACGTTCCAACAAACAGGCTATAGATTGGCAAGCGAGCTGAGCATGACATAAGGGGCGTTAACAAAATGGTTAAGAGTCGTTCCTTTGGCTGTTCAATTGAACGTGCCGCCATGACTCCCGGTACGTTACAGCCAAAACCGATAATCATTGGAATAAAGGCTTTTCCATTTAACCCGATCATCTCCATAACTTTGTCCATGACCATGGCAACCCGTGCCATATAACCTGAATCCTCGATAAGTGAGATGAGAAAAAATAGCACAAAAATCTGTGGAACAAAAACAAGCACACCTCCTACTCCGGCAATAACACCATCCAATAGAGCGGCTTGCAAAAATTCGGAAACTCCGGCTCCTTCCAAAGAAGCTCGTAGCCAATCCGTAAATGGCCCACCTAAGAAATCATTAAAGGCATCCGAAATCGGTGCCCCAATCCATTCAAATGTTAATTTAAAGGTGAGATACATAAACAATAAAAAAATAGGCAATCCTAAAAATTTATGTGTTAAAAAGTAATCGATTCGATCTGTCCAGGTTTTCTCGACCAGCCTGACCTGTTCTCTACAGCAAGAGATAATTTCTTGAATGATGTTACTACGTACCTTGCGTATATATTGCTGAAGTGTCCGATTTTGGTAACCCTCACTCTTTTTTATGTTGGATTCCGCTTGCTTGTAGAGTTTTTCTAATTCGGCTTTTGAAACATATTTTGTCAATAATTCATATACTAATTGGTTGCCTTCTAAAAACTGAAGAGCTAACCAGCGCTTGGGAGGTAATGATTCCATGCTTGTTGGCAATAACTCCACAAGTGTAGTGATCGTTTCCTCAAGAACTTCTCCATAATTTATATAGAATGGCCGATTGGACTGTTGTCCTACTTGCTTAAAGCTATCAGCTAGTTGCTGGCATCCAGCTCCTGTACGGGCAACAATTGGCAAGACAGAACACTGTAGCTTCTCAGCTAGCTTTGTCTCATCAATGATAAAGCCTCTTGCTTTTGCAACATCAGTCATATTTAGTCCAATAACCATTGGTGTCCCATATTCTAATAGCTGTAAGGTTAAATACAGATTCCGCTCTAATTGTGAGGCATCTACAATATTTAAGAGTACATCTGGGTGCTGATCTACTAAATATTGAGTCGCCACACCCTCGTCCTTGGACAGAGGATTTAATGAATAGATTCCCGGTAAATCGATCAGGCGACCTTCTTTATTACGGAGCAATCCTACCTTTTTCTCAACAGTTACACCTGGCCAGTTTCCCACGTATTCATATGAACCAGTCAAGATGTTAAATAGTGTGGTTTTCCCCGTATTGGGGTTACCTGCAAGAGCAATCGTAATCATTCACACACGACCTTTATCTGTTTGGCTTCATTTCGTCTAATCCCGATAATTTGACCTCCTGCTTCCAATGTATATGGTCCGCCAAACGGCAGGATTTTTTTTATACGTACAATCGTTCCTTCCATAATGTCCAAATCGACTAAGCGACGCCTCACAAGAGCACTCACTTGAGTAATATCTACGATTTGTGCAGAAGTCCCCGCTTTAATATCTGCTAGTACCATTACCTATCACCTCGTCCTTAAAGCTGTGTTTCCTATGAAGCTGAATTACGATCCGAAACGATAATCATTATCAATCTAGTTGTATTATAGTAGACATCTAGTAGATTTAATGTGAATTAAATCACTACATGTACAGAATTTACTTTCCTAACAAGAAAGACTACTTTTCAGATAAAAGATAAAAGATAAAAGGTAGAATAGATATCTTGAAGGTGGATTTAAAAAAACTAGGCTTTACCAGCACGTAGGAGCTAGCAAACCTAGTTATATGTAGAGGGAAACAAGCTTATGATTTCTCATCCTGCGCATAGCGTTTTTGTAATTTCTCTCGATGAGACTGAAAAATATCCTCTAAGGAAATATCATACTTATTCGCAATGACGATGATGTTACCTAGCACATCGCCTAGCTCTTCTTTTAACTCTTGTTTTCTTTCTATCAATGTTCCTACCTTTTCGTCAGGTCGATCTCTACCAATTTCTAAAGCTCTGATTGCTCTTGCTACCTCACCCATTTCTTCTGCAAGAAAACCTATGCGAATAAAAATATCTAGTTCTGACCATCCTCTTTCTTCATAATACTCCTTGACCCATTTCTGAAATTCTACGTTGTTCAATCTAGTACCCTCCTTACCTAAACTATTGCTTACGTTTCTCAAAAAATTCTATATAATGTTACATGACAATACAACCCTACGTAATTGATAAGAACTGAATGGAGGTACTTGCATTGAAACGTTTAGCTGTTTATTGTGGTTCAAGTAATGGGGCGTCATCTGCTTATAAAGAAGGGGCTGTCCAATTAGGAAAAGAATTAGCCAGACGTGACATTACGTTAGTTTACGGTGGGGCAAGCATTGGGATTATGGGTACAGTAGCTGACACAGTTTTAGAAGAGGGCGGTAAGGTAATCGGTGTCATGCCCCAATTGCTGATAGATCGGGAAATCTCTCATCAGCATGTAACGGAGCTTTTAATCGTAGATTCCATGCATGAAAGAAAAGCTAAAATGGCAGATTTAGCAGATGGATTTATTGCGTTACCCGGAGGTCCTGGTACGTTAGAGGAATTTTTCGAGATATTTACATGGGCCCAAATCGGGATCCATCAAAAACCCATAGGTCTTCTCAATATTAATCACTACTATGATCCTCTGCTTGCTCTATTTGATCACATGGTAACAGAGCAATTCTTACATGCAAAATACCGTTCTATGAGCATCGTAGATTCAGATGCGAAAGCTTTACTTGATCAGTTTGAATCTTATCAGGCTCCAACTGTTAAAACCTATTAGTTTCGAACCTTTGGTATCGAATCAAATAAAAAAGGGAGAGCTCAATCGCCTTCCCCTCTCCCTATATATCTATTCTTGATTTCCTTCCTACACTGCCTTCTATTCCACTGTGATCTTCTTCATTACGGTTTCGTGCAGTTGTGGTGTATACACATGGACAGTAACATCGTACGTGCCAGGTTTAGAGAATTTTTGCTTTGCCGCATATACAGCCCTCTCACCCTGCTTGGCTTTAACTAGCTCACGAGTACGTTGCCCCTCCAATTTTAATTCAATATCCACGTACACTTCATCATAATTCTCTAGCCCACCCAATTTAGCAGTTAAAATCGTTTGCTCTCCTACCTTAGGTAGTACTGGCTCACTACTAAATTCTGCTGTTATATCTGGTTTAGGCCCTCTTGCTCCACACCCAACTAGCGTTAATACGCATAGGCTGAGAATGAAGAGGGAAAGTAGGCTTCTTTTCCTCTCTTCAGGATGTCCCATCACTTTCAACCCTTTCATCCCTTCAGTACTCTTTCGCCGGCAAAGTGTGACTATCTTGGTTTTTTATCCTGCCCTACACGTTGTCCAAATGGAAAGATTTCTGCGAACGCTCCCTGTAAACCGAGAGTTCCATATTTTTGTTGAAAGTACTCTACACTTCCTTGCTGTATAATGCGTCCTTTTTGTAAAAAGATAGCCCGATCACACGCCAGTTCGGCAATATTAAGCTGATGTGTTGAAAAAATAACGCTACTTCCTTCACGCTTAATTTGTTGAACTAATTGCACAAACTCTTCCATCCAATAAGGATCAAGTCCGTTGGTAGGTTCGTCTAGTACTACCAAGGCTGGTTTCGCTAAAATGGCCTGCGCAAATAACAAGCGCTGCTGCATACCTTTTGAAAATGTACTGACACGTTTGTCTTGTACATCCGTAAGCCCTACCAATTCGAGCACTTCTTCGGTTCGTGTCACATTAATTTTACGCAGGGAAGCATAGAATTGTAAAGTCTCCCGAGCTGTCAGTCCATTGCCAAAGTTGAACTGATCGGGCATATAGCCGATCTGGTTAGAATACTCAGTGCGGTTCTCCTTCCAGCTCATACCATTTACTGTAATGTCACCTTCAGAAGGTTGCGTAATACCAACGATCATACGTAAAACCGTACTCTTGCCTGCTCCATTACCGCCACATAGAGCCACGATCTCACCTGCATCCATCGAAAGCTCAAATGGCTCAACTAATGTTTGCTGTTTGATCCGTTTACTAATACCCTTAATAAGCAAACGTTCCTTAATCAATGCACGAGAATTTGAATCGTACGTATCTACCACTTTATCTACTGCTTCAGATCTGCTACCCACGGTATCGCCTTCTTTCCCAGGCCAAAATAGATCCCGCCATCATCAATACCACCCAAAGTAAGCAAAAAACAGCGAACAAAGTCGTACCCATACTGGTCTTTAACCAATCTACCCATTGATAATACTCTGGACCAAAAATAGAACCGCCACCCATTTTGATGACCATAAAAATACGAACTAACTCGGCTGGATTTAATATGGTTAAAATTTGTACCGCAGGCTTAATCGCTTGATAAGGTAACCAGCCTAGGACGGAAATTAATAGAGTAGGCCAGGCTAAAATAAACAAAAACCAAATGCTAACACCAACCGTTAAAGCTTGCCAACGATTCTGGCAGAAGGTTCCGATCCATACTGCGATTCCTAAAAACAACAAGATTAATAAGATAGAAAAAAGGAAGAAAAAGAGTAACAGCGAGAGCGTAAATCCTTTGCCAAACAAAGCTCCTACCAATCCAGATAAGCCGTATCCAAAACTGATAATCGCAATTAAAACGGCAGCTAGCCCCAGATATTTTCCACCAAGAAACGCGGATGTAGAGAGCGGATACGTGGAAAGTAACTGCCAGCTTCCCTCTTCCTTTTCCGAAGTAATAGAAAAGGAGCCGAGTAGCAACGTCATCAGTGGTAATAAATACAAGATTAAATTAAGCATAGCTCCTGTCGTATGGGTATAACCCTCCATGTAAGCTTGAGCTTGTATCAACAAAAGAGCTAGGCTAAATAGCGAGAATAGGGCCAAAAATGAATACGCCCACGGATTGCGAAATCCAATTTGTATCTCCCGCTTGGCGATATGGATAGCTTGCATATCAACACTTCCTCTATCTGTAGTCCCTCGGGCAAGTGTGCTTTACTAAAACGTCCTAGTGCCCTGTGCCACTTGCTGGTGTTTCAGTAGATGGATGAGAACCACCATGTTCGCCCGCGCTTTTACCTGCATCGTGTTGTTGTGCTGAATGATCGCCTTCTTTACCTGCATCATGTTGTTGTTTTGAATGATCGCCATCTTTGCTTGCATCGTGTTGCTGTGAATGGTCGCCAGCCTTGTCTCCCTCTTTATGCTCCATATCACCGTGATGTTTCATATCCTTCATTTGATCCATATTCATTTCCCAATTATGGCTATTAAGCTGTTCGGCTGTCAGGATTTGACCTTTACCCTGTTCTTTTACAAAAGCTTCCGCTGATTGTTTATCTTTAAAAGAATATACTCCATAAGCCATTGGTGTTTTAAATTCTTTATCGTAAGCAAAAGTAGCATCGTTTAGATTCATCCACTCTTTGCTGTGATAATCACGTACGAATTTAACGTCAATTTTTTCGGTTCCATTCTTTTTAATCCAAGCGAACAAATCGCCGATATCATCAAATTTAAGCGCTTTTCCGTCCTTTAAAATAATCTCCGTTGCATTGTGATCATCAGCAATTTGCATGTTACAGATATCGCATTTATCAACGCTTTCATTAATCGCCACTGGTTGTGCTGATTGTCCTCCACAACCTGTCATTAAAGCAGAAACCAATGCAATGCTTGCCCAAATCATATGTGTTTTTTTCATTTTGTACGAACCCCCATTAGATAGATAAAATAGATGCTCCCTGCCAACATAATCGCACTAATCACAATGATAATCGGCGAATGGGTTGTAGGTGCTTGATTTTGTTGCTCGATTGGCGCCATCAAAGGCTGTGGATCTTGCAGAAATGCGCCAGAATGGTCATCAAACATGCTCTCTAGAAATAATAGTCCCGGTGATTGAAAGAAAATCTGGAATGCCTCTACTTGATCTGTTAATGCGAAGAAGAATGGATTAATATGGTAGGACAGATCACTTTTGCCATCCCCTTGCAAATCTACACTTTGAGCACTGTCCCAATAGTTCAGCTGCAAAAGGTTATCTGTACTGCTCTGAGCCTCTGCCTGCGTTACATTTCCGATAAAATGATTGCCTGTAAATGAATTGTCTTTCGATTCTTTCAATTGCAAACCGATATAATTTTGCAATATTTGATTGTAGGAAATCTCATTCTTTTCTGCTGCTTCTACATAAAGCCCCACGCGGTTTCCTTCTACGTAATTGCGTTCTACTCTTGCCTTTTGCACATCGAACAGCAGAATACCTTGCGAGTTAACGCTCTCATTTTGCTTAGTGAATCGATTATCTGTAACGACTGCATTGTCTGAGCCCATGACCATACCGCCTGTTACATTCCGATCCCCCTGATTGTGAATCAATGTAACATCATTACTAAACATGAGATGGTAGCCATAACGGGAATCGTAAACCATGTTTTTCTCCACACGGTTGTAGTGACTAGTCTCTACATAGATACCATCAAACATATTTTCGACCAAATTTCCCATAATGGTATTGTTATTGGCCTCTTTTAAATCAATTCCATTGCCTTTTTTCCCTGGGCTGCGTGTTTCATTTAAGCCAGTAGGAATAGCCTTTCCTGCCAACAAACCTTTGATCTTGTTGCCAATGATCTGGTTATGCTCACCCTTGCGTAGCTGTAGACCTGTTCCCTTTGTTTCAATAGTGAGCTCTTTTAGTACATTTCGGCTTCCTTCCACTACTAGCGTAGCAGTCTCTGCACCTTGACGCTCATCTAATAAAGTAAGACCACGAAGACTTGCTTGGTTACTTTTCAAAGTGACTACGGGAGCATCCCCTTGGCTACGTACAGTTACGGTACCCTCTGCCTCTACATGAATCGGCTTAGTGATCAGGATAGGCCCACTGTATTCCCCTGCTGGCACTTTAAGAATCGTATCCTGCTGAGCTTGGTCAATCAGTTGTTGTAACTCATTTTTCATCTCCTCGGCTTGCGCTGGTTGTATGATGAAACCACTAGCTACCAAACAGGCCAGCATCAGAACCAAGCAAATATGACTACCTATCCTGAAAGCTGTAAGTCGCCGCATAAGTCCCCTCCTTTTTGGGGTATGGTAAGCGCAGTCATCCAATCACGCCATTATTATGATAAATATGCCACTATGACACAGCATGACTCGAAAGGGCTATGGGGGTATATCAAATGTGCTCATTTTTGTAAAGATTTAATAATTTGGACATTATTTACTGAAAAGTAAGGAAAATCACAAAAAAATAAGCCTGTCTTATTTTTCTCCAGACAGAGCTTATTTCATTAGATTTACATTTATTTACCTTCTACTGCACGGTATGCAGAATGACACGTTGGTCCTACATGCTGATTTAACGGGAATGCTTGGCGAATGGCTTCTGTAATGAAAGCTTTCGCTGTTTTAACAGCATCTTTCACTTCCGCTCCTTTTGCCAATTCAGCAGTAATCGCAGCGGAATACGTGCAGCCTGCGCCATGTGTAAATGTAGTATCGAATTTTTCTGTTTCTAAGATTTCGAATGACTCTCCATCAAATAGTAGGTCTACAGCTTGACTATCCTCAAGACGACCGCCGCCTTTGATCAAGACATATTTGGCTCCCATTTCATGGATTTTCTTCGCAGCTGCTTTCATATCTTCAACCGTATTAATTTTTAGACCACTAAGAAATGCGGCCTCGGGCAAGTTAGGTGTTACAACCATTGCTCTTGGGATTAACTCTTCTCGCATCGCTTTAATAGCTTGCTCATCTAATAGAACCGTGTCTTCCCCTTTGCAAATCATGACTGGGTCAACAACAACCTTCGTTACATTATATTCAGCAATTTTGCGGGCAGCCAGCTCAATTACTTCTTTGGTTGCCAGCATTCCTGTTTTCAGAGCATCTACTCCTACATAATGCATAGTTGTTTCCAATTGCGCCTCAATCGCTTCAAGAGGTTGCGGATAAACGAGATGGGCCCAGTTTTCATCCATAGCTACCAATGCTGTAATAGAAGTCATTCCATAAACGTTACGTTCCTGAAATGTTTTTAAGTCTGCCTGAATTCCTGCTCCACCGCTTGAATCTGAACCCGCGATAGTCAGAGCTTTATGCATAGTCATGTGCTTAAATCCCCCTTGTACTTTTCCTGCTTTATACCTGCTAGTATGATTGCTATTCTTCTTATATTGTAAACCTGATGCTCTCAACATAACAGAATAAATTTTAGAGAAGTATACTTTCTGATCATACTTTGATAAGGTTTTCTTTTTGCTTTCCTGTACGATACAAGCTCCTTATGTTACTTTACAAATAGAAGCCTATTTTCGCTTGGAGGAGATACTTTTGAAAGTCAAAGACCAAGTAAGAAACATGCTCAACCAACATCTACAAAAGAACAAACCCTTAATTGGTGTTGCGGCAGGTTCTGGCTCTTCCGCAAAACAGGCGATTGCTGGAGGTGCCGATTTTTTACTTGCACTTAACGCAGGGCAATTTCGATCGGCTGGTGTATCAACCCTTGGCTGTCTGCTCCCTTTTGGCAATAGCAATCATACCGTCATGTCGTTTGGCATACGAGAGATTCTTCCTCATGCCTTGCACACACCGGTTATTTTTGGTGCTTGCGCGACTGATCCAACCATAAATCACCAACGCTTGCTGGATCAAATTAAGCAATCCGGGTTTCATGGTGTAAATAATTTTCCATCTGTTGGTTTAATTGATGGCACATTTCGTGATGCATTGGAAGCTGAAGGGCTTGGCTTTGAACAGGAGATTTCCTTTTTAAGAGAAGCCTCTCGCCAAGGATTGTTTACGGTAGCCTTCGTTTTCAATGAGAACCAAGCCACTTTGATGGCACAAGCTCAGGTGGATATGATTTGTGCCCATTTAGGCTGGACTTTAGGTGGAGAAACCGGAGTACAACACAGCATGACTCTGGAAGAAGGAGTTAAACTGGCCAATCGTATTTTTCAGGCTGCTCGGACCGTTAATCCTACTTGTTATCATGTGGTTTACGGAGGGCCTATTACATCTCCTGAGGATGCGTTTTTATTTTATAAACAAACAAGTGCTATTGGTATAATTGGCGGCTCTAGCTTTGAACGGCTCCCTACTGAAAGCAGTATCAGGAAAATCACTGATCAGTTTAAAAACTACGCTTCGTTAGAAGAAGAAAATCTTTATCTAAAAAAAGAACTTCAGAAAAAACTTGGCTTCGACGAAATTGTGGGGAAAAGCCGTCCTATGCAAGAAATTTATGCACTGGTAAAAAAAGTAGCCAATAAAAATGTCAATGTATTAGTACATGGGGAAAGCGGAACGGGAAAAGAGCTGCTTGTCAGATCAATCCATTACAATAGCGACCGTTATAATCAAGCATTCGTAAAGATCAACTGCGCCGCCTTACCAGAAACCCTTTTAGAAAGTGAACTATTTGGTCATGAAAAGGGAGCGTTCACTGGCGCAATCCAGCAACGTCTTGGTCGGTTTGAACTAGCGGATAAGGGAACGTTGTTTTTGGATGAAATCGGTGAAATGAGCTTATCTACGCAGGCGAAGCTCCTTCGCGTCATTCAGCAGCAGGAATTCGAACGGGTAGGCGGTTCGACAACCATTAAAGTAGACGTGAGAATTGTATGCGCTACCAATGTTAATCTGCGAGAGGCAGTTGAGCAGGGAAGGTTTCGGGAGGATCTCTACTATCGTTTAAATGTAGTCTCCATCCAGACTGTTCCATTGCGAGAACATAAAGAAGATATTCCTTTGCTCATCAGCCATTTCATCCAAAAAATCAATCAGAAATTTCATTGTGAGGTACAAAGCGTAACCCCTGCTGCACTAGATGCAATGCTCAGCTATGATTGGCCAGGTAATGTGCGCGAGCTAGAGAATACACTCGAACGCGCAGCTATTTTGAGTAATTCATCCATTATCGGCTTAAGCTCCCTTCCTCCATCCTTGCAACAGCATATTCAGCTACATGAACAAGCTAATCGTGCTCTCTATGCTCAGGATGTTCCTTATGCTTCGTCTCAAAGCATTCAATCATTGGAAAAACAGTGTATCCTAGACACGCTCGCACTCTGCTCTTGGAATCGTACCAAGGCAGCTGAACAGCTGGGAATTACCCGCAGAACCCTTTATAACAAATTAAAAAAGTATGACATTAAGGTTCCTTAAAGCCTTTTAGGAAATGAATATACAAGAACGGATATCCTTTTATATTTACGTACAAGTCTATGCGGGAAAATATTTCTCGTTATTTTTTTAATTGGGAAATATTTTCCCGCTTTATTTTACACATGAGAACTTTTTTCTCGATCAATACCTACAAAACCGCATCATTTCATTTGGCACGGTGGTTGCAATTAGTAGTCAGTGTAAGCAGGGCGATAATCAAATGAGTGGGGTGTGGGTTATGGAAAAAAAACTGAATCGAAAACCAGTTGTTGCTCTACTAGGTACCCTTGATACAAAAGGAATAGAGTATCGATATATTAGAGAGCGTTTACAAGAACAGGGTGTTGATTCTCTTCTGATTGATGCTGGTATCATAGGCAAGCCCCAGATCGAGCCAGAAATCACACATGAACAGGTAGCAGAAGCCGCTGGTACTTCCCTTGGACAGCTTTTACAAGCTAATGATCGAGGTCTAGCAGTTGAAACCATGGCGAAAGGGGCGGCCAGCCTTTTATATCAGTTTTACACAGAAAATCGAATAGATGGCGTTCTTGGGCTTGGTGGTTCGGGAGGTACCTCTTTAATCACCCATGCCATGCAGGCTCTACCGATTGGCGTTCCTAAAATGATGGTTTCCACCATGGCCTCCGGAGATACTCGTCCATATGTGGGAGCGGTGGATATTGCCATGATGTATTCAGTCGTAGACATCGCAGGTATTAACAAAGTATCTGCTCAGATTTTAAGCAATGCCGCTGGAGCCATTGCCGGCATGGTGAAGGCTGTTGTTCCAGAAATGACAGAAGAAAAACCGTTACTCGGCGCTACAATGTTCGGAGTTACCACCCCTGCTGTAGACGTGGCCCGAAAAAAACTGGAACAGCTCGGCTATGAAATCCTAGTGTTCCACGCTACAGGAACAGGTGGACAATCTATGGAAGCGCTTGTGAAAAATGGTTACCTCAAGGGCGTTCTAGATCTAACAACAACGGAACTAGTTGATGATCTGGTCGGAGGCGTATTATCAGCAGGGCCAAATCGCTTGGAGGTTGCTGGTCAATTAGGGATTCCACAGGTCGTTTCTCTAGGTGCATTAGACATGGCGAATTTCGGTTCGTTGGAATCTGTCCCTCTGCCATATAAAAATCGTTTGCTCTGCGTCCATAACTCTACGGTAACCCTAATGCGAACAACACCGGAAGAATGTGCAGAACTTGGCAAACGCATTGCTCGAAAGCTCAATCAAGCAAAAGGACCTGTCTCCCTATTCATTCCATTGAAAGGAACTTCCGTAATTGCTACAGAGGGACAAATTTTCTATAATCCTGTGGCTGACCAAGCTCTATTTCAGGCAATACATGAGCACATTGATCCACAGGTCGTGAACATTGTTGAATGGGATACAGATATCAATGATCCAGCTTTTGCACTTGCAATGGCTGAACACCTGCACGAAATGTATCAGGTCTGGCTAAATAAACCTGGCACAACAACAAAATAAACACCTGATGACTTTAGAGGAGGAATATCTATGATTACGAGAGAAGAAGCATTGAAACGATTACAAGCGGAGATAAAAGCTAATAAACCGATTATTGGGGCAGGAGCAGGTACAGGCCTGTCAGCGAAATGCTCTGAGGCTGGAGGTACTGACCTCATTATTATCTACAATTCCGGTCGCTATCGTATGGCAGGACGTGGTTCATTAGCTGGGTTACTACCTTATGGAGATGCTAATGCGATCGTGATGGAGATGGCAGGAGAAGTACTACCTGTCATAAATAGCACACCTGTGCTTGCCGGAGTATGTGGCACCGATCCCTTCCGACTGATGCCTGTATTTCTGCGTCAGTTAAAAGAGAGTGGATTTACTGGGGTCCAAAACTTCCCTACGGTCGGCCTTATTGACGGTAATTTCCGTGCTAATCTTGAAGAAACAGGAATGGGCTATGATAAAGAGGTGGAAATGATTCGCTTAGCTCATGAAATTGGCTTACTAACTGCTCCTTATGTATTTGATGAGGAGCAAGCAGAAAAAATGGCGAGAGCAGGTGCGGATATATTAGTTCCACACATAGGACTCACTACCTCTGGAAGCATTGGGGCTAAAACAGCAGTGACATTAGATGAGGCTGTAGCACGTGTTCAAGCAATGCATGATGCCGCTAAAAAAATAAATCCCGATATTATTGTTTTATGTCATGGCGGTCCAATTGCTACCCCAGAGGATGCCGCTTATGTCTTAAAACATACGACAGGTGTTGTCGGATTCTTCGGGGCATCTAGTATGGAACGCCTCCCTACAGAAACAGCTATTACGGAAAACATGCGTCAATTTAAAAAGATAATGGAGTAAGATCCATAAAAAAACTCTCCAGCGCCTTCACCAAAGCGCTAGGAGAGTTTTTTTCGTTCTTATATCTTATAGTTTTGCAAATTTCATTGTGTCGCGAGCAATCATTACCTCTTCGTTTGTCGGGATAATGAAAGCTTTAACTGGAGAATGATCAAAAGTAAGATCAATTTCTTTACCACGTACGTTATTTTTAGAACGGTCGAAGTATACACCCATCCACTCCAATTTATCCAATACGCGACCACGGATGGTATCACTGTTTTCACCGATACCAGCTGTGAAGATGATTGCATCTACACCGTTCATTTGCATTGCATAAGAACCGATGTAGTTACGGATTTTTTCTACAAAGATTTGTAGAGATAGCTCGGAACGCTCGTCATTGTTTTCTGCTGCAGACTCGATGTCGCGAAGATCGCTAGACAGACCAGAAACAGCTAAAAGACCAGACTTTTTATTTAGTACTTCAACTAATTGGTCAACAGAAAGTCCTGTTTTTTGTTGTAGATAAGGAAGCAATGCTACGTCGATATCACCAGAGCGAGTACCCATTGGCAAACCAGCAAGTGGTGTAAAGCCCATAGATGTATCAATGGATTTACCACGGTAGATAGCAGCCAAGGAAGCACCGTTACCCAAATGGCAGCTAATCAAACGTAGTTTTTCTGCTGGACGATCCAACAATTCAGCCGCACGCTGCATCACATACTTGTGAGAAGTACCGTGGAAACCGTATTTACGGATACCGTACTCTTCATAGTATTCAGTTGGAATACTGTACAAATAAGATTTAGCAGGCATTGTTTGGTGGAAAGCTGTATCAAAAACTGCAACCGCAGGAACGTTTGGTAGAATTTTTTGGAATGCAGTAATTCCCATGATGTTAGCTGGATTGTGTAGAGGAGCTAGTTCAGAAAGCTCTTCTAGTCTTTTAATTACTTCATCTGTTACCAAAACGGAATCTTTAAAGGTTTCGCCACCATGAACTACACGATGACCAACGCCATCCAATTCTGTAATATCTTTAATAGCGCCTTTTTCTGGATCAGTTAACAAAGCAATTAGTTTTTTTACAGCTACTTCGTGGTCTTTCAGATCAAGCGTTTCTTTTAGCTTCTCTCCATCACCTACTTGGAAGGAAGACATGGAATCCTCCATGCCAATACGCTCCATTAGACCTTTTGCCAATACACGCTCAGAAGGCATGTCAAATAATTGGTATTTCAAAGAGGAGCTACCACAGTTTACGGATAGTACGATTGCCATATGATCACCTTTATCCTATCTTGTTGTTTGTCTTTCGTTGTCTCTCGATTAATGAAAAAATCAGTATAGACCAATTTCATCACAATCTCTAGTAATCTACTTTAGCATGAATCATCGCATCTGTGAATGTTATCACATGAAATTCAGACTCTTTCAAAAACTATTACTTTTAGTATGTCCAAAACCACACGATCGTACTCAGCGCTCGTTCATCATACTTCTCCTCGTACCTCGGCAATGCTTTTTCCTCCACGAAAAGCATGTCCGCCTTTCACTTTCGTACCAAGGGTTTTAAACCCACAACGTTCATATACTCGTGCCACCTGTTCTGTAATGGGAGAGACAAACAAGCTCTGTATTCCACGTTCTAGCAGACCCTTTTGCATATGAGCAATCAGCTGACGGATGAGTCCTTTTCCTCTAAATTTGGGTAGTGTGGCAACATTTTCTAACATAATCGTATCTTTATGCTGAATCATATACATGAATCCTTGTTCTTCCAATAACTGAAGAAACAGTAGATTCTCATCTACATTTTTAATATAAAATCGTGGGATCAGGTTTCGTTGTTCGTAAAACGTAATGACCTCAGAAATAACCGACTCTGGATTTTTGATTGGCAATTCAACGTGTGCATGATTAGCATCATAATAGCTCGGATTCTGTTCATTGCAGTATAAAATACCCCAATCTCGCTCGTAACCAGTCGTCAAGCTATTATATTGAGCTTTCTCTAGCTCAATGAATTGTTTGTACCAAATGTCCATATAAGGTGCCCCCTAGTTCAAAATTATAGAAAATGAATTGATATCCTTAGCAATTAATTGTTAATTTTCTAAAAGCCTTTTACATAACTCTTTACACTGCCTATACCTTTTTAATATATCTTAGTTGCTTCTAACAAATTTGATCTTTGCAGAATCTCGCCCAGTAATAGGCTCCATTCATCTCTATTCTTCCTAAAAATGAAATTGCTTTTGTAAAAAAAAACGCTGCTCTTTCATATAAACTTCATCCCAGCTTAACCTCTTCTCCTGACAAGCTCTTTACAATGAAAGCGAAAACGAGCTTTTAACAGGAAAAGGAGCGATTCAACCAATGGAAGTAAATCGTCGTCAGTTTTTAACATTTCTTGGAACCGGCACTGCTGCTCTAGCTTCATTGGCAACGGGGATTCCAGCCCTTGCAAAAGGAGAGTCCATTTCTGGGAAAACAGCGGATCACCTATTTGGCCTACAATCTCCTCCTAAAGCCTTTCATCCTAAATTCACCCCGATTAAACCAAGCACAAAGGATGATGTCATCCTTCCTCAAGGCTTCTCTTACGATGTAATTGCCCTTTATGGTGATAAAATTAACGCTTCCGGCGATACTTTTGGTTTTAATGCCGACTTTAACTGTTTTCTACCAATTAACGGAAAATCAGATCATGGTTTGCTCTGGACGAATCATGAATATTGCGGAGAGCTAGAATACTATGTAAATGGGTATGATAACCTACACGCTGATCCCAAAAATAATAAACGCACACAAGAACAAATCAGCAAATACCTATACGCACTAGGTGGCTCTGTCATTGAAATTAAAAAGGAGCAAGGTAAATGGAAATTAGTTCAAAATTCGAAATATGGTCGCCGAGTCAGTGGATTAACCAAGCACGTAATGACTGGGCCTGCCGCTAGCCTTGCTAAAGAAGTAGTCGGTACATTTGCTAACTGCTCGGGTGGTGTCACCCTATGGAATTCTATTTTATCCTGTGAGGAGAATTTTCAAGATGTAGTCACCGATTGTAAACTTGCCGATGAGCGACACTATGGCTGGGTGGTGGAAGTTGATCCATTTGATCCAGGCTCTACTCCTAAAAAGCATACGGCACTTGGACGTTTCTCGCACGAAAATACTGCAATGACACTAGCTCCTGGCGGTCAATTAGTTGTATACATGGGCGACGATGCTACAGATCAATATGTGTATAAATATGTATCTAAAAGCAAGTACGATAAGTCGAAAGGTAAAGCAAATAGCAAGTTACTAGAAGAAGGGACGCTGTATGTAGCCAACTTCGCAAAGGGTAAATGGATAGCTCTCGATTATAGCAAGACAGAAGCCTTGAAAAAAGCAGTAGATAAAGAAAATAAACCGCAATTTACCTCCCAAGCAGATGTATTGATCAACTGCCGTATTGCAGCAAAAGTAGCTGGTGGAACACCGATGGATCGTCCTGAAGATGTGGAGGTTCATCCGATTGATGGTTCTATCTTTATTTCTCTAACGAATAATAAAAATCATAGCAACTTTTATGGTCACATAATGCGACTGTTTGAAAAGAATAACGATCACGCTGGTGTAGAGTTTGATTTTGAAATCTTTGCTACAGGTGGTCCACAAAGTGGTTTTGCTGCTCCTGATAACATGGCCTTTGATAGCGCAGGGAATCTGTGGGTCGTAACTGACATATCCTCTGGTTCCATGAATGCGGGAATCTACCGTTCCTTCGGGAATAATGGTGTCTATTTTATTCCTACCTCTGGTGAGCATAAGGGTGTAGCTAGTCAATTTGCTTCGGCTCCAGTTGGTGCAGAGATGACAGGGCCTTGGTTTACACCGGATGAAAAAACATTATTTTTATCCGTTCAGCATCCTGGGGAAAATTTAGAGTCTTATGATAAACCAACCAGTCACTGGCCGCGCGGAGCATCCTCTCTCGCTTTGCCAGGGGTAATCGCTATTAACGGATTTTAGGAAGCCGCATACCTTACCTGTTACCTGTAAATAGATTCTAATCTCTATCTATTAGGAAAGGAGGAAACACCCACATGCTATCATCTATTGGGATTCCAGGTCTTATCCTGATTTTAATTATTGCATTGGTGATCTTTGGCCCAAGCAAGCTACCTGAGATTGGTCGTGCATTTGGACGTACCTTGAGTGAATTTAAAACAGCTGCCAAAGATTTAACCAAAGATGAGGAATTAGACAAACCAGCAGAACCAGTTAAAGCAGCAGAGGCAACCAAATCTATGGAACCAGCTAAAAAAGAAGTTTCCTAATCGGTTCGTTCGAATCTAGTTGAAAGAGGTAGAATTTCATTGAACCCTTCCAACACTCCAAGTCATATCATTGACCATCTAAGCGACCTGCGAAAACGGATTATTATTGTCATTGCTACATTTTTACTTAGTTTTATTATCTGCTTTTTATATGTAGATTTTATTTATCAGTTCCTCACCAATCGTTCTGGGGAAAAGCTGACCATCTTGGGTCCTACCGACGTACTAAACATTTACATGAAACTATCTGCATGGTCCGCAGTCGCGATTACAATTCCGATTGCTGCCTTTCAGATATGGGGATTTGTTTCCCCAGCTTTAACCGCGAGAGAACGACAGGTAACATTGATGTATATTCCCGCTCTGTTTCTGTTGTTCATTATTGGGGCAACGTTTGCCTATTTTGTCTTGTTTCCGATGGTGTACAAGTTCGTACTGGGATTGTCCAACAATAACTTTCAGCTCATGATTACGGCAAGTGACTACTTCAGCTTTATGCTCGCTTTTTGTCTACCCTTCTCGGTATTATTCGAGCTTCCGCTGGTGGTTTTATTTTTAAGCCATTTGGGTATTGTGAATCCGCATCGGTTAGCAAAATTACGCAAGCCCGCTTATTTACTATTATCCATCATTTCTATCTCGGTGACTCCCCCAGATATCATATCGGATATCTTGGTGCTTGTACCACTGATCGGGTTATACGAATTAAGTATTGGAATATCAAGAATGGTGTATCGTAAGAAGCTAGAGAAAGAAGAGATTACCCTAGGTTAGTCGATATTGTAAAAGAGGCGATCCTTCTCCGACAAAAATTCGGATGAAGACCGCCTCTTTTGCTATACATTATTACTCTCTATCGATTATCCACTTTCTCCGGATACATGTCATGATTCATCATGCGATGTTCTGCCATCTCTTCATATTTGGTACCTGGCTTCCCGTAATTGCAATATGGATCAATCGAAATTCCTCCGCGTGGAGTGAATTTCCCCCATACCTCGATATATCTCGGGTCCATTAGCTTGATTAAATCGTTCATAATAATATTCATACAATCCTCATGGAAATCACCATGATTGCGGAAACTGAATAGATAAAGCTTTAATGATTTACTCTCTACCATTTTCTTATCAGGTATATAGCTGATATAGATAGTAGCAAAATCTGGCTGTCCCGTCATTGGACAAAGGCTAGTAAATTCAGGGCAGTTAAATTTAACCCAATAATCACGATATGGGTGCTTATTGTCAAACACTTCCAAAACACTTGGGTTATATTCATAATGATACGCAGTCTGTTGATTACCAAGCAGCGTTAAATCTTTTAATTGTGGGTTTGTAGATTGATTATTATGGGTCATCTCTTTTTAACTCCTTTAGCTCTTTTTCTCGGATCTGCAAGGCAGCTTGCTACGGACGTTGTTACACGCCCCGCTTATTGCCCCACAACAGGGTGTGTAGCTGCGGTAGCACTTTGGCATTGTTAAACTCTTTCGTCATAGCTACTTTGTCTACTAACCATTCCAGTGATTGTAGTAATCGATCACGCAAGCCTTCTCGATCACTTTCGATATCAGCTAATTCCGCATTTCCTACTTGCAAATAAAATGGCACCTGCGGATAACGCTGATGTAACTCTTTTGCATACTGGAAATCCTCTTCGTCAAATACAACCACCTTCATGCTAACCTGCTGATTCGTTGCTTTAATAGAGTCGTCAGTTAGCTTGGCAACAATCTCATCTAGTCGACCTATATTCGTCGTCATACCGGAGCTAGGTGGTTTCGGAGATAAGGTAATATCATCCACTTCAGCTAGCCACTTCTGCCACTTGCTACCCTGGGTTTCCACACCAATGCGAATGTGGTGGGAATGTAGCAACTGGACTAGTTCTCCAAGTGGGGCAAGCAATAATGGATTACCCCCTGAGATCGTGACATGCGAGAAGCAGTCCCCGCCAAGCTCCTGTAGCTGATTCCAAATCTCTTCTGCTGTCATCATGCTGATTTGCTCTTTAGCTGAGCCATCCCATGTAAAAGCAGAGTCACACCAACTGCAACGATAATCGCAACCAGCCGTACGTACAAACATGGTTTTTTGCCCAATAACCATTCCTTCTCCTTGGATCGTCGGCCCAAATATTTCCAGCACAGGGATGTTACTCATTATACATCCACTCCCTGCGCATTTCGGCATAGCTAGTTGGTGTCTCAAATAGCCTTACAAATTCCACACGTACGCCCTGTTCCTGATAAATAGAGATATTGGTAAGAGACTCTTCCATTTTTTCAAATATCCACGCTACCATATTTTCTGCTGTTGTATTCATTTGTGGTAACGTTTCATTTAAATAACGATGATCTAAATAAACCTCGATTTGTTCTTTCCAGATGGTTTTGATGTCTCCGAAATCTACGGTAATCCCAATTTCATTGGGACGACCACTAATGCCAAACACTACCTTATAGGTGTGTCCATGTAAATTCTTACATTTACCCTCGTAAGCATGTAGATGATGAGCAGCATCAAAAGTGAATTCTTTGCTTACTAGCACTCGCTTTTGATGATAACGTAGCTCTTCCTTCTGGATATCCTGTTCATATCGTTGCAAGCGTTCGACAATGTGAAAATCATAGAAGTTTCCCATTGTTCGCTCGCTCCTCTTCGTATGCTTTAAGGCCTGCCGCACGTAACTGGCAAGCTGGACATTCACCACATCCATCGCCAATCACTCCGTTGTAGCAGGTTAAGGTTTTTTCACGGACATATTCAAACGCTCCCAGTTCATCGGATAGCTTCCATGTCTGCGCTTTGTTTAACCACATAAGTGGTGTATGGATTACAAATGGATAATCCATTGCTAGTTGCAGAGTCACATTGAGCGATTTGATAAAGGAATCCCGACAGTCTGGATAACCGCTAAAATCGGTTTCGCAAACACCAGTGATGATATGTCGAGCGCCAATTTGCTTAGCATAGACCGCTGCGAACGACAAAAAGAGCAGATTGCGTCCATCCACAAATGTATTGGGAATTTCACCTTCTACCTGTTCAATCGCTACATCATCGCGAGTCAACGCATTAGGAGCCAATTGGTTTAACAGACTCATATCCATAATCGTCTGCTTTACGCCTTGCTCTCTGGCAATTCTCTGTGCACATTCAATTTCTTGCTTGTGACGCTGGCCGTAATCAAAAGTGACTACTTCCACCTCACCAAACTGTTTTTGTGCCCAAAACAAACACGTCGTGCTGTCTTGGCCACCACTAAATACAACCACCGCTTTGTCTTTTTTCATGTCGCTTCATCCCTTTCGTGTTCTTGAAGAATCGTGTCTTCAAGGGTCTACGAAGAAAGAGCGTTCTTGAACTATCATATGAAACTTGTCCCCAGGTAGTTTTTTATAGAGGGAGTTCGCGAACCTCTCCCATGCACAAAGTCATGGAATTCTTCTGGTTGTCTGCTTGCGGTAAACAGACTTCTCCATTATACGCTGTTTTTATAGAAAGCATAAGATTGTTTTACAAATTACAAATTTTTACTGATGCAATATTGCTAGCTATAATAAAACAAACCTTTCCCTATTACCAAAGGAGTATCTCTATGTCTTTTCTTAAACAAAAACCATTGATGTACTTGTTTAATGTAATGGTTCTTATGTCGGCAGGCTCGGCCATTTTGTGGATTTATCGTGTAATGGACACAGGTCGCCTGACTTTTCGTTGGCTACTTATTCCAAATCTAGTGCTAGCTTGGATTCCCTTTATCATGGCTTTGATTTTATTTGACTGGTACCAACGCAAGCAGCGTTTTTCGATTGGGATGCTACCGATAGCTGGCGTGTGGCTGTTCTTTCTTCCCAATGCGGCCTATATTGTGACGGATATTGTACATCTGACCACGTTAAATATTCGCTACTTCATCTATTATGATGTGACGCTAAACTTTTATTTTGCGCTAACTGGGATTATACTCGGCTTTTTATCTCTAGCCTTGTTGCATCAAATCTGGGCCCAACGCTTTGGTTCTTTGATCGGGTGGCTCTTCGTTTTGATAACACAGCTATTAACAGGTATTGGTGTTTACTTAGGTCGTTTCCTACGTTGGAATAGCTGGGATATCATCCAGCATCCAGTAAGCATCCTCACCCATGCGATGGAGGCGATTTTTAATCAGGAAGCTGTTCTATTTATTATTCACTTTAGTATATTTGTAGCTTTTGTATATCCACTGTTTTATGTTCTCATTCGACCATATGTAAGCTCTTTACACCCTTCACAGGTACAAGCTAAACCCCATCAGTAATAAAAACACAACAAGATAGGAACCAATTCCTACCTTGTCTGATAAAAAATTTTAGTTATTTTATCTAAACAAATCAGTGCATGCTTTCTTCTTTACTCTGTTCCTCTTGGATTCAGACATAAAGATTCTGCCCGCTGAGCTATTTCATCGTTATAAGTTTGATCAAATTACGCTGTAAGCAAAAAACATTCCACGCTCCGATCCAAGGACACGTGAAATGTTTTTTTGCTTTTTGCTCACCTATTCATAATCAAAATGATCGGGATCTGGACCAAAACGTTGATCTCGATTCAAGCTGTCTAACATAGCCATGTCTTCATCTGTAAGCTCAAAATCAAACAAGCCCGCGTTTTCGATAATCCGTTCTTTTCTCACCGATTTAGGTATGACCAAAACCTTATGCTGTAAATCCCAGCGTAACACGATTTGAGCAGGCGTTTTCTGATAGCGCTCTGCCATTTCTTGTAGCAGCGGAACCTCCAGATTACCTCGCATCAGCGGACGCCATGCCTCTACATAAATTCCATGCTGCTCGCAGTACTGACGCAATTCTTTTTGGATCAAATAGGGATGCATCTCTATCTGATTGAGCATTGGTTTCACTTCACAAACTGAAAACAAATCTTCCAAATGATGAATATGAAAATTACTTACACCAATCGAACGGACAAGCCCTTTTTTATAAAGAGTCTCCAAAGCTCTCCACGTCTCCCTATATTTACCAGGAACCGGCCAGTGTACCAAATATAAATCAATATAATCCAGGCCTAATTTTTGAAGACTAGTATCAAAGGCTTGTAAGGTTGACTCATAGCCTTGCTCCGTATTCCACACCTTTGTCGTGACAAAGATCTCTTCACGTGGAATCTTGCTATCTCTAATCGCTTTTCCTACTCCTGCTTCATTTTCATAAATCGCCGCTGTATCTATACTGCGATAACCAGCCTCTAGCGCCATACGAATGGCTTGCTCCACCTCAGTACCGTCATCCGCCTTATAGACTCCAAGCCCCAACCAAGGCTTTACTACTCCGTTTGCTAATGTTGCTCCATCTGTAATACGTAACGTCATACCTATCCCTCCGCTCACAAAAGTCTCAACGTTATGATAGCATACAACAATCTTTTTAAAAATTTTTTCAAAAAGTATGAAAGAAAATCCTCCCACCTGCGTTATAGCTTATGATTTAAATAAAAACACCCTTAGATATCGTTAGCTAACGCACATCATTGTGAAAGTACAAAAAGGAAAAAAAGCTGCGCAGCTCCCTTTTTGAATAGGAGGACTAACACCAATGCAGGACGACCAAGAGTTGGTTGTTCTTGTGCAACGCGGACATAAAGAAGCCTATACACGCATTGTCGACAAGTATAAAGGTAAAATCTACGCTTACCTATACCGCATGATAGGCCAGCAACAAGACGCACAAGACATGGCTCAAGATGTTTTTCTTAAGGCATATTGTCATATTCACCAATATAAACCGGAGCACTCCTTCTCATCCTGGCTGTACCGGATAGCAGCCAATCATTGTATAGATGAGCTCCGTAAACGAAAGAAAGCTCCAAGGAAAAATCAAAATGAAACCACCTTGGTCGACAAACAAACACCAGAATACATTCTGTTGGAGAAAGAACGAAATCAAATATTACAATCTCACTTATTAGCACTGGATGAGTCATACCGAACGGTTCTCATGCTTCGTCATCACGAGCATTTCAGCTACAAGGAGATCGGGGATATTCTAGAAATCCCTGTGACCACTGTACAAATGCGCCTGAATCGAGCACATAAAAAATTGCGTGAGAGCTTATTAGCCTCTGTTGAAGGAGGTGGATTCCATGACTTGTGTGAAATTGAGACTGTACCAAGCCTACATGAAAGATCTACTCTCTCCTGAAGAGAGCGAACGTTATGAATTGCATGTAGCGACTTGTTCGCAATGTCGGCGCCTTTTAGAGAATGAAGAAGCAGAAGAGCATCTTGAAAACCAAGACGTTGATATTGATATTGATACTGATGCTGATAACGGACATCCTAACGATCTTGTCACATGGGAGAATTGGGAGGAAGCCCTCATGGATATGGACATTCCACCTCTCTCCGACACATTTACCCAAGATGTAGAAAGACGAATGGAGCACATTATACCATTAAAACCACTTATTAATTGGAAAAAAAGGAGCTGGAATATCGTGAAAAAAGCTACACTTGCTGTTGCCGGACTTACTTTAGCTGTTTCTTTAGGTACCTTTGTATCCCCTACCTTTGCCGATTATGTGCATAGTTTATTTTCAGATAATAAAAAAGCTGACAGAGGGCTAAAAAATGCCGCCACACAAGGATATGTACAAAAGCTAACTACAAAAGTGACCCAGCAAGGGATTACAATAGAAGCTAAAGAATTAATGGCAGATACATTACGGGTCGCTGTTCTATTGGACGCTATAGATAAAGAGGGCAAAAAAATACCTGTCGAAGAAATTACAAAAGCTGAAATGAATGCTCAGCTAACAGATGGCCAAGGAAAGCCATTTAGCCAATATGGTGGAATTACTGGTCCATTAGGTGACCTTCTCATCGTAAAACATGAGCTTACCAATCTGTTTACGGAGAAGAATCCTATGCCAGAAGAATTATTTATGGACATCACTTTCACAAAAATCAAGGACATAAAAGGCGAATGGAAACTACGTATTCCAATTGATATGAAGAAGGCAAAACAGGTGACAAAAACCTTGCTTCCGAATAAACAATATACGTCTGCGCAAGGTGTTACCATAGATCTACAAAAGCTAGATATAGCACCGAGTGCAACGCTCCTCACCCTCCGAAAGGAATGGACAGAAAAGGAAAAGCAAAACATAAAGAAAATGATTGATCAGATTGGAGTAAATGAAAATTCGAATGCTAAAGAAAAAGAAGAAGTAGAAGAGAAGCTAGAATTTGCCTCTTTAGAAATGCGTCAGATCGATATCGCTTATGAATTATTAGATGAGAAGGGGAATATCCTAGCAGCACAGGATGACAGTAAAGCTAGTAATAATAAAAACGTGATTCCCAATGGATTCTCCGGAACAAGCAATCCAGATGGATCATATACAGTCTGGGATACTTTTACCCCACAAAGCCTGGAGCCTACGACCTTTAAACTAAAAGCGATCTATCGAAGTGAACCAGCTAGTTTCCAAACAAAGCTGTCACCAGCATCACTAGCTCAAAAGCCTGTTACAGCTACAGGAAGTGATGGCAGTGTATACACCTTTAAAAAAATAAAAGTAGATACGGAAAATGAAAGAGTAGACCTTGAAATCGACAGCGTTTTGGGCAAGAACGTTGTGAATACATCGATGTGGAGAGCAATCGATGAAACCGGTAAATCCTATCGTATCTATCAACCATCTGCTAATACTTTAACCATTGACGAACTAACTAAGATGCCCAAAGAGTTGACTATCAAGTATCATTTTGCTAAGAAGGAATATAGAAATGTCAATTGGGAAATAAACCTCACGGATAAAAAGCAGCAATAGATGAGAAAAAAAGAAAGAGCCAGGCATTCTGGCTCTTTTCCTTTTTAGCAAGCAGTTCTTTTTTCGTTTTACGATAATACTTGCTTAATTAGTTCAATCGCCCAATCCAGCTCTTCTTTACTGATAACAAGAGGTGGTGCAAAGCGAATCGTCGTCTCATGAGTTTCCTTGCACAGCAATCCTAATGCTTTTAAGCTTTCACAATACGGACGCGCTGCTGTATCTAACTCTAAACCGATAAACAACCCTTTCCCACGAACCTCTTTAATATGAGGGTTCTTAATCTCTCTCATTTTTTCCATAAAATAAGTGCCAAGCTCTAAAGAGCGTTCCACTAGTCTTTCTTCTTCCAACACTTCCAACGCCGCCACTGCTACTGCACAGCCCAATGGGTTTCCACCAAAAGTAGACCCGTGGGACCCTGGTTCAAATACACCTAATACCTCGCTATCAGCCGCTACAGCAGAGATTGGGAAAACTCCACCGCCTAACGCTTTTCCCATGATGTACATATCTGCTTTTATACCTTCCCAATCTGTAGCAAACATTTTTCCGGTACGTCCAAAACCAGTTTGAATTTCATCCGCTAGCAGTAATACATTATGCTCGTCACAGAGACGACGCGCTTCACGTAAGAAGCCTTCCTCTGGGATGACAATCCCTGCTTCCCCTTGAATCGGCTCTACTAAAAATGCAGCTGTATTAGGAGTAATGGATTCTGCTAATGCCTTGCTGTCACCATACGGAATAACTTTGAAGCCAGGGGTAAATGGACCAAAGCCTCGTTTGTACTCATCAGCGGAAGAGAAGGAAGTAATCGTAACTGTACGTCCATGGAAGTTCCCTTCACAAACAATAATTTCCGCTTGATTCGCTGGTACTTTTTTACTATCATACGCCCAACGACGTACTGCTTTTACTGCTGTTTCTACTGCTTCCGCTCCCGAGTTCATCGGTATAACCATGTCTTTACCTGTCAATGTAGTAACTTTTTCATAGAAATGACCAAGTTGGTCGTTGTAAAAAGCTCGCGAGGTTAAGGTTACTTTATCCGCTTGATCCTTTAGCGCTTGAATGATTTTCGGATGACAATGTCCTTGATTCAAGGCAGAATACGCACTTAACATATCTAAATAGCGAGTGCCTTCTGGGTCTTCTACCCAAACGCCCTCTGCTTTGGAAATTACAATCGGCAGTGGGTGATAATTATGTGCTCCGAACCGTTCTGTCTGATCAATAATTTGTTTTGTCGTTGTCATAAATAACCCTCCTATATCTAGCTGCTTATATTTTTATGCATTTTCTATGCCAACAAAAAATTGTAAAGAAATAAGCTTTTTTTTGCACGAAATAAGCTTACTACGCAAAAAAAGTTTGCACAAACAGTTTCAAGCAGTTTTCATAGCAAAATTATTTTGCACCTCACTCCATCTATGTTAGAATGACTAAACCAAATTGGAGAAAATACGAAATGAGGTGAGATGCTATGTCCACGTCTCCGTTGATGGACGGAACAACCTTTCTAGCAATGGTTGCTCATATTTTGGACGAAATGAATGAAGGTGTACACGTAATCGACACGGATGGCATCTCTATTTTATATAATCGTAAAATGGCGGAACTAGAAGGCATGCAAAAGGAGGATGTACTTGGCAAGAAGTTGCTAGACGTTTTTCAATTTTCTCCTAATCAGGAAAGCACTTTGCTTCAAGCTCTACATAAAGGAGAGAGCTTGCGTCAGATCAGACAAACCTATTTAAACGGTAAGGGTAAAGAGATTACTACCATTAATAACACGCTCCCCTTGCAACAACATGGAACGAATATTGGAGCAGTGGAAATTGCGAATGATGTAACTAAAATGGAGCGCATGATACGTGAAAATTATTTCGCTAAAAAAGAGATAGGTAGCACGCGTTATACCTTTGCAAGCATCATTGGAAATAGTCCCGCCATTCGCGAAATGATTGAACATGCAAATCGAGTAGCGCGTACCTCTTCCTCCGTTCTGATTGTCGGAGAAACCGGAACGGGCAAAGAGCTGTTTGTGCAAAGTATTCATCATGCTAGTATGCGAGCCAAATCCCCTTTTATTTCGCAAAATTGTGCAGCTCTGCCAGATAGCTTAATCGAGGGGCTACTATTCGGTACAACAAAGGGTGCCTTTACAGGAGCTATAGAACGACCTGGTTTATTTGAGCAAGCAGAAGGTGGGACCTTGTTTTTAGATGAACTAAACTCTCTTAACCTCCCCCTCCAAGCTAAATTGTTACGCGCCTTGCAAGAGAAAACGATTCGACGTATTGGTGATACAAAGGATCGGGCAATTAACATTCGCATTATCGCTGCCATTAATGAAGACCCAATCGAAGCGATATCAAGAAACCAATTGCGGAAGGATTTGTATTATCGCTTAGGTGTAGTCACCCTACTCATTCCGCCACTGCGTGAACGTCGTGAGGATATTCCGACTTTAGCTAATCATTTCATCAATAAATATAACCGTCTGTTTCAAATGGATGTAGAGGGTATAAACGAAGATGTACAGCGTTTTTTCGGAGATTATGATTGGCCCGGAAATGTTCGTGAATTGGAGCACTTCGTTGAAGGTGCAATGAATTTAATGCTGACTGACGAAACCATCATTGCACTTGAGCATCTGCCTCTCCATCATATTCGCCGTAAACTACCTGGATCAGCCTCAATTCCTTCTTCATCAACACCTGGGGTTCAGGCAAAAACGATTATAAGTCATAGAGCTTATTCGACAGAAACTACCAATACTCAACCAAATTTGCATGACTCTCATATACAAGATACCCTACACCTTTTACAGCAGGATTCATTGCCATTAAAAGAAGTGCTACACACCTTTGAAGGGATCTATCTTCGAAAAATATTAGATCAGTTTGCAGGAAATATATCCCATGCCGCAGAACATATAGGGATGAGTCGACAAAGTTTGCAATATCGCTTACGTCGTTTACAAAAAGAAAACCTGTAAGTATCAAATGCAAAAAAAATTGGCAGCAAAGTTTTTCACACAAAAAGCGACAATTTTTTTTGCATGCCCTTTTATTTATCTTTATAATTCAGAAAATTAGAATTGGTACGAATGTTTCATAATATTTAATTTGTAAACGCATACATCTCATTCTCACTGTGAGATCATAGAGAAAGGAGAGATGGACATGTCCCAACAACGTTCCTCTCATGAATTGCAACGTACGCTGAAAAGTAGACACTTATTTATGATCTCACTCGGCGGAATTATTGGTACAGGACTCTTCCTGGGCTCCGGCTATACCATTAGCCAAGCAGGTCCGATCGGAGCCGTCATTTCCTACCTTGTAGGTGGCTTTATCATGTATCTCACCATGCTATGCCTAGGTGAATTATCGGTTGCTATGCCTGTGTCTGGTTCGTTCCAGACGTATACAACTAAATTTATTAGTCCAGCAATGGGTTTTACCATTGGGTGGCTATACTGGTTGGGCTGGGCTGTAACAGTAGCCTTAGAGCTTCTATCTTCTGGTCTACTCATGCAACGATGGTTCCCAGATTCACCGGTCTGGATGTGGTGCGCTATTTTTGGCATTGTACTATTTTTACTCAATGCCCTTTCAGCCAAAGCTTTTGGTGAGACCGAATTCTGGTTCTCCAGTTTCAAGGTAGCGGCTATTTTAGCCTTTATCATGCTCGGCGGAGCAGCAATGTTTGGTGTGATCCCATTCCGTAGTGGTGAGACTGCCCCCATGCTAAGTAATTTTGCTGAAACCTCTTGGCTACCTAATGGAATTACTGGTCTGTTACTCACAATGATAACGGTGAATTTTTCCTTTCAAGGAACAGAACTTATTGGCATTGCCGCTGGTGAGAGTGACAATCCAGAGAAAAACATTCCAAAGTCAATTCGGGCTACCGTTTGGCGGACACTCATCTTTTTTGTGTTAGCGATCACCATTCTAGCTGGTCTAATTCCCCATCAACAAGCAGGAGTGGTTGAAAGCCCATTCGTCATGGTATTCGACAAAATTGGTATTCCATATGCCGCCGATATGATGAATTTTGTTATCCTAACGGCATTACTATCCGTAGCTAATTCTGGTTTATACGCAGCCACTCGGATGCTGTGGTCTTTATCTAAAACAGATATGGCCAGTCCAACACTTGGAAAAGTAAACAAAAAAGGCGTCCCAATGAACGCCCTGTTACTCACGTTTTCCATTTCCCTGTTATCCTTGCTTTCTAGTGTGTTTGCTGAAAATACCGTATATCTCTGGTTGATTTCGCTTGCAGGATTAGGAGCACAGGTAGGTTGGATTTCAATTTCTGCCTCTCAATTAGCATTCCGTAAACATTATTTAAAGAATGGCGGGAAGTTACGTGATCTCAAATTCCGGACCCCGTTTTATCCGATCCTGCCACTAATTAGTTTGACCCTCAATCTAGTTGTACTTATCAGCTTAGCATTTGATAAAGATCAGCGAATCGCCTTATATTGCGGTGGAGTGTTCGCTCTTTTCTGCTTACTCTATTACTTCCTACGGATTAAAAGAAAGCCCCTGACGAATAACCCGCCAGAGGATGATAAAACGTACCACATCATCTAGCTACCATTTATACGTAGCCCTCTGATGCACATATCGAGGGCTTTACTTTTTCCCCTAATGAAAAAACCCTGCAACCGCTGATGCTAAATCAGCAGGTTAAACAAGGTTGGATTATGGTTGATTTCCATAAAAGGGAAGTTTTTTTGTTTCATCCGTTCCATTAATGCCCCATAATCATCTTTTTGTTTTAATTCGATGCCTACTAATGCAGGTCCATTATCCTTATTATTTTTCTTAGTATATTCGAATCTAGTAATATCATCTGTAGGCCCTAGTACTTCATCAAGAAATTCTCGCAAGGCCCCCGCACGTTGAGGAAAGTTAATGATAAAGTAATGCTTGAGTCCCTCATAGATTAGAGAACGCTCCTTAATATCTTGCATACGATCAATATCGTTATTCCCTCCGCTGACGATACAGACTACATTTTTCCCTTTAATTTTATGCTTGTACTCATCCAATGCCGCGATGGTAAGTGCACCAGCAGGCTCAGCTACAATTGCATTTTGATTATATAAATCAAGGATTGTACTGCATACTTTTCCCTCTGGTACCGTGACGATGTCGTCGATAACCTCTTTACATAGTTCGTATGAGAGTTGCCCCACTTGCTTGACCGCAGCTCCATCCACAAATGTCTCAATCTCTTGTAAAGCTACCACCTGATTCTCTTTAAAGGACTGCTTCATAGAAGCCGCTCCCTGAGGCTCTACCCCAATGACATCTGTTAAAGGGCTAATCCCTTTGACACATGTTCCAACACCTGCTGCTAGGCCTCCCCCTCCGATACCTACAAAAAGGTAATCCAATGCTTCTGTCATATCATTTAGAATCTCCATTCCAACCGTACCTTGACCCGCAATGATTTTTTCATGATCAAAAGGGTGAATGAATGTCATATCATGTTCTTTACCATATTTGATCGCCTCAGAAAAAGAATCATCAAAGGTATCGCCTATCAATACAATCTCTACTAAATCACCGCCGAATAACTTCACCTGAGACACCTTTTGGCGAGGTGTTGTGCTAGGCATAAAAATCGTGCCACGCGCTCCTAAGGCTTTACAGGAATAGGCAACCCCTTGTGCATGATTACCCGCGGAAGCACAAACGACACCGCGTTTCATTTGCTCTTCCGATAACGTACGCATGAGATAATATGCGCCACGCAATTTAAATGAACGAACGACCTGTAAGTCCTCCCGCTTTAAGAACACATTGCATTGGTATTTTTCTGACAGAACCGTATTATGCTGCAGAGGTGTTTTGACAATAACTTCTCGCAATAGATGGCTCGCCACCAGAATATCTTCTATGGTTAGTTTGCTGGTTGTTACATTCATCAGTTTCTCCGCCTCTCTATTTTTTCGATAACAAAAAAACTCGCCTAGCATGAAAGCAGTTTACTTCCATTGCTTAGGCGAGAGTCGCGATACCACTGAGCATTCTCCGTTTTTTCACAAAAACGGACTCCACAAGTCTTATTCCACCTCAATCCATGGTACTCACATCTAGAGCTATCCATCTTCACACACGAGAGAGCAGGTTGGAATAGACTTTAGTCCGATAACGTGGACAATTCGTTGTTATGTACTAATGATCCCAGAGACGGAGAGTTCGGTGTTTAATCTGATCCTACTCATGCTCTAATCTGTTCCACAACAAAGCTCTGAGGTGATTTTCAAGGAAAGATAGCGACCATCTTTGCAGCACATTGAGACGGCTCTCTGACACTAGAGCTTTCTTTTACTCTTCCTCTTCACGGCTTCATCCATATTTTTTCATAACATTCAAATACTTATTGTTCAGAATTATAGTGAGATGTCACAGGCTTGTCAACCTTACAAAAAAAGTGCCGCCAAGGACAAAGTATTTGTCTCAAGGCGACACTTGATAAAGAAACAGAGCAAAAAGGCTGTAAGAAAAGGCCGTAATTTCCTTACACCTCTACTTGTTTCTGCATTTGTTCATTATAAATAGTGGTATCTAATTCCTTTGTTACACGGCTAGTAACCACACCTGCTACCATACTTCCACTCACATTTAAAGCTGTACGCCCCATATCAATTAATGGTTCTACAGAAATTAACAAACCAGCTAATGCAATTGGCATGTTCATTGTAGATAGTACCAAAAGTGCAGCAAAGGTAGCTCCACCACCTACACCTGCAACTCCAAAAGAACTAATCGCTACGACAGCAATGAGAGTTACGATGAAGGAAGGTGTCAATGGATCAATTCCAATTGTAGGGGCAATCATCACAGCTAGCATTGCTGGATAAATACCTGCGCAACCATTTTGCCCGATGGACAAACCGAAAGATCCAGCAAAGTTAGCAATGCCTTCCGGTACTCCTAATTTATCACGTTGCGTTTCTACGTTTAATGGTAAAGCTCCGGCACTTGAGCGTGAAGTGAACGCAAATGTCAAAACGGAAAACGTCTTTTTCAAATAAGAAATAGGGTTAAGTCCAGTAATAGCGAGTAAAATCAGATGGACCACAAACATAATCAGAATCGCAACATAGGACGCCAGAACAAACTTCCCTAATTTGAGAATTGCTAAGTAATCGCTGGTAGCTGTTACTTTTGTCATTAAAGCTAGTACCCCATAAGGAGTTAAGCGCAAAATAATGCTCACTACTCGCATAATAATCGTGTAAAATGTATCTACAATTTTTGCAAAGAATGTAGCGTGTTCTGGTTGTTTCCCCTTTACACCTAAGAACGCAACGCCAAGCAAGGCAGCAAAAATAACAACAGCAATCGTAGATGTAGAACGTTGTCCTGTTAAATCAAGGAACGGGTTAGCTGGTAATAATTCCACGATTTTTTGAGGAAGGGATAAATCCTGAATTTGGCCAAACGTTTTTTCTAATTGAGCAGCCCGAGATGTTTCCTGATCACCTTGCTGAATTTGCACAGCTTCTAAATTAAAAGCAAGTGTTGTTCCAATCCCAATAGCGGCAGCTAATGCAGTTGTTGCAATCAGGATACCGATAATTAAAGAACTGATTTTACCAATATTATTCGTGAGCTTAACCTTTGTAAAAGCAGCTAAAATAGATATAAATACCAGTGGCATTACAATCATCTGTAAAAGCTTAATGTAGCCTTTACCTACGACATTAAACCATTCTATAGAATCTTTTACAATGTCTGTTTTGGCCCCATAAATAAGTTGTAAACCAACTCCGAAGACAATCCCAACAGCCAATGCAGTAAATACACGCTTCGAAAAAGAAATATGTTTCTTTTGCATGGTATATAGTCCAAAAATAATGAGTAACATGATAGCAATATTAAGTAAAATCCAAACTGTTGACAATGGATTCCCTCCGTTCTTTCTGATAAATTCTCATGAAGGTAACTAAAGCATATTCAAGTTATAATACATTAATTCCTATATGTAAAGTAGGATTTAAACTTTACCATATTTTTTTTGAAAATACCATATAAATAGGCATGACCCCTATCTGTAAAAAAGATAGAAACCATGCCTCTATGATCTAGGCGCCCACAAAATAACAGCCACACCAACTATACAAATCGTTGCTCCGAGCCAGTCATACATATCTGGAGTCTTTTTATCCACTAACCACCCCCAAATAATCGCTAGAATGATAAATACACCACCATAAGCTGCGTATACCCGTCCAAATGTAGGGAATTTTTGCAAAGTTGGAACAATCCCATACGCGATAAGAACTAAGCTCCCTACAAGACCATACCAGGCTGGTTTTGCTTCTCGTAACCATAGCCAGATAAGATAACCGCCACCAATCTCAGCCAGACCAGCTGTGATAAATAAGAGAATTGCTACTAACAATGATCTCCTCCTTGAAGGATGTCTTTTATTTATTTATACCATATAATTGTATCGTTTTATTCCATTTGCTAATTTCTTTTTTCCATGTCATACCAACATTCTCTGCTACGCGTCTGGCTGCTACGTTCCTTTTATCAATAAGAGAAATCAAACGGTCATACCCGAGTTTATGGAAACCATATTCTCTACAAGCAATCGCACATTCTGTAGCCAGTCCTTGTCCCCAATATTTTCGGACAATCAAATAGCCAATCTCAATTTCTTGTTGAAGATTAATTTCTTGAGGTACCAAGCCACATTGCCCTATAAATTCCCCATCCTGTTTATTCTCAGCAATCCAAAGGCCTATCCCATATTTCTCATAGTTCCCCTGATTCCACTTGATCCACGCAACCGTCTCCTCTTCATTTTTTGTAGCAGGATAGAATTGCATGGCGATAGGGTCAGTAAATATCCGGCTTAATCTTTCCACATCTGATAAATCCATTTTTCGCAAGATCATTCTGTTTGTTTCTAATCGAAACATCGCCTGTCACCTCTTTTCAATAGTTTCCATCCCTTATGTAATACGTAGCAAAACCAAACAAAGATACCTCTCAAATACTTATATATCTTCCTATTATAATTGGCACTATATTATAATTATTCGGGATATTCAACTCTTCCTTACAATTATATGTGTAAATAATTATATATTTATTTATAGAGATATTGTATAGATATATTCTAGTAAAAAAAGCATGATAAAAGTAACAAATGATTTATGTGTAAACATTAGAAAGCTTCTTTACGAATTTAGATACTATCTATTTCATCAGGAAATTCTTGTCTGTATGCTCGTTCTCGTTTGCTTTATGCATTGAGAAGCTGATGGTAGTTAAGTGAATAGGAGTAAAAACACAAGAGGAGTCTAGCAAGTTGGTATATACCTATTATTTCCTAATTTCACACAAATTAGCAAGATTAAAATTTGTAGAAATTTCTCAACTGTTCACGAAGTACTATATACTAGGATATGTATAAAGCTGCCCTCCATATTTCAGAAGGGCAGCTTTTTTACATACAAATCTTGATCTAGCTTAAACGAATAATCGTAATACTCGTTGGTATAGTCGTGGCTAAGGTTGCTACCGCTGCTAAACCGAATAGTTGTACCTGAATGGTTCCTCCAGCTGGTACAGGAACAATTACCTGTGCTTCGAATGAAGTTAGACCAACTAGCGGTGAAACAACGCTACCCGCTACTGGAACTTCATTTACTAAGATACGCGAGCTTACAAGAAGTGCCACATTAATGTTAATGGAATAAGCAATGAGATAGTTACCGGCAGCTGCTACAGTAAATGTATCATTGGTTGCATTGACTGTAATGCCCGGTCCAATATCCTGAGCGTCAGGGAATGGAACAAGCGTACCATCTAGCAATACAGTAATTTCGGTACCACTCGTATTGGCTGCAAACGCAAAAGTTTGGGTAGCAAGTGCTCCTGTTGGGCCTGTTGGGCCTGTTGGACCGGTTGGGCCTGTCGCTCCGGTGGCTCCGGTTGCCCCGGTGGCTCCGGTATCTCCAGTCGCTCCAGTCGCTCCGGTGGCTCCGGTTGCCCCGGTTGCTCCGGTATCTCCAGTCGCTCCAGTCGCTCCGGTGGCTCCGGTTGCCCCGGTTGCTCCAGTCGCTCCGGTATCTCCAGTTGCTCCAGTCGCTCCGGTGGCTCCGGTTGCCCCAGTCGCTCCGGTATCTCCGGTTGCTCCGGTTGCCCCGGTTGCTCCAGTCGCTCCGGTATCTCCAGTTGCCCCGGTTGCTCCGGTATCTCCAGTTGCCCCGGTTGCTCCAGTCGCTCCGGTGGCTCCGGTTGCTCCGGTATCTCCAGTTGCCCCGGTTGCTCCAGTCGCTCCGGTATCTCCAGTTGCCCCGGTTGCTCCAGTCGCTCCGGTATCTCCGGTTGCCCCAGTCGCTCCGGTGGCTCCGGTTGCCCCAGTCGCTCCGGTGGCTCCGGTTGCCCCTGTTGCTCCGGTCGCTCCGGTTGCCCCAGTCGCTCCGGTTGCTCCGGTTGCTCCGGTCGCTCCGGTATCTCCAGTCGCTCCGGTGGCTCCGGTTGCCCCAGTCGCTCCGGTTGCTCCAGTCGCTCCGGTTGCTCCGGTTGCCCCAGTCGCTCCGGTTGCTCCAGTCGCTCCGGTTGCCCCAGTCGCCCCGGTTGCCCCGGTCGCTCCGGTTGCCCCAGACGGTGTAAGGTTAGTTAGAATGATTTGAAGCTGCTGCAATAAACTTAAAAGAGTTTGTAATGTGACTGGGTCTACTTGGAAGAGTAAAGTAAATTCTAGCAGCGTATTGAGTAAGGATTGGAATTCAGTAGCAAAAGCACTTGGGTTAAATGGCTGCGTGTTTAATATAGTTAGTAATCCGGTAATGACAGAATTTAATTCTGCCAATTGGCCAGGACTAAGACCAGCCTGAGTTCCAAACGTACTTAATCCTCGCAATAGTTGTACCAATGCGGCGATGTTATCTGGACTTGGCTCTGCAAAAACAGCTGGTACTGCGGTAATTAAACCATTTAGCAGTGAAATAAAGGGAGGAATTAGTCCTGGTGGTATCGAAATTGGGCCGCTTCCTGGACCGGTTGGGCCTGTTGGACCCGTTGGACCTGTTGGGCCTGTTGAACCGGTTGGACCTGTCGGACCTTGAATAAAGGAAATAAAGGTTGACCTGCAAGTGTTAGAAGAGCTAGAACTCGAGCTGCAATGTTTATGTGCAAACAATGGGTCTCTTCTTAAATAAAGATCTAATTCTGTTTGAATAATGCTTTCGTAAATCTTGTCAATTTCAAAACGATTATCCAACCCAATAACACCTTCCTTTCTCCTTTACAGTATTCATTTTTTTAAAAATGGAATTGTGTAAACAAACTTTTTTTAAAAAAAATGTACCTTTATCCAATCAAATAGCAATCCAATACATCTTTATCCAAAAAAAAGAAGCGCCCAAATTTATGATTTAGACGCTTCTTCACTTATGTAATTAACTCTGTGGCAATAGTAGTGATGATAGATTGATTCATTCATTCTCTATCTTTTTTAAGACATAATCTCTTTAATAATCACTGCTGGATTTCCACCAACGACAACATTATCCGGCACGTTTTTCGTTACGACTGCTCCTGAGGCGACAACCACATTATGTCCAATCCTAACACCTGGATTAATGATAGCCCCCCCACCAATCCATACATGATTGCCAATAACGACCGGTTTACCATATTCCAGACCACTCGCCCGTTCTAAAGGGTGTAGAGGATGCATAGCCGTATAAATATGAACACCTGGCCCCAGCATACAATGCTCGCCTATACGTATTTCACAAACATCTAGCATGATGCAATCATAGTTGGCAAAGAAATGTTCTCCCAGATGAATATTGTATCCATAATCACATCGAAAGTTAGGTTGAATGATACAATCCTCTCCTTTCGAGCCGAATAGCTGAGATAATATACCCTTGCGTACTTCCTTTTCGGTTTCCAACGACTGATTGTACAACCTCGTCAACCTACTAGCCTGTTGACGTTCTTCACACAACTCTACATCAGAGGCGTCGTATAATTCACCGTCTACCATCTTTTGTTTTTCTGTTTTCATTACGTCACTCTCCTTATTTCTACACACAAATACAGTCACAGTCATGTTATCACGAATAAAATAAATATTGGTACAGCAATAAACGTTATGAAAAATCCATCCCTTCAATAATTATCAGGGATGGATTTGGTTATTACTGATCATTGTTAGATTGGATAAAAGAACCGATCCTTACATCTCTACAGCCTTTTTCATTTCCAAGTACGTAGGCTGTCCAATCAGCCCAATTCGCCATAGCGAAACACCTTTTAAATTGTATCGCTTGGCTAAACCAATTTTACTGTTAATGGTACTAGCATTTTCACTCCCCATAGAGATACCCAGGATCAGTTTCTCTTTTGGTACCAGCTTTAAAGCAAGCTGGATAGCCTCATTGACTTTGTCCAAATTCTCCGGCTGTCCTTTTTGTCCGTAGTCATAGGCCATGATAATCAAATCGTCTGCTAAAGTACCTAATTGTGCATAGTCGTAGCCTTTATAAGAACTGTTAGGAGGATGCAACACCAGTGACAGCTTTTTGCCTTCCTGATGCAACACAGAAGCTAGTTGCCCAACAAATTCTGTATACATACGTTTCTCAAGCTCGATATCTCCGCTCAAGCCCAAGCCCTCAAAATCTAAGGCAACCCCTTCAAATGCTTGATTACGCACAGCTTGTAAAATTCCATCGATCGTTTGTTGGCGTAGCTGCTCGGTTTGAAGCATTTTCATCAGTTCACCTTTGCCATCCGTAGAAAAAACCATGAAATAAGGCTGTGTTCCACCTGCTTTTGCCTCACTTACGATCCCCTCTGGTGTTACATCTCCTGCTGATTGAGGCCAATAAAAATCTTTGCCCTGAAGTGTAAATTCCCCTTTTTCATTGATTCTTGCCCATCCAAAGGACACTGCATCAAAGGAAGGGATAAGTTGTCGCTCACTAAATGAAGAAATGGCATAGAAAGCCATGGTATATATATCCTTTGGTGGAGATTGCAGTAATACAGTTTGGTTAGCCCCGTCCCAGTTAACCGTAGCCCCAAATTGCTCGCTGAAGACCCGCAATGGGATTAATGCACTTCCCTTGTACAACGTAGGACTTACAGCCAATGTGATTGGTTGATTATTCACATAAGCAGTAGCATTGTTGATTTGTAGTCGAAGCTCTGTTCCAGTTGTGCCATTTGATTTAGTAGCAACGATCGTCTGTGTTGCATTTTCCCATTGCACCTGAATTCCCATCGCTTCTGCAATCGCTCGGAACGGTACTAAAGTTGTTCCTTTTACTAACTGGGGCTGTACCGGAAAGGTTAATGGATAACCATCTAACAAAATTTTCGAATTACCACTTGCTAAGGACTGGAACGGCTGCAGGCTAAATAGCAACAGCAGTAATCCAGATAGCAAGAATGTCTTTACCCATATTTTCATCTCTATTTTCTCCCTGTCCTTATCCTTTTTTCTTTTGTCTATCTATTTCGCCATCATTTGCACATGCAAACTCATTCAATCTATATTCCGAATCCTTTACCAATCCAACACTTTTCGCCAATGTAGCCGTAGCATCATTACCCTTGCTACACTCCAGTAAAGCTCTTCTGTATTTTTTACAAATGGGTAACCTTACTTTAATAACATAGCAAGGTTTCCACAACAGAACGACGGTAAGGTTTCAATTTTAATAGAATGGGGTTTTCCTGATACAAATGCTGACATAACATATGCTCACGATCAATTGTTCATGAACAATGCTCCAGCCATACCCTATCTGCATAAAGGCCCCTTAGGAATCCCAGAACAGCTCCAGCTTTTTTAACAAGAACCCTTTATTTTTAGAAGAGCGGAGTCTTGTAACAATTCAACTCGAAATGATCTATTTCGAAAAGTAGCTGAAATCTGTTCATCAACGAATTCGTTTCACATTGCTAAAATAACTAATTAGCTAAGTTTGCGACTAAGTTAAATTCTCCAATGCCTTGTAACCACAGAGGTAGGTTTGGTCTGGATCGTCAACAAAGACAAGTCTTTCGGATTGGTACCTTCAATCACTGCTTTGAAGAACAAGTTACATTCTGGCTTCAAAATCAATTGAAGCTTTAGAAAATCCTGTTTCTCCAGCTCCGTAATCATAGGCCGCCTACTTCTTTGTCTTTATTGGCTTATTGTAGATCATACCAAAAAATCACAAATGTTACGCTGTAAAATTACACATATCTAAAATTTTTTTATTTTTTTAATAGAATTTGCTTTTTTTTTATCTATATGTTATGATTATTCTTGTGTTTTTCATATTAAAGATGATTTTTTTACCTTCACCCAACCAATTCTTTTTTCCTCGAAATGAATTACTCTCACCTGTTTTTCAAATCTCACGTCCAAAAACTATTTTTACAAAGAAGCGATTCATTTTACAGGCAAGCTTTTTGATTTACCCGATTCACACTGGCACGGTCATTGGAGCCGTAAGGACGGAAGAGAGGTAGGGCTTTCGTTGTTTTGAGGTTCAAATTGCTATATCTATCTTTTTCCAGATAAAATGTCGTAAGGGAGAAAGAATTCGAATAAGGTTATAAAACACCGACATGAAGTCATGTGGGACAACTACAATATGGAAACCATAAAGCTGCCTATAATGGTGGCTTTTTCTATTTTTTCCATCTCCCTTCCTCTTTTGAGAAAAAATAAGTATTTTACTGAAATATACTTGCTGTTACACAGCTATGACTTTAAAATAGAATTCCACGACACATTGAGTTGACAGATTCCTACCACAATTCATATGAACACGAGAATGTGGGCCATACTAACTGGCAGTGCCCCTGTCTTGGAATGTTATTAAAGTTATTTTTATAATGAAAGGGGAACATCTGAGATGAGCCCAAGTATCTTGGCACCGTCAGAAACAGAGCAACATCAGCAAGTATCCTCTCAATTGTTACATTGGATCGACCAATTTAAAGAAGCAACTTCCCAAGGGAAGTGCGCTGATTATATACCTGCCCTAGGCAATATGAACCCTCATCAGCTAGGCGTTACTGTAATAGGTACAGATGGAACTATGATTACCGCTGGTGATTGTGAGGCACCATTCACATTGCAAAGTATCTCAAAAGTACTCAGTCTGGTCGCGGTATGTATAGAATATGGTATTCCTCATGTATTGCAGCGAGTTGATGCAGAGCCTACTGGCGATGCTTTTAATTCCATTATTCGATTAGAAATGAGCAAACCGGGGCGTCCCTACAATCCGATGATTAATGCAGGAGCCATTACAGTTTCATCCATGCTCGCTGGTGATTCTGTTGCCCAGAAAATGAATTCACTTAATAAGCTGTTTATCCAACTAATTGGTACCGCTCCCATGCTAAATGAAGAGGTTTTCGAGTCAGAATGGAATACTGCTCACCGCAATCGAGCTTTGGCTTATTATCTGAAGGATATTGGTTTCTTAGATGGAGATGTGGAGGGTGCCCTTGAGGTTTATTTAAAACAGTGCGCCCTAGAGGTAACGACCAAGGATACAGCCCTGATTGGCTTAATTCTGGCTCTGGACGGCTACCATCCGATTCGTCAGGAACAAGTGATTCCTAAGGACGTAGCTCGTTTCACCAAATCCTTAATGCTAACATGCGGAATGTATAACGCGTCTGGTAAATTCGCTGCCTTTGTTGGTGTTCCAACGAAAAGTGGGGTCTCTGGAGGCATCCTATCCGCCGTACCACCTCGCTATCGTTCCCGTGACTTACCTTTTGCCGATGGTTGTGGAATCGGGATTTTTAGCCCTTCGATCGATGAGGTTGGCAATAGCGTAGCTGGTTCCCTCTTGCTAAAAGAAATGGCTCAGCAATGGGATTTGAGTATATTTTAGACAACGAGAAAAGTAGGTTAGACTCCGATAGATACGATCGGAGTCTTTTTTATGCTACTTCCATACATACATATACAGAAAATGGTATTATGTAGAATAAAAAGGTGGCGGCATTATGGTACGTCAGCGTAAAAATATCCGATCACTGTTACTCCTGTTTGCAATTACATTCAGCCTGCTCGGCTGTTCACAAGATCACCTTCTTCCAACAGTACAAGGAAGTGGATTTGCTAGAAGTGAGCATAACCCGCTCTTTCACAACATTAAAAATGTTACCTATTTCCAGCCAGTAACCCCAAAAGAGATTGCCTCCTATCTGCCTACACAGATGAAGCCTGTAAATCAGCTTATCGATACGTCCAATCTCCCTTTCCCTGTAGGAAAAGAATTAGCCTTTTTAGTAACTTTTCAGCAAGGGCATGAAAAAGAACTTTTCCAGCAAGTTCAGCTAACTTATGTAAAAGAAAGAGACGAGTATGATAAAGCCAATAATGAATTTGTCATCTTGCGAATGACCGAGAGTAAAGAAGACCCCTTCGCTACAATAGACAGGACCAATCAACATACCTCCAAATCAGTAGATATAATCGGAAATGAGGTTCGTATCGAGAAAGCCCAAAATGGAGTTCCTCTCTTTCAACACATCAAAACAACACCTAGCTCCATTGTCTATTCCTACTATGATTGGGATGAATCTGCACTCTCCGTTCACTTACACAATACTGTAGCAGACGAGATTATTTTTTATCATCAAGGGATTTTGTATCAGATCGCTTACTCTGTTAATGAAGATAGACGGAATGAGAAGGTACACCAGCAAATGATACAGTTGGCTAAAACGTTAGTAGACAAACAATAACTCCGAATAGAACGCCTTTTAAAGTGTTTCACTCAACGGCTCATCTTTGTATAATTGGAAATGGAAGCTTTTATACTCCTTTCCGATCTCTTCTTTCATAGAAATGATCAGTTTTATATAATCATTCAAAAGTTCACGTTATGGTTAACATGAAAAGGAGATTGTTCACATGAATCAAGATAAACAAGTAGAAATTTCTTCGGGTACATTTGTAAACTCGAACAATCCATCCTCACTATCACTAAAACGTATACTTATCGTCACCTCTGTACCAGCCGAACAAGAAGCGGTAATCCGTGGGTTAAACGGTGCGGAAGGCTTTGATGTTCTAGTAGGTGGCGTTGGTGCAGTCTTTGCCGCAGCTAGTACAGCACGCACCTTAGCAACTACCAAATATGATGTGGTTATTTGTGCTGGCATTGCTGGTGGATTTATAGGTAAAGCGGATATAGCTTCAGTGGTTGTAGCAAATGAAATGATAGCCGCTGATCTCGGTGCCGAAACCCCTGAAGGGTTCTTAAGTTTGGACGAACTAGGGTTTGGTTCTGTTCGAATCCCTGTAGACATTATGCTGGCAAAGCGTGTAGCAGAAGCACTGAAGGTATCCGGTTTGCCAACCCATATAGGCCCAATTCTCACTGTTTCCACAGTAACAGGTAGTGCCGAGACAGCCGCAGCTATAGCCTCCAGAGTAGTGGGGGCGACTGCCGAAGCCATGGAAGGATATGGAGTGGCCACTGCCGCACAGCAATTCAAGATTCCCGTGTTGGAAATTCGCACTATTTCTAATCCTGTAGGTCCACGCGACCGATCTGCTTGGCGTATAAAAGAAGCATTAGAAGCTCTTGAAAAAGTAAGTTCAGTACTTGTGGAGGTGTTACGATGAAAATCGCTTTTTCCCCTTGCCCTAATGATACATTTGTTTTTCATGCGTGGGCTCATGGACTCATTCCTGGAGCTCCTATCCTAGATGTTATGTATGCAGATATTGATATCACGAATGGACTTGCTGCTAGTTTAACTGGACCAGAAGTACTCAAAATTTCCTACGCTGCACTTCCTTGGGTATTGTCGGAATACGCCCTGTTGCCATGTGGTGGAGCGTTAGGTAGAGGATGTGGTCCCTTAGTCTTAACGAAAAACTCGTCTGCTATTGATAAACCATCCCACCAACAAGCTGACCCCTCCGCCTTATCTGGTAAACGTGTAGCAGTTCCTAGCGAGCGCTCCACTGCCTATCTACTATTCCGTCTATGGGCTGCACAAAATGTGCCTGGTGGGGTAGGAGAAATCATTGTCATGCCTTTTCACGAAATTATGCCTGCTGTACGGGATGGTAAAATTGACGCTGGTCTAGTAATCCATGAAGCACGTTTTACCTACCCTTCATACGGTCTTACACTAATGACAGACTTAGGTAATTGGTGGGAAGCGGATACTGGCTTACCAATTCCACTCGGTGCAATCATTGCTCGACGTTCGCTGGACTTGGATGCTATTGCTAGCTGGACTCGCGCATCTGTGGAATATGCGTGGGCACATCCAGAAGCGTCCAGAGAGTATATCATGCACCATGCTCAAGAAATGGACCCAGCAGTAGCGCAAGCTCATATTAATTTGTATGTAAACAAATTTACTGCTGACCTAGGGGAAGATGGCTATGCGGCCGTGACTGCTCTCTTAAGTCGAGCTGCACAAGAAGGACTTGTACCGGAGTTTGATCTGAAGTTATTGCGATAATCGGTTCTCTTACTTAAGTAAAAAACGCTTATTCCTTATAAAAAGTAAATTATTTCAAGAAAGACTGCCCACCTGCAAAGAAATATGATAGTATTAAAAAAGAGAACAAAAGTTCTCTTTTTTAATACGAAGGCTATTCAAAGAGCGGTATCATCTGTCGTACGAGTCATTCCCTCTTTGTTTACAGCAAAAAGAGGGGGAGCATCTTGAAGTATAAAACACATATCGCTTTTTCAACGTTGGCTGGTGTATGTGTAGCGAAGTTTTTGGATATTCCATTCCAAACAGACTATGTGATAGGACTAGCTGTGGGAAGCTTATTGCCCGACATTGACCATCCAAAATCTTACATAGGTAAAAAACTCTCCAAAACATCGCGGATAATGAGTAAAACAGTAGGACATCGCGGACTGACACACTCTCTGCCTTTTTGGCTTTGTTTATTCGCCCTCGGATTCTTTATGAAAGAGAATGTATTTTTAGGCTTGTGGATTGGGTATCTCTTTCATATCGTAGGGGACCTATTAACAGTCGCCGGAGTACCGCTGTTCTATCCCTTTAGTAAAGCTAGAATAAAATTACCTCTAGCTTTTAAAACAGGAGGTCCCGTAGAAAAAGTCGTATTTATCGCTTGCCTTCTGCTCATTGTTGTATCAATGGATGCTAGCATGTTTGCTGAGCTAAGCAGGTCTTTATCCATTCAACTGCAATCCTTATTGAAAATGGTGTCAGAGCTAATTCATTCGTTGCTGGCGAATGAATTGTAATCCCCTACCTGTACGTGCATTTTTGTGGTCAAGCGTAACAAAAAAGAGCGCCTCATTTTTCGGACGCTCTTTTTTGTTATTTTCTTATCGAAAGCTCATTAATTCTTGGCTTATTTTGTTATAAAGTCCAGCCGCTCCAAGGTTATTCGACTGTTAATAACTGCTCAAAAAAACCTCCGATCTCACGCTCACGATCGATAAAATGCACCTCTAAGATCCAATCTCGCAGTCTACCATCCTTATCAGTCTCTCGCATTTCAATATTGTTATCAGCATGAATGTAATTCTCTACTTCATCCCCTTGAATTCGCTCATGAGGGAATTCCCCTATTAGATGACCAGCGTGTGGGCCTCCATATTCCCATCCATACTGCTCAGCGAGACGACACATAAATTCGAACAGCTCACTTCCGGTAATATTTGGTCTTGATAGAAAAAAGTCTTTACCATCCTGCCAAGCCTGAGCAATATCATCACGTAGCTTTATCTTATATGGATCATTGCCAAGCACGTATGTCCGACCAAAATCAGCTTCCCATTCTTCAAAAATCGGGCCAAAATCAAGAAAGATAATATCTTCCTCAGAAATCATTAAGTCCGGTGGATTTTCACGATAAGGGTACAGCGTATTTTTACCCGCTCTTACAATCCGTTTATGCCAATACTTTTTGATTCCATACATTTGAAAGGCCAATTCATAAATTTCTTTATTAACCTGCTTTTCAGTTATTCCACTTCGCAATATTCCCTTCTCTTCTACCTGTTTGAATAATTCCTCTGCTTTTCTTTCCGCTTCACGTAATCCTACACGTCTCTCTTCTGGTGAACGTTGCACAGCTCCTACACCTCTTTCTATCATAATAGAGTAATTGCATAAGCATTATGGCTATTTCACTGGAACAAATCGTAAACTCCTGTAATGTAGCGATAATATTTTGTTCAATATGATCATCAATTTCTACGTTCTTTCGTGCAAAAGGAAGTAAAGGTTCATACTTGCCAATCAATACTGAATAGTAAGCCTTTTAAATCGGAAGCAACCAATCCAATAGTTACAAAAATTCCGATTAATATAAGTGGAATTTGTTCATTTCAAAACCTCAACTCAGATATAATGATTGTAAAAGATTGTTTTTTCTTTTTCTATAGCATTATACTGTTTTCTTACTTATGATCAGATCAAAAATAAACACGAATCGCTAATGAAATGTATATACTTATCTAGTTCATGTAAGCTTTTTTCAAACAAAAAAACAAACTCCTCTAGTAGCATAAGAGGGGTTTGTCGATAGTCTGAACCGTCATTTCTCCATGAATGACGTCCCAGTTCCTTTTCCTTACAGGCGTCTATACGAAACTTCCTTGACCAAATCGTACTTCTGCTATCGCTTGTAGTTGATTTCGATCCGTCTTTCCGTTAGCTAGGACCGGTAAATCAGGAATCATTTCATAAAAACTCGGTCGGGAAGGCTCGTCTACTCTATCTTTTACAAATAGGTCTATATCTCTTTTCGTAAGAGACTCATCACCCACCACAAAAGCACACAATCGATTTCCACGTGTCGGATGGGGAATTCCCACAACAGCTACGTCTCTTATTCCATCGTGTTCTCTTATGGTTCTTTCTACATATTCTGGGCTGACATTATATCCATTGACAATAATGATATTCTTTTTTCTTCCCAAAATAGTCACGTACCCTTGCTCATCTCTCATTGCCATATCACCAGTAGACAGCCATCCATCGTTAAGCATCGAGGCATCTACTTGTCCAGCGGCATAATACCCTAACATTATAGAAGGGCTTCGAACCCACAACTCTCTATCCTCAGAAAAGCGAATTTCCGTTCCAACAAGTGGTTTGCCAACCGTTCCATAACAATAATCATAAGGGCGATTCAGTGATACATTAGGACCTGCTTCCGTTAATCCGTAACCATCCAATATGGGAACACCTGTCATCTTCACCCACTGTTGAACGAAGGCATGGGTAAGTAAATCGCCTCCACATCCCCATCCCTTTACTCCTATATCTACAATCCCTCTCTGCTCTTTTAATAGATAAGGAAGCATAGATTGATAAAAGAAAGGAGCGCTTTCTACCCACCCAACCTTCTGTTCCTGTAGCACGGTAAGTATGGATCGAGGACGTAAATTAGCAGGAATGACCAAATCCATGCTATTTTGTTCCAAAACTCCCACAATACTTAATCCATATGCTCCCCAAAGTGGCAATGTGAAAAGAAGTCGTTCCCCCTCCTTATACTTGAATACTCGTGTCGTCTCGCGTTTCTGATATTCAATTCCCTCTTTACTCCATGCTACATATTTAGGTATCCCTACAGTAGAGCCTGAGGTTCTGCAAATGAGGGCGGTGTTACTAGGCATATCCCTTTCCTTTACCAAGGATAATCTCTCAATTTGTATCTTGTAGTGATCGCTCGTATAGCACACATAGTCAGCTCGAACTATCTCCAGCTGTTTGTCTAATTCGGCTACCTTTCCTAGCATGACAGGAACCGCTTGTAGTTCTTTGCATGCATAATAGGAAATTAACCAAGAGATGGGCTCATGAATAGCGATTGCAACCAAATGACCCGCAGAAACTCCCAGACGATTCATACTAACCATAAGCTGTTCTATTTCTTGTTTAATAAGGGCTGTATAGGATGTACTGCCAACAAAAACCTCATAATTAATCAAGCCGCTTCTTCCCTTCCTTGGGAGATCATATTTGGATTGTTTTTATGGGTTCTACTAAGGAAATATGAGAATGTCTGTGAAGAAATTCAATAAAAAATTGATTCTCTTGCATCCCCACTTGCTCTACTGACTCAATTGTTGTTGTTAAAAACTTTTTAAGTGGCGACTGTCGCATAATATGCTTCATCAGACCAATGTTGGTAACTTCCCATCGTTTTACAATCTTCTCAAACTGGGCCAAATCCTCCTCATAAACAGAACCGTATAGCATTACCAAATCTTTAAGCAAATCCAGATAGTAGTAGCGCATCAGTTTTATTTCCAGAACAGCTTGGCCATAATCAGAAAGATGACCTCCATTCAGTTGATCATCATATTTATAGGAGCTCAAATCCTCTACTAGCTGATTAATTGCACTTCTTCCAAAGTAATGTGTGTCGTTACCTTCTCGAACGATGAGCCCCCGAGTATATTCAAAAGCAACTGTAACAGCTACACTCTCCATCAGTTTCATTACGTCACTCTTACCTATTTTGCAAATTTCATGTAGCTGTAGCATTTCAAACTCTTTTTTACCCTGTACTTTCGTATTTTTTTCTAATTGTTTAATAGCCCGATCTCCACGCCAGCAGGCTTCAAAGTCTTGAAGCTGTATACTCCCAATATAATCTCCTGGGACACCATCATAAATCAATGCCTTTTGCTCTTCTATCCCATATACAGATATCCAATGCTTAGTAATTCCGGGGTGAAGACTATTGTAATCCATCAGATACTTATCACTATGATAATATTCGCTGTAAGGCAGGTGGAAATATGTAGCACCAATCAATGAAAGATGTTTATTTTGAATATTATGAACAATAGCCAACTTCCCTTCCTCATAGGTTCTAAACGACATGTTCTCTATTTTATAGCCCATATGCTCTGGACTGACTCCATAGCCCAGCTTACTTAAACGGAAAGAATCTATATATTCATCCCATAAACCATATCTCATGTTAATTACATCGTTTTTCTTAGAATAAACCGTTACGCTATACATCTCTATATTGGGATGTAAGCTAAGAAAGCTAGTCATTCCCTCATGCCTTAATCGCTCATGCAGGATGACGTGAAGGCAAATGGAATAATACGGAGCTTTCCTTTCTGGTTCAAATGGTTGTATTTTCATTGCTGTACGCTTCCTTTCCAACGTGTAGGCTCTATACGTTACACAGGGTAAGAGCAATTACAATCAGATATGGATTTCTTGGCAGTATGACTTGCTTGATGTGCTCTGAATGTCGGAGAGCTACTTTCTGTAACCAAATGGTTCTTGGGAGTTCAGTAAGAATCATGTTCTCTACATAATAGGGTAGAGACATTGCTATCTGCTCTCCAAACAGTGGTGTTCCAGTTTTGTACTGTTTCCAGTTAGTCAAACCAAATCGCGCTTCTTCTTCTATCCCATCCACATATTGAATTGTAAATTTATCCTGATAATCGCCAAACAGTGAAAAACCTAGGAAAGCTAAGGTTTGAAAGGAACTTGGAGCGTTTACTTCAATGATTTGGCCATCACAACTTATAACATCATTCTCAACCATTTCAGTTAATGGGAAGGCAAAAGGAATTCCTTGGTATGAAATTACTTCATCGCTTGGAAATATCTCTCCCGGAATGCTACTGTGTACATGATCCAACTGAGCAACCAGCGTTGGGTCTTGGTTTGATACTCCCTTTGCATTGAAAACGGATGCCAAACCAATTATATGTGCCTCTGTCATACTCATTGTTCAAGCACCTCAATCGCTTTTCTATCAGTCTAGAAATAGGTAGTTAGCTTTTCATAAACTTCTTTTTCTTTTTCAATGATTTTATCGACCCAATCAATCTGTTTTTGGAAAGTGGTGCTTCCCGTAACCTTCGCCTTAATCAAATAATTTCGAAACACAGCCCATATATTTACCGTCTCTTCTACTAAAGTAATAAGTGCTGGATCTATCTCGTTATGTACAGGGCTTGTTTGGTCCTGATCTGCATATAAAACAAACTCTAGAAAACCATCCCGATAGTTTATTACTCGTTTTAACATGTCAAATATTTTATCCAGATGAATTCCTAAATCTTTCCCATGCAATATCATATCCTGCTGACAAGCAAGCAATGCTTTTTGTCCGCTGAGATAGCCCTCATATCCAGGATCAGTACCAGTAATTTTGTCACAAACGGACCTAAATTGCTGTTGAAGCAATTCCTTGCTGATTTGTAAGGATGGTTCGGTCAATGTAAAACTGTACCTACCTTCTACTTCATAGGCTTGCTTGGTAGGTTCGATCGGGAACCAATCAGAAAATTCATATGGCCACAAATCTGTTATATAAAAAAGCTTAGATGCCGAATCATAGTCCTGAATTAAAACAAAATGAGAGAAGATTTCCATATCTGTATACCATGGAAAGAATCTACCGTCCACAACAGTAAAAAGCTGTCGATTTTGACTGATGGTTTCTTTGACCACATCCAATAGCTCACGCTTTTCGTAATGAAGAAATTCTGCCTTATAAATTTTTTGTAACGTACCAGGAAAAGGTATCAATACCTCTTCCTTTGCTGCTGTGAAATCATCAATGCTTCGATAATAAAATCCCCATCTGTCGGACAGTAGCCAGTGATACGGCACTCCAAATCCTTGAATATAAGAACAAATGAGATACTCTAAGCAATCTAAAAATTCCTTTCGCTTGTTATACATGACTGGATGGTGTGTCGGAATAGCCAGATTCATGGGATTCCTCCTAGCTTATTTGGACATCTACATACATTGTTTTCATTCGAACGCTCCCATGAGACATACTTATTGTTCTTTGTCTCCATATTGCATCATCACTGTAATTGGCAAGTCTTGATCCCAGTTAACCACTAATTCTAGCAAAGCAATCTTATTTTGTTCTGTATATAGCCTTGCTTCTTTTAATGCCTCTTGGTATTCATTTGGTGTAGTCAGTTTTTTATAATAACCGCCAACCGATTGAGCTAAAGCAGCATAGTTTAGCTCTATTTGAAAGCAACAGCCTATTTCCATTTCACTCATGCTTTGCTGAAATCTTGGCCAAGAAAATCCACCATTATTTATCACGATAAAAGTGATACCCAATTGATGCTCGGCAGCACTACCCACAGCTGAGTATCCCATTTCAAACGAACCGTCCCCGAGTAAGGCAATAACATGCGCTTTTCTATCAGCAATCTTCGCTCCTAAGGATATACCCATCGGTAAACCTAGGGCTGTTTGTTCACCCGGAACAACTGTACGACCGGGCGGAGCAACCGTATAAACAGGATACGAATATCCCCACATATCATGTAAACCATTATCCTGAACCAAAACGACATGCTCTCCAAATTCATGCTCGATTCCCTTTAGCATACTTCTTACAGGTGCCTTTATGTCTTCTATTTCTGCCCAAGCTGACAGAGCTTCTTGTTTTACTTCCTGCATTCTTTTTATCCACTCATTTTTGCTATTGGTACCACAATCCATATTCTCGCATGACATTCGCCATAAGTTTTGCAGAGAAAGCTGGGCATCCCCAAGTAGCCTGTAATCGGCATGAACAGAGCGCTCTAGCGACTCATAATGGCAATCAATATGTACAAAGCATGTATTTGATAAGGCTTCCTTCCAACCCATCAAAGCTGTTTCCTCTAATTGAGTTCCAATCGCTATAATCAAATCTGCTTCGAAAAGGAGCTTCTTGATTTGTGGTAACGTATACAGCCCTACATTTCCAAAAGCATAAGGATGCCTCTCATCTACTATTCCTCTTCCAGATGCTGTAGTAAAGATGGCTAATCCATGTGCCTCTGCTAAGGAGATTGTTAATTCAGACACGAATGGACGATGTTGACATCCCCCTCCTAACAGGATGATGGGACGTTTTGCTTTCGTTATCTGATTGAATACATTACGCATACTTTGTTCTTCTGGCTGAGAAAAAATAGGGCCTTGCTCATCAAGGTTCTTCTTATCAGCAGAGAACGATCCACTACCTAGCTCCTCCCATGTGAGATCATCTGGAATTTCAAGATAGACTGGACCCGGTTTTCCATTAATAGCTACAAAAACAGCTCGTCGCAAAGCCCAAATGGCTTTCTCTGGATGCTCCACACGATAGCACCATTTCGTCACAGGTTGCATCATAGCAATAGAGTTGGTTTCTTGAAAGGCTCCTTCACCGCGCATGTTCCGTGCTGTGGCATTTGAGATAACTATTAGGGGTACAGCAGCAGAATATGCCTCTAATACACCCATTATGCAGTTTGCAATTCCAGGTCCCGGGCTGGTAACTAGCACCGCTGGATTCCCTGACACCTGAGCATGTCCCATTGCCATTCCAACCGCTATCCGCTGGTCGCGAGCCGTGAAAATATGTAGTCCCTCTTTTTTATATGCGGATTCAATTAATCCTGCACCATCTCCCACCATACCAAACAGTTTGGTTATGCCTTGCTCTACAAGTACACTCGCATAAGCATCCCAGATCGTCAGACTTTTTATTGCCTCCATTACTTCACATCCTTCTATCGTTATGGATTATGTAGTTATTTTCTGCCAAATACGGCTGATACTTCTTTGGAGATTAAAAGAGGACGACTAGTAAAATTTCCTTGGTGACACACATAATTCGCTTGTAAACCATAGCCACCAAACGGATGATTTCCATTTTCAATATCATATAGGCTCAAATTCTCTGAAACGATATGGGTAGAGCGTAATTTTTCTACTAGCTCTGGCGCTCCAAAAACAGAGGCTCCAAGAGTACTCTCTACACGTTCAGGCGCATGTAACCAATCCACTACCTCTTGTTCATCTCGATAGGTTACAACATGAAAGATTGGGCAGAAAAACTCAATAACCTCACCAATTTTTTCAAGGGAGGACACGACAACAGTCGGCTCTACATAATTTATGGACACATCCACTGCTCCACCATAAACAATACGGTCTTTCATTTGTGTGAGATAATCCTGTGCCTGCTCGGACAATCCCTCGTAAAATAGCGGAGCAATTACATTCCCCGGTACATTTCGTTTACCAATCTGCAATTCTTTCATGTCCTGAATCAATGTAGCTAGAAAACGCTCTTTCATGTTCTCGTGGACAAAATAAACGTTGGGGCACATACAATCCTGTCCTGAATTATAGACACGAGCAGCTACAGCTCGCTTGGAAGCATCTTCTATATTTGCTTTTTCTCCAATGATAAATGGATTAATTCCAGCTCCGAAATACAAGAACAAAGCTTGTGGATATGTTTGTTGTACCTTCAAACTATTTTCATAATTCCCAGTAAAGACAACTACATCTGATTGCCCTGCCTGTTCTCTAAATTTCCGTTGGGAGATGGGGAGTAGTTGGGATGGTATATCTGCCTGCTTCATCAAGAAATCATGAAGCTTTACCATTGTAGATAAAGCCTTTGTAGAAGGTCTGATCAAGATTTCCTTACAAAATAAACTTGGGATAGCGGCATATAACACGTAGGAGTACAACAAAACATTCGATGAATGATAAACCGCAATTCGATCAATAGTAGGGGGATTGTAACGCTCCACTTCCTCTTCAGCTCCAAGCAAAGTTGCGATGGAAGATTCGATCTCAGCCTCAGCACTATCATAAGTAGCAATCTCCGTCAAAATATCTAGCAGCTCTACTTTGTTCGTTCGAATTCCTGAGATAAGCTTGTCCAATCGTTTTAATTGCACGTCTCTTTCCTTTGTAGCAAAAATCATAAGTAGTAAGCCTCCTTCTATTTATCAACAGTAAAAAAATTTATATATCCAAAATTTCTCTTATCTGAATAGGCCATTCTTGGAGTTGAGTACCATACACAACCAGCAAGGCATATACCCATCGGTCAATCCCAAAAGCTACGCAACCTGAATGCAATATCGAACCATTTGGTTCCGTAATATCAAACTCTTTACATAGCGTGTCTTTCACATTATTAAAGGAAGCAATTGAAAAGCTCCCTGTGTCAGTTGAAATAATCAGCTCATATTTCATGTGAGCCATCAACTGATACTGACTTTTCTCAGCGTGATGAGGAAAATAAAAAGGATCATGTGCCGTCTCTACATAACCACTAAATCCTAATTTAACAAATAATTTCCATATTAAATCTAAAAAAAAGGACCTGGTTTCCTCTACAAAGGATTCATTTCCCATAAAAACAAACTCTCTCATTCTAAAATTATGAAGTCGATGTTTTCCCAGACGCCATGGAGCCTCATGCCGGAAACAAACCCCTTCTGTACTAAGTAATAATGGTTCGTGCAAAGTCTGATTGGAATACTCTTCATAGCAATGAAAACATAGAGCTGGCGAAAGAAGATGCTCACTGCAACGAATATGTTCTTCATAGTTATCTGTTTGACCAACCTGATTAAGCACTTCATACTCATGAGGAAATTCGGCAACCACATATAGGTTTTGTGGGAAGTTTTTCACATACTGACATTTTTCCAGTGTCTGTCTTGGAATTAAAGAAGAATAGATTCTCGCCCTCGCCTGTTTAGATACTGCGTATTCCGTAAAAAGGCGCTGTAATGCCTCATATAGAGTAACGGCAGACTCTTTTCGAACCAACTCTGAAAACTCTGCTAGCATTTCTTCCTCATTAACTCGTACTTTTGTGATTTCTCCATCGGTCTTTCGAATGATTCGATTAGGAAAAGATCGGATACTCTTTTGTTCCTCTATCATGGTTTGAATAACCTGATCAATATGTGTTTCTTTACTTTTGTCGACTATGTCAATTTCAATTTGCTTTGTTTCAGGATAGAAGGAACAATGGGAAATCCCCTCAAGACTATACATTAATTTCGAAGTAATCGCTTCTGCTTGCGATTGAGAGAGGGTTCCAGCTACATGATACTGTTTTTTCATTAGCACTCACTCTTTTCTGTATAAACTACTTGCTCTGATTGTCGTTCATTAATTAAACCAGTTATTTTCTCCAGAGTTCGAAAATTTGCCAGTAAGAGATCTTCCTCACTGAACTCCAGATCAAATGCTTGCTCAAGTGCAACTATTAAGCGAATCGTAGTCATGGAGTCTAAACCCATTTTGGTTAGGTCATCACATTCAGCAATAGGTTCCCTGATCCCAAGCATGTCTTGTAGGATTGTACGTATCGTAGCTTCTGTCATTTCCTTTCATTCCCTTTCATTAAATGATTTGGACGTTCGCCTCTTTTACAAGCGAATGCAAACGTTCCAAGCTCTCCATGATCTTCTGTCTTTCTAATCCAAAGTCAACCAGCGCTGCAACCTGCGTGACACCAATCTCCTCTAGCTTCTTCAATACAGTCGTGCAAGTCTCTGGGGTACCTAGCAGGGAATAATGAGGAGAATACTTCTTAAGCATCATCGTTTTCGCAATCTCTTCTTCTCGTTTACTTTCATAATGAGGGGTAGCCTCTGCCAATGACAGGAAAGCATGCTGGTACTCATAAAAGGCATTCTTTACGATCTGTTCTACCGCTTTAAGATCATGATCCAGATAGGTATGAAGCAAAATGGTTACATCTTTGTCTTCTACGCTATGACCTCCATCGCGTAATCCAGCATGATACAACTCAATCTTCTGCTTTACATCATTCATATCATTAAAAATAAAATGGGTTAACAAATGGTATCCACGTTTCCCAGCTTCATAACAAGTCTCTTTTGAAGAAGCTACGGTTACATAAATCGGGATTTGTTCCTGATAGGGTTTAGGATATATTGTTATATCTGTTTCTCGGTCATTCCAAAGGTTTTCAATCCTTTCCATTCCCTCCCACATTCGTTCTTTTCGATGATCAAAATGCTCTGGATTTTCTTTAAAATCGTTGGGATTCCAGCCAGAAGCAAAGGAAATACTTACTCGCCCCTTTGACAATTGATCCACCATTGCCCATTCTTCTGCAATTCGAATGGGCGAATGGAGAGGCAATATGACACTTCCTACCTGAATGCGCAGTTTCTTTGTTTCCCTTGCTACAGCCGCGGCAAAAACGGATGGACTAGGAAATAACCCACCAAAGGTATGATAGTGCCTCTCAGGAAACCAGACACCATACCAGCCATGCTCCTCCGCAAATTGGATTACTTCGAATAAAAATTCATAGTGATCCTGCATGTTTTGGGCTGTAGAATCATTCAAATTTGAAAAGAAGCTAACTGAGAATTTCATTACTGTGTTCCACCTCTCTATGAAAACTCAACTGCTTGCACTTGAATAATTCCGAACTGCTGCCTTCCACAATACCCGAGTCAAAAGCAACAATGCTAGTGGAGCAAGGATACCCCACATCATATTCGCTGTGCTTAATTGATTTAAGAGATACAATGGTCCGAAGTTGCTCGCCAAAAATAACGGAATAATGTAAATACCAATGGTCTGGATTGTCTTACTATAGATTCTCGCTGGCATATGCCCAAATTCCCAAATGTCATTGCTCAAGTCATTCACAGCGGATGTTTTAATAAACCAAAACGAAAAGAGATGCGGGATCAACATGACCGTATAACTAATTACAATTCCTCCGATTAAAAATAGGACGTAGCCTGCGATATTGGCCAAACTAACCTCAATTCCTAATCGACTCCATCCCATAACCAGTAGCACACCTCCGACTACTAAGTTGGGAATCGCCAAGCCGAAGTCTATATATCTCATTGTAGTAAGGAATTGTAGAGATATTGGTTTTGTAATATATAAATCGAGTTTTCCTTCGTGTATATAATCCTCTGAGATTTTGAAAAAGTTAACGACGAAAAGGCTTACGTATACCCCTGTCACCAACATAAATGTTCCTGAAAACAATAGAATGGAATCTCTGCTTAATCCTTCAATAATCAAACCCGACTGGTATATGACGAAGATATAAATCAACTTGGATAATACAAAACCGCTCTCCACAATGACCCCGACAAAAAAATTAAAACGATACTCCATCTGCGCCATCAGACAATTCTTACAGAAGAGATAGTAAATTTTTAATATTTTTTTCAATTCTTTAACCGATGCCATGTTTATCCACCTATAGCGATATATTTTTTAATACCGATACCCCATAACAATTTGGAGAGAAGAGCAAATGCCACAATCCAGAATACTTGTAGACCCATACCTGTCACTAGTTCCATCCCCTGGTACTTTCCAATAAGCACATCTACTGGATAATTTACCGTATATTTAAATGGCAAATAGTTCAGAAAAGAAAGAATCGTATCATCAAAGACATCCAGTGGAAAAATCCCTCCACTTAAAATCACAAGCAAAATTTTCGGAGCTTCAAATATATAAGAAACATTCTCAAGCCAAAAGGCTATGGTAGTAATACTAAAGAAGATAAAGAAGTTTAATACGAGAGCAAGTAAAAGTGTAATGAGAAAATAACCGATATTAACCAAGTTAATTTCTACTTGAATCAGCCTATTTAAGATGAACAAAATGAGAAAGATTAAAATAAAGCTGACAACAATATATATGAGTTTAGAACCAAGAAACGAATAGATTTTGTAAGGAAGATATCCAATTGGTCTAATTATAAATTTGTTAAGCCCACCCTCCTTTATATCTTCCGCTACATCATACTCAAAACCAGCTTGAATGATCTTGGCTGTCACTGCCGCAATCAGCGTATATGTAATCATCTCCCGATAGGTGTACCCAAAAACGGTAGCACCGGGACTTTGACTATCAAAAATAGCTGTCCATAAGTAGGTTAATATAGTGATGGAGAATACACTTCCCACAATTCCCAAAACAAAATTAGCTCGATATTCAACTGCTGACTGTATGCCTAATTGAAAGGTATGAATATATTTCCTAAAACTGCGCAACCTTCTCATTTTTCTCATCCTTCTTATACAAAATCGTAATACTATCTTCGATGGGGATATCCTCTACATTAATGTCACTTACAGGCAAATGATCTAGTATCAACTTGGAGTTTTGCTTTAAGGACTCGCGATCCAGCTCAATCAAACTTTCAAATTCATTGTGTTCTCTCACAATCCCGTAAGCCTCTACAGCTGATTGTTGAACAGGAGAGGAAAATTGAATTTTAATGAGCTTCTTCTGGTTCAGCAATTCATTTACTTTGTTTAAGTTGCCATCATAGACAATCTTTCCTTGATTGATAATAATAGCTCGTTTGCAAAGGTCTTCTACGTCTTTCATGTAATGCGTTGTCAGGATGATCGTAGCTTTCGTCTCTTCATTGTAATACTTCAGAAATTTACGAATGCTTTTCTGAGAGATAAGGTCTAATCCAATGGTAGGCTCGTCCAAGAAAATAACCTTAGGTCGATGAATTAAGGCAGCCACCAATTCTAGCTTCATTCTCTCCCCCAAGGAAAGTCTTCTCACTTGTACATCCAAAACGTCCTTGACATCAAGTAACTCTGTTAGCTCCTCCAATGTTTTTTGATACTCGCGGTCCTCTACTTCATAAATGAATTTATTTAAATATAGGGATTCATTAGCGGGTAGATCCCACCATAGCTGACTTTTTTGCCCCATAACGATAGAAAAATTCATTTTAAATTCCTTCTTACGCTCCCATGGAACATAACCCATCACGGTTGCTTCTCCACTTGTTGGATGCAAGATGCCCGATAAAATTTTCAGGGTTGTTGTTTTTCCAGCACCGTTTGGTCCAAGAAAAGCCATCATCTCTCCCTCATCAATATCAAATGAAATCTTCTGTACCGCTTCCTTAATCAGCTTTTCCCGATGGAACAGATTTTTAATAGAATTGAGTAACCCAACTTCCTTTCTATAATAAGCATACTCTTTCTGTAGATTTGAAACGTGTATAAAACTCATACTTTCTCCTACTTTCCGACACTATCTTATAAATTTTTTATCACCATACATTCTCAGTGCTCGTTGTTGCTCACGGTTTGCTGAAGTGACTACCATCGACACATAATTTCCGCAGAAGCCAAAACTATTGATAAGCACAGATTCTACTGCTGCCTTCATACTATGTCCGATTACTGCATGAACAGGACAAGCCCGATCGAGGTTTATCAAACCAATAGTTGGTGGGATTACTTTCATTTGCAAAGAAATGATTCCTGAAGCCAATCCCATTACGCCTGAACAGCGTAACAAATGTCCAATAGCACCTTTATGGGAGCTAACTGGGATCATATTCCCCTCTTGTATAGCCTCCACAATGCCCACTGCCTCAACAAGATCACCTTGTGGTGTACCTGTTGCATGGGCCTGAATGCAATCGACTTTTTTACACTTTGCTTCCTCTAGCGCCTCACGCATCGTTTGTATCGTACTTTCTTTATCCAGCTCAACCATATTTGTTTCATAGCCACTAACAATATGACTAATTCCATCTATCCATGCTAGTGGCTTTTTCCCACGATTTTGCAGGCTTTCCTCTGACTCAAGTAAGATGATTCCTGCCCCTTCTCCTACTAAAATTCCATTACGATCTTTGTCGAAGGGACGTGCTGCCTCTGTCGAAATAGCCTTAACAATATCGAGCGAAGCATATTCATATTCATTTAACAACTCTGCTCGCGCAATCATTACCATATCGAGCTGTCCCTGTGAGACAAGACTTTTTGCCATTGCGATCGCAGAACTAATGGAAGAACACGCTGCTGATACACGTAATACGGGTGTTTGCTCACGCCATCTAAAAGGGAGGAACTCTAAAGGGTCTTTTACCCAGACCTCTGCCCTTTCTCCAATTGCAGATGAAGAATCCCCACACACAACTGGTAAAATAATAGCTTTTTTGCAGCCACGCCACGTCTCTAGCTTGCACTCTGCTTGTTCCACTGCCTCTTGTAAGGCTTTGTTTAACCAAAATTCCGCTATTGATTCCTCCAATTTGTCACTTTGAAAGTCAACTTGTCCACCTACTTGGGATCGAAAACCTTGAGCATCAAATCTGGTTAAAGAGGTAAGCGCACTTTTCCCAGAAAGCAAACCTTTAGAAAACAGCTCAAAACCGAATCCATAAGGAGAAACGATACCCAGACCAGCGATACCTACTCTCATTCCCTGCTCCCCCCTATGATTTGGTAAAGTAAATTGCCCAGTTATCATGATCGACATAACCAAACCGTGGCGATGAATTCTCTGATTCAAGCCAGACCATTGCCTGCTCTAGCTTACTTCCGTATAAACTGTCATTTCCCGGATGCCCAAATGTCCAATCTGCTAGTTTTCCGACTGGTACTATCCCCCCTAGGGTAGACTCTTTCATTAACGCCGCAACACTAATACTTCCAACAAAATCGTCTGTTAAGGAAGGCTCCCGATCTATATCAACTACTATCATTAAATCCGTACGATTTTCCCTTATCAGATTGTACGCCCAGCCTAAACCACTCAAGCCACCATACTGATCAGTCAATGTTGCAGAAGGCCCTTTAAAATTGAATTGCAGGGTAACAAGTGCAGTTGGAGAGCTTGAATCGATAGCTAAGCTCTGATGCGGTCTGATTCTTCTGCGCGGTTGATGAAAAGCATTTAGATAAGAATCAATTTCTATAGAGACAGCATTAGGCACATTCATAATGACTCCTCTTCGATCTGGCTCTGGTAAAAGATTTTTCTGTTCTAATAAAGAAACAACATAAGCGACAGATTGCAGAAGAAACGGTGTCAATTTTTGATGAATTTTAAACGGTTTTTGTGTATGTATTGAAGTGAAAGCTGTATCATCTATTTTGCCAAACCATTTATTCGAGCTTATTTGTTCTTTATCTATAAAGAAATGATATCCGGTCACAACTGTAATCGATTCCCTATCCATCGACTTAACCTCTCTATATTTTTTTGAATAAATGGTATTATTTACTAAATTGTTTACATGTTATCACGATATTTTTAAAAAAACAAGTTACTATAATTGTATATTTTTTGTACATTTTATATATTTTTCAATAAGTTATGTGGAAATATATTGACTTTTTTATCAAGTCAATTTCCAATTCCATTCTCGTTCTCTTCCATATACTATTAAGAGTAAGTAAGGTTTCGTTAATTCCATATTTTATAAATTTTATGTAACAACACCAAAGAACACCTATAAAATGACAGGTGTTCCTTGGTGTTACTTCTACATATATCTCCATAATCAATGATATACACTATGCACCAAATCGCTTTCTATATCCAGACTTCCTACATAATTCCTCGACAGCTTCCCTTCTAGGGAAGCATAGTTGATTTGATGCTATCTGTTATAGTGTAATTATTTATGATTAAATTTGAGTTTTTAAGTTTTCTTTTAAATGCTTTGTAATGTTTTGTAATACTTGACGAATTTGGTCAACAATTCGTCAACAACTTCCTTTGTATTCGTATACGTACCTTGGAGTTGGTTTGCAAAAGAAAAAGTCGTCTCCTTAAATTTAGGAAACGACTTTCTTAATTAAATTACACATCAACCTTCACTACATCCTCTACAGGTATCCACCAAAAATCCTCCTCACTTTAACTTGATTTGTTTAAACGTTGAATCAAACTTGTCTACCCATCCCCAAGCAAATTCAATTACACCTCTATCCTCTTTTGTCTCTTTCCACCAGCTAATTGTTAAGGCGTAATCATACTAACGTGAGTCAGATATCCTGTACCAAAACTCGGCAAGCTCATCCTCTTCAATGATCGGTTTCTCGATCAGTTTTTTATCCTCGTGATACTGACGTAACATTTCTGCATGTTCTGGCAAAATAAACTTCGTTACAAGTGGATCAAGAATTTTACTAGCCATTAAAACATCTCCCTGAATACGAATGTGTGTTCTTATTTTATTAGATGATGAAGAGATTATGCAATGGGTAAAATTACATGTTCAATAAATCTGGTAAACAATAGAAATAATTTTTAAAATGTATTATATTTACATTTATACTAATATTATGATATAACTAAGAGGCAATAACCTAACCCTTAAGGAGAGTGATCATTTTGAGAAAAGCTTTAGCTGCTTTAGGAGTACTTGCAATGGTTACAGCCGCAGTTCCAGCATCAGCTTCAACTCAATTCTCTGAACCTAAGGAAATTACAGCATATGGAGATGTACAGTTTGGACAGACGGTTACGCATAACGTTGCTGGATATTCTAGTTCCAGTACAGACTTTCTGGATTTAGGTAAGTATGGTAGTCATACAATTGTAGTTCATGCAATAGGTAATGTATCTGATGTAACGGTCCATGTTAATGGGGATCCTACGAATACTAGACTTCAAGCTGGAAGGAATACTTTTAATGTTACGGGAAGCACAGTAACCTTTAAATATTATGGTAAATCGACTGGAACTAAATCCTTCAAAGTTACGTACTCTAAACAATAGGCATATAGCTTTTTGAAAGTTTCACTAAGGTTATAAAATAGGTTTCCAACAGTTTAGATTTTACTTCTCTGTTGGAAACCTTTTATTATTCACATCCTAAAAATCCCTTCCAGTTTCACCATTTAATTATTTCTGTACATGGTTAACACTTGATAGCCCTCACTTTTAGTGGCCCAATTCCGTTACAAAAATCTCATATAAATCAACTTGGTTGCTGACATATTTCGTCAACTAATTTTTATTCTGTGGTTCCTGTCCACTAGCCACCCTCACCTCATCTGCCACCCGATGTTTATACCCTCATTTAAAAACCTAACATTTCAAAATTAACACGTTAGTAAGATTAAGAACAATTAAATAAAACCCATTTTATGGTATAATAATTAATATTAACGTAAGGGGGTTATGATCTAAATGCGATCATACTTATCTGGAGCAGGATTATCTCTGTTCTTTGCTAATTTAATTTTGTTTATCTATGTATTAAGTCCTACGATTGATTTTACTGATTTAAGAATATCGGGTTTTCAGAGTATTCTTTTATTTGTTACCTTATTTAATTATATTTGTTGTATCTTTGGGTGGTTTTTACTTTATATTTTTCGAAAAAGAACAATAATAAGTTGGCATCTTTGTACATTTTTTTTCATCGTACTAGGAAGTATTTTCGCCGTTCCACTCTATTTCCTTGCTATGAGAGCAATCATTGTACCTATTATTACTATTTTGGGTTCGGTTATCTTTTTTATGTCACAATATAATAACTCCAAATTCATTTCGACATTATTTAGCCTTAGTGGTCCGATTTTAACAGTATTGTTGATTATGATTGTTCAGTTTTTTTAGGATAGTCCTTAGTGTAACTATAACAAACTTCCATATAGATTTGATTTATAAAATTGATACTAGGTGTTTTTTAGTTGTAGGATACATATTAGTCGTAACTTCTAAAACACTTTAAAAAGCCCCTTAAAAATTGGTGCTTTTTAAAGTTGAAAATCGACTATTTAAACTGCAAATTTACGGCGACTTACGCCCCATTCCATAGGAGGAAATAGGGATAAAGGAGTTTCATTATGGTCAGCAATATCAAATGTATAAACTACATTTTTTCTATTACCCATTGAATTATCCGTATCGATATATACTTCATAATTTGGAAACCCATCATGCAAACCTTCAAATGTTCCAGTCCCGTCTGAATTAAGAGTTACTTTAAATTCATAATCAATAGCTGGAGCATTCGGTACTAAAGGATTTGCACTTGAACACACAACTTTATATTTTACTTGTTTTGAGTTGATCCATTTAACGTCTAGTAACTGAAGACCACTCACAGATGCCCGCGCTGTTTCTCCTGTAGTCAGATTATGAGTTTCACCAATGAATTTATGTTCTGTAACAGTTTTTTTAGAAAAATCTACTTTTACATCATGTTTGGTACGAGAACTTCCGAAATAATCGAAATCTCGGTCATCTCCTTTAAACCAATCAGTACCCTTTAAAATTCTAAGTTTTGCCATTGGAATAAACGTTTTAAAACGCAATCTAATCATACCCATAAAAACACCTCAACTCTTATATTTGAACGGAAGGGTAAGATCGAGTGTTTCCCTTCAAAACAATCGATCTTTTACGTTTCATATAAGGTAAGGTATAAAAAAACAGAAATAGTCAACCTAATCCCTTTTTTTATTAGAATTAATATATTCAAATAAATCAGGGATGTTTTTCATATCATATCTGTATACTGCTTCTATTATATTTTTTGCGATTTCTTGTCTTAAATCTTCTTTTAAATGATTAGGTGCTTTTGCAATCTCTTTCCGAATTTTCGGCTCAAATTTTTCACAAATTTTAATCATTGCTTCTGTATCATGTTGCTTTGCTTTTTTGACCAATTCAATTAGACTCATGCAATCTTCCTTTTACAAGTAACTTTCTCAACTTATTTAGTGCCCTAATCTTCGTCTTTGAAACGGATTGTTTTGTTGTGTGCGTCTTCTTTGAAATATAACTAACATCGTACCCATCAATAGCTAAATACTTTAATATCAATTTTTCTTTATCAGTTAATGTGGTTAGCGCTATGTACAGACTTTCGTTTTCAATTACTTCTAAAAGGTCATTATTTTCTGTAAAGTAATCATCCTTATTAGAATTTGTTTCTTTTGCGTCATTCTCAAAAATTATGGGGACTAGTTTTTCTTCTTCCTCACGGTTTTTCTTAGAATAATTGATGGAAGAAAACTCTATTAATGAAGCAAAATATTTTACCAACCTTATTTCACCAAAATATTCTATGAAGCTTTCATTTAGTTTTTCACTTGCTCCAGTGTCTAAAGGGTTTGAAATCACTTTGTCATAGAGACTCTTATTCTCTTCTCTGCTCAAGAAGTTAACGATTATTTTATTTTTCGCAAATTTTTTGTTAATTGTGTTCATCATTATTTTACCACCAATCTGCATTCGATACGAATGTACGTTCTTTTTATAACAAAGAATAAATTGTGCCAGCACGTAACTGGCACGCTCTTTAAACTGTTTTTATTGATTCTTTTGGGCTTGCCCACTTGCAACCCTCAACTCATCTGCCAACTGTCCAATCCTAACAGCCTTATCCTTCATCCCCATTTGATTGTAAAAAGCCCATTGCCCTTGTAAATGACTAATAATTTCATTTACTACCTCTGGTTTCATTTTAACCTCTCCTTTTGATTTGATTAGTGCTATAAAATCTTGCCAACCGTTGGGACGTGCTCTTAACACGTGAGGGCAATTCTTTCCACTCCAATCCCAATGTTGCTTAACTCTATCAACACCCAAGTTGAACTGCTTTAGTAGATCAGCAACCAGTTGAGCAGCTAAGTCCTCTGCTTTTCGAATATCTCCGTCAACGTTCTCACAAATTTCGATCCCAATAGATGATGAATTACCCGGGCCATTACCATCACCGCAATGCCAAGCCATTTCATTCAACGGCAAATGCTGAATGATGCGTTTATCATCTACAGTAAAATGCCAAGATGCTTGCCTTTGAGCAGCCGCATCACCTTTGATGTATTTAGCGTGTGAAAGAGCATCTGCGCCTTTTCCTGCATTACCTGTATTATGAATTGTGATGTATTTTGGAATCATCTTACGTTCTGGACGGTTCTTTCTCCCTGCTGGAACAAAATCCTGTATCGTCTGCATTACTCCACATCTCCCTTCTGAAACGAATTTTTCACGCCTGAATGAATCCCAATGGCAGCCGTTGCCTCAATAAAAGCCATCTTGCCAGCTTCGAGTAAATCTCCCCCGAACAATAAAGCATTGATCGCATTATAAGCTACCGCCATCACAACAATAGCAAGAGGAATGTAATCGTTTGGGAACCAACTTCGCGTTTTCAGCCATGCTCCTGACACCATTACTACAGCAATTACTAAACCATCCCGTTTAGATTTGAAGATTCACAGCACTAATATCCACACTTTAATGATGAAGGTAAGTCATTTAATCCAGAATCTCCATCTCAATGGTTTCGATCTTTCTTAAAAAAGCATAATTTACGATATATTCGCTTCCACGATTTGCGTCATACTTCAGCAACGATTCTAATTAATCAGGGAGTACACGCCAAGATAATTTCTGAAAGGCTTGGTCACGCAAGTATTTCTACCACGATGAATATTTACGGACACGCCCTCTAATCAGCAGATAAAGAAGCTGCAAATAAATTTGAATTCATATTTCAACCCAAAGTCTCTAGCAAAACAAAATAAGACACCAGATCAATTATCCGGTGTCTTTTACTCTCTTGTAATATAGTTTTAAGAATTTGGTCAACAATTCGTCAACAACCCATCTTTTCGATAGCTGTTACACTCAAAATTCAATCACTATTATATAGGCAGAATCCCTTGTCATATCAACATTTATCCAAACCTCTTTCTATATCCACACTTCCTACATAATTCCTCGACAGCTTCCCTTTTAGAAAACCCATCAAAAAGATTATTTGCTCTCTCACTCTCTACGATTTCAGAGAAAGGTGTAGCTTGGACATTCCCCAAATTAATCACACCTTCTCCATCCAAACAGCACGGCACAACCGTTCCATCCACAAGAATTCCAGCTTGACTACGAAGGGCATGGCAAAAGCCTTTTCCATCGTCTTCGGGTGCGTGCAAACTCGGCCATTCAAATTCATGATCCTGATTGAGATAAATCCGTTCAGCAATCTTGACCCCGCTTCCAGGAGCCACTTTTTCTTCAATTTTATAGTCTAAATGAAATTCCTTTTCCAATACCTCTAAGGTCTCTCTGTTTCTATTCCTTTGAAGGTTCGTTGCGTTATCTTGATCCAGATTCCAGAGACGAAAGGATATGATCACGTTATGCTCCGCTGCCTCTCGAACAAAGGATAGGATGTTAGATAGATATTTATCACGATCAACAGAGCCTTCGTGACCATCAAAGCTATGCAACGAGAAGTTCATTTGACGCAAGGCTGGCTTGCCCAGTAGCTTGACACGATTCTTTTGAATAAGGGTTCCGTTTGTCGTGATGTTGACCTTAAATCCCTTCTCATGGCTCACATCCAGCAATTCATCAATTTTGGGATGAAGGAGTGGTTCTCCCTTCACATGTAGATAGATATGCTTCGTGTGTGGTTTAATTTGGTCCAAAATATTAGTAAACGTGTCTAGCTTAATAAACCTAGCTTGTCGACCTGTTTGTGGACAAAAGCTACAGGCAAGATTGCAAACACTAGTAATCTCAATGTATACCTTTTTAAATGTCTTCAAAACTTGTTCCTCATTCCATCTATTCTATAAAAAAGTGATTTTTATTTTTCCATATATCCTACTTGTCACATGGACAAATCTAATAATCGATATCTTCTTACCTTCGCTTATTATACATGAAAACTCAAGGATGATTTCAATTTGAGATTTTCGTTGTGATAGATCGATATTTTTTTAAAAAGATTGTATACATTTGTGCCCCTTCATACGTGAATAGTACAGAAAGGAGTAGAAAATGAATAATGAAAGTTTTGAACTCTTGCTACAGGAAAATAGTAAAAGCATCTATCGATATTTTTTACGACTGGGTGTAAGCCAGACTGACGCGGAAGATATTGTCCAGGAAACCATGTATCGAGCCTTCATTTGTCTGGATGAGCTGCATGTGGATAAATTTACTCCCTGGTTGTTTCGTGTAGCTATTAATTACCACTACGATCTTGTGAGACGAAAAAAACGCTGGGAGCTGATCCCTATTGAAACCGTCCAAATCATTGGAACAAGAGCATTAGATGAACACATCATAAAACAAGAATTCCAGCATGAAATTCAGCAGCTTTGTAACCTGTTACCCCAGCCTTACAAGCATGTCTTATTTTTAAAATATGTGTATGACTTTTCTTATAAGGAAATTGCCAACATTCTAGCTGTAAAAGAAGAGACCGTAAAAACCATGTATATCGAGCACGCAATCAATTCCGAAAGATATATAGGAGGAAAATCAATGAACCTGGATCAATTTGATCTTAATCAGGATCATCAAACAATCAGAAAAGCCCTACAAAAAGCTAAGCGAAGAAATTTATTACGAAACATCCTAATTTCCTTTGTCATTTCTGTATTGGTCCTAATTAGTTTTATTTTTGCTTCAAAACAAATCATGGATTATCATTTTTATCATGTCAGAGAGGATATCGAAACTTTTGGAGAAATCACCAGACCTAATGTTGAATTTATAAGCTTTCCAACAATAAGTGAAGGTCTTTTACAAAATGAATCTGTCCTCTACACCTATAAAAATATTGAAGGACGCCCTATAAAATGGGAAGAAGAATTGTATGTCTATTCTCTCTGGGGGACGTATACAAAAATGAGCACTAACCTTAAATTTTGGTCAAGCGGGAACCAAAATAAAACGAAATTAGCTTATAATTTACACACCTTCCAAAGAGAATTATTATTCTACCTTCCTTTTATTACTACATACGAGACATACATGAATCATTTGGAAGAATTAGACGAGCTGCAAAACGGTGCGGCGGAATTGGCCATCTCCTTTGACAAGCCCTACACCGTTCAACAGATTCGTTCTATGCTACCAGAAGGGATATACCCTCAATGGTACTGGGTAGATACCTATGACGATAAACCTGGTCTAATGCCCCGTACAAGAAGCTATAATGTAACAAATGAAAAAGGTCAGGTAATTGGAACTGAGACTGCCACAGAGCTAATAAAAGATCCATACCCCAGTTATTTAGTATATGGTTTTAAAAACAAATCAGATTCTGCGTCAGAACAGGATTTTATCGAATCTCTTGAAAAGGGTATGAAATTAAACGGAAAACATCAGCTGGAATACCAGCGAATTTTCAATTTTTTAAGAGGACAAAAAGAAAAACCTGACGCAGAGGATGTCAAAATATTTGGAGTCGTCGTTACGGGTTCAAAGGAGCATTTAAAACATTTGAAAGGTGTACCATACGCAAGAGCAATTGTTTTAGGTGCATCAGGATAAACATGAATGACCGCCTTGGCTGATCACCAGGCGGTCATTTTCACATTATAACCCATGTATATGATAGACATTTCTAAAATCCCATTTACTTTAAAGCATTCTTGCCATATTGACTGGGATTAACCCCATATGTCTTACGAAATAAAGAAGCAAAATGACTAAAATTATGATAGCCTACGAGAGATGAAGCCTGACTGACACTAATGCTATTATTCTCCAATAATATCCTTGCCTTTTCCATCCGTTGCTGTCTTACAAATTCAAATACGGTCATACCAAACACTTCTTTAAATCCAATTTTTAGCTTGTAATCATTAAGTTGAATAAGTCTCGATAGGGCGAGCAGGCTGGGGGGCTGTCCTAGCATCTTTACTAAAATATCCCTAGCTAAGTAAATCCGGTCAATATCGTCTTTTTTTAAACTAGTGCCCTTTTTAATCTGCCCCATTTCCATTTCATAGATAAATAATGCCAGAAGCTCTAATGTTTTTCCTTCCATATAAAGACGTTTAGCTGAACCGCTGTACGAACAATTACGTAATTGCTGCAGCAGAACCTGCATTTTAGGACGAATCGTATCCTGAAGGTGGAAGAAGGGCTGGTCAAACCTAACCTCTACATTTTGGAAAAGGCTGCCCCATAGCCTCGCATCCATACGTAGCTCCAAGTGAGTAAAACGTTTTTCCTTGCTATGTTTAGCATGAAATTTTGTATCGTTTAAGTAGACGAGCTGAGCACTGCCTGTTTCTGTTACAATATCCTTGTTTTGTCCATCAACCGAGAAATACCCATCTCCATCTATCGTAAACGCAAGCTCAAGATGTGGATAACGGATACCTACATCAAATGAAACATTCTCATATAAAACCATATCGCTGATCTGCAATTCCATGCCATCACGAAGCTGAATGCAACTGAAATGGCCTTCGCCAAGATGAAACGGTATCCTTCCGTAATGCTCAAATGACTCTACAGGTGAGTGACCCAGAATTTTATTCAGAACATTGCCATTAAAATCTGTAAACTCTGTATTTTCAGCTCGAACAATCATTTTCTCCCCTCCTATCTGTATATACAAGGTTGTGATATATGGCTATATTTATTGATAATAATTCTCATTTATGAGTAGTTTATCACATCATGGCTATGTATGTATGCTATAAAATGTTGATATGGTCATAACCCTGTCAAGTAGACTGCCTAAAAACCCATCGTTACGCGGCGATCGTTTCTCGATACTCAATCGGTGAGCGGTCGCCAAGTTTTTTCTGAAAACGACTCTGATTATAAAAGGCTATATATTTTTCAACAATTTGATTTAATTCCTCAAGTGATTTTGGAGAGCATCGGTACATCATTTCTGTTTTCAGATGAGAAAAGAATGACTCGATACAGGCATTATCTAGGCAATTTCCCCGTCTAGAATGACTTCCTAGTATTCCGTACTCCTCCAAACGTTTATTGTAATGCCTGGATGTATATTGAAATCCTTGGTCCGAGTGTAAGACCGAACCGTTAAGTTCTCTTTCTTGACAAAGAATTTCTATAGTTCTCATCACGAGTGACAAATCGTTATGGGAAGAAATCTGCCAAGCAACGATTTCGTTATTAAATAAGTCCTGCACAGCAGATAGAAAAAAATTGTTCTCCTACACGCAGATAAGTGATGTCGGTAACAAGCTTCTTGAGAGGTACTTCCGCTTTGAGCTTTCTCTTCAGTCGATTCGGGTTCACAACCGATACCTGCCTACCGAAGAATCGCCTTTTCTTACGAATAACTGATCGGATGCCTAAATTCTTCATTAATTGATAGACACGCTTGTGCTTGATATGTAGTCCCTCTTTGCGTAGGGCTACTGTCATTCGTAAGTAACCGTAATAAGGATGAACGCGATGGATACATAAAATATGTTCCTTCAGATTCACTTCCTCTTCGTATCGTCGAACCGTTGCCTCACTAGACTTTCTCCATTTGTAATATCCCGCACGGGATACTTTTGCAAAACAGAGTAGCCAAGATAATGGATATTTGGTTCGCATTTTATCAATAATGGAAAATCTCGTTTTCTTCGATGTCACTCCCCGTTTAGATTTGGATACCGCTTTTTTAGATATTCATTCTCTGCCTTAACATAAGCTAGCTCTTCCTCAAGGCTTGCAAACTTGGTTTTTGGACGCCCTTTTCGCCAAGCTTTATTTGATCGTGAAGATGTAAGTGCCTCTCCATTACGGACCTTTTTAACCCAGTCCAACACCTGTTTTTTTCCGGTATACCTAATTTTCTGGCGACTTCTCTGGAAGATACTCCAGACTCGTAAAGACGTACGGCCTCCATTTTTTCCTTTTCAGTATATACCTTGTATGTTTGTCCCTTTTTAGCCATAAAAAATCCCCTCTGGTCAATTGTGTCCTACCCAATTATAACAGTCGGGTTTTAAACACAGTCAACCACAAGGGGATAATACCATTACTTAGGCGGGTTTTCTTGCTGAGTAAGCACGAAGCGAACCTGCTCTTGTCTTGAAATCACCTATTGGTCGAACCTCTTCAAACCCGGTGTCTTCAAGGAGTTCAGGAATCACATCTGTAACATGATCTGCTGTAGTCTCAAAGCCATCTAATAGCTGCACGGTAAAAAACGCTGCTCTCATTACTACATTATGAGGCTTACCAAAGTCAATAATGTGTACTTCTCCACCCGGACGCAGGGTTCGTAGTAATTCGTGTATCGTGTTACGTTTCATCTCCCGAGTAAGATGATGGAAGAACAGACTAGAAAAAGCGTGGTCGAGGTGATTATCTTCAAAGGGAAGCTCAAACGACATTCCCTGTTGAAACGTAAGAGCTACTTGATGTTCCTCTGCCTTATTTTTAGCTATTGATAGTATGTTAGGATCAGCATCTAGTCCAATTACCTCTGCCTCTGGCTGTGCTTGTTTGAGCATAAGAGTTAAGGTACCTGTTCCGCAAGCTAAATCCAAGATACGCTGCTCTGGCATCAGGTTAGCTTGATTTACAAGATGTCCTTTGAATGCCTCTTCTTTCATTCCCCACAACGCAGGGTCATAAAGGCGGGTCAACCAATGAAATTTTAAAGCCGGAATATAGCTTTGATTTCCTGTGTTTTTCATCTATTCTCTTCCCCTTCCACCTGAAATTTCCATCCCAATGCTTACAAGCAAGTTGCGAAAAGCACATAGTAGCAAACTGACAACTTATTACTTAAAAGTATGGTAGAAAACCAACGGAGCGAATTATACATAATCTAGGAAGCGATCACTTTTATGGGAATATTTTCATAATTAAATGATAGTGATAATCATTATCCTTGTCAATGTTCTATTCTATCCTATAATTCCAAATGATGATCACTAGTAAAAAAATTCATATTACAACAGGTAATCATATATGCTATAAAATTTCTTGCTTCTTGTGCTCTCTTTACTCTGGAAGAAAAATGCGATGCCCCATTTTCTCTGTTACGAATTCTCAAGGATTCTTTGAGAAGTAGGTGCCATTCAGCAGGAAGGACTTGCAGTGCATACTCTACCGCTTTCCCTTTCGCAATAATCTCTTGATACTTTAGCGTGTAATAAATGCGACACAATGTTACTACAGCGTCCTCAATCCATTCATCAAACAAGAAGTAAATACGACTTTTCCCTTTTTTTGCCCAATATTCATTTATGTTATAATTCATTGTCTCCTTAACATCCTGCCATTCTGTAGCAATCCCTAAGTCATCTACCCTTTTCCCCACAATCGTTATTCCATGATGCTTTAATGTCCACCATGTCACATGATTAATATCCCAGTACCCCTCTTTTTTAAAAACTCCACTAGCACAGCATGGATAAGGCTGTAAGGATTTATTATCTCGTCCGATGTCCTCAAGGTTGATATACATACCGTCTAATTTTTTGGCAAGCGGGTTACTCTTCCTTAGCTTATGATGTAGCTTCCTTATTATTTCAATCTCTTCATTCGTTAAGCTTCTTTTTACGATTGTCATAAAATCTATATCACTTTTATGCTCATCAAATGCTGACAAAGCGATCGAACCATATAAATAAACCCCGTCTATAACATCAGATAATTCGGATATTAATGTATCACTATACTCTTGCAATAAAGGGCTAATCTTTTTTGGTATCTTTACATCCATAGTTAGAATCCTCATTTCTTTTTAAGTACCTACCAACTATTATACAAAACATTTGAAATATTCATCTTTATTATGTTATATTTTATAAAAAAAGTCCCATTACAAAAGGAGTTCGCATATGAAACCGAATAATAGGTAACGTGTTGTCTGCTTCTCTAAAGCACGATCACCACCTCCATATCCACTCATTTTAGCATTATGAAAATGAAATTATGGAGGAATAAATAATGAGTAAACCAGAAATGAATGTTGCTTTAGTCTGCGGGCCTGATTCTGATATGGATACACAAGCAATCCGAGCTACTTTGGAGTATTTTGGTGCAAGAGTCTTTACGTATTGGATAGGTAGACCCAATGATTTCACTGCTATCTTATCAGGTGAGGACTTATACCCGAATACTGACATGATTATTCTCAACTTCCACGGAGATGAAGGGAAATTCATCATGCCGGAGCTAGGAGAAGACGTGTATGATGCAGATGAGCTGCCTGGCAACTTTGGTCCAGAAGAAATTTCCCACTTTGCCAGATTGGAAGGAAAAATCGTTGTTGCCAATGGATGCTCTCTGGGCGATCCTGAACTGGCAAAAACATTCCTACAATGTGGTTGTCAAGCGTATATTGGCCCAAATGACTATCCAGATGGAAATGCTGCACTGCTATTTGTTTTGCGATTCTTCTATGAAGTAATTCAAAACAAGAAAAGTATCCAAGAAGCATTCCAGTTAAGTAAAGCAATGGATGAAAACATGACGATGTATCAAATCTATGAAAATTGATAGCTGAGCAACAAAACAAATGAATATAGCATTTAAAAAGCCCTGATCTACTTCAGGGCTTTTTTACGTCTACGAATCGTTCTTTGCAGATAAAAGAATCTGGGGATTTAATGGCATATAGACAAGCTCTGGGGCTTTACTACCGATTGGCCAAATGTAAACCAACGTCGCTGAATGCTTCTTAAGATACTCTTGTGTAGATTTCTGTACCGACATCCCCGCTTGTAAGCGACATCCATTCATAATAAAAAACCTCTGAGAATAATACCAGAGGCACACATGTTTATTAGATGTTCCATTCTTAGAGCACGTTGATTAAACCAAGACTACCTATATTGATATTATCCCTACAGGTGGGGGTGTGTTCGAGTCAGCAGGATAAAATGGTATCCTGCTCTGTATATAAGAAAGCGTCGAAAAGCTACTTTTTATTCTCCTTGCTTCTTTCAAGTAGCATGTCAACGATTAGATCAATTTGTCCAGTAATAGCAATTGGATCATAACGATAAAACGTATCAAAGTCGTTATAGAATAACGTATTGTTTTTAGATGCCTTTAGGTTTTTCCAAACCGCTGAAGACTGTAATTGCTTTAATGCTTCTCCCTTATTCTGAGGATCATAAGTGGTCAAGAACATGTAATCCGCAGCATATTGTGGTAGCATCTCCATGGACAGCTTTAACGTCTGCTCCTCTGCTTTATTCTTAGCATGTGGCATTTTAAGCTTCAGTGCGTTGTAGATTGCTTGTCCACCTCGACCAGCGTTGTCTCCGAAGATCCACAGTTCACCCTTATCCGTCAGTTCATAAAGTCCAAAGGCAGCATTCTCGTCAATAACACCCTTTAGCTTCTCACGACCCTCCGCTGCCTTTTTATCAAAAGCAGCGATAAACTCCTCTGCTTTTTCCTTTTCTCCTGCAATGTCACCAAACAGTCTTACCGTTTCATAGATGTTAGTGGCAGTACCATATGGAATGTGCAAGGTAGGAGCTATTTTTGACAAAGCCTCATAGTTTTCGTCCTTCATAACAACAATCAAATCAGGCTTTAGCTGCAATGTTTTCTCTGTACTAATAGGCTCTCCGATATCACTAGCCCCTTTTAGCAGATCAGTTAAAAATGGATTTTTGAAAGTAGTTGGTTCAACACCAACAACATTTGCCCCTACAGAAAGCAATTCACCACCATAAAAATCAGTAACGATTCGTTTCGGTTTTACGGGAATCTTCACAATTCCTTTCTTTGTTTCAAAGCTATGCATTCCCTCAGCAGCAGTTGTTTCCTTTTCCTTTGGTGTAGGAGCACCACTGTTTGGACTGCTCGTTCCACCACAAGCAGTCATCAGGACAGACAGCACAATAATCATGGTTGTTATGAAGAAGAATGTTTTTTCCTTTAACATGAAATCTCCCCTATATGTATTTACAAGGATTTTTTGATAATGATTCTCATTTTTCGTAGTAAATGTATCAGACAACGTTATCTGGTGTCAATATGCAAAGTTACTGAATATCAAAAGCGTTTGAAAGCCTTCAATAACAAAAAAGCTACTCTTTTAGCAAGTAGCTTTTTTGAACATCTTCATTATTAGGTTTGCCTGTAAACTATATCCCCCGTATTAACTTCTCGGCCTTTTTATCCTTCTTCATTTCTCGATTTGAATCTGCATAATCAGTCCATGAATCCAAAATTACTCTTGGCTCTGCCTCAATCAAATCCTTTGCTTTTTCTACATTTCCTTGTTTGAAAGCTTCGATAATAGAGATTAAATCAGTACGATCTAACAATTTTACATTATTAATTCCAGCCAAGGTCTCACATGAATCCGTATATGTAGATGTTGCAATCAGAATTGACTTCTTCGCTTTATAAAATCTCATAGAGGAATATACCTCTTGTACACCACTAATTCCTACTAAGTTATCAATCCTATATCGTTTCGCTTGTATTACATTACGAACCCCAGAACGATCTGTAAAAACAAGGTCAGCCCCAAAATCTCTGCTCCCCACTGTTTTATAAACCTCTTTATAGCCTAATGCATGAAACAGTCTATATAAATACATCTCAAATTCTGATCCATCAAGCATTTTATCTATATCACGGATATCTATAGCTAATGGATCAATATCATTTGTTATTTGTCTCGTATTTGGAGATTTTTTGGGGAAACTCCCGAATTTAAGAAATATTGCAACACCTATAATCAGAATCAAAAGCAAGAAAAAAATCAATTCCATCTTGTATTCTCCTATCAATGATTTTTCATACTTAACTATTAAGAAGTACCTGCGATCTGCTTCGAGGACTAGTATGCATCCACCAATAATCCCCATTTTAACCCTTGTTTATTATATAACAATTGTAAAAATAAGTAACTTAAAAAAGAAAAGCACCTCAATGAGATGCTTTTCATCGTATATACATACCTACAGTCGTACCACAACAACTATTACAATGCCGTGACAAACAGTCTGGCAGTGTTGTTCTGGCTCCTAGTGAATGCAGGTCATTTCATTCTATAAATTATTCATTCTCCGTAACTTTAGAAATAAAGTCTCCTGATGCAAATGTTACATCATTTGGTCCGATTTTTTTATGCTCCCATTTCGACTTATTCGTTACTTTCACTTTATCTCCTACTTTATAGGTGTGAGCCTCCGTAAAGGTAACATCAACTGTCTCCGTTTTTCCTTCATTGTTTTTGTATTCTACTGTAGCATAACCATAATCACTATCTGAATCTGTGACTGTTCCGATTATAAAGTCTTCCGCTTCTTTCTCAGCAACTTTAGAAATAAAGTCTCCTGATGCAAACGTTACATCATTTGGTCCGATTTTTTTATGCTCCCATTTCGACTTATTCGTTACTTTCACTTTATCTCCTACTTTATAGGTGTGAGCCTCCGTAAAGGTAACATCAACCGTCTCCGTTTTTCCTTCATTGTTTTTGTATTCTACTGTAGCATAACCATAATCACTATCTGAATCTGTGACTGTTCCGATTATAAAGTCTTCCGCTTTATTCTCAGCAACTTTAGAACTATATGAAGAATATATATCAACTGAATCGCCTATATTTATATTTTTCAGCACATTAGCAGGCACATTTTCAGTAAAGATTGTAAGCCCCTGATTTGTTTTTCCAGTAACAATTCCTGTATATTTCTCTCTTTGCTGTTCGAAAAGAGTTTGTTGTGAGTTACCTTCTGCTATAGAAAGACTCGAAGGGATAGCTGCATGCGCTGATATAACCTCTAATCCTGGAAGATTCGCCCCCATTAAGGCCCCAACACTTAATACGCCTGTTAAAACTAGCTTTTTCATAGTTGCATCTTCTCCATTCATTAATTTTTTACTAGATCTAGTCAAATTTTCATCTAATTTCCTCGAGGTTGTAATAATTATAGTTACACATTGTTTTTTAAGTCAACAAAAAAAACCTTACACTTTTGTAAGGGAAAAATGAATATATAGACACAGATATATATAGTTCATTCTTATTGATACATCACTTTCGCTTCTGCGTTTACTTACTATTTCTTCAAAAATTCCCTAAAAGCATACTCCATTTTCCCTATAGAAAATCCCCTCCTAGTCAATACAGCAAGGTGTTTTGCTTCTTACTGTCTACTAAGAGGGGAGAATATCAGAAACGATCTATCACTACCACCCTCATAGGTGATAGCTACAAATGACTGGCTTTCTCCGTTTTGTATTTCGCCAGATCGTTCCCCTAGATTTTAAACTTTGCCAATAATCCCTGAAGCTCCTCAGCCATGCCTGCCAAGGAAGCAGCGGCATGGGTGATTTCCTCCATAGTCGCGAGCTGTTCCTCTGTTGATGCAGAAACCTCCTGCGTACTTGATGCCGCTGTTTCTGCTACTTCCGTAATCATTTCCATGGAACTGACCATTTCCTTCGATCCCTCTGACAATTGTTTAATCGCTGCTGTGACCTCCTGAATTTGGGCTGTCACCTGCTCTACAGTTACTTGAATCAGTTCGAAGGAATCTCCAGCCGTATTAATCAGGTTGATCCCCTCTTCCGATTCTTGGGTGGCCAAATCCATCGAATGGACAGCTTGATTCGTCTCCTCCTGAATGCTCATAATCAGCTTATCCACTTGTTCAGCCGAATGAGTCGATTGCTCTGCTAATAATCGGACTTCATTCGCAACAACAGCGAATCCCCGACCATGCTCGCCTGCTCGTGCTGCTTCAATAGCTGCATTTAATGCTAACAGATTGGTTTGCGTAGCGATATTTGCGATAACGTCAACAATTTTACCGATTTCCTCGGAACGCTCACCCAAGCCTTTAATGACGCTTGCCACCTTTTTAACTGTATGATTAATGGAACTCATCTGTTCTACTGCTGTCTGAATCGAATGATTGCCTTCTGTTGCTTTAACAGATGCTTCAATCGCTTTAGCTGTTACCTCTTCAGAATGGGAGGCCATTTGCTCTACACCCAGTGACATGCGCTGTACGGTTTCCGAGGTTTCTTCTACGCTATGAAATTGCTTTTCGACCCCCGTGGCTAATAATTGAATGGTCGTGCTGATTTGCTCTGTTGCTTTACTTGTTTGATCTGCATTTGCAGTTAACTCTTCAGCCGAAGCGGCAACCTGATCTGCACTAAAGCCTACCTGACCAATGAGAGTGCGAAGATTGGTCTGCATCTGTTGAAACGATTGAGATAGCATTCCAATCTCATCCTCCCCGTTCACGCTGATCGTTTCAGTCAGATCCCCTTCACTAATTTTGCGGGAGGCTTTTATTAATCTCTTAAGCGGATTGGTAATGGAAAGAATGACGAGGATCATCAAAATTGTACCTGCCAATAAAGCCGCTACGATAACGACTAGGGTACGGGTAAAGATAGGCTGAACTGCCTCTTGAATCTCTGCGGAAAACATCAGACCAGCTATCTTCCAGCCCGTTACTTTATTCGTTTCATACGAGATGAATTCATTTGTTTCATCTAGCTCGATCTGACCTGACTTCTTCGCAAATAGCTCCTCTTCCCACTTCTCCTTAAAATCAGTTCCGCTTTTTATCGTGGGATGAACCAAATATTTGCCTGTTTGGTCCACAATAAATGCGTAGCCCTGTTGCCCAATTTTAACCTGCTGAACTACCTTTGCGATATTATCTAAATTCAAATTCATCGCTACTACACCGGAATTATCCTCAAGTGTTTTCGCAATGGTTACGACCACCTTGCCCGTCGATGCCGTTACATAGGGCTCTGTAATAATTGTTTGCCCTTTCTTTGCTATTGCATCTTGATACCAAGGTCTATTTCTTGGATCATAGTCCTCAGTCATCTTCTGAACAGGCTCTTGAATCATCACTCCCTCTTTGGTCCCAACATACACACTAACCAATTCAGGATGAAGGGCATAATATTCTTTCAATCTTTCTCTTATGGGAGCTTGAGCTCCCCCTTGTAAAAACGGTTCGGTTATTTGCTTGGAAAAGTATGTGATATCATGGATTTTTGGATCAATCGTATCGTTGATAATCTGATCCAGCATATTTACGCTTCTTACACCAAAGTTGTTAATTTCCTCACGCATTTTGTCTGCTGCAATTTCATAAGACATCAAACCAATTACAATACTTGGAATGATTAAAATGATTGCAAAGGAAAAAATTAATTTCCTTCTAATCGTCAAAGTTAACCTGAATTTCCATCCCATATTATAATTTTCCTCTCCATGCGTTTTTTCGTTGTGTAATGTTTATCGGATAAAATTTTCACTCAGAATATAGCAGTTACATATTTTTTATTTTGGTAATTAATGACAAGTATAAAACCTTACAATTTCAGGCATTAACGGGTTTTTTAGTCGGTAAATAGAATGAAAGAAATGAGCGAATTTTATAGATTGATTTTAAGAGAACGATACCATATAATTATTAATTAATATAATATTCCGATAATTAGAGAGGTGGTCATTATGAAAATTCAAGCGAAAAAAGTAGAGCAAGTTTCTCCAACTCTTATGACCTCCGTATAGTGAATGAAAAGCTGACCCAAGCTTCAGCTTTTTCGTTTTTGCTTTCACGATAAATCTTTAACTTAAAATTCAAAATAAAAGGAAGGGTACGTACATGGAGATACTGGATAAATATATAGAGGCAACGAACACCCACAACTTTGATGAAGTGAAAAAATTGTTACATCCAAATGCCCTTTACTACTTCTCAAATTGTACCTGTACTACTCACCAAGAAATACAGGCATACTTTGAAAACGCTTGGTCAATCATCCAAAACGAGATTTATAAAGCACAAGATATCCAATGGCTCCATAAAGGTAATGACTCTGCAACCTGTACGTATACATATTGCTATGAAGGCTATATGAATGGAAAGTACACAAGTGGGCAAGGAAGAGCCACAAATGTATTCGTTAAGGATACCATTGGATGGCTGCTCATTCATGAACATCTAAGTCCGTTACCCGCAAAAAAGGTCTAGACTTCTAGATCTTTTTTGCATTACTTTAGCCTAATTGCCAACAGCGGCGATTGTAGCCACATACTCTCTTTGCAGAATCCCCATGTGGAAAACGTCGCTCCACTTCCCGTCTCTAAAGATGTATTCACGCGAAATACCCTCGTGCTTGAATCCCATTCTTTCATATAGGGCAATCGCTTTTTTGTTAAAAGAAAACACTCGCAATGATACTCGGTGTAGATTTAATTCCAAAAAGGCGTAATCTAATAGAAGCTTCAACGCTTCCGTTCCATAGCCTTTTCCCCAATACGCCTTCTCACCAATGTCGATGATGCACTCCGCATTTCGATTTTTATAATCAATCTGGATAAGTGAGATGATCCCAATAGGGGTTTCCGACTCCTTAACGATAATCATATAACTTTTTGATGTGCTTGATCCTAAAATAACCTGATTAACAAATTCTTGTGTGCTATCTAATGTAAACAGATCAATAGATGGATTGGTAGTTCGCATGACCTCCATATCGTTTCTCCATGTATGATAAATCGTTACATCATCGGCAGTCATTTTTCTCAGATAAATTCTTGCAGATTGAAACAACATAGTCTTGCTCCCCTTTTTTAGTTATTTCCTACTTTTATTTTTCTGGAATCGGACAAAGCAATTCCTTCAATGAAAATAGCAAAACCTCCATTTGCTCCTTCACCTTTGTTTTTTCCAGCCCCAAATGAGCGGTATCTAACATTAAACCATCGATAAATGAAATGAGATAAAGCGAAATGGATTCAACAGGAATGCGCGGACGAATATCCCCCCGCTCTATTCCCTTCTGAAAAAAAGTAGTTACTACCTCAGCTATACGTTGGTACCGTGCTGTTACATAGGGATAGCTATCTCTATTTTTGCGGTAATTCGTTGATAGAAAAAACTCCGAATTGGCTAGCAAAAGAGATTGATCAAGCCTTTGCATTTCCTGCTGCTGCTGATTAACCCACTTGGTTATTTGTTGCCAGGACGTACCTTTATCATCTGTACCGAAAAAAAGTACATCCTTTTGATCCTCAGCATGAAGCAGTTCGATGTATACGTGCTCAATGTTATCGAAGTATGCATACAAAGCGCCTCTCGAAACTCCTGCCTTATCCATGATGTCTTGCATCGTCGCTTGGGTATAACCCTTTTCAATAAACACCCGTTTTGCCGCTTGTAACAAATCCAGCTTCTTTTGTTTTTTGTATTCCTCACTTACTCTTGGAGCCATAATGGTTCGCGCCTCCTGTAAAATATACATTCATGTCGTTTTTATCGGTACGTTTATTATAAAAGACATTAATGTCGGTTTCAATAAAAGGAAGCAAAAAGATTCCATTATATCTTTTCATTTACATCATTTTATGAAAAGAAAAAAGCACCCAGATAGGTGCAAGTAAAAAAGAGCAGCTTTATCGTAGCCGCCCCAATTATCATATATTTTATCCTAGGTGGATTATTTAGGTTGTCCCATAAATTCTGTAAGCTTTGCAAAATTTCCTTGATTCCCCATACCCTCAACCATTCGATCAATTGATTGTTTCGTAAACAGAAAGTTTGTTTCTAAGGTAGAATACACCAACTCCCGAGTGATTGCGGAAGCATCAAGAATATGTGCAAACTCTGGAACAGTGTCGCGTATTTTTTTATCATACTCAGCGGTAATGAGATTCCCTGTCAATTTATCAGAAATCAAATAGAGAAAAATATGAAGCTTTGATTGCTGACCAGATGATAAGTTCTGTTCTGTCAGCCAATCATAGTAGGTATATTTCTCGTGCAAAAGAGTTCCTCCTCGTTCATTCCTAAGCAACGAACCAGAGTAGCCACTCAATAGTAACAACGATTTCCTGGATTGTTCCATCCGAAAGATTGGAGTTCGCTTTCAAAAAGTTCCTTACTTGATCTTTCACATAAACAATAGCGTATTCTTCTTTTTGTTCCCAACCCTTGACGAGGCCCTCCAAGAAATCTGCTATTTTACTAGACCATCTTTTAAAGGATTGAGCCGCCGTTGGAGACAGCTTACTAATTGCTTGTTCTAACACGGCGCCCCCTTTTCTAATGTGTGTAACAACTGTTTTTACACTTTCTTTCGTAATATGTGTTTTCCATCCATACGTCCCTACCTGTTGAGCTCCAACCTCACTGTTCGGTACTACTACAGCCTGCTGAGTTGAAGTCACGGTCGACGCTGAAACTGGAATTGCTAGAGATACAGCCAATACTGACGTAGACAAAAGACTTAAAATCGTTTTTTTCGATAGTTTACGCATAAATCTACCTCCATTCAGCATTTACTTACATCATTATCATAATTATGTAATAAATGTAAGTAAATGGGTCTTATCTACCAAATGTTAGTCTTTTGCTATGATAGGTTAACATTTAGTATACATCCATTAGATATAGTATTAGTTAACTATACGATATGAATAGAATGATAGAGCTCTACCATGTTTTTTAGACATATAAAAACTCTGACAGTTTTGCATCAGGGCTTTGTTTTTCCTAGGTTTTTCCCCGTTTATTGTTGCTACACCTATCATCATAATCTAGTAAAGAAAGGCTACACTACCCAAATAAAAAGGTAAATGCGATACATACTAGTTCACCTGTAATAAAAAAATAACATTTTTTCCATAACCAGTTTTTAACTTATACAAGATGTAACGAACATACTACACAGAATCTAAATGCGATTACATCCCTATGGTGTTAGTTTGTAAATCAATTATATAGGTGACAAAATGCATACAACTATGAACCATTATACCCAGTGAAATTAGGGGTAGGATATATTTTTCATGTCGTTTTTTGTCTAAATTTAAAGAGGGTTTCTAATTTTTTATTTTAAGGGAAATTTCAAGACGCGATGCAAAATAATAGTAAAGGGGAAAGAAAGCTGGTTTGCAAGTGCATGATGCTTTTTACTAACACAGAGGAATGTTCTAAAAAAAGACTAAACTCAAGATAACGTCTCCACCAAAAAATGCTATTCAGGTTAATTGGTATTACTCATTTATAGGATATAGGAATAAACTATATGATCCGAAACCCTTTGGGATATGAACAGTCGTGTTTTAGCTATTCATTAAAAGACAACTAAGATGTTTCACTATGTTAATATGGGTCGATTTTTATTAAGTGGAACAACCAGATAAGGATTACGAAAAAAGAATTAGAACACCAATTGGTTTATGAACTCACTTGAACTGAAAAACCAGAAGATTTGACGGGATCGGCTGTTGGAGGAAACGTTTTAGAAATTTTTGGTAATAAACAGTGTTCTTAACTGGTTATTTTTGTAATTTTTGTTATAATAAAACAAAAAGGAGGGTGATTCTTTTGCTGAAAAGATTTTCGTTAAGCTTACTTGCACTTCTTACCACACTAAGTATGTCCACATCTGCTTTTGCATCAATTGGGAGTAATACTACTTCTCCTATTGAACAAAGCGCGGAATATACTTATACCTACCATGGAATAACCTTTACTGGACTAAATCCATTGAGTGAGAATCAATTGGAAAGTATGTATGAGAGCTTGATGAAAGAAAATAGAACATCAGTCATTGAGGGACCTGGTGGCAGTGCCGAAATTGTGTATGGTCCAAAATACGACCATTTTAATCATAGTGTCCACAGAGAAATGGCCGACATCATTGTTTCTTGGGTAGCAGAGAAGATCCCAATTCCAACAAAAAAATTTAAAAAGGCACTCTTAGGTTGGACTATTGCGAAGCTTTCTGCATGGAGTAAGGAAGTATTAGCTGATACCTATGTTGGGTATTGGGTTTGGAAAGTACAGGATTCCGACATACAATCTGATATTTACTATGAGACCGTTGTTCATTATAAAGACAAAAAATTTAAAAAACCGAAAAAAGTAGAGTATTACGAAATAGATAGGAAAAAGTGGTAATAAGTAAATTCTAAAAAAGGGAGCATTCCTCCCTTTTTTAGAGATTTGGAGGAGAATTTATGGCCAATGAAAAGAAGTACTCCATGTTTATCTTTTTTGTTTTCATTAGTCTATTTATTAAACTAAATTATTGGGTTGATTTTCTTCTGGTCAATTTCTATCTTGCAACTGTAATTGAACTCTTAGTAATTTTTCTTATCATTGCTTTGTTTGATTCCTTTCTAACAAACGCAGTTAAGAGTTTTTGTGAAAAATTCAAAATCAAGCTTTTTTATCTATATCTGGTCTACATTGTTTTATATTTGCTTGTGTTTGGATTGATAATCCCCTTACCAGCCTAGATAGCCAGCTTAGGAAAAATATAAACTCTACATTTTTCCCAAGTATGTAGAACCGGTGATTTTATCACCCTCTGCAAACGCCTGACCAGTAACAAAGTATACGCAATCGGAAAGTACATCAAGGTACTGTAAAAATAGCAGCCTGTCGTGTCTGTCTCACTATGCCAATACTCCCCCGGCACAAATCCATCCATTACTGCTCTGCATAAAAGATCAATCTATTTCCCTGTTGATAAATGAACATGAATGAACATGAATTAAAATCATAATAAACCAACCCAATCCTATCCCTTCCTTAGTCCCCCCTGCTTGTTTTGTCTCAACTCAGTATCTCAACTAGTCTCGCTCCCTCTGTTTCTCTGATGATAAAATCCTTGTAAAAGTCTGCAATCTCTTTTACCACTTCATACTCCCATACGTCGTAGATAGCCTTAGCGTGATAAAATGAAAAAAATGCGTGCAGAAAGGAGCTTATCATGGAAAAAGCCACACTGGAAGCCTATTGTCTGAAGCACCCGGGAGCGGTTCATGATTACAAAGCGGAATGGGAAGCAGATCGATATCAGGTAGGAGCAAAAATGTTTGCAATGCTTGGTGGAGATTCTAACGGAAAGCCTATCCTATCCTTAAAATGCGATCCAGATCGAGCCGAACAGCTAAGAGAAGCATATGAGGGGATTATTCCTGGTTACTACTTGAATAAAAGTCATTGGAATTCTATTTATTTAGATGCCGATATTCCTGCCCAATTGTGGGAGAAGCTGATTACTCATTCTTATGAATTGGTTTTTCATAAGCTACCTAAAAAAATGCAAAAGGAATTAGTAAAATAGTGCTGTCAGAAGGAACAAAAAGCTACTGACAAAGTATGCTAGTCAGTAGCTTTTGCTTATTCACCAAACAATGAGACCCCTAACATTACCACCGTCCGATCTATCAATCGCTCTATCAGTTAATATGGAGACGGCTGTTTTCCCCTGACTCTGAAATAAATAGCCTCCCATATGATCACCGCCATCAACCTTATACCCAGTAACATCTATTCCAGTTATGTTTTTGATGAGCGGTTTACCCACTGACATCGCTTCGTCTATTGATTTGATATTATAATGATCAGTTTCATAATGTACACGATACACTCGACCTGTTTTTGCTCCAATCTCAACAGAATATTTGTCGTGATACTCATCTTCCTTATTGGAGAACCTCCACCTATCTTCTTTTTCATAGGAGGTCTTTTTTGCATGATTAAATGAGAAATCATTTTTATTTGAAAGTTTCATTAACGCTTTTTGAGCTATGGACACATACTTTTTATCCACATTATCCAGATTGTAATCTAAAGAGAAATCGGTCACTTTATTGGTATTCAGATCAACACTAACCCTCTGGTTAACTTCTGACAAAAGAGTCATGCCTGATCCTGAGTTGCTTTTAGCAAGACGGACCAGTCGAAAATTATCATGTAGATTCGTTTCCTTAATCCGATTTCGTGCGGTCTCTACATATTGTTGATAGATATTCGGTAGCTCATCTAAATTATATTCAGCCACGACGCCTGTAACCTCTGTAGTTCCAGCTTTAAACCACACGATTGCCTCTTGATCCTCTGTCTCTAAAATATAGGAATCAGTGTTTTTATCCAAGTTTTCAAAATGAAAATCCTTATTAATCCCAAACGCTTTTTTTATTTCTTTTTGAGCTGCCGTAATATACTTTTGCTCTATTACATCCTTATTTCCTGATGTGTCTATTGAAGAAGAGGTTTCTACTGAAGAAGAGAATGGCTTCATCCAGATAAAAGCAACTAACGCTGCACATGTGATAAGTCCTTTTGCCGCCCATCCCAAATATGTTTTCCGTCTTTTTTGTTTTTGCATCATTCTTCTCTCCTTTCGTATGTTTTCTACTATCACTTGGTTCCGCTCCCTAGAAAGGATCTGATCCGGGAAATGATTTAAATCTTCCAATATAATTTGCTCATCTTGTGACGGCATCGTTGATCACCTCCGAAACAGGAACATTCCTATTTTTTTGAACAGCCTTCATTGCCCTATGCAAAGTGAGATTTACTTTGGCTTCGCTCCATCCCAATACCTCCGCTGTCTCCTTACTAGATAATCCCTTGATACCGCGCAATATCAACACGTCCCTATAAGATCGTTTCAACTGATTAATGATGTCATAAAGCAGACGTTTATTCTCGCTTAATTCTAAGGATTCTTCGGGTGTTTTATCGGGCGAAACAAGATGCTGCAGGAATATATCTGGCAACCAGTTTATTAGTTTTGTTTTACGCTTTTCATCAATGGCTACACTTCTAGCAATGGCAAACAACCATGTTTTTGGGTTTACAATCTCTGTATGCTGGATAGCCTTTAGGGCACGAATAAAGGTTTCTTGTACAAGATCGTCTATATCTGTTCGTCCCGTATAATAGACGAGAAAACGATAAATATCATTGCTGTATGCTAGAAACCATTGTTCGATACGTGCGCCAGCATTGTCATCCAATTGTGTTCCACCTCCTTATCACTGTATAGACGGAAAAAATTCTGACTATATTTCACTTTGCATATAAAAATTTTTAAGCTTCACTTCTATTGCTGTGTTATAAGTTGTAAAGCTGCACGATAAGTTCCAGAAGTTATTTTTTTATTTCATCGCCTATCCCGAACAAAAAAGCCGGTAACTTGAAAATTGATATTTCTAATTTTACTTGCCATTTTATAAAACATTTACTTAAATATAAGAGTGTGGTGTCGAAATGTGTCATTTAAAGCCATTTTAATACTATATTGTAATATTTTCATAATCTTCAATTTAATATATGTAAATGAAATATATAGGTTGAAGAATGAATAGAACAGAATTCGCTTCAATAAGAAACACAGGAAGATTTACAGAGAAGTCTGCTGGAAAAACAAATAAATGAAAAAGATGAGGTTTTTAGATGAATTTTTTTAAAAAGATATTCGGTGGAAAGAACAACGGAGAAAAGTCAAAGGACGGCACTACTATTTACAAGTATGAAGAAACAGCAAGCTATTCTCCCCCAGCACCCATGGAATATGTAGAAGAAATCGTTGAACATTTTGAAACAGTATTTCCTGGAAGAGAAAGCAGTGTTTTTCATGAGATTATATCAGATACCATACATATTGATGTGAATATAATGAAACCTACTGAAGAAGAGCCATTTTGGGTCTTATATACAACTGGTATGAGTGATTTACCAATGACGATACCAGATGAGATGCAAGAGCAGCTTGATGATCCATTTGATCGAGCAGAAGTTATGATGTTTCTGCCAGCTTCTTGGGAACTAACACAGGAATCGATGCAGGATGAAAATAATTATTGGCCTATCAGATTGATGAAGCAGATCGCTCGTTTTCCTCATCAGTATAATACCTGGTTGGGATATGGACATACCATCCCCAATTATCAGGACTATGAACCATATGCAGATTCAACTGGGTTAAACGGAGTTGTTATCTTCCAGTTAAAAGAGGAAATCAGCGTCATTCCAACAAAGGATGGAAATAAGGTTACTGCCTATTTCCTGCTGCCTTTATATAAAGAGGAAATGGAATATAAATTAGAGCATGGCATGGATGCTCTGATGGAAAAATTATCGGAGTTAGGAGATGAAGTGCTGGTTTTACAGCCGAATAGAAGGAATACTTGTGGGTAGTTTAGTTAGTTAGCTGTCAAGAGTAGGGGTTTTTTCAATTTTGATTTACATGTTGGAAAACTATTAATGTAACGTTTAGTGGTCAAGCTGTGGTTATTTTCTGACTTTATAAAAAACCAAAACAACAAACCCTTGGAGCTCAAGGGTTTGTTGCATTTATTTTAATGTAAGTGAAGGTACGCTTTCTTCATGTGTGGAACAATCTATATACATTTAGTTGGTGATATATTGTGGTAATTGCTGACAAACATTTTACACCCAAAAAATCACATAAAGTATATAATGAGGTAAATAGAGATTATAAAAAGGAGGGAATATTATGAAAAAAATATCTGGTATATTAGTATTTTCATTAGCTATGATAATAGCTTTAGGTATAACAACAAATATTGAAACCGCGAGTGCTAAAGAATTAATCTCTTCCAAAAAGGCTCAATCTTATTTTGTTGATCCAGGTCATTAATTCGGGTATTTTCAACTTCTAAAAGGGAGAACGCTACTAAATATAGCGTTCTCGAGCAGAATTTTTCAAATAAAATAAGGTAGCTCAGGTATAGTTTTATTATACCTGAGCTATTTTATTGCCGTTAAACCGAAAAACATATCCCAAATTGTACTCATGCCCAATCCTCAACAGCATGATCGTTATCTACTCCCCTGCCCTTTTTTCAAATTGATAGTTGTCACTGAATAGATTGTCGTCGTGGCAAGCGATGATAAGGATATCGTATTTCTCGCTAGTCAAAATCTTTTTCAAGCTGAAATCCGAATAATAGCGATTGTCTAAAACGGTTAGTTTGTTAAAATGCTGTGCCAGATACGGCGTAATTGGATTCATGTAAGAATCTTTTATCAGCAGGACCTTTAATTGATTATTGGCTTTTGGATTTTCATAAGCGATTTTTCGTTTGTCTCCGCCATATAGGCTCTTATAAGAATAATCGCTTTCACCATTTTTGAAACGAAAAAAATCATTAAAGTCCGTGATAACTTCTTTGCCGTCCGTGCTAATAGCCTCAAAATTCTTAAATGTAAACGGCATTTTTGGTTCATAAATCGGCGTTCTATCTGCATTTTTCGGATTTACAGCATAATTGATTTGAGTATTGTAACTACCTTTGAAGTTACCCGTTGTTAATGTAGAAACATTGATCTCATGTAAGGACATTGGCTTGCCTTCGAATTTGGAGGACTTTTTAGATAGCTGAGTAATCATTTCCTGATAAGCTATGAAAGCGCCTTTGATATTCCAATGATGGTCGGTTTCGAAGTAAAGCTCTTCCAACTGTGCCTTTGTAAAGGTATCGAACTTTTCTCCCAAGTTAATCACGTTTACATCTTTATCGAGTTTAGACAAGAAATACTCTTTCGATTTAGCATAAGCGTCGGTTTGAAAATATTTCGGATATAAATGCATCAACGCTTTGGTCCTTGACGGATTAAAGATGAAGTATGCTTCTGTTTTTTGGTTTTTGGCGAATGTAACTGCGTCGTTCAATCTTGCCGTCGCAGCGTCGATTTCACTCTTATGAACGACTTTGTTGGGAATTGGCAAAATCCATTTATTGTTCGTCACTACAAGCTTGGACACTATGCGTGAATTTTTTATTTTTGTTCCGTCTTCGGGTTTCCGCGGCTTGTTAGCCTCAAACAAGTTTTCGAACAGCATGGAATTAAAGATCTCTGAATTTTGCTGATTTTGGTAGATTCTAATCATTTCGTTGCGAAAAACAATTTGGTCATTCCAATACTGATTTATTTTTTCAAAAAAACTGCCTGTTGTAACGGCTGCGAGGCTGATCTCCGGAAATTTACGTAACGTCCGATTTTCGATGGCGGAAATCTCTTTATCTGGAGAAATGAAGGTAACAATTGCGAAACCATAAATAATAGCTAAAAATGTGACCATATAAACTATTGAAATATGTTTATTCACTTCGATACTCCTTTTGAAAAATTAAAATCTAAAATACAAGAAAGGGTTATACGTAGAATTAATAAGATACAAAATCACTTCTGTAAAAAGGAAGAAGTTGAACAGCATTCCAAAAACGGTTTGTACTTTTGTCATCGACTTACTCAATTGTAATTTTTGAAGTTTCGGATATATCGGCGTGGCAACAATCATCGCAATGACAAAGTAGAACCAATTGGAAGATAACAACGAAAGTGCCAGAGAATCAAATATTTCGTTGCCCCGGGTATAGAACATGGAAGCAATGAATTCTGTTGCATATCCAAAATTGTCAGCGCGGAAGAAAACCCATCCAATCATGACAAGCAGCAACACAACAACATGGTTTAACGGAGAAATCTTGGAAAGCATTTTTTCAAGACCAGCTTTTTCTAAAGCGATTAGGATTCCGTAATATGTACCCCATGCAATGAAAGTCCAACTGGCTCCGTGCCAGAAACCGGTTAGTGCCCACACTATAAACAAATTGCGATATATCTTCCAAGGAGCAACTTTGTTTCCGCCAAGCGGGATATACACATAATCTCTGAACCAACTTCCAAGAGAGATATGCCAGCGCCTCCAGAACTCAGAAATACTCTTTGAAATGTACGGATAATTAAAGTTCTCTGCGAACTCGAATCCAAACATTTTACCTAAACCGATAGCCATATCGCTGTAGCCTGAGAAATCAAAATAGATTTGTAAGGTATAAGCGATAATACCAATCCAAGCGCTTCCAGTTGAAAGGTCCATTGCAGAAGTGGCGAACACCGTGTCTGCTACGGACCCAAGGGAGTTGGCTAAGAGTACTTTTTTAGACAATCCTAGAATGAAACGCTTAATTCCCTCGGAGAATTGTATGGAAGAAAATACGCGTTTGCTAAGTTGTTCAGCGACGGCATTATAGCGAATAATAGGACCTGCTACAAGCTGCGGGAAAAATGTAATATACAGCGCCAAGCTGAAGAGATTTCGTTGCGCTCTTTCTTTTTTTCTGTATATATCAATCAAATAACTGAGTGCATGGAACGTATAAAAAGAAATTCCTATAGGCAAAGGTACCGGTTCCAAATGAAGATTGGTTTGAAGTGCGGCATTGATTACATCAACAAAGAAGTTGGCATATTTAAAGTAGCCGAGAAGTCCGATATTAACAACAATTGCAAACGTTAAAATCCAGACTCTCTTTTTTTCGTGATTTCCCGATTTATCGATCCATATCCCATACCCATAGTTAATGAGAATGGATAATATCATTAGAACCATATACCTCGGTTCGCCCCAGGCATAGAAGACTAAACTGAATAGTAATAGAATAGTATTTTTTAATTTGAACGGAACAAAGAAATATAGTGTAAGAACAAGCGGTAAAAAGAAAAACAAAAATATGACTGAGCTAAAGACCAAAACAAACTTCCTCTCTAAGTTGTTATTTTGTGTAATGTAATCAGAATTAACAGAGTAAAATATCTACGGATAAGTATCCCCTCTCTTTCTGCTCATTCTATAATAGGTTATTCCTAGATGTTTGCAAACCTGGGACAAATTTGTCCACGATAGCATGTCTTTTGTTAAGGTTCATCACCAGTTCCATATCTTGCTTTACCTGTGGTCGTTTTAAGGGAGTAAGGTTAGCGAGTTGGACTTAGAGGATTAAAGAAAAAAGCTGAGCCCGAAAATAAGCATTAAGAAATAAACGCCCGAATCTTCAAATTCGGGCGTTAGCTATTATTAGTCATTATGTATTTCTTTTATCTAAAAACTAAATTACTTATGCTACGGCTTCTGTCCGCTTCTCTTTGAAAAAATGGGTTATGCCGGTCCAAGCAAAACTTGTTTTTCCTTACCACTTCGTCAGACCATTATGGAGAAATCCATTTTCGGGGTAATGTTACGGTTTTTAATCAAAATACACATACATTTAGTTTGCAAGGTTTTTATTCTTCTATATTTAACATCCATACCCTTTTTAAAGGTATTTCAGTTTTAATATCTTCACTCAATTTATCGTAATTTTCAAAGAGTTGTTCTATAATTTTTTTTGAATCCCATAGTCTTACCTTAAAAAACTGTTTTGGAATTTCTTTTATCACAGAGGTTTTGAATCCAGTCCAGGAGACCAACAATCCATAGTCGGCATTAAAGTTACTCATTGTTCCTATTAATTGATCCATCGTAGGTCTATCAATAGGAGAATCAGCGGTTTTTACTTGAACACAAATTTTTGTTGAACCAAATCCTAAAATATCAGAAGCTGCTAAGATATCTATCCCATTATCTGCACCTTCTGGACTTCGATAGGTTGTGAATCCTTTGGCTTTTAATATTTCTTCAACCAGAATTTCCATTTTATGACCTTTAAATTTTTTGATTATATAATCAGAAATTCTATCAAATATGTACTCATCTAAATCAAATCGTATCTCATCATCTGATTCATCAATTTTTTGAGGTATAGTTTTATCCTTTATATTCCAATTGTTTTCATACATTATCTTAATTCTCTCTTCTGCATTATTTTTATGTATCCTACATACAGTCATAAAAGCACCCATTGAATATAAGATATCTTGTTCAAATTTATCTCTTGGAATATCGACTGCAAACCACTCTACCTCTCTGTAATGGTAATATGGACTTCCTAAGCTTTTATCATAATTATAATCTCCTACAATCTTCCCAAAATGTATCGTTCTATTAATCTTACTTGGAAGTACAACCCAATCGCCTATTTCCATTCTATGGGCTATGGGATAGATTTGAGAAGCCCAATTTATCGCTGTTTTTTCTTTTTCTAGATCATACTTGTCTACAAGAAACATGTAGAGATCCTCTTTTTTGTTGAATTTTTTCAAATTTATATCTAAGTTATCCCAAGTTAGATATATTCTCTTGTCATTCAAAAACTTACTTTCGTATTCTCCATTTGCTCCAGCTCTAAATAACCAAATACTCAATGTTAGTTCCTCCTATTACTAAATCTTTATCTATTATATAGTAAAACTTACCATTCAATGGGGTCCCCATGCAAAAAGACTTGTTATTATTTTTTGACTAGTTTACCACCGGCTCAGTCCTAAGTCTAAAAAACTTCATTTCCACTATGCTGACCGACTTATCAAGTATCGTCTTAAGTCCCCTTCCCTACCATTACAAAATTTTATTCATATTTACATAATTATACATCCAAGTTAGAATGTTAAGAAATATCATTTTTTATTAAATTCGGGAAGGGGATTTATATGTCTGATATTTTAGCTTCCACAACATTAGGGGAACTGATAAAAGAAACAAGGGAAGAATTTATCTACAAATTAAATTTCTAGTTTTGCGGGTTCTGTCCACTAACAACCTTACCCGATCAGCCCTTCAATCCTTATGTTACACCTTATCTATATGCTAAAAGGCCCCCCACATCAATAGGGAGAGCCTTTTGGATGTTATATATTCGCCAGATTCGTACGCCATTTTCCATAAGTAATCAGGTTACTTTTATTAAAACTGGCGTGATGCTACATTTTATACTTTAGAAAACAAAGCCATGATACGACTTGCGGCTTCTTTATACCCGCCAGCGTCACGGAAGGAATCCCCTATCTGCTTAGCATGCTGTTTATAAGTGGATTCGTTCAACACTTGCAACAAAGCGGACTTCAAAGCCTCAGGGGTAAGCTGACTCTTATCCAAAGTAATACCCGCTCGGAACTCCTCTACCTGCTTCGCAACAAGTGGTTGATCTGAGCTTAATGGAATCATGACAAGTGGTACATTATAATATAGAGCCTCACTTGCGCTGTTCATGCCGGCATGTGTAATAAAAGCATCAGCTTGCTGGAGCACTTCCAACTGGGGCACATACGGCTCAATGATAAAATTATGAGGAATACTGTCACCTAGCGAGTCCATATCCGTGTCTTGACCGCAAGATAACACAATTTGAGCAGGGATGTCTTGAAGGGCTTCAAAGCAAAGTTTGTAAAATTCAACATCTTTGTTCAAAATACTGCCCATGGAAATGTATACAACTTTATCATATTGAGCTCGAAGTTGTTCAAGCGGAAATGAAGGAGCATCAAGACGCGGTGTAATGGAGGGGCCAGTAAATATATAGCTATCATCAAGCTTATCAGCATCTGGTTGGAAATCACGGCTTGTAAATACAATCTTAATTTGACCATATTGGCGAGTGATATCTTCAAGAGCAGGAACAGCTACGTTACATGCACTCGCGATGCTTTGCGCTGTATTCGTTAGTCTTTCATAAAGTGCTTCTACATCTAAATCTCCTACATCAATCTCTTCTACAATTTTGTTTAGAGGCCCAGCGAAAGCAAAGTTTGTAACGGAGCAAATCGTCGGAATACCTAACTTTTTCCCTAAAATTTCCCCTCCCCAACCAAATAAGGAGTCAAAAATTACGTAGTCAAAAGAATCGTTCTCTACCTGCCTCAAGATTTCCGGAATACGTGGTTCAATAATGCCTCGCAGCATAAAATCGGTGAATTGAAGCGGATGTCTAAATTCTGTTGGATTAAAACCAAGATCTCTAAATATTTGTTCATCCAATTGATAGGCCAAAAATTGTGCCCCAGTCTGGGCAAGCCTAGCCCGATATTCTTCTGAACACATATAGACGACTTCTTCTCCATTGTCGACTAGCTGCTTCACTAATCCTAATGTAGGATTAACGTGACCTTCTGCTGGAATCGTTACATACAATACGCGTGCCACTTACTACACCTCCCCAAAAATATCAAAATAGAAGATATTACTAAAAATAGAAGATGCTACAACTTGATTATAGATGAGGGCAAATATAGGATCAAGACTAACATTAAACCCCAACACATTGCATAATGGTGGCTGGGGATATTGGTAATCCATCAATTTCTACACTTGTTCAAATGCTCAGACAAATACTTGATAACACCATCCTCTGCATCATGCGAATATTCCCATACCATGGCACCAGCAAGGTTTTTTCCTTAACGTAAATGACTTTTGCCTGCAATGCTTGCTTATCCTCATACGTTATAAACGTATCTCCACCATACAAGTAAGCTGCCTTCGCCTTGCGTCTGTCAGGCCACTTTAGAAGAAAAATGAAACTGCCTACGGTTCCACGATAAAAAGCATACACATACGACGCTTATGTTGCGGATGGGTCAGAATGTGAAGGTAGTTGCTGACCGCCTCAATCATACCAATGCAGCTATGACCCGGAATGTCTACTCTCATTACATTATCGATATACAACAAGAAATTGTTGCTCATTTTGATTGAATTAATGAAGCTTTCGAGCGCCAACAAGATAGCATGATTTCCATGTGATCAATCCGTGGTCAAAGTCAAAAATCAAGGGTTTGTGTGGTCATCACAACATTATATAGAGATGATAAAAGCCCTTGTGTTCCAAGGGTTTTCGTCGTTTCTATGGAGCTTATTCACAAATCGGAAGTGTCACAATCTCAAAATGTCCCTTATGCGGTAAGCGTAGTTGAGGAAACGACTTTCTTAATTAAATTACACACCAACCTTCACTACATCCTAAACAGGTATCCACCAGAAATCCTCATCATTCTTCAACTTGATCTGTTTAAACGTTGAATCAAACTTATCTACCCATCCCCAAGCGGATTCTACCACGCCTCTGCCCTCTTTTGTCTCTTTCCACCAGCTAATTGTAAGAGCATAGTCATACTGACGTGAGTCAGATATCCGATAGCAAAACTCGGCTAACTCATCCTCTTCGATGATAGGTTTCTCAATCAGTTTCTTATCCTCGTGATGCTGACGTATCATCTCGGCGTGTTCGGGCAAGATGAATTTTGTTACAAGCGGATCAAGTAGTTTGCTAGCCATATAAACATCACCTTAAATATGAATGTGTGTTCTTGTTTTATTGGACGATGGGGAGATTATGCAACGAAAAAATAATGACAAAAATACATAAGCAATATTGTATTATGACAATTTTATGGAAAACTCTAGAAAAAAGTCGAAAAGTAGTCTATTGTTAAACTGTTAATTGGTATTTTTTTGCTAATCAGGCAGTTGATTGTAAGTATTTTTCATATGAACTAGGAGGACTATTATGCTAAAAAAAATGACAAGTTTAATGATGGTTTTTGCGCTAATTTGTAGCATGTTCGGCATTCAAAGTATTCAGTCCGTAAGAGCTGAATCAAGTAACCTGCTTTATGATGAAAAAAATCCGATACTAGATATCGAAGGCAATGAAATCGGAGAAGAAATTGAAAAGGTTTATAGGGAAGTAACGAAAGATTCAGAAGAAACCTTAGTAAAATTGATAACCATAACAGAAAATAAATACTATAATGATGAAAACGAAAACACTACTGACCGAAAAGTTACCGAGATTAAGATAACTAATGATAAAAAGTTTTTTATTAACGGTGAACAATTGTCTCAAGACTTTTTAAATCAACCAGTTACAGCAAGTGAAGATAGGGTTTCCTTTGCAAAAGCCTTTAAAGGTGAGAGTGGCGGTCGTGCGGGGGTAATCACTTATAATGAGATTAATGACGACTATTATTATCTTAAGGCTTTTCCAAAGGTAAATGATTTTTTAGAAGAGCCTAGCGGTAAAGGATTAGTAAAATATAGCAATGGTAATGGTAATGTATCCAAATTCATTAGATATGCAGACAAAGTTGATAGTAAACATGCAGATATAATAGATGCACAAGTCACAATTGCATCAATGATAGGTGCGGCTTTGGTAACTTGGGAAACCGTCATTTTGCTACTTCCAGAAGCAGGGGTTGCAGGCTGGAATGCAGTCAAACTCTACAATGCCTCGAATGCAGGTAAAGAAGCTCTTAAAGATGCGTATGACCTACTAAAAAATAAAATTACACCATACTAAGGATTAACTATGATAGATATTATTATCTGCTTACTTATACTAGCCTCAAGTATATATGCTTTATATAAGGTGTGGGGAAATAAAAAAGCAAGAGGAATAGCAGTGATATTGTTGGCTATAACCCTTAACATGGTTTATAAAGCAATAAAAGCTTATCTTAGCCAATAAAAACTTTACTCTGAATTGCCTGATTAGAAAAAATCTCAAGGGTTTTGTTATTTCCCCCTTTCAAAAAAGGGGGATTTCTCTATTTTAAGGGTTATCAAAACTTGATATGATACGTGCTCCTAAACCCTTGAAAAGTCAACTTGATCAGGGGTTTTGTCATAAAAAACAATGAATTTACCTATGATTTCTTTTCCAGAACAACTAGTCTACACCTTCTCATTTTTGATTTGCTTCAAGAAATCTACGCTTCAAATCCTCGTTGATATCTTCCCACCAACTCCAGTCTTTTTGATTTCGTTGTTCTCTCAGCAAAATTCTTTGCTTTCTTTCTTCTGATGAGTTACTAAATTGAGGATCTTCGTTATTTCTCTTTTGCTCAATCCACTCTTTCCAATATTCCAGATCGTCATGACCTAAACAATACTCACAAATAAAGTAATATTCACCTTTACGAAGAAAATTGGCTAGAATTTCCCTAGGTAAATGGTCAATTTCTGAATCCAAAACGTTTTTACAGCAATGATCACATATGGATATATCACTCGAAGGAACTTTAGACATTTTTATCTCTCCTATAAAATATTTATTTTCATTTAAATACCAAAGGAGTGAACTAACGAAATTTTTAATCAAGAGATTTAAAAATCTTATTCTTGGCTGTAGCTTTACTACTAACGACAATAATTACTCCGAGTTATGCAACAGAAAAGGAAGTAAAAGGAATTGCCTCTACATACAACATAGAATTACATAATGAATCAAGTGATTCAATAGAGATTATAGCAGAAATTAAAAGACCAAAAATCTCTTACAGGGAAATTATGGGATATTACGAAGAAGAAATTCGGCAACTCTTCATTTCTCTGGAGGATGAGCCTATTCATTCACTGGCGTATGATGATTACATTAGCTTTGACAACTGGATTAAGGAGAGGAGAATTAGTAGCGCTTGAATGGAAGCATATTAATTTAGAAGCAGGAACTATTGAAGTGAAACAAAGTATTTCTAGTTCAGTTAATGGATCTGCAATCATTCAGAACCTAAAACAAATAAATCAAAAAGAAAGGTTAGTCTCCCTGATTCAGTCTGTCATCAATTGAAAGAGTATAATTTGCATTGTGGAAAAGAAAAATTACGTCTATGTGACTCTTGGAAAGGTGAAAATCGTTTTTTTGTATTCTTTAATGCTGAAGGTAAGTCATTTTATCCAGAATCACCATATCTTTGGTTTCGAACTTTCTTAAAAATGCACCATTTGCGATATATTCGATTCCATGATTTGCGTCTTACTTCTGCAACGATTCTAATTAATCAAGGAGTACACGCCAAGATAATTTCTGAAAGGCTTGGTCACCCAAGTATTTCTACCACGATGAATGTCTACGGGCACGCCCTCCAATCAGCAGATGAAGAAGCTGCTAATAAATTTGAATCCATATTTCAACCCAAAGCATCTGGCACCACAAAATAAGACACCAGATCAATTATCCGGTGTCTTTTACTCTTTTGTGATATAGTTTTATGAATTTGGTCAACAGTTCGTCAACAATCCATTATTTCAATATCTGTTACACTCAAATCCGAATCGCTGTTATATAGCAAAAATAACTGTTATATCAATGTTTTAAGATACCTGTTCCTTTTTTAGCAAGCAAAGCCCCACTCTCCACATGACTAGAGTAATCAAAATCGACAATTAAGATACGCTTACTCGCTAGTTAATTCCTTCACTGATTAGCCCAGGAAGATACAACTAAAGCACTATTTTTAAAATGAATTATTATGGTCCTTTTGACTTTTTATCTTCATTCGGACACTTTCTTTATAGAATTTATAATAATATATTACTAACTAGTTGAGTCTCTGGAACTATACTAAATTCCAAAAATAGAAGGTATGATTTACCAAAAGGAGTTGATGTTTCTTGAGAATTCTAAACCGTTTAAAAGCAACAAAGTTACTCATTTGTTTAAGCACAAGTTTATGCATTATTAGTTATCCTTTTATTTCCTTTGCTGAAAAATCTAATACGAGTGTAGCTAGTGAAACAAACCAGCCTAATGACATTGATACTGGAATAGCTAACTTAAACTATGATGTTCACGATATTTTAGCAACAAATGGTGATCAAATAAATAGTTATGTTCCAACAGAAGGTGTTAAATCAAATGGTAAATTTATAGTGGTTAAACGTGAGAAAAAATCACTTACAACTTCACCAGTGGATATTTCTATTATTGATTCTGTGGCGAATCGTACCTATCCAGGCGCAATACAACTTGCAAACGACGCTTTTGTAGCAAATCAACCTACTTTATTAACGGCCAAGAGAAAGCCCTTGAATATTAGTATAGATTTACCTGGGATGAAAAGAGAAAATTCAATAATCGTTGAAAACCCAGCATATGGTAATGTGTCTGGAGCAATTGATGAATTAGTATCTACTTGGAGTGAAAAGTATTCAACATCAAATACTTTACCTGCAAGACTACAATATGCAGAATCCATGGTTTATAGCAAAAATCAAATAGCAAGTGCTCTTAATGTTAACTCTAAAATTCTTAACAATTCACTGGGGATTGACTTTAATGCTATTGCTAGCGGAGAAAAGAAAGTGATGATTGCTGCGTATAAGCAAATATTTTATACGGTAAACGCAGAGCTGCCAGACAATCCATCAGACCTCTTTGATGATAGTGTTTCTTTTAAGGAACTGACCCGTAAAGGGGTAAGTGATGAAGCTCCTCCTGTTATGGTGTCAAATGTAGCTTATGGCAGAACCATTTATGTAAAATTAGAAACAACCTCTAAGAGTAAAGATGTACAAGCTGCATTTAAAGCCTTACTCAAGAATACCAATGTAGAAGCTAGCGGACAGTACAAAGACATTTTTGAAGATAGCTCCTTTACTGCTGTAGTATTAGGGGGAGATTCAAAAGAGCATAACAAGGTTGTTACAAAAGACTTTGATGAAATACGAAATATTATAAAAGATAATGCGGAATTTAGTCTAAAAAATCCAGCATACCCTATTTCATATACCAGTGTTTTCTTAAAAGATAATTCAATTGCTGCTATTCATAACAATACAGACTATATTGAGACTACCTCTACAGAATATTCTAAAGGTAAAATCATTCTTGATCATCATGGTGCATATGTTGCTCAATTTGAAGTATCCTGGGATGAATTTTCATACGATGAAGATGGAAATGAGGTACTTACCCACAAAACTTGGGATGGAAACTACAAAAACAGAACAGCTCATTTCTCTACCGTAATACCACTTCCACCTAATTCTAAAAATATAAGAATTTTGGCCAAAGAATGCACAGGTCTAGCATGGGAATGGTGGAGAACAATTATTGATGAATACAATGTTCCATTATCTAATGAAATAAAAGTTTCAATTGGAGGAACTACATTGCATCCATCAGCTAGTATTAGCCACTAGAAAAGGGAAGTATCCATTGGAAAAGCAGTACCTTTCCTACTTTCAGAGGCTAGCTAGACATAAAAAAGGATTACATGATTATGATGTAAACCTAAAGCATACCAAGGCAATGAATGAGATTAAAGTAATGTAAATGGTCAACACTTCTACGCTTAATCATTTATCAGATTGAAGAATTGAAAACGGCTAAAATCCTTGCTACACAAGGACTTTAGCCGTTTTCTTTATCCTTATTTTCTCTCCAGCAAGCAAACCGACTCCACATGCCCTGTATGTGGAAACATATCCACCGGCTGCACTTCCACAACCTCATACTTCTCCGCTAACACTTTCAAATCCCGCGCCAACGTAGACGGATTACAGGACACATATACCACTTTCTTCGGCTGCATTTGCAAAATGGTCGTTAGCAAGGCCTCGTCACAGCCTTTACGCGGCGGGTCAACGACGATCACGTCAGCCACAATTCCTTGCTTGCGCCAATTCGGAATCACAACCTCAGCAGGTCCCACCTCAAAGCTGACGTTCTCCAAACCATTCAGCTCCGCATTTTTTTTCGCATCAGCAATGGCCTCTGGTACAATTTCTACGCCATACACGCGCTTAGCCTTCTGAGCTAGGAACAGCGAGATCGTTCCGATACCGCAATACGCGTCAATTACGGTCTCATCTCCTTCTAGCCCTGCATATTCCAGCGTTTTGCTGTACAGTACATCTGTCTGTTCGGGGTTCACCTGATAAAAGGAGCGAGCCGAGATAGCAAACTTAATTGGTCCGATATAGTCATAAATAACGTCATCGCCCCACAGCGTGAAGGTTTGGTCTCCGAAAATCACGTTGGTTCTGCGCTCGTTAACGTTTTGGACGATACTTTTCACTCCTGGTAATTCCGCACGGATGAGCTGGATGAGCTGTTCTCTCTCTGGCAGGAACGCTTCTGTCGTGATGAGCACTACCATGAGGTCTCCCGTTTTGGCACCTACTTTTGCTACTACATGGCGTAATAAGCCTGTGTGGTTTACCTCATTATATGGCTCAATTCCTAGGCGTTTTGCGATCCGTTTCACTGTTTCGACCACTTCATCGTTGGCTTGATGCTGGATCAGGCATTCGCTGATATCGATAATATCATGTGATTTTTCTGCATAGAAGCCGCCGATTAACGCGCCGTTTTCCTCTCCAATTGGCACCTGTGCCTTGTTACGGTAACGCCACGGGTCTGTCATCCCTAGAGTCGGAAGCACCTTCACAGCCTTTGCTGGTTCAACGTTATGCGATGTAGCTAGGGATGAATTGGAGAAGGCTTTGTCAGAAGGAGATGCTTCACCATTCGCCGTTCCTACTGCTGTTGCCTCTTTACTGGATACTGCATTTGTTGTCGTGCTCTGTCCATGTGCCAAAGCATCTGCTTCCCGTTTTCCAGCCAAGCCCTTCTGCTCCTCACCCTCGATAGGGAATCCACCAATTCGGCGCAGGTTATCCATGACGATCTGTTGCTTGTGTCGGAGTTGCTCGCTATATATTAGGTGTTGTAAGGAACAGCCGCCACAACGATCGTAGACCGGACAGGGTGGCTCCTCTCTATACTGGCTGGTAGTTGTTATTTCGAGCAACTGAGCATAGCCAAAGTTCTTTTTGGCATGAATGACCTTTGCTTTGACGGTTTCGCCAGGCAATGCACCTTTTACAAACAAAGTATAGCCGTTATATCTACCGACCCCTTCCGCTTCATGGTTAAGACCGGTAATTTCTATGTCCACTACCTGCTCCAGCTGTACAGGGTAGTTTTTAGGCTGTTGCTCCTTTGATCGATTCGTTTCTTTTCTCTGATTATTGCCGCGTTGCGATTTTCCTGTTCCTGATTTTCTCACTCTGTCTAGCTCCTTTAATATTACATAAATCTATGTCATGGTACAAAAATCTCAAAATGATTGGCAAGGGTGTAGCACTCGCAAGGTAGTTCTCCACCCAATTCTCCATCCAGATTTAAAAGTACCTGTTGTTTGTCCTTGGTTGTTGCTTTGATATAATCCGATTGAAAATATAAAACATGGGGGTCTTTGATGTGGTCTCCTTTGATGGCCATACTAACGATACGTACGATTTCTGGCAATGTTGCCTTTTTTAAAACGATACAATCGAGCTTTCCATCTGAGAGACTAGCTGCAGGAGCTATTTTTTCAAAGCCACCTACAGAATTGCTATTCGAAATGAGAAAAAGCATAACTTCCTCATCGATCATGACCTGATTACGTGTCTCGATACGAATATGTGTCGGAGTGATAAACGGAAGCTTTTCTATTCCTTTTAAATAGTAGGCAAGCTGTCCTACCACGGTTTTTAATTTACTTGGCACTTCATAGGTGAGTTCGGTTAGTGTTCCACCGCCAGCTATATTAATGAAATAACGGTCGTTCATTTTGCCAACGTCCATCTTTTGGGTGCGACCAGCTGCGATGATTTGACTTGCTTTTTTTAACGATTTTGGTATACCTAAGGCCCGGGCAAAATCGTTGGTTGTACCAGCAGGGATAATGCCAAGCTTGGGTCTATTTTTCTTTTCCGCCATGCCATTGATTACTTCATAAATAGTGCCGTCCCCACCGGCTGCGATGACAAGGTCAAATTGTCTGGATACGGCTCGGGCAGCCTCTCTGGTAGCGTCCCCTTCCCCTTTGGTAGCATGACAAGAAGTTTCATATCCGGCCTTTTCCAGCGTCTCTAAAATCTCTGGCAACTGACGGCGAACAGCTTCACGCCCCGAGGTCGGATTGTAGATTAGACGTGCTCTCTTCACTCGCGTCCCCTTCTTCCGTTACATATATATTTTCGAATTTTATCATGATACCATACCCATCATATCCTGTATGACCATTTTTGGGAATCATTATGCGGCTTGTCACATGATTTTGCCTATTTTATCCCCTCTGCTCATGGTACTATTAGTGAAAAGATGACTTGTACGAGGGGTGTATGAAGTTTGACGAAGCGTATGATTGTAGGAGTAGATATCGGGGGAACCACGATTAAGATAGCTTTACTAAATCCTAACGGGAAAATTATTACAAAAACACAAATACCTACTCCTGTTCCTGAGGGAGAAGATGCGATTATTCAGCAGATGACAAGTACGATTGACCAGTTGATGGCCGAGCAGGGCTTCACCAAAGAAGACGCCTATGGGATTGGCATCGGTGTCCCTGGGCCGGTAGATACGGACACGGGCTTTGTATATGAAGCGGTGAATCTGGGTCTAAAGGATACTGCGTTGAAGGCTAAAACAGAAGCTTTGACTGGTCTACCCACATATGTAGAAAATGATGCCAACGCAGCCGCTCTCGGTGAAATGTGGTGTGGCGCTGGACAAGGAACAGATAACCTGGTTGCTATTACACTCGGTACAGGTATTGGCGGAGGAATTATTATCGACGGCAAGATCGTCCATGGTGTAAAAGGAGTCGGTGGCGAAATCGGTCACGTAACTGTTAATCCAGATGGTCCACTATGCAATTGCGGTAAAAAGGGTTGCATGGAGCGATATGGTTCAGCGACAGCGATTATTTTAGGGATAGAAAAAGCGGCGAAGGAAGGACGCAGTACATATTTAGCTAAGCAGCTAGCAGAGAAAGGCTCCTTAACTGCCAAGGATGCCTTTGATGCAGCGGCAGAAGGAGATATAGCAGCTCAAGAGGTCATTGACCAGGCTGCGTTTTACACCGGATTTGGTCTATCTCACATAGCTAACCTACTGAACCCTGCCAAAATTGTGATCGGTGGCGGTGTATCCGCAGCAGGTGATGTTCTATTCACGCTGATCCGTAAGTCTTTTGATTCCTACACATGGAAAATTGCCGCAGATTCATGCGAAATCCTTCCTGCTACACTTGGTAATGACGCGGGTGTGATTGGGGCTGGATGGCTAGTAAAGCAGGGGCAGTCCGTGTAAATTGAGTAGCTTTTTCTATCAATAGCTGATAGATATAGACAAGCGCTGGACTTGTTATCCTGATTCTGTGATTTGAGCGAAGTCCTGCTGATTGGTTGTAACTATAATACAAGCTTGGCTCCGCTAAGAGCCAAGCTATTTTTATTTCACTAACAAATTCTCCCGTTTAAAGAACTTCGCTGCCACCTTAATGGCTATGATTACATAGCAAAGCGAGGTAAACACTACTAGAAGAGCATGCATAGGTTGGAGCTCCCCATAGAAAATCTCTTTAAAAATCGCCACCCCATTAAAGATCGGCAACAAATAGTACGCATATGGAATGTCAATCGGATTAAGAGGCATCATCAGGTAAGCAGGTACTAATCCTACCAAGACAAGTGGGGTCATGTATGTCTGCGCTTCCTTAAAGGATTTAGCGAAAGAACTAATACTTAACATGATGCCAGCAAACATAGCCGAAAGTAATATGAGCACCACAAACAACACGATGATCGAGCTAGTGGTGAAAAATTGCAAGGAGAGTCCTCCAGCAGCGTGATTCATTGGGATAAACGAAAAAATTAACGAAACACTAATCACCGAAGCTAGCGAACTGACGCCACTCATGATCATGACCGTAAATAACTTCGCTGTTAACACGCTATTAGCGGTTATCGGGGCACTTATCAGTGTCTCTAAAGTACCTCGCTCCTTCTCTCCCGCAATTAAGTCTGTGGCAGCTGGTAAGCCCCCAGAGATTAAAGAAGCAATCATGAGGATAATCAGAACTCCAGATAAAATACTACCAGACACCTTTTCATCGCTTGCTACACTTTCAAAATTAGTATGCATTGGTTCAATCGCTTCAATCGACAAGCCCACATGCTGCAAACGCTTAGAGACAACATCTCTTTCATATTCCTTTATGGATTTTTCAATTAACGTTTTAGCGTAAGTAGACTTTTGATTAGAAGGATCATACCAGACGGTGATATCAACAGCCTCACCAGCTTGGAGCTTACTCTGCAATTGCTCCGGCAATTTTATGAAAGCTCTCGCATTACCATTCTTAATTGCTGCTAAAGGATCTTCTACCTGAATCATTTTTACACTATCATTTTTTTGTAAGATTTGTACAAAGGGGTGCTGACTATCTGCATTAACAATCAGCGGCACGAAGGATTGTGCTTCTTTGGCTACTCCATTCATAGAAAATGACATGAGAAATACAAATAATGGTACAACTACCAATGGTATGACTAAAGCTCCGATCCACGTTTTGCGGTCCCGTATGAGGTCCGTCATTTCCTTTTGAAAAACAATCCAGATATGCTGTCTATTCATTTTCTTTCTCACCTCCGACCGCTCGCATAAAGATGTCGTCCATATCCTGTAGATCATAGCGTTTACGCAAAGCCGGGATCGTCCCTTCTACAATCATCTTCCCTTTATGCATGATTGTTACTCTAGAGCATAGCTTCTCTACTTCCCCCATGTTATGTGTGGAAAATAGTATCGTTTTATTCTGCTGTTGTAATTCTTTAATTAAGCGTCGAAATACACTAGCTGCTGTAATATCTAAACCTGTAGTAGGCTCGTCAAACAAAATTACCTTTGGATCATGCACTAACGACCTGGCAATCGCTACCTTCTGTCGCATTCCTCGGGAAAAAGGACCCACACGACGATCCAAGAATTCACTCATGTCCAATTGCTTACTCACCTGTTCAATTCGCTGATCTAAGAGCTTCTGATCCAACCCATGTAGCTTCCCTATGTATTGAATATTCTCTCTTGCTGTCAACCTAGCGTATAGCTCCACATCTCCGCCGAACAACAATCCAATGCGTTTACGGACTTCCATCGGATGTGTTTTAACCGAGTAACCATCCATGATAATATCGCCGTTGGTAGGGGTCAAAATTGTTGCCATCATACGCATCGTGGTAGTCTTACCCGCTCCATTTTCCCCTAGAAGCCCCAGTACCTCTCCTGGTCGACATAGTAGTGAAAGCTGATCGACAGCAACGACATCTTTAAATGCTTTTGTCACACTCTGTACTTCAATCATAGATACCCTCTCTTTCTGAAAACAAACGCGGTTCTACTTCATTCTACTCGTTTTCCCCGACTTCTTCATTTTATGTAAGCATTCCTTTGCATTGTGACTACAACATCATTTTTTCATAAATAAGTACAACCAATCCTTGCATGAATCATTGTTGCACTTCTCCTATTTTACATCAAGTTTCTCCTACTGCCTTACACAAGAAAAAAAGAAGGCCTCCGTTGTTGAGCCTTCTTGTAGATTATTCTATCTTCTACGCATTATGCACCTGTTCATCTACAACTTCTTGCAACCATTTCGCTACAAAAGGATGTGGCAGGTATGTTTTACCACTATAGGCATAGTTTAAGCCATCCAAATTGGAGGGGATGACCTTCTTAGTGAAATATCCTTCGCTCAAGAATAGCGGGATAACAATTGTTCTGCCTAGATTGATTGCTTCTTCTGCCCGAGAGCGAAGATTGTCCGGATGCAGAGTTCCATAGGTAGCCTCAGAGAATTTCAAGCGTTCCTTCAAAGTCTGTGTCATACTCTGTAATACTTCTTCCCACTTCCGATGATTTTCTCCTTCGTCTGCTCCATGTCCAACTAGGAAAAGGATCTCTTCTTGTGGGTCCGAGGAAAGCTCGCGAATCCGCTCTTCTAAAATATCCAGAATAAACGGGTGATCGTTCATTGGTGGGCAATAGATCATTTCCATTGTTGTGTGTAATCGTTCCCACTCATCATCCAATTTATTATCGGTAGCACCTAACAAATAGCCGATCTCATCAATATGTGTACTGCCTTCTGCAACAAAGAGGGGAATCGCAATGACTTTTTCTACACCGCGAGCCTCAAGTTCTCGTAGACCATCCTCAACAAGGCGTCCTTCCACCATTTCCAGAAAACAGGTGGTGTAAGGTACCCGGATGTCTAAACTAGCAACTGCCTGATCCACAAGCTCCACCCATGCTGCACTGCTGGAACCATGACCTATAATGAGTACTCCGACTTGTTTCATTCCGTGCTTCGCCCCTCTATCTATGTCATTTCTTGTTCGCGATTGAATACGATTAACCGCTAAATAAGAATAGTTATCAAGTGATACAAATTCTATTATGCAAAACTTCGAGGGGAACTGCAATAATTCAAGTGCTGTAAAAACGCGTTGTCACAAAAATGTGATATTTTAGCCCAGAATATGTACGATTTCTACTCTGTATCGACGACAATTTGACATCTCATACCAAAGGGGAATATTTTTCCTTCCACTTTTCTATAGAAAATGTTGTAAATAACGTAGTGAACGATTCCGCATCGTTAAAATAGTGGCGAGATTCTTTTGCCTGAGGATTTTGTTCTAAAAAGAGAGTAGCTGCTATTTGATTTACAGGTACCCCCTCCTTCTCCTGATCGTACACTCCTTGTTGGGCTAGAAGCTTCTCGAAATAGCGGACATAGGTAACAGTAAGCGTTTTCGTTTCTTTTCCTACTTGATAAATGACAACTGATCGCTCAAAGGTGTCCGCAGGTGATCCCCCTTTTCCAGCGGGCACGCTTTCCCCTATAACAGACAGAATTTTCATTATCTCTTCCCCTTTTTTTATTCGCACACTCGTAGACCCATCTTCTATATTATAGAATAGAGTGATTATTTCCACAAACTAGTTCATTCCTTTTTAACCCATTACAAGGGCCTTTACATGTCCAAATGTCTAGTTTGAGCAATTTTTTAGCAGGAAATTTATTGCAAAAAATTCAACTATTTAAGTTTATATCTGACCTTGCTAAGAAGTAAAGGGAGGTTCTTGTCGTCATGTGCACATGATAAAGCTGTAAACCGACAAACAAGTAACTCCTTAGCAAAGCATGTCATTTCTTGGGAAATAAATCCGACATTTCTCAAGTCACAGTCAATGGTCTCTCATATACCTTCCGAATTAGCTCCTCCACCTCTGCTTCTTGCATGGATATATCACTAATTTCTTCCCATCTACCAACACTAGTAAGTAAGTCTATAGCAGTAATCAAGCGTTTGTCATAAAGAAACGTTACTTGTTTATCAATCACTTCATAGGTAACACCTGCTGGCAATGGCAGTGGATGAGGAATGTCCTTATACTCAATCTGTAACATACTTGGTAATCCAATCTGCTCACGTAGCTGATCCATACTTCCATCTGAGATAATCGTACCATGGTTGATAATCATCACTCTGGAACAGATAGATTCTATATCATCCATGTCATGTGTGGTGAGTAAGATCGTTTTCTGTTCTTGTTTATTGATCTGTTGTAAAAAGCTCCGAATATTGGTTTTCGCTACCACATCCAGCCCAATTGTTGGTTCGTCTAAAAATAATACATCCGGATTATGTAACAAAGCAGCTACCAGATCAGCTCTCATACGTTGCCCTAGTGATAGTTTACGTACAGGTGTATCAATAAACTCTTCTATATGTAAGAGATCATCATATTGCAATAAACGAGAGCGATACTGGGCCTCCTCAACCCTGTACATTTCCTTGATAATTTCAAAAGAATCACGAACAGGCAGATCCCACCACAGTTGAGTACGTTGCCCAAAAACTACACCAATCTGATGAGCTAGTTTTTTGCGCTGACGCTCTGGATGTAGCCCGCTAACCCTGATTTCACCGGAAGAAGGATGCAGAATGCCACAAAGCATTTTAATGGTTGTGGATTTTCCCGCTCCGTTTGGTCCAATGTAGCCGACCGCTTCTCCCTTGCCAATCTCAAACGAAATATCATGAACGGCATGCACAATTCGTTTCTCCCGTGAAAAGAGACTGCGAATAGAGGAAAACCGCCCCTTTTTTGGTTTTGCTAGCTCAAAATGTTTATGAATTCCTCGTGCTATGATCATCGTAATTCCCCCTTTCCACCTTTTATTAATTGCCCGTACTGTGGTAATGTCTGATACCAAAATTCCAAAAGGAAATTGCCGCTCCAAGGAAAACAAGGGCAACAAGTGGACTAATCAATACTTGTATCCAGTTCCCTCCCTTATCTAGTAAGTAGGAAAGAGCTGTGTAGTTCACAAAAGCAATCGGCATCAGTGTAAAGAACAGTGTCTTTAACCATCCGGTATATAAGCTAACAGGATATTTAGACGCATTCATTGGAGCATAGAATAAAAATACCTGTAAATCACTGATTCTTCCCATCCAAAAGCTGAATGTTGCCACGATCAGCGATAAAGAAAAGCAGATAAATGCCCCTCCCATTATGATAATAGGCAACCACATCAGGATACTTGTGACATCCTGCCCCTGCCTCACTAGCTGAATCAGAGAGTAGCCACAGACAAGCATACCTTGTCCCAATTGGCCTAGTCTTCCAATATCAATATTACGGCTTAATAACAACATTAATGGAGAGATGGGGCGAATTAATAAACTATCGAATTCTCCCTGTAAAATGTATCTTTCAAACTCATGTATTTCGGAAGCAAACATTCGAAACATCGCCTCTGAAATGGTGGCACAACCAAAAATTAAACCTAGTTCATAGAGGGTCCATCCTTGGATGTCAGTAAACTTCCATAATAACACTGTTATTCCAAGAAAATCGACTAAGAGTAAGAGTCCTATCATCAAATTAGAGATAATGAAATTCCATTTATATTGCATACGCGAGCGGATACTTGCTCGTAATAATCGTCCATAAATTCTTAGCATCGCTCTCCCTCCTAACCACCTTGGACTTCCAAGTGTTTTTGTGCCAGCCTAGCCAAGATCATATTACATAAGGTTAACAAGATAACCCATACCACTTGGATAAAGATCACCTGTGGGCCCTGCTTTTCTAGTAGGATCATGCTTGGATAATAAAGAATACCTGCATAGGGCAAGTAAGATAGGATCATTTCCAAAGAACGGGGAAAAAACTCCAAGGGTAGCATTTGACCACCTAGTAATAGCATTAAGGACTGATTAAAATAGTGAGCCCATTTTACTTCGGTACTCCAAAAAGCTAAAATGCCTACCATGAAATATAAATTAAGACCAATACCAACCGCACAACATGCCGATAGGCCAAACCATACTATGGTTATGAAATTCGTAGGTACGTAAAAGCCAACAACACAAGAAAGAATCAGATAAATCGGAAGAAAACGGTGAAAAAAATTATAAACAATCCGGCCTATTTCCTGACTCACTGTATAAAAATAAAAATGAATGGGTTTCATGATATGTAGGGAGATTTGTCCCGTACGAACCCATTCAGGTATAGAAAGTCCTGGAGTTAGAAAAGTAGTGATCCATAGCATACATTGGGTGAGAACTAAATAAAAGAGAACATCATGTAAAGCAAGAGGACTGAGCGCTTCTTTGCCATTCATGACGCCTGTCCAAATCGCCATCATGACAAAGCCAAAAATACAGCTTCCTATCGTGTTAATAAAATGAGCCATGCGATACTGAACGTTTGCTTTGTAGGTTTTAATAACCAGTACATAATAAACCATAGCCTCCCTCCTTTACCTACCTGCGTTGTTATTCAGAAAAATTAGTCAAGGGTTTCATATTAGCAAAATCTATTTTTTTTGTAAAGAAGAAGGTAAGAAGGTTTTAGTAGACACTTTCATGCATCCTTTTTGCAAATGGAAATCCCTCTCCTTATCCCGTTAGAAAGTAGAAAAGCCTACCTCGTCTAATAACGAAGTAGGCTTTGTTTGCTTACATTCACATAATAACTTCTAGTCAAACGCTAGATTAAATAGCGGAAGTAAATATACAGCGTTGAAATCACGATGGATAGAATCATCAGTGGAAAACCAATTTTCAAAAAGCCAAGGAATGTTATCTTTTCTCCTTCTTTAGCCGCAATACCAGCTACGATCAAGTTAGCACTCGCTCCAACTAGGGAACCATTACCACCTAAACATGCCCCTAGTGCCAGACTCCACCACAATGGTTCCAGATTGTCTATACCCATTCGTCCCATCTCCTGAATCATTGGGATCATGGTTGCAACAAACGGAATATTGTCCACGAAAGCAGATGCAATCGCACTCAACCACAGGATTAAAAGAGCAGTTGCCGTAACGTTTCCTTTCGTTAGGTTGACCGCTTCCTGCGCGAGAGATGCAATAATTCCTGTCTCGACAAGTCCTGAAACGAGTACAAACAACCCTACGAAAAAGAAGATCGTTGTCCACTCTACCTTGGTTAAGGCTTCCTCTAAATAATGCTCGCCCGTAATTAATAACAATAAAAAGGCACCGACTAACGCTACTGTAGCTGATTCAAGATGAAGTACTTGGTGTAAGAAGAATCCAATAATCGTCAGCGCTAAAATGAACAGTGATTTTACTAATAACGTTCGATCTGTTATTTCAGCAGCAGCATCCAGCTTCATGAGCTTTTGGCGCAGTTCTTCTTGCGTATGCAATTGCTTACGGAACATAAAAGCAAGTACCACAATCGTAACCACTGCTATAAACATAGAGATAAGGGTCAAATTATTGATAAAGGCCACGAAAGAAAGCTCCTTAACAGCACTTCCAATCATGATATTAGGCGGATCACCGATCATTGTTGCTGTGCCTCCGATATTTGACATCAGGATTTCTGACATCAGATACGGAAACGCAGATACCTCTAATTTTCGTGTAATACTAAACGTAACAGGTACCATCAACAAAACAGTAGTCACGTTATCTAAAAAGGCAGAACCTACAGCAGTAATGAGCGATAATGCAATTAAAATATACAGTGGGTTTCCCTTTGCCTTTTTCGCTGCCCAGATCGCAATAGCTTTAAACAATCCTGTCTTGGCTGTAATCGCAACAATAATCATCATTCCGATCAATAACCCAAGCGTATTAAAATCAATATGGTGTAATGCGGTTTCTTGGCTAACAATCCCTAGCATAACCATACATACTGCCCCCACCATCGCAATAATGGTGCGGTGAATTTTCTCTGAAATGATAATGGCATACGTAACCAAGAAGATTACAAGTGCAATGATCGCCTGTTGTTCCATATCTGCCTCCCCTAAGCATTCTTGTACCTTCTGTTAAATGATTTGTCCATTTTTCTAATCCGTCATCCATTTTACCTAATATCTACTATAATCTCTAGGCTTTATAGGTAAAAAAAACCTGCAAAGTACCGTTTTTTCTTTCCAAGAAAGGAAAAAGCGAACTCTGCAGGCTAGTATCGTACTCTACATGACTACCTTTTATATTGATGGTTACTTTCTCTACATACCCTCTGGATTCGTGAGTACTACTTCATCTCCATCTTTCAAACCGCTCACAATCTCCACATATTCGGCGCCTTCAATACCTATTCCCACGTCTTTTGGCATCGGGTTTCCACTTGGGTCCTTGACCATAACCGTACCTTTGCCTTCTTCCATTACTTCTACAGCATTAACTGGCAAACGCACCGCATTCTCTTTCTTATTGATATAGATATCACAATCACCGCTCATACCATGCTTCATTTGACTGCTATCCTCAACTGCAATTTTCACTTCGAAACGAACCGATTTGTCCTGCTTACTTCCCTCTTTCGGTAGTTCTGTTACCGTACCTTTAAATGCTTTTGTTCCAAAGGCTGTGATAAATACATCAACATTTTGTCCCACTTTGACCTGTGGGAAATCCAGTTCATCAACAGCTGCTTTAAATGTGACAGAAGAAGTATCCATGATGATAGCCGCAGGATCACTGCCAAGCGCTTCTCCTACTTTCACATTCAATTTCGTAATTTCACCGCTAATCGGAGCAACTACTCTTCGTTTGGATAAATCACGCATCTTTTGGTCCATACCAAGTTGCGCTTCTTTCCAGTTTAATTCTTTCTCTTCAATTTCTGTTTTATCTTCTTCTCTATCCATTTTCGCTAAGAGCTGATTCTTTTTAAGGGTGTCTCCTTTTTTAAACAGGACCTCACCAACTTTACCTGTAGTACCCGCTAAAATTTCGATATCGTCTGCTTTGGTAAAAGGAGAATTTCCCTGACTTGCGTATTTCAATCCTTTAGCATCCGTATATTCAACAGAACCAAGGTCATTTGCATACAAGCCTCCTGTATTTTTGACCAATACGTCAACAGCATGCTGAGCCATTTTTCCGTCTTGCTTGGTTCCTTCCATATCAATACGGTCGATTTCACCATCTACATAAGTCATTGAGCTTGGTAAAAAGACCTTCACCTTTTGCCCTTCTCGTAACAATTCAGCTTCGTAAGGAGAAAAATAGCCTGTAATCTTTATATAATTAGGGTCGTTTACCTTTGCAATGACCGTCTCAGGTGATACACTGTCCCCACGTTTAACCGATATTTCTTTGACAACCCCACCGGCATTAGCTTCAATTCTGTCTTTTCTATCTTTCAAATCCTTTATTTCTTTCTGCATTCGGGCCATCGACAATTTTTGCTTCTCGATTTCGAAGCCAGCATCTGTAGCCTCCATGGTAAATAACAAATCGCCTTTTTTAACACGCTGCCCTTCCTTAACAGCCAGACTCTCTACTTTACCGCTTACATCTGGCTTCACTTCCTGGCGGGCCGTAGCTTCAACTGTACCTGTCGAATACACTGTTTTCTTCACTTCACCCAAATCTACCGCTACAGTCTGAAGTGCAGGTGGTTCAACAACTTCCTGTGATGCATCCGTAGCAGGAGCAAAATATTTATACCCTCCATAGCCGCCACCCGCTAGTACGAGCACGGTGATGGCTGAAATAATCACTTTTTTCTTAATAGCCATGCGTTAATTCCCCACATTTCTTCCATTTATATTTAAAAAACCTTTCTTTATCAAAACAATCACCTAAGCAAACATCACTGTAACGCTACTGGGAGCGAATAGCCTCCAATGGACTTAGTCGGGATGCCCGGATGGCAGGAAGAATCCCCGCTAATAACCCGATAACAACCGAGAATAGAATGGCAAATATAGCAAGAGATGGAGGTACCAATGCAATTTGTGTTACTACCTCTTCTTCTGGTCCCATGCCTCCTCCCATTCCCATTCCAATGCTATCTAAAATATCGTTGTTTTTACCAAGGTAATTGATGATCGCTACAGCCCCATAAGCAAGACCTAAACCAGTCAGTCCTCCGATTAAACCGATTGAACCAGATTCAATCAAAAAGAGCCAACGAATATTATACACGGTGGCACCAATAACCTTCATAATCCCAATTTCCTTGGTTCGCTCCAGAATGGACATGATCATTGTGTTTACTATACCGATCGTTGCAACTAATAAAGAAATAGCAGCTATACCACCAAGCACTAATTGAATAACAAAGAAAAATTTATTTAGTTTAGCAAGCTGACGTGCTGACGAATAGTTCTCATAGCCGATTTTTTGTAAATCCTTGATGACCTGCTCTACTGCTTCTCTTGATTCTACCTTTACATTGATTGAATCATATTGCAGAGCTGGCTTCTGATTGCGATTTTTTGAACGGTTCGGTTTGCTTCCACCCATTTCCATATCATAGTCGCTTTGTTCTCTCTTTTGTTCCATCCAGGTATTTAGCTCATTAATCATCTTCATAGGAACATAAATAGTGCTACCTCGATAGCTCTTTTCATCCTTTTGCATCTGGCCGACGACACGAACACGTATTTCCTTCTTTTCATACTTCGTTTCGTTGTCGATCGTGTATTCTCGTCTTAGTTCTAACATCGCCGTTTTCCCAACCATCTCTATGATTCCAGATTCTCCAGAGCCACCCATTTCATATCTGGCTCTATTACCATTCTGGTTAGCATTGCGTTTTCTAGCTTCACGGCGGTCCTTCTCCACATCTCTCATTTGTCTTGGTATTTCGTAGGAGATCACGATTTCATTGTTTGCCCCAGTTAAATACTCACCCTTTTCTAGCTCCTTTGATCTCACAGGTGCCTCTTGTTGTGGATCAACCCCAATGATTTGGAAATGCTGTGCCTCTCGACGCCCTAGCTTTAAGATGGCATTTCCCATAAATTCTTTATGTGGCATAACCGCCTCAATCCCAGGAATAGCCTTTATTTCCGGTATACTTTTACTATCTAAGCGTTTCATTTGATCTGGCGTTCTCTCAGTGGTTCCATCTGGCATCAACCAAGCTGGATACACTTCAAGCTCAGTTAAATTACCGAAGTTTTCTAGACCTTTAACCGCATTCTCTTTTAGACCAATACTAAGGGATAGCATAGTCACAATAGCAGCGGTACCAATCATAACCCCAACCGATGTCAGCACCGTCCGTAACTTCATGCGCCAAAGATTGCGCCAGACGATACGTAGCGAATCAAGCAGTTTCACAAATTACACCTCATTTTTCCCCTTGCCTTTTTACCAGATAAGAGCAAATAAATTCTTGTCTCTATTACGCGAAAGCCCAGGCTAGTCATTGTCGCAGGCCTGAGTATTGCTACTTCCCTTATTGCTGAATATAGCCATCCCGTAGAAAAATTGTCCGATCAGATTGATTTGCAACCTCCTGATCATGTGTGACAATCACAAATGTTGTACCACTTTCCCGATTCATTTGACGCATGAGCTGTAAAATTTCTTCCTCTGTTGCTGTATCCAAATTCCCGGTTGGCTCATCCGCAAGAACAATTCCCGGTTCATTGACCAAGGCCCGCGCAATACTGACACGCTGTTGCTGACCACCACTTAGCTCATTAGGCTTATGATGCTCTCGATTTTCCAGTCCCACTTGGTTTAACATCGCTATCGCTTTTTCACGTCGTACACGAGGACTTACTCCAGAAAAAACGAGCGGTAGTTCCACATTTTCAACTGCTGTCAAATTAGGCAAAAGATTAAACGATTGAAACACAAATCCTAAGCAACGCCGTCTAAACAAACATAGCTGATTCTCGTTAAACTTAGATATCTCTTCCCCATTTACATGAATCGTTCCTTGTTCGGGACGTGTTAACCCAGCCATCAGGTTAAGAAGCGTTGATTTCCCTGAACCTGATGTTCCGCATAACGAAATAAATTCGCTTTTTCCAATATGCAGGTTGATATCATGTAATACAGGGACCTGAAACTTACCTGCCTTATAAAAATGATTGACATCTCGTACCGTTAATTCACCGATGCTATTACTCACTTTCTCTTCACCTCATAGCTTCCCTCTTCCTAAAATTTTAGATAATTTTTCCTTTATTCAAAAAACATCATCCTCCACACAGAAAGATTGTTGTTTTGCCTACGTATGTACAGGAAAAAGTTTCTCTTTGAAAAGACGCTTTAGTAGACCAAAAAGTAACATTTTTTCTTAAACTCTACTAATTTTTTGTTGAGAAATGCTGGAATTAGTAGCTCATACCACTAGCTATTAATAGACGATGGTAATACATGATTGTTACAAAAAATCAGTTTTATTCTTTGACATGTTTACTGTTCATTGCTACACTGTATCAAATACCTGAAAATTCATGATACGGAGTCGATACCATTGTAAAACCCTTTTCAAGAAAAAGAAAAAACAAATGGAAACTTAGTTTGTTGAAGACAGAATAGCTCTGTCTATCTTTCTCATGAAAAGAGGTTTTTTTGTCATGCTTACCAAACAAGTACGTTTTCTTTGGGTTGGCCAAATGCTTGCCAACGCTGGCGACGTTTTTTATATTATCTCTCTACTTACCCTCGTTTTTGAAATGACACATTCCGCTGTCTATACCGGCTTCGTACCGCTTACCATTATCCTAGCGCAGACAGTGAGCAGTTTTTTCGCGCCCCTTATGCAACGCCGTTTTTCCCTATCTACCCTACTGTTTTTGTCTCAATTTGCCAAAACATTATTTTTAGGTTTGCTTGTTTTTGTAACGCAATGGTCGTCTGTTCCGTTGCTTGTAAGTTTAGGTCTCGCCTCGTTGATTTCCTTTTTGGATGGATGGGCTACTCCTGCTCGTAATGCCCTGCTACCACGAATAGCACAGCCTGTACATCTGCTACGATTAAATAGTTTATTCGCAACCACCGATCAAGTAATTCAATTTGTTGGTTGGGCACTAGGGGGAATGCTCGTAGCTTTTTTAGGAATCACATACCTTTTTTCTGTTAGTCTTGGATTATTCATCATTTCAACAATCTGTATGGCTTATCTACATGATCCTATCTCTCAAGCAACAACAAGTGCTGATGGCTCTTCCAAAAAAGAAGCACTACTCCGCGGCTGGAATTATATCCTCCATTCCCGCACGCTTCTTACACTCACTTGTATGGATGTTCTGGAATCCTTGGCAGGGGCCATCTATGTAGCTGCCATCATGCTATTTTATGTGTCTGATGTTCTTGGCAAAGGTCAAGAATGGTGGGGATACCTCAATGCCAGTTACTTTGTCGGTATGATTGTCGGAGGCTTGTTATTAGTAGTTATTGCGACTCGTGTATCTCGTTATTTTCTTTCTTTTTTACTAGGAGCTGGGCTATTCTCTGCCCTAGTAACACTAGGCTTTGGAGTTACGCATAGCGCCTGGTTTGCCTTATTCCTATCATTTTTATTGGGACCTGCCACACAGATTCAATATGTCAGCAAACAAACCTACTTTCAAAGAAGCGTGGACCCTCTCTATTTGCCTAACGTTCTATCGGCAAAAAGTACAGTGGAATACGTGGGCTATGGCTTATCAGTTCTAATCCTGACCAACGTGGTTGCGATATATGGTGCGGCTATGGCCTATCTAGTAGCTTCGAGTATACTTACTACGAGCATGTTACTCGGATTTATCATGCGCCGAGCATTTCAGATTGAGCTACAGAAGTTGAATGGATAATAGGTAGAACATAGAAACAAACAAATACACAAAAGCTCCTCTTCCTGTCATAGTAAAGCTATCGAGAGAAAGAGGAGCTTTTTCATTTACAATGCTTCTAGTGATTCTACCAACAATTTATTGACCACACCTGGATTTGCTTTTCCTTTCGTCTGCTTCATAACTTGTCCCACTAGGAAACCAATTGCCTGTTTTTTGCCTGCTTTGTAATCTTCTACCGATTGTTGATTAGCTGCAATGATTTCATCGACGATGCGTTTCAATTCGCCTTCATCGCTAATTTGCACCAATCCTTTTTCTTCAACAATGGTTGCCGGGTTCTTACCTGTCTCCACCATTTCTGTAAAGACTGTCTTGGCAATTTTAATTGAAATGGTTCCCTTTTCGATCAGCTTCACCATTTCTCCCAAACCTTCAGGCGTCATTTTCACGTCTGAGAAGTCCAGATTGTTTGCATTTAGATATCCAAACAGATCGACCATTAAAAAGTTAGCAACCGTCTTTGGATCAGCACCTGTTGCTACTGCGGCGTCAAAGAAATCAGCTGATTCACGTGTCATAGTTATAACTTCCGCATCAGATGTAGACAATCCGTATTGCTCAACATAGCGTGCCTGACGCGCATCTGGCAATTCAGGGATAGAGGCCTTAACACGCTCAATCCATTCGTCAGTAATCGTAACGTTAACCAGATCAGGGTCTGGGAAATAACGATAATCATGCGCTTCTTCTTTAGAACGCATTACGATGGTTTTTTTATTAGCATCATCCCAGCGTAGCGTTACCTGTTTAATTTCTCCGCCGTTTTGGATTACTTCTTCCTGACGTTTCACTTCATATTCCAACGCAGCCTGTACATTGCGGAAGGAGTTCATGTTCTTCAATTCCGTTTTTGTACCTAATTTGGTCTCTCCTACAGGACGGATTGATACGTTAGCATCACAGCGAAGGGAGCCTTGCTCCATTTTCACATCAGATACTTCCGTATATTGAATGATTGCTTTTAACTTCTCCAAATACGCTTTGGCTTCTTCTGGTGAGCTAATGTCTGGCTCTGTAACAATCTCTACTAACGGCACACCTACACGGTTGTAGTCCATCATTGTACCGCTTCCGTATTCGCAGTGCGTCAATTTACCAGCATCTTCTTCTAAATGGAGACGATTGATACGGATACGCTTGGTTTTGCCATCTACTTCAATATCAATCCAACCGTTCTTACCCACTGGTTGGTCAAACTGTGAGATTTGATATGCTTTAGGAAGATCAGGGTAAAAATAATTTTTACGATCAAATTTTGTATCACGCGAAATTTCACAGTTAATCGCTAAGGAAGCCTTCACCGCGAATTCTAATGCTTGTTGATTCAGTACTGGCAATACACCCGGATGTCCTAAACAAATAGGGCATGTGTGTGTATTAGGCGGAGCACCGAATTCGGTTTTGCAACCGCAGAAAATTTTACTATTGGTCGATAATTCAGCGTGAACCTCTAAACCAATGACTGTTTCGAATTTTTGGCTCATGTTACACTTCCTCCCTTCCCAATTGTGGCTTGTTCGGGAACAGATTAGTTGATTGCTCGTACGCATGTGCCGCACGTAGAATCGTGGATTCGTCGAAAGCTTTCCCAATCATTTGCAAGCCAATTGGCAACCCGCTATCAGAGAACCCGCATGGAACTGAAATAGCCGGAAGACCAGCTAAGTTAACCGTTACCGTACAAATATCCTCTAAGAACATTTGCACCGGATCATTCATTTTCTCACCAAGTTTAAAAGCTGGGCAAGGAGTAGTCGGATGTAACACAATGTCAAAGTTCGCAAAGATTTCTTCAAAGTCTTGGATAATCAAAGTACGCACTTGTTGTGCCTTTTTATAAAAAGCATCATAGTAACCAGAAGACAAGGCATATGTCCCTAGCATAATGCGACGTTTGACTTCTGCACCAAAACCTTGGCTACGAGATTCCATGTATAAATCCAACAGGTTTTCTGCGTTATCAGCGCGTACACCATAACGAACACCATCAAAACGCGCTAAGTTAGAAGAAGCCTCTGATGAAGCTAATAGGTAATAGGCTGGTACGGCATATTTTGTGTGCGGCATTGATACCTCACTCCAAACAGCCCCCATGCTTTCCAATTGCTTCAAAGCAGCTAATACTGCATCGCGAACCTGTGGATCAATTCCTTCTCCAAGTAACTCTTTTGGTACCGCAATTCGTAAGCCCTTCACATCACCTGTCAGAGCAGATAGATAATCAGGGACTTCAACATCAGCAGAAGTAGAGTCATACGTATCATGTCCTGCAATAGCTTGTAACACAAAAGCGGAATCCTCTACGTTTTTCGTCAACGGTCCGATCTGATCTAGTGACGATGCATAAGATACCAAGCCATAACGGGATACACGTCCATAAGTTGGCTTCAAACCAACCACACCGCAGAAAGCAGCCGGTTGACGAATAGAACCACCTGTATCTGATCCAAGTGTAAAGAAGAATTGGCGAGCAGCCATCGCAGCAGCAGACCCACCACTAGAACCACCTGGTACATATTCTAAATTCCACGGATTGCGAGTTGGGTAGAAACCAGAGTTTTCATTGGAACCACCCATCGCGAATTCGTCCATGTTTAATTTAGCAAACACGAGTGCGTCAGCTTCCTTCAGCTTTTGGCTGACTGTACCATCATAAATAGGATCATAGTTAGACAAAAGCTTGCTTGCGCATGTTGTTTTTAAGCCTTTTGTTACGATATTATCCTTAACACCAGCGGGTAGGCCGAACAAGAGGCCGAGATCCTCTGTACCTTTAGCTAGCTTTTCATCCATCGCTCTTGCTTGGCTAAGAGCAGCTTCCTCGTCAACGAGCAAAGTCGCTTGTACATCCTTGTCCACTTCACGGATGCGTGCAAGCGATTCATTAGCTAGATCTGTGACAGATAGCTCTTTCTTTTTTAGCTCGCTATGTATATCTGCTAAGCGTTTATCAAATAGGGACACAATGTCTCCCCCTTTCTCTCCTATTCAAAAACAGCCGGTACCTTGAACTGTCCATCTTCTTGATCTGGTGCATTGCGCAGTGCTTCTGCATTGGATACGGAAGGACGGTTTACGTCAGGGCGCATAACGTTACGTACGTCAAACGCATGACTAGTTGGCTTCACATTGGTCGTATCCAATTCGTTTAATTGGGCAGCAAAATCTAAAATCGCATCCAATTCACGTGTGTAGCGCTCCGCTTCTTCCTCCGTTAAACGTAGTCGTGCCAATTTAGCCACGTGTTCTACTTCTTGTCGGGAAATCCTACTCATCTCTTTTCCACCTCCAAATGACCTAGTTGTACGTTTCTACATAACATTGATATTACTTGAAAAATCCAAGGTTAGTCAATTTGACCTCTTATTTTTCTTCTTTTCATTAAAGCATGAAAGAAGGTTTCTACTATCCTTTATCATTTCCTAACTGTTAAAAAAACGCCGCTTGCTCTTCTTTCAAGCAAAACGGCATTATTACGAACTTATTTATTATACCAAGTTAATCCAATGGCCCCTGGGCCCACATGAGTAGCAATAACTGGTCCAAAATGACTTATTGTAACAGTTACATGTGGATAGGTCGATTCAATGTAAGCCTTCCATTCCTCTGCTTCTTCTTGAACCTGTGCTTGAATAATAGAAACCTGCATAGGTTTGCCTGCTTTGGCATCTGCCTCAAATAAATCCATGATCCCAGCCTTAGCTTTGACACGCGTTCTTACCTTTTGATATGGAACAATTTTTTTATTCTCAAACGTTAGGATTGGCTTGATTTTAAGCATGTTACCCAACATCAATTGAGTCGCTGACAAGCGACCTCCGCGGTACAAGAAATCTAAATCCTCAACTAAAAAGTACGTTTTCATTTGCGTACGTATATATTCGATACGCTCCAGAATCTCTTCTCGTGATTTACCAGCTTGTGCCATTCTGGCTGCTTCCACGACAACAGCACCCATTGCATATGTAGTAATTTCAGAGTCAATTACATCAATTGGAAAGTCATCAACCATAGTGGTCGCTGTTACAGATCCCTGATAGGTTCCACTAATACCACTTGACATATGGATAGCAATTGCTCGTTTATGAGTTTTGGATAATTTCATATAAGCTTCTAAAAATTCGCCTACCGGTGGCTGAGACGTCGTTGGCAACTGATCACTTGTTTTTAGCTTTGAGTAAAAATCAGCTTCCGTTAATTCTACTTCTTCGCGATACGCTTTGTTTCCATAAACCACTTGCAGAGGCACTATTGTAATCTGTAATTCTTCTTGAAGCTCTTTTGGAATATAGCTGGTGCTATCTGTTATGATTGCAATTTCTGACAAAGATAGTCCCTCCACTTTCTTCATTCATATATGATGCTTAGAGAGGCAATCCCTATTCATCTCTTATTAACGTTAATCGCTAGAAGTCGGATTCTATTTATATTCAATTATTGTAACATAAAATAGTGCTATATGATAAAGCCTATAGTCCCTGGAACTCCTGTTTAAAAGATTTACCGAATCCAAGCAAAAAGGATAAAAAAAATAGAAGACCCTGCCTATGAGTCTCCTATTTCAGCTTTTTCCCTGTATATAATTTACGTAACTCTTTTAATCCACGGTGGGAAATCGTTTTAACGCTTGCTTCTGTTTTACCTAGGATGTCAGCCACTTGTGCAATCCGAAGATCGCCGAAATAACGCAAGGACAAAACATCACGCTGGTCGCGCGTCAGCTTTTCTAATGTTTCACGAAGAAGGAGCGTCTCCTCATTTGAGAGAGCATGTTCTTCCGGATTCCATGTATTATCAATACTGCTCTCAAAGAACTCCGTATGATCCATCGGTAATTCTTTCTTTTTTCGACAAAAATCAATAAATGTATGATGGGCTATGCTAAAAATCCATCCGGCGAACGGACTTGTACGGCTATATTGTTGGAATTTTTCCAAAGCCTTAATAAATACAACAGTCGTCAAATCGTCGGCATCCCAGGTATTATGTACGCGGCAACGCAAATAACGATTTACTCGGTCAAAAAACTCATCATACAATTCATGGAATTCGCGATCCTCATAGTATTCAGTTGTCTGAGTTTTAGCGTGCATCGGTACACCCATGTTCAACACCACTTCACCTAATTGTTGTTGAGGAGGCACGTAAGATGATAGCATTCTGTTTGCCAAATCTCTCGTGCCGTCCCTACATGTACAATGATACATGGTTACTCTTTCATCAATCTTACACAAACCTTAAGATTATCTTAATTTAATAGTAGAAATTTGCTAAACTTGGAGGTTAGCGAGCAATTCGGCTTCCATTTCATGCAGAATTTCCGGTTTTACGTTATTTATTTTTCCGTATTTTTCCTTATAAACATCTTGGACAAAACGATACCACTCTTCCTGTAAGAATCCGTCCGTGTCCTTTGTCCATTTCACTAGTAAATGAAGTGGGACCTCTTTCGTATTCTCCCATAACGGTGGTTGCTTGTAAGGAATACCTTTCACAGGTACCAATCCGTTTCGGTTAAAGAATCGCAATCGGCGCTGAGTCAATATCTGTTCTTCCTCATCGTGTGCATCCTCTTCACGCTCTGTCTCCAGTACAAAACCAGTCAGCTTTGCATCATGCTTTTGTGCATCCTCTTGCAGAATTTTCTCAATTTCACTCATCATTTTACTACCCACGCCACCGCTTTGTATAGCAGGATTAACCATCATATATACAATAAAACCTAAATTCCATGTTGCTAGGTAATGAAATGTGCTAACGGCAACTACTTGTTGATTCTCATTCGTTCCGACTAACAGATGAAAAGTATCTGGAGCTATCGGCCCTTTATTGGTCAGGCCTTTTAACAATATGTCATTAGGCTCACGTAGATCTTCGGTAAACATTTGTTCATACAAATCTAAAGCGTGAGGGATTAACGGTGATTCAATGTCCTTAATATCATGCCAAATGATCTCCATAGCTTATTAACTCTCCTTTTCTCGATGTGTTGTTTTATTTGGTCGATTCCCGTCAATGAAATCTGTTACTGCCAGTTATGAATTGTTACTCGAATGCTCAAACGATATATATCTATTCCAGTATATCGAATAAAAATTACCTCAGCAAATTATGGAACAATTTCGGCTACTAGAAAACACAAAAAATCCCTTTAGCTCACTATCACCAGGATAAGTAGCAAAAAGGATTTCTTCTTATGTGTTCCTATTCTACAGTTACGCTACTCGCGATTTTTTGGCCCATTTTTAGCACACTACCTTCTTTAATTCCTTCTGCCCAATTCATTTCGCCTTTTTCAAATAGCAAAATAACAGTGGAACCAAATTCAAACCAGCCTAGCTCTCTGCCTTTTTCAAAGAGAGGTGTGCCACCAATCGCTTCACAAACTTGTTTTCCATTTTTTACGTTCGTGGTCTGTGTATTATAAGTTACTTTTACGCTACCTACAAATAATGCTCCTACCTTTACCACAGCTACATTTCCACATGCCTTACTCTGAACATAAGTGATCAGCCTCTCATTGCGTGCAAAGAGCTGTTCTACATGCTCGACTCCCATATTATTAACAGGATAAAGCTTGCCTGGAAGGTAAGAGTATTTAAACAGCTTGCCTTCAACTGGCATATGAATGCGATGATAGTCTCGCGGACTTAAATAGATGGTCATAAAGGAGCCACCATTGAAGCGGCATGCCATATGTTCATCATTGCCAAGCAATTGGCTGACCGTATACGTTTTTCCCTTTGCTTGGATTAGTGTTCCTTGTTGGATTTCCCCCATCTGAGACACTTTCCCATCAACTGGACTCACTACCTCAGCATTCAAATCGATAGGTCTCGCTTCTGGTTTCAGGCGGCGTGTAAAAAATTCCTTTAACGAGCGATACTCACGAACAGGCTTTTCAATTTCCGACACGTCAATCTGATAATGATTGATATATTTTTGGATGGCAAAACGGCTGAAACGGGAGTTAGCCACTTTTCCCATTTGTCTAGACATTACGTTTTGCGGAAGTTTGTTTATAAGCCCTTGAAACACACGTTTCTTCATAAGACCTCTCCTACTCATGGTATACATTGCTACTCTACCACGACAGGAGGCTCCCCGCAAATATTAGCAGAGGCCTTCTGCATGAGCCTTAATGCAAAGACTGACGTAAAGAGTGTGAAAGCTCGTTTAATTGGTGAATTTCCTCCGTAATACTGTTAATTTTATCACGTTGTGTCTCAGCTGAGGCGAACAGTTGCTCTAAACTAGCTACGGATTCTTCGGTAATGGATGTAATACTAGAAACTTCATCTGTTACTTCACTGGACCGTTGCTTTACTTGCACCATGCTGACCTGTACCAGTTCAACTGATCCCATAAAGCCCGCCATTCCAGTACGTACCTTTTCCATGGATTCAACTGTCTTGTTCGCTAGTTCTTGCCCCTTAGAAACAGAGGTTTCTCCCTCTTTCATATGAACGACAGCATTTTGGGTTTCCTGATGTAGCGCTTCCAAAATTCTAGCGATCTGTTGTGTAGCACCTGCGCTCTGTTCTGCCAGCTTACGTACTTCGTCTGCCACTACGCCAAAGCCTCGACCATGTTCACCTGCACGCGCAGATTCAATGGCTGCATTTAGAGCTAGAAGATTGGTTTGCGTAGCAATTTGATTAATCGTCTCTACAATTGCTTCTACCTGACCAGCCTGTTGATTTAACTTATGAATAGTGTTTGACGCCAAGTCGACCGTACTGACAATATGTTGCATTTGAGCCGTAAGATCGGACATCATATCAATTCCTTCAGAAAGACGGCGGTTATTGCGCAACGCTTCCTCTTTCATTTCATTTGCCTGTTCATTTACTTTCTGTATTTCATGATCAATGGATTGGATATCCTCTTCCACTTTCACAGTAGAATGGGCTTGCTGTTCCATACCTGTTGCCACTTCTTTAAAGGCACCCAGCATTTCATCCGTATTTTGTTTGGTGATGTCAGCATTTTCATTCACTTCATTAGAGGTCGCATCCAAATTCTCAATCATGTTCGAAACACGGGACAATAGCTCAGTTAGTTGAGCCTCTTTCACCTCTGCTTCCTGACGAGCCTCTTCTACACGCTGTAAGGATGCACGTCCCGACAAGCAAAGGTAGATGGAAACGATTGTAGTAAATACCACACCAACAAGACGCAGACCCAGGTTAATAAGATCATGCTCACTTTTAAATAGGGTATACCAATCTGTTTGATAACCGATTAGCATAGAGATTATATACAAGAAGCCTGTAAATAACACTACTTTATAATCTAAATAAGCAGACATCAATGCCAACACTACGATTGGTAAGATAGCCATTTCTGGATACGGTGTAAAATGATCAAAGGATAGTGAATAAAAGACAAATCCTACAGCAACCAGATAACGCAACCAAATGCTATCCTTCTTGATAAAATACCATGGTGAAACAAGCAGTGTCACAATGAGTCCTACTGACGTAAGGTTCCAGATGGATATACCCGTAAACCATGAGTAAATGATTGACAGCCAAAGATGGTCCCATAAAATGAAGATCATAAATCCTTCTTTGTTTGTCAACGTATTTCGTATCAAATCAATTGTTCCATTGATCAACCTATTGATCATTCCCGCAGCTCTCCTTTTCCCTACACCACCAGAGGAATGTGATGTAATATAGAACGCCTCTGATGATAACAAAATAAATAGTACAATCCCAACAGCCAACGGATATATAATTTTGTAGGTCATGCTGTGCGGAGCCAATCCAGATCGGCTTACCTAGATTCTCTGTTCTCACAAGAAATAAAACAGGTATAAAGTACGATTTCTTATTTATCTACCATACTTATCGTACCATAGTTGTAAGATTTTCATAGTTCTATCGAAAGATATTTTAAAAATTTAAAAAAAGAAGTAAATCGGTTGTTATTCAAGCATTTTTTACAAAAACTGACGGTTTATCATATTTGTCGATTAAGTTGACAAAAAGAATATGAAGATCAAGGATAAGAAATGTAAAAATAGTGAAAATTCTTGTATAATAAACAATAGAACAATTCTGACAAAAAGGGTGAGGTAAGGTGAGCAATCAAATCGGAAAAGGAATTCGAGAATATCGTAAAAAGCTAGGCCTAACCCAGGGTGAGCTAGCTGAAGGTATTTGTAACCGTAGTTATATTAGCCAAATAGAAAAAGGAGATGTGGTTCCTTCTCCTGAAATCCTAGAAGAATTAGCCAAGAAATTACAGACCGATCTCTCCACTATTTTTGCTCCAACTGTCAAGCCAGCCTTTACTAAAATTGAAATCGAAAATAATTTTCGCCATCTGGTAAATAGTATTGATACACAGGATTGGGAGATTGCCCACAAGTGGTTCAATAAATTAGAAGGCGCTGAAATGAGTCTTGAGCAAACATGTATGTATCTCTGGTCAAAAGCTGTTTTATCAGAAAATAGGAATCATTTCGATATTGCGGAATCCCTTTTTCAAGAAAGCATCAAAATAGCCCGTGAGCTTGATAAATATGAATGGCAAGTACGTATACTTACTTCACTTGGCTTTCATTATTGTAAAGCAAAGAATGCCGACAAAGCCCTTCCGTATTTAAACGAAGCAATGCAATTAACCAATCGTTACCAAATTAATGGCCTATTACATATTACCTTATTACATGCTGCTGGCTATATGCACGTCTCCATGGGTGAAATCCATTCGGCGATCGAACATCTCAAGCAAGCAGAACAGATATGCAAAAGCCTACGTGCAATCTATCGTATGGAATCTATTTATTTGTTATTAGGAGTTTGCCAACAAATTTTAAAACAATACGAAGTAGCCCAGCGCTATTACGAAAAATCGTTAGATATTCTTAAAATCTCTCCGTCTCTCGCTTTAGAGGCTAATATTTACAACAATTTAGCCGTCATTTATACCGAGCAAAAGCATTATCAGTTAGCACATGAATATATCACACGCGCTATGTCGCTTCACTCCCCTCAAGACCATGCGAAACAGATTGAGTCTAAGATTGAACATGCTAATATTCTAAAAGGTTTACAACGCTATGAAGAGGCTAGCCAGCTGTGCTTAGAAATCTTTGAGCATTCCATAAATGAGCATGCATACGCAGAGGCTAAGCTAGTCTATGCTTCTATCTTATGTGAAATGGGGAAAGGCTCTGAGGCACTATCACATTTAGAAGAAGCCTTGCATTACTTTAATGAATACAAATCCCAGCGCTATTTACTAAAAGGACTCGCCTTGTTAGCTAAAATAAACTTAAAGTTTGGCAAGATAGACTCCTTTTACTATCTGTACGAACAGTATATATCATAACTTCTCTGGTATAAAGTTATCTACACTTCCATTAAAACCATGTGCGTTCAAGTGAGCATACATAGCTTGGCTGATCAAGTCATAGGGAGGTATACAGCCAAGCTATCCTGCACAAGCGTATAGATAGCTAGTTTTCGCTCTTATTCATAAATAAAAGAGGGTAGCCCATGTAGTTTATCTACTCAGGGCTCCCTCTTTTTGCCACAATACTTACAGTAATTCAGACACTAATTTTGCTTGTGTAAATAACAAGAGGTAATCAGGACCGCCTGCTTTGGAGTCTGTTCCTGACATGTTGAAGCCACCGAATGGATGTACACCCACTAGTGCACCTGTACATTTACGGTTGAAATACAGATTACCTACATGGAACTCTTCACGTGCGCGTTCTAAATGAGCACGATTGCGGCTGATAACGGCACCAGTTAGTCCATACTCTGTATTGTTAGCAATTTCCAAAGCATGATCAAAATCATTAGCTTTGGAGAAAGCCACAAACGGACCGAAGATTTCCTCCTGCATAATCCGAGCATCTGGAGCTACGTCAGCAAATACAGTTGGCATAATAAAGTAGCCTTCTTCTGGGCCTTTTACTCCACCAGCCAGTAATGTACCCTCTTGTTTTCCGATCTCGATATATTCCAAAATTTTATTATATGCTTTTTCATCCACCACTGGACCTGTATAGAACTCGGGGTTGCTTACATTTCCTACTGTTAATGCTTTTGTACGCTCAACGACACGTGCTAGTACTTCATCGTATACATCAGCATGAATGATTGCGCGGGAGCAAGCGGAACATTTTTGACCAGAGAAGCCAAACGCAGATGCTGTGATAGCTTGTGCAGCTAATTCCAAATCAGCATCGCTATCAACAATAATAGAATCCTTACCACCCATTTCAGCCACTAAACGCTTCATCCATTTTTGACCTGGACGATGTTTCGCCGCCAATTCGTTAATACGCAGACCTACATCACGAGAACCCGTAAATGAAATGAAACGAGTCAATGTATGTTCTACTAAATAATCACCGATTTCACTTCCGCTACCTGGTACAAAGTTAACAACACCAGCAGGAACGCCTGCTTCATCAAGAATCTCCATAAACTTAGCTGCAATGACCGGAGTAGTAGAAGCTGGCTTCAGAACAACGGTATTACCTGTTACCAGTGCGGCTGTGGTCATGCCTACCATAATAGCAAGCGGGAAGTTCCACGGAGGAATAACGATACCTACACCCAATGGAATATAGTACAACTCATTATCTTCACCAGGAATACGCGGTAGGGCATGTCGTTGGCCTAATTGATCCATTTGTCTTGCATAGTACTCCATAAAATCGATTGCCTCTGCTGTATCAGCATCAGCCTCAGGCCAACTTTTACCTGATTCTTTTACCAACCAAGCTGAAAATTCATGTTTTCGACGGCGCAGGATAGCTGCTGCCTTGTACAAATAGCGAGAACGAGCAGTAGGAGCAACACGCTTCCAGGTTTCAAAGGTACTTGCGGCTACTTGAATTGCTTTCTCTGCTAATGCTTGATCAGCTTGAGAGACAATCCCAATGCATTCATCTTTTTGGGAAGGGTTCATGGAACGGCTTTTCTTTTCCGTCTTGATACGTTCTTCCCCAATGATTAGATCATATTCACGTCCAAGTTCGCTTTCAACTTTATCCAAAGCGGCTTGGAAAGCTTGCTTATTTTCAGGCAGATTAAAATTAACGAACGGTTCATTTTTGAATTCTACTTGCACTTATGTTCGCCTCCTACTTCATCTTCCATGATCAACTTGTTACATCAAATAATATATGCAAGATATATGCCATTCTTTATAATTATGTAAAAACGTACGAAAAAAGACACCAATTGAACAGTTCTGTCTAATGGTGTCTCACTTCATTTATACACATGTGTTAATTTCGATAGATATGCATGTACGACTTTCCATCAGCCGGTCGTACATAAATTGCTAATGGTTGATTTATGGACTGAACATAAAAGTTAACATGAACCTTTTTGTCTATATATTGATCTATTGCTTGAGCAATCATTTGTGTGAACTGAATCACTTCTGTTCGTGAATCATACTCTGCGGTTGCATTGATAGTCAATTCCGTCAAATCACCATTTAAGAAGCGTGCCGTACCTGTCATTCCAACAAATTCCTGGAAGAAGCTTTGTCCTTGCTTCATCAATTTCTCGAATTGCAAGGAGGCCTGAGGATACTTACTGTATGCCGCATCCCCTGGTAGCAGGAAATATTCTTCATTGATTGGTTGCCATTTTGCAACGCTGCTATCATTCGCATTCACGATACCAGACATAATAAAATTACCCGGTACCAGATTGGAGCTTGACTCAGGTACTTGATACATCGCTACGACAAGCGGTATCTGCGGATTCTCCGCTCTTACCTTCATAACAATTTTTGCAGCGATTTGTTGCCCTTTTGATCGTAGCTCGTCGACACTTAACCGTTTTTCCAAACCAGATGGATCTTGATAAATTGGGGATAAAGATAGACCCAAAACTATACCTGCCAGCTTTTGATCTTTTTTATCCAGATAATTATGCTCCAACACATTGACGAGCAATTTATTTGCTTTATCCGGATTTAAACCTTCTGGGTTCTTCTTTTCCCATTCAATCCAAGTGGTTACCTGCTTACGGGAGATTCGCTGGCCTTCCTGAAACAAGTACAGACTCGGAGAGAAGCTCTCTTTTGCAATTTCCATCATGCCGTACTCTAAGTGGCTAAAATCAATGCGATATTTAGGATTAGAGCTAAGCATGCCTCGCGTTTGATTCTTTTGATAAGGCATGGCGGCGCTGCCGTAGTAATTCTCATCCACCTGTAAAACGGAAGACACGGCAGGTGCTACCGGATCTGCGCTATCCTTCTTTCCCGGTAGCAATGAACATGCTGACAACAGCACCGAACAGGCCATCAGGACGTAAAGACAGCGTACAAGCTTTCTTTTCGTTTTCATATTGCAAACTCCTTACTTGTTACTCCCACTTTTTCCACTTTTCTTGGCTGTATCTATAGATTTGGGCTGATTCTCCAATTCCGATGATAGGTGTATCTGCTGTACCGTAGGAGATATTAATCAGTTTTTCTGGAAGTTCTGAGGATAGTAGAGTCCACTCTTTGCCATCCTTAATTAAGATACCTTTATCACTTGCTGCATATAAGGCGTCTGTGGATTTATTAGCCGCAATAGAGTAAATGTGCGCATCGCCCTCCCGCCATTCAACCTGCCACTCGCCATCATGGATACCTATTGACAACAGTTCGTTTTGGGTTAGTACGTACAATTTTTCCTCACCGGGTACATAATCCAAATCATATCCTTCTACTGTATCGATCGGAAATCGTAAGCGCCAGTTAGCACCGGCATCCTTAGATTCGTATACGCCTTCTCTGTTCACAAATGCATAAAGAGATGTACCTTTATCGGTTGGAACTCCGATTAGAGATTGAATGTCATAACCATGAGGTAAACCACCTTCTATTTTTTTCCAGGTTTTTCCTCCATCCTTAGACACCTTGCAAACCTTCGCGCCAGCCACATATACCCGTTTAGGCTTCGTTGGATCAAAATATATCGTCTTAACATCCGCATGCTCCAACTCATCTGCCACTGCTCCCCATAATCCATGATCCGCAGATGCATAGAGTCCCGCATGAGTTGCTAGCCAGACTTGTTCTCCACCTTGATCTAGGGCCAACGAATTTATACTGTCGCCTTTTTGCAGCACATCCTGGTACGTCAATTCTCCTGTTATCTGAGCCAATTTAACCGATTGTTTAGCAACTGGCTCCTCTATCGTATGGCTCGCATCCACAATTTCTGTTTCAACTGACTTTTGCGTTGCAGTTGCACAACCGCTGAGCAAAAGGAGCACACTAACGCTTGCTCCCAGCTGTTTAAGCGTGAATCTATCCATCACCTTCACACCTTTGCTTAATATCTCCTCAGCCCACCTATGATAATAGCGCTAAAAATGCCTCTTCATCCAGTACAGTTATACCCAATTTTTCTGCTTTTTCCAATTTGGAGCCTGCTTTTTCACCAGCGATTACTAAATCCGTTTTTTTACTAACGCTCCCTGTTACTTTACCACCAAGCATAGCAATCTTTTCTTCCGCTTCCTGACGTGTTAATTGTGTCAATGTACCGGTTAAGACCACTGTTTTACCTGAGAATGGAAGATCCTCACCTGCTTGCACACGAACACCTTTATATTGCATATTCACGCCAGCACCCTTGAGCTTCTCAATCAATTCTTGTACTTGAGGCATCGAGAAATAGGTTAAGATGCTTTCAGCCATTTTAGGACCGATCTCGTCAATAGCGATCAATTCTTCTGCTGTCGCCTGCATGATATGATCAATGTCACCGAATTGCTCTGCAAGTACCTTCGCTGCTTTAGCTCCCACCAATCGAATTCCTAATCCGAAAAGTAAACGCTCCACAGAATTTTCCTTGCTAGCTTCAATTGCTTGTAGCATCTTATCGACAGATTTCTCACCCATTCTCTCCAATTGTAACAGCTGTTCCCGCTTATCGTGTAGATAATATAAATCTGCGACGCTTGTAATGAGACCTGCGGCAAATAGTGAAGCTACGACTTTCTCCCCAAGACCATCTAAATTCATCGCTTGTCGGGATACAAAGTGAGACATTCCTTCTCTAATAACGGCTGGACATTCTGGATTAATGCAGCGCAATGCCACTTCATCCGGTAGACGAACCAATTCGCTCGCACACTCCGGGCAATGAGTTGGCATCATAAATGGACGTTCTTCTCCCGTTCGTCGTTCTTTTAAGACTTCCACAATCTCAGGAATAATGTCACCTGCTTTTTTCACCAGGACGTAATCACCTAAGAGTAGACCTTTTTTCATAATGATGTCTTCATTGTGTAAGGACGCTCGCTTCACTTCAGTTCCAGCTAATATAACAGGCTGAAGCAACGCTGTAGGTGTCACCACTCCAGTACGCCCAACCGACACCTCAATATCCTTCAATTGTGTTACGACCTCTTCAGCCGGGAATTTATAAGCAATCGCCCAGCGTGGACTCTTCGCTGTAAAACCAAGCTCTTGTTGCTGAGCAAAGCTATCTACCTTAATCACCATACCATCAATCTCATAAGAGAGCTCTGGTCGCTTGATTGTCCAGCTTTGCACAAATTCAATTACTTCTTCTATATCATCAAATGTACGGCGTTCCTGATTCACCGAAAAGCCTAGCCCCTCTAAGAAAGTAAGACCTTCACTGTGTGAATCAATCTGACGCCCTTCTACTTCACCGATCTGATAAATAAAAGTGGAAAGAGAGCGAGAGGCTGCAATCTTAGGATCTAGCTGACGCAAGGAACCTGCCGCTGAATTACGCGGATTAGCAAATAAAGCCTCTTCTCGCTCTGCCCGTTCTTTATTCAAACGGTCAAAAGCGATTTTTGACATAAAAGCTTCTCCACGAACCTCCATGGTAATTGGTTCTGATAAACGTAACGGAATGGAGCGAATCGTCCGCAGGTTTTGGGTGATATCTTCACCAGTAGTCCCGTCTCCACGTGTTGCTCCTTTTACGAAAAGCCCGTTCTCATAACGAAGAGAGACAGCCAGCCCATCAATTTTTAATTCGCAGACATAGCGAACAGTTTGGTTCCCTAAGCCTTGACGCACACGACGATCAAAATCGCGTAAATCATCCTCGTCAAAAGCATTCCCAAGACTTAACATCGGGGTTTTATGCACCACCTTTTCAAAAAAAGGCAATGGCATACCTCCGACACGTTGGGTAGGAGAATCAGGAGCAACCATATCCGGCCATTGGTCCTCCAGGTCTTGCAATTCACGCATCATTTGATCATATTCCTGGTCCGTAATCTGCGGATTATCCTCTGTATAATAATGACGGCTTTCCTCTTCAATCCGTTTCTTTAGTTTTACAATTTGTTGTTTTGCGGCAACACGATCCACGTATCTCTTCATCCTTTCCGTTCGTTCAAAATCAACCTTTTTCAATAGGAGCAAACTTAGCAAGTAATTTCTTGATTCCTACTGGGCTAGGGAAAGCAATATCCAGCTCTGTGTTATCACCTGCACCCTTAACACTTACCACTGTTCCTGTTCCCCACTTACCATGCTTAGCCTTATCTCCTACTTTCCAATCTGCCTGAGATGCTGCTCCGTGTGTTGGCAATTTTGTTGCTTGATTCAACCCACGAAATGCACTTGGTTGCATAGAGACAGTTGATTCTGTAGGTTTAGGAGAACGTCCAAATGTATTGCCTGTACGTCCGCCTGCCCCAAAACGACTGGCTTGCCCTCCACGGCTGGCACCAAAACCTGAGCCTGAGCCTGCTCCAAAGACATTACTTGAATCAAAGCCACCTTCAGACCCACCACCTGAGCCTAGGTCTCCAGTAAGCAGTTCATCTGGTATCTCAGCGAAAAAGCGGGATTGCATATTCATATTTGTACGTCCGTATAGCGTACGCATTCTTGCTCGTGTCATAAATAATTTTTGTTCTGCACGAGTAATTCCCACATATGCTAGACGTCGTTCCTCTTCCATTTCACTTTCATCAAACAAAGCACGACTATGCGGGAAAACCCCTTCCTCCATGCCAACTAAGAAGACAACTGGAAACTCTAAGCCCTTGGCGCTGTGCAATGTCATTAACACCACTTGTCCATCATCTGGTACCGCTTCCTCTGTGTCGTCATTGCCAAGAGAATCAATATCTGCCACCAATGCTAAATCAGTTAGAAAAGCCAACAGAGTCTTATCTTCACTCTTTTTCTCAAACTCTTGGGTAACTGACAGAAACTCGTCGATGTTCTCTAAGCGCGCCGCTGCTTCCAATGATTTATCCTCTTTCAGCGACTCACGGTATCCCGATTGTTTTAAGATTTCCTCAACTAGCTCGGTTACACTTAAATAATCAACCATCTGAATAAGGTTCTTCACCATATCCGAGAAGGCCAAAATAGCATTGGTTGTCCGAGAGGCAAGCCCCATATACGCTACTTCCTGTACGACTTGAAAGAGTGTCAATCCATGTGCGCTTGCATAGGCTTGTAGCTTTTCTACCGTAGTATCCCCTATATTACGCTTTGGAACATTAATAATACGGGTCAAGCTGATATCATCGTCAGGATTGGATACCAAACGCAAATAGGCTAATACGTCTTTAATCTCTTTGCGATCATAGAACTTCGTACCTCCGACGATTTTATAAGGAATAGTCGATTTAACCAACACATCCTCCATTACACGTGACTGGGCATTCGTACGATATAAAATGGCAAATTTGTCATATCGTTTATAGGTTTTCAGTTGTTCACGAATCATATCCACAACAAAATAAGCTTCATCATGCTCCGAATCAGCTTGATAGCAATAAATTTTCTCCCCTGCCTCTTGATTCGTCCACAGATTTTTCTCTTTGCGGTTCTTATTATTTTTAATAACATGGTTAGCTGCTTCTAAGATATTTTTAGTAGAGCGATAGTTTTGCTCCAGCTTTATCAATTTCGCACTAGGATATTCCTTCTCAAAGTTAAGAATGATCGAAATATCAGCACCGCGCCATTTATAAATACTTTGGTCAGCGTCACCCACACAGCAAATGTTTTTATGCATGTCAGCAAGCATACTAATCAACATATACTGGGCTCGGTTCGTATCCTGATACTCATCTACATGGATATATTTGAATTTGCGCTGATAGAATTCCAATACTTCAGGCACTTCTTTAAATAGACGAATCGTCGTCATGATTAGATCATCAAAATCAAGCGATTGGTTATTTTTCAGCTTCTTCATGTATAGCTCATACACTTGTGAAACAATACGCTGGAATTGATCTCCCGCTACTTGTTCATATCGCTTTGGATCAAGTAATTCGTTCTTTGCTCCACTAATTGCTCCTAAAATAGAACGTGGTTCAAACTTTTTCACATCAATATTTAGTTCTTTCATGCACTGCTTCACCACAGTTAGCTGATCCCCAGCATCCAAAATGGTAAAACTGCGGCTGATGTTAATCCGATCTATATCTCTTCGTAAAATGCGTACACAAAGAGAGTGGAAGGTAGAAATCCAAATATCATCCGCCCCTGCTTCCCGACCAACCATTCTTTCTACACGCTCTTTCATCTCACGAGCCGCTTTATTCGTAAAGGTAATCGCGAGAATGCTCCAAGGAAATACCTGCTTATAACCAACTAGATATGAGATCCGTTGGGTAAGAACACGGGTTTTACCACTACCTGCACCTGCCAGAATCAGCACAGGACCCTCTGTGGTCTCCACCGCCTTTTTCTGTTCAGGATTCAAACCCGAGAAAAAATTATCTTGAATTAACATGCCGTAAGCCACCTTTCACTTTGCTTCTTTTTCCTTCGTCCCAAAAGAAAGCATATGTTCCTATTTTGTCATATCTTGACGTGTTATGCCACTCACTCTTTTAGGAAAAAAGACTCCTTTTTTATTCCATTTTATATGTGAAAGAAAAGAAACTCCTCGGCATTGGCTCAAGGAGTTTACTTTAAAATCATGTGTTAGAAAAACGAAACTAGAAACGACGCTCTGTCTCTTTTACCGCAGCAACAGTAGATAGAGCCTGTTCGAGAGAATCATAGATGATGTTGCCAACAACCACCGTATCAGCGATAGCTGCCATCTCTCGAGCCTGACTTGCATTAGTAATCCCGCCACCATACATAAGGTGCCCTTCATCCAAAGCTGCTTTGCAGGCCTCAACCATTTGTGGGTCCCCATATGTACCGCTGTATTCGATATACACGATTGGCAAACGACATAATTTTGTAGCTGTCTGCACGTAAGCCTTGGCTTCTGCTTTTGACGAAATAGTACGAGCGCTGGTTACCTCAGCAACAGCCGAGTCCTGATTAAACACCAGATACCCTTCCGCTACAATTTCGTCCCAATGTATATAGCTTCCGAGTGAGCTTAAAGCCTCTATATGCGGAGCAAAAATCACATCTGGATTGCTTGCATTTAAAACGATAGGGATAAAATACCCATCAAAGCCTGGAACAATGGCCTGCAAATTGGAGACCTCCAGCATACACGGTACAGCATAGCGTCTAATACGCGACATTAGGTCAAGCGTGTTGTCAAATGTGACTCCGAGAGTTCCCCCTACAATAATCGCATTTGTACCTGACTCGCAGATTTGCTCCAATTGATCATCCTCAATAGGCTTTTCTGGGTCCAGTTTAAAAACATGTCGCCAGTTGCTAAATTCAATCACGTTGATACCTCCACTTTATTTACCGATCCGATCCAATGCCAGTTGATAACCATCATTACCGTAATTGAGGCATCGCTTAACACGAGAGATCGTCGCTGTACTCGCCCCTGTTTCCGATTCAATATGGTTATACGTATATCCTTTACGTAGCATACGCGCTACTTCCAAACGTTGAGCAAGTGACTGCATCTCATTTACCGTACATAGATCATCAAAAAATTTATAGCATTCTTCCATGTCTTTTAAAGACAAGATCGATTCAAAAAGTTGTTCAATTCCCTTACCCTTTAATTTCTCTAATTGCATGAAAAATCACCCCGTGATCGTCTTGGGAACTTTTTCTCTCTGTAAAGTTTTTAAGTACTAAAGTTCTGCTTTCATGATAGAGCAAAAGACTTCTCTACGCAAGACGATGTTCATCAAATTTATCTGTTTCCTAAAGTTTGGTTATTGAAAGCTAAGATGCTGGTCTAAGCTTGGTGTATTAGGCACAATGTTTACCCAGGTATTTCCTGGGAGTAAAGGTATTTCTTTTGTTAAAGCAGCGTCTTCATACGCTCGAATAATACCATCTTTTCTAGCCCATTTGATTGGTTTTGCCTTCCCCTGCTGGAACAGATACCCTTCCCCAGGGCCGGTCACATCGACTTCACGCCGGCCTTCATTATCTAGCACCTTATGTTTAGATGAGATCACCAGTACATTCGTAATTTCCAGTTGTTTATCTGACGTTAGATCCTTATGAACCTCGCCTTGTGTATAGCGTAAATATTTCTCCTTATCCGTATCATATTTGTAACTGAGCGAATATTGAGGATGTGGTTTCACCTTAATTTCTGCCGCTGCCTGTCCTTCTTCTATTTTGGCATCTTTAGGCAGGAAAGGAAAAAACGGTAGATCAGAAGTTATACGCATATTTTTAGCCTGCATCGCTTTTTCGATATGGCTTAGATCAGTATATACATTATGGGGAGCAGAACGGAATTTTTCTCTCCAGAAGTATGTACTGTTACTAATCTCATTAATATCGTCATCTGCACCTTTAAGTATTTGAAGAGCATCTGGACTTCCACCAACATGCACCAGAATGGAATCCAAGCCTCTCCCCAATTTAATAAAGTACGGGCGTATACTTCTGACTGGTCCAATCGTTTTAGGAGTTTGACTGTGAAAAATGGCTAGAAAGCGTGTCACTTCACCTTCCGACAGCACTTCGTACACGATATCAGCTTTATCCAGTCCAGATTGAGGTCTTGCTTTCGGATGATTATTAATCATAACCATTACAGGACGATGATCAATTCGTTCATCCACACCCATTCCTGTTAATGGAGCTGTATAAGGAAACGTCTTCTCTTGCAAAGGTTCAGAAACTGGTGGCGTCACCGGATTGGGTTGTGATGGTTGTTCTTTATTTGCAAACTGATTGCAGGATACCAATAAGGCCGATGCTGTAACAACGACAACCGCATACTTCCAGATCTGTGTCATATATATGCCTCACTCCTTTTTTGTCCCTACTATTTTTCGAGCAACTTCTGTATAATTCCTGCCACAACTTTCCCACATTCCTTCTATTTAGTTCCCACATGTTTTTATACAAGCTATGGTACTATGAAAGATAGAAAGGAAGGGTGACCATGACTCAGACCACACCTTATCTTGTTTATCTAGTTGATGATGAAACTAATTTGCTAGAGCTATTGCGCTCCTACCTTGTACGGGCAGGTTTTGAAGTAAGAACCTTCCAGAGCGGTGAAGAGGTTCTAGCTGTTCTAGATGATACAAAACCACACTTATGGATTCTTGATATTATGTTGCCTGATATAGATGGGTATGAACTACTTAGACTAATCCGAAATAAATGGGAAGACGTCCCAATCATGTTCATTTCTGCTCGTGATCAAGATATTGATAAAATTATCGGGCTGGAACTAGGTAGCGACGACTATTTGGCAAAGCCCTTTTTGCCTCGTGAGCTAGTCATCCGTACACAGCGTTTGTTGCATCGTACCTATGAAAAAACTAGCCCTCCTGTAACAGCTACCCAACCTCCCGTAGTGTATGAGGACTGGATAAACGTCTCGCAGTATTTCATTTCAGAAAAAGGGAGACTGGTTAAAGAAAACGAGCAAATGATTGACTTAACCACAAAAGAATTTGATTTGGTGCTTTACTTTATTAAAAATCAGGGCCAGGCTTTGCAACGCGAGCAAATCCTTACGGCTGTCTGGGGCGATGACTATATCGGATCAGATCGTGCCGTGGATGATCTGGTGAAACGCATTCGTAAAAAGATGCCTGAATTTCCATTGGAGACGGTGTATGGCTTTGGCTACCGGATGACCAAATGAGAGGAAAATTCTCTTTACAAAACCTGCCGTTAGCCAAACAGATTTTTTTACTGTTTTTATCTTTGACGATCGTGCTTGGGGCAAGTGTAGCCATCCTCTATCCCTATACCTTAAAGCAGATCCTACTGGATAATACGTATTCATTGCTTGAGGACGAATTTGAAAAGGTGTCTGACCAAATCTCCTTTACGCAACAACATGAGCTTGGACCACTACCATCTTTCACTTCTCCACGGATATTGATGTTATTGTTACAAAACTATAACTTTTCTTTTCAGATGATGGTTTTTAGTAAAGATGGTCAACTTATTGGGGTTCAACATATGCCAAAAGAGGGCGTTCCAGTCAAGGTTGCGAATGGGCTTTTCAAAGAAGCTTCTGCTCATAAAGGTTCGACCCCTTATAAGGGGAGCACCGAGTGGGATAATGAAAATTTCTTAATGGTAAGTCAGAAGATGGATTACTTTGGATTCCCTTATTACCTAGTGATCTTCACAAAGGAAAAGGAAATCATTCAGATCAATAACATGCTTACCAAGCAATTCTTCATCATTTTTGCCTTTTTTATCTTTGTCAGTTTGTTATTAGCTGGTTGGTTTAGTGGGTATTTGAGTACCCCCTTACGCCGTTTAGAAGAATCCTGTCAAAAGATTGCACGCCGTCAATTTGATATTCCTCTAATGGTGGATCGAAAGGATGAAATCGGTCAATTAGCTCGCTCTTTTGACATGATGAAAAAGCAATTGAAGGATCATGACGAATCCCAGCAACACTTTGTGCAAAATATCTCCCATGAATTAAAAACGCCAATTATGGCGATACAAGGCTATGCACAAGGCTTACTAGATGGCGTTTTTCAGGGTGCTGAAGCACAAAAAGGCTTGTCCATTATTATGGAGGAAAGCAATCGTTTGGAGAATGTGGTAGAACAACTATTGTATTTAACAAAAGTAGAGTCAGTTGATAGAATGATGACCTTTACATCATTAGATTTGACAGAAATGATTGGACTGTTACACCAGCGCTATCATCTTCTACACCCACATTTAGCATGGCAGATCGAGATACCTGATACCCTACCAATGAAAGGTGATGGTGAACAGCTTTACAGTGCTTTCACTAATATTGTGGAAAATCAGCTACGATACGCCAAGACCACGATTACCATCACTGCCAAAGTGGTAAAAGAACAGATCGAAATCGCTATCTCCAATGACGGTCCACCTATTGAAGAAAGCGTCATGCCCTACCTTTTCCAACGTTTTCGCAAAGGCAAAACAGGTAAACATGGCTTAGGTCTTGCTATCGCGCGTGCTGTTCTGGAAGCCCATGAAGGATCTATTACTGCCAAGAACATATCTGAGCAGCAAGGTGTTATGTTTATTGCAACATTGCCACAAAAGCAATTTCATTTGGAATAAAAAAGCGGTAATCTGGAGTAATTTCCGGGTTACCGTTTTTTCATATCTTCTAACATTGCCTATCTTCCCCATAAACGTGTATAACTTTGTGTTAATTACCGTATGTTAAAACTAACATTCAGGATAAAACTACCTTTATGATAAGAAAGGAGAGAAGAAATGCCACGTCTCTTCTCACGCGTCTTCATCTTGTTGTTGGTGATTAGCTCTTTGCTGGTAGCTTCTTGTCAGACTGGCTCTCCCTATAAATCTGCTACCTCTGATAGAAGTACTTCCCCTCATTTTGCATCCGTTCATCAGACTACTACCTTACAGAACGCAATACCTAGCTCTCGACCAAGAGAGGTGCTTGGGTTTTATACAGAGTCGGAAGATCCTTATCCTGGATCTCTCCCCACCTTATCTGCTCAGCATGAACAACTTAGTATGATTGTGCCTTTTTGGTGTAAGCTGGATGAAAAAAATCCTGGATATTTAAAAACGACCCTTTCGAAAGAAGAACAAAAAAAGGTCATAGATCGAGCACATGCCAATCAGGTTCAAGTCTATCTGTTAGTTCACAATCTGTTCTATGATTCTATAGAAAAAGGAAAAGATGTTGCCCGAGATATTTTACGTAAGCCTACAAATCAGCGTTATTTTTTGCGTAATTTAGAACGTGAAGTGCTTTCACTAGGCTATGACGGCATTAATTTAGACATCGAGAACCTATATTTAGAAGACAAATTTGCCTTCACTCAGTTAGTTAAAAATGTAACCCAATTGATGCATCAACATGGCAAAACCGTCACAGTAAGCGTTCCTGCTAATACAGGTGATGAACGTGCCAATGTGTGGTCTCCCTGGTTTGACTATAAGCTACTAGGTCGCTATGCTGATCGCTTGGTGATCATGGCCTACGATGAGCATAATCCACGAACAAAACCAGGTCCTGTTGCTTCCATTCAATGGGCAGAAGATACAGTGCGATATGCACTCTCGCAAGGTGTACCGGCACACAAAATCTTACTTGGAGTTGCTGGGTATGGCTGGAATTGGAACAGCAACGGAGAAAAAGCCGTATATCAATCCTATAAAAGTCTAATGGAGCTAGGCAAAAGCCATGGAGCTACTCTTAATTGGGATCAGGAACAACTCGCCCCCCATATGCAATACATGGATGAAGAAGGCAATATGCATATCGTTTGGTTCGAAAACTCTTTTAGCACGCGCTCCAAGCTAGATTTGGTTGAGAAATATGATTTGGCCGGAATAGCCTTTTGGCGCTTGGGACTAGAGGACCCAACCATTTGGGATAACCTTTCCAACCACATTAATGTCTGGAAAACAGATACGATTCATTAATAAAGTCCCTCTTCATGTAACCAACAAAAACCTTGAATTCTAGAATGAATTTCAAGGTTTTTGTTGATATTCTATGCAAGCTGTTCAATTCGACCTTCCTCACTTGATCCAATTGCAACGCATGTCAGTTTAATGTGATGACTCTCGCCTCCGCTTACGCCAAATATGCCTCTCGTACCTGTGGATCTGATAACAAATTTTTTGCATCATCCTTCAAAATAATCTCACCAGTCTGAATGACATAGCCGCGGTGTGCAACGGCAAGTGCCTGATTTGCATTTTGTTCTACTAATAGAATGGTCATACCCTCTTGATTTAATTCCGTGACTATCTCGAAGATTTGCTCTACTAAAATAGGAGCTAATCCCATTGACGGCTCATCTAACATCAGGATTTTTGGCTTCATCATCAATCCACGAGCGATAGCCAACATTTGTTGTTCACCGCCCGACATCGTGCCTCCTTTTTGTGATACCCGTTCTTTTAAGCGCGGAAAGTAATGAAAGGCTCGCTCAATTCCCTCTTCAATCACTTTCTGATCCTTGATAGAAAAGGCCCCCATCTCCAAGTTTTCTCTTACAGTTAGTTTTGGAAAAATATGCCTGCCCTCTGGAACATGGGCAATCCCTAATGCTGAGATATCATGTGGCCTTTTACCAGTGATAGGTTGCCCGTCAAAAAACACTTGACCTTCTTTTGTATGAACTTGACCACATATGGTTTTTAAGGTAGTTGATTTTCCAGCTCCGTTTGAACCGATAAGAGTTACTACTTCTCCTTGCTCTACCGTGATACTTAGACCTTTTAACGCATGGATGCCTCCGTAATAGGTATGAACCTCCTTCAATTCCAATAATGCCATCGCTCTTCCCTCCTACGAAGCTTCTGTTGCGCTCTTGCCCAAGTACGCCTCAATAACCTTTGGATTTGTTCTTATGTCGTCTGGTGTACCCTCAGCAATTTTCCTTCCATAATCCAGAACATGAATATACTCGGAAAGCCCCATAACCAGCTTCATGTCATGCTCTATTAAAATAATGGTTAATTCTAATTCGCGTTTTAGCTGGCGTATAAAGTCGGTCATTTCCACCGTCTCTCTCGGGTTCATCCCTGCTGCTGGCTCATCTAACAAAATAATGTGTGGGTTCGTAGCCAAAGCCCTAGCAATCTCTAATCTGCGCTGCAATCCATACGGCAGACTACCTGCGGTTTCATTAGCAATATGTTCAATTCCCACATATTCAAGAATTTGATAAGCTTCAACACGGGCTCGTTCCTCCTCTTCCCTTACCCGTTTTGAATGAAACAAAATACCAAGAAGACCTGCTTGTAGCCGCCCATGTTGGCCGATCATCACGTTCTCTAACGCCGTCATTTGTTTGAACAATCTGACATTTTGAAACGTCCGTGTAATTCCCCGGGTTGCTATTTGATCGGGTTGAAGGCCTTTTATACTCTTTCCATTTAATACAACATCCCCCTCATCTGGCTCGTAAAAACCTGTAACCATATTAAAGAAGGTGGTTTTACCTGCCCCGTTCGGACCGATGACTGCCGTGATGCTGCCTTTTTCAATATCAATCGACACGTCTTCGTTGGCCACCAGACCACCGAATCTCTTGGTTAAATGTCTCGCTTCTAACAATGCCATACTACTACCTCCTCTAGCCCACTTTGTTTCGTCCGTTCAGCTTAGCAAGAATGCCCTGCCGTTGTTCAACTTGAGCGTGATTTTTAATGTTCTCGATGTTTTCTTTCTTTCTCCTTGCTGGAATTAATCCGTTCGGACGATATAGGGCCGCTAATACCAGTAGAATTCCAAACACCATTCGTTGCAGCTTAGACGGGTCCAATTGACTTGGGAGGTATAGGATACCTGATTGTGACAACTCATGCAGATAATTGGACAGCTCCTTTAAAATTTGAACCTGTAGCAGTGTAACAAACGTGGCACCTAAAATAACACCAGGGATGCTACCACTCCCACCTAAAATAACCATTACCAATATGCTAAATGACTCCATCAGCGTAAAAGAGGTAGGGTCAACAAAGGTTTGTTTTGCCGCAAAGATAACCCCAACTACCCCAGCAAAGGATGCTCCTGTAGCAAATGCCGCTAACTTCGTTTTTAAGAGAGAAATCCCCATAGACTGCGCCGCCAGCTCGTCTTCTCGAATCGCAATCCAAGCGCGCCCTAGTTTAGAATGCTCCAAGCGGATATTGGCAAGTACAATCAATAAAATAACCACTAACACAATAAAATAGAAATGAAAAGCATCAGAAAATGATTCTCCCATAATTTGTGGAGCATTGATAGAAGTTATCCCCTGAGGTCCATTTGTTATATTAATAGGCTTATCCAAATTATTAAAGACTATTCTGATAATTTCACCAAATCCCAATGTAACAATGGCTAGATAATCTCCTTTTACCCGAAGAACGGGGAGTCCTAGCAGAATTCCAAAGATAGCAGCTACCAGCAATCCAACCACTAAAAATGCCCAAAACCACTCTCCGCTTAACGGAAATAAGTCTCCCGGAATAAAATGATTAGCCTGTGCGGTAGCAAATATGCCATATGCATATGCACCAGCGGCAAAAAAAGCAATGTATCCCAAATCCAATAGTCCCGCAAATCCAACCACAATGTTTAAACCAAGCGCCATAGCAACATAAATACCAATATTGGTCGCTACTTCCATATAATAGCTATTATCATAAGCAAGTATTGGAATAAGACCGAATAAAACTAACACCCCTAAAAGTACTTGTGCCCTTTTATTCGTATTCGTGTAGTAGATTAGCAGTACTGAAAAAATAAGCCCCACAAAGCTTGTTACCGATTGCTGTAAAAAATAGAGCGCTACAGAGCATCCAACAATCCACACCAGCGTAAGAAGAAGTGGGATTGGTTTTTCTTTTGCTAGCACATTTTTAAGAGTTCCCATTTCTTTCACCTACACTTTCTCTTTTACGGCTTCCCCAAGCAGACCCTCGGGTTTGAACAGAAGCACTAGAATGAGAATGGCAAATCCGATGACATCCTTATACTCTCCACCGAATGCTCCTCCTGTTAACGGCCCCATATATGCACCAGCCAATGACTCAATTAATCCAAGAAGCACCCCACCTAGCATCGCCCCTCTAAGATTACCAATACCGCCTAAGATAGCAGCAGTAAAAGCTTTCATTCCCAAAATGAAGCCGATGTAGGGATCAATCGTTCCATAATTTTGTGCGAACAGCACACCAGTCGCTCCACCTAAGCTTGAACCAATAAGGAAGGTTAACATAATAACTTTGTCCACATTTATGGTCATAAGTGATGCTGTGGATTGATCTTGTGAAACGGCACGCATCGCGATGCCCCATTTTGTCTTGTTAATAAATAGTGTTAATGTAATCATCATGACAATAGCTACGACAACAACAATCACAGCTTTTGAGGGAATTTGAGCGATACCGATATCGATCTTTCCAGGGAATAAAATCGGGCCTGTTAAATAAAAAGCATCCCGATGAAGCGCTTCTGCAAAACGAACGACATCCTGCAAGAAGAAGGATACACCAATGGCAGATATCAGTGGGACTAATCGTGGGGCATTCCGTAGAGGCCGATAAGCAACCCGTTCAATCCCTACACCCAATAAACCGGTTAACACCATACTGATAAGCAGAGCAAGAACCAGAGCCAAAAATGGGTTCATTCCTTGCAATACTCCATTAGCTTCCATAACAAGAAGCACTTCTGTCCCTACAAACGCTCCCACCATAAAAATTTCTCCATGTGAAAAGTTTATAAATTCTAAGATTCCATACACCATTGTGTAACCCAAGGCCACAACTGCATACATGAAGCCGAGGGTAAGTCCGTCAACCAACACTTGAGGTAGGATCTGCCACATGTACATTCCCTCATTTCTCTTGTATTTTTCTTTTCACTGTAAATGCAGATCATTTTCCCTACAACAAATAGGGCTTTTCCTCAATCGTTCTTAAAAGAAAAGGGCGCTTCTAGGCGTCGTCCCCTTACTACAACGGTAGAAAGCGTCCTCCGTGATACTACTCTGCTTTGGTTACAAAAGTGGCCTTTCCATTTTCAAATTTGTAGACGAATACCTGGGCGAATTCATTGTCCCCCTTATCTGTAAAGGTGACTTTGGTAAATTGTCCTTGAAAGTCTTTCGTTTTATGAACAGCATCTAACACTTGCTCTCGGCTAGGCTTTTTATTACCATTTGCCTTAATAGAATTTTTCAAACCATTCAGTAATACTTTCATCGCATCATAACCGTAAACGGAATAGGTTTCTGGTTTTTTGTTAGTTGCTTTTTCATAAGCCTCAGCCCATTTTTTTCCTTCAGTAGTCTGGGTAACGTCCCCTGCTGCCGATGTATAGATAACCCCTTCAGCAGCACTGCCAGCAATCGTCACTAATTCAGAGGAATCGATTCCATCCCCACCCATAAAAATGCCCTGATATCCCTTATCACGAGCCTGCTTAAATAACAGACCTCCTTCCGAATAAATCCCCCCAAAGAAGACCATATCTGGTTTGCTAGAGACTACCTGATTAACCACAGCACTATAATCCTTTTCCCCTACAGTAATGCCTTCTAAACCAAGTATTCCCACCCCATCCTTTTCAAATTGAGCTTTTACTTGGTCAGTTAATCCTGTACCATACGCTGTCTTATCATTAATAATGAATACGTTTTTTACACCAAGCGTATTTTTGGCGTATCTGGCAGCTGCGGGGCCTTGTACATCATTTCGTGCACAAATGCGATGGACTGTCTTCTTCCCTTCTTCTGTGAGTGTAATGCCTGTGTTAGCGGGAGAGACCATAACTAGTTTGCCAGCTTCATACTTTGAAGAGGACGGAACAGCAACACCGGTGTTGTAGTGACCGATCACCCCCAGTACGTCCTTGTTGGCAACCAGTAGCTGGGCATTGGTAACACCTTGTTTAGGATCAGCCTGGTCATCCTGAGGAAATAGCTGTAGTTCGAATCCCATTTTCGCAAATTCTTCCTTCTCCTCCTGAAGTGCGTATCCTGCTCCCTGTTTAATCGCGTCACCAATGTTTGCGTATGCACCAGATAGTGGGCTTTGTGTAGCTATTTTAATTACCTCTTTTCCAGTGCTTTGGCCTGCTCCTGTACAGCCTGATAAAACTAATCCAGTAGTCAATATGGCGGTAAAGAGTCCCATGCTACCTTTCTTGTTCATGGAATCAGATCCCCCTTATTTGTACTTTCTTTTAACTAAACCAGTTTATTCGCAGATCATTCGGGTTTTGACAACTTTAGGGTAGGAAGGGCCGTTTTGTGTTAATGATTATTTTTTATTGTAAAATAAATCAGAAAATTTACAAGAAAAAAATAATTTTTATCGAAGCGATCCTACCGCACTATTGGCACTATTTTACACATATCAACAAGGATGAGAAGCTTTATTGATAACCTATTAGGAAGACTTTTTAGAGCGGAGTAGCAGGATAAATCAAGGAACCAGTCTTCACTTCATAGATTCCAGCCTTGGTAAAACGGACAAAGGGTAAGTGGGTGGCAGTAAAAAATAATAAGGAATAAATTGGATCATCAAATCGATATCCACGTTCCTTCATTAAAGTGGTAAAGCGCTCGCTTTTTTCCATAACGATCTCCATCGATTCATCTGTCATTTTCCCTCCTATAGGTAAGGGTATATGAAAAAGCACTTCCCCCTTTTCGATGATCGCCACTCCACCTTTTGATCCCATGATCTCCTGTAGGGCCGCTTTCATCGATTGAGGATTACGACCTAGCACGAGAAATTCTGTGGATGCATGAAAACTGGTAGCTAATGCCTCCAGCTCAACTGCAAAGCCTCGTAAAATAGCCTTCGTCAATTGTTTCGTTTTTGGATCAATTAATACTGCAAGCATCGCATCCGGTATTTGAATAAGCTCCTCCCAATCATGAATAACGGTTGTTTCATCTAATTTACTAATAACCGCGTTAATCATACAGATTACAGGAAGAGTATCTAAGGAAAGGGCTTGCGTCTTATCTGGAAACAAAAACCATTGATCAGACACCATTTCTTCCATGGTGAGACTACCAGAAACATAATCACTCATTTGACTCTTTGGTACCTTTGCAACTACCTGCCCCTCCTGTACGATAATAAGACCATTTGCAATGACTGTTTCAGGGGTTGGATTATTTTTTTCCGTAAGAAACAATATATCAGCCAGACGACCTGGAGCAATTCCACCTATTTCGGTATCCATGCCATAATACGTAGCAGGATTTAGGGTTGCCATCACATAGGCTTCCTCAATTGGCATACCTGACTCAATCGCAACTCGGATCGTGTAGTCCATTACTCCGTTTCGAAGCATCGGAGCTGTTGCTCCATCGGATGTCAGCATCATACGAGGTGACCAAGGTAAATCTAACTCTAGCCATTCTGTGATCAATTTGGGCAGATCAGGTCGAATGGAGGAATGACGAAGTGTGGCATACATTCCCACTTGTAAGCGGTGCAACAGCTCCTCCGCCTTCATACTTTCATGACAAGCTCCTACCCCATGAGCAGCTGCTAGAGCCAATGTCTGATAAGAAGCCCCTGGATGATGTCCCTCTATTCGCTTACCTAGATCCAGAGCATAACGCATGCCTTCTAACAACTCTTCTCGTTCATCCAATATGCCTCTCCAATCGGTTAATTCTCCGGCCTGAATCACTAAAGGGTGATCTAATAGCTCCTTTATCCTTTCACGTTGGAAAACACCTTCTGGATCAGGTAACGTTTGTGAATCCAATCGGGCCCAAAAAAATTGCTTCATAGGATGCTTATTTATTTCATCAAAAAGCGAAGAGAGCTTGTCATACGGCAACAATTGAAAAAAGAATAAGCTATCACTTATCATTGTCGTAGTCCCTGTTTGTAGGGCATAATCAGCTAAAGTGAACGGGTTATACCATTGAAAAGGATGAGCATGTGGTTCTATATATCCAGGAACGATATACTTATCCTTTGCATTTATACAAATTGTATCCTCATTCACTAGTGGTACTTTTTCTCCCACATAAGCAATACGCTCACCAGCCAAGACTATGTCTGCTTTTCGCCAGGACTTCGTATATACATCTAATATTGTCCCTCCAGTAATCCATACACTAGCAGCTTCAAGTCCTTTTGCCGTACGAATCAATTGTTTATAAGCAATTTCTGTTAGTTTTCTTGCCCTCACTCATTCCCTCTCCTCTCTTGTTAGCATCGTCATTTACTAGTTATATGGTATGCTAAGCGATCCCTGCTTTCCTACCATTTTTTCCTTGGGTGGACAATCGCTTCTCAACACAAACTAACACAAGGAAGGAGGCAGGATGAGCATGAAAAAGAATGTTGGTAGGTTTGATGCCTATATTCGTATAACATTGGGACTAGTTGGTTTAGGATGCGCTATTAGCAAAATGTCAAATTATCGTTATGGTAAAAAGCCTTATGGTCTCTTACTATGGTCAGCTATGAAAGTAGCCGAAGGAATCACACGCTTTTGTCCAATCCTTTTAGCGTTTGGTATCAGCACAAGAAAAGAGGATTTAGTCCGTCAAGCGATGGATAAAATTATTCCAACTGGCCTTTCTCTTTACAACAAGACCCGAGAGGCTACCTCGTCGATGAAAAACCGAGCATTGAAGCGCACCTCTACAGATCAACAGGTACATTCTGAAAATGAGCAAGCAACAGACCACAACTCTCAAAATACGCAGGTTGAAGAGCTTGCTCGTAAGGCTTTCGAAAGCTTTGTAGAAAGCGAAAAACAAAGTGATCAAGCATCTCAAAAGCAATCTACTCATCAAAACAGCTCACATCTTGATCAATCACAGAATAAGAATTCGTCTACTCATGATGCTGAGTAAAAACAAACAAAGGGATAAGGCCACAGAGGCCCAATCCCTTTTGTTTGTTCAGTCCAGACTAAATGTTATACTGGCTTCCTATACCTTTTTAAAAGCTTTATCAGCAATATCTCTACGATAATGTGCACCTGTAAAGGATATCTTTGCTACAGCCTGATACGCCTTTTCTTTTGCTAGCTGTAAGGAGTCTGCTAAAGCAGTTACCGCCAGTACCCGTCCACCACTTGTTACAAAATGATCAGCTTCTTGTTTCGTACCAGCATGAAACACGATCTCCTGATTGTCTCGTTTAGGCGAATCGGCTACAGGCACGTCCACACCAGTTATGATAGCCCCCTTAGGATAATCCCCCGGATATCCTGGTGAAGCCATAACAACTGTAACCGCACTCTGTTTACTCCAATTGATGTCTAAGTCGGCCAAGCTTCCATTTAATGTGGCCATAATAATATCTATTAAATCCGTTTCCAATAAAGGCAATACGACTTGTGTTTCTGGATCGCCAAATCTGGCATTAAATTCTACAACCTTAGGCCCTTCCTCGGTAAGCATTATTCCCGTGTACAAAATACCACGAAATGGGATACCTTCCGCTACCATAGCAGAAGCCATTGGTTGAACAATCGTATCTATCATACGTTGTATATCGCTATCCTTTACTTGAGGTACAGGAGCATACGCACCCATTCCACCCGTATTAGGTCCTTTATCTCCATCAAATACCGTTTTATGATCCTGAGAAGGAATCATTGGTTTAACGGTCTCCCCATCAATAAACGAGAGCAGCGTTAATTCTTCTCCTTGCATAAACTCTTCAATAACAATGCGGCTTCCTGCTTGACCAAACTTACTATCCTGCATGATCTGGCGGATTGCTTCTTCTGCTTCCTCTAAGCTAAAAGCTAATATTACACCTTTTCCTTGTGCCAGACCATCCGCTTTAATAACAATGGGGGCCCCTTTTTCTCTTACGTAAGCAATAGCAGATTCAAAATCGAGGAAAGATTCATAATCCGCAGTTGGAATATCATATTTTCTCATCAGGCATTTAGCAAAGGACTTGCTGCCTTCCAGTTTTGCAGCTTTTGCACTTGGACCATATATAGGTAGGTTACGTAGAGTAAAGAAATCTACAATCCCTCCTAAAAGTGGATCTTCAGGACCGACAACGGTAACATCAATTTCCTCGTCTTTCGCAAACTGAGCCAGTGCCGCATAATCTGTAACCTGGATCGGAACGTTTTGCACCAGAGCAGCGGTTCCGCCATTACCCGGAGCGCAGAATATTTTCTCCACTTTAGGGCTTTGTGCCAGTTTCCACACGAGGGTGTGTTCCCTTCCCCCGCTGCCTACTACCAAAACTTTCATCCTATTTGTCCTCCCCTTAATGTTTAAAATGACGGACACCTGTGAAAATCATAGCAATGCCATGACGATTGCACGCATCGATCGATTCTTGGTCTCGAATAGAGCCACCAGGTTGAATAATAGCTGTAATTCCTGCTTGAGCTGCTGCTTCTACTGTATCAGACATTGGGAAAAAAGCATCCGAGGCAAGAACTGCTCCCTTGGCCTCTTCTCCAGCTTGCGTGATCGCAATCTGAGCTGAACCTACTCTGTTCATCTGCCCCGCACCAACACCGATCGTTTTATCTGATTTAGCTAGAACGATTGCATTAGACTTAACGTGTTTGACCACCTTCCAAGCGAATTCTAGTTGCGTTAGCTCTTCTTCACTTGGTGAACGTTCAGTTACGACCATTATAGCAGTAGGGTCAAGCGCTTTGCGATCCCATTCTTGCACAAGCGCTCCACCATGCATAGAAGTAATTTGAAAAGCCGAGCTTAATGCACCCTTATGTTCAGAAGAAACTATTGTGTCCATCTGAAGTAAACGTACATTTTTCTTTTCCTGTAAAATAATCAACGCTTCTGGTTCAAAAGCTGGCGCTACGATGATTTCTAAAAATACTTCCTTTAGTAATAAAGCTGTTTCGCGATCAATCGGGCGATTCGCTGCTACGATCCCACCAAAAATAGAGACAGGATCAGCATCATACGCTTTTTGGTAAGCCTCGTGAATCGTCCCCCCCATACCTACCCCACATGGATTGGTATGTTTTACTGCAACTACTGTTGGTTCGCTGAATTCAGCCAATATAGCTAGTGCAGCATTAGCATCGTTAATATTATTATAGGAAAGTTCTTTGCCGTGAAGTTGTTTACATGTAGCGATATTGCCCCTAGTAGCCATCGCATCTCGATAAAAGGCCGCCATCTGATGAGGATTTTCTCCATAGCGGAGTTCCTGAGCTTTTTCATAGGTAACAGTAAAGCTCTCTGGCAATTCCTCACCTGTTTGTTCACTTAGATAACGTGAGATGAGAGAATCGTAGGCTGCCGTATGACGAAATACTTTAGCCGCTAGACGCTTGCGGGTTTCTAGACTGGTGTTTTGTTTTTCTCGAATTTCAGTCAACACAAGCTCATAGTCATTGGCGTCAACAACTACAGTCACGTATGCATGATTCTTTGCAGCGGAGCGCAGCATGGTTGGGCCACCGATATCAATATTTTCAATCGCATCCTCATAGCTAACATCTGTTTTAGAGATCGTCTCCTTAAACGGATAAAGATTAACAGCTACAATATCAATATATTCAAAACCTTGGGTCGCCATTTGCTCCACGTGTTCTTTATTATCACGAACTGCCAGCAAACCACTATGAATAGCTGGATGCAGGGTTTTTACCCGTCCATCCATCATTTCTGGAAACTGAGTTACCTCTGATATTCCTGTTACCTTAACACCTGCATCAGCTAAAAGCGTCGCTGTACCCCCAGTTGAAATGACCTCAAAACCTAGCTCGACAAGCTGGCTCGCAAATTCCACCACACCTGTTTTGTTAGATACGCTAATCAGTGCTCTCTTTTTCCCCACGGAAAGAACCTCCTGACATGTAATTAAATCGTTTAACACGAACATTTCAAGCTAATCATATTATAAACGTACGTTTTTTTCAACATTTTTACTACTGAAATCGCCAATTACCTTTTATTTACTTTCTAATTTCTTTCCGTCATGATGTTCTTTTTTTTCTGTAAAAAATAGGAGATAATAAGAAAGATGGAATAAGTCAGAAAGGATTGTTGACATGCTCCAAAAGAAAACAGCCCTTCTTGCGGGTGCAAGCGGACTGGTAGGAGGACATTTACTCTCTTTCTTGTTAGAAGCTTCTGAATATGAGCGTATATATGTGGTTGTACGTAAGGCACTACCTATTGATCATCCTAAACTCGAACAAGCTGTTCTTTCTTTTGAAAATCTGGATCAATACGGCTCTCTTTTCTCTTGTACGCATATCTATTGCTGTCTTGGTACCACACGAAAAAAGGCCAAAAGTAAGGAACAGTTTCAGCGTGTTGATTATGAGTATCCATTGACCATGGCCCGCCTAGCTAAACAACAAGGCGCTGAAAAATTTCTATTGGTTTCTGCTCTAGGTGCAAATGTGAACTCTCTTTTCTTTTACAATCAATTAAAAGGAAGGATGGAACGAGACATTACACATCTCCAGCTGCCTACTACCTTATTCTTTCGTCCTTCCCTATTACTAGGTAAACGTCATGAGTATCGATTTGCCGAACATTGGGCAGGTAAGCTGGTGCCTTTTCTCTCCCCCTTGTTGATTGGCCCATTGGCGACTTATCGTGCTATCCCTGCTGAAGAAGTAGCCTATAGCATGTACCAAGCCGCCCAACAAAGCATTGTCGGAAATCATGTGTACAAATCATCTCTTATACATGATATTGCTCAATCACGTTTTCCTAAATCCTGATCTACAGTACGTATATCTGCCTAGTCCCTCGTTGTGTATGCAGACATAAACTGATTACTAGGTCGACAGAGAGGGGGAAGAGTCATGCCAGCAACATCCGATTTAGTGGGAAATCTCGGTGTTTCATCAGAAAATTTAGCATTTTGGGCCGCTATACTTAGCATCATCAGTTCTGTACTAGCCTTCCTCGCCCTTGTAATAGAGAAGAATAATAAAGAATCCAAAAAATGCTAATAGGCTTCTCCTTACCATCAAAAGGCCATGGTTATCACCTTTAGCTTCCATTCGAATAAATGAATGGTTGCATAAATACTCAGCCAGCCGAGTAACAGATAAAGGATTTGTTGGTTTCTTGGGTATGTGTTTTTTACATTCATGATTAAAATAGATCCAGATACAACACCGATGGTAAACCAGGCTACTTGAATAGCAGGTATCATTCCCTCAGCTTTACTCCACATAAGTACCCATATCAGTGTGGCAACAAAATAGGAAGTAATAAATCGCCAAAATGAGTTCATGTTCTCACCTCACGACCACTTGACATTCTTATTTACAAATAAAATACTGAAACTGTATAAACACCTTACTTTTTACAAAAAAGGTACCGATATAACTAGAGGATATATTAATTTTAAATAGAAGCTACTATAGTTCTATATGATAGGGAATCACTTATTTATAATATATATATATTACAATCAAAAGAGATTGCAACGGACAATCAGATCAAAAACTGCTGTCTCATTATTCCGGGGGGTATTTCATGTGCGCCAAACCTTTTTCCGCATTTTTTGGTTCTAACCACAATAAGAAAGCATTCTCACTAGATGAGCAAGCGCATGCAGAGCATGTATCTCTAACCGTGTCAAAACATTCCGATGTCATGAAACAATTAGAAATGATTCAACTTTCCGAATCTGATCTTCGCATTGCCCGATGTCTGCAACCATTCGTTGAACAACATATCGATGAGATGGTACATCAATTTTATAAGAATCTGAAGCACGAGCCTTCCTTGATGGTCATTATTGAACGCCACAGCTCCATTGACCGTTTAAAATCAACTTTGCGTACTCATATTTTACAATTGTTTAACGGTATTATTGATGAGAATTTTCTGCAGCAGCGTAAACGCATTGCCATAGCTCATGTAAAAATCGGTCTTTTACCTAAATGGTATTTATGTGCCTTTCAGGATTTATCCATCTCGTTGTTCAATATGCTAGACATACATATAGACAGTAAATCTGATTACCATAAATCAGTGACAGCAATTACTAAATTATTAAGTATTGAGCAACAAATTGTGTTGGAGGCTTACCAAGATGAAATAAACCGTTTACGTGGTTTAGAGGAAGATAAGAAAGTGATTGTCCGTGAAAAAGTCAACCAATCCGCTCAGGAATTAGCTGCTATCTCTGAAGAAACGAGTGCTGCTGTCCAGGAGTTAAGTGCTCAAGCTGGCGAATTTGTGATTCATGCGAAGAAAGGAACCGCATCCTCTATCGAAGCGCAAAATTTATCCATAGAGGGTACCACCAAGCTTGACGAGCAGGTAAGCCAATTCGACCTGCTCCAGTCTAGTATGAAAGAAATCTCCGTCGAAATGAAAGCCCTAGAAAATACTTCAGAACAAATTCGTGGAATTGTTAGTGTAGTAACTGGTATCGCCGAACAAACCAATCTCCTTGCCTTAAATGCAGCCATCGAGGCAGCTCGTGCTGGTGAACAAGGGAGGGGCTTCGCTGTGGTTGCAGATGAAGTACGCAAGCTCGCTGAACAAACGAAAAAGTCGGTCTCTGGTGTAACTCAGTTGATTGAAAAAACAAATAATCAAACCTCCAGAGTGTCTTCGCTTCTCGACCGTGTAGAAGAATTGATTACTTCCTCTACGTCTTCGATGAGCGAAATAACCTGCTTTTTTGCAAATATCCAAAAAGCGGTCAGTATTAGTAAGGAACGTAGCAATCTGATTGAACAAGAGCTTGTCACTTTTTCACGCGTAATTGAAGAAATGAATCAGGCTGTTTCTCATGTCGCACATTCAGCAGAGAACCTATCTGAGGTAATGGATACGTTATAGAAACCTTTGCTAGGAATAACCGTACCTCCCATAACGCGGGCTGTACGGTTTATTTTTACACACGCTTCTTTTTTCCTTTTTTTTTACTTAGTTTTTTTACACTATGATAGAGACCTTCAGTACCTTCAGATCCTTTTCTCGATTTTTGATGCAAAGCAACTTTTGCAGATTCTCCTTTTGCTTTTTGACTTGCTTTGTTCTCTTTTTTTGCTTTTTTCTCTTTTTTATCCATGCTACATTCGGTAGGTGATTCTTCCTCATCAACAGGATGTTGTAGCACTTCATTTTTAATTCCTGTATAATCCTTGTTTTTTACTTTAGTTAATACCTGATCACGTGCCTCTTTGGACACGTTCAATCCCATGTCAGATATCTCATTTAGTACTGAAGTTATATTTTGACTATTTACTTCAGGTAGCTTTTGCGCCAAACGATAAATGTCATGAATGCTCCACTCTCTGCCTGTTCGCTCACTAAGCTTGCTCAGCAAATTGGATACGATATCTGCCATTCCAGTTGTTCGCCTCCTTGTGTGCGTGCCCACTTACTTTATCGTATGAATGAAGCAAGCAGTTGGTGAGTGGGAAAGTCGTGGAAAGGCACTTTTGGGTGGTTGAGATCATTCTACTCCGATACGAATCAAACACAGAAAAGCGTTTTCCTTCATCCTGAAGGAGAACGCTTTAATTATGTTGCTACACCAGGTTGTTCAGCTAGATAGATTCCCCTTACCTTCTATTCCTATCAGGGCTTCTTCACTAATATTTTGTAACACACGAACCAACAGCCTATGCTCTATTTCATGTATCTTTTGTTCTAAGCTCTCTATCGTATCATTCTTGTGAACAAAAATGACTTCTTGGTCAATGATGGAACCTGTGTCCATTCCTTCGTCGACATAATGAACAGTCACTCCCATCACTTTTACCCCGTACTCCCATGCTTGCTTAATAGCATTTTTTCCTGGAAATGCCGGTAATAGAGACGGATGCAGATTGATCATCCGCCCTTCATAGCCGGTAAGCAATACATTTCCTATCAATCGCATATAGCCAGCTAGTACAATAAATTCAATTTCTAATAGCTTCAATTGAGCTAAAATCTCTTGTTCAAACGCTTCCTTCGATATATAATCCTTGGCTGAAAACAAGTACACAGGAATTCCCAGCCGCTCTGCTCTCTTAATCGCATATGCTTTAGCTTGATCGCAGACTAACAAAGCTACCTCTAAGGAAGGAAGACGTCCATCTCGAGTCGCTTGCACAATCGTTTCAAAGTTAGATCCGCTTCCTGAAGCAAACACCGCTATCCTCATCGGTGCTCCCCTTCCACATATACAACCCCACTGTCGCCTTGCTGTACATCCCCAATCAGATACGCTTCCTCTCCAGCTTCCTGAAGCATTTTTAATACGTACTCAGCATCCTTCTGGGCTACAGCAAGTACCATTCCAATTCCCATGTTAAAAGTAAGGAACATGTCCTGCTGGTTGATATTACCTGTTTTTTCGATCAATTTAAAAATCGGTAATACTGGCCAGCTCCCTAATGTAATGGAAGCTTGTAGTCCATCCGGTAGCATTCGTGGAATGTTCTCCGTAAATCCACCACCCGTAATATGCGCCATTCCTTTAACATCAACCTGTTTTAATAAGGACAAAATTGGTTTGACATAAATCTTTGTGGGAGTGAGTAAGACCTCACCTAAACTTTTTTCAAAACCTTCTATTTGATCGTGCAACGAAAATCCAGCATCCTGCAACAATACCTTTCGTACTAACGAAAATCCGTTACTGTGAACACCACTTGATGTAATACCGATTAACATATCCCCTGCTTGTATGTTACTTCCATCAATTATTTTTGATTCCTCAACAACCCCAACAGTAAAACCAGCGATATCATATTCTCCACCTGCATACATACCAGGCATCTCAGCCGTTTCTCCACCAATCAGGGCACAGCCCGCTTGCTCACAGCCATCCGCAATTCCCTTCACAATGGATTCCAGCTTCGTCGGGATTACCTTATCACATGCAACATAATCTAAAAAATATAACGGCTCAGCACCTTGTACCACAACATCATTGACACACATCGCTACTGCATCAATGCCAATTGTATCATGTTGATCCATTTGAAAAGCGAGCTTTAGCTTAGTCCCTACACCATCGGTTCCAGATACAAGCACGGGCTGCTTATACTCTGCTACATTTAGACGGAACAAAGCCCCAAATCCACCAAGTCCACTCATCACTTCGGGACGAAATGTGCGTCTAACGTGTTTTTTCATTCGTTCAACCGCTTCATTTCCAGCAGCGATATCAACACCAGCTTCTTTATATGCTTGACTCATCTGTAATCGCTCCCTTCTAGCATTTCGTGATTGGTAAGGCTTCCTCGAAGTTAACCTCCGTCGGGTAATTACCTGTAAAGCAAGCCAGACAATGCCCTCGATCCGGTGCTTTATCACTGTCTATACGCCCAATAGCATCAATCATGCCCTGTGGTGTCATAAAGGTTAATGAATCCGCTCCAATATACTGCCGAATCTCTTCAACAGACTTATTCGATGCAATCAATTCATCAAAGGATGATGTATCAATTCCATAAAAGCACGGATTTTTTACAGGTGGGGAACTGATTCGAACATGGACTTCAGCAGCTCCTGCGTCTCGTAGCATCTGTACAATACGACTACTCGTCGTTCCGCGTACGATCGAATCATCAATCATGATCACTCGTTTACCTTCTACAACTTTACGAACTACTGACAATTTCATGTGAACTCCACGCTCACGTAACTCTTGAGAAGGCTGAATAAAAGTACGACCAACATAACGGTTTTTAATAAAACCAATCTCATATGGAATGCCTGTCGCCTCAGCAAAACCAATCGCCGCTGAAGTACTGGAATCGGGTACACCGATTACCACATCACCTTCTGCTGGCGCTTCATAAGCTAATTGCTTCCCAAGTCGTTTACGAGCCATGTGTACATTAATACCATCAATGTCACTATCCGGTCGTGCAAAATAAATATATTCGAAAGTACATAGCGTACGATTTATTTTCGGTGCAAATCGGTGGGATTGAATACCATGCTGATCAATAACCAATAACTCACCTGGCTCGATCTCACGCCAATAGGAACCTCCTACGATATCAAAAGCGCAGGTTTCTGAAGCAACTACAATCGCTTCTCCCAATGTTCCAAGCGATAGTGGTCGTAATCCATTTGGATCAAGCGCTACAATTAACTGATCCTCGTTCATTACCAAAAGAGCATAGGCGCCTTTAATCTCCTGTAAGGCCTCCTTAACCGCGGAAGGTAAATCCTTCTTCGATGAACGGGCAATAAGATGCGCAATCACTTCTGTATCGCTGGTTGTTTGAAAAATAGAGCCTTTTTTCTCCAGTTCCTTACGAATAACTCCTGCGTTTACCAAATTTCCATTGTGAGCAACAGCCATGCTACCTTGTGCATAATTAAAAAATAAAGGTTGTGCATTTTCAATCCTACTTGAGCCTTGTGTAGTATAACGTGTATGTCCAATAGCTAAATGCCCATGGAACTTAGCTAATTCTCCTTGCCCAAACGCTTCACTTACTAATCCCATTCCACGATGCTTATACCATTTTTCTCCATCAGATGAACAGATTCCGGCGCTCTCCTGACCACGGTGTTGAAGAGCATGCAGCCCCAAATAAGTAAGTGGGGCTGCCTCCTTGTGATTGTATATTCCAAAAACACCGCACTCTTCATTTAACTTATCCCAGATTATTGGATCAAACATGGTATCGCATCCTTCCATGCTGATTTTAGGCGAGTAAGTGATGCGTTCACGATTTCTTTTCCTTGATGTGTGATAACCAAATGGTCTAATCCTGTTGTACCTAGTACTTGGCAAGCCACTCCCTGCTCTTCTGCTATCCGTTTCACTTGATTAACATTGTCTTGCGTTGTACTCACTAGAATACGTGATTGTGACTCGCTAAATAGTGCCAGATCAGCGCGTAAGTCGTCAGTTAGGTCAATCGTTGCCCCAATCTCTTTTCCAAAGCAGCTCTCAGCAAGAGCGACAGCCAATCCACCCTCCGCCAAGTCGTGAGCCGATTGTATATACCCTGCGCGAATCGCAGACAACACTACTTTTTGAACATTTGCTTCCTTTTCCAAATGAATTTGTGGAGGGCGACCGGAGATGTTACCTGTCAGTAGCTTTTGATACTCTGAGCCACCTACTTCTGCGTGAGTTTCACCCAACAACAAAATGATGTCTCCCTCTTGTTTAAACTCTTGTGTCGTAATATGGTCCACGTCTGTAATAAGGCCAACCATTCCAACTACCGGTGTGGGATAAATTGCCTCACCACTACGTTCGTTGTAGAGTGAAACATTTCCACCAATAACCGGAGTAGACAATGCGTTGCATGCAGCACTCATACCGTCTACCGCTTTCTCAAATTGCCAGAAAACCTCTGGTTTTTCTGGATTTCCAAAGTTCAGGCAGTCTGTGATAGCTAATGGCTCAGCACCCGAACAAACCACATTCCGTGCTGATTCGGCAACCGCGATTGCTCCACCCACTTCTGGATCAAGATAAACATATCGACCATTACAATCCGTACTCATAGCCAGCGCCTTACGAGTTCCACGGATCATCACCACTGCTGCATCCGAACCTGGCGTTACAGCAGTTGAGGCACGAACAATGTGATCATATTGCTCATATACCCACGCTTTGTTAGCAATTGTTGGTTGTGCTAGCAATTGGACTAGCGTTTGATTTAGATCAGTTGGCATTTCGAAGTCTGTAGAATCTATAGCTGCATTCTGCTCGTAATAAGCAGGTACCTTTGAAGGTTTATGATAGACGGGTGCATCTTCTGCTAAGCTATCTACTGGTACATTGGCAACAATTTCGCCATGATGAAGTAAGCGTAACATGCCATCATCCGTTACACGCCCAATTTCTGCGGAATAGAGACCCCATTTTTCAAAAATGGCTGTAACCTCTGACTCCCTTCCCTTTTCTACGACTACCAGCATGCGCTCTTGCGATTCGGATAGCATCATTTCATAAGCGCTCATCCCTTTTTCACGCTGAGGTACTACATCTAAATTCATTTCAATTCCGTTACCTGCTTTGGAGGCCATTTCTGCGCTTGATGAGGTAAGGCCCGCCGCTCCCATATCCTGTATACCTGTAACTGCACCTGTTTCAATTAACTCGAGGCAAGCTTCCAATAGTAATTTTTCCATAAAAGGATCGCCAACCTGCACAGCAGGACGTTTTTTCTCTGATTCCTCACTCAGTTCCTCAGAAGCAAAAGTAGCACCATGAATACCATCCCGACCAGTGCTGGCCCCGACATATATTACTGGGTTACCAATTCCTTTAGCTACACCTTTTTGAATCTTGTCATGATCAATTAACCCCACACACATAGCATTCACAAGTGGATTTCCTTCATAGGTTGGATCAAAACTAATCTCTCCTCCTACGGTAGGAATTCCAATACAGTTGCCGTACCCTGCAATCCCAGCCACAACATTTTTAAATAAATAGTTGACCCGAGGTGTTTTTAATTCCCCGAAACGTAAGGAATTCAATAACGCTACCGGACGAGCCCCCATCGAGAACACATCGCGAATAATACCACCAACACCGGTTGCTGCTCCCTGATAAGGTTCGATAGCTGAAGGATGATTATGGCTTTCGATTTTAAAAACTACAGCTTGATTATCACCGATATCAACAATACCTGCTCCCTCACCCGGTCCTTGCAAAACACGAGGACCTTTGGTTGGAAAACGACGAAGCACTGGTTTAGAGTTTTTATAAGAACAGTGCTCAGACCACATCACACTGTATAGCCCAATTTCTGTCCAATTTGGCTGTCTGCCTAGCAAGCGGACAACGCTTTGGTATTCTTCATCTGTTAAACCTAGTTCACGGTATAGACGTTCTTCTGCAATACGGTTTGCTGATGGTTCGTTATGCGTAAGTTGTGACACCGTTTTTTTCCCTCCAGGCATTCAGAATTGAGGTAAACATGGTACGACCGTCGGCTGATGTCATCCAGCTATGCACAGCACGCTCTGGATGTGGCATCATACCAAGTACATTTCCGCGTTCATTCGTAATCCCTGCGATATCGTCCAAGGAGCCATTTGGATTCTCTCCATCGTAGCGAAAGACAATCTGTCCGTTTTGTTGCATCCTTCTTAATGTTTCCTCTTCGCAGAAATAGTTACCCTCTCCATGCGCAATCGGGATTTCAATTCGCTCCCCTTTGGCAAATGCATTGGTAAATGGAGTCTGATTATTTTCTACACGTAATGTAGACAATTTACAGCGATAAGTAAGCGAGGTGTTCCGTAACATAGCTCCCGGTAACAAGCCTGTTTCTAACAGAATTTGAAAACCATTGCAGACTCCCATAATTAATTTACCTTCCTGTGCCGCCTTAACCACTTGCTCCATAACAGGTGAGAAGCGGGCTACTGCACCACAGCGTAAGTAGTCACCGTAGGAGAACCCTCCTGGTAAAAGAATGACATCGTAAGCTGATAAATCTGTTTCGGAGTGCCATACGTAATCAACAGGCACCTGCATGCAATCTTCTACTGCGTTGTACATGTCCACATCTGCATTAGAGCCGGGAAATACGATAACAGCTACTCTCATCTTAGCCCTCCACCAGTTCTACCAGCTCGTAGCGGTATTCTTCAATGACAGTATTAGCTAGTAGTTTTTCACACATCTCTTTCACTTGCTTTTCGGCTGCTTGGTGATCGTTTGTATCTAGTGTCAATTCGATATATTTTCCGATGCGAGCATCTTTTACTTGTTGAAATCCTAAGGTATGAAGGGCTCCTTGTATCGCATGCCCTTGAGGGTCTAGTACGCTTTCACGCAAGGTAACATAGATAACAGCTTTACACATGAACTTCTCCTCCTAATCGTTTCAGCATTTCTTGATACGCCTCTTCAACGTTTCCTAAGTTGCGACGAAAACGATCCTTGTCCAGCTTTTCCATCGTCTCTGCATCCCAGAAACGGCAGGTGTCCGGTGATATCTCATCTGCTAACAATACCTCTCCATCTGAGGTTCGGCCGAATTCTAATTTAAAATCAACAACAAGTATGTCTCTTGCATCCATATATTCCTGTAAAAATTCATTGACCTGCAAAGCCGTCTCTTTCATTACCGTTAGTTCTTGAACTGTGGCAATCTTTAAAATAGCAATGTGGTCATTATTAATGAGCGGATCTCCTAGTTCATCACTTTTGTAATAAAATTCTATGATTGGTTCATCTAATTGTACGCCCTCAGCCCACCCCAAACGCTTGGCTAAGGACCCGGCAGCAATGTTACGCACAACCACTTCTAACGGGATAATGTCGACCTTTTTAACCAATTGCTCCGTTTCAGATAACAGGCGGATAAAATGATTGGCGATGCCTTTTTCAGTCAACGCCTTAAATAAAATCGCGCTAATCTGATTATTCCATCTGCCTTTATTCACTATTGTCCCTTTCTTCTCGCCATTAAAAGCAGTGGCGTCATCCTTATAAGCCACCCAATACACATCTGGATCTGAAGTAAGATAAACCTGCTTCGCTTTTCCTTCATATAGCTGCTCGCGCTTTTCCAAGAAAAATTCTCCTCCCGCTACAAGCTTTATGCGTGTTTTAGTCAAAAAATCACTTTCAACTTGATTAAAACATAAACCAAACAGATAATCAACGAATATTATAAAGGATATATTCGACATTTGTTCGTGTTTATAGCTTTACACTTCTTCTTAGATTGCCAAAATGCCATTGTGGTACAATATAGACACGATTTATGTTCGGATTTTCTTTCGAACACGAAACTGTTTTCTAATGAAAAGAGGCGATGGTACCATGTACCCTTTCCAGGTTCAATTTCCCACTCACATCTACTTTGGAGTCGGTGAGCTTGCACGTGTCGGTACAGAGGCACGTGCATTAGGAACAAAAGCTTTGTTGGTGACAGGCGGACGATCAGCCAAATCAACAGGACTATTAGCAAAGGTAGAACAGTTACTACAAGCTGCAAAACTACCTTACCAACTATTTGATCAGGTAGAACCAAATCCACGCACCTCCACCGTAGACCGCGGAGGACAGCTTGCCCGCGACACAAACTGCGATTTCGTCATTGCACTTGGTGGCGGTTCTGTCATGGATGCAGCGAAAGCCATTGCTGCCGTAGCTCTGTCCGGTCGATCCAGTTATGAATATTTGCGTGGTAATCCTCAGAACACAGCAAAAGAACTGGTTCCCGTAACTGAAGCTCTACCTTTACTGACAATTCCCACTGTGGCGGCAACAGGCTCTGAAGCTAACAACATCACTGTACTAACTCACTGGGAGACCCATGAAAAAAGCTCCTTTTCAGGTCCAGCCCTATTCCCTAAAGTAGCTATTCTTGATCCATCTTTAACCTACACAGTCCCAGCTCGGGTGACAGCTGAGTCTTCTGCAGATATCTTTTCGCATTTATTTGAAGAATATTTGGTTGGTCCCAATGACGCTCATGTACAAGACGGCGTCACAGAAGCATTGATTCGTTTAGTCGTTCAGTTTTCTACGGTTGCTATCGCTGAACCTCATAACGAAGAAGCCCGCTCCACCTTATTGTGGGCAAGCACACTTGGCATTTCTCCATTTGCCCGAGCAGGTCGAAATGCAGGGTATCCACTACACAAGGTCGAACATCCTTTAAGTGGACATGTCGATATGTCTCATGGACGTGGACTTGCTATCCTTTCCCTGCCATACTTCGAGCAGTTTGTAGCAATAGATCGCCCTGAGAGGCTCGCCCGTTTAGGACGACAGTGCTTCCAGGTAACAGCCGAATCTGATCAGACCGCAGCACAGGCTACCATCCAAGCTGTTGCTCATTGGTATCAGCAGATGGGAATTACTCAGCGCTTATCCGACTTTGGTATTTCTCACGAAGATTTGCCAAGTCTGGCTCACGAGGCAATTCGTACCGGTGGAGGCGTTGACCACATTCCAAGTACAAGAGCGTTATCAGCTGATGACGTCCTTCGCATCTACGAGACTTGCTTCTAGGAAGGAATAATCTTTGATAATATATTCATGTTATACATATTATAAAAAGAGGTGTTAAAGCATGGATTCACGCATCAATGAACTTGCAAGTCGATTAATTCGTTACTCTCTCGATTTACAAAAAGGGGAAAAGGTGCTAATCGAAAATATTGGACTTCAGCCCGCATTAGTTAAAGCGCTGGTACGTGAAGCTTTTGCAGTAGGAGCTCTTCCTGTTGTCACTGTAAAAGATCAGGAAATTATGCGATCCTTGATCATGGGCTCAAGCGAAGAGCACATGGCTCTTTTTGCTAAGCATGAATTAGCGCGCATGGAAGATATGGACGCATACATTGGGGTACGTGCCTTCGAAAATGTAAATGAGTACTCTGATATTCCAGAAGACAAAATGGGGCTTTACTCCCGTGTTTATTACAGCACGGTTCATCTTAAAGAGCGCGTTCCAAATAAACGCTGGGTCGTACTTCGTTATCCAAACAAAGCTATGGCACAAGCTGCTAATATGAGCTTGGAAGGCTTTGAAGATTTTTACTTCTCCGTATGCAATCTGGACTATGCCAAAATGTCCAAAGCAATGGACCCATTAGTAGAATTGATGAACAAAACAGACCGTGTACGCATTGTGGGTCCAGAAACTGATCTACAATTCTCTATTAAAGGAATACCAACTATCAAATGCGATGGTAAAGCAAATATACCGGATGGTGAATGCTATACCTCTCCTGTACGTAATTCCGTAGAAGGTACTGTCTATTACAATGCAAAAACCAATTACCATAGTACGACCTTCACAGACGTGAAGCTCACGTTTAAAGAGGGCAAAATTGTTGAAGCTACTAGCAGTAATACAGCATTGCTAAACACGATTCTAGATACAGATGAAGGTGCTCGCTACATTGGGGAGTTTGCAATCGGCTTTAACCCTCACATCCTACAGCCAATGGGCGACATCTTGTTCGATGAAAAGATCGCGGGAAGCTTCCACTTTACACCTGGTAATGCCTATGATATTGCTGACAACGGTAACCGCTCCTCTATCCACTGGGACTTGGTACAAATCCAACGCCCTGAGTATGGCGGTGGAGAAATCTGGTTTGATGATGTATTGATTCGCAAGGATGGAATATTCGTCTTGCCTGAACTAAAAGGCTTAAATCCTGAGAATTTGGTCTAAAAGAAACCAGGTTTAAGAGAACCATTCTTTTGAAGAAGGTAAATAAAATGAAATAGGCTTTTCAAGAACTCTGATTGAGCTCTGAAAAGCCTATTGTTTTGCAGTTTATTAACGAAAAAGGGTGGTTACTTACCTTCAATCAATCCCAAACGGACAAAAATAGTATCTACATGCTTCAGATGATAGCGATAGTCGAAGCAAGCCTCCAGCTCTTCTGTGGTCAGCATTTCCTTCACCGTTTCATCCTCACTGATAATCTCTTTAAATGAACGTTGCTCCTCCCACGCTTGCATCGCACGTGGTTGTACCGTGTCATAAGCTTTTTCGCGGCTCAAGCCTTTATCAATCAATTTAAGCAATACTTGTTGAGAATAAATTAATCCAAACGTACGATCCATGTTGCGTTTCATATTCTCAGGGAACACCGTCAGGTTCTTCACGATGTTCATAAAGCGACGCAGCATATAGTTAAGTAGTTGTGTTGCATCTGGTAAAATAACACGTTCTACAGAAGAATGCGAGATATCACGCTCATGCCAAAGTGGTACATTCTCATAAGCAGACATCATATGACCACGGATAACACGCGAAAGTCCACAGATGTTCTCAGAGCCAATCGGGTTGCGTTTATGTGGCATCGCCGAAGAACCCTTCTGACCTTTTGCAAATGCCTCTTCCACTTCACGAATCTCACTCTTTTGTAAGCCCCGGATTTCAGTAGCAAATTTGTCTAAGGAAGTAGCAATCAACGCAAGCGTAGCCATATACTCTGCATGACGATCACGCTGTAAGGTTTGCGTCGAGATTGAAGCTGCTGTCAGACCAAGCTTCTTACATACATGCTGCTCTACATATGGATCAATATTTGCATACGTACCAACAGCCCCTGACATTTTACCCGCTTCTACTTCCACACGTGCAGAACGGAATCTGGCCAAATTACGTTTCATCTCTTCATACCATAGTGCTACCTTCAGACCAAAAGTAGTTGGCTCAGCATGAACTCCATGTGTACGGCCCATCATGACTGTATCCTTATGTTCAATGGCCTTCTGTTTTAAGACTTCAATAAAATCCTCAATATCCTTTTCAATAATTTCGTTTGCCTGGCGAATCAGGTAACCAAGTGCCGTATCTACTACATCGGTAGAGGTTAGACCATAGTGAACCCATTTTTTTTCATCGCCCTCCATCGTTTCCGAGACAGCACGGGTAAAGGCTACTACGTCGTGGCGTGTCTCTTGTTCGATTTCATAAATACGATTAACATCAAAACTAGCATTCTTCCATAGCTTTTCAACATCTTCTTTTGGAATAACCCCTAACTTTGCCCATGCTTCACACGCCAAAATCTCTACTTCTAGCCATGCCTTATACTTATTTTCTTCTGTCCAGATGGCGCGCATTTCTGGTCTTGTATAGCGTTCAATCATTCGTTCATTCCTCCATTTATGATCATATTCCAAGTTTTTCTGCCTGTTGCAGTGCTACATCTACCGATTCGGCAACAAGATTTATGTGACCCATTTTTCGTTTTTCCTTGGCCTCTTGTTTCCCGTACAAATGCAATTTTGCTTTCTTGGGTAGTTGATCTATTTTTTTGAGTAAAGGTGCTACATGCTCACCTAAAATATTAACCATAACGACCGGACTAAGCAACTTCGTGGAGCCAAGTGGTAAGTTACTAATCGCTCGAATATGCTGCTCGAATTGCGAGGTCAAGCAGGCATCCATTGTATAATGACCAGAATTGTGCGGACGCGGAGCCATCTCGTTTATATAAAGCCCCCCATCCTCCGTAAGAAACATTTCCACAGCAAGTAACCCAACCATCTCCAGCTTTTCTGCCAACTCAATGGCTAATCGCTCAGCTCGCTGTTGAATCTCCCTTTCAATCCGAGCGGGGACTATACTCTGATGCAAAATGTTTTCTCGATGAATATTTTCCGCTATAGGAAAGGCTGCTATTTCCCCTGATACATTACGAGCTACGATAACAGATAACTCCTTGATGAAAGGGACAAATTTTTCCACGATCAGTTCTGTTTTAGCTTTTGCAAGACATGAAAAAGCTTCTTCTATTTCTTCAAAAGAGCGTAATACCCACTGCCCCTTACCGTCATAGCCTCCTGTAGCTGTCTTCATAACAGCAGGTAAACCCAATTCCACAACAGCCGCTCGTACATCCTCTGCTGAAGCTACGACTCGGAATGGTGCTACAGGCAGACCACAGGCTTGAAGAGTAGTCTTCTCCTTAACGCGATGTTGTGTAATGCCCAATAGCTTACTTCCCTGTGGCACAAAAGCTTCCTCTTCTAAAATAGCTGCTACACCAGCATCTACGTTCTCAAATTCATACGTAATCACATCACTAAGTTGGGCCAATTTACGAGCTGCCAGTTGATCATCATATCTAGCAACGATTTGCTGATCGCTTACTTGACCACATGGTGAATCCTCTGTAGGATCTAGCACCACAAACCGATATCCCATCGCTCTACCAGCGAGTGTAATCATTCTTCCTAGTTGTCCTCCGCCTAACAAGCCAATGGTACTACCTGGTTTGATCTGCTTCTCTTTATTCATGGGGCAACTCGCTCTCTTCCATAACCTTTTTTCGTGTAGCCTCTCTTCGTTTTGTTAAACGCTGACTTATTTCCTCGTCATTCGTCCCGACGATTTGAGCAGCTAGCAAACCAGCATTCGTAGCCCCAGCCTTGCCAATCGCTACGGTAGCAACCGGAACGCCCCCTGGCATCTGCACGATCGACAACAAAGAATCTAATCCGTTTAAAGCGGCTGATTTCACTGGTACACCGATGACAGGAAGAATGGTCTTAGCCGCTACCATTCCCGGAAGATGAGCTGCTCCACCGGCCCCAGCTATAATCACCTTCAAGCCTCTCTCTTGAGCAGTCTCTGCATACGTAAACATAAGATCAGGCGTACGATGAGCAGAAACTACCTGCTTTTCATATGGAATCTGCATCTCCTCTAGTATGTGGCAAGCTTCCTTCATTGTTTCCCAATCAGAAGTACTTCCCATGATAACTCCTACAATCGGTGCAACCACGCCGCTTCCCCCTTGACCTTCCATTTTCGTTATATTACGTTTTTAAGATCATTTCACGTTCAGTTTAACAAAATAAATTACAAAACGTCAACAAAACACGAACATTTTAGTTTTATATTTAAATTTCATTCTTCTTTATCTAATTACTCACATAAAATAGAAAAAGCCTTCCGATCTGACTCAAAAGAAGACAGTTCAAGAAGACTTTTTCATGGTGACAATCTAGTGATATTCCAAAATCATATATTGTAAATATCAAAGCTACTAGCTCTGACAAAACAACCTATTCACGGAACCAAATGAAGTAAACCAGGAAGATGACAAATAGTACATACATCGCTGGGTGCACCTCACGTGCTTGGCCTTTACATGCTTTAGTCACTGGATAGAAAATGAATCCACAAGCAATACCAGCTGCGATGCTAGAAGATAGAGGCATCATCAACATGGTAAGGAAAGCAGGCAATGACTCTTCTAATTTATCCCACTCAATGTTACGTAAGCTACTAGCCATCAACACACCCACAATAATCAGGGCAGGTGCTGTAACAGCGGGAGTAATAACAGACAGTAATGGAAAGAAGAACAGAGACAGCAGGAACATAAATCCAATGACAACCGCTGTAAAACCAGTTCTACCACCTGCGGCCACACCAGCAGTCGATTCAATGTAGCTTGTTGTTGTAGAGGTACCTAACAGCGCACCAGCCATTCCAGCAACAGCATCAGAAGCAAGTGCTGATCCAGGACGCTCCAGCTTACCATCCTTCAAAAGCCCCGCCTGATTGCACACGCCCAGCAAAGTACCGGTTGTATCAAAGAAATCAACAAATAGGAACGTGAACACAACTATGAACATGCCTTGAGAAAAAATAACACTTGGATCTAATAAATATGGTAAGGCAACACCAAGCGTAGGAGCCAAACTTGGTGGAGCAGATACTATTTGTGAAGGAAGCTCTACCACTCCAAAAATCATACCAGCAACCGCTGTGATCAACATTCCAACGAATACTCCAGCGTGAATGCGTCTTGCTAATAAAACCCCCGTAACAAGCAATCCAAAGACTGCTAACAACGCATTTTTTACTGTAAGAATTTGAGTAGCATCCATGCCTTCTTTAAAGCTTAAATGTCCCATTGTGACCAGAGTAGCTGGAGAATCTACGATAATACCTGCATTTTTCAGACCCATAAAAGCAATAAATAATCCGATACCTGCTGTTGTAGCATTCTTTAGGTTCTGCGGAATCGCATCAATAATCTGCGAACGAATACCCGTTAAAGATAGGATCAGGAACAAAGTACAAGAAACAAATACACCAGCCAAGGCTTGTTGCCAAGGAATCTGCATGGTAAGAACTGCGGTAAAGGCGAAGAACGCATTTAAACCCATACCTGGTGCTTGACCAATCGGTAATTTACCGACAATCCCCATAATAAGTGTACCTATAGCCGCTGCCAGTGCTGTAGCAGTAAACACGGCATCATGTGGAGGGAATTTTGCCTGTAATTCTGGTGGCAATCCTGCCCCACTTAAAATGTTTGGATTTACGGCTAAAATATATGCCATTGCCAAGAAGGTTGTTAAACCAGCAATAATCTCTCGACGATACGTGGTGCCATGTCGATCAAACTCAAAATACTTACGCACCCTTTGTCCCTCCTAATAGTAACCTCTCAAGTCTTATTTGCTAAAAAGACAAGCTTTATTCGAATAATGACGAATAACATTCGGTAAAAAACAAAAAACGCGCGATAATTCCTGCTAAACAAGTCGTTATAAGTCGAAAATCCGAATAAAAACTCGAACTTCTATCTTACAACGAAAGTTTAACAAGAACATCGCACGCTGTCAACATAAAACACGAACGTTCACGTTATTTTAATAACAATTATACGTATTTACTATTCCCACTCAATAGTTGCAGGTGGTTTAGAAGTAACATCGTACACAATACGGTTTACGTTATCCACTTCGTTAACAATACGTACAGAGATTTTCTCTAGTATATCCCATGGAATACGAGCCCAGTCTGCTGTCATACCATCAATAGATGTAACCGCACGAATCCCTACTGTGTAAGAGTACGTACGTGCATCACCCATTACCCCTACACTCTTCATGTCAGGCAAAGCAGTGAAGTATTGCCAAATTTCGCGATCCAAACCAGCTTTTTGAATTTCTTCACGCAAGATAGCATCAGATTCACGAACAATCTCTAACTTTTCTTCAGTAATCTCGCCTAAAACACGAATACCAAGACCTGGACCTGGGAAAGGCTGTCTCCATACAATTGCATCAGGTAGGCCTAGCTCTGAACCTAGTTTACGTACTTCGTCTTTGAATAACGTGTCCAAAGGCTCGATTAGCTTAAACGTCATGTCTTCTGGTAGACCGCCTACATTGTGGTGAGATTTAATCGTTTGAGCCGTAGCTGTCCCACTCTCAACAATGTCCGTATAAAGTGTACCCTGAGCTAGGAAGTCCATATCCGTAAGCTTAGTAGCCTCTTCATCAAATACATAGATGAATTCGTTACCGATGATCTTACGTTTTTGTTCCGGGTCAGTTACACCGGTTAGTTTGTTTAAGAAGCGCTCACGAGCATCAATTTTGATTACTTTCATATCAAATTTGCCTACGAACGTTTCCATTACGCTTTCCGCTTCACCTTTACGCAACAAACCATGATCAACAAACATACAAGTTAACTGATCACCGATCGCACGATGAATGAGAGCCGCTACTACAGAGGAATCAACTCCGCCGCTCAAAGCACACAATACGTTTTTATTTCCAACAGTCTCACGAATATCTTTGATTTTGTCTTCAATAAATGTAGTCATGCTCCAGTCGCCAGTGCACTTACAAATATTGAACAAGAAGTTACTTACAAATTCATGTCCTTTTACGGTATGACGAACTTCTGGGTGGAACTGTACACCATATAGATTACGCTCTGGATGACTGATAGCAGCAATCGGGCAAGAGTCGCTCACTGCGTCGATAACGAAGCCCTCTGGCAATTCTACTACTTTATCAGTATGGCTCATCCATACTACTTCAGAAGATTCCCAGTTACTATATAGACCATGTTGGTTTTCAAGACGTATTTCCGCTTTTCCGTATTCACGCTTACCAGCACGTTCTACTTTTCCCTTCAATGTTTGGGACATTAATTGCATTCCATAGCAAATACCCAAGATAGGTACACCTAGGTCAAAAATTGCTGGGTCAATTTGCGGTGCTCCTTCTTCGTATACACTAGCCGGTCCTCCAGAGAAAATAATCCCTTTTGGGCTAAGCTCCTTAATTTTTTCCACTGGCGTATTGAAAGGCAACAACTCACTGTATACGCCTAAATCACGTACACGTCTTGCGATCAATTGGTTATATTGCCCCCCAAAATCTATTACTACCACTAATTCCAACGGCTTTTCCACGGAAAGATCCTCCCTTAACCTTGTATACTTGTGCACTCAGTAGACATGTCCAAAACGTTCTTGAAGATATTATCTCCCTTTCTCTTTTTTGGTATGAAGAAAAAAATTTCTCCCGTTCCATCAAAAAGACAGGCCACCTACCCGTAGATGAAATCGTCTGACATCTTCTAAGGGCAAATGTCCCTGTCTTTAACGTTGTCATTCAAAAAAGAGGTAGTGCCGTTTCTCCTGCTTACTGCTACCAAAGTATCATATTGTCAAAAATTCTAGCAGATGATGGGGAAATGATCAAGGTTTCATTTGGCGTAATAAACGCTCAATGGTCTGCTGCCACAACGATCTTGTTTTCCCTTCCATTTCTTTCAAGCCATATAGCATTTTTTCATAGATGGTTGTTAAATAAAGTAAATCCTGACGCTTATCTCCACTAATTTGGAGCCGATTCACATATTCGCGTAATGTTTCACCAGAATGACGAGGCGAAACCATTTTTTCAAATATCGTTAGAACCAACGTAAATCTACGTGGAAAATCATCCTGAGCGTATTGTGTCATTTTGCGTTGTAACCACCATAAATACATCTCCTGACGTTTTTTCCACAGAATCCAAACACCCACTGCTAGCAAAATACCAATTAACCCTGGCCAAATCCATGAGAATCCTGCACTCGTTTTCACTACAGGCTTATCCGCTTCTTCCAGTCGGTCCATTTGTTTTGGTTTATTCACTTCTTTTTCCTCTGTGGAAGCAGGAGTATTTATCTGACTTGACTCATTGGAAAGGCGATCATAATTTACTTGTAGAGGAGATGTAAAAGAAGCAGTTGCTTCAAACGGTATCCAGCCGCTACCTGGAAAGTAAACCTCTACCCAGGAGTGTGCATCTCTATTTCTCACTTCAATGGTGATATTATTGTTGGCATCACGGCCAATCTCTTGACCTGGAGCAAACCCTTTTACCCAACGGGCAGGTATATCAATTGAGCGAAGCATGACCACCATAGAAGTTGAAAAATGATCACAGTATCCCCTCATGGTATCGAATAGAAACTGATCTACGAAATCTTGTCCTTCCTTAGGCATCGGAACATCTTTTGTTTCATACCGATATCTTCCTTGACGCAAATAATTCTCTATTGCTCTTGCCTTGTCGTATGGATTGTTTGACGTTTCCGTAATTTTTTCAGCTAGCTTCTTTATTCGACCAGGGAGACTATTAGGTAGTTGTAGATACCTCTCTTCTATCTCTCTAGGATAATTGGTACCCGCCGCAATGATTTTCTTTTCACTAATCACTGGAATCTCAGCTTGTAGCTGATAATGATCCATGTACTGTTGAACAGGCGTCGGAATCAAGGTGCTATCGTCTCTTTCAACAAACGAGCGACTATTTGAATCCTTTTGCATAGCTCCATTAAAGGTAAGAATCCCCTGAGAAATGGTGTCATAGGTTAACGTCACATTTTCTGGGTTTACCTCTTCAATACCTTTAAGCTGTCCTGGATAAAAAATAGCCGGTAACTGTTCTTCCTCAGCCTGCACAACAGCCATGACCTTTTTGGTTTCCAATCCAGAAAAAAGCGTATCATTCCAAATGTAGTTTTTAGGATATACAATTGATTCCAATTGTTTATCGCTTTTTATCCAACCTTTGCCGGTATATACATCTTTAGCATCCCCGCGCAAATAGTATTTATCATTAGTTGTTACGGTAAATACCTTGGTATCATCCTGTTGAAAAGGTCCTCCCAACATCTTATCATTGGTGTCATAACCCACTCTACGAATCACGTCGCTCTTTCCAATTCCAGACTTTCCTTGCAAAAAACCGATCGGATCAGGCCAATTGGGCTCTGCCTTTGGTGACGCGTATCCTACACCTATTGCGAGTGAAATAATCATTAGCGGAACCACAAGCGTTTTCCAAATTGCAGATTGGGTTCCTCTATAGGTAAATCCCTTTTGGATAGATGATAGATGTAAGGTTGTGATTAGCATGAAGCCAATTAACAACGTCCGCATAATCGCTCCACTACTATTAAAAGGCATAAAGGTGTCTAATACAGCAAGGTAAGAAATGGTGATAAATACAAACCATAAACCTTGTCTTTGTTCTAATACTAAGAAATCAAGCAGGGTTACCAACACTAAAATCATGCCCGAAAACAGCAGATTTCTTGAAATAATACTCATATTTGCCCAATCTTGATTAAATATCTTAGTAAAGTCTTCACTAACTGCTCGCCATGTTTCCGAAATCCACTCAGGATTAAAAAAAGAAATTTCCACAAACGCGGCATGGAAGATGACAATAGCTAATATGCCTTTCATCAATAAACCCATCCAGTGACTACGGAAGATCATATCTACTAAGATGATCCCCGCTACCAGATAAAGAAAGCAACTAATACTCCCCGTATCTGAAAGGGAAGGTAGCGGTAACAACCACTCACGTAACAGGAAAAACAAAAACAAGGCAGCTAGCCATTCCAGCCCTTTTTTTGGTTTCCAAAAGGATGCTCCCGACATCTTAGGCACCCCCTATCTGTTTTAGCTCTTCATATGCGTCCACATGAACTGGGGTACACATTACTTTTACAGATCTTAAACGCTTTAATGCCTCGTTCTCCTCCACAGTTGGAATCACATGATCGTGTACCCAGAACAGTTGAACATTACGTCCAGACCTAGCTAAATGGCCCAACTGTATCACTAGGTCTTTCGTCAATGCAGAGGTAATCATCACTAGCGTATATCCTTTGGGAAACTCCATTGTTTCCCTTCCGATCACTCGCGCAAATGAATCTTCGCCGTCCGAGTGAACTCTGGCTAATTGGTCAAATACCCGAAAAAAATGTTGCTGTGAAATAGCTGGTGGAATAACGATTCGCTCTTTTCCACGGGCTACAAAACCATAGGAATGCATATTAATACTTGAATAGTAAATTAGACTGGCAGTTAGTTTCACACTGGTTTCAAAAATATGATGGTGAATTTGTGTTGAAGCAGGCTTTTGCACATCTAGAAAGAAGATTAATTGATTCATTGCCTGATGTTCAAATTCCTTTGTTTTAAGCCCGTGGCCCCTTGCAGAAGCCCTCCAATGAATCTGGCTTAACCGATCCCCTCTCTGGTACTCTCGGATGCCTCTTACAGCTGCTACATCGTCTGAGCGCAAATGGGCCACATGTACATTACCACTGATACGCCCATCTCCTGAAGACCAATGGCTAATTTGCTTATAGCTAGGATAAACTAAAAAATCATTACATAACTCAATTTTTTTCTGTCGATGTAAAAAACCAAAAAAGTCACCACCAACCAGAATGCATTCTTTCATTTGATAATGCCCACGAGGGATCGCTGGAATTAAATAATGAATGACCTGTTCTCTTTTAAATCCAGGAAAAATAACTTGTTGATGTGGTTCAAAATAACCGGATAATTTATCAGGTAGCGGCTCGACAATTAAATTCCAGCCAAGTGGAAACCAAAATCGTCGACGGAAGGTTAGTGTAACCATAACATCATCGCCATCTTTTAGTCTTTGGCGATTCACCTCTCGCGTAACCTCCAAGGTTGCAAACATCAACAAATATGTTAATCCTTCATAAATTCCGAGGATACAAGCGCTATAAAATAAAAACCAACTGACGAATCCCCCTTGAAACTGTGCATATACATAACAAATCAGCACTAACAGCGCCAATAGAGCTTTGTTTAACTTTCTCTGTTTCATTTAGACACCGTCCTCTCAATGTACAGGGACTCGTGTCTCCTGTAACAACCGGTTGATAAAACGTCCCGGTGTTTCCCCATCCATACGCGCCTCTGCCTTCAAAATAAGGCGGTGTCTAAAGATAGGCGGTACCAGCTCCTTTACATCGTCTGGAATAACGTAATCACGTCCCTGGATAAACGCATAAGCTTGAGCAGCGCGACACAGAGCCAATGTTCCACGAGGGCTAATTCCTAAATAGACACTTGGATTGCTCCTTGTTTTCTGAGAAAGCCTTACCATATACTCTTTCACCGAGTCGGTTACTTTGATTTGGGTAATCATCGCTTGTAATTGAACGATTTCCTGTACACTAATAACGGCCTTCAAGCTTTCTATAGGGTGAACTGCTCCCATACGAGTTAGAATAGCCATTTCTTCTTTTTCTGTTGGATATCCAAGCTGCAGTTGCAATAAAAAACGATCTAACTGAGCTTCTGGAAGCGGAAATGTTCCTTCATACTCAAGAGGATTTTGAGTAGCCATAACAAAAAACGGTTGATTTAATTCATATGTATTGCCATCAATCGTTACAGAGTGCTCCTCCATCGCCTCTAATAGGGCAGATTGCGTTTTTGGTGAGGTGCGGTTAATTTCATCAGCAAGCACCACATTTGCAAACAGAGGGCCTTTACGGAATTCAAACTCCATTGATTTTTGATTATAAATAGAAACACCAGTCACATCAGTAGGAAGGAGATCAGGTGTAAACTGAATCCTTTTAAATTCTCCACCAATCGATTTGGCTAATGCTCGAACAAACATAGTTTTCCCTACACCTGGGACATCCTCTAACAAAACATGACCTTTTGCCAATAAAGCAACTAAACCAAGCTCTATCATTTTCCTTTTACCAATAAGGACTTTTTCAATATTCAGTATTAGATCTTCTATAGAATGATGGGGACGATCCATCTGGATCATACTCATATTTACAACCCCTTTTTGATTACATTTTAATGTCTCGTATAATGATTGTTTCCTTCTACCAACTTACTGGAAGATATATGGAAGAACAAGTGTTAATTTTTAGTAAATACCTATAAAATGAAAGATTTAATTACATTTCTATTGAATAAAACATTCGGTTTTTACTCGCCATTTCCTGCGCCATATATCATCTTACGTGAATCAAAGAAATCTATATGAATAGGAAAGCAAAACACTTGTCTACGCTTCTAATCAATTAAAAAGGCATAGCTATATTGAAATTCAATCAACAATAATGCAATATACCTCTTAATAGTAGAAAAAAGCTTCATCAAAAATGCTGACGAAGCTTTTATACGTTTGTAGGAATTAAATGTGTACAGGTAACTCTTTATATGACACTCTTTATATGACGTTTTTCAAATGCTTTACGTGACAATAAATTATAAAACAAAAAAAGCCTGCAATATTTGCGGCTTCCTGCTTTAAATATGTGGTGCGGGTGGAGGGACTTGAACCCCCACGGTCGCCCGCCAGAACCTAAATCTGGTGCGTCTGCCAATTCCGCCACACCCGCATATGAAACTGGTGAGCCATGAAGGACTCGAACCTTCGACCCTCTGATTAAAAGTCAGATGCTCTACCAACTGAGCTAATGGCTCATAATGGCTGGGGTACCAGGATTTGAACCTGGGAATGACGGAGTCAAAGTCCGTTGCCTTACCGCTTGGCTATACCCCACCAAAATGGTGCCGGCGATAGGACTTGAACCCACAACCCCCTGATTACAAGTCAGGTGCTCTACCAATTGAGCTACACCGGCATTATGTACAATGGTGGCTCGGGACGGAATCGAACCGCCGACACGAGGATTTTCAGTCCTCTGCTCTACCGACTGAGCTACCGAGCCTTATTATTTCTCTAACAGAGATTCCTATACAAGATAGAATCTTTATTCCACCAAGCTAATAAATGGCGGAGCTGACGGGACTCGAACCCGCGACCTCCGGTGTGACAGACCGGCGTGAACTCCAACTTCACCACAGCTCCAAAATTTTGGTTGCGGGGACAGGATTTGAACCTGCGACCTTCGGGTTATGAGCCCGACGAGCTACCGAACTGCTCCACCCCGCGACAATATGAAAATGAAAATGGTGGAGGATGACGGGATCGAACCGCCGACCCTCTGCTTGTAAGGCAGATGCTCTCCCAGCTGAGCTAATCCTCCAGATAAATGGTGACCCGTAGGGGATTCGAACCCCTGTATGACAGCGTGAAAGGCTGCTGTGTTAAACCGCTTCACCAACGGGCCAAGATAATTGTTCTCTTAATGGTGCGGTCGGCGAGACTCGAACTCGCACGGGTCGCCCCGCCACCCCCTCAAGATGGTGTGTCTGCCAATTCCACCACGACCGCAAGAGTTATAAAGAACTGGTAGCGGCGGAGGGGATCGAACCCCCGACCTTTCGGGTATGAACCGAACGCTCTAGCCAGCTGAGCTACACCGCCACGATCGAGAGAAAAACAATATGGCGGAGAGTGAGGGATTCGAACCCTCGCTACGCTTACGCATACTAACGGTTTAGCAAACCGTCCCCTTCGGCCTCTTGGGTAACTCTCCTTATAATGGCTCCTCAGGACGGACTCGAACCGCCAGCCTACCGGTTAACAGCCGGTTGCTCCACCATTGAGCTACTGAGGAACAGTATGAAAGAATTGTTCTTTCAAAACTAGATAATGAAGTCAGCATAAAGGCAATGTGGATAAGTCCTCGACCGATTAGTATTCGTCAGCTCCATGCATTACTGCACTTCCACACCGAACCTATCAACCTCATCGTCTATGAGGGGTCTTACTAGCTTGCGCTATGGGAAGTCTCATCTTGAAGGGGGCTTCACGCTTAGATGCTTTCAGCGCTTATCCCGTCCGCACATAGCTACCCAGCTGTGCCACTGGCGTGACAACTGGTGCACCAGAGGTGCGTCCATCCCGGTCCTCTCGTACTAAGGACAGCTCTCCTCAAACTTCCTACGCCCGCGACAGATAGGGACCGAACTGTCTCACGACGTTCTGAACCCAGCTCGCGTACCGCTTTAATGGGCGAACAGCCCAACCCTTGGGACCTACTTCAGCCCCAGGATGCGATGAGCCGACATCGAGGTGCCAAACCTCCCCGTCGATGTGGACTCTTGGGGGAGATAAGCCTGTTATCCCCAGGGTAGCTTTTATCCGTTGAGCGATGGCCCTTCCATGCGGAACCACCGGATCACTAAGCCCGACTTTCGTCCCTGCTCGACTTGTAGGTCTCGCAGTCAAGCTCCCTTGTGCCTTTACACTCTACGAATGATTTCCGACCATTCTGAGGGAACCTTTGGGCGCCTCCGTTACTCTTTAGGAGGCGACCGCCCCAGTCAAACTGCCCACCTGGCATGGTCCTTCCACCCGATAAGGGCGGCAAGTTAGAAACTCCGTACATCAAGGGTGGTATCCCAACGACAGCTCCACGAAGGCTGGCGCCCTCGCTTCACAGCTTCCCACCTATTCTGTACATGATGCACAAAGTTTCAATACCAGGCTACAGTAAAGCTCCATGGGGTCTTTCCGTCTTGTCGCGGGTAACCTGCATCTTCACAGGTATTATGATTTCACCGGGTCTCTTGCCGAGACAGCGCCCAAGTCGTTACGCCTTTCGTGCGGGTCGGAACTTACCCGACAAGGAATTTCGCTACCTTAGGACCGTTATAGTTACGGCCGCCGTTTACTGGGGCTTCGGTTCAAAGCTTCGCTTGCGCTAACCCATCCCCTTAACCTTCCAGCACCGGGCAGGCGTCAGCCCCTATACTTCGCCTTGCGGCTTCGCAGAGACCTGTGTTTTTGCTAAACAGTCGCTTGGGCCTTTTCACTGCGGCCTCCTCGGGCTATAAACCCTACCGAGGCGCCCCTTCTCCCGAAGTTACGGGGCCATTTTGCCGAGTTCCTTAGCAAGAGTTATCCCGCGCACCTTAGGATTCTCTCCTCGCCTACCTGTGTCGGTTTGCGGTACGGGCACCTTGTTCCTCGCTAGACGCTTTTCTTGGCAGTGTGAAATCAGGGACTTCGGTACTTAAATTTCCCTCGCCATCACAGCTTGTGCTTATTGGTGTGCGGATTTGCCTACACACCACACTTACTGCTTAGACGGCCATCCAATAGGCCGCTCACCCTATCCTCCTGCGTCACGCCATTGCTCAAACGGAACAGAGGTGGTACTGGAATATCAACCAGTTGTCCATCGCCTACGCCTTTCGGCCTCAGCTTAGGTCCCGACTAACCCTGGGAGGACGAGCCTTCCCCAGGAAACCTTAGGCTTTCGGTGGACAAGATTCTCACTTGTCTTTTCGCTACTTACACCGGCATTCTCACTTCCAAGCGCTCCACCGCTCCTCACGATACGGCTTCACTGCTGCTTGGAACGCTCCCCTACCCAGTCCATAAGGACTGCCATAGCTTCGGCGGTATGTTTAGCCCCGTTACATTTTCCGCGCAGAGTCACTCGACCAGTGAGCTATTACGCACTCTTTAAATGGTGGCTGCTTCTAAGCCAACATCCTGGTTGTCTGGGCAACTCCACATCGTTTCCCACTTAACATACACTTGGGGGCCTTAGCTGATGGTCTGGGCTGTTTCCCTTTTGACGATGGATCTTAGCACTCACCGTCTGACTCCCGGATATAAGTACTTGGCATTCGGAGTTTGACTGAATTCGGTAACCCGATGAGGGCCCCTAGTCCAATCAGTGCTCTACCTCCAAGACTCTAAATCCGAGGCTAGCCCTAAAGCTATTTCGGGGAGAACCAGCTATCTCCGAGTTCGATTGGAATTTCACCGCTAGCCACACCTCATCCCCGCACTTTTCAACGTGCGTGGGTTCGGGCCTCCAGTAGGTGTTACCCTACCTTCACCCTGGACATGGCTAGATCACACGGTTTCGGGTCTACGACAACGTACTTTCGCCCTATTCAGACTCGCTTTCGCTGCGGCTCCGTCTCTTCGACTTAACCTCGCACGCTATCGTAACTCGCCGGTTCATTCTACAAAAGGCACGCCGTCACACATAGAAAGTGCTCCGACTATTTGTAAGCACACGGTTTCAGGTACTATTTCACTCCCCTCCCGGGGTGCTTTTCACCTTTCCCTCACGGTACTGGTTCACTATCGGTCGTTAGGTAGTATTTAGCCTTAGCAGATGGTCCTGCCAGATTCACACGGGATTTCACGTGTCCCGCGCTAC
>NZ_JBNVQV010000001.1:362500-437500 GCF_051713385.1 Brevibacillus sp. JB24b | reverse complement strand
ATCTAATACTCAACCTCCAAATTGAAATATGTGTTTAGGGTAACTCATTATGTTACGGTACCTTAGCCGATAACTGCTAAAATATCGGACTCACGAAGTACCAAATATTCTTTGTTGTCCAGCTTAACTTCTGTACCAGCATATTTAGAGAAGATTACTTTATCGCCTTCTTTTACTTCAAGGGCGATACGCTCACCGTTTTCAATGCGACCAGAACCTACTGCAACAATACGACCTTCTTGTGGTTTTTCCTTTGCAGTATCAGGCAAAACGATACCACTAGCAGTTGTTTCTTCTTTAGAAATTGGTTCAAGTACGACACGATCACCTAATGGCTTCAACACAAAAAACACCCTCCTCAAAGATAGTACATAATTTTTCTTAAATGGTTAGCACTCACCATTAAGGAGTGCTAACACCCAATTCCTATAATAATAAATCACTGAATGCTTTGCAAGTATTTTCAAGCACTTTTACAGACAAAAAGACTTCAATTCCTGTAAAGGCTGAAACTAAGCATCCAGTCTCTTAATATATATATCTTATGGGACTCTCTTATTCCTTCTTTTCTTTTATACAAAACTCTATTTTTTGTTCTATACTGCACAATATGTACTTATAGATAAAGTAGAGAAAGATTTGCTAGACTGCGAGGAGGAATAACATGCCTAAGAAAAGCTGGTTTCTTGTTACAGCTCTTGGACTTTCACTTTTTGTTTTGTTACAAGCAAGCTCTCAATCCTCACCTGAGATGAAAACCAATATGCAAATGATCTTTTCCCCTCTTTTTACGAAAACAAGCACGCTACATACACCAGAACCTAACAATTATACAAATGGTACTTCTACTAGTGTGATTGAAACGGTGAAGGAAACAGCTAAAGCCGTCTTCCTAACAACGCTGACACCTGGACACACCGCATCTGCTAAAATGCCCCTTGAACAAAATCAACAAATAGCTACTCCTTCTATTAAACAAATTTCATCTGCCAAAGAAAAAATGCAAGAAGCCTCAACAAAGCCCACTACGGCTGCGCCCACTCTTTTTGAAGTCTCTTTGCATATGAGTTCTCAGCAGGTGGAAGCTACATTAGGTAAGCCTGATCGCCGAGAACCCAGCTTATTTGGGTATGATTGGTGGATTTATAACAAGCATCCTGATCGTTATGTACAAGTTGGCATTTTAAAAGGGAAGGTAGTAGATGTCTTTTCTAATAGCCCGAAAGCAGCATTGACCAATCAAATACGTATTGGTACTTCATACGATATGCTAAAAAGGAGTTATTCTTTACAGGAGGGCGTTACCTTTTCTTATGAAGATACGTTTGTTGAAATAAAAAATGATCGAGCAGAGCGACCATTGCAACTTGTGGGAGATGTTCCTGTTTTATTTTACTTGGACAAACATAATCAACAGAAGGTTACTGGTATCCGTATCATAGACAAGCTAGTTCTGCTTCAAGGTGGATTCTACGAAACAAAGTGGACTTATACAGGGGAAGCACCCAATTTCACTCCCCCTATCCCTGATGCCAAAAATCAGGAGGAGATTAATCGAGCTATGGAACGGCAGATTTTAGATTTGACCAATGTAATTCGCTATCGTTATCAAATTCCACCGTTACGTTGGAACGAAAAAGCAGCCGTCACAGCCCGTAATCATAGCATCGATATGCAACGCAATCAATATTTTGATCATATCTCCGCGACAACAGGCTTATCCCCATTCGATCGACTGAAGGAAAATGGTCTGTCCTATCAAATGGCTGGAGAAAATATCTCCGCAGGATTCCCAGATGCCATTGAGGCATACCAAAGTTGGTTAAATAGCTTAGGCCACCGTAAAAATGTCCTCGAAAAACAATTTGAAGAACTGGGAGTAGGCGTCTCTTCTGACTACTTTACTGAAAACTTCGTTAAACTCTCTTCAAACAAATAGGTTATCTCTTAATGAGTTCACGGATTGTACCGACATCTCTAGTAAACTCTGCCAATATAGTTTCCTCACGATGATTATGTAGAATAAGCCACGGTTTACGTTTATCATTTTTTGGCATAACAACAAAAACTCGTGAGATATTATCTTTAATTTTTTCTTTCGGGACAGATAACTCTATTGGTGGGTCTACTGGGATTTTTAAAATATAACAATGCTCCAGCTCTGGACTAATATCTTGGACTCTCCCACTCACTGAGTGTAAGATCGTTTGAGCTTCCTTTTGAAAGAGGGTGCTATTTGAATAATGGGATACAACCTTTTGTTGGTCACTATCAAATAGCTCTACATTCTCTCCAGCTATCTGGGCCCCCCCTGAATCATTTCCTGTAGGAGAAATATTAGTTGCCGCTGCTTGTTCACCCTTATGCAAGAATGGGAATATCCCTGGAATCGCACCTGCCTTCATCATAGTAAAACCAGCAACCATCGCCGATACGGATAAAAAAATAGCTGATACTACAAACCACTTTCTTTTGTTCATTGATTTCACTCCTTTTTCAAGCCATTTCGTCCATATAGTATTCGCCCGAGAAAAAGGAGCTATACAGAGAAAACATTTGTAAATCGTTAGACTTCAACTAAATACGCAAGGACCCCCTCCTGAAGAATATCAGAAGGGGGTTCTTGTATTTCATTAAAACTAATCATCACTACTTAAAATACCTAAAAGACGGAGTAACGATAAGAACAAGTTAATAAAATCAAGGTATAGGGAAATAACCGCCATTGGGATATCATCATCTGCTACCCCGTGTTTGAACTGCGACACATCATACAGGATATATCCACTAAAAATCACAATCCCGCCAGATGCCATTAACAGCTGCATTCCCGTTCCTAATGGAATAAACATATTTAGTACCTGTAACAAGATCAATCCAATAAGAGCTGCAAACAAAAAACCGCCTATTGAACTAAAATCGCGCTTGGACACATAAGCATAACCAGCCAATGAGATAAAGATAACCGTAGTGATTAAGAAAGCTGCGTTAACCAACACGGCTCCGTTTTTCATCGCGTAGTATTGAAGAGTTGGCCCAAGTGTGATCCCGCTAATGAAAACAAAAGCAAATAAGAATCCATATCCGATTCGAACACCTTTTCTACGCATAAAAAAGGCACCGATCAGCATTAGCAATTCAACAACCACAAGTGGCAAGATAAAGGCTGGAGGAACAAACATTGTACCTACAGCACTACCAATCGTAGACACCAGTAGTGAAATCGCAAACAATCTTAAAATTTTAGGAAAGTTACTCTCTTCCCTATACACTTGCTCCGAATAATTTTCGTTCAAGCTTCAAGCACCTCCAATATTTGTCTTCTAATAAGAATCGTACCGATTCATGACAAGTTCTGCAACTATATTTACACAAAAAGAGCATAAATATAACCTTATGCTCTTTGAAATAATGCTATTTAATTTCAGAATCAGCCTGATCTTCTAAAATTCCGTATTCACGTTCCCACGCTTCATCTTCTTTCAACTGTCGACGATAGATAATTTTAGAAAGGAACACACTAATCTCATACAAGATAAACAATGGAATCATTACGATAAAGTCACTCATGAAGTCAGGAGGTGTAATCACAATCGCAATAAAAGCTAAAATAAAATATGCATATCTTCTGATTTTAGACAGCCTTACTGGGTTGATAATTCGCAACCTTGTTAGCAAAATCACCAAGATCGGGAGTTCAAACAGAAATCCAAAAGGTACAATCATATTAAACATAAACGAGAAGTACTCGCCTAATCCCCACATGACTGGAGTACCCAACTCAACGTTGATATTAGTCATAAACAGAACTACTATCGGGAACACAACATAATATCCAAAAGCTAATCCAACAAGAAACAAAAGACAAATAACTGGAATAAATGATAGGGTTAGTTTTGTTTCATTCGGCTTTAAACCTGGTCTAATAAATGCCCACAGTTGCAACAAAAATACCGGTGTAGTTATTATCATCGAAACCAAAAAGGCAAATTGCATGTACACCTGTAGAGCATCGGAAGGTTTCAAGGAAACTAACGTATTCATTGAAAGATTAGCCATAGGCGTTTGCTGTAAATACATAACAACTGGCCCAGCATAGTAAAGTCCCACTGCTAATCCGATAACAAAAACGAGTAAAACAATTAACAGACGATTACGCAATTCGCCAATATGTTCCCATAAAGTCATATCTCTTTGTTTGCTCATCCAACCTGCCTACCTTCTTAATTCTTACGCTTTTGGTTCGCTGGAAGAGGACGCTTCTTTACGTTCCTGCTCGATTTTTGCGCGAATCTCCTTTTCTAGACGTTCGCGTTCCAAACGCTCACGAATTTCACGCTCCAACTTTTCTCGATCGATTTGCTCGGAAGCCTCCACTGTATCAGCTGGTTTAGCAGTCGCTGCTACCATCTGCTGTTCAGCTGGCTTCTCATTTTTTTTCTCGTCAAAATCATCATTAGTAAGTCCACTTGTAGCTTTTTTGAACTCTCGCAAAGTACTACCCATAGCTCTCCCTAATTCTGGAAGCTTTTTAGGCCCAAAAAAGATTATGGCTAAAATGATTAATATAACAAAACCTGAAGCTCCAATACCACTCATAGTAAACAACTCCACTCATTTGATTATTAACACTTCCGTAAACCACCATAACCAAGTCGTGTCATATCACTTTCTTGGATGCGTTCTCCGTACAGGATTCTAGGTAAAAAAACATCAAACGATGTAACAGGCTCATGCATCACCGCTCCAGGTAACCCTAGAATAGGGGTATTTCCTTTATATGCGATCATTAGCATGGAACCAGGTAACATCGGCGTCCCATAACGAATAACATCAGAACCTACACCAGCAATGGCTCCAGGTGTCTTATCATCTGGATCAACAGACATACCGCCTGTTACACAGATCAGGTCGACTCCTTGTGCTAAGAAATACTCTATCTCTTGTTGAATCATTTCTTTATCATCTGGAGCAAAACGTTGTTCAACTACCTGAGAGCCTAGCATTTCTACCTTAGCTCTAATAGCAGGACCAAATTTGTCTTGAATTCGTCCTTGATAAACTTCACTTCCTGTTGTGACCACCCCGACCCTTCGAGTAGGAATCGGTAGCACATCCACGATCGGTCCTTCAAACTGCTTAGCCAAACGTTCTAAAACGAGAATGTTTTCTTCTTTCATAATCAAAGGGATAATGCGAGTAGCAGCCACAGACTGCCCCTCTGTAACCACTTGATTCGTTAAGATAGTGGAAAGAGCTATACCTTCTAATTCATTTAAAGCATGGACGGCCTGCTCATTGATTTTACAAAGTCCATTTGTTTTTGCTTTCATTGAAACCTTACCTTCGTAGGGCTCCGTTAAAATAAGACCTGTACCTGCAACAGCTTGGGCAATTCTTTGACCTGCTTCTTCTTCATGGATAAAGTCAGGAGGCATATCCATGATATAAATATGCTCTTTTCCTATGGAAAGCAGTGGCTCTATGTCTTCCGCTTTAATAACATGCCCCTTTTTAAATAGCCTACCCTTGAACTCCCCGGGTAAAATCTGCGTCATATCATGAGGCAAAATCATGCCCACCGCTTCGCGGACAGGCACGACTTTAAAGTTCGGCTTTTCTACCATCCAATTCCACCCCAGTCTTCACCGGCTTCTTCTGATCCTTGCAAAATATGCAAAGCGTCCGGCAGCATGTCTGCAATAGCTATAAAGCAGACCTCGACTCCTTTAGGGTTTCCTGGTAAATTGAAAATCAAACTGTTGCCCCTAGTGCCTGCAACAGCACGTGTTAACATAGCGCGGCGAGATTGCTTCAAACCAGCGCGACGCATCTCCTCCGCTAAGCCAGGTACTGGACGATCAATTACCCATGACGTTACTTCTGGTGTAACATCGCGCGGACTCAATCCTGTTCCACCTGTGGTAATGAGAATATCGCATTTTTCTCGATCCACCAATTCGATCATATGCTCCTTCAGTTCTTCCATATCATCCGGCAAACAACGATAAATAATGTTTTCCGTATGCAAGTGCTGTTTGACTAACCCACGCACCAACTGAATTCGATCATCCTCTCTTTCCCCACCAGCGATTGAATCACTAGCTGTAATGATACCTATTTTCCATCCTGACATGTTAAACCCTCCTCCAATACCAACACAATTATACAATACCATCTTTTTAGGATTGGTGTAATGTATGTCCAAATTGTTTCAAATTCAGATAATTCCATCTTCGGTGACGATTTGATGCAAATGTATATCAAAAGGCTCCATTGGTACCTTTTCTATCACTTGCATAGCAAAGCAAAATCCAATCCGTCTTGGTTCATGTGACAGACTGGCAAAAAATCGGTCATAATAGCCGGCTCCATAGCCTAATCGCCCTTTTTGCTGATCAAATGCTACACCTGGAACGATCACTACTTCTATATCTGCTAGCTTCAGCTCTGTTGAATAAAGAGGATCTGGTTCCCAAATACCATAAGCTCCCTTCTTCAAGCTGTTCCTACCTTCATATGTATAAGGTGTTATTTTTTTATGTTCTCGATCTGTTAGAGGAAGAGCAACCTTTATTTGACTTTCTCTCGCTTCTTCTATAAAAGACCACGTATTAATTTCACTTCCAAACGAACTAAAACACATAATTGTTTGAGCATCTTTTACAGCACTGATACTCCATAAATGTTGTGTAGCCTTAGCAGACTTTTGCAAGCATGCCTCTTTGCTCAACAAATCTCGCTCGCTAATCATTACTTGTCTCAAGCATTTTTTCTCTTGTATATTCATACTTTGCCCCCTTATTTGCCCACGTATTGATCGGCTCCCCTTGTTCCCGACCTCTGCTTTAGGTACACTTATTAGGATAGAGATCTGAATAACATCTCGGGGTGAAAGCTATGATTTTATTACAAGCAGAACACATTACGAAGTCATATGGTGTTGAAACCATTTTACAGGATATATCTTTACAAGTACAAACGTTAGAGCGGATCGGTTTGGTTGGGGTAAATGGAGCCGGCAAATCTACGCTCATGAAAATTATCGCAGGCGAACTTAGCTATGACAGTGGAGTGCTTCGTAAACCAAAGGATGTAACAATTGGTTACCTGGCCCAAAACAGCGGTCTGGAATCCAACAACTCCATCTGGGCAGAGATGCTACTTGTTTTTGAGCAACTCCAAACAGAGGAAAAAGAGCTACGTAAGATGGAAGCTATGATGGGCGATCCCGCTGTCTTTGAAAACGAAAAGAAGTATCAGCAAATTATGGAGATCTACTCACATCGCGTGGAAGCCTTTAAAGAAAAAGGCGGTTACAGCTATGAAGCTAGTATTCGCGGAGTACTTCACGGTCTTCGTTTTTCCGACATGGATTATGAGACACCTATTTATACATTAAGTGGTGGTCAAAAAACGCGTCTGGCATTAGCAAAGTTACTGCTCCAGTCACCTGATTTATTGCTATTAGATGAGCCTACGAACTATTTGGATATTGAAACCCTGTCCTGGCTAGAGATCTATTTGCAAAATTATAAAGGCGCTATCTTAGTCGTTTCCCATGACCGTTACTTTTTGGATAAGCTAGTGAATATCGTTTATGAAATTGAGCGTCATCAGGCTCAACGCTATGTAGGTAACTATAGCCGCTATTTAGATCAAAAGGCTCTGCGCTTAGAGCAAGAACTGCGCCGTTTTGAAAAACAAGAGGGGGAAATTGCTAAATTAGAGGATTTTGTTCAGCGCAATATCGCCAGAGCATCTACTACCAAACGAGCGCAAAGCAGACGCAAAACACTTGAAAAGATGGAGCGGATGGATAAACCAATTGCAGGTAACAAATCAGCTCATTTCTCCTTTGAAATTGCCAAAATGAGCGGAAATAACGTGCTCAAAGTTCGTAATCTCGCAATCGGCTATGAAGATGTCACTCTTTCTTCTCAGTTGACCTTTGATTTAGAACGGGAAGAACGCGTTGCTTTAGTAGGACCAAATGGGATTGGAAAATCTACTTTACTGAAAACGGTTGTAGGTCAGCTTACAGCCAAGCAAGGACATGTAGATCTGGGGAGTAATGTGACCATTGGTTACTATGATCAGGAACAGCGTGAGTTAAATATGAGCAAAACCATTTTGGCAGAGCTATGGGATGATTATCCTCACATGCAAGAAAAAGAGGTTCGCACCATTCTTGGTAACTTCTTATTTAGTGGCGATGATGTGTTAAAAAGAATTGGCGACTTGTCCGGTGGAGAGCGTGCACGTGTCTCTTTAGCTAAATTAATGCTAAAAGAAGCCAATTTCTTAATTTTTGACGAGCCGACTAACCACCTGGATATCATCAGTAAAGAGGTATTAGAAAACGCTCTATATGACTATCCCGGAACTATTTTATTTGTATCCCATGACAGGTATTTTCTAAACAAAATGGCAAGTCGTGTCCTAGAGATGTCTCCAACTGGGGTAACAAGCTACCTTGGTAATTACGATTACTATATGGATAAAAAACAAGAGCTAGTAGAGCAAGCTCAGGAAAAGGTTGAGCAGACAAATCAAAAAACGTCAGCTACTAAACAAAGTTCTCCAGAGAAAAGCACTTATGAGCTTGATAAAGAAGCGAAGCGAAAAGAACGGCAACGGCAACGTCGTTTAGAAGAAATTGAAAAAAACATTCAGGATAACGAGGAAAAGATTGCTACCTGGGAAGAAGAATTATGTCATCCTGATGTTTATTCTGATCATGTTGAGGCTCAGAAACGTAATGATCTGATTAGCCAAGCTCGGATCAATATTGATCAATTGTATGCTGAGTGGGAAGAGCTTTCGGTCGACTAATGTTTTCGTGCTACCTTTTCTTCCTGTAAGGTTAAGAGTAGTGCAGGGCTTACAAAAAAAACGATCGACGTGGCCGCTGATACAATACCTGAATCATTTAAAAAAAGTCCAGCCAAGGACCCTGCCATGATACCGCTAAAACCGGTAACCAATGCAGGATAACTAGTATACAATCTACGCATATACTGCTGTGGATAAAAGCTAATGACACTGATGATAAACAGGGATAGAAAAAACACTTTGCTCCATAACGAAACACGTATTAGGCGAAGGTTCATTTCCAGCTTGCGACGAATAATCTGACCCACTTCTATCCAATTGCCTGTTACAATGTTATGAGCAACTTTGCCTACATGAGTCATTGGTTGCACAGAAAGTAGATTAATGATTATTAAACTCGCAATACCAACTACCAAGCTTCCTCCTACCAAGAGGAGGCTTATTTTGTGTAGACGGATTTGATAAAAACGAAGTAATGTAACCACATACGCAAGTCCAGCTGCCAAAAATCCCCCTGCATTCGTGCCATATTGAGGAGAGGCCAAATACCATAGAATAATACTCATGCTTACTACAATCAAAACCAATCCTATTAGAGACAGGTTGGTCTGTTCTCCTTTTATTTGCTTCCTTTCCCGTTCTTGTTCCCACTGATAATACGTAGCAAAAAAAAGCAGGCTAGCTCCAATCAATACACCCTCATATTCGTTGCCCATTCCATAAAATCTCGCTCCAATGACCGGGTCATACCCGAGGAAAGAGCGCCTCATCAAGTGAGCTCCCGTAAATCCATCAGTTAATAATCCAATAGTTGTAATTGCCCCTATCAGAAAAAAACTAGTTGATAATGAAAGCTGACACAACCAGTAGGCCATTACCCCAGCTACTATCACTAACAGTGAAAGCGTAGCAAAGACCGGTAAAGAGATATCCACTAGAGGCTCAAGTAAAAGCAGAAACGGAAATAATAGCAATGTGGTAAGCAGAAACCTTACAAATTTACGCATGGGCAATGAAACAGTTCTATGTTGACACTGATATCTATACCATAATAAAAGTCCCATCAACAAACTAGCCAACTGAAGTATCACGAAACTATAAATAATACTCGGTCTGTTCGCATATATGCGATGAATGCGTTCTATCTTTTGAAAAAAAGATGAAATCCTCCAATCCGATTGATTGTCTTTCACATGACTCGCTTCTGTCGAGGAAACGAATGGGATTGGATTCATTGTGGTATGAATGACATGTCCAATTACATGTTCGGGTAGAGGTAAACGAATCCAATGGTATACGGTGGGTAAAAGATCCAACCCACTCACTAGTCCTGGCTGACGTGTGGTTATGGATGTTAACTCACCTGTTTTTTCTCCTGAATATGTCCACATGAGAAATGGGGTCAATATACTTTTTTCTTTAATAGCAATAGGATTAGCATCAGCGGACAGTAGTAGAAACATTTGTCCTGGTTGTAGTTTAGCAATAATCTGACCTGTCACCTTTGCTAAATCAGCAATAATTTGACGATGGATCTGTTTAAAATGCATGGGTGACATCTCAGGCATTTGCCTATATAACCTCGCCAAATCCCCATATTGCCAAATGATTAGACTTGAAGTTCGATCACCTGCAATCCGTTGTAAAACAAAATCTTTCTTTGTACGCACCCCGTAGGGATAACGGAAGTCCTTTTCAAGTAGCATATCGGAGGAGACAATCCCCCTCCTGATCTCTCCAGTGGAAGTAACCCCCAGTAACGCGGCATGCCGTTGTTTCTTTTCACCGAGATCTGCATTTCCATAAAAAGCTACCGTACGGTCAGCACGTTCAATTCCATCTCCCATTAGTCCAATTCTGGCTGTATACGGCTTGTTTTCATTTTCTCTTTGCAAACGGAAAATACCAGGGTATAAGAGAGCACTTTTCTTGTTAATCGTAAGTGGACTAGTGAGATGACTCATCCGCTGTTCTGCTGTTTCACCATTTCCTGTAGATTCATTATACTGGTACAACGTTTCACTAGCTTCTGTGTATTGAGCCTGCCCTCCACTTCCCATCAGTAGATATCCATTGGCTGCTGTCCTTGGTCCCGCAGTTCGCATCGTTAATGCTGCATAGCCCGCCTTATGCATATGACCAGCAAGAGGTTGACGATACCTCAGCTCTTGAAGATCTCCAAAAGAAAGCATATCCACAGCGAGAATAATTACTTGTCGATTTTTTATAGAGGTGGATATTGTTGTTAGGAATGGGGGTGTTGAATGCGAAGAAACGGCAAATGCCTCTTTTGGTAAGCTTATCTCAATTAATACAACAAAAATAAGTATCCACTGAAGCAACTGTTTTTTCATAAAGGTATTCCTCCTGTTAATAACAATAAGCTGATTTATTATGTAGAATAATGTTATATGCATTTTTTCAACAGACTTATCCACAGTTAAAACAGCCTTTTCAACAGAAAAAAAACCATAAACAAAAGATTTATTGATTGAAGCTCATTGTTATCCACATTATCCACAAAGATACTAACAGGTTTATTACATTTGTTAAAAAATAATTGTGGATATTGTTTATAAGTTAATTTGATTATCACCAATCCCTAGTAGCTTTCCCATCTCCACTAGACAAATTCCTTTTATGGGATAGTTAGACAAAAAAAAACCTTTTTAGCTATACACTAAAAAGGGTTGGTTAACTCTAATCCAGGAACACCATTTAAATCAAGATCAGCAAATTTTCCATGTTGGTACGAGACAAATCCGGCTGCCGCTATCATAGCAGCATTATCTGTGCAAAGAATAAGTGGCGGAATAGTTAGAGACAGCCCTTCCTTCGCACATCGCTCGCTTAATGCCGATCGTAAGCCTTTATTTGCTGCTACACCACCAGCTAATAATATTTGTTTGGCTTGATACTCTTTTGCGGCTCGAATAGTCTTTTCTACTAAAACCTCAACTACTGAAGTTTGGAAGCTTGCTGCTAGATTGACAGCTGGAATTTCTTCTCCACGTTGTTTTGCATTATGAAGTGTGTTTAATACAGCTGATTTCAAGCCACTGAAGCTAAAATCATATGAATCCTTCTCTAGCCAAGCTCTTGGTAGGCTAATACTTGGTTCACCTTCATGAGCAAGTCGATCAATATGCGGTCCTCCTGGATAAGGCAATTCTAATGAACGAGCTACCTTATCATAAGCTTCTCCAGCCGCATCATCACGGGTTTCACCTAAAATCTCAAAATGTCCATGTTCTTTCATATAGATTAACTCCGTATGTCCACCTGAAACAACTAGACTGATCAGTGGGAACTGCATTTCCTCCACCAACCGATTCGCATAAATATGTCCCGCAATATGATGAACCCCTATAAGCGGGATTCCTTTTGCAAAGGAAATGGCTTTGGCAGCTGCTACGCCGACTAGAAGCGCCCCAACTAATCCTGGACCATACGTCACTGCGATAGCAGAGATATCGTCCCAGTTTTTATTAGCAAGTTCAAGTGCTTCCTCTATAGTTACCGTAATATTTTCCACGTGTCTTCGAGAAGCAACCTCAGGTACTACACCCCCAAAGCGTTTGTGGATATCAGCTTGAGAAGCAATCACGTTGGATAAAATTGTAGTACCGTTCTCAATAACGGATGCCGATGTTTCATCGCAACTCGTCTCAATCCCTAAAATATAGACTGGTCCATTCGATTTTATTTGTTGTTCATAGCGTTGTTGTACCCGCTTCATATAGCGAGATTGTTGATTACTCTTCACGTAAATTCACCCACATAATAATGGCATCTTCGTTATTATCGGAATAATATCGTTTCCGTCTTCCATGTTCTTCAAAGCCTAATTTTGTGTATAAGTTCCGAGCTATTTCATTAGACGGGCGCACTTCCAAGGTCATTTTTTCGCCGCCCAAAACCATTGCCAGTGCCATCACCTGTTTCATGAGCCGTAATCCTACCCTCTGACCACGCACATCAGGATGAATACAAATATTTGTGATATGAGCCTCATCAATAATCAGCCACATGCCACAATATCCTATAACTTGTCCCTCTAGTGTAGCTACTATATACTTTGCATTCGGATTAATGGTTAGTTCATTAATAAAAGCTTCTAACGGCCAGGGAGTTGGAAAACAGATACGCTCTAGCTCAGCAATTCTTTCTACATCGTCTAATGTCATGTAACGAAATTCGATCTGTTTTAATAGTGTCTCACTCATGTAATATCCCTACTTTTCCTGTTTCGCTATCCATTTGGCTTCCGCTTCCGCCAATTGTAGATACTCAGGTACTAAGTCATGTGCATGAATGCCATTTCCTTCCTGCAACTGTTGAAGCCCCCTCCATGCTAAGTGTGCTGCTCTTGGATGATTCAGGGCAGGAGTTGCAAACATCGCCTTTTTCCCTAGCACATTTATAATGACTTCACGATGTTTGTCCAAATCTTCTCCTAAAAATAACAATGGCTCACCATCTGTTTCTTGTTGAAGCATGTCCAACCAATCTGTAAGCAATATAATTCGCTCATGAAGCAAAACGTCTAGCGTCTGACAGTCTTTGCTTCGATACAGGCCTGTATATACCTGACCTCGCCTTGCATCAAATAGCGGGACAATTCCACCTGTAAAAGTCAGAGCATTCATTCCAACTGCTTCTAAACTAGAAATACCAATAACAGGAATCCCGAGAGACCAGGCCATGCTTTTCGCTGTGGCTACCCCAATTCGAACACCTGTGTAGGAACCAGGCCCCTTAGCTACAGCAATTCCTGTCAATGCTACCGGGTCAATATTCAGCTCATCTAGTAACATGGAAATCCCGTCCATTAGGGTGACGGAATGATTTTTATTTAGATTACTCGTCCACTCCCCTAGTACTCGTGAATCATCGACCACAGCGACGCTAAGCACGAGATTGGAAGTATCAATTGCCAGCACGCACATGTTGATCAATCTCCTTACCTACCTGTTCACTTCGTTTTCCTATTACCTCAAGTCGGCATAGGCGAACATTCTCTCCTTGTTGAAGCAAATGAATCGTCATTCGATCCTCTGGTACATGATCAGGAATCAAAGAGGCCCATTCTACCACACAAACACCATCTCCATAAAAATACTCATCAAGACCTAAATCATCCACCTGATCGGCGACCCGGTATACATCCATATGATAAAGTGGCAAACGTCCAGCATACTCTTTTATAATTGTAAAGGTTGGGCTATTCACCACACGTTTCACCCCGAGCCCCCGTGCTAGTCCTTGTGTAAACGTAGTTTTACCAGCTCCCAAATTCCCTTCCAACGCCAAGAAATCTCCTGACATCAACAACTGAGCTAGTTTTTCTGCAAATTCTTGAGTTGCTTGCTGACTAGTAAACTCAAATTCATACGTCATTGCCTTGCCATTCCTCCATTCTTTTTATTATAGCCTTGTCGAAAATGGCATGTAAAGGCGCGCTCCTACCCCTGTGACAAAGGCTCGATTCGTAATTTACCACGACATCTGCCACAAACATAGCGAGCTGGATTAATATTTTTCTTTCTTTTATACAAGAATCCACAATCCGTGCAGATTAATTGATAGCGATATGGTAGCACGATTTTTTGTCCGTTAAGTCTGGAGCAATATCTTGCTCCGCCTACCTGTTGTAATAATTGAATGAAATCCTGATCACGATGTCGATAGCCCTTTCCTTCCAGATGAAGGTGATAATGGCATAGTTCATGCTTAATTATACCAATCAATTCTTCCTCACCATGCTCTTGAAGATGAAGGGGATTAAACTCAAGATCATGAGTGCGTAACAAATATCTACCACCAGTCGTGCGCAAACGGGAGTTAAAACGAGCATTGTGACGAAACGGTTTGGCAAAATCATGTACAGATATCTCTTCAACTAGTTTTTGCAATTCCTTGTCGTTCACACACGTCTCCCCCTAAGTCTTTTCCGACTGTACTTACTATAACAAAATCTCTTGAATTCTTCTTGAAGGATACGCTACACTTGTGCATGAACGCAAGTCAATTTAAAGATGGAGGCTCCTATGCGTTATCTACTTTTACAAAAGAAGAGTGGGCTTTTTTTTGTACAAATGCCGTCATCACATATGTATCAGCTTTTAGCCCTGCTTAAACGACTGCAAAAAGAACATAACAAATTAACCGTAGTCACTAGACCAGAATTACCAAATATGCTAAGCGAATGTAGTGAACTGGAACTCCTTACACAGGAACTAAAGATCGTAGACGGTCTCTCCTATTTGAATGAGTTAGAGTCCAGCTTTTCCTGTCTGAATGAAACAGAATACCCACTCCGTTCATTATTAACCGAAATTCGTGCTCTACAAGCACAACTAGAAGGTTTAGCAGAAGACGAATAGAACTAATTCTACACCATACTCAGACATAGAATTAGGTTATTACCTACACAGACAAAGTACCTCTGCCTTTCTTCCTGCATACAATGCGAGTAAGAAAGCGCAGGAGGTATTTTTTATGCCACAATGGATGCGTAAACAGCTACAACGCGCCTTCTTTGGGAAGGATGTAAGACAAATTCGATTGCTAAACAGCTGTTGGTTTCTATATTTAGAAAAACAAAGTAGCCGCCCTGAAGAATAGGACGGCTTTTTTGTCCGAGTAGAGAACGCAAAATATTTCAAAAAAATCAATTTGCTTACAAAATATTGTTTTGTGCTATTCTGCTGGAGAAATCATGGTCATACCAACACGCTGACGTTTCTCATCAACATCCATCACCCAGACATCAACGATATCTCCAACGCCTACAACATCAAGAGGATGTTTTACGAAGCCCTTTTTCAATTGTGAAATATGAATAAGCCCATCATTTTTTAGTCCGATATCAACAAATGCACCAAAGTCGACCACATTACGAATCGTACCCTGCATCTTCATACCCTTGCTAAGATCCGTTAATTTCAAAACATCTTTACTCAAAAGTGGCTTTGGTAGCTCATCGCGCGGATCACGGCCTGGACGCAAAAGGCTATCCACAATATCTTGTAGCGTCGGTTCACCTATCTCAAGCTCTGCTGCCATTTGTGGTAATGACATATTCATTACCTGTTTCTTACAAGCTTCACTGCCAATTTCCTCAGGCTGGATTTGTAAGTGTTTTAATAGCTTATACGTAACCTCGTATGACTCTGGATGAATAGGAGTACGATCAAGAGAATTCTCTCCGTCCATAACACGTAAGAAGCCGATGCATTGCTCATAGGTTTTAGCCCCTAATCGCGGTACCTTTTTTAATTGGGATCGGTTTTTAAACTTTCCATTCTCTTCACGTAGCTTCACAATATTTGATGCTACTTGCTTGTTTACACCGGATACATATTGAAGCAAAGAAGCGGAAGCTGTATTCACATCCACTCCGACGTGATTAACTGCCGACGACACAACGAATTCAAGACTCTCTGCTAAACGAGTTTGGGATACATCATGCTGATATTGTCCAACACCTACTGATTTTGGATCGATTTTTACCAATTCAGCCAGCGGATCTTGTAAACGACGAGCAATAGAGATAGCACTTCTTTCTGCTACATCCAAATCAGGAAATTCTTCTTTGGCTAACGCTGATGCCGAATACACAGAGGCTCCTGCTTCATTCACAATGATATAGGAGACATCTCGCTTCACTTCTTTTAGTACGTCAGCAATAAACTGCTCTGTCTCCCTTGAAGCTGTACCATTCCCGATTGCCACTACATCTACTTGATATTCTTTAATAACTTTTTCCACTGTTTCGCTAGCTTCTTTGACTTTGTTTACTGGTGGAGTTGGATAAATAACATTTATGTATAGTTTTTTACCCGTATCATCCACAACAGCAAGCTTACAGCCTGTTCGAAAAGCAGGATCAACACCTAGTACCACTTTTCCTTTAAACGGAGACTGGAGCAACAAATTGCGTAGATTCTCAGCAAAGATGTGAATTGCTCTCTCTTCAGCTACCTCTGTCAATTCGTTTCTTACTTCACGTTCAATTGAAGGAGCAATTAAACGCTTGTAGCTATCCTCGATTGTTTGCTTTATTAAATCCTCAACAATTGTCTTCTGAGTAAGTATTTTTCTCTGGAGAAATGCAGTTATATCTTCCACAGGTGCTTCTAATGAAACTTTTAAAATTCCTTCTTTTTCACCACGATTGATGGCAAGAATGCGATGAGGAACTACTTTTTTGACAGGCTCTGAATAGCTATAATACATTTCGTAAACATTTTTTCCGTCTTCTTCTTTTTCCTTTTGCTCCGTAAGTAAGACAGCTTTCATGAATGTTTTTTCACGAATCCATTTACGATACTCTGCATCATCGGAGATTTGTTCAGCAATAATATCCATTGCACCTTGCAGGGCATCTTCTACGGTTTCAACGCCTTTTTCACTGTCTAAATAGCGACTAGCTTCTGAGGAAAGATCACCTGTCTGTGGTAAGGAAAGTAGGTAAGTGGCAAGAGGCTCCAATCCCCTTTCTTTGGCAATCGTAGCACGTGTACGACGCTTTTGCTTATAGGGACGATAAAGATCCTCCACCTCCTGAAGTTTGGTGGCCTTTTGAATAGCGATTGATAATTCTTCTGTTAGCTTTCCTTGTTCTTCAATTAAACGAAGAACCTCTTCTTTTCGGGCAACTAAATTTCGTAAATAACGTACACGCTCTTCAATATCCCGTATTTGTGTTTCGTCTAATTGACCAGTCATTTCTTTCCTATAGCGAGAAATAAATGGAACGGTATTCCCTTCATCCAGTAAGGTTATTGTTTGTACAACCTGCTGAACACCTACACCTAGTTCTCGTGCAAGGGTGGCAGCCATCTGTTTAACATCCATGTACCTATCCTCCCAAGGTTTACAGAAGTTCTCAATCTTTTTACATCTATCTAGTATGATAGCCCCCTGAGGTTTCGTTTACAAGTTCACCTAGATTGGCTCACAGGGTTTCTCGTAGTTTTACAAAGCTCTGCGTTGTCATAAAACGACATTCATCTCTACTCCGCTGAAAAAAGGACCCTTCGCATGTATTCAGCGAAAGGTCCTTTTTTCATCCGTTATTAAAAATCTATTAATCCGAGGCTGATCTGAAGTGATTCATTCACTCTTTCCATCATCTCATCGTCCAGATGAGTGATTTTATCAGTCAACCTTTGCTTATCAATGGTTCTTATTTGTTCCAATAAGATGACAGAGTCACGATCAAACCCATATGTTTTTGCATCGATTTCCACATGCGTAGGCAGCTTTGCCTTTTGAATCTGAGCAGTGATCGCAGCGACGATAACCGTCGGACTAAATCGATTTCCAATATCGTTTTGTATAACTAATACCGGTCTAACTCCACCTTGCTCGGAGCCAACCACAGGGGAAAGGTCCGCGAAAAATACATCGCCACGTTTAACATTCACTTACTACACCCCGCTAACTAAGCGGTCTAAGGTAAGATCGGCTTCCTCTTCTGCTTCAAAAGCCTCCGATGCCATATTGAGATTGATTTTAGCCATTTCCAAATAGCCACGTTGCATTGTTTCTCGTATAAATCGTTTTTTTCGCTCCTTGAGGTAGAGACTCATCGCTTGACGAATCAATTCACTTCGGTTTGATCTCTCTTTTTGCACGACTCCGTCTACCTCTTGCAATAAATGTTGCGGCAAACTGATCATGATACGTTTTGTATTGCTTTTAGACAAGACAAATCCACCTCCAGCCATGACCGTAACCTCTGTTCTCGAACGCTCTCCGTTCTCTTTATCTTATCAGTACCATTATGTCGAACCATATGCAAAAATATACCTTTTTGATGCTTTTCACCGATGCATGATGCCCACCTTAAAAGGTATTCGATCTTTTCCGCTAAATTCCTGCCATTTTTCGATATTCTTCCAAGAATTTATTGGCAATTCCATGACAGATACCGACAATTTTCCCATTTCGTAAATAAACGCGAGGAATGCGATAATTGAGCATACATGTTACTTCATAATTGATCGTTCCCAGACACTCAGCTATCTCATCGAGAGTAATTTCTTCATTCCCCTGTTTTCCGTACAAAACTACTTCATCTCCAACCTGAGCATCTCCTGAGTGAATATGAAGAATGGTTTGATCCATACACACTCTTCCTACAATCGGCACTCGTTTGCCATGACACAAAGCGACACCTCGATTTGACAATAAACGTGAAAATCCATCTCCATATCCAATTGGTACAGTAGCTATCTGTTCGTGATCGGTGGTTGTATAGGTGGCTCCATAGCTGACTGTAGAATGTGGGGGCATATTTTTAACATGGGAAATCCGGGTTTTTAAGCTGAGGGCTGGTCTTAGATCAAGAGTATGCTGTTGTTTTATGAAGTCAGAAGGATACAATCCGTATAAGCCTATGCCCAATCGAATCAAATCATAACTCCATTCTGGAAAAACAATAGCTGCAGCCGTATTATTGCAATGAATGAGAGGAAGTTTGTAGCCCGCTTTCTCAACAGCTTTCAGACGTTCTTGAAATAAGGCATGCTGGCCTTTTACATGTGTAGTGTCTTCCTCATCCGCACAAGCAAAGTGCGTGAATATTCCAACCCAACGCATAGAATCATTCGTAGTTATCGCATGGATAAGCTCCAGTAACTCTGCTTTATCACTAACCCCAATGCGTCCCATACCTGTATCAACTTTTACATGAACCTCCAGTTGATGAGAACTACCTACCAATAGATTGGCAGCCTCGTGCAACCACTGAAGATGATAAACAGTCAATTGAATATTCTCTTCTACAGCGGTTTGCATAGCATCTACGGGGGTATAACCTAAAACAAGGATCGGTGCTGTAATACCTGCTCGTCGCAACACAAGCGCCTCATCTAGAGCAGCTACCGCTAGTCTGGTAGCTCCATGCGCAAGTGCTTCTCTGGCCGTATATTCTGAACCATGACCATATCCATCCGCTTTAACTACTGCCATAATTTCTGAGTGGGCAGGGATATGTTGGCGCAGGGCAGAGACATTAGCCGCAATCGCATCCAAATCAACTTCTATCCATGTATCGCGGGCATATGGCTTCATGAATTATCGCCTCTTATTCTTTCTGTTAATAACATGCAGTCTCTCATTTAAATGAGCTAAAAATTTATGAGATATCATGAGGGGCATACGTTTCCCATTAATACGGTACATATGTCTCCCTTCAATAATCGGCTCTACTTGCGTTAGTGGATACGCTGTTTCTTGTCCACGAATATTGATAATGAGATGAGATTTCGTCACAGTGTAAGCAGGACGAAGGCTCCATTTATAAAAGAAAGGAGCTAATCCCACCAGTGCCACGGCACTTGCAATGGCGAATACTTTAAATACTGTGCTATCCCGATCTCCAAACAAACCCGAAAGCAGAATCATTATTATCACAAAAAGTACTGTTTCCATAATTCTCATCTTTGCATTTTTACGTAAGAATAAATCTGAATAGGTCGCTTTTTCGTGATAGAGTACCTCACCGTATTCATGTTTCATCTAAGCTGAATCACCCCTTATAAATAACTCGTTACGTATCTTACCGTTTTTTTAGGGAGCCTGTCAATGAAGCAACATGAAATGTCAGAAAAATTTGTATATATTTGTCGGTTTGATATTGCTAGGATAGACACCTAAAATCCCTAGATAATAAATATTTTGGTACTTTCATAGAACGACAACATAGAAAAAGAGACGAAGACTTCCTTCGCCTCTATTAGCTTTAACATCTTATTTACCGCCTACTCCATAAGTAGATTGTGCTACTTTTAGCATTTCATCTTCAGGAAGATCGCCAGATAGTGTGAATTCGACACCATCCAACTCCCATTTCAGAATGCGTTTTTCTTCAGCAGTCTGATATAGAACACCAATGGTAAAACCTAGATCAACAGGCATGCCTTGTTCATAGGAGACTGTAGCAGCAGTTGGCCGGCTTTCCATCAAAGAATAGTTGTACTCTCCTTTATACTGTAACAATACGCTCTTCTCTTTATTATGCGTCACCGGTTCAATGTTGTTTAGCTTAATTCCTGCTGGTACATAAGTAGGTTGTATCACCCCAAATTGGCTCGTAGGTTTCTTCACACCAGTTTCAGCTTGACCCATAGTGGGAACAGAAGGGAGCGCACTTGTCATGTTCTTATCTTTATCGAACGCATCTTTCGGAAATTCAGGATTAAAGTTGAACTCAGTGAAATTAATCTCTACCAGCTTATTCATGTTATTATCCATAATCTCTGCTCTCATCGGTCTCAAATCATTGCTCATCCAAATCTTTTGCTTACTAAAAGAACGATTACCACTGTAATTAGCTTTTACTTCAAAAACATACTCCTTATCATCCATTTTCAATTTACGCTCAGTATCATTTACGATGCTGTTAACCAACGTTTCATATAAGTAGAGGGGTCCATTATTTTCTGGCCATCCACTTTGGAAACGGAAGCTTTTTTTGAGATGTGGGGTTAAAACAAAAACACCTTCATCATTACGTAAAATGATTTGCGTAATGTTACGCTGTTTAGAAGTGAGAGCTACGCGATAATTGTTCTGCTTAGAATACCAGACCTCTACATCATATTCTTGTGGTGTCGTACCGGTCTGCAGAGTTAACACTGCATTGGTCTTGTAACCGGTAATTTTGTCCATTTTCCCTCCTAATTCATTCACTACATCCTCTGGTGTCTTTGTCCCGAAGCATCCCGTCACGAGCAACGAGAGCACCAATAGCATGACTAAACCTAAAGCTCTACGTTTCATTACCTCAACTCCCCTTGTCTGGTTTCGACAATGAAGGGCTTGACTGTCTATTTCCTAGGAAATTTGTCAGATCGTTATCCAGTTTCAGTCAACATATACTACAAGCTGACTGAATCTTGTACATTCCGCAAATATTCCTGCGCTAACAGAACTTTAGTAAGTCTGTAGAGCTAACAGTTTCCCCTCCTGCTCTATGCGTTATATATCTATGAGCCTTCTCGTCCCAATATGCAGACAAGTTGGAGTTTGTCTTGTATAGGATCAAAAAACCTGTGTTCCTTTCATATAAGGCTTCTGTACAAGAAAAAGACCCTCACCCTGAAGGGTGAAGGTCTTTCGCGAAACCTATTATTTAGTAGCGTTGTTTTGTTGTGCAGCGCGAGCAGCAGAAGCTCGATTCTTTTGCACTTGAGCTACGTTTGTTTCGCTTGCGAACTCAGTCGCTGTATTTTGTTGGGCAGCACGAGCAGCAGAAGCTTGATTTTGGTTTTGCACTTGAGCTACGTTTGTTTCACTTGCAAACTCAGTTGCTGTGTTTTGCTGTGCAGCAGCACGAGCAGCAGAAGCTTGATTTTGGTTTTGTACTTGAGCTGCGTTTGTTTCACTTGCAAACTCAGTTGCTGTGTTTTGCTGTGCAGCAGCACGAGCAGCATTGTTCAAACCTTGTTGTTTGTTTTTCATGGATATCTCACCTCCCTTGATACACATATAATTTGTGCTTAATCAAAGGGGCGTATCCACACCTTATTTTAACAGGTATATCTCAAAATGATTTTTAAACAATCATTTAAATCCTATATTTTACCCGGAATTTTTTCGCCATTTCTTTATTGCCATACAAAAAAGGAGCCTCTGCTAGCACTCCTTTTAGTATGATGGTCTTCCCTATTTAACTGCTTAAGGTTACGCGCTGTTGCTTTTCAACAAGTGGCTTAACATCAGGCAAATGCTCAAGAATAAGCTTCATAACTGGAGCAGCATCGTTGTTTAGGGAGTAAAATACCCAAGCCCCACGCCGCTCTTCTTTTACCAATCCTTGTCCTTTTAGTTTAGCCAAATGCTGCGAAACGGATGGCTGAGAAGCTTGTAAAATTTCTACCAAATCACGTACACATAGAGATTGAACTTGTAACAAAGCCATAATGGTTAATCTCGTCTTGTCACCGAGTAGTTTGAATAGGTCAGCAAGCACCATCATTTGAATCACATCTGTGGTTTCCATATTCTTCCCACCTTTGTATGAACTTTCTTCACCAAGTATACTATATGGATAGTGATAATTGGAATCCAAGGTTTTGATTTCTCTGAGTAATAGCACGATTTTTACAGTTACACTGGAATTGAGGTAAAAAAAAGAAACGGCTTTAGCCGCTCTTCAAAATAAAGGGGGTATAACTGTATCTCATAATCAGCCAAAACGGCCGGAGATATAATCCTTCAGGCGTTGATCTGTTGGATTCTCAAACACCTCAGTGGTTTGCTTCATTTCAATGCACTCACCTTGTAAAAAGAAAGCGGTTTGATCGGAAACGCGAGCAGCTTGTTGCATGTTATGCGTTACCATAACCAACGTATAGCTTTCCTTTAGTTGTATCAATAGCTCCTCTATTTTAGCTGTAGCAATAGGATCAAGAGCAGATGTCGGTTCATCTAACAGGATGACCTTTGGCTCTACGGCTAACGCCCGTGCAATACATAAGCGTTGCTGTTGCCCCCCAGATAAACCATGTGCTGGTTTATACAAACTATCTTTTACCTCTTCCCACAAAGCCGCTTTTTGCAAGCTTGCCTCAACCAATTTCTCTAGTTCCTTCTTATCTCGAATACCATGCAACTTCGGACCATATACAATGTTTTCATAAATGCTTTTTGGAAAAGGAGTAGGCTTTTGAAACACCATTCCAACTTGCTTACGTAATTGTTCCACATCCCAATTGGCGTCATATATATTTTTACCCGCAATCTGAATGCTTCCTGTAATTTTAACTTGCGGGATCATATCATTCATGCGGTTAATTGTCCGTAAAAAGGTTGATTTTCCACAGCCGGAAGGACCGATTAAAGCGGTAATTGACCTTGGTTCAATTTCCATTTCAATATGCTTTAAGGCATGGGTTAATCCGTAATAGACATGCAGGTCTTGCACCTTAATCATGCTCAAGAGTTTCGCTCCTCTCCTTGCTTCTATTCACAGATTACATTACACACATGAAGCCTGTATTAGATTTATGTAAATTTTTTTTAAAGGTGCACAGGCAAAAGCTATTCATGAATAATCTAATTTTGAAAAGGAAATCATGAAACTAGTTACAAAGAAAGGAGTGAGTAAGGCATGGATAAATTAGTATTGCTTCTTGTTATTATTGGTGCAATCAACTGGGGACTAATTGGCTTATTCCATCTTGATCTGGTTTCCACCTTGTTTGGGGGAATGAACTCTATCCTAAGCCGTATCGTTTACACGATAGTAGGCATTGCTGGAATTTATGCTATCAAGTTTTTTGGGAGCGACCGTCAACGCACGTAGAAAAATAGCTTATACATGTAAGCCAAATCATATAAAAGCGGTGCGTCATTTATAGACACACCGCTTTTTGATTCTATCTTCATTCTTTCCAGGGTTGTTTTGTTATGGTGTAGAGCGAGTTAACGGTTCATCAATACTAACATGCCCCATTAGGGATTCTGTCTTCTTACCATCTACTAAGATAATGATTTTCATAACCTCTGGGAATTGAAACATGGTCTGTTGTAAGGCATCAATGGCAAAAGCTTCGCCACTAGAACCCAGATTATATTGGTTTGTCCCTTTAGCATCAATTGTTAACGTACCATTTTCAAACGTAATGGAGTGGTATTCAAAATTTTTCCAAAGAGCATTATGTTCAGGCTTGGATGGTTTCCCCAACAATTCCATTGCCTTTTCATACTTGTCCTTATCAGACACAGGGTTTGTAATCTGTTGTTTCTCCTCCATTAGCTTGGTTAGATCATTATCTACATAATAAAGGGTAAGCGTTAGTTGCTGTCCTTCCTTAGCAGGTTGTTCTGTCTTGGTATCATTCCCTGGTTCCACTGTTACAGAATTATTACTGCATGCAGCCACCAGTAAGGCCAGAATGGTACACATGATAAGAGCTATTCGTTTCATCTCACACCCTCCTTTCTTGAATTAATAGGTTTGATAATATTCAAAGATCGCATCTGCTAATGATTTTGCTACTTTGTCTTGAAATTGCGGGGACATTAACTGAGTATTTTCGATTTGATTCGTTAGAAAACCTGTTTCTGTCAATACCGCAGGCATTTTCGTATTCTTTACAACGTAAAAATTGTTTTGTTTTACTTTTCGATCAGGAAATTGAGTGGCCGCTAGCAGATGCTTATGAACAACACGCGCTAAATCCAAGCTGTTCTGATTGTAATAGTATGTTTCGGTTCCTCTCGTTTCCGGATTAAAGGAGTTAGCATGCACGGAGATAAATACATCAGCATCTATCTCATTAGCTATATCTGTACGCTCCTTTAACGTCAAATACGTATCGTTGCTACGGGTTGCGATCACTTGAAATTCTTTATGCTGCTTTAGGTACTCCACTAAACGATTAGCTACAGACAGATTAAAATCCTTTTCATAGTTTCCAACCGTTCCCTTGGCTCCCACATCATGACCACCATGTCCTGCATCTACAACAATAAGGTAGCCTGTTTTCTGTGGCTGTGCTTGCAATTGTAGTTTTACACCATCACTTGTCGATACTAGCTGATATTTACTTGATCGATTCAATTCCACCACGACTCTGACCATTTTTGGATTGTCTTGATATTGGCTGTATCGAATTGAACGAATAAGCGGTTGAGTCTGTTGGCTAACTGTACTAAAAGATGCATTATCGGATTCTACATCACCTTTTTCCAGTCTTTCTGGACTATCCATATTAGAGGAGTAATAATCGGAGGTTCCACTACTTTTCCCTTGATCAATCACAATCTCTTTACTTTCATCATCGCGCATTTTATTGGATAGTTCCATTTCCGGGAAATCCATTACAATCCGATAGGGATTTTGTAAGACGGACACAGTTGGCGATACCTTATATCTGGTTTCCATCTGCACGCTGTCATCTTGTGGTTCAATACCTGACAATCTGTTCATTCGAGTGATAACCACTTCATTTCGCTTTTCATCCCACTCAGCGACATCTGTTCCGATACTTTCTTCTATATCTTGTAACGATACAACTGTCGTCGTAGAATCAATTACTTTCTTCAAGCTGGCTTTGGCTGTTAGCTCGTCTTGGGAAACCCCCAGCTTGTCTGCAATTGTCTTCGCTGGTAATAAAATTTTGTCCTCCCAGCGGTATACTTTTTCACTAGCCGATAGGGTTTGTCCATTAATTTGCGCTTGAACTGGTTGATTGACAATCACAGTCCGACTATCATTGTCCCATCCTATCGTCGCTCCTAGTGCTTCTCCCACAAATCGGAGAGGCAATAACATCCGATTATTAACGAGCTGGGGAGCGGCCTCCAAGGTTTGCGCTTTACCATTTATGTAGGCTTTCTTGTTGCTTAGCTGCAATACAACCTCTCGATTATCTTTCGTAATCTTGGCTTTTCGCTCCTCCTGATTCCAATCAATTTTTGCTCCCAAACCTTCTGCAATAACACGAACAGGGACAAGGGTACGTCCATTGGAGATGAGCGGAGGAACTTCCGCATTAACGCTCCTGCCCTCTATCCGTAATTGAATATTGCCCTGTGTCGACTGTCCTGCGGCATCTATTGCTTGAGGCGCCATCCAAATAAAACTGCTCAAGGCAACCAAGCCTAATACAAACTTTTTCAAAATTTCTCCTCCCCTATCTTGCTGTTCATTACTTTAGACGTAACTTGTCGAAAAAAGTTTTTAGGCTTTTGGTACTAAAAATCCTCACGCTTGTATTTCAAGTGTCGACAACTTATGATAGCAGAACAATCAAGTTAGTGGTTCATTTTTAGCCCCTTACCATCATAAAAAACTGCCCCAAGGGTCTTTCACTTGAAGGGGCAGCTTTTTATCATACTCTTTTTTACATATTTAACTTTTGTTTTAATCAATAATACAAATCTTTTTCGTTACCCTTTTTTTATCGTATTTTTAACTGGAACTGGTAGGTTGTTTGTTTGAAGGTTACCTAATAACTGCTGGACCACATTAGCTACGGCAGGATTAGAAAGTAACTGCATAGTATCCTTCATCTTAGATTTAGATAATTTAGGCATCATTTTACTAATTTCCGGCATTATTGAACTTAGCTGAGGGAGCAACGGTAGTACTTGTTCCAAATTAATTCCGAGACTTGGTTTTGGTGCTTCTTGCACAATGACAGGCTCTGGCGGCTTCCTTCTCCTAGGAAAAAGACTAAAGCTAAGCCGTTTACGTTCTGGCTCGGTAGGTTGTAATCTCCCCAGCATGGTTTTTATTTCGTGAATTTCTCGTCGGAGATTGGCCATTTCCTGTTGAACATGTACATACTGGTTTTGCTGGAGTGTAGATAGCATCTTTAGTTGGTTGCTCTGGGTTGGATTTCGCCGTTTAAATGGTGTCTTCTTAGAAATGACAACCCTCTCCTTTACTTCATCCCTTTTTTGATTTTGTCTATATCACTTTGATCCAGGCCTTTTTTCTTTAATTGATCCAGCATACTGCCAACGTCTTTTTTCTGCATGAATTTCTTTACCTGCTCCGTATAATTGTCTAAGTCCCTTTTTGATAAATCTTTGCCTGATCTACTGGCTAAATCCTTGATAACATCACGAATACCTGATTCCGTTTTTAATTTATTCTTGTCAACTGTCGCTGCCATTTTCAAAATCTTTCCCCAGTCCATAATCATCCTCCCCTGTTATCATCGTTCTCTTTACTCTATGAAATAGATGGCGAACTCGCTTGGTCATTTGTCCTATCAAAATGAAAAAAACAGAATTCCCTCTGGAACTCTGTTTTTTTCTGTTACGATTTATACGGTTTTTAACGTCTTTCACGTTTATTCAAAAGAAGTCCACTTGTAATCTACATTACCCATGGCATCTACAACAACGCCTTTAAGGTTGTCATTTTGTAACCATACGTTAGAGTCAAAGTAGATCGGAATAATCGGCATTTCATCAATTATAATTTTCTCTGCATCTGCCAAATACCCTTTACGTACCTCTGGGTTTGTTTCAGCATCAGCTTTATTTAGCAATTCTTTGTATTTTGGATTTTCCCACTTGGTGTCGTTGTTACCACCTGTTTTATCTTTATAAATCTGTAAGAAGCTAATTGGATCATTATAGTCGGCATTCCAACCATTGCGACCTACTTGGTAGTTACCTCTGTGCAGGTCATCAATAAATACTTTCCATTCTTTGTTAGTAAGCTTCACGTCAATATCAAAAGCCTTTTTCCATTGATCTTGAATCGCTTCAGCAATCTTCTTATGTTTTTCTGCTGTGTTAAAGGAGATTTCAATTGGTGGAAGCTTCGTTAAGCCTTCTTCCTTCATACCTTCAGCAAGAAGCTTTTTCGCCGTATCCACATCACCATCTTTAAAGAATCCTTCTTTTGCTAAAGCCATAGTTGGTGGCAGCAGATTAGTAGCAGGGGTTTGGCCAGATTGTGTAATGTTATCTGTGATTGTTTTGCGATCAATTGCGTATGCAAATGCTTTACGGATTTTAGCATTATTAAACGGTGCCTTTTCCGTATTAAATTTGTACCAATAGATACCTGCCTTAGGCTGAACGTGCGCCTTGCCAGATGCCATGTTAGGAGCAATTGCATCAATTGGCAGCATACCATTAGGCTGACCTGCCCAATCGAGATCTCCATTTTCAAACATGGATAGCTCTGTATTTTCATCATCAATCATTTGGTAGATGATTTTTTCTAATTTCACATTATCTTTATCCCAATAATTATCGTTTTTCACAAGAACAATTTCATTTTTGTGCTTCCAGGATTCCATTTTAAATGGTCCGTTCCCAATATGCGTGCTTGCTTCCCCTGCCCACTTATCGCTAGATGCCACAACTTTTTCATTTACAGGATAAAGCGTATAGAATGCTGTTAGCTCCAAGAAGAACGGGGTTGGATTGTTCAGGGTTACTTCGAGCGTGTGCTCATCAAGTGCTTTTACACCGACGTCCTCAGCCTTTGCTTGCCCTTTGTTATAAGCTTCTGCATTTTTCAAATAATACAATTGATAAGCATAAGAAGCCGCTGTTTTCGGATTAAGTACTCGTTTCCATGCATATTCAAAATCTTTTGCTGTTAATTTTTCACCGTTAGCCCATAGTGAATCACGTAAAGTAAATGTATAAGTTTTGCCATCTTCAGAAACTTTATAATCTTTCGCTACAGAATTTGTTACTTTGCCGTCCTTATCTGAGCGCATCAAACCATCAAAAGTAGCTCTCAAAATAGCAGAAGAAGCATTGTCATCTGCAAGACCAGGGTCCGCAGTAGGTGGTTCTGAATGTAGATTCACACGTAGAACTTGTTCATGAGTAGTACCACTAGCCGCTCCCGTTTTATTCTCAGAAGCTGTACCGCCACCACAGCCAGCTAATGCTGTACTAAGAACTAATATGGAGCTTACAGCTGTAAAAATGCTTTTATTCATGTGTATTATGCCCCCCTAAAAAAAGATATATAGAAATAAATATACCTTGTTTTTTTCGAGAACAAACACTTTTATAACAAAAATTAATTTTAATTTATGTTATAAAATTTACATTTATATGTTCAAAAAAATAAAGAGGAGCATCATTTGCCCCTCTTTTTATCTATCTGTTTTCTATCAACCTTATTGTTCTAAATCTGCCCATTTCCAGTCAATGTTACCCATAGCATCAAAGCTTACACCCTTCAGCTTAGGATTTTGCACCCAAGAATCGGTGTAGAAGTAAACTGGGATAACTGGCAGTTCGTCCATAAAGATTTCTTCTGCTTTTTGTAGTAACGCATCACGCTTCGTTTTATCTAGCTCTTTTTGAGACTCGTTCACAAGTTTTTTGTATTCAGCATTTTCCCAGTTGGTATCGTTGTTTCCACCCTTTTTATCACGGAACAACTCAATATAGTTAATTGGATCGTTAAAGTCAGCGTTCCAGCCCATACGTCCAATTTGGTAGTTACCTTGGTGAAGTTTATCCAAGTATACTTTCCACTCGGAATTCTCTATCCTCACATCAACATTCAGACCTTTTTTCCATTGGTCTTGAACTGCTTCGGCAATTTTTTTATGGTTTTCAGAAGTGTTGATCGAAATAGTAATTGGAGGAAGTTTATCCAAACCCATTTCTTTCATACCTTCTGCTAATAATTTTTGAGCTTCTTCAACATTATTGTCTTTAAAGTAGCCCTCTTTTTTAAATGCCATAGTAGGTGGTAGCATACCCATTGCCGGAATTTGTCCTGATTGTGTTACGTTCTTAACGATCGCATCACGATTCACAGCATAGGCGAATGCTTTACGAATTTTGGCGTTATTGAATGGTGCCTTCTCTGTATTCATTTTATACCAATAAATGGATGCTTTTGGTTTTGTAATCAACGAATTATTTTGTTGCAGGGCAGGGATAGAGTCCAACGGGATATTGCTTAGAGGGGCACCTGCCCAATCCAATTCACCGTTATCATACATGGAAAGCTCTGTATTTTCATCCTCTACCATAGAGAATTCTAGCTTGTCGATTTTAACTACATCGGCATCCCAGTAGTGTTCATTTTTTTCAAGAGTCATTTTGCTCTTATGTTCCCAGTTAGTCATTTTAAATGGTCCATTACCAACGATAGTCTTAGCTTCTTTTGCCCAATCCTTGTTGGATTCAACCAGCTTCTTATTTACAGGATAATACGTATAGAAGCTAGTAAGCTCCAGGAAGAATGGTGTTGGGTTTGCCAATTCTACTTCCAGGGTCTTATCGTCAGTCGCTTTAACACCTACATCCTCTTTCTTACCTTTTCCAGTGTTAAATGCTTCTCCACCTTTAATGTAATACAGCTGGTAAGAATAGTTAGACGCTGTCGCTGGATCTAATGCACGCTTCCAAGCGAATTCAAAATCATGCGCTGTTAGAGGCTCGCCATTACTCCATTTAGCATCTCTCAAATGGAATGTATATTTCTTTCCATCAGGTGAAACGTCAATTTTTTCTGCTACGGATGGTTGAGGTTTCCCCTCGCTATCGGTACGAGTCAAGCCGTCATAGATTGCGCGTACCACTGCACCAGAAGTGGAATCCTCCGCAATACCTGGGTCAGCTGTTGGTGGTTCAGTGTGCATGTTCAATCGTAATACTTTCTTCTCACCTTTTGAAGCTTCTTGTTTCGTCCCATCAGTAGCTGCCGGTGCTGATGTATTTGTGTTACCTCCGCAACCTGCTAAAGCTGCGCCTAAAACTAAAACGGAACTCATTAGTACAAAAATATTCTTTTTCATCTTTTTGTGTCCCCCTTTTTTCTTTCTCATATGCTTTACTATACCCTTTATCAGAATAATATAATATAATTTTCTTTTACATTTAATTATTTTTTATTAATTATCAAGATAAATAAATAAAAATAAAGTGTATTTTTGGTAATATAGAACTAAAGATGAATTTCATGGAAAATCGTAGTTCTAATTTACTAAATAAAAGGTAGATTTTCAATTAGATAACTCTGTCAAATTGTAAAATGAATTCCATTTAGGTAACCAAAAGATTAGGCTCTACTTCTAGTTTTATCCTTCCCTTTTAGTAAAAAAAGTACCTTTTTGAACAGCTTTCATCCACTGACTGTCTTTCTACCAACATGAAACATAAATGGACAATTGGAATAACTGTTCCTTTTGTTTATATTCTCGTTCAAACATGGGGTTACATGCATCTTCTTCTCTACTTCACTATATGGAAAGAAGCGTTATTTATACAGTTTTGGATTGATTACTGAAAATTGTAAATTTATATTGAAATAAGCATGATAAAAAGATACAATTTTCGTTAGATAATTCTGACAATTGCTTTTTTATCACCTGCTCGTGCTTACCAGATGTGTTATGGATAGTTGCCTAAGCTACCCCTATCCTTGTTTCTATACCTAAAAGGAGTTGGATTGTATGGAACAAAGACCTATCTTAAAAGAAATTCACCCTATTATTGAAATTGGCTCCGACACTCTCCAATTTGGACAAGTATCTGGCTTTCTCAATCATATTCCCGATGAAACTGGGTCCATCAAAACATTAATTCAGTTACTTGATGGAACACGCACTACTAAGAAAATACACCAGGAGCTTGTCAGCAAACATCCCGAAGTCACATTTAAGGAACTAACCGAGGCAATTACTGCTCTTAACTCTCTAGGATATCTTGAAGATAAGACATGGGAAGAAACAACTACTCTATCAACAGCTCAAAAGGATCGATACCGAGCTAATATTCGTTTCTTTTCGATCTATTCAGATATAGACAATCCTCCTAGTAAGATTCAGGAAGTTTTATTGCAAAAGAAAGTAACGATTCTTGGATCAGGTGCCTTTGGCTCTACTCTGTTGTCTAACTTTGCTGGTCTAGGCATTACAAATGTCCGTATTGCCGACTTCGACCGTGTGGAGCTTAGTAATTTAAATCGCCAATTACTTTTTAAAGAGGATGATATTGGTCGATTAAAAATCGAAGTAGCAGAAGAATTCGTTACAAAACGCAATTCAAGCATGTCGGTAGAAACCATTATGAAAAAAATCTCCTCTGCTACTGATGTCAAAGAACTTATAGCAGGCAGTGATCTTGTTATTTTAGCTGCTGATACTCCCTTTTTCTTTATTCAAAGATGGGTAAATACAGCATGTGTTGAATTAGGAATCCCCTATATTGCAGGAGGAGTCAATTTAACAGAAGGAACTTTTTATCATATTCACCCTGAAAAAACTCCTTGCTTGGATTGCTTCCATCTGCATCACTATGATCAAAATCCAGATCATTACGAAGAAGAGGTCAAGTATTTGGTTGATTCAGGATACCATCTTCCTACAGCCACTATCGCTCCAAACTTAGCCATTATTACAGGGATTATCGCTTCTGAAGCATGCAAAATTCTTACAGACACCAGTCAAGTTCAATCGCAAGGTAAATTTATGTCGATCAACTTCTTAACGTATGAAACCAAAATTCTTTCAGAAATAGAACGAAAAGAATTAGATTGCCCGACCTGCGGCGAAGGAAATCGAACACTTTCTATCTTCTCGTTGGAGCAACCAGCCGAAGAAGTGCTTAGCTAACGGAGGAATTAATCAATGGAACTAACTAATAGTAGCATGTTGCGTATGCATCCCCTACAAAAACGCCAAGTAAATGAAGAAGAAACCATAATTGGCAGACCCGATAAAAGTGAATATATCATGCTACCTACCTTTGCTGTTGAAATTATTGAGATGTTAGATCAGGGACAAACCATTACCCAAGTAGCTGAAGAAATGGAAAGACGCTTTGGTGAACCTGTCGATGTTCATGATTTTGCACTTGATCTGATTAACGAATATCAATTTGTATATACAGTAGATGGAACAGTAGTTAATGAAAAAGAGATACGCATCGATCATTTTCCATGGATATCCGAACGGGTTGGAAAAGTACTTTTTAATAAATTGACATTCTCTATCTCTATTGCCTGCTTTTTATCTGCTGTTACTCTTCTCTTTTTTCAGCATGAATATTTTCCTGTCTTCACCGATATTTTTAGCTCGCCGTCTTTGAGCGCTTCTCTTTTGTTAGCAGTTGTTGTTAACTATCTTTTTTTGTTTATACACGAGACAGCTCACTTAACGGCTGTGCGTTCTCTAGGGGTGGGGAGTCGAATCGGTTTTAGCCATCGCTTATTCTTTCCTGTGGCAGAGACAAACATGTCAGACATCGTTCTAGTTGAACCACATAAGCGTTATACAGCCTACCTCGCTGGCATGTCTGGAGATGCGCTCTTTTTTAGTATTGGTGTCTGGCTCTTGTATGCTAATGATGTAGGAGCCATCATGTTATCTGATTTTATGCTCTCCTTTATCAAATTAATGAACTTGAATTTCTTAATGGCTCTGGGCTTTCAATTTATGTTCTTTATGCGAACGGATATTTATTATGTATTCACTACCTTTTTTGGCTGTAATAATTTATTTGATAATACCCAGTTGTTCTTACGTAAATTTTACCGCAAGTGGACTCCTGCTGATCAAGAGCTATGGGACACGGTAGATATGCGAGAAAAACAAGTGATCCGCTGGTACTCCATCTTCTTTTTGTTAGGCTTTTGTTTCGCGCTCTATTTCTTCTTCAATTTCTTCTTGCTTCAATCAATCGAGATTATTCGTCGAATTACGACTGATTTCTTGCAATATCCCATTCTCTCTTGGCAATTCGTTGATGGCATTCTCTTACTTCTATTAACATTGCTTCCATTTGGTATTGTACTGTGGTCATGGAATCGCCAAAGAAAAATGACCCGTAACGTAACCCGCCAAGTATCGTGAACCTTGTAAACATAAGTAGGCTGGAAAATTCAAGCGAAAAAAGATGACCAGGGATTATTCCCAAGGTCATCTTTTTTCTATTTTGTATCTCTTTTCAGCTAAAAAACTGCCGGTTTTATCCGACAGTTTTTTCGACATTATTATTTAAGCTGCCCGACAAATACTACTGCCCCATTATACTTCTTATCAATGAAGTCTTTCACTTCAGGAGAAGTCATCGCTTTAGCAAGCTTCTTAATTACTTCACTATCTTTGTTATCTTGACGAGTTGCCAACACATTTACATTTGGATTATCTTTACCCTCTTCGATATAAATAGAGTTCTCTGTTGGTTTTAGTCCAGCTTCCATCGCAAAGTTAGAGTTAATCACAGCTGCATCAATACCTGGATCGTCAATAGAACGTGGCAACATGGCTGGTTCTAACTCTTTTAATTCTATTTTTTTCTCAACGATATCAGCTACTGTTCCATTCGTATCAACGCCATCCTTTAATTTCAACAGACCCGCTTTTTCGAGAATGCCAAGAATACGGCCTTGTTCAGCAGAGGCATTCGTAATCGCTACTACTGCGCCCTGTGGAAGAGCTGCTACATCTTTATATGCTTTTGATTTATTAGAGTAAATTCCCATTGGCTCAATGTGGATACCCGCTACATACGTAAGGTCTAGACCCTTTTCTTTATTTGTTTTTTCTAACCAAGGAATGTGCTGGAAATAGTTAGCATCTAATTCCTTCTCAGCAAGTTGTGTATTTGGCATTACAAAGTCTTGGAATAGCACAACATCAAGATTAATGTTTTCCTTCTGTAGCATCGGTTTAACCACTTCATTTAAAATCTCCGCATGAGGAACAGCAGTTGCTCCCACCTTTAGGGTTACTGGTTGTCCTTCTTGTGGTGTAGCTGTGTTAGTATCCGTTTTATTACCAGCACCGCACGCCGCCAAACTTAAAGCTAATACCCCAATCGCTAGTGTAGAAAAAATCTTTTTCATTCTTTTACCCCCCTATTTTCATTCATTTCATTATTATCAACGATGATCCAGTCTCCGCGAGATCGCGTCACCAATCATCTGAATAATTTGTACAAGAATAATCAACATGACAGTAGTAACCAGCATGATATCTGGCTTAAATCCATTAAAACCGTAGTTAAATGCCATTGCTCCTAAACCACCCGCGCCTACGACACCTGCCATCGCTGTATATCCTACCAAGCTAACAGCAGTAACCGTAATTCCTGAGACAATACCTGGCAGCGATTCTGGAATTAAGATTTTATAGATGATTTGCCAGTTGCTAGCACCCATGGATTGAGCCGCTTCAATCACACCTCGATTTACTTCACGAATAGATGTTTCCACCAAACGAGCAATAAACGGTGCTGATCCGACAACAAGACTTAGAATAGCCGCATTTGGCCCGATTGAAGTCTGTATTAGTGCGCGCGTAACTGGGATAAGGATAATAATCAATACAATATAAGGAATGGATCGAAAGATGTTCACAATAAAACTAAGGAATTGATACAAAGCTGGCATAGGCTTTAGATGACCTTTACTTGTAACTACGAGTAGAATGCCCAACGGAATACCAATAAGTGCAGCAAATAGTAATGAAAACAAGACCATATAACCTGTTTCCCAAATGGCCTTCTGAATAAGATCCCAGAATTTCATTACGTTTGGTAAATAAGTTAACAAAAAGTCATTCATCAGCGATTACCTCCTTCAGCGCCTCGAATGACATCGACAATAACGCCACTCTTCTTTAAGTAGGCAATTGCTTTTGATTCTGTATCAATATCACCTGGTATCTGAATGTATAGAGTACCAAAGGCAACATCTTTTAAACGTTTAATCTGCCCCTGTAAAATATTTGCCTGCACCCCAACCTCGCTGACTAACTGACTAATCATAGATTGACTAGCTGATCCACCCAAGAAGGTAAGACGCAGGACTGCACCCGGTCCTAAACTATCCAGAAATTCAGGAGATAGCTGATCGTTACCAGATACTTGACTCAAGAATTCCTTAGTTGTAGTTGTTTTAGGATGGGAGAACACTTCTACGACATCACCCGCTTCAATGATTCGTCCACTTTCCATTACAGCTACCTTGTCACAAATTTTTTCGATCACATGCATTTCATGCGTTATTAAAATAATGGTTAACCCTAGTTTCCGATTAATATCCTGTAACAATTCCAAAATAGAATCGGTGGTTTTCGGGTCCAGGGCTGATGTTGCTTCATCACATAAAAGCACATCAGGCTGATTGGCCAATGCACGAGCAATACCTACACGCTGCTTTTGACCACCAGATAATTGAGATGGATACATATCCGCCTTATCAGACAACCCTACCAATTCTAATAATTCTTTTACCTTTACTTGATGCTGTGACTTTGGCACGCCAGCAATCTCTAATGGCAATGCTACATTATCTGCTATAGTACGCGACCATAGCAAGTTAAAATGTTGAAAAACCATACCGATCTTGCGTCTGGCTTTACGTAATTCTTTTGGTGTTAAATTATGGAGATGTGTGTCACCCACAGTAACTTCACCGCTTGTTGGCGATTCTAGTAGGTTAATCATACGTACTAGCGTTGATTTTCCAGCTCCACTGTATCCAATGATGCCATAAATATCTCCCTGTTGGATTGTCAAATCGACTCCATTTAGGGCTGTAAAGGTTCCAAAACGATTTTTAAACACCTTTACAATGTTAGTCAGTTTAATCATGAGAGTAGAATCGCCCCCTGCTTCACCCACGGCTCTAACCGAATGGGCAATCAAATTACGTGATACTTTTCGAAATCTTCGAAAATTTGAAAGATATATCAATTCCTACACAATCACTAGGAATTAGGTACTATAAGAATAAAGAATTAGAAATCTGGTGTCAATGGAAAATTGATAGGAGATGGCCCGTCATGAACCATCTCTATCACAATAAATGACTCTCTTACGAAGCATGCTTTATAGAGGAGTCTTGATGGGTGTTAGAGGGATCTTCTTGTTTACCTTCCTTATCCTCTACCACGTTGCTTTCGTTTAGCTGCTCGTCCACATATTTGATGACGTCTTTTTCGGATGGAAGTAGAACAGCGCCTTTCCCAGGGACATTCGCTTCTTGGAACATATGCATTGGCGGTAATTGATGACCACCTTCTCCTGACTGTTTAAGGGACATCCCCAACGAGCCCAGCTTAATCATATCAAGTGTGGCAAGATTGGTCTGGATATAAGGTTGGACACTATCCAAAATTTTGGGAATTTGAAAAATAGTGGTGGTAGACTTTAATTCTGTAGCCAGAGCGCTTAGTAGCTTACGTTGACGTTCTGTACGAGTATAGTCAGAAGTGGCATCATGTCGGAATCGAGCATATTGCAATGCCTTCTCACCATCTAAGTGTTGTAATCCCTTTTTTAAATTAATATCGTACTTTCCTTTATCTGTTGGGTCATGATAACGCATATTCTTTTCTACATCTATCTCAACACCCCCAACAGCATCTATCAAGCTCTTGAAGCCTTCAAAATCAGTTATTAAATAGTAATGGACTGGTTGTCCTATAAAATCACTGACTGTTTCCATGGCAAGCTCAGGGCCTCCATACGCCAACGCTTCATTTACACGCGTTTTTCCATGTCCAGGTATACGCACAAGCGTGTCGCGCATAATGGAGAAAAGATCATACGTTTTTTTCTGTGGATCAATACTTACTAGCATCATGCTATCAGAACGTGGTAACTCATGTGGACGCATCTCTCGTTTGTCTACACCCATTAACAGAATGTTAACTCGCTCGGTACCCGTCCATACAGGTGGAGCTTCTGGTTTTGTGGCAGTTGGATTCGATGTTGGAGGAAATAATGTTGTGTCTTGAATGCCTGACAAAAAACCAAAGATTTTATATGCAAAAAAAGCCGCCGTAATTAAAATAAGAAATAGACATAAAAATAGAATACGCTTTGTTCGAATACTCAAACTGGATTTCACCATCCTTGTCAGTCCGTGTCAAAATTTGTTGGCTTGTTTCATCCTACTAGTATACTCGAAACAGCTGTTTTGCGAATCATTTTTCTTTACCACTTTTGGAGAATAGAAGAAAAGGAGCCACCTGATGGTCAGCTCCTTTTTTGCATTTTCTCTTCATGGTATTGGATATTCACGCGCGATTCCTGTTCTTTCGGAACTTTAACCTTGTATACCTTTACCCAAGCATGATTTTCATGAATCAAGTGTTTTTTACTATGATACTCGACGCCTTGTTCCTCAAGATGCTTACACCATTGGACAAATTCCTTCTTATCAGTAGTACGAAGTAAGGTTACCCATAATCGCTCTTCAAATAAGTAAGCGATGAGCGAACAGACGAGAGTCATCACAAGAAAGAAGATTTCCATAGCACCCCCTCCTGTTGCTACTGTATGCATACTGGCGAGAGTACGTTTCTACTAGTTGATTTTATAAGCCTCTTTGGGCTGTGAAGAACGCAGAGCTCCCCCCATACCAGCAACAAAAGTAGGAATTCCTGCTGCGACAAAGATTAAAGCCCAATCCCGTAACGAGAGATAGGTTGTTTTAAATACTGGCTGCATTACATCCCAGTAAATAACGACTAGTACTAAAGCCATTGACGATAACACTGCCCAGACCAAGTACTTGTTGCTAAATGGGTTGCGGTGGAAAACGGAATGCTCACTACGACAATCAAATACATGAATGAGTTGTGCAAGAACTAAAGTAGCGAACGCTACCGTTTGGGCGTGGGTTAGGTCATTCGGATTTTCATGATACGCAACGACAAACGCTCCTAGGGTCATCAATCCAATTAAAAAACCCCGACTAATAATCTTCCAGCCCAATCCACGGCCAAAAATATTTTCATGTTTTTTGCGCGGTTTATGTCGCATAGTGTCTCCTTCAGACGGATCGATCCCTAATGCCATAGCAGGTAGTCCGTCGGTTACCAAATTGACCCATAGGATTTGAATAGGAAGTAATGGTAACGGAAGTCCCATTAGCATAGCGAAAAACATGACTAAAATCTCTCCTACATTTGACGCAAGTAAGTAACGAATAAATTTTCGTATATTATCATAGATGTTTCGCCCTTCTTCTACAGCAGAAACAATGGTAGCAAAATTATCGTCTCGCAATACCAGAGATGCTGCTTCCTTAGTAACATCTGTTCCCGTAATTCCCATCGCAATCCCAATATCAGAAGCCTTGATGGCAGGTGCATCATTTACACCATCACCTGTCATTGCTACAATATGACCACAGCTTTGCAATGCCTTGACAATACGCAACTTATGCTCCGGAGACACACGGGCATAAACATATACCTTGTCAACAGTTCGCACCAGTTCCTCCTCAGTCATCTCATCAATTGTGGCTCCTTCCAGCACATGGCTGTTCCCTTCTTGAAACAGACCAATCTGACGTCCAATCGCTTCTGCGGTTATTTTATGATCTCCTGTTATCATCACTGTTTTAATTCCTGCTTGGCGACACAACTGGATAGCAGACTTTACTTCTTGACGTGGAGGATCTATCATGCCAACCATCCCCACAAATATGAGATTTGTTTCTAATGCAGATGGTGTTTCACCTGTTATATAGTTTTGGAGTGACCTGTAAGCAAAGCCTAGAACTCGCAGGGCCCCACTCGCCATCTCTTCTGTCTGCTTAGCAACTGCGATACGATGAGCAGTTGTAAGAGGTACAATCTCCCCTTGCCAGTATATGTGGGAGGAGTGCTGTAGCAGAGCCTCGACAGCTCCTTTGGTTAGCAATTCGGTTTTCCCATCTGGTGATTGTTCTACCACAGACATCATTTTACGTTCAGAATCAAATGGTAATTCATCAATACGAATGGTAGGCTCGTCTTGTTTTTTACCCTCCTTCAATCCCTTGTAAGCTAAAGTAAGTAGGGCTCCCTCAGTCGGATCTCCAATTACATTCCATGTCGAAATATTCTTAGATAAAAATAACTTGGAGCGTTCCTTTTGCTGAGCATTTACTAATTTTGCATTATTGCATTTTTCTGCTATTTGACAAATTTGGGATAGTCCTTGATCTATCGTTGCCCTGATTGAATTTCCTTGCCATATAATTTCCCCATTTGGCTCATAGCCATTACCAGTTACATCAAAGCTTTTTCCGCTATGCCAAAGATGAGTTACTGTCATTTTATTTTCAGTAAGGGTCCCAGTTTTATCAGAGCAAATAACTGACGCACAACCAAGAGTTTCGACGGAGGGAAGCTTGCGAACGATAGCATTTCTCTTGATCATTCTCTGCACACCTAGAGCTAGGGCTACTGTTACAATTGCAGGCAATCCTTCTGGTATAGCAGCTACAGCGAGGCTGACCCCTGAGAGAAACATTGTCATTAATTCTTGTCCATGCCAAACCCCTGCTACAATGACAAAGATCGTGAGTATCAGTGCAATCCAGACGAGCGTTTTCCCCATCTGTTCCAATTTAATCTGTAAGGGAGTTTCTAACTTATCAGCTTGATTGATCAAGTGCGCAATTTTTCCTATCTCGGTAGACATGCCTATTTCAATAACAATTCCCTTTCCAGTTCCGCCAGCTACCATAGTTCCCATAAAGGCTACGTTTTTCTGGTCACCTAGTGGAACCGCTCCTGTTGATTCAATAACCTTAGCTGTTTTCATTACTGCTATCGATTCTCCAGTAAGCGTAGACTCCTCTATCTCCAGCCGATTGGCATTAACCAGTCTCATATCAGCAGGAACACGGTCACCTGCTTCAAGAAGTATAAGATCCCCTGGGACCAATAAAGTAGCAGGTATCATGTCCAAGTTTCCGCTACGAATCACACGAGCCATAGGAGATGCCATATCTTTTAAAGCGTTTAACGAACTTTCTGCTTTAGCTTCCTGAATAAAACCTAATACGCCATTTAAAAAAATGATAGCAATGATAGTGATAGCGTCTAGGTACTCCCCTAAGAAAAAGGAAAGGATGGTGGCAACCACTAGAACTCCCACCATAAAATCTTTAAACTGATTCATAAATACAACATAGAGTGGAACTTTTTCGGCCTCAGCAAGTTGATTTTTACCATATTTTTGTCTACGAGTAGCCGTTTCCTCCTGTGTTAAACCGTTATGAACATCACTGCCTGTCATACTGGGTAATTCCGCTAGAGGGACTTGGTACCACGGTTTATTCGGCTTCAATACAATCTCCTCCAATGCTCTTCTTCAACTTATTCTCATATCTATGCAGACAAGCCGATTAGTATGAAAAAAGCTTAAAGATGAAAAACATCGGACGTACGAAGCTCTTTTACAGCAGCAATCCCATGTGATAGTCGACAGTCCATTTGATCGAAAAAGCTTCGGTTCCTTCACTTGAGAATGGATACCGAAGCTTTCCGTTCGTCTCCTCACCATTTAAAAAGACCAATACCTATTAACAGGATCGCCGGAAGAAATGATAGCCTCTGGAACCATCCGACCGACGAAAAACGACGTCCCACCTTTATTCCCGCCCACAGTAAGATAATACTGGTTAAGGCCACCCATAGAGAGGTGAATAGAGGTGCAAACCCCAATAACGTTAAACTAATTCCAGAACCAAACGCATCAAGAGACAATGCCAAACCTAGCATGACCGCTTCCGTGCCTACGATATGTCCCGAATGATCTGTATCCGCTCTGGCTGGATCACGTAAAATGTGTATCATTAATCCAAACATTCTTATCGTCCAGCGAAACTCCCGATATGTTGGCTTCTCCTTTACAGGTAGAATATCCGATGGCTTCTGTTTTTCTACCATCATCTTCCAAAAAGTTAAACCACCAATCAGAATAAGTACGGTTGCTCCAATTTTAGAGCTTAGTTCAGACGTTACCCAATATTGAAGCCATTGTCCTATTGTCATAGAAACAAAGATGACGGTAAAGGAACACAGACCAATTACCATAAAAGAAAGAAACGGCATCTTCATTTTACGTAAACCGTATGACATCCCAACGCCAAAACCATCCAAGCTGATCGCTAAACAAATCAGCATTAGCGACAATACCCCCATGTCGATATCCACCTCTGCTTTCATCCCATCATATGAAGGAAAGCTGGGGGCTGGTTCCTTTAGCGCCTAAAGTATTTTTGCTGTTGTCTATGCACCACTGTACGCCTTCTAGGCATTCGTATCACATCTTCCCTCATACCCTATTACAACAGGGATACGTCATAAATGAAAAACGTCCATTCCTATTTGGAATGGACGTTACATTTCCTACTATCTATTTGCAATGTTGATCAAAGGCATCAGTTAGGAGCTTCGCAATGGATTCAAGTTCATTGCCTTCAATTTGATGGCGTTCAACCATTGCTACCAGCTTACCATCCTTCAATAGCGCATAAGATGGTGAAGATGGTGGGTATCCTTCAAAATACTCGCGAGCTTTAGCAGTTGCTTCCTTATCTTGACCAGCAAAAACCGTGTAGAAATGGTCTGGCTTGGATTCATGGCGAGTCGAATAGATAGCTGCGGGACGAGCCAATCCTGCTGCACAGCCGCATACAGAGTTAACCACTACCAATGCAGTTCCTTTTAACTCCGAGAAAGTCGCTTCTACTTCATCTGCTGTGCGAAGTTCTTCAAATCCAGCATTAGTTAGCTCATCTCGCATTGGTTGAATAACTTGGCTCATATATGCTTCATAAGACATCATAATCGTTCAACTCTCCTTTACATACATACATTTCTTCTATTATACCTGTTCTCGTATCAATCGAGTACAGCCGATCTGCATTTATTACACTTCCATTACAATGGTAAGAATCATCGGGTTACGTCCGGTTTTTTCAAAGATGAATGGCTTTAATACCTGATTAATCTGGGCTTTCAATTCAGACCACTCTCTCACTTTGCGGTCTAAAGCTTCCAATAACTTGTGTTTGACTAAACCAGTAGCTTCCTGAATGAGAGATTCAGAACCCCTAACATAGACAAAACCACGACTTACGATATCTGGTCCAGTTAAAAGCTTGAATTGTTTCATATCGATACTAACCACAACAACCATTAAACCATCCTCTGCAAGATGCTTACGATCGCGTAACACGATATTACCAACATCTCCAATACCGCTACCATCAATAAGGACGATACCTGCTGTCACTTTGCTCGTCACACGCCCTGATTCTCGGGTACAAGAAACGACATCCCCATTATCAATAATAAAGATGTTCTCAGACTCTACGCCCACCTGTTCAGCTAATCTAGCGTGTTGTTTCAGCATCCGATACTCTCCATGGATTGGAATAAAGTATGTAGGACTCAAAAAGCTGAGCATAAGACGCAATTCTTCACTACTACCATGACCCGAAGCATGAATATCGAATGCAGTGTTTTGTACCACATTAGCCCCAGCACGATATAACTTATCAATAATGCGACTTACATTGACCGTATTTCCCGGAATTGGCGACGCAGAGATAATCACTGTATCGTCGGGATAGATATGAACAGAACGGTGTGAACCAGACGCGATACGCGTTAACGCCGCCATCGGTTCTCCCTGACTACCCGTACAAATAATTAATACCTTGTTATCAGAGTAATTATCAATGTTTTTAATATCAATCTGACATCCCTCGGGCACCTGGATATAGCCTAGTTCCTGTCCAATCATGAAGGCTTTTTCCATGCTTCGACCGATAACAGCAATCTTCCGGTCATCCGCCACTGCGGCATCCACAACCTGTTGCAAACGATGGACATTGGAAGCAAAGGTCGCCAAGATAATACGACCTCGTGCTTTGCTAACAACATCCATAATGCTATCGCCAACCATACGCTCTGACATTGTAAAACCAGGGCGTTCGCTGTTGGTGCTATCAGACATCAAGGCTAGTACACCATTTTTTCCGATGCGGGCAATTTTTCCAAACTCAGTAGGACGTCCTACTGGTGTCAGGTCAAATTTAAAATCCCCTGTGTGAACTACTGTTCCTTCTGGAGTTTCAATCGCAACGCCAAACGAATCAGGAATACTATGATTAGTACGGAAGAAAGAAACAGAGAGATTTTCAAATGGTAAAATCGTATCTTCAAACACAGGTACCATCTTTACATCATTTTGCATACGGTGCTCTTCAAGCTTAGCCTTTACTAATCCAAGTGTCAGGCGTCCACCATAGATCGTTGCCTGGATTTGTTTTAACACATAGGGAATAGCACCAATATGATCTTCATGTCCATGAGTAAGTACCATAGCCTTGATCTTGTGCTGGTTTTCAATTAGGTAAGAAACATCTGGTATCACCAAATCTATCCCAAACATTTCAGTCTCAGGAAACTTTACGCCACAGTCGATGATGATAATCTCATCCTCGTACTCCACGCAATACATATTTTTACCAATTTCCCCCAGACCACCTAAACCAAAAATTTTAACCTCACTCAAAAAAATACCTCCTACAAATACGATGTGGGCCGTTCTATGCACTCTGCTTTTATAGTAACATAATTTTCATATGGATAGTTGTATTCTCCCAAGGCTTTCACACTTTCACTTTCCTTCCACTAAAAAATTAGTATACTCATTTTGTCTATAAAACAGACTAAAAAAAGAAAGAATCCGTAAAAAACAGGCCATTGTCATGCCTAATCACAAAAAAAGCGGATTTGTACCCTTACAACCACCATATATCGTTATGCTTTCCTGTTATATAAAAAAACCAGCAAGGACTAAAAGCCATGCTGGTTTTTGCTTTTGTATTACTTTATTTTAACCAAAACGGCCACTAAGATAATCGGCTGTTTCTGCTCGCTTCGGATCATTGAATAAATTGTTAGTTGAAGCTTTCTCCACTAGCTCTCCCATGAGAAAGAAAGCCGTCTCATCTGCTACTCGTACAGCCTGATGCATATTATGAGTCACAATGACAATCGTATAATCCTGTTTCAACTGGATGATAAGCTCTTCAATCTTCGAAGTAGAAATTGGGTCTAACGCTGAACACGGCTCATCTAAGAGCAGAACTCCCGGCTTCATTGCGATTGCTCGTGCTAAGCATAGACGTTGCTGCTGACCACCAGACAGAGCTAGGGCGGAATCATTCAACCGATCCTTCACTTCATCCCATAGTGCAGCCTTTCGTAAGCTTTCTTCCACTATATAGTTCAATTCGGCCTTATTTGACGTCCCGTGAAATCGTGGTGCAAATGCAATATTTTCATAGATGGATTTTTGGAAGGGATTCGCACGTTGGAACAGCATTCCCACCGATTGACGAAGTCCCTCCTTATTTACCGAAGAACCATAAATATCCGCTCCATCTAGCAAAAGTCTTCCTGTCACACGACAACCTCTAATCTCTTCGTTCATTCGGTTAATCGTGCGTAAAAAGCTAGATTTCCCACAACCCGACGGACCGATCAGCGCCGTTACTGTATTGCGCTCCATTTGGATGTTAATATTTTTTACAGCATGTTTATCACCATAAAACACGGACAAGCTCTCCGCTTCAATAATAGCTGTTTTCTGGGCAATTGTTATTGGCATGATTGATTCCCCTCTTCCTTACGCGGCAATTTTGGTTAAACGTTTATGCAACCAACGGCCAAACCAACGTGCCCCACCATTAAACAGTAGAACTGCGATCACTAGAATAGCTGCCGCTCCATCCGCAATTTCCCGTGCATCTGCAACGAGACCTTCCGCATTAATTTTCCAGATGTGCACAGCCAAAGACTCTGCTGGACGGAATACGTTCCATGGAGAAGAAGGGCTACTTGGGTCAAAATTATTGAATTGGATATCAGGGGAGGTCATACCCGCTGTAAACAGTAACGCCGCCGCTTCTCCAAATACGCGCCCAGAAGCAAGTACAAATCCTGTAATCAAGCCAGGCAACGCAGCAGGTAATAGGACCGAAACAATTGTTTTCCATTTCGTTACACCTAATGCATAGCTGGCTTCCTTCTGGTCTTGTGGGACAGAACGCAAGGCATCCTCTGTAATACGGACGATTAATGGTAGATTAAATACAGTCAGAGCCATCGCACCAGAGATCAATGAATATCCCCAGCCTGTCATACTAACAAAAAGCAACAGTCCAAACATACCTACAACAATGGACGGCAGGGAAGAAAGTACCTCAATAGACATACGAATCATTTGCACCCACTTTCGATCAGGTGCGTATTCAGCCAAGTAAATTCCTGCGCCAAGCCCAATAGGAACAGCGAAGCACATAGTTAAAACCAATAAATATAGGGAGTTAAATAGCTGTGGACCAATTCCTCCACCTGCGTTTAACATGTCAGGCGGGGATGTGATAAAATTCCAATTTAATTTTGCTGCCCCTTTGCTGATCACAAAACCTAAAAGACCAATCAACATAGCAATTAAGAGAATAGCAATTCCAGTTAGTAGGAGGGTGGCAATTTTATCCTTTTGCTTGTTAGTCATTATTTTGCCCCCTTCTTTCTACCGATTAAGCGAACCACCAAGATAAACAATAGGGACATAGCCAACAGAACCAAGCACATGGACCAAAGCGCATTATGGTAAGGAGTACCTGGGATCGTATTTCCCATATTTAATGTGATACCACTTGTCAGAGTAATCGACGGATCGAATAAACCTCCAGGTAGCTTCATCGTATTTCCGATAACCATTTGGACAGCTAACGCCTCACCGAAGGCCCGAGCCATACCAAGAACAACACCTGTCAGACAACCAGAACGTGCTGTATATAGCACAACATGGCGAATCGTTTGCCAACGAGTAGCACCTAGCGCTAGCGAGGCATTGCGTAATTCCTGTGGCACAGTGGCGATTGCATCAGCCGCAACACTGGTCACAGTGGGCAGGATCATAATTGCTAGAACAATTCCCCCTGCAAGTAAGCTAAATCCTAAAATATCAAATTGACTGCGAAGAAACGGAACAAGCAAGGTAAGACCTACATATCCGTATACAACCGATGGAATTCCAACTAACAACTCCATAACTGGCTTCAATACCTTTTGACCAAACTTGGGAGCAATCTCCGTCATATACACAGCTGCTCCAATACCTAAAGGGGCTGCAATCATTGTTGCAATCAATGTAACTCCAAAGGAACCTAGTATAAAGGCTACTGCTCCAAATTGACCTGGCTCTGCTTCCGGGTCCCATTTTGTACCGGTAAAAAATTGCGACACGCTAACCCCGTCCACCATAAAGGTAGCGAGGCCACGCGAAGCAATAAAATAGAGGATGGAGAGCGTTAGAAGGCCTAACAATCCCGCACAGACAGCTGTAATCAGCTTCCCTGCTTTTTCTTCCCATTCATGTTTTTTATTGATGTGGAACCGGTCGGAAAGTTTTTTGGCAGAAGCGGAGTTTCTCATTTGCCCCGCTCTTACTGTTGTTCCCTGCTGTAACAGTGTTGTTCTTTGCTCAGCGCTCACTAAACGCTCCCCCTTTAATTAGTTACCCTTTTTCTGAGCTACACGTTTCTCTATTTTTGTGTAATCTCACCCTTAGCTGTTCTTTCCACCTTCATGGCAGAGGCTGGGATGTATTTCAATTCTTGTACGATTCCTGTTTGTACTTCGTCACTTGCCATAAATTCCAAGAACTCTTTTTGCGCACCAGTTGGCTCACCTTTTGTATACATGTGCTGATAAGCCCACACTTTATATTTATTCGTTACGATGTTTTCTGTTGTAGCTTCTACACCATCTAGTTTTACTGCTTTAACAGTGTCATTTAGATATGAAGTACCAAGGTATCCGATTGCCCCAGGTGTTTCAGCAATAATTTTGCGAACTGTACCGGAAGAATCCTCTGTGATACCTTCAGCTTCCTCTGCACCATCCAAAGCATATTGTACGAAAGTAGCACGAGTACCAGAGTTTTTCGGACGGTTGACCAATGTAACCTTTTGATCTGCTCCACCGACTTCTTTCCAGTTCGTTACTTTGCCTGTAAAGATATCAATTAATTGTTGCTTTGTTAGATTATCTACACCCGCCTTAGAATGAGCCACAGCTGCCATACCTACTACAGCAATTTTGTGATCTACCAATTGGTCAGCAGGAATTCCTTTCTTTTCTTCCGCAAAAATATCAGAGTTTCCGATAGTAGATGCACCATTGGCCACCTGGCTCAAACCCGTACCACTACCTCCACCTTGCACTTGAATTTGCACTTGCTGATTTTTCTCCATAAATTTCTTAGCTGCTTGCTCTACTAACGGCTGCATTGCTGTGGACCCTACAGCTGTGATAGAACCGCTGCTGGCTGTATTTGTATCTGTTTTCGTTTCTGTTTTGGCTGGTGCTGGTGTAGCCGGTGCTGTCGCATTAGAAGTGCCTCCCGCTCCGCAGCCAGTTAAAAGTAAACCTACAGATAGCATACCTGCCATAAGAATGGATGAAATCTTTTTCAAAGGAAATCCCCCTCGTCGCCTTCAATCATTTGATTTCTTTTACACTCTCATCCTACCTCCCTAGCTTAAAGCTAGGATGAACGTAACGTAAAAGGAGTGTTAAGGATTGTTAAGGTTTTATGTAGGTAAGTTTGAAGGAAGCGCTTTTTGGGTAAGAAAAAAGCTGCCATATACTCTTGGCAGCTTTCACATTCTTTTCTAGCTATTTTAAAGGAATTGAAATAGTGAACTACTTCAACATCTATTGAATCTCTTACTCTTTGACTAGTTTTTTCATTTCTCGCAAAATCTTTTCTTTGTCCATATCATCCGCCATACCATATATCTGACGAATATTTTGATTTTTGTCTAACAGGAATGTCTTCATGGTATGTACATATAAGCCGTCTTTTTGCTTCTCTGCCCCGATCCAGAAATCGTTCAATATAGGCTTCATAATGTCATCTGGTCCACGTAGGAATTGCCAGCCGCTTGGATCAGCTTGAACTGCTTTCGCATATTTCTGTAATGCTTCTGGAGTATCGTTCTCATAATCAAATGTGACCGAAATAAACTCTATGTCTTTTCCATACATCCCATCTTCTTTTAATTTATTCTGTAAATCCACCATATGTTGCGTGGTAAGCGGACATACGTCGGGACAACGTAAAAAAATGAATGAGATGAGGCGGACTTTACCATTGGAATCAGAAAGTTTGACATTCTGCCCGTCCATACGCTCCAACGTAAAATCTTGAACTTTCTTAATAATTGGCATATCAGCCGTAGAAAAATAGCTCTTGTACAAAACACTGCCTACAGCGATCAGAATAATAATAACTCCAAAGATGGGCAACCACTTTCGATAGAGGCTCCCTGCTGTTACATCCTCCATTTTTATCCCCCTACTCTTTTATCTCGTAGTTGTATAGAAACGTGTGCACTTTGCCTTGATCATCTTTCCATTCCAGCGTGCTCTGCCATTCGCCAGGCATCATAATATGAGGGCCGGATTCTTGCCAATGTGTTTCCTTTTGCTTCTTTAACTCCTTTTCACTTTTACCATGAGTATCCATGCTAGGCATCTCAAAATGCAAGACAGCTCCTTGCCCTGATTCCGCTTGCGCTTTGTCATTGGTAATCGTGACTGTGTACGTATTAACTCCAGCTATTCCCGGCTTTATTTCCAGCTTCGCCTGATAACCATCTTGGGTGGCTTGCAATTCGATAGTGCCTTCCTTCTTATCGCTGCCACCACAACCTGCTACGACGAGTAACAGAAACATTGCTCCAAGCCAGCCCAACCATTTCATCTGTTGTTTCGGCATGTTACTCCCCCACTTTACTTTAGCGAGCAATCTCTCCTGGCCAAGCCAGCATGCCGCCTTCCATATTGACTGCTTCAATTCCATTATGCTTTAAAAATTCACAAGCATGGTAGCTTCTTGCTCCACTTCGGCATACCATGATGATTTCTTTGGAAGTATCAAATCGGTCCAGAGAAGCTGGTACATCATTTAAGGGAATTAAGATCGCTTCTGCAATATGACCTGCTACCCACTCTTCTGGTTCTCTCACATCAATAATTTGAATAGCAGCCTTCTCCTTTACTTTCGTCAACACCTCTTCAGGTGTAATTTCCCTCACGATATTACTCATCAATAATATCCTCCTCATTTTACGATAATTCAAATATATCATATGTCCCCTATAGAAAAAAAAGAGAAGCAGCCCCAAACTGCTGGAGTACTTCTCTTGTCAAAAATTGTTAACAAATTACTAGTTTTTCTTGTCCCCTTTGACGTATTTAGCGTCAAATAAGAAGAGCCTCATCAACAAAATAAGCGAAGGAACTAATAAACACAGCCCTGCTATGAATCCAATGACCAGTGCTTTCCCCATCTCTGGACTGTTAATACTATCAGTGATTGTGATGTAGGGATACAACAAGTAAGGCAAATGCGCTTTACCATATCCGAAGAAAGCAAAGAAAAACTGTAGCATGACCGCAATAAACGCCCAACCATACGCTCGTCGTTTATACAATAAAAAGGTGGCTATCATAAACCAAATAAAAGATACGACGAAAAACCAGCCGTTTTCCAGCATTTTGGCATAATGCTCTGGGTTATGAATCTGAATGGTCCAAAACACAAGCAAGCTAGCAATAATAGTTGGAAGAGACCAGATCATTGCATAAGAGTGCAACATCTTGGTCGCGCCCTTGTCACCTGCTTTGTTAGCATAAAAGGTCAAAAAGGTTGCACTAATAAATAATACGCTGACTAAAGCAAGTAATATAACAGCATATGTGTAAGGTGTTGCCAGCATTTTACCCATTAACAGATGGATCTTATTGCCTTCTTCCACAATAAATCCACCCTCTGATGCTACAAGAACGGTAGATAAAGCAGCAGGAAGCAACAAGCCCGTAATCCCATAAATTCCATAATAAAATGTACTGTCTCTAGCCCCGTAATGCGCAAATGCATAGAAAGAACCACGTAATGACAACAACACTAAAGCTAAACTACCGGGGATTAATAACGCTGTGCCGTAATAATAAGCTGTGTCTGGGAAAAAGCCGACAATCCCCACAATAAAGAAGATTAAAAACACATTTGTAACTTCCCAGACAGGAGACAAATAGCGCTGAATAATTCCGTTCACGATGTGGTCCTTCTTGCGGCGTCTAGAATAGTAAGCAAAAAATCCCGCTCCAAAGTCAATGGAAGCAATGATCAGATAGCCATACAGGAAAATCCAAAGTATGGTAATCCCAAGAAGTGCAAGCGTCATGTATTCCTACCTCCCCGTCCTATTTTTCCAGTTCCAATTCGACTGGTTTATCTTTGAACATTCGCTTCAGGACAAGGGCGCACACCGTTCCCAGAAAGGCGTACAGCAAGCAGAAAAGAATGAGCATTTCACCGACATTATTTGCCGTCGTCGCTGCATGCATCGTTCGTAAATAACCATTTAATATCCAAGGTTGTCTACCAATCTCCGCAAACATCCAGCCAAATTCAATCGCTAAAAATCCGAGTGGAGCTCCAAGAGCAGAAGCCCACAAAATCCATTTAGGTGGTACTCGCTTCCGTACTTTTACAATCAAGAAGTAAAGCACTGGAACTAATGCCATATATCCGCCAATGGCTGCCATACTATCAAACAGATAATGAATAAACAGTGGAGGCCATTCATCGCGGGGAATGTCATTTAACCCCACCACTACGCCATTTGGGGAATTAGTCGCTAAAATACTCAAGGCATAGGGTACCTTAATTGCATACTTAACCTCTTGCTTTTCTTTATCCAAAACACCACCAAACACAAATTCTGCCTTGTCAGTGGTTTCAAAATGCCATTCTGCTGCCGCTAGCTTCGCAGGTTGATACTCGGCTAGGAATTTACCAGCGATATCTCCCCACACAGCAGTCCCCATGGAAAAGATAAACGCAAGTGTCAGTGACAGGTTAAGTGCTTTTTTGTGATAGGAATGCGTCTTCCCCTTCAGTATGCTTAGGGCAGCGATTGCAGCCATCACATAGGCACTAGTGGCATAAGCAGCAAAGACCATATGCCCCACCTTAGAAGGTGTAGCTGGATTAAACATCGCTACCATCGGTTGAATATCACGCAGTACTCCATCCACTAGGGTGAAGCCCTGCGGCGTATTCATAAAAGCATTCACTGTCATAATGAAGAAAGCAGAACCAGTGGAACCAATTATCACTGGAATAGAGATAAGCCAGTGAAGATACGGATTCTTAAATCGGTCCCATGTATAAATATAAATGCCTAAGAAAATTGCTTCAAAGAAGAACATAAACGTTTCTAAAAACAGCGGTAATGCTATTACTTCTCCGGCCAATTTCATAAATGATGGCCACAAAAGACTTAATTGTAACCCGATACAGGTTCCTGTCACTACCCCAACTGCTACTGTCACAGTAAATCCTCGTGTCCAACGGCGTGCCATTAATAGATAAGCTTTGTCTTTTTTACGAATTCCAATAAACTCGGCAATAGAGATAACCAAAGGAATACCTACACCCATTGAAGCAAAAATAATATGAAACCCCAGTGTCACGGATGTTAGTATTCGAGCTAACATAGTACTATCCAGATCCAATCGTACTCCCCCCTCATACCATAAATCATTCTCTTACAGTGTGAATTTTATCACACATACTCAACATTTATGTTAAAAACTATCGTTATGTTGTGAACAATGCAGGGCGAATTTTTGTCGAATTTGTAGCTAGTGTTTATTTGTGAATAAACTATGTCTAGCCCATGCCATCTTTTCTAAAACTGATTAAATAAAGCTTGATTTCCTTCTACTTCTATCAATCTATTTATAAAAAATTGGGAATGGACTAGCTTTCTTAGTATAGCTAGCCCAAGCTACTATTATGTTTAAGAAAAGAAAAATCCAGCCTTATGCCAAAGGCTGGATTCTACAAGTATTCGTTATCGATACTTCAAAACAGTGTGTTATATTCTTTTACAATTCTATAGGCTTAGCTACTCGATAAAAGGGAAACAGCGATAAGGAAACATAACCCTTAATATCTGTAATAGGTATTTGACCAATGCTAGGATCACGGCTATCCATACTTTCACCCAATGTTCGATTATCTCCTAACACAAACATGTGATCCTGAGAAATTGTAAGTGGAGCTATATCCTCCGATACGCCTTGCGTATATAGTTCTGGCAGAGGGCTATCATTCACATAGACGACTCCTTTTTCAATTTTCACCGTATCACCAGGCAAACCAATAATTCTTTTTATGATTTCGTACCCCTTCGCTTCCTCATGAATAACCACTACATCACCAAAAGCTGGCTTTGCAAAATGAGTCGGAATTTTATTCAACAGGACGATACTTCCATCCTGCATGGTAGGATCCATCGAATGACCAACTACCCTTGTAAGACCAATGCTATTTATCATAAGAAAGTAACCGACTGCTAATACCAGAAAAAAACGTAGCCAACTGAAAAGCTCAGATTGGAATGACTTTTTAGGTTGGTTAGGTGCGTCATCATTTTCTTTTGTTTTTAGTTTTATCATTTCCATCCTTAACACCTTTTTCTTATAGAGTGGTAGTTTTCTCATTATGAATAGATCATGGTGTTGGGAGTGGTTCTTGCGCTGTGTTTGTTGGGTCTGGAATATCTGCTGGGCGCTCCTGACTCTCTCTTGGATCAGGTCCCTCTACAGTTAGGATTGACTTCTCATCTGGTGGCATTTCCTGATGTTGTTCAGGTGCCGGCTGGTGCGATTCGCTCGGGTTTGGTGCTGGTGCCGGCTGTTGCGGCTCGCTTGGATTTGGCACTGGTGCCGGCTGTTGCGATTCGCTCGGGTTTGGCACTGGTGCCGGCTGTTGTGGCTCACTTGGATTTGGCACTGGTGCCGGCTGTTGCGGCTCACTTGGATTTGGCACTGGTGCCGGCTGTTGTGGCTCGCTTGGATTTGGCACTGGTGCTGGCTGTTGCGGCTCGCTTGGGTTTGGTACTGGTGCCGGCTGTTGCGGCTCGCTTGGGTTTGGTACTGGTGCCGGCAGTTGTGGCTCGCTTGGATTTGGCACTGGTGCTGGCTGTTGCGGCTCGCTTGGGTTTGGTACAGATACTGGTGGTACTTCTGGCGTTGGAACCGGCGTGCCTCCCTTTACAGGTGGTGGAGGTGGAGTTGGAATAAACTCCAGGGAAGGAGCTTCATAACTGTCCGCCAAGTCCTTCATTGCATGTTTAGCGCTACTTAGAATGGCATCCATTTTTCTTTCTACTTGCCGTTTATCCTTTTCATTGGAGATATCCAGATTATCGATTAGGATACCGGCATAATCTGCTAAAGATGTAAGTCGTGCTGCTCTTTCTTCCACAGTGAATTGCTTTAAATCTTCAGCCGATTCTAGAAGTTTTCGTTGGATTTCTGCCTTCAAGCGCTCCTTTTGTACTTGCGTCTCCGTTTTTAGGGCATCAGTTACCGATTGCTTGGCTGTCTCGGCACTTTGTGCATACCATCCTTGTAATAATTGCGTAACATCCACATCAGCATAGGCAACACCCATCGTTAGACCAAAACACATGCTTAAAGAAACAAATCCAAGGAAAATTCGTTTTCGCACTTTATTACGCCGTTGCTTTTCTTTTTTTGATCTACTTAACACATCTTTTCCCCCTTAATGGGCATTGTCAGAGCTTACAACAGAAGCTCTGACAATGTATGATAATAGTTTTTTATTTAAATTGATCAGCTACTAGTTGATCCAAGCTATTCTTTGCATCCTTTTCAGCCTTAGCACCTGTATCTTTAATAGCATCCTTCGCTTGTTTCTCCAATAATTTAGCTGATTCGTCAACTACTTTTTGGATTTCGGCTATTTTTTCGTCGATAAAGCGTTTTGTTTCCTCTTTAGAACTTGCTTCTTTCTCGCGAATTAAACCATTAATCGTGTTCTTAGCATCGTTAATCGCACCGGTTAGTTCTTGTTTTGCTTTGTCTTGTGCACTAGTAACGTTTGTTCTTACCTCTTGTTTTCCTGCTTCTCCAGCTTGGTTCACTTTATTCGTAAGATCGACGATCGAATTGACTTTTGTATGATTGGCTGCTTTGTTAATTTCCTGCTTTAATCCCTCTACCTTCTGGTTGTATTGGTTTTGCATATTGCCCTTGATTTCGTTCGTTTTGCCTCTCAAAGCATTCAAATAATCGTTTTTAGCAGCTGTTACTGAAGCGACGGCACGATTTGCTTCCTCGGTACCCGCTTGCTTAACACGGTCAGCAACCTGATTCTTTAGCTTATTAATCTCACCTTCTGTAATTGCCTTTTTCTCATTTCCGTAATTAACCGCTTCTTTCGTAATAGACGATGCTGAAGCAGCGAATTGTTTATCATACCAATTTTTAAGCTGACCACCTACATCAACGGCCGCAAATGCAGTACCTAAGCTACCAATCAGACCAACTGCTAACACACCAATCACGATTTTACTTTTTACTTTTTTCAACCTCTTCATCTCCTGTCTTTTTTTAAAGGGGATTTAAGGAAACAATGCCCTTCTATTTGTCAAACACCTGTTGTTCTGAAGTAAATTTATGAAGGAAATCAATTGTTTCTTTATCTAGTTCTTCCTTGATGTTCTCATTGGATTGTTGTACAAATTGTTTGAACTCCGTAGGTAATTCTTGCTGTTCTAATATGTTTTGTTTTTGATTCAATCGTGTTTTCTGACGGTCTACGTACTCATCAATTGATTTTTCTCCTGTTTTGGACACTTGAATCATTTCTTGTTCCAGCAAGAAAAGGGTTTTATCAGTTTTGAACTTTGCTTCTTCTACCACTTTGTTATTACTATTTTGCTTATAAGAGTCAGTTGTTTCTTCAATTGTGTTACTCGATGCCCTCATCTTCTGGTTGTACCAGATACTTAACTGATTCTTTACATCAATCCCAGCAAAGCTTAAACTCACAGCTACGGAGGAGACCAATACAGATAGGATGGATATAATTTTTATCCCTTTTCCTTTTATCATTACGGTACTTCCTCCTTTCGAAATGTAGAGACTAAAAAGGTATCAGGAGGATAGGCATCAAAGCTAAACTGGAATGCAAACCGGCTATTAATACATGCCAGTTTGATCGTGTGTGTTCATCCTCATCTTCCAAGTTCTCACTATGACGGTACGTAATGAAACAATGATTAATGTGGACATATTGATACAAAATGTGTAACTCAGCCGCAAGTTCAACCATCTCATCATGTGTTAAGCGCTCTGAATCCTTTTCCACAAATAACGTCTCGCCGTCCAGCACGATCTCCCATGTGTTTAGTTTTTTTGTTATAAGCATCAGCCTTCCCCGCTTTACTTTTCTTGCTCTTATTGTAAGAAAAGCCCAAAATCTTTTCCTCCACTGTGAGAGGTACTTTATCAGATAAACAGGATGATCTTTATCTACAACCCATGAAGGAGGATGAAATCATACTTTGTGAACAATTTCACTTATAAACACAAAAAAAAACGGGCTACAAGGTCCCGAAGGTGGTTACCTATCGATTTCTACGTGAAAAAAAGAGGAATAATGCCCATGAGCTACTCTCTCTCTAGCTCCTGACCTACTACTGCTTGAAATAGTGCATCAATGACATCAGCTCGAAACGATTGATCTTTTAATAATTGTAACTCTTTAAGCGCTTCTTCCGTGCTAAAAGCATTTCGGTAAGGCCTCGGTTCAATCATAGCCAAATAAGTTTCAACAGCCCCAACAACCTGAGAAAGCAAAGGAATTTTATCACCCTTCCATTGCTTTGGATAACCACTTCCATCATATCTCTCGTGGTGATAACGCATCGTTTCAATAATTCGTTGATACTGTGGCAAATCATCAAGTAGTTCCTTTGCTATCATACAATGCTTCTGAACCATCTCATACTCATAAGCAGTCAACTTTTCTTTCTTTTCAAACAAATAGTCCGGCCATTTTATTTTACTGACAAAGTGTATAAGCGACAGGCACTGTAGCTCCCAGTCTTGTACATCGATAGGCCTCTTTAACAGAGAAATGGTTCTTTTTAAAAGGGAACGCATCTGCTCAATTTGTCTACTGGAAGTTTGCGATTTCCGCTCCACTGTTGGCACAAAAGCGTATAGCATTCGATATAAGGTAGCTAAATGATTGCGTTCCTGCTCCTCTCTCATTCTATGCTCCTGCATGGTAAATAAACGCAACCATAATATTGCGAGCAAATATCCCACAATAGCAAATACCATTACAGGCAGAATAACAGAAAACGCTTTTTCTACGTGGCCCATATAAGCTTGCCAAGACAGTGAAATTATTACTACTACAATATAGATGATACTTCCTGTATGCATGACCTTTCCCTGTCTTGTCATACTGAGTAATAGTGGGTATGCCAAGACCAAGCACCCCATTTTTATAGTAGAAAGAGGTGGAGCTAACAATACAAACAAAAATAAAAATAGAACACAGAATGAAACCATCCAGTCTGAATAAGAGTAAGACTGTTCATACATGCAATACAAAAGATAAACACCCCAACATACGCAGAGGTAAAATAGCCAGCTAAGAAAAGACGGAATCCAGATATCTTTCTGTTCAAGACCATGTACAAGTAGGGTGAAGGTTAAAAACAACGAAGCCAGATAAACTGCATATCGCATCATCTGTTTAGCCAGCTTCTCTTGTTCAAACTTCATTTTGTGAAACTCCTCTCCTATTCCTACCTTTATCCAACCAAACCTTTACTTCACTTTGACCAGTCCCTGTTTCAGTGCGTATAATACCGCCTGAGACCGATTTGGTTGTCCCATTTTACGTAGGATACTGCTTACGTGAGTTTTTACGGTCGCCTCGGATATGTATAGCTTCTCAGCGATCTCATGATTACTCAAATTATCAACAATAAGCTCAAATATCTCTCTTTCCCGTTCTGTTAATTGAAGCTGTGATGTTTGTGTAGACTTCTTCCGTTCTAATTTAGGCTGAAAGCAGGAGTACCCCATCAAAATCATGTCGATGGTATGCAAAATTTGCTCAGGCATCGTATCTTTCATTATATATCCATCAATTCCGCCATCGAGAGCTTGAAAGATATCCTCACTATCATCGAAGGCTGTCAGGATTAAAATCTTAATAGCTGGGAGCTGCTCTTTTAGAAGCTTCCCACTTTTAAGCACGTTTTGCCCAGGCATTTTAAGATCAGAGATAATCAAGTCCGGTTGGCAATCCAATGCTTTGCTATACAATTCATCCCCATTAGCTGCTTCCCCTATTATTTCGAATTTACCTGCCATCTGTAGAATCATCTTGACTCCTTCGCGAACAATCCTATGATCGTCAGCGAGAAGAACCTTTATTTTCTCCACCACTAACTCCTCCTCTAGGGATAAACGCCGTGATTTCTGTACCCTGTTGTTCCACGGAACGAATTGTAATCGTACCACCTACACGCTTCATTCGTTCTCGCATATTAGAGATTCCAAATGAACGGTTAGAAGCATGTACGCTGTCTGTAGTAAATCCAATTCCATTATCCTTTATCTGTAGTGTCCATTGTACAGAGGTAGCTTCTACATAAATTTCGACTTGATCTGCTTTAGCGTGTTTTAGCATGTTGTATAATGCTTCTTCTACCACACGATAAATCGCTTCCTCTACCGCTAAGCTCTCTTCCAGCACTATTCCTTTCGTCACATAGTGAAGCTGTACCCCTGTACCTTTTAAAATACGTTCTCCCATGTCACGTATCGCATCAAAAAGAGGTTCTGCTTCCCGATTAAATCGTAAATGCTGGATATACCCACGTACTTTGAGATGACATTCTTTCATCTGTTCTTCCATTTGATCAATAGTGGCCGACATCTCCTCATTCATGACAGGATAAAGCATTTGTTTTACATAATAAAGCTGGGCCGATAGAAAAAATAATTGTTGTGCTAAGCTATCATGCATATCCTCCGCCATTTGTTTGCGAGTCTCTGCATCCGTACGGAATACCAATTCCTCGGTATCCTTAATTTGGCGCAAATGGCTAGATGTCACGATCGCAAAGCTATGTAAAAAAAGCAATTCAACGATAGACAAAGCCTCTGCCCTTTGTCCAATAAGTAGAATAGCTCCTTGGTGTTTACCTTTTTGACCTAATGGAAAATACAGTACATCCTCTGGTTGACCAGTGAAGTTACTCACCGTTATCGTTCCATGCTGCTTTAGTTCTTGCCAATTACTTTCTAATAGGGCAAGCTGGTAAAACTCTCTTTGCCAATCCTTCTGTACTCTCGTATGATTAAACCAAAAAACATACGATCTTTTCTTAGGAAAAAGTCGTTTCAAAAACCGTTCGCCTACACGGCATAAGTCACTGGACTCTTTATTTTTACGTAACAGCTTAATATATGACATAAAAGATAGCCAGTGCTGAAAGTAAACTTTGCATTTTTTATGAAGAATGTGGATTAATCCACACAAAATGGTTGTAGTAACGAAATGCGTACCTAAAAGCCCCTCTGCATGTAGAGTAGAATTATCCGCACTGGTCAGTCCTCCACAGATAACAAAGAGAATTGCACTTCCAAATCCCAATACAAGGATTCCTAGCATATAACGCAAAGGTAAACGCAAACCCAATAGTATTAAGGACGTATAAGTAAACCACAAATCAGAAATTCCCCACATTTGTTGTATTACTTCCCAATACAACAGAAAGAAAAATTCAGCTATTAGCAACACTTGCCTGACCATTACGATTCGGTACAGTGTTACTATACTTAGTAACGTTTGTATCACAAGTAACACATACACAGGAATGGACAAGTAAATATTTGTTGTATCAGTGGTAGCATACAACATAATGAGTAAAACCCAACGAAACAATACGATAAGCCACTCAACATTTCTAACCAGAAGATTAACGATCATGAAAAACTCCATTATTTTAAGTTTTAGGTAAATTATAACAATTGTTACTGGATAAAAATACATATTTTTGTGACAGAAGACTTACAGATCGTCTATAGCCAAGTGCCCTAGCTTATTTTATCAGCGCTTGTTTACTTAATAGACTAGAAAATAAATTCAAGTTGCACTTCTGTTTTTTTCTAAATTTTTACAACATTTTATCTACTTGTAAATTGCCTTTCCTCGATCTTTTGTTATATCGTTATGGAAAATACATTACTGGTGCTAAAAAAGGAGGACTCTATGCAGCAAGATAAGATTCAAAAACTTCTGGAGACAATTAACACAGTTGTAGTAGGAAAAGAAAAAGAAGTTCGCCTACTCGTAGCTGGGCTACTGGCACGTGGCCATGTTTTATTGGAGGATTTACCTGGCATGGGAAAAACCGTGTTGGCAAAGACAATTGCTCAAACAATTGGAGGAGCATTTCAACGATTGCAGTTTACAGCTGATCTATTACCATCTGACGTTGTTGGGCTCCATTATTTTAATCCGAAAACAAGTGATTTCGAACTGAGACGAGGACCGGTATTTACAGATGTTTTATTAGCAGACGAAATTAATCGTGCCACTCCACGTACACAATCTGGTCTCTTGGAGTGTATGGAAGAGCGTCAAACGTCTATTGAAGGAACAAGCCTGACCTTATCCCCAGCCTTTTTTGTTATTGCAACTCAGAATCCGATTGAATCTGAAGGAACTTACCCTCTTCCAGAAGCACAATTAGATCGGTTTCTCTTCCGCTTATCGCTCGGTTATGGAACACGGTCAGACTCTTTGGAAATGATGCGCCGCTTTCGTAATGATTCTCCACTTGACCAGGTATCAGCAGTCGTAACTATCGAAGAGATTCTATTCATGCAACAAGAAGTACGACAGGTACATGTAAGCGAAGCCGTGGAGACTTACATCATTGACCTGACTGAAGCAAGTCGCACACATCCTTCTATCGAAATCGGGATAAGCCCACGGGCGATGCTATCACTTGTACGCGCTGCCCAAGCAGTTGCCTATGTAGAAGGTCGAAATTACGTACTCCCTGACGACGTAAAGCTTGTGGTTCCTCCTCTCTTCACACATCGAATTCGCTTAACTATGGAAGCAGAGCTTTTACTCATGGAAAGCGATGTTGTACACGAACTGCTGCTCTTAGTACCTGCTCCTGTTGAAGAGGGAGTTCGGTAAATGGTGACTGTGGATTCGTTTCGATTGATGGGAGGCATTTTTCTTTTGGTCGCACTCCTATCTGGTCAATTGTTTTACTTTACTCTAGGTGGTTTCTTCTTTTTTTTAGTATACGTTCATAGATGGTGGATAAAACAAATTCCAAAGCTTATTCACATTACTTGTACAAGTGATCAGGTGCGTGTCATGCCACATACACCTATCACCTTAAAGGTCTTAGTTCAAAATCATTCCTATTTACCGTTGCCCGCTACCAAGCTTGTCCTTACATTACCTCTCTCTGTCAAAATAGAAGGGGCTGATTCCTGTAACGAAGAAAACAAACAGCACCACGTTCAAATATTCATGCACATCCCACCAAGGGCCCAAGCCACGAGAGAGATTACATTGGTTCCTAGTAAGCGTGGTGTCATCTGGTTCAGCGAAATAAAAGTAGAGCTTATCAGTCCATTTGTTACAGAGGTTTGTAATCAAACGCTACCAACAACTTATACTCTGTTAGTCTATCCCGAGATAATTCCGATTCCACCGTACCAACAGGGGGCATTTGAGCCTTTAGGTAAACATTTATCTAGGCAACGCCTGCAAGACGATCCCGCCTTTATACGTGGTACTCGTACCTACATGCCAGGTGATCGCCTCAAAAATATCGATTGGAGAGCAACCGCTAAAACATCTTCCTTGCAAACCAGATTATTTGAATATACCTCTCAGCAAAAATGGATGATTGTAGGTCATATCCTTCCAATCTATGAAGCAAAGCTTCAGCGCTTTCATGATCTGGAAAATGAAAAGCTGATTTCAGCTGTAGCCTCTGTTGCCACAAGATTTCGGCAGGAGAAAATCCCCTACACGCTTTATCTGAATGTGAGACAACGTGGAAAAGATGTCTTACAGCTAGCAGAAGGTAGTGGAAAAGCTCATTATGTACATGTCATGACGCAACTAGCCAAAATGCATCAATTCATGCCAACGTCCATAATAGGAGCATTGCGGCGTTTGGAAATACATACACAAAAGTTGTCCATTCTGCTTATCTCTTCGCGTTTTGATGAAGATATGGCACTTGTAACTAAACGGCTCATATTGCGTGGTCATGAGATCATCCTGTTGGACATGGCCGATGAAAACCCAGTTTTTCGCTTGTTAAAAGGCAAGCCAGTCTCGAATAAACGCGCTACTACACCAAAGCCAACTTCTAGTCAGGCTGATTCGTCTTCCTCGGGAAAGGAGTGTGTCAGCTCCCATGATGGGTAAGACTTCGTTTCGCAATACACTACTATTAACCCTTGAGGCACAGATCATTACGCTTTTCCTCTTCTTAACAGCTTTTCTACCCTTTACGTTTAAAGAAGGAGTAGGTTTATTTATCTGGATCTCTCTTCTATTTGCAATTGGTACCTGCTGTTACGAAAAAATAAATCAAAAGTTTGTCGGATTACTCATGTTATATGGGATGGTAGCCCTCGTAGGAATAGTAGCTTTCCTCTATTTTAATTCCATGCTTCTTGCACTTCTGGGGGCAGGCATTTACTATTGGCGGCTTCACGCTATAACAAATCATGATGTAATACTTCCCGATCTCATGAAACGCTTCACCATTATCATGTTGGCCTATGCCTACTTTTTGCTTTTTCAAAAGCTGAGCGCTGACCCTCATCTGGGAGATACTCCCCTGTTATTAACCGTTTCTATGATTTGGTTTCTAATGATTTGTTATATGGAATTCATTACACGATATAAAAGGATGAGTCTTACATCTGGCGGTACATTATCAATATTAGTTACACAGCATTGGGGATTAGAGACATTACTACTAGGAGCTTATGTAGTAGGAGCAAGCCTTGTTTATTCTCTGGTTTCCCTTGGTTGGGGTCTATTGTTAGGTCCTATTGGAACTGTAGCTAAAAATTTACTTACTCCTATCTTGCTATGGCTAGATCGTGTCATTCAAAACCTGCAAGAAATGGCTTCTTCTAATAGCTCATTAACCAACTACCTAGATGACCAAAAACCAGAAGATAAGAACTGGGAAGCTCCTTTAGATAATAGGGATTACATACTTTCACTCCTTGAACCTTATCTCATTTCAGCTTTTGTGATCTTGATACTTGTATTCTTGAGCTGGAAAATCTGGAAGCATTCTCGCCAGAAAAAAAAGCAGGATATTCAATCCAATATGTTCTCTCATGCTACAACCCAGATCGACAAATTGAATCAGTCTGCAAAATCAACAAAAGAAGATAGTCAAAAGGAGTTACAAACATGGAAAGTGCAAAAAGAAGACAGCATTCGCTACGCTTATTATCAGTTTCTCATGCATATGGGTAAAGAAGAATTTCTCATCTATCCAGAGGAGACAAGCAGCGAATATTTGTACCGCCTACAAAGCATATGTCCTAACCAACAAATGGTTGAGCTTGCTAAACGTATCACTACTGCCTATGAGGCTCACCGCTACGCAGGCGTAACATTATCCGAGCAGGAAATCGCGCTTTTGCAAGCAGATGTTGGACAGCTTTGCTCTTTATCCAAGACTTTATCCTACTCACTCAGCGACCATAAATAAAAAAGAAAAAAGCTTTTCTCCTCAATAGGTATTCTACCCAATGTTGGAAAAGCTTTTTTCTCGTTGAATCAATTACTTTTTCGTATTATTTTACGTTTATCATTTTTCTAGGAAGTTTGAATAGACGCTTCTATGTTCCTCACGATTAAGATTTCGGCATATTTCCTGTATATTCTGATTCCGGACGAATGATTCTATTACGACCCGCTTGATCCAAAATGTGTGCACACCAACCGACTGTACGACTAACAGCAAAGGTGGGGGTAAACAATGATTCGTCCAAACCAACTGCTCTCATAACCGCAGCAGCAAAAAATTCTACATTGGTATGAAGTTTGCGTTTTGGCTTATACTCCGTCAATAATTTTGTTCCTACTTGTTCCACATGAGTAGCTAAATCAAACCATGGGTCATCTGCCGCTAATTCTGCCGCTACCACACGAAGTGCTGTAGCCCGTGGATCAATGGTTTTATATACACGGTGCCCAAAGCCCATTAAACGTTGTCCGCTCTCCAACCGTGTCCGAATCCATTCTTCTGCCTTATCTTTACTGCCAATCGCATTAATCATCTCTGTAACTTCAGACGGAGCGGCGCCATGTAAGGGACCTTTTAAAGCACCGATTGCTGCTGTCAGCGCAGAATAAATATCCGATTGAGTGGAAGTTACTACCCGTCCAGCAAAAGTAGAAGCGTTCATCCCATGTTCTTGAGTCAAAACTAGATACGCATCTAATGCTCTGACATGTGCGTAGCTGGCTTCTGTTCCCTTTAACATATACAGATAGTTTGCCGTATGACTAAGCTCCATCCGAGGCTCTAGCGGTTCCCTGCCAGCTTTTCGAGCTTCCCGATAAGCAATGATAGTTGGCATTTTTGCTGTGATGGCAATAGATTGCTCTAAAGTAGGAGGCCAGCTTTGCTCAGCACCCCCCAGAGCAGAGACAGCCGTCCGTAATACTGTCATCATGTCTCGATCATGGGGAATAGCGTCTATGACCTGTTTTACCTCTTTAGGTAGGGCTCTTTGTTGAGCTAATGCTGTGTGAAAACCGGATAATTGTTCTTCTGTAGGCAATGCACCAAACCATAACAAATAAGCGACTTCTTCAAATGTATGGGAAATGGCTAGATCGCGAGCCCAATGACCCCGATAAACCAATAATCCGTTTTGTCCATCAACTAGGCTTAAATCCGTTTCTGCAACAACAATTCCTTCAAGCCCAATCGCCAACATTTTTTCCATTCACTTCCACTCCTTTCTTTTCATTACAGTATACCAATATGTTCAGAAAAGTAGAAATAGATAGTAAATGAGTGATTGATTACAAAACATAATTAAGGAACGTTCATTTGAATGGTTATGTGCGCTCTATTTTATCTTTAATTCTGTATGAGTAATCGGAGTTATTTTAGAATTTATTACTAAACGGTATACCTGTATGAAGCTTGTATCTTCATGGCACACTAATCAGAATTACTTCTAATACAAACAACTAGCTTTCCTAATACAAGAAAGGAAGATTACATTATGCCAGCAAAAGAAAAACAAGCTCCACTTCGCTACATTGTCTACGTCTTTTTTGGTGTCACGATCTTTCTAGGTGCCCTATGGGGGCTTCTAATGGTTCTTGATATTTTTAGTCGTTAACCCAGCTTTCCTAATCTTAGGTCACTTTTGGTAATGGAGCATATAATGTCGCTAGAATATCAACAAATCGTTGTCCGGATGCTATCAAATTGTTATTTGGCAAAATGACATAGGAAGCCACTTTTGGTAGCTCTAGGCCTGGGGTTGGTAATTCCATAAAGCGATTTTCGAACAACTCACGTAAAATGGCAGAGCGTGGTAAGAAAGAAATACCCAGTCCTTCTTCAATAAAACGTTTGGTCACGTCCACATGCGTAACTCCCATCGTGCGAATAGCAAATCCTCGCTGTCTGAGCGATGTTAAGAGAGGGTCCCAATAGATTGGATGATTATGCGTTAGCAACCTCTTGGTAATTAACTCCTGCTCCCAGTCAGGTAAGGGAGCATCCATATCTCCACCATAATGAGGCACAGCAAATACGATCGGGTCCGTCTGCATGAGATAAGCAGCCAGTTGCCCTTCGTAAGGAATCATTCGAGATAATCCCAAGTGAGCCTGTCCACTTTGAACCAAGAGACCAATATCAATGGAGTCGGCAACTTTAATTGTAATATCTACCTCAGGGTGTTCTTTGGTATAACGATGAATAAGCGAAGGGAGTGAGGTGCGAGCAATGATCGGAGAGACCGCGATACGCAAAATCTCCTTGTAGCCTTGCTTCCATGTCACCATCTCTTCAACACCGGCGTGCCATTGTGACAAAATCAATTTTGCATGCGACAAGAAGCGCTTCCCAGCTGCTGTTAGCCTCACCCGTTTGCCTACTCGTTCAAATAAAGCGACATCCAACTCTTTTTCTAATTGACGTATATGCTGCGTCACGGTAGGTTGAGCGATATATAGCGTTTCTGCCGTCTGGTGAAAGTTCTCACAGGATGCCGCTACTTCGAACGTTTGCAGAAGCTTTATATCCATACGACTCACCTCAAAGCATTTATTTTGCATGCATCCAGTTTTGTAATCTGCTAAAGCTTTGCTGTGCCTCTTCCAATAAAGCATGCATAATATCTGCTGCTGTCTCTTCCTTTTGGAGCATACCTACCCCTTGACCAGCCCATAACGATAGATAGTCAGCATCTAAGGCCTTTCCGGCTGCTTGGCGGATCTCCTTGGTTAACTCATTCTGAATGGGGTATACCAACGATCCTACTTGACTTTTAGCAAACTCTTTCATAAATTGATTCACAACTCCACGCGCTGGTCTGCCCGAAAAAGCTCTTGTAACAGCTGTATCTGTCTCTTTTGCATGAAACAATCGTTCCTTATAAGCCTTGTTTGCCGTACTTTCTGAACATCCCAAAAACCGAGTACCCAATTGCACAGCTTCGGCACCAAGCGCTAAGGCCGCTACTAAGCTTTGACCATTCATAATCCCACCCGCTGCAATGATAGGCACCTCACGAATAGCTGAAGAAAGCTGAGCCACTAAGGGTAACGTACCTATACATTCTCCAGGTCCATCTTCCCCTGCATTAAAAGTACTCCGATGGCCACCAGCTTCACCACCTTGTGCCACGATCGCGTCAACGTGCTGACTTACTAATTGCTCAGCCTCTGCCTGTGTGGTCGCCATACCTACAACCTTCATTCCTGCTGCCTTTGCACTTTCTCCATATTTACCTGGCAATCCCATCGCACAACTGAATACAGCAGGCTTCTCTTCTAAAATGACCGTAAAACAATCGGTAATCTCGTCTTGAAGGGTTGGCCAGTCACCTGTCCATGGTGGAAGATTGAATCGTTCCCTTTGTTGATTAAGCCATTGCCTAAAAGCAGGTGCTACTTCCTGCTGTTCTGGTTGTTCAAATAAGAGTAGGTTCACAGCAAAAGGGCGATTGGTTAGAGCCCTCACTTCACGAATTCTCTCCCGTAGAGCTTGAGGTGTAACATATGCTCCAGCGATGGTTCCTAAGCCTCCTGCCTCTGATACTGCTGCCACAAGTGAAGCTGAGTTTATATTTCCAGCCATTGCTGCAAGTATAATTGGATTTTCAACTCCAAAGATATCGCAAAATCTGGTCTGAAACTGCATGGACATAGTCGTCTCCTCCCGCGTGTATAATTCTGTCTTTTCAGATCATTCTCGTTATGTGTTGCTATTTCCTTCTTCTTCTTCTGCATACTCCAACATCGATATTCTTCCAAACAGGTCATTTGCTTCTAAAATAATCGACATCATACCGGACTCTGTAATGGTTTCATGCCATTCCCCCGGTTCCCAATAGATAGCATCTCCACTTTGTACATAAACATAGTCACTTGTATCTGTACGTACCCATCCATCCCCACTGAGTACCAACAATAATTGAGGTAATGTAGCCTGATGATAGCCGATTTTTCCTTGAGGAGATAAATAAGCACAATTCATATAGGTATTTGCTGGTAGCTTCCCAATTCGTGACATTATCAGGTGTAGACTATCATAATGAGTGATACTTTTCCCATACGTTAGAGCAAACGAAAATCTTTTCATCCTACTCTCCCCTTTTTACGTAATGAGTGCTGGTTCTCAAACAAAAAGCCAGTTGCTAAGGTGGCAACCAGCTTCCATGTTTATTCAATCCTGATATTCTTCATTTCTTCTTCCATCTTGCTGTTGCACAATGGGCAACGTGGGTCCTCAACGATCACAAACTCTTTTCGCGACCAACAGTTACAAGCTGTACACTGCCATACAAGGGTATCCTCATAGACGTGTTCCTTCATCGTACGTTTTGAACGATATGCCATTGTGTCCCCCTATCTTTTCACAAGATTCTTTACTACTTTATGCCGTATTACTTACATCTAGAACTTTTCCAACCTCTTCGTAGTGTTAAATCCACTTATGCCCTGACTGTTTATGACAGATCCACATCAGAAGATCGCTCTTTTGCTCGGTTTAGAAGCGTGCTTACCGTCGACGATTTTTTTCGTTTTCTTTTTCCCTTTTTTTTGCCTAAACTAACAAATGCTAAAATAAGTAGACAAAGAGTGAGTAATTGACTACTATGCATCACTTCTTTACCAAATAGTTCTCCAATCCCAAGAAGATGAACAAGAATGGCTAACAAAATGACTATTTTACTGATTTGAATGGAGCTCAAAATGCCTTCTCCTTTCTATTTACTAACAGGATCAATTCAGTCAAATACATGCAGAAAAAACCAGCCTATTTTTGCTGGTTTTTTTATAGATATCACATGTTTCTTAAATAATTGATCATCTCTAAAAATCCTTTTATTTGTCGCCGGTATTGCTCATCGTAAATTAGTAACCTTTTCATACTCCTTTAATGTAGTAATTCGATAAAAGATTCCTAACTCCTGTCTTTCTTTTCGATTACTTTATCAACAATTCCATATTGTACTGCTTCCTCACCTGACATGAAGAAGTCTCGATCAAAATCTATGGATACTTTTTCCACACCCTGATTCGATCGCTCTGCAATGATGGAGCAAAGTAAGTCTTTCGTTTTTAGTATACGTTCTGCTCTAATTTGAATATCTGAGGCTTGCCCCTGTTACTTATACTTTTATGTATACTTATACTCATATCGCATTTATCCACTTTGACATCTAATCTTCAGAAGATAGACCATGACGCAGTGCATAGGAGGCTAGCTGCACCCGGTTTTCCAAATAAAGCTTTTCCAGTAGATTTTTCATATGGTTTTTGACCGTATGTTCTGTAATCACGAGACGCTGGGCAATCTGTTTATTCGTCTCTCCCTTTGATACATATTTTAAAATTTGAGTTTCTCGCGGAGTTAATACACTCGGGCTAGGTTCATCGATGACAGGACCTGATCGAAATTTATAGAAGAGCTTGTTTGCCAATTCACGTGAAATATCACTATTATCTTCTAGCAAAGCGCGCAAGTATGATAGCCAGTCATGTGGATTCATATTTTTTAGTAAATAACCTTGTGCCCCAAATTGCACAGCTGTAAATAGATCAGCTACATCATCCGATACACTCAGAATAACGACTTTTATATGTGGATAGGCTTGTTTAATCCGTCGGGTTGCCTCCAAGCCATCGCATACAGGCATGCTAATATCCATCAATACCACATCTGGTTGCAACTGGCTACAAAGACGTACTCCCTCTTCTCCTTGTTCAGCCTCCCCTACAATTTCAAAAGAAGAATCCTCTGCTAACATACTTTTTATAGCTGTTCGAGCCAATAAATGGTCGTCTACCACTAATACCCTGTATTTCTGCACCTTCCGCTCTCCCCTTTAAATGACTCTATCAAAATTTCTGTCCCACCCTGTGTTCCTGGACGCATCTCAAAACTAGCTCCTAATTTCCAGCTTCGCTCTCGCATCATTGTCTGACCATATCTCTCGCGTTTTACTGTTTCTGCATCGAATCCCATCCCATTATCTCTAATCAGTAGATACCAGCCTGTTCCTTGAAGTTGCCATTGGATCTCCGTATGACTCGCATCTGCATGCTTGCGAATATTAGTGAATGATTCCTGAATAATACTAAATAAATGGACTTGTTCCGCTTGTTTAAAATATTCATCCATTCCATCAAGATCCTGTTTAACCTCGATACCTGTGATCATGCTCCACTCGTGTAGCCACTTGCCCAAACGATCGGTTAATAATACACCCTCTTCTGGATGAGAACGGAGATTAAAAATGGCTTGTCTTAGCTGGTTATCAATTTCGGAGATCGTTGCCTTCGCTTCTCCAATTTGTTCTTGGTTTAATTTTACGTTTAAAAAGAAAATGGCTTGTGCAATATTATCATGTAGCTCTTGGGCTAAACGTTCCCTTTCTTCATACACAGCATGCTTGGCTTTTTCTTTTGCTAATCTCTCACTCATTCTTTTGATTTTTCCAAAAACCCAGGTGGCAAATATAAATGAGAGAACCAAAGTCATAATGGTAATAATGACATTTCCTTCATCCATCGTAAAATACGGTAACAAAAACTCGTGTCGCGCATATTCAAAGCCACCTATCATAATGGTAGGTAGCATGATGCTTGTTAATTTTAGCCATCGATAATTCAAGCGTATCCTCCTGACTTACTGTAATTTACAATCATAACCAATCATCCATTTGCTACTCTATATTATAGAGGAAGCGCTTTACCAGCATGTAGGGTCAATTTTTTGAATAAAACTAATATTAACTAGAAAGCCATGCCACTTTTATCGACAATAGAAAAAAGTCCTATGCAACACGTTGCAATAGAACTTTTCACTCATTCTCTTATCGTTAAAATATCATTATGGTGATCTCACGTTTGAAAGTGGCCAGTAAACGAAATCAGCTCTGCCAACGACCTCTGTAATAGACACAGGGCCGATCATTCTACTATCCTTACTGTTTTGCCGATTGTCTCCCATGACAAAAATATAACCTGCCTCAACCGTGACTGGCGGAAAATCCTCCGTTACCTTTTTTCCCTCTGCATGAGCTTTCTTTTTTTGCTCATCTAAATAAGGTTCTTCTACAGGTTTTCCATTAATAAATAGCTGATCTTTACGCATCTCTACCCGATCACCAGCTATTCCGATCACACGTTTGATGTAGTCTTCCTTTTGGTTTGCATGAAATACAATAATTTCTCCTCGTTGTGGTTCATGCAAACGATATACCGCCTTATTTACAACTACCTTCTCATTATTTTGCAAAGTGCTTTGCATGGATTCTCCATACACAACATAGGGCGCTCCCAGCCACGTGTACAAAGCAAATGTAACAATAAAAACTGTGATGATGGAAGTGAGCCAGTCCTTAATTGCTCTACTCCATCCGGAGCGAGGTTCTGTCTGATTCATAAAGAATTAACAGCCTCCTTTTGGTTAGTCTTATTATAAAGGACGTACTTCCTAAAAAAAGGTTTCAAAACGTAAAAAAGATAGAGATTTTGCTCTATCTTTTGAGAAATATGAAGTGGGTGATAGGAATCCACCCCACGCGACCAGCTTGAAAGGCTTTTGCTTGGTGGCTCAGCAATGAAAACTTGGCATTACTTAGATTTCCTTTATAAGTTCTGCTGCTCCTATCCACTAGCTACCCTTACCCGATCGGCAGTTCACCAAAGTGGGAACGCCCATATTTTTTATTTTACTTGTTTGGTTGCATATCTTACGAACATGTTCCACCCATAGTAGTTCACATCCCAGAAAAAGGAATTTTCCACGTATGGGTGGTGAATCCTGCTTTGTAACTACCTTTTTTGTTCTTCTAGACTAAAAATTGGTTGATCTATGTTGTTTGCTGTACCTAGCGAAAATCAAAAAACCCCACTATTTTGTACAACTCAAAAAATCTATCGACTTCAATTTCTCTCACAAAGATGTAAATAATTCTGAACCTCGTTATATGTTTACGTTAGTTTTACAATTGTAAGTGTGGCATTTGTATTATTATGGAGCTGTGCTGGCGTATTATTTGCATTCACGAGCTGCACAGTAGTCGGAGAAGTAATATTTAAAATTATACTACCAACAATTGGACCTCCCCCATCTCCAGCGAGTGGTGTTGGCGTTACAGGAACACCCCCAATTTCCAAGTTAAAAATTGCGTTTCCCTGATTATGAATGGCAAAATCAAACAGGTAAAAACCCGATTGTAAGATTGTAATTGTATTCGATGGAGCAGTAAAAAGAAACGCACTACCAACATTGCTACTTAAGTTTGTGAAGGTTATTGGATTAAAAGCAGGTACTGTGTCGGTTCCTGTTCCAGAGAAACTTCTGAATACACTAATAAAACTATTCAAACCTGGTCCTGTCGCTCCCGTGCCCCCTGTTGCTCCGGTCGCTCCTGTTGCTCCTGTTGCTCCTGTTCCTCCGGTCGCTCCTGCGGCTCCTGTTCCTCCGGTCGCTCCTGCGGCTCCTGTTCCTCCTGTTGCTCCTGTTGCTCCTGTTCCTCCGGTCGCTCCTGCGGCTCCTGTTCCTCCTGTTCCTCCTGTTCCTCCTGTTGCTCCTGTTCCTCCGGTCGCTCCTGTTGCTCCTGTTCCTCCTGTGGCTCCTGTTCCTCCTGTTGCTCCTGTTGCTCCTGTTCCTCCTGTTGCTCCTGTTCCTCCTGTTGCTCCTGTGGCTCCTGTTCCTCCTGTTGCTCCTGTGGCTCCTGTGGACCCGGTTGGACCCGTTATTCCTGTAATCGGGGAAAAAGTAGTAAAGTCCGACGTGCAAGAAGTAGTAAAGTCCGTGCAAGAAGTAGTTGGGGAAGAACGTTTTCGACGTGCATAGAATTTGTTACCACTAATTGGATCGCGACGCATAAAGTCAAACAAATCAGGTTCATTAATATTACTTAATACCTGTTGTAAATCATCGTAGTTATCGTTGAACAAAAAACACACCTCCAATTATTTCATATACCATACTATGTAAGGAACGATTAATTCGCCATTCCTCTTTTAAAAATTATTCGGTATGAAATATCTAAGAATTACATTTATTTGTCTAGGGAAATTTATTATTCTATAAAATATAAATAATTGCCCTCTTTTATTTTTGGAAATAAAAAGCGCCTTTCTCAGATGAGAAAGGCGCTACATATCTATTTGTAAAGCTAGATACTCGTCAGCAGGGATTTTGATATTCCTCTAGTAAAGATTCAACTTTTCAGCATCCTGCCCTAATCAGTAAGCTATATACAGGAGTCAACTATTGTATTGTCATGTTCGTTCTCTCATTCAAGTTTTTGAATTTTTCTTTCCAACATTGCTATTTTTTCATCTACCTGTGCAATAGCTTCAGAGACAGCAAATAACTCTGATGTAACTTTACTCTTATCTTATTCTTCTCTGATTTGAGTAAGTAGTTTCGCATTTTGTAGTTCAATAATCAATCGCCCGAATTCTTGGGAATGAAAGAGGACTTGTAACCGATCGCTCTTCAAGTCGGAACCGCATGTCAATGCTTGGTAAAACAAAAAAAGCCTTGATATACAAGGCTTCTTACGATGTTTTCATATGGAGCGGGTGATGGGAATCGAACCCACGCGACCAGCTTGGAAGGCTGGAGTTCTACCATTGAACTACACCCGCGTAATGGCGTGCCCTGAGAGATTCGAACTCCCGACCTTTTGATTCGTAGTCAAACGCTCTATCCAGCTGAGCTAAGGGCACATATATGGAGCGGACGACGGGTCTCGAACCCGCGACCTTCGCCTTGGCAAGGCGACGCTCTACCAATTGAGCTACGTCCGCACAAGTGTTATATAACTTAATGTATTTAGATCTTCGATTAACTATACACCACTTTAATCTGAACCTAGCTCGTCTTTCAATGCTATAATGACCGCTAAACAAAAAAAAGTGGTGAGCCATGAAGGACTCGAACCTTCGACCCTCTGATTAAAAGTCAGATGCTCTACCAACTGAGCTAATGGCTCATGCAAATGGCTGGGGTACCAGGATTTGAACCTGGGAGTGACGGAGTCAAAGTCCGTTGCCTTACCGCTTGGCTATACCCCAATAAAAATGGTGCCGGCGATAGGACTTGAACCCACAACCCCCTGATTACAAGTCAGGTGCTCTACCAATTGAGCTACACCGGCATTTTTAATATAACCAACAGCCTATTTAATTGAAAATGGCGGAGCTGACGGGACTCGAACCCGCGACCTCCGGTGTGACAGACCGGCGTGAACTCCAACTTCACCACAGCTCCAAAATTTTGGTTGCGGGGACAGGATTTGAACCTGCGACCTTCGGGTTATGAGCCCGACGAGCTACCGAGCTGCTCCACCCCGCGACAATATGAAAATAAAAATGGTGGAGGATGACGGGATCGAACCGCCGACCCTCTGCTTGTAAGGCAGATGCTCTCCCAGCTGAGCTAATCCTCCAGATAAATGAATGGTGACCCGTAGGGGATTCGAACCCCTGTATGACAGCGTGAAAGGCTGCTGTGTTAAACCGCTTCACCAACGGGCCATGTAGTTATAATGGTAGCGGCGGAGGGAGTCGAACCCCCGACCTTTCGGGTATGAACCGAGCGCTCTAGCCAGCTGAGCTACACCGCCATATTGTTCTTTCAAAACTAGATAATGAAGTCAGCATAAAGGCAATGTGGATAAGTCCTCGACCGATTAGTATTCGTCAGCTCCATGCATTACTGCACTTCCACACCGAACCTATCAACCTCATCGTCTATGAGGGGTCTTACTAGCTTGCGCTATGGGAAGTCTCATCTTGAAGGGGGCTTCACGCTTAGATGCTTTCAGCGCTTATCCCGTCCGCACATAGCTACCCAGCTGTGCCACTGGCGTGACAACTGGTGCACCAGAGGTGCGTCCATCCCGGTCCTCTCGTACTAAGGACAGCTCTCCTCAAACTTCCTACGCCCGCGACAGATAGGGACCGAACTGTCTCACGACGTTCTGAACCCAGCTCGCGTACCGCTTTAATGGGCGAACAGCCCAACCCTTGGGACCTACTTCAGCCCCAGGATGCGATGAGCCGACATCGAGGTGCCAAACCTCCCCGTCGATGTGGACTCTTGGGGGAGATAAGCCTGTTATCCCCAGGGTAGCTTTTATCCGTTGAGCGATGGCC
>NZ_JBNVQV010000001.1:220000-357500 GCF_051713385.1 Brevibacillus sp. JB24b | reverse complement strand
GATATCGTTTACATGCTTCTCTGGCAACCTTATCAATAATTTTATACCAGGCTTTCCCACGATACCCACCCAAATGCGGGAACAATTTAATAACAAGTAAGACCTTCCCAGCTTTTTTACCTATAATGAAGCCTCCATCCAGTTCAAATTCTATAACTTGGCTATGCTCAATCAAAAAAAGTAAGAAAACCATCTGAATTTGTTTAGAGAGCCGACAAGATGATTTTCTTTTTAGCGCATGCTCTCTTTTAATTATCTCTTCCTTTTGATAGACAGCTACGATGCGCTGAAACAATTTGGTTTCCATTGAAAGATTCATTTTTTGATTCAGCTTTGTTTGGATCGCAATCCTCTTTTCTTCATCTAAAAACTGGAGTAATCGTTCCAACGCCCGAGCAATCCGTTTTAATTCAATATTCTCCTGAAGAATTGTCATTGCCAGCTCCCCTTCTTCTCGTTACCACGATTGTAAAACATATCCGCTCGCCTCCCTATCCTTCTTCCTATCTTCTCATTTAAGATGCTCTTTAAGTCTGAATCAATTTAGATGAACTATCTCTATCATTCAGGTAAATTTGAGTATTTACGCTTTTTCTCTCTTCCATTGCCAATCACCACAAACCACCTCATTGACAGTCTTCCTTATGCTGGGTAGTATATCCATGAAGCTGCCACTATGTAATGAATAGATCGTCTTTCCTTAGGAGGGAATCAGTTGAGTAACTTATCCAAAAAAAAGCTGGAAGCGGAAATCAGTGAAGCTTTTATTAAATTTCAAAGAGAGCTGATTGGACGTGGTCCCCAAGAAGCCAAAACATATATCGTTAACGACATGATTATTTCCCGCTTTAAAGGGGTTCTCACTGTGGAGGAAAAACATTTGTCTCATCACGAAAAAGGGCGACGCGTTGTTAAACAAATGCGTGAAATCCTGCGTGAGATGTACAGTAAGGAAACAGAAGCAATTGTAGAAAGAATCACAGGTCTTAAGGTTCTTTCCAGCCACAGTGATATCAGTACGAAAATGGGTGAACGGATTGAAGTATATGTAATGGACAAAGACCTAGAAAAACAACTTCAAGATAACACACCCACCAATTAACAGCTTAAGACTGATAGCTAAACGCTCAAATATAGGAAACACTCCTCCACATTATAGAGGAGTGTTTTCATCATCATTATCCAACAACCACTGATACCCTTGATGATTAGGGTTACTGATAAATACATAATGTGCCCCTAATCTCCGGTACAGAGCTGCATACCGCGGTAGCTGCGTCATGACAAATACACGACAAGTACCCAAACTAACGAAAAATTCAATGACTCGAAACGAGTCGTTCCATTCATCTGGAAACAAGTAAACCTGCTCAAAAGAGGCGAGCTTTGTTTCTTCAGGAGCAAACCCCTGCGTAGCCACTAGACGAAACCCTTCTCTAACCATGTCATTTCTAAATGATTCTCGATAAAAAGCAACAATCTGCAACCCATCTATCAAATTTCGATTGATTTCATGTTTGCTAGCTGTTTGAACAAAGTCACAAAAAGCTTCTCCACGTCCTACAATAAGCATACTTTTCATCCTGCTCCCGCCTCATTCATTTGAATCACTGTGTGATTGGCTTATGATCGGCAACAACGAGAACGTCCATATGACGTATTTGCCTTAATAACTTCTGCACAACAGAGCCCGTTTTTATTTCTTCCCATCTCGTCCGAGCAGAATGGCCGATGATGACTTGTGTAACATTTTTGCGATTCATCTGCATGACTAACTCACGAAAAATTTGTCTACGATCTTGTACTTGATAAATTTCAAAAGCGCCACCCATACGTTCCGTTAAATATCTAAGTTTGTCTAGTAAACTCAGCTCGTCTGAAGCAAGGGGATAATGATCCTGTACATACGCAACATACCAATCTGCCTTTAACCGATAAGCAATACGAAATCCACGCCGTATTAATCGTTCACTGTCATCACGTAAATTTACACAGACAAAAATGGTTTCTTGTTTTCTCCACGGCCCACGTAACGCTCCCTTACGCTCCCAGGACTCCAAACGCTCATCCACATCATCCGCCACTTCACGTAATGCTAATTCACGTAAGGCAATCAGATTCCCAAGCTGAAAAAAGTGATTTAATGACTGCTCTACCTTATCTAAGGCATAGATATTGCCCTCTTTCATCCTCTCTTGCAAGGAACTTGGCGCAATGTCCACCAGCTCGATCTCATCTGCATCATGTAGGATGTGGTCAGGGATTGTTTCCCGTATTCGAATACCTGTGATTTGTTCAACACTATCAGTTAGACTCTCTACATGCTGAATATTCACAGTTGTAATCACAGAAATGCCAGCTTGCAATATGTGCTCGACGTCTTCGTATCTTTTTAAGAACCGGCTAGTAGGAACATTGGTATGAGCTAATTCATCCACTAGAACCACTTCCGGGTTGCGCTTAATAATAGCCTCAGTATCCATCTCTTCCAAATATACATTCTTATAAGGCATCACCTTTCTAGGAATAATCGGTAGCTTACCTATTTGCTCGTATGTCTCTTTTCGTCCATAGGTTTCCAATAATCCAATTACAACATCAATCCCACTGTGTAACAGCTCATTTGCCTCACGGAGCATGGTGTATGTCTTTCCTACACCTGGTGCTGCACCGATAAAGATTTTTAATTTACCACGTTTAATTCGTTTAATTTCCTTTTCCATCTCCTCTGTCGAAAGGCGACGAAAGGGATGGGGAACAAATCCACGATGGCGTTTAGCAGGGAGAACCCGTCCCCCACTGGTTGCCGAGCGATCTGCTACAATGAGGACATCTGTATTTTTGCTTTTGCGTAAAATCTTGTTAATAATGGAACCATGCAAAATTTCTTCCCATCTGCTTCGTTTGGATTGGCCCATGACAATACGAGTAATGTTATGTTGCAAAGCGTACTGTACGATCTCCTTAGCCACATCACTGTCCTTGTATAGTGGGATCTCATCAAAGCTTGCGCCCACTTTTTGCGCCAAAGTAACCATCGATCGTTTAAAGGTTGCCTCTTCTTTAGACATCATCCGTTTGTTCCCACGAAAGCAAGCGACAAGAAGCTCAGCCCCTAAGCGTTTAGCTACCTGTTGGCCGCGACGGATCAAGATTGAACCGTTCCAGTGATACTGTACAGTAACCAGAATACGCTCACTCGCCCCAGAAGGGCCAAGTATTCCCTGCTGTTGGCGATACTTATCTAAATCATCATTTACTTCTCCAGCCACAAAGCGTAAGGCCAATTCTCTTAGCACAGCCAAATTATCATGTCGATACAAGCGTTGATGCTTTGACTTAGGTTTAGACCGTTCTTCTCCTTGATTACATGAGTGAGGTAAAATACTACCCTCTTGCAATCTTTTAAGAATGACTTCCGGCGTAACGTCCAGCAGCTTTACCTCGTCTGCTTCTGCTAACGTCTCGTCGGCTACACAATCGGCTACATGAACAGGTACCCCCGTTAACCGCTGGGCTATCCCTTTCATTCCCTCAAGCTCGTAGATATTTACCGTAGTGATAACACTAATATTGTGTTCTAACAGATAACGTACGTCCTCGATACGAGTACGACGTATCGCTTCCGGTCGATTCCGATGCGCTAATTCATCCACCAAGACGACCTCTGGATCACGTCTAACGATCTCCTCGACATCTAGGTCCTCTTTCAGAATATCTTTTTCAAACCAAGCGATAGCAGGTATTACATCGAGTCCTTCCAGCTTCTCGTGATTTTTCCCTTGGTTTATTGCACGTGTATGAATCACACCAATAACCACATCTAAACCTTTTTTCCGCAGACGTTGCCCTTCTAACAGCATGTGATAGGTTTTTCCTGAACCACTGACCGCTCCCAGAATAATTTGCAGACGACCTTTATGGATTTCCGAAATGGAGCGCAAGATTTCCTCTGGCGTTTTTCGGCGAAAATCATCCATACTACTTCACCTGATCCAACGCCATGTTTAACTCCAATACATTTACTCTTTTTTCACCAAACAAGCCCAGAGAGCGGTCTTCTGTGTGCTTACTAATGAGCTGGTTAAGCTGATCAGTAGTCAAATTGCGTAATGCTGCAATGCGTGGCACCTGAACACGAGCCGCTTCCGGTGTAATATGTGGGTCAAGTCCGGAAGCGGAGTTAGTTACTAAATCAGCCGGTATAGCTACTTGCTCAATAGTCGGATTAGCAGCTAAGAAAGCTGTTACATCTTTTTTAGTTCGTTCCACCAATTCTGGATTTGATGGGGCATAATTATTAGAACCAGAACCAGCTGCGTTATATTCTATAGAAGAAACACGCCCAGAAAAGTATTTCGGGTTCGTAAACGTTTGACCAATTAGCTTTGAACCTACTACTTTCCCAGTTGCATCAGTGATTAAGCTTCCATCTGCCTGTGCTGGCATTAATGCCTGGGCGATACCCGTCATGAGCAAGGGATAGATAACGCCGCAGATCAGTAATAACACGAGACTTACTCGTATATTTTTCAACATGATTGATCACCTTTTTAGTTGTTATTTTTTATTGCAGACCAACTACCACCAACAGCATATCCAACAGCTTAATACCGATAAAAGGAGCAATGACACCACCTAATCCATAAATAAACAGATTGCGGGACAAAAGTTTGGTAGCACTCATTGGTGTATATGTAACACCCTTCATTGCTAACGGTATTAACAGAGGAATGATTATCGCGTTAAACAGCAATGCTGACAAAATTGCACTTTGTGGTGTAGCTAGCTGCATGATGTTCAAAGCCTGCATCTGAGGAATTGCTACCATGAGCATCGCCGGAATAATGGCAAAATACTTAGCAATATCATTTGCGATACTAAAAGTAGTAAGGGCTCCGCGAGTCATAAGAAGCTGTTTCCCAATAGCTACTACCTCGATAATTTTGGTCGGATCAGAATCTAAATCAACCATGTTCGCAGCTTCTTTAGCAGCGATCGTACCACTATTCATCGCTAACCCCACGTCGGCTTGAGCTAAAGCAGGCGCATCATTCGTACCATCGCCCGACATCGCTACCAATTTTCCTTCCGCCTGCTCCTTACGAATAACCGCGATTTTGTCCTCTGGTTTCGCTTCTGCAATGAAATCATCTACACCAGCTTCGCGAGCGATGGTAGCTGCGGTTAACGGATTATCACCCGTACACATAACAGTCCTGATTCCCATCCGCCGTAGCTCTTCAAAGCGCTCACGCATACCTGCTTTTACCGTATCTTTTAAATAAATGACGCCCAGTACACGAGTACCATCTACCACTGCTAATGGGGTGCCCCCTTCTCTAGCAATTTGATTAGCTATCGTATCCAAATCGTTAGGAACTTGGCCGCCTCTTTCTACAACATAATTTTTAATTGCATCAATGGCTCCTTTTCTTACCATGCGACCATCTGGAAAATTTGTTCCACTCATCCGAGTTTCCGCTTTGAATTCCACTCCTTCTGTACCTGAGATTTGCCACTCTGATTCTGGAACTCCCATTTTTTTAGCCAATTCCACAATAGAGCGTCCCTCTGGTGTTTCGTCATGTATAGAGCTGTGGAGAGCTGCCCGATATAGCTCTTCTTGTTTTGAACCACCTACCACCACAATTTCAGAGGCCATCCGATTTCCATACGTAATTGTTCCTGTCTTATCCAAGATAATGGTATTGATATCACCTGCCGCTTCTACCGCTTTACCTGACATTGCAATCACATTATATTGGGTAACCCGATCCATACCAGCAATCCCGATCGCAGATAATAATCCGCCAATGGTTGTTGGTATAAGGCAAACCAGCAGAGCCACCAGGGTTGCAACTGGAATCACCACATTTACATAGGAAGCAATTGGTAACAACGTCGTACATACGATCAAAAATATTAACGTTAAGCTTACCAATAGGGTATTTAAGGCTAGCTCATTAGGAGTTTTTTGCCGTTTAGCCCCTTCTACCATACTGATCATTCGATCTAGGAAGGATTCCCCGGGATCTGTAGTTACACGTACCGTAATTCGGTCACTGACCACGCGAGTACCGCCAGTAACAGAACTAAAGTCTCCACCGGCCTCTTTTATGACTGGAGCCGATTCCCCCGTAATGGCTGACTCATCCACTGATGCCACTCCTTCAATAATTTCTCCATCACTTGGTATCAGCTCATTGGTGTTAACGATGACAATATCGCCTTTGCGTAGCTCTGTGGAATTTACCACTTTTACTATGCCATTTTTTTGCAATACATTTGCTTTCATATCCTGTTTACTTTTTTTCAAGCTATCAGCCTGTGCCTTACCACGCCCTTCTGCCAAAGCTTCGGCAAAATTTGCAAACAGGATCGTCACGAATAAGATCATGCTCACGATGCCGTTGTAAAAAGCATTAGACTCGCCACCAAAAGCACTTGGCATAACACTTAAAATGAGTGTAATTACAAAGCCTATTTCCACCACAAACATAACTGGGTTTTTAACCATTAGCCGTGGGTTAAATTTTTTAAAGGCATCGATTATTGCCTGCCATATGATCTCCTTGGTGACCAAGGATTTTCGTTGATTACTCATAGCGAAAGACTCCTTTTCTTCATTAACGTATCGACAGCCACTCGGCAACAGGACCAAGGGCAATCACAGGGAAGAATGTTAACGCACCTACAATGAGTACCGTAGCAAGCAAGATGCTCATAAATACTGTATTATCCGTGCGGAAAGTACCAATGGTTTCTGGCACAGGTTTCTTCATCATAAGTGAGCCTGCTACAGCAAGCATTAAAATAATAGAGAAATAGCGTCCAAATAACATGACAAGGCCCGTTGAGATATTCCAAAATGGCGTGTTATCAGATAGGCCTTCAAATCCGGAACCGTTATTAGCTGCTGAAGAAGTAAATTCATATACCACTTGTGAGATTCCATGGAAGCCGGCATTAGAAATAGAGCTTGTTCCCAGTTCGCTCGCCAAGGCAATAGCAGATGGGACCAGGATGATCAAGGGATGAATCAAAATAGCTATAGCAATTAATTTCATCTCTTTACTTTCAATCTTGCGTCCCAAGTATTCTGGTGTACGACCAACCATCAATCCTGCTAAGAATACCGCCATGATCGCATACATCAGAATGTTCATTGTGCCAACACCGTCTCCGCCAAACACGCAATTCAGCATCATCTGAGCCAAAGGAACCATACCACCGATTGGTGTTAAGGTATCATGCATGTTATTGACTGTTCCTGTAGTAGCAGCTGTGGTTACTGCGGTAAATAGAGCCGACTGTGCAATTCCGAAGCGTACCTCTTTCCCCTCCATGCTACCGTTCGCTTGAGAAAGTCCTGCTTGAGCTAACGCTGGATTTCCGTTCGATTCTGCAACATACACAATTGTCAAGAAAGTCAGGAACATGAGGAACATAGCAATAAATATCATAAGTCCCTGTTTTTTATTGCGTGTCATAGCACTAAAGGTAAATGGTAAAGAAGCTGGAATGAGAAACATACATAAAATTTCAATAACATTGGTTAGAGGTGTAGGGTTCTCAAAAGGGTGCGAAGAGTTAACCCCGAAGAATCCTCCTCCGTTTGTACCAAGATGCTTAATTGATTCCATAGAGGCCACAGGTCCACGCGCAATTTGTTGCTCGGCCCCTTGTAAGGTAGTAGCAGTTACTGTTGGACTCATCGTTTGTGGTACTCCTTGGGCTACCAATAATAAAGTGACCACCACAGCCAAAGGTAATAACACCCGAGTATGTGCTCGAATCAAGTCTACATAGAAGTTTCCAAGCTGCTTTTGTCCTGTAATACCCCTCATAAAGGCCATCACAACAGCAATGCCAGTGGCTGGTGTAGTAAACATCAAATAGATAATAACCGTCATCTGAGACAGATAGGACAGCCCTGACTCTCCACTATAATGCTGTAGGTTCGTATTTGTTAAAAAACTAGCTACTGTATTAAAGGCAAGCAATGGTTCCATACCTTCAATCTGACTGGGATTCCCCGGCAAAAACCCCTGCAATCTAACAATCAAATACCCAATTGCAAACATGACAAGATTGCTAAGTAATACTGCTCCTGCGTACTGTTTCCACGTCATTGTTCTTACTTGGATACCAGAAACTTTATAGATAATTCGCTCGAATCCCCCAAATATTCGGTCTATCTTGGTTACCTCCCATGAAAAAGCCTGCGCCAAGTAACGACCAAATAAAATAGCTAGGATCAGCAAAATTCCTAACACTACGGTAATTTGCAACAAATCCACAACGGTTCCTCCTAACGTTTCTTCAGTTTACAGCTGGTACTATTAATACTTTTCAGGACGAATTAATGCATCAATGAGGTAGAGAATAACCCCTGCAACGATGATCATGAGTATAATCAACGCTTTTCTCTCCCTTCTTCTGTTACCACTTTGTCACAGAATGCCATCGTTCCAAAAAACAGACCGAACGCACCTGCTACCAGTAAAATTGCAACCATATCCATCCTTTTTTCCTCCTCTGCCAACTGTCTGATCAACGTTCGACAATCTGTGGTTCCCCTGTGTTCTTCCTTTTATCTGTAGATGAAGTTCACCTTGGAACAAAAAATAGACCAATGCTTGCTCCTATCTCAACGGCAAAAGAGAACATGATACAAACGGAGTAAGTCACAGCTTCTCCTAGCGAAGCAATCTGTTGCCTCACCAGAGCATGCCTACTCATTTGTTCAATGTTCAACCGTCAAGAAAGAAGCACTCATTGGTCTACCTAACGCCCAGCTAGCCATCGCTCTCTTTGCGTTCTGTCTCCCTAATCCTCTTTCGTACAGTTGTACGTATTATGTGTAAAGATAAATATAAGCAAAACAAAAAGACCTACACATTTTGATTTGAGGGAAAAAGAAAAAAACCCTCAATAAATACAGGTGGTCTCATTGACCTCCTTCGCTTTAGCCGACGAAGTTAGCTGACGGGTAGGATGGCGAAAGAGTTACTCATCCCTTCTACTTTGTAGAATTAACCCCAATAAAAAGTGGGTCCTCCGTTCCCGAATGCCTCGGGATTTGGCCGTTATGCTGTTGGGTGCTTACGAGTCTTATTATACGTCCTTGCTTATCTTCTGTTAACAGTGATCTAGCTACAAAAACTGTCAATTTCATGTAAAAAAACGCAATCCTGAGGAAACAATCTCATGTTTCCTCAGCCAATCTCATTATTTTATCTATTTTCTTTTGTTTTCTTTTTTTGTACAAGCCTGTGCCCATGAATAAATTGAAAAATCTCATCTACCTGACCAATTGAAAAAACAGGAATAGACATCTTCTGTAATGGCAACCAGCTTACTACCGCCAAGATGTTTTGCACTTTGTCCAACAGCTCGATATCTTCCTCTCGCCGAATGACCACGATTTTCGGATAGGACTCTTGTTTAAAGCCTTCCACTAAGATGAGCTCGGCCCCTTGTTCACTCATCCTCAAGATAAGTTGTGAGAGAGGCACTGCGTGATTTTCCATCCAAGCGGTTTTTGTAGCCGATTGAATAGCTACCATAGGGGCTCCCGCCTGCCGGAAGTTCCACGTATCTTTTCCTTGCTGATCTAATTCAAAATCATGTCCATCATGTTTGATTACACCCAGCCGTACCCCGATGTGTGTAAATTGCTCGATTAGCTTGCATAGCAATGTTGTTTTACCTGAGTTAGAATACCCGACAAATTGAATAACGGTACCTGTAGATTCCATATGATTTAATTCCTTGTTCATTTTTCTTCTCCTAATAAATTTTTGCTATTCCATTCTTTTTTTGCCTCTTCGTAATCAGCAGGGCTATTCATATTAAAAGCCACTAAATCATCCCAGGATTCATCCGTTACTTCTTTTACAACCATCTCCTCTAAAGCATGCATTACCCGGTAATCTTCCCGATCTAGAGCGTCCTTCCAAATTTCTTTGGTTTGTTGATGATAAAGGGCTAATAACGGTTGTAAGCGTCCTCCTGTTTTAGCTACTACAGCGTTTATATCTTGATCTAAACGATCGTTTAAATTCTTTAGTAAGCGTTGCAAATGCTCCGTACGTAAAAATGGTAGATCACAGGATACAACTAAATACCACTCCTCCTGTCGTACACACATGCTAGAATAAATCCCGCTGATTGGACCATGTGAAGCAACAAGATCACCTGTGATAAACACGGTTGTCCCAAGCTCATTGATTGGAGGAAGTCGTCTTGGATCATTCGTGACAATCACACATGGCTGATGTAGTGGAAGAATCTGCTCTAGCATATGTAAAATTAGTGGTTTCCCCTGCCATTCTAGTAGTTCTTTGGGCTTACCCATACGACTGCTTTGTCCTCCGGCTAAAATCACAATACATAATGAGTTCACCATTTTTTTCATCACCTCACTTATTTTTTCATACTTCTTTCATACATTTATGGACAAATGGCAAAATAGTTATGATGCTATATTCATATGAAACAGTAATTGATATACTAAGACCGTACCTTGTAACAAGTATCACTTACAAGAGAGAAATGTATGAAGTGAGGGAAAATCTTCATGCCTATGGAAACGAAAACCTTCGTGGATCAAATATCTAGAGCATTCTGGGAAGACATGAAACGTATGTCGACCCTCGTTGAAAGTATTCCGGGTAAACCGTTATTTTTTGACGGAGACCCTGCTGATTATGTTTATTTGGTAGAAAGCGGAAAGGTTCGCCTATCAAAGACAAGTACAGACGGTAAAGAACTAACCCTTCAAGTATACAATCCAGGTGAGTTATTTGGTCTGTTCGGTTTGTTTAATTCATCCCTATGCTATAGTGCTACTGCCGTTGTCCTACAGCCTGGCGAATTACGGGTCATCTCTCGCACGTCCCTAGAAGAGCTTCTCACTGCAAATGGAGCGCACTGTGTAGAGTTCTTACGTTGGATGAGTCTTGAAAACCGGCGTATGCAATCTAAGTTCCGTGATCTTTTATTGAATGGAAAAACGGGTGCTCTCTATTCAACCTTAATTCGCATGTGTAACACATACGGTCGCCAACATCCTAATGGTATCCTGATCGATCTATCACTAACCAATAAAGACTTAGCTCAGTTTATTGGACTTACACGCGAAAGTGTTAATCGTTTATTAGGTGATTTAAAAAAACTAGATGTAATTGAACCTCTGCCAAATGGCTACATTCTAGTAAAGGACATTCACTATTTACGGGAAAAAATATGCTGCGATGATTGTCCACCAGACATTTGTCGTTTGTAGCATATGACTATGTTACTTTTTATTTTAATGAAAAAGACGATACACAATCAAACAAAAGAAGCCTGTTGAGTTGTTCAACAGGCTTCTTTCTATTCGATAATTTCTTATCTTATTCAGCAATGTAGGACCATTTGTAATCAACGAAACCAAGTGCATCAAGCAATACGCCTTTTACTTTATCATTTTGAATCCAGTTTTGTGTACGGTAGTAGATTGGAATTACAGGCATTTCATCCATGATGATTTGCTCTGCTTCAGCAAACAACTGCGTACGCTTCTCTGGATTTGGTTCAGAAGCCGACTTGATTAATAGTTCTTTGTATTTTGGATTTTCCCAGTTTGTATCATTGTTACCGCCTTTTTTATCACGGTACAGCTCTAGGAAGTTAATTGGATCATTGAAGTCAGCAGACCAAGCCATACGACCGATTTGATAGTTACCTTGGTGTAGCTTATCAATGTATACTTTCCACTCGGTATTTTCTAGTTTCACATCAACATCCAAGTTCTTTTTCCATTGGTCTTGAATTGCTTCTGCAATTTTCTTGTTACCTTCCAACGTATTGAAGGATAGCGAAATTGGAGGTAGCTTACTGATACCTAGCTCTTTCATACCTTCGTTTAACAATTTTTTAGCTGTGTCTGCATCGTTATCTTTAAAGTAGCCTTCTGGTTTAATCGCCATAGTTGGAGGCAAGATACCTAATGCTGGTTGCTCTCCAGCTTGTGTAATGTTTTCTACAATTGCTTTACGGTCTACCGCATAGGCAAAGGCTTTACGAATTTTTGCATTATTAAACGGTGCTTTTTCCGTGTTGAACTTGTACCAATAGATGGAAGCGGTAGGCTTCACCTTCAAGGCACCCTCTGCTTTTTTGATAGGCACAACGTCTGTTGGCAAATCTCCAACTGGTTTACCTGCCCAATCCAAATCGCCATTGTCAAACATGGAAAGCTCTGTATTGCCATCATCAATCATAGAGAATTCAATTTTCTCCATTTTTACAGAATCTTTATCCCAATAGTTTTCGTTCTTGGTCAACAAAATTTTGCTCTTGTGCTCCCAGGTATCTAGCTTGAACGGACCGTTACCCACGTGGGTTTTTGCATTTTTCGCCCAGTCAGGATTCTCGGTATCCACTTTTTGATTAATTGGATAGTAGGTGTAGAACGCTGTTAACTCCAAGAAGAATGGAGTAGGGTTCTCTAAAGTAACTTCTAATGTTTTATCATCAAGAGCTTTGATACCTACGTCTTCAATTTTTCCTTTACCCTTATGGAATGCTTCTGCACCCTTAATGTAATAAAGCTGGTAAGCATAGCTAGCTGCTGTTTTTGGAGTTAGAACGCGTTTCCAAGCATATTCGTAGTCTTTCGCAGTAACAGGTTCACCGTTAGACCACTTTGAATCACGCAATGTGAAAGTATATGTTTTTAAATCATCAGAAATTTTAACGTCAGATGCAACAGAATTATGAGGTTTGCCGTCTTCACCCAGACGAGTTAGACCGTCAAAAGTAGAACGAACAATTGCCCCAGAAGTAGCATCTTCTGTAAGACCTGGATCAAGCGTAGGAGGCTCAGATGCAAGGTTTAAACGAAGGGATTGATTTCCGCTTGCTTTTGAATCTTCAGACTTTTTAGATTCGTTACCAGCTGGAGCGGCTCCGTTACCGTTACCTGCACCACAGCCTGCAAGAGCAGCACCTAATACAAGAACGGAACTCATCAACACAAATATATTTTTCTTCATAGTTGTAAATCCCCCTTTTATGTTTATAACGAAAGATATGAATAAATTTTATACTAATTTTATTTTTACGTTTTATCAAATAAAACAAAATTAAACATTATTAACTCTATTAACGCAAATAAAAGAGTCATCACGTATAATATGCGTAATGACTCTTTTATTCATTTTATTTTTTTTCATATCCATTTATAACTACATCTAGTTTACCTGTACTCGGGTCAATGATTAATCCATGGATTGGTACCGAAGGAGGCAGTAACGGATGGTTAAGAATCATATCGACACTCTCTTTTACAGCATCGGTCACATTCTCAAAACCTCGCAACCATTTTTCTAAATTAATTCCAGCATTTTTTAATAGATGTAAAGAATCTGCTGAAACCCCTCGTTCTCGCACCTTATCTAAAAAATGTGTAGGATTAATCGCACTCATTCCGCAATCATAATGTCCTACCACCATGACCTCTTCTGCTTGTAACTCATAGATAGCCACTAAGATACTTCTCATAACCGCCCCAAACGGATGAGAGACAATAGCTCCTGCTGTCTTAATAATCTTGACATCTCCATTTTTGACGTTCATTGCGTGAGGAAGAAGTTCGACCAGTCTTGTGTCCATACATGAAATGACAACCAACCGTTTATCAGGAAACTTGGTTGTTGTGAACTCCGTATATCTCTGATTTTCTACGAACTTTTTATTGTACTCTAAAATCTCTTCAAGTTTTCCCACGCTTCTTCACCTCGACTTTTCTCTCAATTTGGCCTGCCCATTTTCTTAGATACTGAACGTATTGGTAGGTTTTTTTGTACCTTATTATTTTCGTGATTTATCTGTTCAATCCCTTTTTGTAGACAAAATAACTACAACTGGGTAAATGTTTGATAGATCAAAAACACATTTAACGTAATAATGACACCACTTATCAGCCACGCAATTGCAGTAACCCACTTCTTATTAACAAACTCGCCCATTTTGGTCTTGCTACTGGTAAACTGCACAAGAGGAACAATCGCAAAGGGTAGTTGAATAGACAAAATGACTTGACTTAATATGAGTAATTCTGTGGTTCCCTTTTCTCCGTATAGCGCAGTAACAATCACCGTCGGAACAATCGCAATCAGACGAGTAATCAAACGACGCAACCACGGTGTAATACGGAAATTAATAAAACCCTCCATAACAATCTGACCAGCTAATGTACCAGTTAAAGTAGAATTTTGGCCGGATGCTAGTAAGGCTACCCCAAAAAAGATACTCGCTGCTGTCGTTCCAAGCACAGGAGCCAGCAAATAATACGCATCTCCAATCTCTGCTATATCTGTCATACCAGCCTGATGAAACGTCGAAGCTGACAAAATCAAGATAGATGCATTAATAAACAAGGCGAAGAATAAAGCAATCGTAGAATCCAAACGAGCATATTTAATCGCTTCCCGCTTACCACTCTGTGTCCGTTCGAAATCACGAGTTTGGACAATAGAGGAGTGTAGATATAGATTATGGGGCATGACAGTTGCACCAATGATACCTATAGCGATATAGAGCATCGCAGGGTTTGTTACTACTTCAGCACGTGGGATAAATCCTTGCATGATGTCACTGATTTGAGGCTGAGCCAATAGTATTTCAACTCCGAAACACACCCCAATGGTACCTATTAACGCTATAACAATGGCTTCTATATAACGGAATCCTTTATTTTGTAAAAACAATACTAACAATACATCTATAGCTGTAATCAAAACCCCATAAATTAAAGGGATACCAAATAGCAGATTTAATGCAATTGCCGACCCAATTACCTCTGCTAAATCACATGCGGCAATTGCTATCTCGCACAAAACCCATAAGCTCATTGCTACTGGCTTGGAATAATGATCACGGCAAGCCTGAGCTAAATCCCGACCTGTTACAATTCCCAACTTACCTGCTAGGGCTTGTAAAAACATTGCCATTATATTGGAAAGAAGAATCACTGACAAAAGCGTATACCCAAACTGGGAGCCTCCCGCTAAGTCAGTCGCCCAGTTTCCAGGATCCATATATCCAACAGCAACCAGATAACCAGGTCCTGCAAAAGCTAAAAATTTGCGAAATTTGGACGCATTTCTGGGTACACGCATGGAACTGTGTACTTCTTGCAAGGAAGGCTGGGTAATCCCTCTTCTCCATCCTTTTTCTTGCTCCGACACTACTGTTTGTTGTTGTTGATCAGCCATTTGAGATCACTCCTTCCCCGCTTACTTCCTTTATTTACATATGGTTTTTATTCTGCTTTACAATGAATATTCTCGGTTATGCCTGTTCCTTGACGCCCGTTTTTTGCACTAAGGAAACTTTGTAATAATTATTATAAACACCTCATTTAAAATGTAAATAGCCCACTCCTTCATCCTATTCACAAAAAGGGGTTTCTGTTTGTTGTTTCCCTAACATAAATGGGCTATACTAAATGGGAATAAATTCTTTATAACTACTTTGGTATAGAAAGAAGGGGAGTATAACAATGAATAGAAAGAAAATCGCCGGACTATTTCTACTATTGGCTCTCATTATAAATACGTTGGCCGTTCTTACAGTTGGATTTGTGACTTATTCCAGCGGAAGCGCATCATCCCAAGATATTATTAATATCTTCTTTGTCTATAACACATCTGGCGTTCCCTTTTATTTCCTCCTATTTATCATTTGGTTAAACAATAATGAAGGACACCACTATCAAGAATAGTCCATTTTTTCAGCAGTGAGGCCCCTACCCAAGCACTTTATTTATGGAAACATAGGATAAAGTACATCTTATTGGGAGGGATTAGACCATGAGTATTTTCAGTGGATCACGCAACAACTTCGAAATCATCTTGGTTCTATTCATTCTATTGGTAATTATCGCTTGCTGTTGCTGCAATAATTAAGTAACGTAGTTTTGCAGAAGTATAAACTTTGCTGATCGTAGGCACACAGCAAAGTCTAGTATGATTTGTTAGGAAAATGATCAAGCATGTTTATTTATGTATAACAAAAAATCCAGGGCATACTCGCCCTGGATTTTTTTGTTATATGGATTAAGAGCCTTGTAGTCGTAGGGTTGTGTCTATGTCCTCGTCGCCTAATCGTTTCGTAAAGCTTTGACGCCAACTAGCTGATAATGCTTCTACCATTAAAATTCGCTTTATTGCTTGCTTGTTTTTTTTATCGTGATGCATAATTTGATTGGCAAATGCAATCGTTACACCATGAGGATCTTTTTCAACCAATGTCATTTTGTCTTCCTGTGAAATTTCTCCTTCTTGTAAAACCCGCAGATAAAAACCCGTATAGCCTGTATTCTGTACTTGTACCGCCAGATCAATTACATCATAGCGTTTTGCTAATTTATGACACGGCTGTCTTGGCTGGGTAACTTGTACCACAGCACCACCAATCTGGTAAATATCCCCGATACAAACTTCATCCTCTAGCAATCCTTCTATTGTTAAATTCTCTCCAAAGGCGGAAACTGGCAGCGACCTACCTAGAGTCTTTTCCCAATAGGGATAGTGCTCGGATGCATAAACGCATACCGCTTTATCTACCCCACCATGATACTTCAAATCCGCTTGAGCATCACCTTGCAATTGGGTTTTTGAAAGATAGAGAGGTCCTGTTACTGGTTCTTTACATATGCTTGTTACTACCTCTTGTTCTTTATAAGAAAGAACTTGAGGTTGTCCTACATTTACAGAAAGAATTCTGACTAGTACCTGCGACATGGTTGTTTTTCCTCCTTGGCTATCTACTATTAGCCATTATACAAGGTATGCCAGCCTAAATCAGCTTGTTTTTATGTTTCGAACAGCCATGACAATGTACACAGCAGCTAACCCCCAAGTAATCGGTCCAATAGGAATAGGCCATGCTGCTAACACCAGAATTCCTTTGATAAAGAAGGGCACTGTCAAACTGAAGACAGCTAAACGAAATGCTTGACCAAATGTTAATTCCTTTTTCTGAATGTTACTGATAATATACCCAAAAATACCAAGAACAAAAGCGGTAAAGGTGGTGCTAAAGATCATGTAAATAAAAATACATGTAAATATAGTGGCCCATATAATTGTTTCTTTGGTTACCAGCCAATCAACTAGTCCAGTAAATTCTTGTTTACTTATGTCATGTAAACCAGAATCAACATAATTTACTTCTCGTACAAAAACCCCATTTTCGATAAATATCGCCTTTGTTTTTCCAAAAATCACGACATATGAACTTTTGGGATAATTCTCTGCTTTCACTTGATTGTTAGGGTCGAAGATAAACATTTTGTTAGGAGAATAAATCGGCTGGTCAGTCTGCATGTTTAGAACATCATTTTTAAAAGTAAAATCTGGCGCGCTGTTTAGGACAGCCTGTACCTCTTTAAAAAACATGTTTGTTTTATGATAGAAACTAGAAAAACCAAACGCACTAATAAGTAAGGCAAGAAATAGGATAAATCCGAACACAACCCCAGCTTTCTTATTTACAAGCTGACCTAAGTCTTTCGGTTTTAACAAACTAACTTTTAATGCATCAAACAAAATATAGCCTCCCTTTTGTAGCAGGTAGATTGTTACCTGTATCATATCCATCTGCTTATTTCTTGAAATTGAAATAGGTTTCATTACTTATATTATAGTGAGAAAACCTTTGGCTCTCCTTATCACAAACTAAAAGTTATCTTAAAATTATCATTAGGCTTATGCACAAAGAAAAGTAATCATTTTCCCACTACATGTAAATATTAGAATTAGATAATATCACATGTTTAATTTTTTTGGTTAAAATGTAACATTTAAGTCTTTTGTACGTGTTACTCTAAATATAGCGTTTTGCTTAGGAAAAGAACGGAGGAGAAATCGTGTCATATACCATATTAATCGCCGATGATGAGAGGGAGATCGTTGAACTTTTAACGCTCTATCTGGAGAAGGAAGATTTTCATGTCATAGAAGTTCATAATGGGGATAGCGTTTTGCCTATCTTGGCTCAAAGGAAAGTGGATTTGGCCATCCTTGATATTATGATGCCAGGGAAAGATGGTTTTCAGCTTATTAAGGAGATCAGGCAAACCTATAATATTCCCATCATGTTTTTGTCAGCACGTACCCAAGATCATGATGTGATCCTAGGTTTAGGTCTAGGGGCAGATGACTATATCACGAAACCGTTTAATCCTCTGGAGGTTATTGCACGGATTCAAGCTCTTCTTCGCCGTGTTCATGAATTTACTCCTACCGTGGAAGTTCCTGTTAATCCTGAGGATCAGCTTATTAAAATTGGAGAGATGACCCTAGATAAAGCAAGCTGCCTCGTCTACCGAAATGAGGAAGCTATTTCACTAACTTCTATTGAATACAAAATACTAGAACTCTTAATGGTTAATGCCGGTCAAGTTTTTACCAAAAAGAAAATATACGAAGCTGTATGGGGCGATTTTTATGCCAATGATGATAATACCATCATGGTGCACATTAGCAAGTTACGTGAAAAAATCGAGGATGATCCAAAACAACCAACTTATATTAAAACCATTCGAGGATTGGGGTATAAATTTGAAAAAATGGTTGAAGCCTAAAAAATCGCGTAGCCTCTATACCTCTCTCATCCTTGATTATTTTGTTTTTAATTTTTTTCTTTTGGTTGTTCTAATTGGACTTGCTCTCTATCTTCTCAACGTTGCTTTCAATCATATCGAAAGCATGGATATTGTTGATGTAAAAATTGAAGCTTCGAATTACAAACAAAAAGATCAACGTAAAGAGCTACTCCCTCATTTAGAAAGTATTGGAGGCTGGTTAGAACATCTAGATTCCAATAAACAACTGGTTCAGGTCTATGGTAAGAAATTAGATGATAATAAATTCTATTCCGAGAATCAGTTATTCGAACTCTTGCAAAATCATGAGCAACAGCCCTATTACTACTCTATGTACCAGAATACTCTTGATCCAAAAACACCGTATTTATTATTAAAAATCCCCAGAGATAATATCCTTGTGTCTAAGGACCTTAAACAAATAGATATTTTCGATCCACTTGCGAAAAGCTTTATGACCTATTTAGGTATGTTTGGTTTCATCATGCTGATTTTTATTGTGTTATATATTTACTGGACTACTCGCCGCATTAAAGCTCCGCTGATTATTATTTTAGACGCGCTGAAAAAGATGACAGATGGTGACTATAGTGCCCGTATTTACCTAAAGGCTGAGCATGAATTCGTACAAATTCGTGATACCTTTAACTATATGGCAGATGTATTAGAAGAGACACGCCGTGAGAATGAAATTTTGGAAAAAGGCAAACAGCGTATGTTAATGGATATCTCCCATGATTTAAAAACACCGATCACCAGCATTCAAGGATATGCTAAAGCCTTAAAGGAAGGAATGGCCACGGATGAGGAGCGAAAACAGCGATATTTAGAATATATCTATCAGAAATCAATTCGGGTAAATCACCTCATTAATAATCTGTTTGAACTCCTTAAATTAGACGCCCCTGATTACCGATTACATTTACGTCTTGAAGAGATTACAGAGTTTGTCCGTGATATGGTTGTCTTGCATTATACAGAAATGCTGGATAAACAATTTCATTTACAATTAGATATACCAGAACGAGAAATCTATCTGTATTTTGATCGAATTCAATTAACGCGTGTATTAAGTAATTTATTAGTGAATGCGATTAAGTACAACCCCGCTGGAACAAACATGCGTATATCGTTATCAGAGGAAAAATATTATGTAGTCATTACTATTGCGGATAATGGAATCGGAATTTCGGACGATATCAAGGAAAATATTTTTGAACCATTTGTTCGAGCTGATTCCTCCCGAGCAAGTGAAGGTGGAACAGGTCTTGGTTTATCGATTGCTAAACGGATAGTGACCAAACATGGGGGTACAATTAAGCTTACCTCCACTGATACTGAAGCTACGGTTTTTGTCATCCGTTTACCTAAGCCATTTAACTAATGTATATAAACAAAGATCGGCAGAGCGATAGATGCTCTGCCGATTTTTTTACTAAGGGTAGTCGTTATTTTTCGATGGAGATGATATTTTCCTCGCCACGTTTTACCAGAGCACCAGGTTTAACAATAACCTGCTCTCCTTCTTGCAAATTGGTAAAGATGATTGGCGTAATTACAGAAGGGACTTTTTCCACTACATCCGCTAATTGAACACGTAGCAATGGCTGTCCTGCTGTAACTTTATCTCCTTCTTGAGCTAGAGCTTCAAAGCCCTCACCCTCTAGTTTAACCGTATCAATTCCAAAGTGAATCAGAATCTCACGACCATCATTTGCAGCGATTCCAATCGCATGCTTAGTCGGGAAGAAGGTAACAATTGTTCCATCCACAGGAGAGACAACTTCTCCATTAGTTGGTTCAATAGCAAAACCATCACCCATCATCTTCTGTGAGAAAACCTGATCTGGCACATCTTTTAGTTCTAACATTTTACCTTCTAGTGGTGAGACAAAAACCGTAGAAGAGCTTGTCTGCTCAGAGACACTTTGTGGAGCCGGCTTACTTGCAGGTTTCTCAACTGGCGTGCGCCCCGACATTACGTCCTTAATCTGTTCCTTCAATTGATCGGATTTTGGTCCAAAGATCGCCTGGATATTGTTACCAATCTCTAGAACACCTGCTGCTCCCAGCCTTTTTAATTGTTCCTTATTTACGTTTTTACTATCGTTAACAGATACCCGTAAACGAGTAATGCATGCATCTAGATTACTAATATTAGCGCTACCACCTAACGCTTCCAATACATCTGCTGCTAGTCCAGAAGATTGGCTAGTACCGGTTTGAGCCTCTACCTCATCTTGTCGACCAGGTGTTTTTAGATTCCACTTTTGAATGGCAAAACGGAAGCCGAAATAATAGATAACAGCAAACACTAAACCTACAGGAATCACTAACCACCACTGTGTTTTGTTCGGTAACACCCCAAACAGCAAGTAGTCAATAACCCCTCCAGAGAAGGTCATTCCTATTTTTACATTCAAGATTTGCATGACCATGAAAGAAAGCCCTGCAAAGACAGCATGGATAGCAAACAATACTGGTGCTACGAATAAAAACGAGAATTCGATCGGCTCTGTAATCCCTGTCAAAAAGGCTGTAAGCGCAGCCGATCCCATAATCCCGGCTACCATCTTCTTATTTTCGGGACGAGCTGTATGATAAATCGCCAAAGCCGCTGCTGGCAATCCGAACATCATAAACGGATACTTTCCTGTCATAAATGTTCCGGCTGTTAACTCTACATTGTCCTTCACTTGGGCAAAAAAGATCGCTTGATCCCCGCGAACAAGTTGTCCAGCCTTACTTACATACTCCCCAAACTCAAACCAGAATGGTGAGTAGAAGATATGATGTAAACCAAACGGAATAAGAGAACGTTCAATAAGACCAAAAACAAATGCAGCCAAGGTTGGATTAGACTCCAACATGACATGTGAGAACGCATTAAGAGCTGATTGAATTGGTGGCCAAATAAAGATGAGTACAAGACCTGTTAGTAAAGCAGCAACTGCTGTAACAATCGGTACAAAGCGTTTTCCCGCAAAGAAACCTAAGAACGGCGGTAATTCTATGTTATAAAATTTTCGATACAGATTAGCTGCAATAACACCCATAATAATCCCACCGAACACGCCTGTTTGTAAGGTAGGAATCCCAAGCACCATCGCATAGGCTTTATCAGTCTGTGCCATTTCAGCCGTAACACCAAGGAAGACACCCATAACCTGATTCATAATTAAGAAGCCAATGATTGCAGCTAGTCCAGCTACCCCTTCACCACCTGCTAATCCAATGGCTACCCCTACCGCAAATAAGAGCGCTAGGTTTCCAAAAATGATGGAACCAGCTTCTTCCATTACTTTTGCTACTAATTGGATCGCTGGTCCTGACAAAAATGGTAATTGCTCCAGCAAAGCCGGATTTTGCAAAGCATTACCGAATGCTAGGAGAATCCCTGCAGCTGGTAGGATGGCAACTGGAAGCATAAGCGCTTTCCCTACCTGTTGCAACACCCCAAAGATCTTTTTGAACATGTACGAACCTCCTTTACTTCAAACCCCATTACATAGATGACTTGGTTATTTGAAGTATGCCTATTGGACAAACCTACTATGTAAGGAACCAAAAAATAATACTTTGAATCTTTTTGAAGCCCTACGTAATAGAAAATTTGTCATTTTAAAACATAAAAGAGTTTTAGATAAAATACAAGATGTCTACGTCACAAAAATAAGAACAATTATGTATTTTGTTCAAATAGTTAATGCAAGATTACTATATGTAAGCAAAAAAAGATGTCCCCTCTCACGTGAAGGGCCATCTCTTTTTCATCAAGTATGCACTTACTTATAACTAGAAAACTCTGTAACCAATTAATACTACGATCACTAGCAATACTAATGAACCGATAAAGAAAATAAAGCTAGGCTTGCGTTTACCTGCACGTACTAGTGCCATCTCCATCAAGCCGATGGTACAGACGCCCAAAATGCCTTTTATGATGAGTCGAACGTCGCTTAGATAAAATTTGAACAAGAGCATAGCTCCGAAAACGATGATTATGATATACATGAGTCGGAGTATCATATGTAGGATTTTCGCAATTTTGTTTTTATCTAATCTGTAAAATACATAGGCAAGAATCAGTAATACAAGTGCAGCTTCCCAGCCACCTACATGCGATGCCAAAATAGCTTCATATCTCATTTCGTAACCTCCTATGCTTTTTTTCATTTCCAGCTAATCATATCATAGGAATCTTACCTTTCCAAACATTCGATATTCATATGTCTGTTTTTAAAATGATAACTTTTGAACAAATTCATCCCTTGTATATAAGTATATAATTTCATTATGGCACTCAGTAATTTACCTATCTTTCATGCATGAAAACATAAAAAAAGACCATCTTATGTGAGGAGAAGGTCTTGGTCAAATGTACATCTACGAACATCATTTACATGAATGATTCTTGTTGAAACTTTTTACTTATTTATTGAGCTCTATAACAACTTGCTTCCCATTAATCAAAACTTCCGCTACCGCCATTACGATTTCAACTGATTTTTTCACCATTCTCATTCCTGTCATCTCCTCAGTGGTTAGGTTCATTTCTTAGCTCTTGTCCTTATTGTAGGAAAAATAAGAAAGGCACACCATTGAATGGGATTACAAGAAGCTTACATGTTTGTAAGTATGCTGGCACTAGAAAGCACAGGAAACCTCTGATACATGATCTTCACATTCTTTTCACAAAAAAGACTGGACTTTAAGGTTAATTAGTATTATTATTAATTTATAATTAATATAAAATAATACAAATTACAAAAAGGGAGTTGTTCTTCTATGGCACAACAAGTAATGGTAAGCAATCAAAAAGTAATCGACGTTCTTAATCGCCAAGTAGCAAACTGGAATGTTCTCTTTGTTAAATTGCATAACTATCATTGGTTTGTTAAAGGTCCCCATTTCTTCACTTTACATGAAAAATTTGAAGAATTGTTTAACGAAGCAACAACTAGAATTGATGAATTGGGTGAGCGCGTATTAGCTATTGGTGGTAAACCAGCAGCAACATTAACAGAGTACGCAACGCTTTCAACCATTAAAGAGGCCTCCTGTAACGAATCTGCTGAGGAAATGGTACAAGCAATCATCAACGACTTCCAAATCCTAGTTGATGAATGTCAAAAAGGTATGGATATCGCTCAAGAAGTTGGTGATGAAAGCACTAGCGATATGTTGCTTGGTACCCTTACTGATCTGCAAAAACATATTTGGATGTTAAATGCTTATCTCGGTAAATAAGATAAAAAGAAGCTCTCCATCTAGCTATCAAGCTATGTTGGAGAGCTTTATTTCATTGATAATTAATTTTCTAACAATATAGTCTATAGTCCGAACACCAAGCTAATAAATACAACAATAATAGCTACAGGTACTACATATTTGAGTAAGCAGTACCACGCTTTGAACCAGACTACTTTACCTGTTGAGCCCTGTTGTACTTCTGCTAGTAAGATATCACGCTTCATCTTCCACGCTACAAATATAGAAATAAGTAAAGCTCCAAGTGGCATTAAGATATTACTTACCAAGAAATCCGCTGCATCAAAGAAGCTTTTACCAAAGATCGTTATATCACCTAACACTCCGTATGCTAATGCAGAAGGAATTCCTAATACGAAAATCAAAATGCCTACCTTCCAAGCAGCGGAAGCACGTTTTGCCTGATTGCCCTTTGTGATTGCTGCTACACTAATTTCTAGCATGGAGAATGCAGAGGTTAAGGTAGCAAACAAGAACAATAACAAGAAGGTGGTCAAGAAAAAGGCTCCAAACGGAATATGATCAAACACTGCTGGCAAGACCACGAATAAAAGTCCAGGTCCTTCCGTAGGCTTCATTCCTAATGAGAAAACAGCTGGAAAGATTGCCAAGCCGGCTAACAGAGAGGTGATAATGGTCAAACTTACAATGGAAACTGTAGATTTTGGTAAGCTTTCATTCTTTGGTAAATAGGAGCTGAAGGTCACCATAACCGATACACCTACGCTTAACGAGAAGAAAGCCTGTCCCAAAGCATACAAAATTGATTTAGAAGTTAATTCGCTAAAATTTGGTTGTAGGAAGAAGGTAATTCCTTCCCAAGCTCCCGGCAACGTAACGGAACGAACAATAAGGGCGAGAAAAATCAGAAAGAGTGCCGGCATCATATATTTATTAGCTTTTTCGATCCCATTAGTAACTCCTCGGGACACAACCAAAATCGTAATTATCATAAATAAAAATTGAACAGACAACACTAGCCATGAGTCTGAAATGGTTTGACCAAATAGTTGATTATAATCTAAACCTTGGCCAATCAATTGTCCTGTGATGCTTTTAATGAAATACAGAAGAATCCAGCCACCTACAACACTGTAGAATGATAATAAGATAAAACAAGTAACAATACCTAATCTACCCACCCAGTGCCATGGGGTATTAGGTGCGATCGCTTTATAAGCAGAAACAGCATCTTTTCCCGTGCTTCGTCCAACTATTAGCTCTCCTAGTAATAAAGGAGTACCTAGCAACAGCGTAAATAACAAAAACAGTAAGAAAAAAGCTCCTCCACCACTCGTACCAGCAACATAAGGGAACTTCCAAATCGCCCCTAGCCCTATTGCTGATCCTGCGGCAGCCAAAATAAAACCTAACTTTGAAGTCCACTGTTCACTTTTTGACATGTTTTTCTCCTCATTGCATTTGATTTCCGTACATTATAACAAACTTCACATCAAATGGTATGTTTATTTGTAAAATAATATAGTTTCCACTTTTTTTGAAAAGATTGAACCCAGATACTGCTTACCTTCATGAGTTCTTGAGAAAAATAAAACAACCCGAAGCTTACACCCGGGTTGTTTATATCAGATAGTAACTTGCAGGATATTTATCTACTTTTAACCAATATATCGACAGCTTCTTTAATTACCTGTTCTGGATCATTTCCCTTTTCTAATTCTTCACGTATACAATGCTCCAGATTACTCGCTACGACTAGCCCAATTACACGATCTACAGCAGTACGAACGGCAGAAAGCTGTGTCACCACATCTCGACAGTCCTTATCTTCTTCCATCATCTTCAGTACACCGCGTACCTGACCCTCTATTCGCTTCAATCGATTTTTGACAGAATCATGATAATCCATCCGTTTCACCTCTTCTCCAATGTCTTTTTCATTAAATAAATAAATTAAGTCCCGATTCTTGCGCATCGCTCAGATATGAAGCAACACCGGCTACATCTACTCCGTCAATTAATTCTTCTTGTTTAATCCCCATGATATCCATACTCATGGCGCAGGCTACCAATTTGACTCCTGCTGCTTGAGCATTCTTCATTAGTGTCTCTAAGGAATCTACATTTTTCTTTTCCATGACATGCTGCATCATTTTCGTACCCATTCCTGCCATGTTCATTTTCGATAATGTTAGCTTATTTGCCCCTTTTGGCATCATCATTCCAAACATCTTTTCCAGCGTATCCTTCTCAACTACCGGCGCATGTTCGCGACGTAAAATGTTTAGCCCCCAGAAAGTAAAGAACATCGTCACCTTTTTACCCATAGAAGCCGCTCCTGAAGCAATGATAAACGAAGCCATCGCTTTATCTAAATCACCACTAAAAACGACCATAGTAGCTCCCGTTTTATCAATTTGCTTTTCATCATTGGCTTGTTGCATAGCAGCTCCTGCGATTGAGGTAGGCATGTTTGTACCCTTTTGAATAAAAACATGGGCTACTTTATTGCTATATTCGGAGGAGAGAAGTGTATTCCCTGTTTTGTTACACCACGCAGCAATATCGGCCATAAATCCAGGGTCTGTGGCTTTTACTTCAATTATCTGTCCGTCTTGGGCTCGTGATACAGCTTGGAAAACTTGCATAATTGGACCTGGACATTGTAACCCGCATGCATCAATAGTAATCGATGGGCTATCAATGGTAGAAGATGATAAATTGGATCGCTTTGATTGTGATTGTTCGTCTGATGAATGTTTTCCGGATTGGCTTCCTATCACTGGAGTTACATCCTCTTTTCTTGGATTGATCGCTTCTTCTGTCGATTTGCCCATACGATATGTTTTATAGCCACCATCTACATTTTTCACCTGATAACCATATTCACTAAGCAAACGAGCCGCTAAATATCCGCGTAATCCCACTTGGCAGGATACATAGATTGTTTGGTCTTTTGGTAGCTCAGCATGTCGATTGCGTAGCTCTGGTAGAGGAATATTGATAGAACCCTTGATAAAACCTGCTTCTCTTTCAATTGGCTCACGTACGTCGACCAGTAAACCACCATTGTCCACAATCTGATCGATCTCATGCCACTGAACAATATCAACCAAGCCGTCAGCAATATTGCTCGCTACATACCCTATCATATTAACTGGATCTTTAGCAGAGGAATATGGAGGGGCATAAGCCAATTCCAGATCAGGAAGGTCGTGAATGGTTAATCCTCCTTTAATCGCTGTTGCAATCACGTCGATACGTTTATCAGCCCCATCTGCTGAAATCGCCTGCGCTCCGTAGATTTTGCCTGTGGTTTTATCAAACAGGAGCTTCATCCAAATAGGCGCTGCTCCAGGATAGTACCCAGCATGAGAAGCAGGATGTACATGGATTGCTGTATATTCCATTCCAGTTCGTAATAGGGTTTTTTCATTATTTCCTGTTGTGGCGACAGTAAGATCAAACACTTTGGCAATAGACGTACCAAGTGTGCCGTTATATTGAACATTACGTCCATTAATATGATCTGCTACTAAGCGCCCTTGACGATTGGCCGGCCATGCTAACGGTATATGTGTTGCTTGATTATTAATATAATCTGTTACCTCTACTGCATCACCAATAGCGTAAATTGCTGGGTCGTCGGTTTGCATATGCTTATTGACACGAATAGCTCCACGTACTCCTACGGAAAGTCCTGCTTCCTTTGCTAGCTGTGACTCAGGCTGTACACCAATAGCTAAAATGATCATGTCTGTCACTAATTCACGCCCACTGCTGAGACGAACAATATTACCTTGATCGTTAAAAGCCTCTACTCCATCCTGAAGCAGTAGCGTAATGCCCTTCGCCCGCATATGCTCGTGTACCACAGCAGCCATTTCTATATCAAGCGGTGCCATAACCTGCTTACCCATCTCGACAAGAGTAACATCAAGCCCACGCTCAGATAGGTTTTCTGCCATTTCTACACCAATAAATCCACCGCCAATAACAACGGCGCGAGTAGGCTTTTGTTGATCTACATAGCTTTTAATCGCATCTGTATCTGGTACGCTGCGCAGTGTGAATAATTGTTTTGCCTCATCAATACCTGGAATAGCTGGTCGAATCGGCTTCGCACCAGGAGACAGAATCAGAATATCGTAACTCTCTTCGTATATCTCTTCCGATTGCAGATTGTGAATCGTAACCGTCTTTTGCTCTCGGTTAATGTGAGTGACTTCGCTTCTAATTCGAATATCCATGTTAAAACGCTGAGACATCCCCTCTACCGATTGTAAAAAGAGCTTGCTCCGTTGCTCGATGACCCCGCCAATATAATAGGGAAGACCACAATTAGCGTAAGAGATATGTTCACCGCGTTCGACCATTATCAGTTCGTGTCGCTCACTTAGCCGACGTAATCTCGCGGCCGCTGTCGCTCCACCTGCTACTCCACCTACTATGATGATTTTCTTTTTCATAAGTTGTTTGCCCCTTTTGTATATTGAATGTCATTTCCTGTATCAAAACTCATTATACCCCCGAGGGTATTTAAAAAAACAAAAAAATATCTCAATAAAATCTACTTTTAAAAGGATTTTTATACCCCTATGGGTATATAATAAACTCTAATCTCCTCCCAAGTCAACAGGAGAATAATAACTACAAAGAAATAACGTCTCAGATTAAGAATAAGCTGATAACAGGGAAGATTCATCTTGGTACAGCAAAAATGCTATAATAAAAAATGGATGTACCAGAGATAACCATTGACCTGACGATTCTATTCGGTAAAAAGCAACGTAACTAGAAGTTATAAATATTTAATCATAACAAGAGCTTTATCGCGCTTCTGCTGCGTGATAAAGCTCTTGTTGTTAGCTACTTATTTAATAATAAAGACCGGGCACGGTGCTAATTGTGTGATACGATGACTAACGCTACCTAGCATCAATTCTTTAAAATCTCCCAACCCACGGCTACCCATCATAATAAGGTCAGCATTCTTTTCTTTAACCAAGGCGAGCAATTCGTTGGCTGGGTCCCCTTGAAGCAGGATAGCTTCACATTGAACTCCTTCTTTTTCTGCCGCTTCGCATGCTTGATCTAGTAATTCTTGACCGTATTTTTTGGCTTCTTCTAGATATTCAGATTGAACATCGTGGACCATAAATACTAATTGACTAGCTACATAGGCAGGTAACTCTTTTACAACATGCACAAAAGTGAGCGAGGATTTATTCTCACGGGCAAATAAAATCGCCGCTTCCTGTACTTTTGGACTTAACTGTGAACCATCCAAAGCTATCACCATTTTATCAAACATAGTATGGCCTCCTTGTTAAATCGGTTCTATATTATCATTGTAGCATGTAGATCAGCAAAGATTTCACATATTTATGAAAAATCCGGAAACGTTTTTACGTAGAAAAATGAACGCTCAAAGTTAAAAGAACTTCCGCGCAAAGGATAGCAGCATAATTACAGCCACCACCATGCAAAGAATAAATAAGCCCTTTTCTTGTTTTTTAAATGGATCCATATCTTCTCCTCATTCCTTACACCATTCCTCTTAGGTTACCCCTATTATAGAAGGAGAACACATCCTTACCTGTCCTTTTGGATGTCTGTTCTGTGAAGGATTGCACAAGCTGTAAGAAAATAGAACAAGGCAAAGAGCGACCCACACGATCTGTGGATCAATCTATATAAATAGTCCGACCTTCCCTACTGCTTTTAAAAGCCACTTCAATTAGAAAAATATTCATACGCGCCTGTTCTGCACGGACGGGCACATTTTTACCTAGACGAATTGCCTCATACAACTTGTCATAGTAACGTTGATAGGAGCCTTTTTCGGACACGATTTTTTCTGTAACAGGCCTACCTTCTACCATTGTAGTTAACTCCCCATACCATTCTTTCTCTTCTTGACCCCAATTAGGAGCGTTCAGAGGCTGATTGTTGCGGATAGCACCCTCCTGCACGTCAAATCCAAACTTACTATAACTCCCCTTATCACCATGCACCTGAAAACGTGGACCCGGTTGAACTGTCAACATGCCAGCGTGTAAAATCACTCGCAAACGCTCATACTGCAAGATGACATGGAAATAATCATCTGTTTTAGCCCCTGGTCGTTGTGCTTGTACATCAGCTGTAACTGCTTTAGGCATTCCAAACATCATAATGGCCTGATCCAACAGGTGAGAGCCTAGATCATACAAAATTCCAGAGCCTGGCCCTGCGTTTTCTCTCCACCGATCACGTACTTCAGGTCGGTATCGATCATAATGAGATTCAAAATGATAGATATCACCTAGTCGTCCTTCCTGATACAAACGTTGGATTGTCAAAAAGTCATTATCCCACCGTCTGTTTTGATAAACGCTTAATACCTTACCTGTCGGCTTATTTAGCTCAATTAGCTCATCTGCTTCTTGGGTTGTTACGACAAACGGTTTCTCAACAACAATATGCACACCCGCATGTATCGCCTCTTTGACCATTTCATAATGAAGCGATGTGGGCGCGGTTATAATGACCAATTCCATCTTGGGATGCTGTAGTAACTCTTGTAATTGAGAGACCACCTGCACATCCCCCAGATCTGCTTTTACCTTTTCTGGTTTAGAAGATAGGACAGCCACAATCTCATAATGCTCTGACGCTTGTAAAAAAGGAACGTGAAAGGTAGTAGCTGACGGACCATACCCAACAATACCAACTCTGATTTTCTGCATTTTCATTCCCTCCTGCAAATGGAATCCTATCTCTATGTTATTCTGCATGCTCGTCTGGTTTTCTTATCATAAATGAAAAATATAGAGTTTCCAAGAATAGAGTGCGCGCTGAATAGTCTCATTTATATTAGTCCAACTTATGCACAAAAGATTACTAGTTTTTGGTCTTCTCTAATTATGTCATCCTGCTTTATAATGAGCCTAATAGAAGGTAATCGTATCGATCATCTTTTGCTTCTATCCAATCTTTGCAAATTACCTAGCAACAGATCAACTGGCAAAGGAGGTTGTATCCATGTCGCTCGATAAACGAAGCGCTGCGATTTTGCATAAAATTATGCAAGCTGACTCATATGTAACCGTACAGGAGCTCTTAGAATCACAAGGAATTTCGAAACGCACACTTTATTATGATATGAACAAAATAAACGATTGGCTGGAAGAAAATCAACTCCCTGCTGTTCAATATATCCGAAGCACCGGCTACTATATAGACGAACTGACCAAGCAAAAAATACCTGATAAACTTCAAGGTATGAAGAAATGGCAATATGAGTATTCCGCCAAGGAGCGTAAGGCTTGGCTAACCATCTATCTCTTAACCCGAGAAGGGCGTATCTTGCTAGAAGATTTGATGAATCGGCTAGGTGTTAGTCGCAACACCACCCTGGACGATCTGAAAAAATTAAAAATGGAGCTTCATACCTTTCATATATCGCTCAATTTTGACCGCAAACAAGGCTACTTCATTCAAGGTGAAGAGCAGGATAAACGAAAAGCACTTATCTTCTATCTCTCTCAGGCTGTAACAACTCAAAGCTGGAATCAACTCATCTCCCACATTCAAACGATGGCACATTCTACTTCACTGGTAGCAGAGGAACAGCAAGAGGATTTTTTGAAAACAAAAGAAATTCAGGTGATCCGCGAAGCCCTATCAGTTTGTGAGCGCTTATTAGGGATTCAATATACGGATGAGGTTCTGGAGAGCTTAAGTATTCACATCCATTTGTTCCGTAAGCGATTTAGTCGTGGACAGCATGTCACAATTGATATGGAAGAGAAAGAAGTATTGAAAAAAACAAAGCATTTTGAAGCCGCGACCTATATAAGCAATGAACTGTCGAAAACCCTACAAATTGATATACCAGAAGATGAAACCTATTACATTGCTACGCATCTCTTAGGCGCTCGTGTGATGAACCAATATCATTCGGATCAGGAAAATACTCATACTCAAATGCTATTGGAAGCTGTTCGTCGTATGGTTACTGACTTTCAAAAGTTCGCTTGTATTATGTTTGAAGACCAAGATGGGTTAAAACGTGATTTAATGCTGCACCTCAAACCTGCTTTTTATCGAATCAAGTACGGAATTAATATGGACAATCCGCTGATTGATTCCATTAAAACACACTATCATGAAATTTTCTTACTAACTCAGAAGGTTATTGTTCATTTTGAACAGCTGGTCGGGCAACAGGTATGTGAGGATGAGATCGCTTATATTGCTATGCATTTTGGAGCATGGTTGCGAAAGCAAGGAGCGAATCCCGCACCGCGAAAAAGAGCACTGATCGTATGTCCAAACGGCATTGGTACCTCACTTATTCTGCAAAATCAGTTAGAAAACCTATTCTCATCCATTGATATTTATAAGACGGTTTCCTTACGAGAGTATGAATCCCAAACCTATGATGTTGATCTGATTTTTTCTACTACCACTTTGACAAAAAGCGATGCACCCGTCTATGTGGTAAATCCAATTCTTAACGACGCAGAAAAAGCTCGCTTATTAAGACGAGTAGGAGCCTATATCTCTGACAAAGACAAGCAGCCGACAGAATCGTTAGAAGGCATGATGTCTATCATTCGTCGTCATGCAGTGATAGAAAATGAAGAAGCTCTCCATCAAGAGTTAAAGGAATACCTTCTGGAACCTGCTGCTTTAAGTAAAGAGCTTTCCTATAAGCCCACTGTTGCAGACATACTTACGAAGGATCAAATTCAGGTAGCACAAACCGTGGCTAATTGGGAAGAAGCGATTCGACTCGCCTCAGCACCTTTAGTTCGCAATGGAAGTATTCTACCTTCATATGTGGACGCCATGATTCGCTCCGTGTATGATCATGGACCATACATTGTAATCGCACCGAAAATTGCTATTCCGCACTCTAGACCACAGGATGGCGTCCAACGATTGAGCATGAGCTTCCTACAATTAAAGCATCCCGTATCCTTCTCAGAAAGGCCAGAGCATTCTGCACAGTTATTTATTGTACTAGCGGCTGTAGATAATGAGTCACATCTACGCGCATTGGCTCAGCTAACAGCAGTTCTCTCTTCTCCAGAAGCATTGCAAACCTTATTGCAGACCGATCAAATTGATGATGTTCTTCGATTATTAGAGATTTACTCCCAGCATCAGCTACCCGCTGGATTATAAAATAAAGCAAAAACCAACCAAAGCATTTCGCGATGGTTGGTTTTTGCATTTTCCTCACACCTTGATTTCTGACATCGTAAGCGAAACAGATTGCATGTTGACCCTTTTGACCGATTGGTGCTGAGATTGCTTGACTGGAAACAATCGAATTGATTTAAGGTTTACATAGAGTTGCCGAGAAGAATCCTCCCAAAGCTCTCGATATCGCTCGCCATTTAGCTCTAATTCAAACAACGTTCCATCTACCGTTAACTGACATTCTAGACGGACAAGTGGTCCCAATAAAGAGACATGTAACAAAGTAGCTTCAGCCCAGCTTTCCCCTTTTGAAGTGCGCGATAGCTCCATCTGATGAGGCCTGATGTAACCAACTGCTTCTGTATGATTCCAGTTCAAAACTTCTTCTGATTTCCACGATAGATGTCCCATATGAATAGTTCCTTCGTGTCCACAAACACGAAATTGATTTACTCTTCCTAAAAAGCTATACACGAAGGGATTACTAGGACTCTGATAGACTTCGATAGGCGTTCCCACTTGTTCAATTTTACCCTTGTTTACTATCACCACTTGATCTGCCATCTCCAAGGCTTCCTCTTGATCATGTGTCACGAACACGGTAGTGATTTTAAGCGTATTGTGCAATTGTTTGAGCCAACGACGTAGTTCCTGACGTACCTGCGCGTCGAGTGCCCCAAACGGTTCATCCAATAATAATACGTTTGGTTCAATGGCAAGTGCACGAGCTAGTGCCACCCGTTGTCGTTGCCCACCAGACAGTTGACTAGGGAAACGTGATTCTAGTCCATTCAATTGAACTAAGCGAAGTAGCTCCATTACTTTTGTTCGAATGCTGTCTTTAGAAGGACGCTTTCCACGGGGAAGCACTTGTAGACCAAAGGCAATATTATCAAATACACTCATGTGACGAAATAGAGCATAATGCTGGAAGACAAATCCAACCCTTCTCTCCTGAACTGTTTTCCTAGTGGCATCTACTCCATCAAAGCGTATGACTCCTCGCTCCATCTGCTCAAGACCCGCAATGAGCCGAAGCAAGGTGGTTTTGCCCGATCCTGAAGGTCCCAATAGTGCAACTAACTCTCCACTTGGAATCTGTAAGTTAATATGATCAAGGGCAGAAAACGCCCCAAAGTTTTTGGATACCTGTTTAATTTCAATGCCCATGTATACCCTCCCCCGTTTCATAACCCCAGACAGTTACGTCTACTTTCTTCTGTTTGTATTGCCGTTCAGCTTTCCATTCCAGTATGCTCTTAATGATAAGGGTCACGATGGCTAAAAAGGCTAATAGAGTGGCTACGGCAAAGGCCGCTACAAAATTATATTCGTTATATAAAATTTCCACTTGCAGTGGCACCGTGTTAGTCATACCACGGATATGTCCTGATACGACAGAAACCGCACCAAATTCGCCCATGGCACGCGCATTACAAAGGATAATTCCATACAGCAACCCCCATTTAAGATTAGGTAATGTGACGCGCCAGAAGGTTTGCCATCCCGTAGCTCCAAGTGACAATGCCGCTCCCTCTTCATCATTTCCCAGCGATTGCATGGCAGGAATCAGTTCACGTGCTACATAGGGAAAGGTAACGAAAATGGTTGCTAAAATAATGCCAGGCACCGCAAAGATGATTTTAATATCGTAGGTTTCTAACCACGGTCCAAGCAATCCTTGCGTACCAAATAACAGGACAAACAAGAACCCCGAGATAACAGGAGAAACAGCTACAGGCAAATCGATTAAGGTGAGAAGAATACTTTTCCCCCGAAACTGATATTTGGCAATGGCCCAAGCCGCCGCAATCCCAAACACCGCATTTAGTGGAACAGAAATTACAGCAACCAGCAGAGTAAGCTGTATTGCTGCTACCGCATCCGGTTCAGCGATTGCCTCCCAAAATGGTTGGAACCCGTGCTTTAGTGCCTCCGTAAACACCGATAATAACGGCACAATCAAAAACAATCCCAAAAACAGTACGGAGAGTACGATCATGATCCAAGCCCCTGGGTGTTTGGCAGTATCAGATTGGTTAGACAATGACATTTGTATCCTCTCCTTTTCTATGTGTCCATTCGATACATTCTCCGACTCCACCACTGTAAAACATTGGTCAACAGCAGAATAACAAACGATAACAACAGCATGACCGAGGCAATCGCTGTTGCTCCTGCATAATCAAACTGCTCTAGCTTTGTCATAATTAAAAGTGGAGTAATTTCAGTTTTCATCGGCATATTTCCTGATATGAATACAACAGAGCCATACTCGCCAACTGCTCTAGCTAAGGCTAACGTGAAGCCTGTTAGCAAGGCAGGTAAGAGCTGAGGGAAAATAACTCGCCAAAACGTAATCCACCGACCGGCACCGAGGCTCGCAGCTGCCTCTTCCATTTGCCGATCCACATCCTGCAATACAGGTTGAACAGTGCGTATCACGAACGGTATCCCAATGAAAATGAAGGCAACCGTAACTCCGAGTGATGTAAATGCCACCTTAATGCCCAGAGGCTCTATATATTGCCCAATCCAGCCGTTAGGTGCATAGACCGACGTAAGAGAAATACCAGCTACCGCAGTGGGCAAGGCAAAAGGCAGATCAACTAGTCCATCAAGAATTTTTTTGCCAGGAAAGCGATAGCGTACCAGTACCCAAGCGATCAGTAACCCAAACACCGTATTTACTAAGGCTGCCACCAGAGAGGCTAAAAAACTAAGCTTATAAGATGCAATCACGCGGTCAGCAAGTACAATAGCTAGAAATTGATCCCAGCTAAGAGAGTTAGTCGATAACACAAGCACAGATAACGGAAATAGAACAAGGAGGCTCACATAGACAACCGTATACCCTAGCGATAAACCGAATCCTGGTATGATACTCGACTGTTTCCATCTGTTTTTCATGTTTTACACCACCTTGTGAGTCAGTTGATTCTAATACACGTTATGGTTGATAAATTTGATCAAAAATTCCTCCATCAGCAAAATGGACTCGATGAGCTTCCTGCCAATTTCCGGCTATTTCTTCAATAGTGAAGAGCTTGATGGTAGGAAATTGATTTTCATATGCTTTGGCTACAGACTCTAGTCGTGGCCGGTAAAAATTCGTAGCTGCAATTTTCTGCCCTTCCTCCGAATACAAGTATTTCAGATAAGCCTCTGCTACTTCTTTTGTACCTTTTTTGTCAGTGACTTTATCCACGACGGTCACAGGTGGCTCTGCTAAAATACTAACGGAGGGTACGACGATTTCCACTTTGTCCTTCCCGATTTCGTTGATTGCCAAAAACGCTTCATTTTCCCAAGCAAGTAGTACATCGCCAATTCCCCGCTCGACAAAAGTTGTTGTGGAACCGCGCGCTCCAGAATCCAGAACGGGCACATGCTTAAATAGCTGTTGCACAAATTCCTTAGCCTCTTCATCGCTGTTGGGGTTGAGTTGTTTGGCATAGCCCCAAGCAGCTAAGTAGTTCCATCTAGCCCCTCCTGACGTTTTAGGATTAGGCGTTATTACTTGAACGTCTTGTTTTAGTAAGTCGTTCCAATCCTTAATCTGCTTTGGATTACCCTTACGAACGAGAAACACAATGGTAGAGGTATAAGGGGCGCTTTTTTGTTCCAAGCGGGATTGCCATTCTTTTTGAATAAGTCCTTTATCTGCAATAGCATCAATGTCATATGCAAGCGCTAACGTGACAACGTCAGCTCCCAGCCCATCAATAACTGAGCGTGATTGCTTACCAGAGCCACCATGTGATTGCTTGATGGTAACGGTTTGACCTGTTTTGTTTTGCCAGTAATCAATAAAGCTTTTGTTATAAGACTGGTATAACTCACGTGTCGGATCATAGGAAACATTTAGTAGCTCAATTGGTTTAGACGACGGTTTATCATTGCTAGAAACGGCTGTGGTGGTACCTGCTCCGTTAGCTCCTTTATCAGTCTCTGAACCTGTCGGAGATGCTCCCCCTCCGCACCCTGCTACCACAAGCGCCAAACTGCCGGAAAGAAAACAGGTTAACCATCGAAGTCGCTTTTTTCTGTTTAGAAATGCTGCATTGGTTATGATCGTAGAGCTTATTTTCATTGAGTTACCTCCCTAATCTTATCTAGTTCATCCGATCAAGCCTGTTGCACATGTATACAAAAAAAGACTCCTCTCGCTCATCCTTCACTGGCGAACGTAAGGAGCCTTCGGTTGTCCGATCGGCACTCTATCCTTTTTGTCTTTTTGAAAATTCTTTCTTTTCTAACGAATAACGATGACGCTCCACACGCTCAATTTGCGTGATGTTCGAATCATGGATCGTAATATGCACGGAGCCATACTCAATACCTTTCAAAGCATCTAAAATTTTCTGCATCCATAGGTCTTGTCGACTTGCCTGTTGTTCAGACATACCGTTTGCCTCCTTCATGCCTGTTCCACCTTTTTGATAGACACCAAAAATTAGGAAACTTTGTATTTGAGTTTAATCACATAATTCCTATATGTCAAGTTGGAATTAAACAAAAAAAGCATATTTCCTGCGACATGCACAAGAATATGCTTAGGTGTGAAAATAAGGATTCTACTAAAGTGAATTAGCTCTATGACTACCGCATCATTTGCAAAAGAATTCCTTGCTGCAGTTCAATAAAAAATTGTTCCCGCTCCATCAGTAGCTTTTCAGATTCGTCCCTTTCTATCTCCGTAAACATGATCTCTTCCCCTGGCTTCATCTGAGCCAAAATCGGTAAATCTACTGTAGCAACCTGACCAATTCGTGGGTAACCTCCCGTCGTCTGTCGATCAGCGAGTAAAATAATAGGGTACCCCTCTGCCGGTACCTGAATCGTCCCAAAGGCTACAGCCTCTGATAATAATTCAATCGGTTCTACCAAATCAAGCATCGCCCCCTGAAGACGATAGCCCATGCGGTCTGATTGGGGCGTAATTTTATAGGGGGATTGAAATAAATTCTGTTGGCTTTCTGATGTAAACAAGGAAAAATGGGTTCCTCGACTAATGCGCACTTGTGGATTTCTTCGGTACGTCGCTAGGCAATCAGCGCTAACACTCCAATCTACACTTGTCCAGCTCCTCAATGATGTCTGCTTGGCCAACCTGTTGTCCCATTTCTCCAGAAAAGCGCGTGTCACATTAGCTAGCTCGCCCACTGATATATAGTCGCCTGCCTGTAAGCTTCTGCCCTGATAGCCCCCCATTCCTGCACGCGCATATGTACTGCGGCTACCTAGCACCTGCTCAACCTCAATCCCACCTGCAATAGCTAGGTAAGCGCGACAGCCCGTCCGACAGCCTCCACCTTTCACAACCGTACCTGATTTGACAAAAATAGGACGCCACATAGGTAAACGCTCACCATTGATTGTAAAAGACAAATCTGCTCCTGTAATTGCAATGAGGCTATCGTGCTCAAAAGCTAACTCTGCTCCTGTAAGCGTCATCTCTAACGTGGCAAGCTGCTCTGCATTGCCCACCAGCATGTTGGCAATTCGCAAGGCCATAGGGTCCATCGCTTCGCTGGTAACAACCCCATATTTTCGAAAGCCAAACCGCCCTTGATCCTGGATCAATGTGAGCAACCCCGGTTTGATAACACGTATACTCATGACTCTTCCCCTCCCCATTCCAGATATTCCTGTTGGGTAATCGGACGGAAGCGGACAGTATCACCTGCTTGTAAGTAGCTAGGTGGATTCTGTTTGGAGCGAAACAACGCAAGAGGTGTCCGACCAATCAACTGCCAACCGCCTGGGGTTTCTATCGGATAGACGCCCGTCTGCTCTCCACCGATACCTACTGAGCCAGCGGGAATCTGTAAGCGTGGGGAAGCTCTTCTTGGAGTAGCAATCTCAGTGGACATTCCTCCAAGATACGGGAACCCAGGTGCAAAACCAATCATATAAACCTTATACATAGCCTGGGAATGAATACGAATAACTTCTTCCGGAGCAAGCTGATGATACTTGGCTACCTCCTCCAAATCTGGTCCATACTCTCCCCCGTAGCAAACGGGAATTTCAATTACTCGGGAGTGACTCTCTAATTGGCTAATATGCCCTGCTAACATCCCACGCACTTTATTCACTACGATCTCATATGCGGTGCTGTCTGAGCGTTGGTTCACTACCTGTTTAACCGTGATAGGATCATAATAAATCGCCACACTTGTAAAAGCCGGCACAAATTCAATCATGCCTGGAAACGGATGTTGTTCGATATGAGTAGCAAAAGCCTGTACAAGCTGGTAAATATCAGCGTTACCATTGTCCGCCAATTTGAATTGCACCAACACTGCTGCATCTCCAAGCGGCAGAATTTGAACAGGCCATTTTTGTTCGATCGTTTGTCCTTCTATCTGTTTATCTGGCTGTTGCTTCACCTGATCACCTCTACCATCTATCTCTAACTGATCTGTCCTTCTATCGCCTTAATATCTTGTTCGACTCCTACGCTGGTCCGAACGACGACCTCCAAAGCCTTTATAACGCACATCAAGCTCATACTAGGCTGCCCAGGGAACCGAACGGCCTGTTCAGGTAAATAGGGAATATGAATAAAACCACCCTTTGTTCTTGTATAACGCGTAGAAATCAGATGAGCCAATCCATAAAAGAGATGATTACAAACGAATGTACCGGCTGTCTGAGAAACGGATGCAGGAATCCCGGCCAGACGAACTTCTTTGACAATAGCCTTAATTGGCAACGTAGACCAGTAAGCTACCGGCCCCTCTTCTATAATAGGCTGATCGATTGGCTGATTTCCTTCATTATCCGGAATGCGTGCATCATCTGTATTAATTGCTACCCGTTCTACTGTGATATCTGCACGCCCTCCCGCCTGTCCGACACAAATAACCACGTCAGGTTGTACCTCTTCCATGATGGTTTCCAAGACTTCCAGAGAGCGATGAAATACAGTTGGAATTTGTTTGATGATTACTTCGACATCGGGGATATCAAATTGTTTGCATTGTTGCACTGCTTCCCATGCGGGATTAATCTGTTCCCCACCAAAAGGATCAAAACCAGTTAACAAAACTTTTTTCACCATGATATTCCCCCTAGAACAGCAAATAGTACATCAAAAAGATATTAATTCCTAACAATAGCAAAGCAGTAGGAGCCTGTGCTTTTATAACGGCATTCTTATCAGGTAAATCTAATAGAGCCGCTGGAACAATATTAAAGTTGGCTGCCATCGGAGTAAGCAAAGTGCCACAATAACCAGAAAACATACCAATTGCTCCTAACACGGCCGGGTTTCCTCCGTGCATTTGCACTAACAAGGGTAGACCAATACCAGCAGTCATGACGGGAAAGGCTGCAAATGCATTCCCCATTACCATCGTGAACAAGGCCATTCCCAGTACGTATGCAACTACCACTAAGAAACGATTATCCACCGGAATCGCGGAGCTTACCAGGTCAGCAATCACTGTGCCCACTCCTGCTGCTCCAAATAGCGCTCCCAATGTGGCTAGCATTTGAGGCAAGACAGCAGCCCAGCCGATCGCATCCAGCAGACGACGAGACTCTTTTACTGGTTGAATACCTTTGGTTTTGGTAATGCTCATCGCTACCACTAACGATACTAAGCAAGCTACTCCCAAGCTCACCAGCGTAACGTTCTGTTGATCAAGTAAAAATATTTCGCCTATTTTGGCATTTTTCAACAAAACACTACCAATTACGGTCACAACTGGAATTAATAGTGCTGGGATAAACAATCGATTCCCAAAGCGTTTGGCGCTAGCCTCTCTTTGTTCATCCGTTGTTTGCTGGTACGTCCCCAGTCGGACCCCGCCCAAGCCAGCAATAAGCGCCATTAGCAACACAACAATTCCCATTACAAATGAAGAAACCAGTTTGCCTCCTAAAAAGGAAAAGGCAAATAACGCCCAGAAAAGGGAGGTGGTAAAACGGCGAGAATTACTTTTATCTCTTAACGCTAAAATCGCAATAATGACAAGAAACACGCCGGCAAGATAATAGATAAAATCTAATTGGATGAACATAGCGGTCACCTTCCCTTCCATGTATTCCTACGCACTTTTGCGCAGTTGTTTGCTTTCTTCCATGTATCTTCTGATTTTTCCATCAAATAAATATAATCTTGTGCCATGAATCAGGAAGGCCGCAATGGCAGTTGGAATCCCCCATACTGCTATATGAAGAGGTTCAAGCGAGATACCGTTTTGTTGGAAGAATCCATGCATCAATAGGACTGCACCAAAAGCGATAAAAATATCTTCTCCAAAAAATAAACCAATATTATCTGTAGCTGCTGACTGAGCCTTAATCTTGTCACTTAGCTCTTTAGGTAGTTGACCGTGCTTGTTCTCAGCAGCCCCTTCTGCCATCGGTGCTACCAACGGACGAACCATCTGAGCATGTCCACCTAAGCTGGTTAGTCCTAGCATGGCAGTCACTTCTCGTACAAATAGATACAAAATCAATAATCGACCTGTAGTCGCTGCTTTTACTTTTCGAATTAATCGCTGTGACTGTTCCTTTAGCCCGTACCGTTCCAATAGCCCAATAATCGGTAATGTTAAAATAAACAACGATAAATAACGGTTCTTTTCAAAAGCTTCTCCGAACGTAATTACTATTTGTTCAAACGATAAATTCCCCGCCAAACCCGTAGCAATCCCTGCCACTGTAACAACGAGTAATGGATTAAAGCGCAAAGCAAACCCGACAATAACAATTAAAATTCCGATCAGTGATAACATGGACAACCTCCCTTTATCTATTGGAATCTACCTGTTTATCTCTATCTAGTGAAAACTGTGTTTACTCATTACAGAGCACTATGCTTGATGTCCCACCGTTTCAACTCTGATCTGTTTGTTCTCTAATTGTGATCGAATCTGTCTGGCAAAGGATAGAGCATGAGCACCATCACCGTGAATGCAGACTGTATCTGCTTGAATCCTCACATCTGTTCCTTGCTGTGAGATGACTTTCCCCTCCTTAACCATTCGAATTACTTGGCTAACCGCTTCGTCCGTATCGGTTAAAACAGCATTAGGCTGTCGGCGTGGGGTAAGTGATCCATCGCTTTGATAGGTACGATCAGCAAATACCTCATGGGCACTGCGTAATCCAAGCTTCTCCGCTGCCTTGAGCAATTGACTTCCTGATAACCCGTACAAGATTAAATCTGAATCCATGCTATATACTGCTTCGGCAATCGCTTCGGCCAAGCTCTCACTTTGTGCGGCCATGTTGTACAAAGCTCCATGTGGCTTCACATGATGCAGAATCCCCCCCTGTGCTTTTACAAAGGCATGTAGGGCTCCAATTTGATATAGCACCATATCATGTGCCTCACGTGGTGAGATGTCCATCGTACGGCGGCCAAAGCCGATTAAATCAGGCAACCCTGGATGTGCTCCAATCGCTACCCCTTTTTCCAGAGCCATGTGAACCGTCTGACGCATGGTAGATGGATCTCCCGCATGATAGCCACAAGCGATATTTGCTGAGCTGATAAAAGCGAGAATTTCTTCATCATTCCCCATCTGGTAAGCACCAAAGCTCTCTCCCAAATCACAATTCAAATCTACGCGATACATCGCTTCCCCTCCCTTTTACCTGTGCTTTGTGGTACTCGGAAATCCAGTCCTACTTGTCCCGATATTCGGAATAATCGTTCCACTTTTTATATTTTTACTCATTATAGATTTAGTTTAATAGATTGACAAGAAGCAGTTTACAGAAAAAACTACCCAGCAAATCGCTAGGTAGTTTTGTTATTCTCCTTCTATCCTTTCGATCAAATGTCTAGTCAAAGCTATACTAACTGGGTCCATCCATGTCGTGGATACTCCCTCTGCCCGCCAAGTGAGCGTGAAATTCGTTCCGCTGTCTCCACTGTTTCTTTAATCAGCAAAGGCAGTTTATCAGGCGTAAAGCGCACCTCTGGACCTGCAACACTCAGACCTGCCACTAGCTTGCCCCGATGATCAAAAATAGGAGCGGCTACCGAAACCGTCTCATTCTCTAATTCCGAGTAACTAATCGTGTAATAATTTTGACGGGACTCTTCCAGCTTCTCAGTTAGCTCCTTGCAAGTCGTAATAGTCCCTTTGGCAATACGCTCAAATTGAACGTTTTCTAGATATTCTTCAACCTCTGCATCTGGTAGAAAAGCTAAAATAATCCGTGAGCAGGCTCCTGCATACAAAGGAGAGCGCCTCCCTACTTTCGTATATAATCGCACCGGATGCTTGGTATCTAGCTTCTCGACATAAATGGCATCGGGTCCATCCTTCATAATAAGATGAACGGCTTCTCCCATCTCATCTCGTAGCTGATTCATCCAAGGAAGGGCCATTTGACGAATATCTAACCGATCGGACACCAGCTGACCATATTGCAGAAAGGTTAACCCAAGCTCATACCGCCCCTCCTCATCCTTTCGAAGAAATCCCATCTCTTCAAGTGACCCGACCATACGATGAACAGAGGTCTTTGGCTTATCGGTTACTTCTACTATTTGGGCTAACGTTAAATGTGGATGAGTAAGAAATAGAGAAAGTAAATCTAATGCTTTCACCACTGTCTTATTTTTGTGCTGCACCCTCCACTCATCCTTCCTATGGTTATAACTGCTCATGAAAATTTATATTATTATGACATATTTTATTACAGGGGTAAGTACTGTGCCAAGCAATTCGTAATCAGAGGGCAAAATAAAGTACCCCATAAATCCTCTGCATCATTTTGAAAAAGTTACAAATCTATACTACTTTTATGTACAAAAGGAAAAAAGCCAGCATTGCCAGGATTCTACTCCTGTTGTGCAAATGCTAGCTTTTATACTCTACTCATCTTAACCCTACATATTTATCATATGCTTGAAACACTGCTCGACTGATATTGGATGCAGAGCGCCCCCCATAACCACCCTCTGGTACAACCACTGCTACTGCTAGCTTAGGTTTGTATGCAGGTGCATAGGCGATAATCACACCATTATTGACTCTGGCATGTTTTTGCCATTTCGTAATGGATTCTCCTTTTGAATTGGTAGAAGTAACTGGGACGTAAATATCCTGTTCAGACGTACCAGTCTTTGCTGCTACCTGATAGGGAAGACCACGAAAAGCATTGACAGAGGTTCCGCCTGGTTGTGTTACCTGTACCATTCCATTACGTAAAATATCCCAATATGCTTGGGGTTGCTCTATTTTATTTAGAACCTTAGGCTTGGACTGAAGCACAATGCTTCCTTTTTCATCTACGATTTTATCTACAAGCTGAGGCTGTAGCCGAACGCCTTTAGTAGCCAAAGTCGCGGCGTATTGAGCTAGTTGAACCGTCGTGGCTCGAACCTGTTGTCCAAAGGAGGCCTGTACCATTGCAGCCAGTGGCCCATAGGTCTTATTCATAACTAGATAATCCTCTTTGCCTTTATTCTCACTCGGTAGATCCACTTCCGTCAACACACCTAAACCGAATTGATGATAGTACTCCTGTAGCAGAGAAACGGCTCTGTTACCTTCCTTTTTGGCAACCCCTTCGCCAATACGGGCCATATACGTATTCGAGGATTTGGCTATCGCCTTTACTGGATTGAGCACACCATAATTATGACCGCTATCGTTCTTTACTCGATCGTTCCCACGACCATAGTAGTACGTAACGGGATCGGTCCATTGATCGCTCGGTGTAATAACTCCCTCATGTAAACCTAACAATACTGTAATTGGTTTCATGACGGAGCCTGAGGGGACAATTGATTTTGGGTGTTTATTATTTTCTTGTTCCGCTGAAGGGCCCGTTAATGGACGAACATCATAAGGCGCTTCACGAATTGTTCCATTGGTAACAGAGTATTTCATCTGCTCATAAGTAGCCTGATCAGGTCCATGCACCCAAACATTCGGATCATATTCTGGGTAGCTGACCATCGTAACTACCTTACCGGTATCCACTTCCATCGCTACTACATAGGCTGTTTTAGCTCCAGCAGCTAATGAAATACTTCCTCTTAATTTTGGTAGGAAATCTTTAATGAAATCTCTAGTTTCTGACTGTACTCGCTCATCAATATTTAGATAGATACTTTGACCACGTATGGGCGATTCCTTCTTTAGCTCACGTTGTACGGACTGATCGGCTGCCACCTCATACAAGCGATAGCCATTCTTTCCGCGTAGCTCCTTTTCATAGCTACGCTCGATACCGTCTAATCCAACCAGTTGATCAGGCAGATAATGCACTTGCTCCGTTTTATAAAATGGACTGTTCAAGTTTTGAGCTACATGGTAGGGACGAACGTAGCCAATTGTCTGTACGGCTATTTGTTTGGTATCGTATTCTCTTATCGATTTCGTAACAACGTCTACCCCTGGTAAATCTTCTCGATGCTCTTCTAAATAAGCAATCTCTTCGGGGGTCAGGTCATACTTGATTTCTTTTTCCATATACTTCGGTGCATTGCGAGCGATGTTTTTCCGCTGCCCATTCTCCCAAGTAAAGCCTACATCTAGCTTTTTCACGATCGCACTTTGTGTCATTCCACGCAGGACTTTTTCTAGTTTCTTGGCTAGTTCAACAATCTCCTGTTGCTTGATACCCTCTGGTTCATGAAAAACAGCTGTGAATGAAGCTCTGCTATGTACCAACAGCTTGCCATTACGATCATAAATGTTGCCACGAACTGCTGGAATCGGATCTTTTTTGAGGGAACGAGAGCTCAGTACCTTTTCAAACTCGCTCCCCTCAACAATCTGTATTTGAGCCAATCGAAGAATAATCGCTGAAAATAAAAAGAAAGTGATCAGAAAAATCCATTGCATACGCTTTAATCGCTGTTCCTGCTGCAATTCTTGTTCTGCTTTATCCACAAAAGGCTCACCTTATCTTTCTCCTGTCTTTTCACTGGGAGTCTCTACTAACTACTTGCGCAAAAATTCGTTTTATCTTGGGATCAAGATAATGGCTTCCACCTCGACCTTTTACATTTTCTATCATCATCGTTAGCAATAGCTTTGGTTTATCCACATTAAATACGGTCATCCAGCCATACTCCAGCCCATTCTCACCTTTTCTTGCTTTTAATTCGGCTGTTCCCGTTTTTCCTGCCACGCGAATACCCGATGGTTTAGCAAACCGCCCTGTTCCTTGTGAATTTTCCATTACTTGAATTAGATCATCTTTAATCAATGCTGCTGTTTCTTTCGACATCACATTTTCTTTCCAAAAGGATTGTGGCTTCACTTCCTGCAGAGTCAATGTGGGATAAACCATATTACCCTCATTTAAAAATGCGCTATAGGTCAACGCGAGATGAAGCGGTGTCATCGTTACTTCCCCTTGTCCGTACCCAGAATCAGCTAGCTGAATCTCATTCTTGATATCCTTGTTAGCTATTTTGGACTTTTTCAATGGATAGGTAAGCGGTAAACTTTCACCTATACCAAACTTTTTCGTCCCATCTAAAAAAGATTGCTCTCCCATCTGTAAAGCCGCTTGCGCAAAATAAATATTATCTGAATACACAAGAGCTTTTTCTAAAGTAACTGGGCTATGTGGGTCTTTCACTCGCGTTACCTCGTACTTACCCCATGAGGTATCCTTTTGCCAATGTAATCCCTTGACAGTCATGCCTTGCTCAGCCTTAATACTTCCTTGTTCAAGTCCGATTGCCGCCGTAATAGGCTTAAAGGTCGAGCCTGGTGCAAATCCAATGGCAAACCGATTGAGTAGGGGTTTAGCTGGATTGTTATTTAACTGGGTCCACTCCTTGTTAGATAGTCCTCTGATAAACGCATTGGGATCATACGCAGGTGTACTTAACATAGCTAATACTTCTCCAGTGAGTGGGTGAATTGCCGCTGCTGTTCCTGCATCGTTCTTCATTTCCTCATAGATAGCAAACTGTAGATCAGCATCAATGGTTAAAGTGAGCTTCTGCCCATCTTGTGCTAGCCTTTTTGCTAACATTTCCTTTTCCTGCCCTTGCTCATCAGCTATAATAATTCGCGCACCTGGCGTACCGTGTAAATGTTCCTCATAGACTTGTTCCACGCCCGCCTTCCCAACCAAATCAGTAGAACGATAACCTTTTGGTTCGTATAGCTTCCATTGCTCTTCATTCATACTTCCGATATAACCGATTAAATGAGCAGTAGCTTGACGATAAGGGTAATAACGCACCTCTCTCTTACGTATCATCAAGCCCTCGACCTTTTCTAATTGATCTAAGCGATCGTCTTCCTTAGCTTGTGTCGCTAATGGAACAAATAACTCTGGCTTCACCCATTTCGCATTTCGTTTCGTGTCAATTTGTTCTAGGGTCATATCCAGTAGAGTGGCCGCTTTTTGTTTCTGGTCGTCTGAATTCTTATCCCATTTTACGGGTATTACCCCTACTTCATAAGCGACCCCTGTTGTAGCTAATAAAATTCCATTGCGATCTACAATTTCCCCTCGCTGCGCCAGGATTGTTTGGACCCTTACCTTATCTTTCTCCTTCATGCTAGGAAAAATGAGGGATTCATTCCATTTGATATACCAATCTTTTTTTCCACTTTGATTTTCGCGTACCATTGTTACTTTATGTGTAAAAGTAAGAGAACCAGCTATCGTATCCATGCTAACCTGATAGGGCAGGCGAATTTCCTCGTTTTCCGTGATGGCTTCACGTCCCAGTGAAGTATCTTTCATTTGCAAATGATTGGCTTCCATCCCGTTATAAATGGTTTCATAGCGGCCTATGAATTCCGCCTTCGTCATTTTTTTCTTCGTATCCACAGATAGTTGTTCATACATTTGGGCAAAATCCTGTTTACCCCAGCTATCCAAATACTCCTCAAACCGTTTTTCTGCCCGATCCTTTACAACACGCGGGTCATCTTCCATCAGATGGGCGTAAATAAAAATTCCTCCTGTTGCAAGAAGAACCGCTACTATAGATAAAAAGAGTATTCTTTTCATGATAAATCCACTCCCTTCTCCTAAAGATAGGTCATACGTCTCCCAATAAACATATTGTTCCATCATCAAATCGCTGATAAATCGCTCATATATACATGAGATAGCCCATCATCGTATCAAAATTGTACATAGCAAAAAAGCCAGAAGAAAAACAACCGAACTCCCTCTCTTATCAAAACGGAAATCCCTTGTTTTGCCTTCTGGCTTTTCTGTTTTTTTATAAGTCCAACATATATCCGTACCGCGGTATGGTGATAATTTTATCACCGTACTCACCCAACCTCTTACGTAAACGGTAAACCAATGCATTAATTTCGGCTCGACCTACATCTGGCAATCCATCTACTGTGGATGTTCGTTCTGGCCACACATGCACTTTCATCTCATCATAGCTAACAGCTTGATTTACACGCTCGTACATGAGCATCAACAAATCAATATCTTTTCCCGATAAATAAAGACGATCCCCATCCAGCAGGATTTCTCTTCTCTCCACATTGATGGTTAAGCCCTTCACATCCATACTTACATGAACTGCTACTGGCTCAACCTGTTTCGCCATCTGATCCTTACTAGCATCAAGCGGTCGAATAAACTCCCTTGTTACATCCAAGTCATTTTCCAATGTAAAGAAAATAAATTCTGCCTCTCCTTTTGCCAATGTAATACGATCTCCGTATTGTAAAACATGCGGGGCATTCTGGAGCGGTTGTCCATTTACCTCAGTTCCATGTTTACTGTCTAGATCATAAAGAACGTATTGATTTCTCTCTTGGCGGATGACAGCGTGCTGTCTTGATATAAATAAACTGGTAAAAGATAAATCAGGTTGATACGTCGCCCCACGTCTACCAATTGTACATTCGGTCTCTGTAATGAATTTTTTGACCGTTGTCTGGTTGGAATCTCCTTTTTTAATGAAGAGATATGCTTCTACTCCCAACATGATATCACTCCAAATAACAGTTAATCCTTCACTCTATTATAAACGATTCTGATACGTCAACAAGAGCTGCTTAGTTTGCAGCCCTTGTTCTTTCCCTTTATCATCCTATTTGTTTTGGGATGGCGTTGGGAGCATGTTATATTTCTTGAGGATTTGTAATGTAATATTTTTAGCTTTTATTCCAGAAGAGCTTCCTTCTCCATTTACATTGGTAACAAAGATATAAGGATGTCCCTCTACCGTAACAAATCCTACAAACCAGCCAACTGGCGGTGTATTGCGTGTACCTGTTTTACCATACAGCGTGTATAAATCCTCATCCTGCTGAATCATCATACGTTTAACAGTCTTCATTACTTGCTTATCAAACGGTAATTGTTCTTTATATAGCTTTTCTAAGAAATCAGCTTGTTCAAGAGGTGTGATCTTTAATGAGCTGTTTAGCCAAAACTTATCAATCCCACCAGTAGTATCCTGATTTCCATAGGAAGCTTTATGTAACCATTCCTTCATTCGATCTGCACCGATATCACGGGCCAACTGTTGATAGTACCAAACGGTTGAATAGCGCATCGCCGAACCAAGCGTATGATCCTTGTTCCAGACATCAAGGTCGCGCTTCACACCATCCCAGCGCTTCACGGTATATTCATCGTCCACTGCTTTTACTTGAAGACCAATTAAAGCATTCATGACTTTAAAAGTAGATTCAGGTGCTTGCGGTTGTTTCGCTCTTTCTTCATTAAAAATAAAGGTCGAATTTTTTTCCAGATCACGTAGGATAAACGTACCTTCGTCGTTCGGAAAAAATTCTTTCACTTCCATTTTTGATAAATTAACGATCTCTGTTTTTTCAGGTATATTTGCAGGTCTTTGTAGCTCAGACTCCTTTGCCATTACTGAGCATCCAGCCATTGCCACACTTAGTAGTAACACCGCACCATATTTAAGTAGTCTCATTATCGACACCCCACTTTATTTTTACAATTGTTTTCTATTTATAACGATTTGTAATGTCCTCTATCGCTTCCTGCCTATACCAATATATGCTAGCAGGAACACTAAAAACATGCTTGAATCGTTATAAACCTATGAGAATATGATGATAAAACCATGATACGACGCTCAACTTGACTGACACCTAACGGAATGATACTCTAAACGCGACTCTTGACCGGGATAAATAAAAGAAGTGGAGGTGTATGTGTGACATGGGACTTCTTCAGGTAACAAACGTTAGCAAAATATATGGGGGGAAAATTCCCTATCGAGCTTTAACCGACGTGAATTTCCACATAGAAGAGGGCGAGTTTATTGCTATAATGGGGCCGTCAGGTAGCGGTAAAACGACCTTATTGAACCTTATCGCTACAATTGATATCCCGACCACTGGACATATTCTATTAAATGGTGAAAACCCACATAAAATCAAAAAATCAAAACTAGCAGTGTTTCGCAGACGTAATCTAGGCTTTGTGTTTCAGGATTTTAACCTATTAGATACGTTAACAATGGGTGAAAATATCTTATTGCCACTCGCGCTTGATTTTTACAAGATTCCTGACATGAAACAGAAATTGGATGAGATCGCTACGCAGCTAGAGATTAGCCACATTTTACAAAAACGGCCCTATGAGGTATCGGGGGGGCAAAATCAACGTGCTGCCATTGCTAGAGCCATCATCCATTCTCCCTCACTTTTACTAGCAGACGAGCCTACAGGTAATCTGGATTCCAAATCAACACGCATTGTCATGGAGACCTTGAAAAACATTAACGTTACAAAAAAAACCACGATGATGATGGTGACACACGATCCTGTAGCGGCAAGCTACTGTGATCGCGTTTTATTCATCAAGGATGGCACCCTATATAATGAGATTCAACGCGGAGAGAGTCGCCAGGTGTTTTTCCAACAAATTTTAGATGTTCTTGCGCTTTTAGGGGGAAGTACCTATGACCTTTCTACAGTTCATCGCAACTAATGTACGGCGTAAATTTAGGTTTTATTTAGCTTATTTTTTAAGTGTCACTTTTGTCATTATGATTTATTTTACCTACGGCATGTTTATTTATCATCCAGGAACAACCACACAAGGTCTACATTACTTGGTGGTTAATGGAATGACTGCAGCCGAAGTAATCATCTTTTGTTTTTCCTTTGCATTCATCTGGTACTCTACGAATATCTTTCTTAAGATGCGTAAAAAAGAATTTGCCGTTTTAGCTATACTTGGTATTTCGCGTTGGCAAATTAATTTTATGATATTTATGGAAAACCTGTTGTTAGTCACTTTATCTATGGTAGCTGGTATTGGATTTGGCCTGCTATTCTCCAAATCCTTCTTCATATTCGCTTCAGCCGTTCTTGATATGGAGGAAATACCATTTTATATACCTACCGAGGCACTTTTGCTTACGGTTGCTTCATTTTATACGGCATTTTTGCTGATCTCTTTGTTTACTTTGTTTACAACGAAGCATCGGAGTATCAAGGTTTTACTTGATGAGTCACGTAAACCTAAAAAGGAGCCTAAAGGATCTGTTATTTTAGCTCTTTTCTCTATCCTTTGCATTGGATCAGCCTACTATATTACGTTTACACTCAAAAACGATATCTTTGAAGTCATAAAGTGGATGTTTATTGTCATCCTATTAACCTGTGTCGGTACTTACTTCTTCTACTCACAATTTGGGGCATTCTTAATTAATTGGGTTAAGAAAAAACCCATTCTCTACTGGCGTGGAACCCGGATCATCTGGCTATCCGATCTAGCTTATCGCATTAAGGATAATGCCCAGATGTTTTTTATGGTAACCATTGTCTCCACCGTCGCCTTTACTTCGGCAGGAGCCTTGATCAGTGTCCTAGGTGTACTTGGTATGGTAAAGGATACTCTTCCACTGACAATCGAGTATACGTACCATAACGATGAGAAGCTTGAGAGTAAAAAATCGACACAAATCATTGAAGATCACCTAGCTAATTATCATGTGAACTATCAGCGAGTCGAGGTAGAGGATTTATATTTTTCCAAGCCTGCACGTGCAGATGTAATAAAGGTATCGGCTTATAATCAATTAGCAGCACTTCTAGAGCGTGAAACGTATCAAATTAAGAAAGGGGAGGCCCTTTGGATTAGAGCAAACTATTTACCTCAGGATGGTAGCCCTGAACTTCTTACAAAAGACGACAAGCCTTTTCGCTTGGTAAATAAGATTGACAAGCCAATTCTTTCTTATCAATGGAACACACTAGCTGTATCCGATGAAGACTTTGCCTATTTGAAAGAAAAAGCATCCTCTAGTTATACCGTTGTAGGCTATGTTGTTCATGAGTGGAGAAAGGGAGGACCTATCAATAAAGAGGCGGTAGCCTTCTCAAAAGAAGTAAACCAAAAGCTGACCCAAGACCAACACCCTCTAGTTCGTGACGCCTACTATGCTGAAGCTAAGCGGGCAGTTGGCAGTGCGCTATTTATCGGCTTATTTGTAGCCGTCATATTTTATGTTTGTGCGGGAAGCTTTTTATACTTCCGACTCTACATGGATCTTGACCGGGATAAACAATATTATCAAACAATCTCTAAGATTGGCTTATCAATAGAAGAATGGCAAAAAAGCATGACTGTCCAGATCGCTCTACTCTTCTTTGTTCCATTCACATTGGCTATTGTTCACACGTCAGTCGCTTTAGTTGGCCTGCAAAAGGTATATTCAAGTGGTACCTTCGTTTCCATTTTTAAAACATCGATTCTAAGCATTCTGATCTTCTTTGTACTTCAACTCGTTTATTTCCTAATTGTTCGCTCTCACTTTTTACAAAAACTAAAAAGACACCTTGTTTAAAGATACAAGAAAACAGCCATTGCGTTAATTATACTGCTACGCAATGGCTGTTTTGATTCTACATAAGAATTAAGTTGTCGCTCTTTCTTTACGTTTAAAACCGTACGTTAATTTTCTCCAAATAAACTCTAACGGACCCTGCTTGAATTTCAAGAAATACAGATTACTTATGATCAATTGAATGACAAGGATGATCATCGCCATGTAGAAGGATTGAACTAATGTATAACCATTCGACCAACCAAGCAGAGAAATGATAATAGACCCAATTATATTTTGTGTAAAATAAGAGGTTAAGCCTAGACGACCGTAATTAGCAAATGGTTTTAAGATAGTAGCCACTCGCTCATTACGTAACAGAAGGAACAGACTACTCATGTATAACAAGGCCATTGGATAAGTATCCATGCGGGAGAAAAATGGTTTGAGTATTTCATTTAGAGGGTTATCTGTAAAATGGCACCACAGAATACCGACAAAAGGAATGATACTCAGTATGAATGTAATAAGCTGTGTACGTCTAAACAGATGTACGTGTTTATCTACTTCCGCTACAATATTTTGTTTACCCACATAGAGTCCTAGTAAAAACATCCCCAAAATGGCAAAAGTATCGCTCTTGAAAGTGCTGATAAACTCTGGCACCGGAGTACCAAGATATGTTTGTAAAGTAGCAATCCCACTAGCTAATACGGTTATAGCAAAAAGTCCCATTGACCAACTCAGGATAGTTCGTGCCGACCTACGATAGAAGGGCATCAATAAAAATCCCATAATAGCATAATAGACTAGAATATCTCCAAACCAAGTAAATATGTGTAAAATACCGAATAAAAAGAGTGCCACCAGACGACGGACAAAAAGAATAAACGGTTTATCGCCACGCGCTTCTGCACGACTCATGAAAATATAGAAACCAAGTCCAAACAGGAACGAAAAAATACTGAAAAATTTCGTTGTAATGAATAAATCATACAAAAGGCGTAAGGTAGGATCAAAAGCATGCTGACTCAAGGTTTGTCCTTCAATATAAGTCATATAGGCCGGTGCATTTACCAGCAAAATACCCATAAGTGCAATTCCACGCAAGATATCCATCGAAACAATACGCTCTTTTTTTGTGACCGATAGTGCGGTCATAGACACCAGTCCTTTTTCATCATAATAGTTTCGTTCGCTAGCGACTCATTGTAATTATTGTAGTTAATACTAGATTTTTTAACCATGCAAGAAGATTACACACCTCTTACATTTTTGTAAGGTTTGAAGTAAAAAAAGCTGCCCAGAATTCCTCTGGACAGCCTTTATCACTTACGAAGCTTGATTCTTAAATTGTGTATGATACAGATTATAGTAAAAGCCCTTTTGCTCCAGTAATTCTTGATGGCTACCTCGTTCCATAATCTCTCCCTGGTTAATGACCAAGATTTGATCTGCTTCCTGAATGGTACTCAAGCGATGAGCAATCACGAAGCTAGTACGTCCTTGCATCAACACTTTCAATGCTTTCTGTATTTGCATCTCAGTTCTTGTATCAATACTGCTGGTTGCCTCGTCCAAAATCAAGATGGATGGGTCTGCTAAAATAGCTCGCGCAATGGTCAGCAATTGTCGCTGTCCTTGGCTGATATTGCTAGCATCCTCCGTTAGCTTCGTATGATAGCCATCTGGCAAGCGCTCAATAAAGGAATGGGCATTCGCCATACGGGCTGCATACATGACCTGCTCATCTGTAGCATCAAGCTTACCGTATCGAATATTTTCCATTACAGTTCCTGCAAATAGATAGGTATCCTGTAACACCATACCGATAGATGAACGCAGATCCTCTTTTTCTATCTGACGTATATCCTGTCCATCCACGATGACACTTCCCTTTTGCACATCGTAGAATCTCATCAATAGATTTACAATTGTTGTTTTACCTGAGCCAGTAGGTCCCACCAGAGCGATCATCTGTCCAGGTTCGGCTGTCAGATTAATCGCTTGTAAAACAGGCTTATCTGACTTATAACCAAAAGTAACATCCTTAAATTCTACTTTTCCTTCCACTTGTCCAAGGGAGCGAGCCACCGTCTGATCAGCGAATTCCGGCTCCTCATCCAATACCTCAAATACACGTTCGGCACCAGCAAAAGCTGATTGTAGCATGTTAAATTGATTTGCCATCTCATTTAGCGGACGAGCAAACTGCTTAGAGTAATTTAAAAAAGCAGTTATGATCCCGATCGTAATAGCCCCTTGTACAGCCATGTACCCTCCGATGCCTGCAACCAACGCAAAGCTTACATTATTAATAGCATTCATCAGTGGGGGAATGATTCCAGAGAAAACCTGAGCTTGAGCCCCCACCTTTTTCAAACGTTGATTTTTTTCGGCAAATTGATCGATAGTCTCTTGTTCCCGATTAAAAGCTTTTACCACCCGTTGCCCTGAAATCATTTCTTCAATATATCCATTTAATTGCCCTAGCTCTGTCTGTTGTTCTAAAAACAGCTTACGTGTACGTTCGGCAATTTTCTTTGTAATAAATAAACCAAGTGGAACCACGATGAGACTCACTAACGTTAAAGAAGGGCTTAACATCAGCATCATTCCAACTGCCCCTATAACAGTAATGAGACTGGAAAAGATTTGTGTTGTTGCTTGTGAGAGTGTGTTGTTAATATTCTCTACATCATTGGTTAGACGACTCATTAAATCGCCGCGAGGCCTTTCATCAAAGAAGCGCAAAGGCAGTGTCTGTACCTTATCAAAGATATCCTTTCGCATACTCTTGACCGTCTTCTGCGATACGCTTGCCATTAGATAGGTTTGTAACCAGGAAGCAAGCGCCCCTAATATATATACGATGATTAAACTACCAACAATCTTGGCTAACAGGGGGAATTGAACCTGCCCAGTGGTTATCCCCATGCTATCAATAGCCTTTCCAATCAGCAGGGGCCCCATCAAAGCAAAGCCAGAGCTAGCCAGCACTAGGAAAAAAACCAAGAATAACGACCAGCGCTGTTCCCGTAAATATCCCCAAAGCCGTTTGAGCGCCTCCATGGAATTTTTCGGTTTAACAACTGGAATGCCAGTCATCCCTTTTCCCATGGGACCACCCATTCCTTTTGAACGTTCCGGTCCTGATACTCCTCGATTCATCTAAATCGCCTCCTCTCTCACTTGGGAACGATAGATATCCTGATAAACATCTGAGCGTTCTAACAGCTCTTGGTGAGTTCCAATAGCTGAAATCTGGCCATTCTCTAACACAATAATTTTATCTGCTTCCATTACAGAGCTAATGCGTTGTGCAACAATAAAACAAGTCGCATGTCCTAATTGCTCTTTTAGCGCTTTTTGAATGAAAGCTTCGGTGGTCAAATCAACTGCACTCGTGCTATCATCCAAAATAAGAATGTCTGGTTTTGTCAGTAGAGCGCGAGCAATAGACAAACGTTGTTTTTGTCCGCCAGATAGATTGACTCCACGTTGACCAACCACTGTATCATAGCCGGCAGGTAATTTATCAATAAATTCATCAGCTTGAGCTGCCTTTGCTGCGGCCATCACTTGATCATCTGAAGCTTCGGGATCACCCCAGCGAATATTATCGCGTATTGTTCCAGAGAACAGTACTGCCTCCTGTAGAACCATTCCAATGTTTTTACGAAGCTCCTGTAATTTCAGCTCACGAATATCAGTTCCATCCAATAAAATGCGTCCCTCTGTCACATCATAGAAACGTGGAAGTAAATTGACCAATGTAGATTTACCTGAACCCGTAGCTCCCAAGATCGCAACTCGTTCTCCTGGTGTCACCGTAAACGATAAATCTTTCAGTACAGGTTCGCCACTAGTACCAGCATACTGAAAGGAAACATGGTCAAATTCAATCATTCCTGTATGCATTTGAACATCTTTATGCCCAACATCCGAAATCGTGGTTTTGGTATCCATTACCTCCATGATCCGATCGGCAGACACCTTTGCCCGTGATACCATCATTAGCATCATTCCAGCCATCATTAAGGCGAACAAAATCTGCGTCATATAATTGGTAAAAGCAATTACTTCTCCAAGCTTCATACTACCTATATTCACTTGAAAACCACCAAACCAAATGATCGCGACAATGCTTAGATTCATTAACAGCATCATAATCGGCATCATCAGGGCCATTGTCCGCGCTGCCTTTACGGATATATCGGCTAATTGGTCATTCTCTGTTTGAAAACGTTCCTTTTCGTAATCAGAACGAACGAAAGCCTTTACTACCCTTACCCCCGCCAAATTTTCACGTGTAACTCCGTTTACTTTATCCAAGCTAGCCTGAACTTTTTTAAACAAAGGAAAGCCTTTCTTAATAATGACCATAAGCGCTAGGATCAAAAGGGGGACTGTCACAACCAGCACAAGCGCCATTTTGGCATTCAATGAAAATGCCATAATCATCCCACCTATAAATAGCAGCGGGAATCGTGTTAGCATGCGTAACATCATCAGTACTACGTTTTGTACCTGTGTAACATCATTAGTAAGTCGTGTAATTAAAGAAGAGGTTTTGAACTGATCCAGTTTGTCAAAAGAAAAGGTCTGTATATGACTAAATAGATCTTGCCTTACATCTGCACCAAAATTTTGGGACACGATGCTGGCAAAGTAAATACAGCCTACACCGCCAACAATCCCTAAAAGAGCAACCCCTACCATAATCAAACCTGTTTGAATGATATAGGTCACATCTCCATTAGCGACACCTTGGTCTACAATATGAGCCATCAGCGTCGGTTGCAGTAAATCCATAACCACCTCAAGAAACATGAGCGCAATAGCTGCTACTGCATATTTCTTGTAAGGTAACATATACCTAAAAAGTTTACCCATTTTGCTTGGCATCTCCCTTCGTATTACTTTGATAGCTACATAATTTTAGAGGAAACGGCCAAATGAAAAGCAAGCTTACCTTGCCTTACACTTACTCCGATAAATTTCGATGCATATGAGTTAAAAATCGCCGAAGTAAGATTTTCTCTTCCTCTCGAAAACCTTCGAAGCATTTCTTCTCAATCTCTTTAATTACTTCTTCAATCCGTTCTAGTTTCTCTTGGCCCAATTCAGTTAAATAAACCCGGGATGCTCTTAGGTCATCAGGGTCAGGATGACGTTCAATCAATCCAGATTTCTCCATACGATTAAGCATGACGGTAACCGTAGCTGCCTTTACCTTCATCTTATTGACCAGTTCCTTTTGTACTCTTCCATTTTTCTTTTTCAACAGAAACAAAACAGGCAATTGTCCTGGGTAGATTCCTACTTCATGCGACATTTGCCACATTTTATAATTATACGTTCGCACCACACGCGATAGTAGCAGTTCTAGAGAATCTAGATAAGGAGTCTCTTCCATAGTTTATCACCTCATTTAGTTAGCTAGCTATATATTATGATAAACAGGATTATACTCCCTTATTACACAAGGTGCAAGTGTCCTTGCTAAAGGTAAATAAAGGGAACTATTATCAAGTAAATAAAAGGAATCGACTACCAATACTAGGCAAAATCGATTCCTTTTGTATATGTATCTGGTGATTCTACTTAGGTGCCAGTGATCGGCTGCCAGCCTTCTCTACTGGGTTACTCTCTATCCTTTCATTGCATTTATCTTTTTTCTTTTCATTTTGGTAACCATAAAAAAGACTCCTACCGCTATTACCGGTAAAATAATCAGGAGATATTTGCTATAATCAGCAATCAGATACCCAACAGAAGCAGCATTGCTACCTAAGAGGTGACCGAGAATAAAAAATAAGAGTGTCCAAACAAATCCAGTCGTAAAAGAGAACAAAGCGTAGCGTCGAAAAGACATTTTGCTAATCCCAACCAAGTAAGGTACTACATGGCGCACAATCGGTAGAAAGTAACTAATCACCAATGCTTGGCTCCCATACTTTTGCAAAAGATATTCAGCTCGTACAATATAGCTATCCATATGCCTTTTACGTCGAATGCGATCTAATACGGGAACTCCAATCTTATATCCTAATATATATCCAAGTGACAACCCAGAAATTACTCCTAAATAGGTAACAAAAAAGGCCGGAACCGATTGAAGAATACCAAATGAACCAACCATTCCTCCCGTCATGACAATCACTTCATCTGGAATCGGCATACCAACAATGCCTAACCATAATGCAAAAAACAAGGCAAAGTAGCCGTATTGATTAATTAACTCTAGTATCGTGTCCAATTGCACGTAATAACCCCCTGAATGTATGACAGCAAGGAAGGATTCAAGTCTACTTGTAACTCTGCCATGTTTTCTTCATATAACCATATCATATCGAACAGTTCTTACCCTTTTTATAACAGAGTTCTAAAGAATTTCTTAACTTTCTGCCTGTAGTACAAAGACTTACAGCTTATTACGGTTTTATCTTATTCGTTCGTTACTAGCCTGTTTCCTTGTTTCACTTTTGTGTGTGACAACCTTTTCTTACATTTCATATAGTATGACGGGAGCATTTCTCTTCTATTTCACTCCCAAAAGGAGGAGGTTTTATTACTACTGTCATTTCGCATTTTTATAATGAGGAATATTTGCTTCCATGGTGGTTGATGCACCATACTCAAATATTCAATCACGGTATTCTCATTAATCGTGGTTCAACAGATCGTTCCGTTGAGATGTGTCAACTTTTTGCTCCTCATTGGGAGGTGAGAAATTCAAGGGTACCGGAATTTGATGCAATAGAAGTTGATCGTGAAGTAATGGACATTGAAACAGAGTGTACAGACTGGAAAATGGTGTTAAACACTACTGAGTTTCTTTGTTGTCAAAATAAAGATGAATTTTTCTCTTCCCTGAATGCTTTAGGTGAAAACATGTATTCAATCAGAGTGATTATGCTGGTTGATGATCCAAATCATGGCTATACAGACCCTGTTTATACAATCCCCTTAGTTAATCAGCGATACCATGGTTACTTCCCCATAGATAATACACACCCCTGTGTAGGTAGACTTATTCATAAGCATGAACATGGCGCTTATACAGCCGGCAGACATTGGTCCCCACATAAATTCATTGTTTACCTAACTGCCCCTGCCTTCGTTGTAAAGTTTTTTTATAGCCCGTGGAATGATTTAACCCGAAAACGAAAACTACAAATAGGCCCCACACTCTCAGCACACAGTATCCAGAACGGTTTGGGTATCTACCATGTCACTACCCCTGAGAAGCTAGAACAATCCTATATGTTTTATGCGAGCGCAACTCAAGATCTTCGTTTGATTCCGGAATACCTTGAGCTGTTTACGCACTTAAAATAATGATCCAAGCTACTTTATCGAACCATTATTGATCATTTACACGAAAACACACCATTATAAGAATTATTGCATACTGTAAAAGCATGAAAAGGCTTCTTAAAGGAACATTTCTGCAACTATGGGGGATAAAAATGAAAGCAGTTATTCTTGCTGGTGGGTATGGAACGAGGATTGGAGAAGAAACTCATTTAAAGCCTAAACCAATGATTGAAATAGGGACAAAGCCCATTCTTTGGCATATCATGAAAATCTTTAGTTATTACGGAATCAATGAATTTATCATTTGTTTAGGATACAAAGGACATCTCATTAAAGAATATTTTTCAAATTATAACTTGCATATGTCAGACTTTACGCTCGATATGAGTAAAAATGAAGTCATTAATCATTCCAACAACGCAGAGCCTTGGAAAGTAACACTTATCGATACCGGTGAAGGTACGGAAACTGGTGGACGTATTAAGAGGATACAAAAATACGTTGGCAACGAAACGTTTTGTCTTACGTACGGAGACGGTGTAGGGAATATTCATATAAAAAAACTGATTGAATTTCACCAAAAGCACGGCAAATATGCTACGGTTACTGCGGTTCAGCCCCCTGGAAGATTCGGCTCTCTTATGCTTTTGGATCAAATGGTTGTAGACTTTAAAGAGAAGCCTTTAGGAGACGGTGGCTGGATAAATGGTGGATTTTTTGTTTTAGAGCCTGCCATTTTTTCCTTTATCAGTGACGACCAAACCATTTGGGAGACAAATTCTTTAGTCAAATTAGCAAAACAAAATCAGCTTGCTGCCTATCGTCACGATGGATTTTGGCATCCAATGGATACATTACGAGATAAGCAAAAGTTAATGGATTTATGGGATAGGAAAAATGCCCCTTGGAAGGTTTGGTAGAATGGAGAAATCCTTTTGGTATCAAAAAAAGGTGTTGATAACAGGTCATACTGGATTTAAAGGTACATGGCTTACTTTGTGGTTAACATTTCTTGGGGCAGATGTAATTGGGTACTCTCTTAATCCACCATCTACCCCTCATTTATTTGGAGTAGCGGAGGTATCACAAGAATGTTGTTCGATAAAGGGTGACATCACTGATTACCCGCTACTCCTGCAAACCCTCACTGAGCAGCAACCGGAGATTATTTTTCATCTGGCAGCCCAGCCATTGGTTCAACAATCGTATACAGACCCCCTTACCACCTACCATACGAATGTATTGGGAACCGTTCATGTACTCGAAGCAGCACGACAAACGAAAAGTGTTCACGTGATTATTAATATTACAAGCGATAAATGTTATAAAAATGATGGGTTAGGTAATCATTCCTTTCAGGAAACGGACCCACTTGGGGGGCACGATCCATACAGTGCTAGCAAAGCATGTGCAGAGGTAGTCACTGAGTCCTACCAAAAATCATTTTTTCAGCCTGCACTTTCTTCCGCCCCACGACTAGCATCTGTGAGAGCTGGTAATGTGATTGGCGGTGGGGATTGGGCCGCAGATCGTCTATTTCCAGATATCGCAAGAGCACTGATTCATTCGTCTAAACTCAGCATTAGAAACCCAAACGCCATCCGCCCTTGGCAGCATGTCCTAGACCCCTTACATGGATATTTACTTCTTGCCGAAAAGCTATGGAATAACCCTACCTATGCCCGATCCTGGAATTTTGGACCAATCGATCATTCTTATCTGACAGTTAGAGAAATGATAGATCAAGCAGCAAGCATTTGGAACGATAATATAGAGATAGCAAAACCTTCAACTACTTCCCCCTATGAATCTCCCATTCTAACCCTTGATAGTAGCAAAGCTATCCATTCATTAGGATGGTATCCAAAATTAACTATCACGGAAGCTATTACATGGACTGTTCAATGGTATCAGCAATCTCAAGCAGGTAAAGATATAAAGTCATTCACTCGCCAGCAAATCAACAGGTTTATAAATTTATAAGGAGTTAGGAGTCTACAGAAAATGTCCGATAAACAATGCCGTTTTTGCAATTCATTGCTAACTCATACATTCTTGGATTTAGGAGTTTTGCCTCTCGCTAACTCATTCATACCACCAGACTGTGTAGATGATATGGAACCGTTTTATCCGTTGCATGCCTATGTTTGTGATAAATGTTTTCTTGTACAAGTAGGTCAATTTGAATCACCAGATCAAATTTTTCATCACTATCTTTATTTTAGCTCGTATTCCTCTAGTTGGTTATCCCATGCTGAAAAATTTACGGAGATGGCTATCGCTAGGTTCCAATTAAATAATCATTCGCAAGTAATTGAAATCGCAAGCAATGACGGGTATTTATTACAATACTTCCACAAGCATAATATTCGAACACTAGGAATTGAACCAGCAAAAAATGTAGCAAAAATTTCTAATGATAAAGGAATTCCCACGAAAGCTGATTTTTTTGGCGAAAGATTAGCAAAGCAATTGGTACAGGAAGGTTATAAAGGAGATTTAATTGTCGCAAATAATGTGCTAGCACACGTACCTCAATTGCATGATTTTATAGCAGGGCTAAAAATACTGTTGCAACCAAATGGTATGATCACAATCGAGTTCCCCCATGTCTTACACCTCATTCTCGGTAACCAATTTGATACGATCTACCATGAACACTTCTCTTACTTTTCACTACTAACCGTTCAAAGCATCCTATCTAACCATGAGCTAAAGATTGTAGATGTGGAGGAACTCCCTACCCACGGTGGGTCTTTACGTTTATTCGTAAAGCATAAAGAGGATAAGGAACAAATTCACTCAAGCGTAACAAAGCTCATTGGGAAGGAACAAGAACACGGTCTTGACCACTTACCAACATATCTGGAGTTTTCCAAGAAAGTGGAACAAATGAAGATCAACATTCTATCCTTTTTCGTTAAAGCCCATGATATGAAAAAGAAAATTGTTGGCTATGGGGCTCCGGCTAAAGGAAATACTCTCTTACACTTTTGTGGAATAGGAAAAGAGCTCATCCCCTATACAGTGGATCAAAACCCGCATAAACAAGGACTTATATTACCTGGTTCTCGTATTCCGATTAAAAAGCCAGATGAAATACAACGAACAAAACCAGATTATGTACTCATTTTACCGTGGAACTTGAAGGAAGAAATTATGGAGGAATGCTCCTATATTCGAAGTTGGGGCGGAAAATTTGTCGTGTTTGTTCCAGAAGTGGAAGTGCTATAGAGCATGGAAAAAGTTCTCGTTACAGGTGGAAATGGCTGGATCGGCAGATATGTAGTGAGCATGCTACATCAAATGGGATGCGAGGTTCATGCCACGTATCGAAGGGCGCCTCTTTTGGATATTACCTGTACTTGGCATCAAGTCGATCTTTTATGCCAGACAGAAGTAGCCGACCTGATTGATAAGGTGAAGCCTTCTCATCTGGTACATTTAGCTTGGGAAGCAGTACCTCCCCACTGTTATCATTCACTTGCTAATTACTATTGGGTGCAATCCAGCATGGCATTATTTCGTCATTTTGTCGAATGTGGTGGAAAAAGAGCCGTTGTGGCTGGAACTTGTGCAGAATATGAATGGGTGGAAGGCTATTTATCTGAAACTACCTCTATTTCCTCTTATAAAACACCTTATTCTGTTTGTAAAAACACCTTACGTTTATGGCTCCAATCATATTCTGAACAGGTTGGTTTATGTACCTGCTGGGGTAGAATCTTTCATTTATACGGTCCTCATGATCCCGGCAATCGGCTTATTTCTATCCTTATCACCTCTTTATTGAAAGGCGAAGAGGCCTTATGCACACATGGGAAGCAATATCGTGATTTTCTCTATATCGCTGATGTAGCCGATGCCCTTATCTCTTTATTACGAAGCGATATACAAGGAACTGTTAATATCGCTTCCGGTCAACCGATCCAATTGAAACAGATAGCTTCTCTTATCGGTGAAAAAATAGGGAACGAGGAATTAATCAAATGGGGAGCCATTCCATCCCCGCAAGATGAGCCTTTATTTGTAGGTGCAAATATTGAGCGGTTACAACAAGAAATAAATTGGAAACCAAAGTACTCGTTAGATGCTGGCTTAGAAGAAACGATAGTATGGTGGAAGAATAACTTAGATAAACATTCTTCTTTATGAATAAATACCCAAAAAAGCTGATTCCATGAGTATATGGTATCAGCTCTTTTATGTTTTCTATCATTAAATTTGTATCTACAAAACTACAGCAGACAAAAAAAAGAATTCAAAAGAGGTTTTTGGTAAATTATGACGAATTTAATATTGTTACTTTTTTCCTACATAAATACTCAGTCAGAAAGGAGTTAGTAAATTGCAAAGAACTACTAGAACGACAAATAATCAACCTAATAGGTCATCTTCCAACCAGACAAATAGAACGGTGAGTAGTCAGACCAGGGTAACTAACACGCAAGGTAATAGGGGAACAAATAGTCAAATGAGAACAGCGACTAATCGACAGTCCTCACCTCAACAACAAGCCACTCAACAGAAGCGTCCCGTTAAGAATCAGCCCAAGGACAGATTAGGACAAGCGGTAGTATCAATGATTTTTGGTATATTTGGTATTATTTTATTTTTTATGTCATGGTTTATGTTGAATTACAATTCAAGATACTACACGGTATCACCTGGTACAATGCTAACTATTTTCTTGGCCTTTATCATTAATGTTACGGGGTTTATCTTGGGAATAAAAGCAAGGAATTCTTCCAAAGGCAGAGGTATGGCAATTGCGGGTATTACATTAACTTCATTACCATTTGTCGTTATGACACTTTTTTTTGTAGCAGGTTTCATTTCAATGTTTAGGCTGTGGATGTAGGTTCTACCCGTTCAAAATAAGCGAGGCTCCCCTATGCAAGGGAATCCTCGCTTTTGATTATATGATGCATAAACAGACTGTTTTATCCATCTTAGTAGGCGAGAATGCTTGATAGGCTAACGGGAGGCAAGAGAAATTCCTAAAGTCATTCTCCTACTCTTGTTATAGGCAAACGAACCCAACATAAAGTCCCTTTATCCACCTTACTCTCAACCTGCACCTCTCCGCCATGTGCCTCTATAATAGCTTTTACGATAGCCAATCCAATTCCAGCTCCACCTGATTTCCGACTACGTGACTTTTCACCACGATAAAATCGTTCAAAAACGTAGGGGAGCTCTTCCTTCCTGATACCAACTCCCGTATCCATCACTTTGATTACGATATTGGTCCGTTGTTCTTCGATAGTAACGCGCACTTCTCCATCTTCAGGGGTATATTTATAAGCATTGCTAAGTAGATTCGTAAAAACCTGCAATAGTCTACGATAATCCGCATACAAAAAAATATCGTCCATGATAGGTGGAACGTATCGAATCCTTTTTTTGTCCCATAATTCCGCGATACCTTTTTGTGCCTCCGATATGATAGCAGATACGTTCACTTGTTCCTTTTGTAAACGGAGCATCGGGTTCTCAGCTTCCGTTAACTTCTCTAAATCCTTTATCAGCAGAACAAGCTGTGAGGTCTGTTCCTGACAAATCCGTAATTTTTCTGAGGTTGGCTCCCATATTCCATCTTCAAAAGCTTCCATGTAGCTTTGAATCGTTGCAAGTGGCGTTCGTAACTCATGGGCAATATCGGCTGTTAAATTTTTGCGTAATCGTTCCTGTTTTTGCAGACTCTCTGCCAAATGATTTAGAGCTTGACCTAATTCCTGTATTTCTCCATGTAATGAGTCCGTCTCAACTCGCGCTGTGAGATCTCCTGTCCGCATTCGATTCGCTTTCTCTTTAATGTGAAGCAGTGGGTGACTAATACCGCGAGAGATGCGAACGCTATAATAATAAACACCGACAATGACAATAAGAAGCGCACCTCCAACCATCCCATTGAATCTAGTAATGAATTCTCGCTCCTGTTCTTGAAATTGACCATCTGGAAGAGCGACATGTAATGTACCCACCTGCTGATCTCCAATGATGATGGGAGCAGAGTAGGTAGAGTGTGGAAGCGCATCATCTACAGCACAGGTATGCTTGGAATTTTGACTTCCCATATGCATACCCATCTTAGTCGAGTCCCAGATCATGTTTCCTTCTGCATCAAGCAAAATGACAGCCATCTCACGCTGCATAGCCCTGTGTCCAATACCCATAAGCGCCTGCTTTTGCCATCCATTCGTTTTTACATAAGATTCCGTCAGGTCTTTTAGGATCGAGTCTGCCTCCGCTTTTAGTTGATTTTCAACATATTTTCCAAATGTAAAGGAAACAGAGATATTAACAATAATGATAATGACTAACAAGGAAACGAGTGCAACACCTAAATGCGAAAGGAAAAGCTGTCGTTTCATCCCTTTATGCTTCATCACGGTTCACCAAAAATTTATAGCCCACACCAAATACTGTCGAAATAAAGGAGGGGTGTTTGGGGTCATCGTTTAATTTTTGCCTTACGTTTTTAATGTGTACGTCAATGGTGCGTTCATATCCATCAAATCCATAGCCCTGTATTTGATTAATTAGTTCCAGACGACTAAACACTCTTTTGGGTTGACTAGCTAATGTATACAGCAATTTAAATTCAATGGGAGTCAGTGTGATACAAGCCTGATCTAGCGTAACCTGATGGAGTTCTGGTTCCACACATAGACGTTTTTGTAGAAACGTAAGAACTTGCTCTTGTTTTTTAGTAGAGCTTGTCCGCCGTAACAAAGTAATAACCCGAGCCACTAATTCACGTGGACTGAATGGCTTACTAACATAATCATCTGCTCCCATTAATAACCCATTAATTTTATCATCCTCAGCACTTTTTGCTGTCAGCATAAGAATAGGAATATTCGAGGTTTTACGTAATTGTCGGCATATATCCTCTCCCGACATATCAGGTAACATCAAATCTAAAATCATGAGATCTGGCTGTAAAAGTTGATGGAGGTGAAGTGCCGCCTCCCCCGTCTCTGCTACATAGACAATGTAACCACTTCTCTCTAGGTAAGCTCGAATTACCTGCAAAATATTTTCTTCATCATCAACAACTAAAATCTTGTGTTGACCCATCTTACTCTCACCCGCCTCGCTTACTATGTGCAAAAATGCACAAGTAGGCAGCCCCTCCTTTACGGAAAGTCTGCCTTATCCTGTTTTCTTCTCTTATTATAAGCGATTATTTAACGATTTGGAGTCTGGTCTGTATAATTCTTCATCATTCTATCATGCATGCCGTTTGGCCCGTGACAGCTTTCATACATAGATTTGATTTGTGCATCTGTCATTTGTGGGTGCATTTGTTTCATCCAAGGGCGCATCTGTTCAAATTCCTTTTGCGTTTGGTCTGGTGTTACCTGTGACGTGCTTGCGTATACCCCTGTAGCAATTCCCATAACTACTAGCAACGACGTTAGAGAAAAAATCATTTTTTTCATATATGCTCCTCCTCCTTTTTTCTAGCATACAAAAAAGAAGTGAGGAACTTATGAAGTATATATAAAGAAGTTATGAAGAGCATAATATACGCATATATATAGGAACCTGACAGGAAAAAATCAACATTATAGTTAGACGCTTGACAAAAGTGAACAATGACATTATTATACTTATAATTAGTAAGTAACTAAATAATATCTGAAAGGAGCTACACAAAAGTGGCAAACAAACAACAGCTTGGCGCACTTATTCTTCGTGTCGTATTAGGTTTGACCTTCTTGCTACACGGTCTTGATAAATTCCAGGGGGGCATTGAAAACATTGTAGGATTTTTCGAAAGTATCGGCCTACCTGGTTTCCTAGCTTATGTGGTTGGAACCATCGAATTAGTAGGAGGTATTCTATTAATTTTAGGGCTAGGAACTCGTGCCATTTCGTTTTTACTCATGGTCATCATGGTAGGAGCTACCTTAAAAGTTAAATTGGCAGCTGGTTTCATCGGTGGCTATGAATTTGACCTAGCTCTCTTCACAATGGGACTATATCTTGCATTGAATGGCAGTAGTATGGCAGCCGTAGATAGCTTGCTTCCTTATGGAAAAAAAGAGCGTGCGTAACTTACAGTACGAATTAACGCTTTTCCAAGCATAAGAAACCATTTCTTTCTACAAACAAAAGCCTGGAGTTATATGCTCCAGGCTTTTGTATTACATACTGTTTATCCCTATCATCTAGGCCCTTGCTTTATACAGCAGGTAAAGGAAGTATGGTCCCCCTATAATCGCAATTACAATTCCTACAGGAAGCTCCGCCGGCGAGAAAACAGTCTTTGCAATAAAATCTGACACAAGAACCAAGAGCATTCCCATCAAAGCTGATACTGGTAATACACGCGCGTGATGATTCCCTACCAAAGCTTTAGCAATATGTGGTGCCATTAGTCCAACGAAACCAATGCTACCTGACACTGATACACATGCACTAATGATCCCGATACTAGCAAGTAAGAGCACCATTTTTTCTTTTTCTGTGGACACACCAAGCCCTCTAACGCTGCTTTCATCTAGCTGTAATAGATTTAAGATGTTGGCTTTTCGAAAAAGGACCGGAATAAACAAGATAAACCAAGGTAGCATAGCCACAATATAAATCCAGTTAGCACTCCAAATACTGCCTGTCATCCACACTGTTGCCATCTCAAAATCCTTTGCGTTCATGCGTAAAGAGAGATAGAGAGTAAATGCCCCTAAGCCCGTTCCAACTGCAATTCCAACCAGAATAAGGCGCTGTGGATCTAACTTCCCCTTTTGCCAAGCAAATAGATAGATAAGCGAAGCAGAGAGTAAGCCCCCCACCAACCCAAACATAGGCATGGCTAATGTTGTTAATAAACCTTCGTTACCCATTTTCCCTTCAAATAGAAAAATAAACAATACAATTGCTGACCCTGCACCCGCATTAATACCTAATATTCCAGGATCAGCAAGTCCATTTCGGGTAATTGCTTGAACAACGGTACCGGCCATCCCTAGCCCCATACCAACGAGTGCCGCAATCACAATACGCGGTAAACGAAAATCAAAGATAACCAGATCATGTTCAGGATTAGGATCAATACGCAGCAGTGTGTTTATAACGTCTTTGATTGTCATATCAAACTCGCCGTTTGTAACACTAATATAAGTAGCTAGTAATCCCAGACAAATACTTGCCACAATAACCGTCCAAAATCGAGTAGTCGACGTCTTAGCAAATGCATGCGATTGTTTTTTGTTAAGAACCATGTTTTTCTCCCCCTTTTTTAACAATCAAATAGAGGAAGAATGGAATACCAAACAGTGAGGTAACTACTCCGATTGGTGTTTCAAAAGGGTAATTCATAAACCGACTAAGGATGTCGCAAAATACTAAAAATATTCCACCAATCACTGCTGAGCACGGTACGATCCATCGATAATCTATTCCTACCAAAAAGCGAGCAATATGTGGAACAATTAATCCAACGAATCCAATCTTACCTACCAAAGCAACAGAAATACCAGTCAAAATGACAACAGTCAGCATCGTCAGCCCTTTAATCAGAGCTGTACGCTGTCCTAAATTGACCGCTATCTCCTCACCCAATGACAGGATCGTAATGGATTTAGACAAAAATAACGCCAGCAAAATACCTACGATTGCAAATGGAATGGCTAATGTGATCAAATCCGGATCAATCTGGTGTAATCTCGAGTTATACCAAAAACTGAGATTCTGCGATATTTGAAAATAGGTGGACAAGGCTTGCGACATGCTACTCAGGACTGTTCCAATAACGGTCCCGATTATAGCCAATCTGACTGGGGTCATACCATTAGGCAATAGAGATGCAAACCCCAATACAATTCCTACCCCTATCGCTGAACCAATCAGGGAATACATTATCATTTGTAGAGAAGATGTGTTTGGCATAAAGATCATACACACCGTAATAACAAATGCTGATCCGTCTGATACCCCCATAATGGAGGGAGATGCCAGAAAATTTCTGGTCATCCCCTGCATTAAAGCTCCCGACATTGCTAAGAATGCCCCAATCAACAGTGCTCCTACAGCTCTTGGCAATCTGGAATGCATGATAATCTGATGATCAACATTACCAGAATCAAAGTGAAAGATAGCATCCTGAACTGCACTTAATTCTATGTTTTTAGTTCCATAGACAATGGATAGTGCCATCAGGATCACAATAAAAACTGGTGATGTCAACAAAATGGCAACTGGTACTGATTTCTTTACTCTCATTGTACTCTTCTCGCCTTTTTATCTACTTGGACAGCTTTTCCACCGCAGCTTTCAAGAAGTTAATTTTGCTCCATGCTGTACCACCTTGTGCTAGTGGATCGACTACATTCACGTAAACATGTCCATTTTTCACAGCATTTATGCTTTGCCAAATTGGATTTTTCTCTAGATCCTCTAATGATTTAGGTTGGTCTTTATTTTCATCAGGTGAAAATTGTACAAAGATATAGTCTGGATTCATGGCACTAAATTTTTCTAACGACATAGCCTCTTGTGCTTTTGCTGCCTTAACTTCCTCTGGTGCTGTAAAACCTAATTCCGCATATAAGGATGGGTTAAAGAAAACCTTTTCTGGGTAGATATTGATCGTACCCTGACGCAGGCGTATTGCTACTACTTTTTTATCTTTCAGCTTATCGCCCAAAGAAGCTTTTGCCTCTTCTACATTTTCTTTATATTTTTTCAATACATCTTCTGCTTCTGCTTGCTTTCCTGTTAATTCAGCTAGTAGGTGCAGGTTAGCTTCCCAATTGCTTGAGATATGAGAAACCGGGAACGTTGGTGCGATCTTACCAAATTTCGCAAATACTTCTGGTTTAAATTTAGACGAACCTAAGATCACGTCTGGTTTTAATTTGAGGATGGTCTCCAGATTTGGTTGCATTTTTTCACCTATGGATTCTGATGAGCCTGTAATACTTGCAAAAATATCTGGGAATTTACCACCTACAGAAATCGCACCTACTGGTTGTACACCTAGAACCACAGCGTCTTCCATAGACTCCATACTACCTGTAATGACAATGCGGTCTGTCTTGGCTGGAACTTTATATTCTTGATCGAGATACTTAATCGTTCTTGTTTCACCTGTGGTTGATTCTGATGCTTTTTGACTGTCACTGCTAGTAGCTGTCGTATTGGTAGGTGCTGTAGTCTCTGTTTTCGCACCGCAAGCCGTTACCATAAGAGCCAATATGGCTACTAGACCTACTCCTAGAAACTTACGTTTATTCATGTTTATAATGTCCCCTCTCGATAAGACAACCTGAAATGTTTGATAATAATTCTCATTTACGATTATAGAGGAGTAGACTCTGCTCGACCATGAACGATTTCCGGAATCAATATGGACGATTTCCAGAAAAGAGACGATAGACATCCTCGATTAAGCGCTCATGAGCTAGTGGGGAGTAATCACGCCAGGGATTTGATAAGATTTCATGGACTTTATTTAGACGAACCGCCCTAAGCTCTTGCCACTCGGCTGTCATTTGTAGATGTTTCCAGTAATGTAGTGTCTCAGTTTCGGGGCATGCAAGTACCAATATATGATCGGGATCATACCTCGCCAGCTCCTGTATTGTTATTTTTTCATCAATTCCCCCTTCATGCAAAGGATGAGCGGGAATCATTTGCAGATCACCATAAAATACCTGAGTCATACTAGAATTACTGTATACATATATATTTTGCTTTAATAGACGGATAATTAGAAAGGTATCGTTCTTTATTGTTTCACTGATTTTATCTCTGATCATCTTCACCTTGCGATCATAAGACGCAAGCCACATGTCTGCATCCCGAGATACTTGTAATAACGCGGCTGTTTGCAGAAATTGTGTTCTCCAATCTGTATCACTCCATGAGACATAGCTCACTGATCCCGCCTGTTCCAATTTTGCTTTCTCTTTTACTTCTAATTGATCTATGCTGATAATAAGATCGGGATTGATTTGTTCTAATACCTCAATGTTGCTTTGCCATTTGTAATCAATACGGTACGCACTTAAATGAATAGGTATTTCGGTACGATATTTCTCATAGTATATGGACGACCATTTTGGATGCAGAGGAGCTGCATAAGGAATCACCTCCAATGCTAAGACATAGCCAAGAAGCCGATGACTATATATAGCTATCCTTTTCTGACGTCGCTTCATGTAAGTGGTGGGTGATACACCTACTTCCTGTTTAAACTTACGGCTAAAGTAAAACTCATCGTTATAACCAATCTGATGAGCAACGTCCTTTAACCGAACCTGCGGTCTACTCATAAATTGCTTTGCTTGATTCATCCTCACCTTTGTTACATATTCGATTGCACCTATCCCATACGTCTTTTTAAACAGCTCGCCAAAATACTTTGGACTTACCCCCGCAATTTTAGCTAGATCGTCTAAACAAAGGCTTTTGTTAAAATGAGTATCTATATAGGTTTTTGCTTTAGCAATCGTAGTTTTAGAATCCTCAATGCGAACATACCTATTGTTCATAAGCGTATGAATAAGCTGTAGAAAAGAGATTTGCCCCAAAAAACGATCCAGCGATTTCGGACTTTTCCATTGCTTGTCGATCTTTTGGCACATCATCGTAAGTTGGGAGATCGTATGCGGAACTTCTCCTCCCCTCCCAAAGAGCCCCTTATCACGTACAGATTTCAAATGTGACTTCCGCTTTCCCGATTCCTGGTATACATGAAAGTAAATCACATAACAATGAGCTTCGGCCTCTGAGGTTAATTCAATCCCAAGTGTTTGACCTGGTGTGCATACATAGACCCCATCCTTTAGTAGTGGATGAGCTTGTTCATCAATTAAGACATGACCTTGACCTTGAAGTGCTATAAGCAGAGCATAGGAGTTCGTTAGCTGATGGATCAACGGTCTTGGTTTATAATGATTCCCTTTAAGCAGTTCTATCTCTTGTAGCTTCCATTGGTATTGATCCAATCTTCTAGTCGATTCATCAGGATACAGATGTTGTTGCTGTTGTTGATCTGACATATTTGTCGCCACTTTCTATGTTTTGTCATCATTCACTCGTTGATAACGATTCTCAACATTTTTGAGTTATATGTAGTATAGCAAAGCTGGTTATATATTTGAAACCAATTGACATACTGTATCGTCTGATATCATATAGATATTTTTTACATAAATTACTAATTGACAAAATAATAACAATAGATGCGGAGTGGTTCCTATGAAATATTCAGGATATCTGGTGCTTAGCTCAGTGTTAGCCGTTGGATTAGTAACAGGCTGTGGAAATACTTCAACAGGCTCCCCCCCGGCACAAGGAGAAACCACACCTCAGACAAGTACTAACCAGAAGAATCAACAAAATGCGGAACAAGACGCAATAAAACAAATGCAGGAGATCGCATCGCAAACGAAAGAGCCTGCTGAATTAATCGCCTACTTGGATAAGACTATCAAAAACGTAAAAAGTGAAACTGCCGATCAACTATTCGTGATTCTGGATGAATATTATGCCACTCACCTGATTGGATTGAATGAAAACTTTTCGAAATTATTAGCGGAAAATAACAATGCTCAAAAGCTATATGAGATCGGATTCCCTGTAGATGTGACGAAAATGAAAGATGAGCCTTTAAAGAAATACATGCAGGATAAATTTGCTGGCAAGCTAGCCTTAACAAATAACGAGGGAGATCTATATTGGGTGGTAGATTATGATGCCTTGAAGCAATACTCGAGCTATTTCACTGGCGACCTGAAGGCGTACATGGAGTTACAATGGGACGAATACAATAAACCCATTTCAAGAGATGGTCGTTTAATTATTACACGTCAAGAGCTGGGAGAACGCATCGTAAAAGTAGAAAAGTACTTAACCACCTATCATAACGGAATCAAGAAAACAGATGTTAGGAATCTATATCAAACCTATTTACAAGAATATCTCAGCAACTATCGTTACGATGCCATTGATGAAAAAACAATGAAGCTGTTGCCAGAGGTAAAAAAATCGTACGAACAATTCATAAAAGCTCATAGTGATACCAAGACCACAAGCATCATTACGGAGTATGTACAGATTATAAACAAAAACAAAGATGTGATTTACGAACATGGAAAAGCAGATGAGAGTATCATCGGTGACGCTAAACCAGACATCTCTAAGTTTTGGGGCTCGTTACCGCAAAAGGTTGAGCAATTGTTCGGAGCATAACAACAAACAGGCTGAAGAAGTCTACTCACGTCTCCTTCAGCCTGTTTTACTTTTACTAATGTAAAATCTTTCGTTATTCTGTTTCCGTTTGTTTTCATTCATACAGATAAAAAATATAATCGGAAGAAACCCCAGAACAGCCTAATTGACGTAGCATAACAGTCAGGTTTCCCCGATGATAGGTTCCGTGATTGACAATAATCCATTCATATCCATCCCCCATGCCCCCTATCCTATTTTCACTGCCTCTACAAAATTGGTGTAATACGTTGCTCCGCCGCCCAGATCAGTTAATGCTTCTGAGGTAGTTACATTCACATTCTTTTGCCATAAATTAATAGGGGTAACTAGCACACCTGCACCCACTTTTTCACTGATTTTAGCTGGGAGGATGATCTCTCCACGATTATTATATACTTTCACTTGGTCTCCCTCTTCAATCCCCCGTGAAAGTGCGTCCTGAGGATTCATATAGAGGACCGGCTCTTTTTCCCGCTTTTTTAGTGTCTCTACATTTCCAAAGCTGGAATTTAAGAAATGCTTTGATTTCACCGTCAAAAAGTGTAGGGGATATTGCTCAGGATTCTCCTCCGTTTGCTCAAGCGGTGTGTAATTAACCAACGGCTCCAAACCTAGCTCTTTCATTTGCGGAGCAAGCGCTTCGACCTTCTTACTTGGAGTTAGGAAGCCATGCTGAAAAGGAAAGAAATGCTCCCCTTCAAACGCTATTTTCTGATATTTCTTTTCCTTAAGCGTCTCATACGTGATTCCTTTAAGAAACGGGTGGGTAGAGTCCAAAGCCTGCCTAATTAAATCCTCATCACTATCTGTAAAGCAGTCTTCCGTATATCCCATCGCCTCCGCTAACAAACGAAATGTCTCCGTATTAGACTTGGCTTCTCCTAAGGGCGCAATAGAAGGCTCATTTAACTGAACGTATAAATGCCAATAGGAGGTATGAATATCCAGATGCTCCAGAGTTGTGGTCGCAGGCAATATAATATCTGCATAACGGCAGGTTTCTGTCATATGTTGCTCATGGACTACTGTAAACAAATCGTCCCGCAGTAACCCTTCCGTAACTTTATTAGCGTCAGGAGTCACTAAAGCTGGATTACTGTTGTAGACATAAAGAGCCTTTACTGGGTTGTCTTGCTGCAATAGAGCGGAGCCTAGTTGCGCACAGTTTATTTCCCGCGGAGTTCCCTCATACACATCCGTTCGATACAGATTCTCATAATTAATTCCATCATCCATATTAGCAAGTAGAAAGCCTCCACCTAGCTCTTGCCAGGCGCCTGTTAATGCTGGAAGTACTGCCAACGTACGAATGATTTCTCCCCCAGTTGTATGGCGCTGCGGACCAAATCCACAGCGAATAAGGGAAGCTTTAGTACTTGCATATAACTGAGTAAATTCAATGATCTCTTGCTCAGAAAGCCCCGTAATGCTAGCTACATGTGCTGGTGTATATGGTTTTACTCGCTCTTTTAGCTCATCAAAGCCTTGTAGATAATTGGCAATGTATGCATGGTCTAGCTGATCGTTATGAATTAATAAATGAATCATACCCAGTGCAAGAGCGCTATCTGTCCCTGGTTTGATTTGCAAATGAATATCTGCCTTTTCTGCCGTCTCATGCCTATACGGATCGATGACCACCAAGACTGCACCGTTCTTCCGTGCTTCCTCCATAATCGGAAACTGATGGACGTTCGTATGAATCGTATTGGTGCCCCATGCGATAATCAAGCGAGAGTGCACCATATCCTCTGGATCAACACCAAGTCGCGCTCCATATACAGAGTGTAGAGCCGCTGAGGCAGCAGATGCACATAAAGTACGTGCCAAACGAGAAGCACCCATTTTGCCAAAAAAGCGTCGGTCCATACTACCGTAATTAATCAGCCCCATGGTACCAGCATAACTATAAGGTAATACAGCCTCAGCTCCATATTGACGTATGGTTTCCTTAAATTTATCTGTAATGAGCTGGATGGCTTCCTCCCACGAAATTTGTTCAAAGACTCCTTCGCCTTTTTTACCGCTTCTTTTCATTGGATATAAAATCCGCTCCGGATGATACACCCGCTCCAAATAATTATTGACCTTTATGCACAGAAAGCCTTTGGTTACAGGGTGTTCTTTGTTACCGCGAATTTTTACTGCTTTCCCCGATTCATCCACAGTCACTGTCATACTACAGGTGTCCCAGCAGTCGTGGGGGCAGATATTGGTATGCTCTTTGGTCATGGCTTCTCCTCCTTACTACTTCTCTTTTCTACTGTTTTTCATTTTATTTACAGGCTTTTGTTTCTATACTATAATGATTGAATAATCTTTACCTTTCAAAATATACCCTTTAAAAATAATAAAAAGGATATAAAATCAGGCTATAGTGCTCCTTCCTTCTACAACTAATGGATATTAGGGGCACTGCTCTCCTGATTTTTTTACTATGCCAATGAAAAATTCTATCTATCTAAGACGAAAATGTAAGCTACTTGTGCCTACTGGAATCAGTCATTTACCTCTTCCTTACCTAGCTACCGCCTTAAAAAACATGGAGCGTCTCGGCTACACCTTCTCCCAACCATTGATCGAACGGTTGCAAACCCTATCTATCGAAGATTTTACTACTTTCTTTCAACAACTAGAAGAGGATGTAAAGCAACTCGTCGGGGATCATGTAAGATACCGTCCGATGTACCAAAATTTCCCCCAACAACTAATGGAAGAAAGTCAAGCAAGCCTATACGTGAACGCCATTATTCACTATCTCACCCTTTCCCTTCCTATTGAAGAAGTAAAGAAACGCCTTCCATTGCTTGATCGTAGCCAGTTAACTGTTATTGGACTTGGGTATGAAGAGGAATTAGAACAAATCTTCTGGAATCTTGTACAATCCAAAACCTCTCTGTCAGAAACTGACAAGGATGATCTCAGCTTCTTTATACAAGAATATCAGGTTTTGGATCGTCTTGTGCAGTTAGATATTCCGTTAAAAGAAAATATTGCTCTGGTAGCAGGCTTACTATTCACATCTAGTAAAATGTCCCCTGGCTTTTTTTCTAAACATATCAAGACAGCAACAGATGTCTTACGGGTAGCCACAGCCTTATCTGGTGGTAATATCAGTCTATCTCGTACTACACCATTCCGTAAATTTACACGTGCCCAAAGACGTTTTATCTTGGGATTATTAGAGAATTGCCATGCCCTTGAAGAAGACATGCTACGCTATAAGAATCGCTGGATTCGATTAGGGGAAATTTTACACCCTACTGAATACAAGCAACGTTTCCCTCGGTGTGCTGATGCATTTTATCTGATTCGAAACAACCAAAAAATCGAGACATTTAACAGTAAAGTAGAGCAAGCTCTATTACATAGACAGCTACCGGAAGCAATCGAGCTACTGTCCACTAGACCGGGCGAATTGGCACGCCGTCTCGATCACATGATACGTCTCAGTGCGGATTGGCAACCAATCGTTTTTGCTTTTGAACAGGTGGTAGATCAGGTTTCTTCTCCCGTTTTATTGCAGGTGATGACGCATTTTGCTAACCGTCACATTCCACAAGTCATTCGTACATTTTTCCCAAAAGGAAATGTAGCTAAAGTTCAAGTGAGCGCTGATACATTGGCTCCTCTTACTAAGGAAATCGGGGAATCAATCACATCCATCTGTCAAAAAGAATTCATACACCGATTTTCTCAACTGCCACCGCTGGGCTATGTATATATCGATGAACGATTACGTCATTATACTGTTCCCTTCTCCCAACGCTCAGCTCAGAAGGCTCTTTGTACGATTACGCGAGGTTCTAAGCTTGATTTACCAGCAGGAGATACCATTCGCTTTTTTACATGGTGGCGAGAAGGCGTTGTGAATCAAATTCCGACAGATCGAGTGGATGTTGATTTATCTGCTGTGATGTATGATCACAACTGGAATGATTTAGAACACATTTCCTATACCAATCTAGTCTCAGCTTCCTTTAAGGCCTACCATAGTGGGGATATTACTACTGCTCCACAAGGTGCCTGCGAGTTTATTGATATCGATTTATCTGCTGCTACAAAAGCAGGGGCTCGTTATATTTCTATGTCTCTGCATTCCTTTACCAGTCACCCTTACTGTGATCTTCCTGAATGCTTTGCTGGCTGGATGATGCGACAGCACCCTAATTCTGGTGAAATCTTTGAACCCTCTACCGTTCAAAATAAGATCGATATCACTGCTGACACAACGATTTGCATTCCCGTTATTATTGATGTAGAGACTCGCCAGGTCATCTGGACCGATCTAGCTCTTACTACTGAGCTAATATATTCCAATAACGTTGAAAATAATCGAAACAGCATGCTGCTCATGGGAAAGGCCATGACCAATCTAATTAAGCCTAATTTATATGACCTGTTTTTATTGCACGCCTTAGCCAGAGGAACACTTGTCGACAGTCCTGATCGCGCCCAATCCGTCTTCTCTGTAAATAGCGGGGTAACACCATTTGACACCGACAAAATCATGTCAGATTATTTATAGCGTATGTAGCTTGATGCTGTAGTCACAGTACCGTCATTTGACACATACGATATATTGATGTAATTTGTAATTCGTAGACTATATATAGTACGTATAACCACATTTACGGAAGCATTTTCTCTTATTTATGAGGGAATGCTTCTTACATTTTGAGTGCATGAGTACCATTTTCTACCATAACAAACTTATTTTCAGCTTACACATCAAGGTTTTTTTACATTACAGGAGGCTTTTTTTCATGCTTATAACGAAACGCGATGGTCGTCAAGAAATCTTTCAGTTAGAAAAATTAATCACAACAATTACCCAAGCCTGCTTACCTGCAATGGGCACAGTAAACGTGGCACTTAGTGAAGAGATTGCCCTGTGTATCCAGGAACAACTTAAACAGCAACTACGTATGCATCAACTCACCGCAGAGCAACAGCAACATAACTACATAAATCCAATATCTACACAGACAATTCACGAGTTAATTATTGCACAGTTATGTGAAAAGGATCACAATGATATTTCTCATTTCTTTTCTACCTACCGTCAACAACGTGATCGCCTTCGTTTGCAGCAAAGTGAGCTATACAACATTAGTGAAGCTGTCATCGGCCTACAGGATATGGATTTACTACGGGAAAACGCGAATGTAAACGGTGAATCATTCAGCGGAAAAATGAGTAAAATGGGCTCTGAATATGCAAAATGGCATGTGAAACAATACGTTTTGCCTAACGAGCTACGTGAAGCGATCGATCATAATTATGTCTATGTACATGATTTGGACCAATATGCAATCGGCACAACCAATTGCATTTTCATTCCTTTTGATCGCCTACTAGCTGAGGGCTTTAATACAGGGAACGGGTCAGTCCGCACCCCACAAAGTATTATGACGGCCATGGCTCTAGTCGCAATTATCTTTCAATCGCAGCAGAACAGCCAATTCGGCGGTGTTTCTGCTAACAAGATTGACTGGGATCTCGCTCCCTATGTTCGGAAATCATTCGTCAAACACATGAAAAAAGGGCTCCATTATTTTAACGAGGGTTCCGATCTTACTCTATCCGCCTTGTCTGATGATCATCTTTATATGGATAACGAAAAACTAAAGCAAGACTTTCCCAAAAGCTATACCTATGCTTTTGAAGAAACAGTTTCAGAGACCCATCAGGCGGCTGAATCTCTTATCCATAATCTAAATACGATGAGCAGTCGAGCCGGGGGACAAATTCCTTTTACTTCTCTTAATTATGGGATGTGTACTTCTACAGAGGGGCGTTTGGTATCACATGCGTTATTACAGGCAACAAGTAATGGCTTAGGAAATGGAGAAACACCTATTTTTCCACAGCATATTTTTCAATGCAAAACAGGAATTAACCAGTCAAAAGGTGATCCAAACTACGATCTGTTCCAAAAAGCAATTGAATGCTCCAGCAAACGCCTCTATCCTAACTTTGTCAACGTAGATGCGACCTTCAATCTCATATACTATCGTGAGGATGATCCGAATACGATTATTGCTACAATGGGATGTCGGACAAGATCAATATCAGATCGTTTTGGGCGAAATTATAGTAGCGGAAAGGGAAATCTTTCGTTTAATACGATCAATCTTGTAAAATTGGGTATCGAATATGGGATTTGCCAAAACCAACGCGAACAAGCAGACATAGCCGGCTTCTATAAGGCCCTACAAAGCTATATGGATGTAGCTATCAGTGGCTTGATTCATCGCTTTGGTATCCAAGCAAAACAACCGGCCAAAGCATCGGATTTCATGATGCGTGAAGGTGTCTGGGAGGGAGGTAAAGACCTGCATCCCGATCAAGAAGTAGCCGATTTAATTAAGCATGGTAGTCTAGCTGTAGGTTTTATCGGGTTGGCAGAATGCATGAATGCTCTCTATGGCAAACACCACGGGGAAGATACTGAAGTATACAAGCGTGCTCTCTCTGTCATTTCATTCATGCGCCAATACTGTGATGACATGAGCGAAAAATATAATCTAAACATTACATTATTCGCTACTCCCGCTGAAGGCTTATCAGGTAAATTTACGAAAGCTGATCAAAAAAACTACGGTAAGCTTACGGGGATTACTGACCGTGAATACTATACGAATTCCTTTCACATTCCCGTCTACTATTCTCTATCAGCTTTTCAAAAAATTAAACTTGAGGCACCTTTTCACGAGCTATGCAACGCTGGGGCGATTACCTATATTGAGCTAGATGGAAATGCCCGACAAAATACAGTAGCTTTTCAACAGATTGTTCAGTACGCATTAAAAAGTAATGTAGGATATTTCTCTATTAATCATCCACTGGATCGCTGCCCAAGCTGCGGCTATGAAGGGATTATTGGCACGGAATGTCCGAACTGTGGAAGCAATGAAGACTCCGTTCACTTCCAACGTCTACGCCGCGTAACAGGCTATATTACAGGAGATTATACGCAACGTTTTAATTCTGCAAAACAAGCTGAGGTTCTGGATCGGGTGAAGCACAAGTGAATCCATCCATGCACATCTGCGAATATCGAAGGGAAAGTATTACCGAAGGCATCGGATTGCGAGCGGTCGTGTTTGTGAGCGGCTGCCGTCACGCTTGCCATGGTTGCTTTAATCCTGAATCGTGGGACTTCAGCTACGGACAACCTTTTACACTAGCGCTCCAACAAGAGGTGATTCAGGAGATTTCTGATAATCCATTATTACATGGTCTGACCTTATGTGGAGGAGACCCATTTTTCTCAGCAACTGCCTGCGCGTCCTTTATCACCAGCTTTCGCAAAGCTTGTCCAGATAAGACAGTCTGGGCATACACTGGATTTACCTTTGAAGCATTGCTCATGTTAGATGAACAACGTCAGCTATTGGAGCTATGTGATGTCATTATTGACGGTAAATTTAAAGCTGAACAAAAGGACACCTCCTTGCGCTTTCGCGGAAGTCGTAATCAGCGAATCATTGATGTGAGGAAAAGTCTTGCAGTAGGCTCCGTTATCGAATGGACGGGATAGCAATAATTAAATCTATACCTTTTACCTCCTCAGTATTATCCTAATAGAAAGCGATTGTAATAATCTACCAAGGAGGTAATTGGATATGGCTACATATACCATCCAGCCAAAACGATCGACTCTGCATGGCTCTTTCAGCAGAGAGGCCACCCCTATCCTGACAATCCATTCTGGTGACACTGTTCGATTTGAGACGCTTGATGCAGATTGGAACGCAGGCCCTGAACAGATAGACGGAAAAAGAATAGAGTTTTGTACTCGCGAACATCCTCAGGATAGCGGACATGCCTTGATCGGTCCCTTGTACATTTCCGAAGCCAAGGCTGGACAAAGCTTAGCGATACATATTAATGAATTGCGCGTAGGCACATGGGGCTGGAGTGTAGGTGGCGGATTTACCAGTGCCGTAAATAACCGTCTAGGGATGGAGGAAGGAGAAGGGTATGGTTTAGTCTGGGAATTAGATGCGGCTAACCTGATAGGAACTAGCAATAAAGGACATAAAATTCGCCTCCACCCTTTTATGGGGGTGTTGGGTATGCCGCCAGACGAATCAGGTATTCATTCGACGATTCCTCCTCGCTTCTGTGGTGGCAACATAGATTGTAAAGAGCTAGTACCCGGAAGTACTCTATACTTGCCAATCCCTGTAGATGGTGGGCTTTTATCGGTAGGAGATGGACATGCAGCCCAAGGCGATGGTGAAGTATCTGGCCTTGCCATAGAGTGTCCGATGGAGTTGGTTGACCTCACTTTTACAGTAGAAGATCGAGCACTTTCTTTCCCAAGAGCACAAACACCAACTGGTAAAATCACGTTTGGTTTCCATAAGGATTTACACGAAGCCTCTATGATTGCACTGGAGGGTATGATTGATTGGATGCAGGAGCTATATGGCTACGAACGAAAAGAAGCATTAAATCTAGCCAGCCTTATCGTTGATTTACGCATAACCCAACTGGTCAACGATGTTGTAGGTGTTCATGCCGTGTTAGAGAATGATAGACTTGTTGATATACATGAAAAATTGAAATGAGCATGGATTAGCTGACTTCTCTGCTCCTGATAAAAAAAGGGTGCCAACTATCATAGTCAGCACCCTTTTACCTACTATTTAAGCATTTTGTTTGTTCCCTCTAGGATTACTCAAAAACACCTTCATCATCATTGGTGTCACAATTGTCGTAATCAATACTACAACTACAATAACCGCAAACATATCACTACTTAGCAGGTTTGATTCAAGACCCATTGCCGCGATGATAAGTGCTACTTCCCCGCGTGATACCATGGCTGCACCAACACCAAGGGAGCTTCTCCACTTAAATCCTGCTAATCTTGCTCCGATCGCAGAACCGATGAGCTTTGTTAGGATCGCTACCACACTCAAACCAAGGATTAACCAGATGTTCTGTGTGATTTCCATAAATTCAGCCGTTACTCCAATCGACGTAAAAAACACAGGGACGAAAATAGAGTAACTGATCGTTTCTACCTTTTCAAACACTTCATGCTTATGTTTCGTTAGACTTATCGCAACACCTGCGATATAAGCACCAATGATACCAGCAACACCTGCATACTCAGCTACGTAAGCATACACAAAACAAATGATGAGACCTGCTGAAATCACTGCCTCTGAAACACGAAGCGGGGCAAATTTATTTAAAACCCATGGAACCACCTTCCATGCTAAAAGAATAGCTACTACAAAGAAAGCTACCTTTTTCAAGACAACTTCTCCTAGATTGATGTCCCCACCTGCAAAGCTCATAACAAAAGCCAAGGCAATAATAACAAGGACATCATCAATAACAGCAGCCCCTAGAATTGTTGTTCCTTCACGTGATTTTAATTTCCCCATTTCTTTCAATGTTTGAACAGAAATACTTACGCTAGTTGCAGAAAGTAACAAACCAAGGAAAATAGATTCAATTGCAGATAGCTGTAGATAAATACCCACTAGATAGCCACATGCGAACGGAAAAATAATTCCCGCAATACCTACAAATGTTGAAGCCTTACCAGTACGTTTGAATTCCTCCGTATCGGTTTCAAGTCCTGCAATAAACATCAATAAGATAACACCGATTTGACTCAATTCCTGAAGAATGTCTGTATTCGTTACTACCCCAAGCATAGTAGGCCCTAATACAATACCAATAAGGAGCTTTCCTAATACGGAAGGCTGACCTAATTTAACACTGATATCTCCAGCGATCTTTGAAGCTAGCAAGATGATTGCTAATTGAAAAACAAGCATAGTTCCCCACCTCTTTTATGTTTATATCTTGAGCACACCAAGGGAAAAAAATACAAAAGGAGCCCATCAACCGTAGCTAAAAAAAGACATAGCAAAGCTGCGGTGGCAGGCTCCTCCAAAAAACAGATATTCTGTTTATCAAACACATTTTTGTTTCCCGATTGAGTTATACGCACTATCTCAAAAAAGGTTTCAAAATTAACTACATTTCTATAATCTTACATATGTTTTATTTTAGATATAAAACTTCAAATCCAAACTAATTATTATACTAGAAAAAAGAACCTGACAAAACACAGTGGTTATAACCTGAGTCCTGTTCGGTTCTTTCATTTTCGATCTATTCATGAAGAGAGGCAGACTTACCTTGTTCTTTTAAGCGAATTCCCCAGACATAAAAGATAATACTAACAAGAGATAAAAGAGCTAGAAATAGGAACATAGTAAGTCCATTAAACTGTGACAAAATCATCCCTGATAAGCCTGGACCGATAAATGAACCTAGTGCAGTAAAGCTAACTGCTCCAAAATAAGTTCCTCGAATATGATCCGGAGTAATTTCATCAATGATCGCATATTCAGCAGGTATCAAAAAGATTTCACCTATAGTAAAAATAATCATTGAAAGTAAAAAGGACGTAAAGCTCAGCGAGAAAGCAAAGCCAACGATGCCGACAAAAAATAATGAAGTCCCGATCACAATGGATTGCAAGGAGGTCCTTTTTTCCATGAGGCGCAGGATAGGGACGCTTAGGATAATGATAACAATCGCATGAGCAGACCATAGAACCCCTAAGAATGTAATGGCACTCTTTACATCTGCGTAAAAATATTGAGAAAGAGTCACAGAAAATTGACCATGCACGGTTGTCGCTAACAATCCGCCCAGTAGGAATAAGAACAATATTTTATCTCTACCCATTGCTTTCATCGATGCTCGGAAGGTCACCTTCTCTTGTTGTGCAGAAATGGATGTAACCTTATATTTTGCAAATAAAAGATGTAATACAAGGCTGTAGAGTAAAAATACAGCACAAGAAATATAGAATGGAAGCGTACTAGTTGCTTGTAAGCCCAGAACTGTGCCTAATAATGGACCAATAGCAAATCCCAAATTTCCGCAAAAATATTTCATTGAAAAGGCGCGAAGCCTCTTCCCACTTTCCGTAAGGTCAGCTATTAATGCCTTAGAACAAGGCTCAAAAAACGACATCGTAAAACCTCTACCTATTGTCACTAGCATCAGTATGCTAGGAAATGGGTGGAATGTTAATCCAATTAACATGATAGCTGAGAGAATCAAGGATGCCATCATGACCTTTTTCCTTCCGATTAAATCAGATAAAGTTCCTCCTAAAAATCCACCGAACATAGCTGCCAATGAACTAGAACCTATCAAAAAACCGATTTGGATAATGGAAAGATTAGTATGTTCTCCTAAATAAATAGCAAAATAAGGTATTATCATTCCATTTCCAATGTTCATTAATACTGACCCAATTAACATAAGCTTTACAACAGGATGGAACTCCTTCCATGCTTGTAGCATTATTTACTCTCCTTTATATAGGAAAGCAATCTATCCTGCATAGTCGTAAGCTGGTCTAAGCGAAGACTATAATTGATGACTCTCTCACTTGAGTGGTGGGCTCGAATCAGTCCTGCGCATCGAAGCATGCTTACATGATAATGAAGATTGCTTTTTGCTAATTGAGTTATTTCGGTTAGCTCCTTAAATGTTCGAGGTTTCTCATAAAGACTTTTTAAAATAAGAATCCGATTCTCATCCGACAAACTATTGAAAATTGTAATCGTTCTTTTCGAGATGTATGGCGAATTCCTTTCTAGCTCTATTGGGTAGAGGCAGGTTACGAATCCTTTATAATAATCGACTACACTTAGCGGTGCGTAATGATATTGAGGAACAAGCAAAAGCTTTTGAATATTTTCAGATTCAATTCTTATGCCATTTGTGCTGTGTTCCACAATATCAACAGGGTCCAGATTCTGCATTAATTCCCTTTTTTCATTTGCGTCATTTTCAAGAGCTTCCAATATAAAAGGATCTATATGCTTGAAATATTGCTCATTCCATTCGGTAAATAGATACACAAAATGCTCATGTAAATCAATCATATCCATAGGAATGACATCTACCCACGGTCGCATACAATCATACATTTCAGTTGTAGACAGCCGTTCAAACCACGTAATAAAATTCTCAGGTGTCCGTTCTCCAGGACATTTATGTATAAGCAGGCTAAATCGATGAAGAATCTCCATTCGTTTATCTTTCAGTGCTTCTTTAAAGGTAGGCTGTAATTTTTTATCTACCTCTTTCTTCCAACCGGACCCTAATTCGTATATTTTTAAACGATCCTTATTTACGTAATAATACAAACTTGTAACAAATTCATATACAGGTGCATAGTCCACTTCCAATTTGTACATGCTATCCTCACCCTTTAATTAGTTATAATTTTATAGAACAATTTTAGTTATAATTTTATAGAACTAATTATACACTGTCAATATTTATAAAAATCTACGTGTATATAGACATATAAAATCAATATGAAGGGTCAATTCTAGAGTTTGTCGGTTACTACGTAATTTCTACTATAAAATATAAAAAATGATTTCTGATTGTAGCCCCCTATTAGATTATTTCTAGTTAATAGGGGGCTGCGTTTTCGTGCTTCTATACATAAGAAAAACCGCAAAAATGACGGATTTTCATCGTATTTTCCACCTATTGTTTTCTTCTTCATTGCTCATGTAATGTAGGAAGACAAATTCATTTCCGATTGTGATACCATTTAGATATAGAATCAGATGAGTGCCTACCTCATTTCCTACACGAAATACTATTGGTTCATAAAGGAGCAATTATAATGAACAAAATTGATACCTATACAACAATTGTTGAAACTGCCTACAGGCTTTTTGCCGAAAATGGGTTTGAAAAAACTAGTTTAGCTATGATCGCAAAAGAAGTCGGGATTTCTAAACCAGCTATCTATTACTACTTTGAATCGAAAGAAGCACTCATCGACTTTCTCTTTGAAGAAATTTGCAAAAAAATTGATTTCCAAAAATCCTTTTCGATTGAAGCATACACAAAAGAAAATTTCCAAACTCAATTATTATCTGATGGCTTCCATATGATAGAAGCTCAAAAGGAAGATAAATATATTTCACTGATTTTCAACGAGTTTCTTTTACTTTCCACTCGCAATGAGAAATATCAGCAAAGATTACACCACGTCTTGGAGGGATTTCTTGCAGGATTCTCAGATTTATTAACAAAAGGAGCAGAATTAGGGATCGTATCAAGTAAGAACCTAAGTACTAAAGCCCATATTCTTACTATGGTGTTTGATAATATCGGGAACTACATGCTTATGGGCTTTGATTTAGATTATGAGGACATTTGGAGACAAGCTGTGCAAAGTGTTTTGGTAACTAAAGACTGATTGGTTATTTGTCCTAAAAGCAAAAATCATCTGGGGGATCAGGCGTTTTGCCACCCTTTTTATACAGTTGGCTTTGTATCAGTTAATGAGATGGGGACTTGTTAAATGGGGGCTTTTCCCCATATGTGAGGGGACGCCACAACCTCTTCACCGGCCCCATCTGAAAGTATTTGATCCAATTACTAAGGATTACTTGTATTTCAAATATCACAAAGTCCACACAACAGACCAGATCAGCCTAACTTCCCCATACAATCTCTCCTCGTACATTTTTATACACCATTCATCCTCCCGTTTTATGCCATTTATTTGGTCCCAGCTAAAAAGAATCTTGAAAATATTTCTACTTGTAGTGTATTGTTTACTTACCGGTAAGTAAACAAATGTTATTCATACTTTTTAAAAATTTCTACACGGATGGATGTTGAGGATTTTCATGTCCATCCGTAAAAATGAGATGAGAAAAGAGGAGTACGAAATGACTTCACCATCTACAAGAATTTTAGGATTTGATTTTGCAAGGGCTGGAGCTATCCTCGGTATGATCATCGTGAACTATTCTACCGTAATGAATGCTGGAACAAATGGACCCGATTGGTTAGTAGCGTTAACCAGCTTGTTTCAAGGAAGGGCATCCACCATCTTTGTGATTTTAGCAGGGATCGGTATTTCGCTCATGACGAAGAAAGCGAGAAGTTCCAACAACCCCGCTTTCATTAAACAAAGCCGATGTACCATTTGGAAACGCTCTCTGTTTTTATTTGTTTTAGGAATCCTTTTATACCTCTTTAGCTGGACAGGAGACATTTTGCATTATTATGGGGTCTACATGTTTTTGGGCTCATTTTTGATTGCTGTTTCCAGCAGGACATTACTTCTAGTTTTAGTAAGTATTCTCTTTACCTCCCAGCTTCTCCAGCTCGCTCTCAATTATTTGGTAGGCTGGGACCCTTTGCATCCAATGATCAATTATTTGGATTTCTGGACAATGGAAGGTTTTTTTAGAAATTTACTATTTAACGGTTACCATCCCGTATTCCCCTGGATATGCTTCTTTTTATTGGGAATGTGGCTAGGCAGACAAGATTTATTGGATAAAGACCATCGTAAAAAAATTCTCATCTGCTCTATCATAGTTGCTATGACAATGGAAGTGCTCTCCGCAATACTCAATAAACAGGTAGGATACATGCTCGGAACAGATACGGCTGGATACTTATTTTCAACTAATGCGTTTCCCCCCAATATTTTTTATTTTGTATCCGGTTCAAGTACATCTATTATTGTGATCCTGCTATGTGTGTACTTCACTGAACGGTTTTCTATCAACTGGTTTACCAAAACAATGGTTAGAACCGGGCAACTGGCGTTAACTCACTATGTGAGTCATGTGTTTATTGGCTTTAGTATCTTGCAATACATCGGTAGGCTAGAAAATCAAACCCTTGAATTTGCCGTCTCCTATTCCCTTGCTTTCTTTGTGATAACCGCGGTAATCTCATTCTTTTGGAAAGGCAAATATAGTAGAGGTCCACTTGAAAGTATCATGAGAAAATGCAGTGGGTAACCCTACTTATATAGATTGTCCTCTATGTGAATTTCAATAGAGGCTTCACTTTGTAACCAGCCTTGCAGGTTTTCCAGCTCAAATAACTGCTCAATATGATAAACACCCGACGGGAACGCAGAGCGATAGATAGCATCAGCAACCGATTCAGTACGACTCTTGGCAATTCCCAGCATTTGGGCAGAAGGATCTATCCCTGTAAATGTCCAAGACTCATGTCTGCTTCCTAACGTCACAATTTCTTGTCCTCCACCAGCTCCAACAATCAACACATCAAAACTAGAATTTCCTCCATGTAACTGCGCCGTCATCAGACGATCCGTCATATCATACAGGTGGAAATAGCCTGGTATTTTTAAAGAAAAGGTTTTTTCATAACGTTTTACGTCTGGGTGATCCCAGCTCATGGCAGTGTTTGTGTTTTCGTTTCCCATCATTGATAGCCCCTATCCTTTTATTTGTCTCTCTATCAACCTTTTCAGCCTTCCCTATCTAATTCTTTAAAACTAGCATAATGACTACACTTACTATGAAAGTACGACATGCACGATGCTAGAAAAAACATTTTGCTCTTTCCAGCGCCTCATGTATCCTGTAGATTATAAATAAGAATTATTCTCAATTATAAAGCTATGGATAAAAAACACTATCCCACATATCTGGGATTCTTGATAAGAACAAAATAGTCTTTAGAAAGTGTGGGATATCAAATATGAGGTCAAAGATGAAAGCCATCCAACACAAACTGATGACTCTGGCGAAAAATTCTGCTTCATCCAGAATTACCGGATAGCGTTACTTACCCATTTGCGCAGTGCTGTACCGTTTGATGCAGCCTGTTGCACGATTGTGGACCCTCAGACCCTTCTATCCATAGGGGCGATCACAGAGGAAGGCGTCGAGGCAATTCATCATCATTTGTTTGAATACGAATATCTACGAGAGGATTTTATCCCATACGATCAATTAGTCAAAGCAGATGAGCACGTTGCTACTTTAAGTAAAGCGACAGGAGGGAATCTGGAACAAAGTGCTCGCTACCGAAATGTTCTCTTCCCCGCAGGGTTTGCAGATGAAATGCGGGCGGCTCTCATGTACGAAGGAGCATGCTGGGGTTATTTGACGTTATTTCGCCATCATGATCGTCCATTGTTTCATGAGGATGAGCGTCAATTTATTTCTGCCCTTGTCCCATTGATTGCCTCTCATTTACGCCAAACAAGTCTTTTCCTGCCCACGGAGGAAGCAACATGGGTAGAGGAGAGTCCTGGAATAATGGTTCTGTCTGATCAACTCACCATTCTTTCCTCCAATAAAGCCGCAGACAACTGGCTATCCTTGCTTCAAAAATGGGAGCGTATCGACAGCAGTACCCTACCAAGACCAATTCGAGTGGTCTGCTTCCGATCATTATCAGAAACAACAGCTTTTGAAAAACAACCCTTTCAGGCAAAGGTATGTATTCGCCTTTCAGAAGGCCCCTATCTAACTATTCAAGCTAGCAGGCTTACCGGTCAGTCGGATTCTGTCCAATTGGCAGTCTGGTTTCAACCAGCCAAACCGTCTGACATACTCCCCCTTATATCCGAAGCTTATGAATTATCAGTTCGTGAGAAGCAAATACTCGATCAAATTGTAAAAGGGTTCTCTACCAAAGAGATCGCCCATTCGCTTCATATTTCCGCTTATACCGTGCAGGATCATCTGAAATCTATCTTCGTGAAGACAGGAGTAACAAGCAGGAGACAACTTATTTGGCACTTATTCTCCCGATTCAGTGTACAAAACGCTAATAGGTAGTCCGCTTTTAAAAGCAGTCATCACCTCTATTCTCACTTGAACGATGAGGAGCTTATGTAAAAGTGTCTTTTTGTATAGACACTCTGACATTTTCTCTCCTACTTTTTCTTACAAGATACGCCCTCATAAGTTCAAATTGCCCACTTCATCCTAAGCACAGGAGTATTTGGTCTTACTAGTTCATGGTGAAGAAAAAAGCGATTGGTTAGGTATCCGCACGCTACCTAACATGCAAAGACACCCCTCATCGCTTTTTACTTTTTTAGCTCTTGTTCTATTGTTCCTTGGTTAAAACCGTTTTCGCTATTTCCTTATCTAACTCTTCGAATTCTTCATAGGAAATGGCTTCGTACAATTCGCTTCTAGTCTGCATATTAGCTAGTTCACCTTTTTGTGTACCTTGTTCTTTAATCACTTGAAAAACACGCTCATATGCCTTAGCCGCTACTCTAAGCGACGTTACCGGATAAATAACCATGCGGTACCCCAGCTTGGCGAATTCCTCTGCTGTATAATAAGGAGTTTTCCCAAATTCAGTCATATTTGCTAGTAAAGGTACAGATATACGCTGGGCAAACATACGAAATTCCTCCGCTGATTCTAGTGCTTCGGGAAATATGGCATCTGCCCCAGCCTCCACATAGGAACGTGCCCTTTCTATCGCCGCGTCCAAACCTTCTACTGACCTAGCATCAGTACGTGCGACAAGTACTAACGTTGGTGCTACCTTTTTAATCGCTATAATCTTCTGGGCCATTTCTTCTGTAGTCACCAGCTTCTTGCCATTTAAATGTCCACATTTTTTGGGAAGCTGCTGATCCTCTAGTTGCACCGCGGCAACATTAGCCTCTAGCATTTCTCTAGCAGTCCGGGAAACATTAAGAATCCCGCCAAATCCTGTATCTATATCTACTAATACTGGTAAATTAGTTGCCCGTATCAATTCCTTTGCCCGTTGAGCTATCTCAGTAGACGTGACGATTCCTAGGTCTGGCAAACCACAACTAGCTGTATAAGCTGCACCGGATAAATAGAGCGCTGAAAATCCTACCTGCTTCGCCATAAGAGCAGCCATCGCATCGTGCGCGCCGGGAATTTGCAAAAGATCAGGAGCATTCATTAGCTCCCTGAATTTCATTGCTAATTCAGCTTGAGATGACGGCGGATCTACAATCCAAGCCATGGTGTTTCCCCCCTCTCTACATTAGAAACAATTCGATAAATTCGGTAACCGCCATGCTGCTCAATCTTTCTGAATCCATGCAAGCTTCTTTTATTTTACTGACCTGCTTTTGTGAATAATGAGTCCCCACATTTTCAACAAATTTCTCGATAATTTTAGGGATGGCTTCTACCCTGCGGAAGCGGTGACCTAATGGATATTCGCATTCCACCTTTTCTGAAAAAGTGCCATCTTTATACTGCACCTGAACAGCATTTGAGATCGAGCGCTTACTCGGTTCTAAATAATCAATACTGTACTGTTTATTTTCAACGACCACCATCTTGTCTCGTAACAAATCGATTCTTGAATCAGATGCCACTATATCTTCATAATGATCCGCTTTAATATCACCAAACAGTAATCCGATAGCCGTAATATATTGCAAGCAATGATCTCGATCTGCCGGATTATTCAATGGACCTACCTTATCAATGATCCGAATAGCTGATTCATGTGTTGTAATTTGAATGCTGTCAATCTCATCAAAACGATCCATTACTTCCGGATGAAGCTTGATTGCGCATTCTGCCGCCGTTTGGGCATGAAATTCGGCTGGATAGGAGACTTTGAACAGCACGTTCTCCATTACATATGAATCCAGTGGTCGAGCCAGCTTTATCCTCTGTTTATTAAATAATACATCCTGAAATCCCCAGTTCGGTGCAGTAAGAGCTGTTGGATATCCCATCTCTCCCTTCAGGGCCATCATAGCTAGCTGAACACCTCTGCTAGTTGCATCGCCGGCAGCCCAAGATTTACGCGATCCTGTATTAGGAGCGTGCCTATATGTCCGTAAACTACTATTATCAAGCCAAGCATTTGATAATGCGTTGTTTATTTCCTCACGAGTTCCCCCAAGCATCTGTGACACAACTGCTGTTGTTGCAATTTTGACAAACAATACATGATCAAGACCAACCCGGTTTAAGCTGTTTTCTAATGCTAGTACCCCTTGAATTTCATGTGCTTTAATCATCGCTTCCAGCACATTATACATAGTCAGCGGTTGTTTCCCCTCCGAGATACGCACACGGCTACTATAATCTGCAACAGCTAAAATTCCGCCCAAATTATCTGATGGATGTCCCCACTCTGCTGCTAACCATGTGTCATTGTAATCAAGCCAACGAATGATGCAACCGATATTAAAGGCTCCTCTTACTGGATCAAGAACAAATGATGTACCTGGTACCCTACATCCATTTGGAACAACTGTCCCAGGAACAACGGGTCCCAGTAGCTTTGTGCAATCTGGATAGTTTAATGCCAAAATTCCACATCCGAGTGTATCCAATAAAACATATCTGGCAGTCTCAAATGCTTCCAATCTCGTAATCCTTTTATGTAAAACATAATCTGTAATTTGCTCGATCAGCTCATCTGTTTTGTTTATCTCCCTATTTTTTAACAAAGTATCCTTCCCTTTCCATTTAAAATTATTTATCATGGTACATGATGTTGGTCAGAACATCATATAGGCGATGCTGGCTCACACATAAATTCCCAACCCTACTTCAAAGAACATGCCGCTCGCCTACATATTTTACACGTGGCCGAAATAGACGATTTTGTGCATGCTGTTCAAGTACATGTGCGCAAATCCCTACTGTTCTCGCAGCGAAAAAGATAGGCGTATACAATGGAATGGGAATCCCAAGCATCCAGTACACAGGTGCTGCATAATAGTCCAAATTCGGATAGAGTCCCTTTTCCCTCTCCATAATCCTCTCCCCCGCTTCACACATGCGGTATAAAAGATCGTCCCCCCTTACCTGACATAGCTGTTGTAATGCCCCTTTCATCATTGTTGCTCTAGGGTCCATTTTTTTCATATATACCCGGTGACCAAATCCCATGATCTTTTCTTTGTTCGATAGCTTGGTTTGTAGTAACTCCTCCAACCTGGAAATTGTTCCTGCCTCTAGCAATAAGTGCATGACAGCTTCATTTGCTCCCCCATGAAGGTTACCCTTTAAGGAAGCCACCGCCCCTGTCAATGCTCCGTACAAATCCGATTGCGTGGAAGCAATGACCCTTGCCGTAAACGTGGAATTTGGCATCTCATGCTCGCTGTACAAAAGCAGGGATAGATCAAAGATTTTTTCCTCAATCGGTGACGGCTTTTTTCCAGTGACCATATAGAAGAAGTTAGCACTAAACGGTAGAGCCTTGTCGGGTTGGATCGGTTCCTTTTTTGTCAGAATCCGATAGCTATTTGCCACAATACTAGGAACTTGACCCAATAATTGATAAGCACGCTCTTTATTAACAAGCAGGGAGCGATCATCAATCGCATGATCATACCCTCCAAGAACGGAGATGCCTGTTCGTAGACCGTCCATAGCATGCGTTTGCTCAGGCAACAGCTTTAACACCTCAAGTACCGCAGCAGGCAGTTCATATCGTTGAATCATGCTAGCTTCGAGAATTTTTTTCTCTTCCTCATCTGGAAGACGCCCCTCCAGTAAAAGATGAATAACATCAACATAGCTATAGGATTTAGAAAGCTCAATCAGATCGTAACCCCGTATCACGATTTCCTCTTGTATGGTATCAAGGTAGGAAATACTTGTTTCTGTAGCCACAACACCGTCTAGTCCAGGAGAAAATTTTTCAAGACCATTCATTTTTCTTCCTCCATTCCAAATAACTGTTCTTTGGTTAGCTTGTAGGCTTTTTCAAGGTTGCGATAGTAATCTGTTTTTACTTCTTCGGTAACTTCTTGTTGTTTTATTTCATTTCCTAAAAGAACATAAATGACCTCTAACGTAGTAGGACTTTCTATACTTAGATTGTTCATGATTGTTGTGTTGAAATAATTCGTAAAATACCCTACTGTCCCAAACAAAAAATCCCTCCTAGACCCCCAAGCATCCCACACGCAAAAAAACAACTTCCTGAAAGAAAGTTGTTGTTAATGGGCGAAAAACTCAAATAAACATGTAAAAATCAGAAATACCACATGTTTAATCGCTCGCACTTAACACCTCCTATCCTCGTAGGAACTGATGTGTGCTAAAACAGGCAGGTCTCCTGGCTCATGATCATCGCGATTCGAACCTTCCCATTTTCACTACAATGAAAACAGTGGTATTTTCGAACAGCTCCCAATTACAGTTGCGGGACAGCGTCGGATTCTAACCGATCTTCCCTATTAAGCAGATAAAAAAACATTATCTACACCTGTTTCTACACATATTTGATTTTCAGCTTAAACATAACAAATAGTCTAAAAAATTACAATTATTAATTTTAAATCTCTAGTGACTTTATTGCTTTGATATTGTTATGTTGAACTTTTTGTACATGTATATACTGTCTCTAAACAAAAAATAACCTAGTAGCAGTAAGTTAATGTTCTGTTTAGGAATAAATCGAACGAATTTGCAATCATTACGCTTTACATTCTAAAAACAGGATGAAATACCAATATATTGAATAAGGTATCCACCTGCCTTATAATCAAAATCAATACCATAATTAGGTAAATGAAGGAGGGTATTACTTGAAGAGTAAACAAATTTCGAGCAAGAAGATGTGGTGGTATGGCATAAGCATCGCTGTTGTTGCACTATTACTCATCCTTAGTTGGGCCGTTATCCGTAACTGGAACATTATTAACGTGCTGAATAAGGATAAACTTAGCTTTAATTTCCAAAGTATGGACAATATTTTTCCAAGTCGATCGATAAAAACGTCACAGCCTGTCTTCCGATTTGAAACATTACAAAAAGAATTACCTCAGACTTATACATACAAAGATAAAGCATTATCTGTTGAAGACTTTCTACAACGAACTCAGACGAATGGATTATTGGTTCTCAAGGACGATAAGATCGTTACGGAATTCTATCGAAATGGTGTGAATGACCAAACAAGGTTTACTTCTTGGTCAGTGGCTAAGTCATTTATCTCTGCTCTAGTAGGGATCGCTATTGATGAAGGATTAATTAAAAATGTAAATGATCCAATCACTCACTATGTACCAGAATTAAAGGGTAGTGGCTACGATGGAGTACCAATTAAGGATATTTTGCGAATGGCTTCTGGGGTTACCTTTGATGAAACCTATGACGCCACCTTTTCAGATATAAACATGATGATGTATAAAACATTTCTACTAGATACATCGGTGAATGATTATGCATTAGGGCTAAAATCTCAACGTCCATCCGGGACTTTTCAGCATTATATTAGTATCAATACACAAGTTCTCGGCATGTTGATTAGTAAAGTCACAGGTAATCCCCCCTCCTACTATTTGCAGGAAAAAATATGGGGCCCTCTTGGAATGGAATCCGATGCTTATTGGAGTACTGATCGCCGCGGCACAGAGCTATCCTTTATGGGTCTAAACGCAACTATTAGAGATTATGCTAGGTTTGGAAGCTTATATCTTCATGAAGGAAACTGGAATGGAAAGCAAATCATTTCAAAAAAGTGGGTGCAAGAATCCACACAGGTAGAAAGTCCTCAATCTGATCACGATCCTAAGGGAGTTTTAAACTACCAATATCAATGGTGGGAGGCTGATCCTTCAGACGGTGCCTACAGCGCTATTGGGGTCTATGGACAATTCATCTATGTTAATCCAAAGGCCAAAGTAGTAATCGTCAAAACCAGTGCTGATCCTGATTACGGTAGAGCTGATTATCATGATGAAAATTTTGCTATGTTCCGTTCTATCGCGGAGCATTTCAAGAAATAAACGCCATTTGTTTCCTCAATACTACTAGCTCGGTTTCTCTACTAGCTGGTTTCTTTGTACCCAATCTCTTGTAACAATGTGATTGAAGATAATCCACAACTATAAATAAGACACTCTTTTCTCTTACATGCGAAAAGAGTGTCTCTAGTTTGTCTACCAGCTACTTTGTTTCACGATGAAGGGTGTATTTTTTTAGACGAGGGGAATATTTCTTTAGCTCTAGACGTTCGGGGTTGTTTCTTTTATTTTTTGTCGTAATGTAGGTACGATCTCCAGATTCAGTGCATTGCAAGGTAACCGTTACTCTCATTTGTCAAATCCTCCTGATCATGTATATTTACTATTCATTGCTAATTAGTGACTCAACAATCACATCACTTGTTGGCAATGGATCTCTCAAGGTATTCCAGTCTGCAATTAGCTCTTCATTTGTTAAAAGACAAGCATCTAAAGATCGGATGATATCACCTTTTTCTAACTTAATCCCGATACATACAATTTCATTCATACGATCTCCGAACTGAGGGTCCCACGTTTCTGCCCATTCAGGGTCTTCCGCTAGTATGAACTGCTTCTCTTCTTCGGGTAAAGCCGATACCCAATAGCCCGTTGACTCCAATTGAATAGATGAACCTGCCTGACTAATTGTTAAAGCTATGTCATTTCGTGTAGCAATCCAGAGGAAGCCTTTTGCTCTCACCACATCCTCTGGCCAATCCTGTAGCCATTTATATAATCTCTCAGGGTGAAACGGAATTCTTCGACGATATACAAAAGAGGATATTCCATATTCTTCTGTTTCTGGAGTATGACTTGGCTTTTGTAATTCTTGTAACCATCCAGCAGACTGACTCGCTTTTTCAAAATCAAAAAGCCCTGTATTCATAATCTCTTTTGGATCAACCTTGCCATAAGAGCTTCGGATGCATTTTGCCGTTGGTTGAAGCTTTCGAAGAATCTGCTCCAAATGCAGTAAATCCTTTTCACTAACCATGTCACATTTATTTACGATTAAAACATCACAAAACTCGATTTGGTCAATCAACAAATCGACTATCTCACGCGTGTCTTCCTCATCCACTGCATGGCCACGCTCCACTAGGCTTTCTCCCGAAGAAAAATCATGCCAAAAACGATTCGCATCCACTACAGTCACCATTGTATCCAGCCGACAAATACTAGAAAGGTCTATCCCCTTTTCTTCATCTACATACGTGAAGGTTTGTGCTACTGGTAGCGGCTCTCCTATTCCGGTGGATTCAATCAGGATATAATCATAGCGATCTTCATTCACTAACCGTTCTACCTCTACTAATAAATCCTCACGTAACGTACAGCAAATACAACCATTAGACAGCTCAACAACCTTCTCGTCTGTTCTGGAAATCCCGCCACCATTCTTTATAAGATTAGAATCGATATTCACCTCGCTCAGATCGTTTACAATGACTGCTACACGAAGGCCCTCTCGATTGTTTAAAACATGATTCAAAATGGAAGTCTTTCCCGCTCCAAGATACCCACTTAAAACAGTGACGGGAACTCGTTTTTCACTCATATGTAAGTACCCTTCTTTCGTACAGGTATATAAGATGATAGAAATCATACCCAGAATTAAATCGTAACGATTACGATTTAATAAACATACTACTGCACGTACACACACAAGTCAACACAAATAATAATCATTACGATTTGCATAAGATATATTATTAGTCTAAAACTCATAGTAAATGGGAGTCTCCTCTACTATTTTCGGCTACTGTAATTTCTCTCAAACAAGAATTGGAGGTCTGACTCTATTCGCTATTCACATGAAGTCAACTACTCACCACTTACCTAGCGCTCGAAGTAGAAGACCTTCATCTGAAATGTAAAAAAACCCGTAACAACAAGACTTTGTTGTTACAGGCTTAAAAAGAATAGCGTTGATTTTAAGACACTAGATCAATCTATTTACTTTTTTTCTTCGGTAAACCAATCATTATAGATGGCTATTTAACAGATGAGATAGATTTCTCTTACATAGTCAGACTCACAGAAGTAGCCTTACTTACCTTAATTAAGTCAGTTGCATTCATAAAAATCTGCAATCCTCTTTTACCAGCACTAATGCTAATCAGACTAAATCTAAGAGCTGACTCATCAATATAGAGCGGATAATTTTTTTTAGTACCTAGAGGTGAGCAACCACCCCGTATATATCCTGTTAATTCTAGTATCTCTTTCATTGGCACCATTTCTACCTTCTTATTCTTGCTAGCAGCTGCCATTAATTTTAAGTGAAGCTCCTTATGGGCAGGAATACAAGCCATGATAACCCCCGTCTTATCACCACGAAGTACTAGGGTTTTAAAAACCTGCTCTACTTGTAAATCAACCTGCTGAGCAGCATGTTTCGCATTTAAATGCTCCTCATCCCATTCGTACTCATGCACCGTATAGGGAACCTTATGTTTATCTAGCAAACGACACGCATTTGTTTTACTGCTCATATCATTACACTTCCTTATAAGGGTTACCCTTATTATAACTCATCTAAGAACTTCTTCTTATTCTATTTGCCTTTGGTGTTACCTCGATCTCTCCGTAAAAAATAGGCTTTACCTATACTTTTGTTCCATATATCATTTCTATTTATCACTTTCTTGCTATCAAAATCCACTGTAATCCTATAGCAATCACTAAAATACCACCTGTGAGATATGGCAAAGTCATCGGGGTCATTCCTTGTTCTAACAATATTCCATTTGTCATCGTCCCAATTGAGCCGGCCAGATAATTGATAGAGCTTAAAAGAGCAATTGAAATAGTAGCATGCTCAGGGCTGATTTCGACTAGTGTTTTTTGTAGTGTTGCTAAGGATGCCCAGCCACTAGCCCCCCACAGCATCAAGACGATTGCGAATATTACTGCCAGATAATGGACGCTTCCCATTAGTATGAAAGATATAAGCATCAGGATTAATAAGTACATCAGGATAACTCTAGGTCTCTTATAAAAATCCATAAGATAACCAATGATAAAGCTCCCCGCAATACCACCAATTCCCCACATCCAAATAAAAACAATCGATTTCTCAAATCCATAAGCGCCAATAATAAGATCTAAATATGTATATAAGCCTAAACTACAAAAGCTCAGTATCATGGTTATTGTCATGACGAGCGATATATCTTTATTTTTAAACATACCCAATCGTTCTCTGAGTGTCGGTAAACTATTCGATTTTACTACTGGGAACTTACACAATAGAGCTACTATTCCTACTACCCCAATCATTACAATAAACCACATGGTCATTCGCCATTCGAAGATAGAGGATATATAGATGCCCAAAGGAACGCCTATCACAGTTCCCGCGCTCATTCCCAGCAATATCGTACTTAGCGCCCTCCCCCTTTGCTTTTCCTCCACTAATGAAACAGCTGCTGACGAGGCTAATGGCGAGTAAAGACCTGCACCGATCCCCGCTAGTCCTCTCGAAATCAATAAAATGACAAACTGATGCGTAATCGCAGTAATAAAATTCGCGAATGTGAAGATCGATAATGCTGTTAGTAATGTATATTTTGCATTCGTTTTACTCATCAAGGTTGCAAATACAGGCGCCGCAATCGCATAGCATAAGGTAAATACGCTAACAGTTTGTCCTGAGGCTCCAATAGATACACCAAAATCTTCAGCAATACTAGGTAAAATCCCAGCCATAACGTAAGCATCCACACCTAGCGCAAACATACCCAATAGTAATAAATATATCCTTCTCAATGGTAACCACCCTTTTTATTTCATGTTCAATTCTTATCGTATAGGGTATAGTCATATTAGTGAAATTAATAATTTGCATAGAAGGTATGAGGATAACTTATGACGATAGCTAGATATGAGGTATTACAGAAGGTTGTTGAATTAGGTAATTTTACACGAGCCGCGGAACAGCTTAACATGACTCAATCAGCAGTCAGCCATGCCATTGCTAGTTTAGAAAAAGAGTTCGGCTATCCTTTATTACATCGAAATAAGCAAGCAGAGATTAGCCGGACTGCATTTGCCGATCGAATCCTGCCGCATATCCAACAGATTCTTAAAAGCGAGGCTATTATTAAACAGGAATTATCAATCCAAAACAATCAACTCGAAGGGACCCTAAAAATAGGAGCCTTTACAAGCGCCGCATCTCAGATATTACCTACCATGCTGGCAAATTTTAAAAAGAGCTATTCCGGTGTGAAGGTAATATTATTTGAGGGCACATATGGTGAAATCATGGACTGGATTATGAACGGTACTGTAGATATTGGGTTCATTGTTGATGCTGATACAAATCACCGTTTGAACGTGATACCTGTAAAAAAAGACGAATTAGTCTTGGGTTTACCTAAAAACCACATGCTTTCTCAGCAAAAAATCATTGATATAAAAAAAATAGCTGGTATGGACTTTATCATGCCAAAAGGTCCTTACCAGACATTAGTTTTAGAAAATTTAACTGCTCATCATGTGCGTCCCAATATCATACTAGAGGTCCTGCATTGTGAAACGATTGTCAATATGGTCTCTCAGGGTATTGGGATCACGATGGGTCCTGAGCTATTTTTCAAATCACATAAGAACATTGAAATAAGGAAGGTAAAGCAAAAAAAATATCGTCAAATCTACTTGGCTTTTAAAGAAGTAACACCTATTGTTACTGCCTTTTGCCTATGCAATCAGTTACAGCATGCGTAGCCTGATTATTCTGATTCCCCACTTCTCTATTCGTTTGTCACAAAACCTCCTCCCTTCTCGTTATATGTGCAAACCGAATCGAGGAGAGGATTTTCATGAGATCAATCAAGCTGTTTTCCTGAATATAAAAATGCCACTCGTAAGGCATCCACGGGACGTCCTTAGAGTGGCCACTATTTTAGTACTTTACCATTTGATTATTTCTTCTTAGGAATTTTATGTACTACTTGTTCTAGTAGCACTGCGATTTCCGCTCTTGAAGCATGGGCAGTTGGATTGAGATTTCTACCGTCTCCTTTTACAATTCCTTCAGCAACTAATGCGCTGATGGCTTCCTTCGCGTTATTCTTCACCTTATTAGAATCCGCAAAACGATTCAGCTCAGCCACTTCACCCTTTTTCAGCTCCATACCAGACTTAATCATTGCCTGATACAGGATAACCATTAGATCCTGTCTTGTAATAGGCGTGTCTGGATTGAACTGTTCACCCTCGAAGCTTTGAATGATTCCTTGTCCCATCAGACTTGTTACCGCCTCAGAATAATAGCTATTTTGTGGGACTTCAGGGGTACTACCTGCAACATCTGACTTCAGATCAAATATTCTCATCACGACGAGTGCAAAATCTCCACTCTTCATTGCCGCTTTTGGAGTAAATGTGTGTTCAGAGGTTCCTAAAATGATCCCCTTAGAATTTAACAGCTCAATTGAGTTTTGCGCCCACTTATGGTTCTTTAAATCACCAAACGTTTTTGCTGTCGATTTGTCTTTGTTTTCGACTTTAGCAGTGTTTTGGGTTTCTTGATTGTTTGTTGTCGTTGTCGTAGCCGTATTTTTGTTTTTATCCGTGTCTCTATCTCTATCTTTGTCTCTGTCTCTAGCTCTGTCTTTGCCTCTATCTCTATCTCTATTTTTATCTCTATCTTTATCCTTATCCGTCTCTTTATCTGGTTTCTTCTCTTTATCCTTGTCTTTCCCCGGCTCTTTATCTCTGTCTTTCTCCGGCTCTTTATCTCTGTCTTTCTCTGGCTCTCTATCCTTGTCTTTCCCCGGTTCTTTATCTCTATCTTTCTCTGGCTCTTTATCCTTGTCTTTCCCCGGTTCTTTATCTCTATCTTTCTCCGGTTCTTTATCTCTATCTTTCTCTGGCTCTTTATCCTTGTCTTTCCCCGGTTCTTTATCTCTATCTTTCTCCGGTTCCTTATCTCTGTCTTTCTCTGGCTCTTTATCTCTATCTTTCTCCGGCTCTTTCTCTTTCTCCTCGCCACCTGTGCCTACATCCGGCTTGCTTCCTGTGTCAGCAACTGTTTTTACCGCTATCTTCAATTCTTTTGCGCCTTCTTGAAGGGCTTCGAATGTAATCTTGCTTCCATCCGTATTTACAGCATATGCATGGGCTATTCCGTAGTCTGCTGCTAGGCGATTCGCTACCTCCTGAGCAACAGCAGCGGTATCATCATTCGCCTCTACCGGCACAGCGATTTGCTTATCGATTTTGCCATCAGCGATATGGACAACAAGATTTCCCGCTGTATCTGCCCTAGTATTTACTTGGGTGCTGAACTTAGCTTTTTGCCCAACAATACCAAAGCTTCCTTCCGTTCTCGTCTCCAACTCGCCCCATGTCAGACCTTCAACCGCCGAACCATTTTCATTGTCTATCACATTGAGAATGATACTAGCGCTGTTGCCTGTTCCTGGCTTCTGCTTAATAATAATTCCCGCTGGTGACGAGGAGGTGATAACTTCATAATTTCTACCCTCAGGATGATGTAATAAGGCCGCTTTCAGCACATTTTCAATTTCGGCCAGCACATTTTCGTTCTTCCAGCCCACATATAGCTTGTGGTTTAATGCTAATTGGCGACCTAAGTAGTCAACTGTATTTACTTCCACATTGTTGATGTACATTTGTAGCACTAACAACGCCGTTCCAGGTCCATTGATTGGTTGTCCATTCGAACCTGTAACATCTCCAGACAAAGGCAAGAAATATTCACCAAGTACCTCGGTCGTATCTCGCCCTTGCCTCTCGACAGATACATCACTCATCGTAACTCCTACATTTACAGTAGGCTCAATCTTTGCATCCACCTTGACGTTAACTTTTGCCTCGACATTGTTACCTTTTACTCCGACAGGAAGATTAATCAACGTTCCCGTTACCGTAAAATCCTGTGCCTTGGCATTACCTTTTTCATAGCTAATGCTATGTAAATCCCACTGCACATCTGCATTGATGCTATTTCTATCCGATAATACGACAGTTACTTGCTTTGGCAGGTGTAGCGCTTCTAGTGAAGCATTCGTCCCGCTAACGATTCCGGTAATGTCAGAGATCGGATTCAGCGACTGCACATAACGCATTTCGTTAACTGAGATATTGGCAATTGCCTTTTGACTAGGTACAACAACACCGGCAGGTAAGTGAACTAACGTACCTCTTACTTCCACTGCTTGTTGTTTTTCATTAGCTGGGTCGTAATTTGAAGCTGCCAGCTCCCATGTCACATCCACTTTTTCCGTTTTACCGTTACTTAACGTCGCATTTGCTTGCTTCGGCAGATAAAAAGCAAGTGCTGTTTTACTAATGCCGTTAGGTACTTGTGCCACCTGTACAGGGTCAATACTTGTAATCTGAAGGGCAGCAGCGACTTTTACTTTCGCCTCCGCTTTTACTTCACTCGGATTCTTTAAGCCAGCCGGGATATTTTTTAATGTACCAGCCACGTTAAAAGTCTGCTCTGCTGGATTGTTAGGATCATAGGCACTATCGTCTACATTCCATTCTATCGGCACCTGAACTTTGCTACCGTCAATCAGTTCTGCCTCTACCTGTTCAGGCAAGCCCAGCGCTTCTTCTGTTTTTGGAGTTCCACTTAACACATTGTTGATTTCGACAGGCGTAAGACTACTAATTGTACGTGCATCTTTGAAGGAAACCTTTATTTTCGCCTTAACACCATCACTATTAGCAATTCCCGTAGGCAAACCAGATCGATCTCCCAAATTACCTAAGAATTGAACCGTATGGGCATCCGGATTGTTTTCGTCATAATCTCCATGTTCCCAAGAAACCCCAACCGATTGGGTCGAACCATCATCTAGGATTATGTCTACACTATTTGGTAACCCCAACTGATAAAAGCTTGTGCCATTTTCTTTTTCAACAATATCAGCTAGCTGATTCACACTCGTGATCTGCTTTGCCGCCGATACTGTAATTTTAGCTGTCGCTTTCATATTCTTGGTGTTAGTTATGCCTTCTGGAAGAGCTGAACTCCAAGAAGTTTCACGTAACGCTCCCACAGCCGTGAATGTTTGACTATTCACATCGTCAGGGTTGTACTGGTCAAAGCTCCAACGGACGTATAATTCTATTTTTTTACCGTTGCTTAATTGAACCGTGACATTACTTGGTAAATTAAAATTAAATGCAAATGTCCGATTTGAATAAGTTGATTCTGGAATGGCTTCTACCGATTCTATCTCGATTGTGGTAGTTTCTGGCTTTAAATTTATATCCTCTGGATTTGGCTGAGGAGTTGGAGTGACCACTTGACTTTCGCCTTGTTCCTTCTGAGATTCGAGGGTATTATCCTTACTTGTGCTTTCTTCATCCTGAGATCGGTCGGTGCCGATCTGACTTGTGCTTTCTTCAATCTGGACTTCCGGGCTGTCCACCACACCTGTTTCTTTTTCAGTCTTAGCTTCCTGACTGCCCACTGTAACTACGCTTTCATCACCTTGAGATACTGAGCCGTCCCCTATACCCGCACCTGTACCTTTTGGGTCTGATTTAGAGCCTCCCGTTTTATTCTCTACGATCGGTTTTTCCGTTACTTGTTCGTCTTGCACCAGATTCTCTTCTACTGCCGCAGACACATAAGACGGTAATCCTAAAGACGTCAAAAGACTCGTGGAAACCAGAACATGAAAAATAGCCTTTTTCTGTATCATTTTGTTTACTCCCCTGCTTATTATCAATAAGCTATAATTATGATAATGATTATTATTATCAATAGATTTCAAAACAAATTATTCAATATTTTTTAAAATCTGTCAATATTTTTTTGGAGATGAAATGTACACAGGAATTTACTTACCAATACGTATTAGTTCACCAAAGATCTGTTATTCAGAGTAACATTATCGGATTTTGATATCCTCTTCTGTGCAAAAGAAGGCACGCGTTTAAACAATTGGTCTAAACTAAGCAAATAGGTATACGAACCGCAAAGCAATAAACCAAAGGCACTTGTATAAAGAACAAGACTGAGTAGATTCATGTTGCCTGACAAAATGAAATTAATATGCATAAATAAACAAATAAGAATGCTTGGCAATGTACATAAACCTACAATCAGCAAAATACCAATTACAATCTGAACAATGGGAAGGACATAATTATAAAAATCAACATAAGGAAGACATAAGTGCTTGATAAACTCCTTGTAAAACTCAGGTACATTCGGTTTCGTTAAAGCTGTTTCTAAATAGTCCTGTAGAAAAACACTCGGCTCCCGAAACCAGCCCTTATCAGTAATCTTGGTCACCCCAGCTAACAACCACCCTCCCCCAAAGGCAATTCGCATAAGTACAACAAGAAAAGGAAAAATGTGATGCTTGAAAGAATAGAAAAAATTCATTCGGTAAGACTCCTCGCTGCTTTTAATTGAAAACGATTATTATTATCAATATTTTGAGGGTGGTTGTCAAGAAATGTTTTCCTTTGCTACATGAGGTTTATTTTTGCGATTAATTAGGTGTTCCAGTAACAAAAATGGACTTACGTTGACCAAGAAATACGTAGACATGCCTCATTCATAAGTAGCATTGGTTAGGTTCTTTTTTGTTTACTAACCGTGTTATAATATGGGGATTTCTATATAAAATCTAGAGAGTATTTTTTGAAAAAATATAATATTTAGTCTGTATTTTGTATTTATATGCAACAAAAAAGCCGAGACTACACAGGATTAGATACCTGTTTTCCGCTCGACTTGTAAGCAACAGATTAAATTCTAAATTAATGCTTTAGGTTATAGATACGACAAAATGGAGTAGATAGCTTTCCCTTGTTATGACTGATTCTACTCAAAGGCGCAAAGCGATTATCATACGTCATAATCACAAATAATTGTCCAGCTTACAATACACTCGCTTCGTCAATGGGTATCAAACAGATGGTATCAAACAGATGCTCTGGAGTCTTTAATCAAAATTCCACGGTTGGCATAAAAACGAGAAAATACTCCACAGCTAAGATGAACATTTTCCTGACTAGTAGCTGTGTTTCCAGACGGATTGTGGAAGATGATCTCCTGGCGTTGAGTATCTCGTCCAAACACATACACCAGATGCCCTCCTTGTTTGGGCGGCGTCATCTCTGGTGTACGGATGGTAGGATGAACGGAAGCAATGTACACATACCCCTGATCAAGCAGGTCATAAATCTCTTCAATGGGTGTATGCTCCTTCACCTCTGCTTGGAGCGCATATCTTTCAGCTATAAAAGACACAAACGGACGGTAGAACAGACCTTTAATACTCCCATCCTCATGAACAACATATCCACCATAATCACGGCACTGCTTCATCAGTTCGATCGTTGGAATAATCCGATTGTGCCAATGCGCAAGCAGCATTTTTAAAGAGGCCATCCCACAAATATGGAAGCTCCAATTAGCGTATTCATCCCGGTCAACTGCGCCAGACAGATGCCATAGGGGGTCGTCAGCAGGATGTAATTTGCCGGATAAAAAGTCCGAGACTAACTGACGGGACTCCCATTGCGAAAAGTAAGGTACTGCCTTCATGCTTATCCCCGCTTTCTGTGGTTGCTATTTCTATTTCTATTACTATATTTATTTCATAGAGATAGCTTCAGAAGCAATTGTATTTGCGGTATGGAGCTTTATCTTCATTACATATTTTTATTTTTACTAAATTAAAATCTTGTTGCTTGAAAATAAAGTAAACAAAGTTAAAGAGGATAAAGCATAAAGCTTATCTACAATCATGGTTTGCAATTAATAATTTATGAGACCTTTCAGTATGCTGTTTTTTCCTGAAACTATCGCTCCTTATACAGGAGTGCGGGTTGAAAGCTGGCGTTGTGAGGAATCTACCTGAACATCCCTATTTATTAGGGGAAGTTTCTTGTCGTCAATCAAAATTCCGAAAATTTCACTTAATCAACACATGTATATAACAACTCTTATTAGAAGTTCAATGAAGCAGAAGGGAAAGTATTTCTTTCTTTTTTTAAATGAATCCAAAAGGTAATCAACTATTTTCAAAAATTTCTTTAAGCACCCTAGTGGATTTGAGTCAATATCTTGGACACAACTAAGTTAAGTACTAGGATACTTTTCTTTGCAAGTCTTCTACTTCTTGAGGTGTTTTGTAGCCTAGACTACCATGTATTCGGGTTCGGTTATACCAACCTTCTATATATGTAAAAAGCGCAAGCTTTGCGGATTCATAATCAATGTAAGTCACATGGTTTACTTCTTCTTTCTTCAGAATGGCATGGAACGATTCGATACAGGCATTGTCATAGGGACAGCCCTTTCTGCTAAATGAGTGAACAATGTGAAGTTGCTTAACATATTGCGTGAAATCCTTGCTTGTATATTGGGCACCTAAATCGGTATGAAGTACCAAATCCCTTGCGGGTTTTTGAGTATCATAGGCATTTTTTAATGCATGCAAAACTACATCCACTGTCACATGACGTGAAAAAGAGTACCCTATGATTTTTTTAGAATGTAGGTCAAGAACGGATGCCAAATAACACCAACCATCTCGAAGAGTATGAATATACGTAATATCTGCTACCCATTTCTCGTTAATAGATGTTGTTTTAAAATCTTGCTGAAGTAGATTAGGTCTCTCTATCACTCTGTCTTTGCTTCCTTGTGGGCGGAATTTTTTACGCGTAATGGATCGAATATCAGCCTTATTCATTAATCGTTGCACTTTTTTCTGGCTAATAGAAAAGCCTTCTCTATTCAAAAGATAGTGGATCTTGGGAGCACCATAACGTCCCTTGCTATCCTGATGAATTTCAATCATTCTCTTTGTAATCAGTTGATTCTCTTTATGACGTAGAGAGGGCTCTTTCTTTTGGAATTGATAGTATGTACTTCTGGAAAGATTGAGTACCTCACACATGGTCTGTACAGAGTACTTTTCTCTGTTTGCTTCAATAAATTGATTCCATTCTGCAATTTCTACTTTTTTGCGAATATGGCCATAGCCTTTTTTAGAATTTCATTTTCCTGTTTCAATCGCAGCATTTCCTTCTGCATAGCAGCAATCTCTTTAGGTGCTATAGATTGTCCTGCTTCTCCGAGAGGAGTAAATTCTTTGATCCATTTATAAATGGTGACTTCTGAAATACCATATTCGCTAGATAATTCCTTTACAGAGTAACCAGAGTGATAAAGATCTACCACTGTTCTTTTAAAATCTTCATTGTATCTCTTGTTCGTTTTTTTGTGTTCCATCCGGACTCATCTCCTCTTGTTTTCATTGTAAGGACTTAACTAAGAGGTGTCCATGAAACTATACTAACTCCACTAGTTAGAAAAAGTTATTCTTTTTTTCTAAAGCATTAGAAATATCTTTTAGTACTTTTACAAGCTCAGCATTCCCCTTTTGTCTAATGGAATTTCTTTGTCGAAGAATCTGAAGAATATTCAGCAAAAAATAAACGCCAAAACTTATTAGAAATATCTTCAATAAATAGTCAACCAAAAATAGGATCATCTTCTTAACCACTCCTTGGAAAAAAATAGCTATACCTATTATTACCATAATTTATTAAAAAATGGAGGTAAATCATGAAAAAAATTATAAAACCCATTATTGCGATTTTTTCGGCTGCTATTTTGATGCTGCCCTCAATGGCTATGGCTCAAGAAACAAATGTGGAAAAAACTATTCCCAAAATATTTTCTGAGCAGTCACTAGCTTTAGAAAAGATTAATCAAAAAATTGAGAGTAGACAAACTATCCAAGAAACAGAAACTATACTAAATCAGCCGATAGAAGAGACTTATAGCTATACTCACTCTGACGGAGGTATAACTACTGTAACCATGCATAGCATTACCGTTCCTGCTGGGGAAGAAGAAAATGCCATTCTTAATACAGATGGTAGTAACTCTTTGAGGGAAAATAAAAACACATTAGTACCAGAAAAAGCAGAAAAAGAAAAAGAAGTGACTAAATTGCCTATGCCTATTAAAGAATAGTTTCCGTCTGTACCTTCCACCAGATGGGCGAATCTTTTTCCGGACGGGTAGGATAGGATGTAAAGGGCGGGGACTGCGAAATAAATTCAATATAGTTAAACGACATCAGGAAGGAGTATAATAGTGTAAATAGTAAGAAAAACCACAACATGAATCTTGTACGTTTTTATCAATCCGGGCGAGAAGATGACATACGCGGTTGTCACCTTTCATCCAATTAAAAACGAATGATCAGCTCAAGAAAGAGAGAACGATATGAAAAAAAATCTCCTGATCGTAATAAGCTTGTTCATCATGATGAGTGTATTCACGGGTTTCCGTTCTGAATCACCCAACACGTTACAACAGTCATTGAAATCTAACCTTGTTCCTGTTTCAAAAATGGACCTTCCTTCGAAAACCATCATCGGGTTTGGAGAAGCTACACATGGTAACAAGCAATTTACTACGCTGAAGTCAGATATATTTAAGCATCTGGTGGAAAAACAAGGATATCGCGTATTTGCCATAGAAGGCGATTTCGGCGGAGGACAAAAGGTCAATGAATACATATTAGGAGGCAGCGGAACTGCGCAAGATGCTGCAAAAGCAATCGGATTTACGATTTACAATACGCAAGAAATGGCAGCCCTTCTATCTTGGATGCGCTCCTATAATGAGCATCGGGATGCAACAGATAAAATTCATTTTTATGGTTTTGACATGCAACGCTATGACCATAACAAAAACGGGCTATTCTCCTATTTAAAAAAGGTTGATCCGACACTTGCCTCCAAGTATGAGATTGCACTTTCGAATCTGAATGATAAAACGGTGTATGATCAAAAGCAGGCCAACGTACAGGAGGGGCTCTCCCATATTAAAAACTTGATGGAGCGGATGAAGGAAAACAAATCCGTTTATACCGCAAAAAGCTCTGAGAAAGAATATGAGTTGGCTCTAGCCTTTGCCGAGGCTATCAAGCAAAACGCTACACTGCGCGGAACAAATGCGAACTATAACAATACCCGTGATCACTATATGGCAGAAAAAGTGATATGGATTTTATCATTTGAAAAGAAATATTACGGTCGCGAAAACATATTCATAACAGGACATAATGGACACATTGAAAAAACCTCCACTTCCATGGGAATGACAGCCTGCATGGGAGCGTATCTCGCAAAAACCTTAGGGGACCAATATTACGCAATAGGAAGTGAATTCTACGAAAGCTCCTTCATTGCTAATGACGCCACTACCAATGAGCGAAAAGAGTTTTATGTAAAAAATAGTGGGAACGATCGGCTAGCTGTTCTGTTTGCACATACAAACATGAAGGATGGATTCCTGGACTTTGCAAAGGCAAGACATGATGAAAATTTCACCGCATATCTGAATAGAACTCAGCCCATCAGTGCAATAGGTGCAGTCTTTAGTGGATTGTATGGAAAAATTGAAAAGATGTATACTTTACAGATGATTCCAGAAAAAGCTTTTGATGCTATCATTTTCGTGCGGACAGCTACTCCTTCGGTCATGATAACGGATTAACGGACTTAGTCTAGAATACTATTCCCTTAAAACAATGAATGGCTTCGATCTTTGATAAGAAAGATCGAAGCCATTCATTTTAAATTATTTTTGTGGTTTTCTAAAGTAGTCTTACTTCCATTTCATTTTTTCTTACAGATGATAATATATATTCCTATCAGTGACAAACTATATTACAACTCACAGGCGCCTCAGCACCTCTTCTCGCATATCTCCAATAAATCGGGGAAGCAGTTCAGATCGTTGACGGTCAAGTCCAGCATTCCTGCGAGTATGACCCCTTTTAAAGAAAAGCATTAATTGCAAAACGATTTTATCTCAACTCATCCTTCAAAGGTACAATGACTTCATCTAACGTCTTTCTCCACTGACGCTTCATTTCTGGTCCATATTTTAACGGTTTTGCATCTGGGTGTACGGCTTTAAACTTATCAAATTGCTTGCTGTCAATAATTCCCCCGATATTTGGAATAGGCTCTGATCCTATTACATATTGAACAGCAGATGAATGCAGCTCTCCTTCATCCACAAACCAAGCTTTCGCAAATTCTCCAATCGCTTTATTATAGGATTCGGTGAAGAAACGTCGTTTCACTACAAAAGTATCTTCCTCTGAATTTATTTCTTTGGCATCAATGGCGTTTAAAATCGCACGGTATACCGCTTTAACAATTTCTGATTTTTTCAGTTTTTGAAGTACTTTTTCGATCTCGTCACGGATATTCTGATTATTAGCTGAGTACGTTTCTAATAATCGGTCAATATAAGTTGAGTCAATATCATAGATCTTAATCGCATTTTCTCCATAGAATTCAATGTCTGAGAAATCTGGTCCTCCTGGTCTATCACCGTCTCTTTCATCGACTAGCGATCCCTTAACCGTGTTGTACACGCCAATATATTCTTCTAAGGTCTTTACCTGATCTTGGAGTGCTTTTGATTTCTCCATTTCATCGTTATAATCATCATACGTAACTAAAGCTTCGTAGGAATTATTTAACTCTTGAAAAGCTTTCACAAATTCAATCCGAGTTTCAAGTGGAGAGTGCTCGTCAATGTCGGTTGGATTTGGCACCAGTTTTTTCAATGTTTTATGAGCCTTTTGGAATCGTTTCTTCGATTCATCATAAGTTGGATAAACAAGATTAGATTCCTCTTGTGCTTGAGAATATAACTTCGTCGCCTCTTCTACATTATGTTCCATTGTCGAAGGTTTTCGGAATGTTACAATTAATCCTTTTTTCTTTCCAGGATAGGTACGATTGGTCCGAGAAAAGGCTTGGATCAAATTGGCATAACTTAAATTTCGATCCACAAATAACGTTTGAATTGTGGGTGCATCGAATCCAGTCAATAAGCGATCCACAACAATAACAAGGTCAATTTGTTTCCCAAATTCTTTGAATTCTGCTTTCTTACGAGCTAAACGATTGTTGATATCACCATTATATCGTTCAATATCTTCTATCGACCAAGCTGTATTATAATAATCGTTATAGTCCTTAATAATTTCTTTCATTTCATCTTGAATTTGTTTGGAATTATCTTCATTTTCTTGTATCGAATAGGTGACGGCAATCCGAGGGAAGTCCGGGTCTTCAATCGTGCGCCCTGTTCGGATCGGATGTCCAGCAAATTCTTTCGTCAACCATTCTGGATCTTTGGTCATTTCCTTGATTGCCTGATAGTAGCGTTTCGCCATATCAATGGAACTTGTTGTTAAGATGGCAGACTTTTGCGGGCGACTATTTTGGAAATCAAATTTGATATAGGCATTATCTGGTCGAAAAATCTTATGAATGACTTTTTGAATATGATCATCACTTTCGAAAGTAAATGGTTCAAGATATGCTTCCTTCTCTCTTCCATCCATTTGATCGATCATATCGTTAATTTCGTCATTACTAAAATTGGCGTATTTTTCATTTAGACGAAGTTGATTAAAAATATGATTATTTAATGATGTGGGTTCAATCATATCTTCATGCTCTACTTGGAACCCTAGAACAGCCCCATCATCCAATGCATTTTTAATGGTATAAGTGTGCAAAACTTCTCCATATTGATCACGAGTGGTGCGAGCTAATTGGCCTTTAGCTTGTTTTTTATTTTCATTAAATATCGGTGTACCTGTAAATCCAAACCATGTGGAATTTGGAAAAAAACCCTTGATCTCTTTCATTCCTTCTGCACTTAACGCACGATGGCATTCATCTACGACAAAGACAATATGTTGCCCTAGTAGTTTCTTAAAACGTTGGGTGCCTTTTTGTTCTTCTTGTCTTTGAGCATAACGCAAGGCAGCTTCTAATTTTTGGCGAGTGGTAATAATCACTGTATTGGAATTGGTATCAGATAGTAGAGTATTACTCAGCTCTTTCGCACTTTCGGTTCCGACAATCAAGCTATTAGACTTGGCATTATCAGAAGAAATACCGGTATTAAACTCGGAAGCAAATTTGGTGAATTCTGTCATCGTTTGATTATCCAAGTCTTTTCGGTCAATAAGCATAATGGTACGATCTACACCTGGTTTACGAGCTAATAATTTCGTAGAGACAAAACTTGTCAACGTTTTTCCTGAACCGGTTGCATGCCAAACATATCCAGATTCATGTTTCATGGCAGATGTAAACAAGGCTTCAATCGCATGAATTTGATAAGGGTGCAATACCATTAAGGTTTTGTTGTCTTGATCCTCGCTAACGATCGTATAATTGGCAATCAATCGATGTGCATCTGGAATATTTAAGACTTGTTTCACAAATTCATAGAGATTTTCTACTTTTCGATTGTCCGTTGTCCGCCAACTAAAGACAAATTTCTTATGTATGTCTTTTGGCAACGCATTGGCAAAATAGCGAGTCGTTTGTTCGTTGGAAATGACAAATACCTGAAGAGTAGAAAAGATATTATTTCTAAACAACCCTTCTTCTGCGTATTTCTTAATTTGATTATAAGCTTGGAATACACCGTCTTTGGCACTGACTTGCTTCAATTCAATTTGAACAATGGGTAACCCATTGATTAAGAGTGTCACGTCAAATCGGCGATCACGATCATCAACGTTTGCCTTTTGTTTTGCAATCTGATGAACGACTTCATATGTAGAGATTCCGCCACCAATGTCTTGATTGGAATACAGCACTAAAGACATCGGACCTAAAGATACATCTTCACGTTCAATCGTAATACGAGCAATTCCATTCTCCCCTTTGAGCCATCTAGCCGCATCAAAGGGTGTCTTTGTTTTCGATAACAATTCTGTTTTAATATTGTCAAATTCTTTATCAGAAATTGGATGTTCTCCAATTTCTGATAAGTTATTTTGTGTAATTTTTTGACGCAAGTTCTTCCATAGATCTTCTTCTGATTTTAAATCTGGACGATAATTCCATTGATTGCGCCCTTCCCCTAACACTTCAATCAGACGACGTTCTACTTCAGCTTCATCATTATGCGGTATCTTTGTCATGTTTCTTCCTCTCTTCTGTTTGCTTAGACAAACATCTTTTGTAGGAATGCTTTTTTCGTTTCTTTTAAGGCATCTAATTCTCGTTGATGAAGAGCGATTGTGTCGTCAAGTTGTTTGAAAAAGTTGCCGATATGGGTTTGTTCTCTCATAGAAGGTAATAATATTTCTGTTGAAAGAATGTTGTTGTTGTATAGTCGTTTAATTGTACTTCCTTCAATTCCAGTCCATTTAACAATTTGATAAAATTGTTGCAAAAATGAGTTATCCACCTGTCCTTTATCACGTTTCAGCCAAACAATATTAGAATCTTGGTAGTATGCTTCTTCTCCATTATAGACAATCGTTCTTCCAATAGTACCAGAGGCCGATATAAGTACATCACCGCTTTCTGGGAAAGAGTATTTACTTCGGTATTCATCAAATAGCTCCCGAGAGATAAACGAATCTGGAATGGCACCAAAAGTACCAATTTTGTAGAATGGTATCTCCCCATTCTCACTTGTTTGTTCTTTAAATATTCTTTTACACATTGCAACAGAACCAATATCCCCCAACCTACGCTGTTCCCATTCTCCAGTAAATCCCGGGAAACGAACTTCCGGTACGGACTTCCCTTCTTTTGGAAACATTTTTTGCAAGAATCCTTGTTTTGTTTGTTTTAGGGTATTTAGTTCTTGCTGATGAAGAGCGATTGTGTCGTCTAGTTGTTTAAAAAAGTTACCGATTTTGATTTGCTCGACCTTGCTAGAAGTATAAGGGAACTTAATATTTTTGAAGTTTTCGTAAAATAAATAATCCCTTACACTTCCTTCAGTATTTCTCCTTACCTCATCAATAAAAAATTGCGATTTAATATATTGTAGAATAAAGTCATTATCCAGTTCCTTGCTCATTTTTAATACCACATAAAGCGAGCTAACAATTACTGTTTTATTGAGGTCGTTGAATGCTATAGAGCCAACGTTAATTCTAGCTGGATTATATGCAAATTCATTAGGATTAACTAATTTATACGATGTTTTATCAAGCTCATCTAATCGACTCCCATCAAATTGTTCTGTTTGACTAACTAACCCTAACTTATTACTTACAGAATATGCCGGATAATTTTCACCCTTTGTATTTTTCTTACCTGCCTTAGAGATAAAGTCTTTAAACTTACGTTCTCCCCAATTTTTAGTAAATTCCGGAAATCGGATTTCTGGTGAATGGTTATTTTTCACGATTAAACACCTCTAACGCACCCTTAATCCATTCTGCGTTTTCTTCATCAAATTGTAGTGAAGAAATCATGTCAAATAAACTAGATTCTAGTTCTGCTTTTTCTTTTCGAATGTCTTGAATTGTTGAGCCAATTGAAGCCATATCCACAGGCCCTTCTTCCTCAAAGGTATCTACGTATCGAGAGATGTTCAAATTGAAATCATTCTCTTTGATTTCCTCAAAGGAAGCCAAATGGGCATATTTCTCAACTTTTTCTCGCTTCTTATATGTTTCGACAATCTTATCAATATTATCTTTGGAAAGTTTATTTTGGTTCTTTCCTTTAATAAACTCCTTACTTGCATCAATAAATAACACATCACGAGTGCTACGATTTTTCTTCAAGATGATGACTGTTGTTGGAATCGATGTCCCAAAGAATAAGTTTGCTGGCATACCAATGACGGTATCAATACTGCCATCTTCTAATAATTTCTTCCGGATCACACCTTCTGCAGCTCCACGGAACAGGACCCCATGCGGTAAGACGATTGCCATTGTTCCCGAATCTTTCAAATGATAGAACCCATGTAAAAGAAAAGCAAAGTCTGCTTTTGATTGTGGCGCTAACTTCCCGTAACGATTGAAGCGCGAATCATCTAAGAATGTATTATCTGCGGACCATTTTGCAGAGTAGGGTGGATTCATAAGGACAGCATCAAAGGTATAAGGCTCATCTGTCGGCCAATCTTTGTTCAATGTATCTCCATTGCGTAAACGCATATCTTCTTTATTAACACCATGCAAAATCAAGTTCATCTTTGCTAGATTATAGGTTGTTGTATTTAGTTCTTGCCCATGATACTTTACACTATCTGGATACTTAATATAGCTTCGGATATTCAACATTAAGGAACCTGAGCCCATCGTTGGGTCAAATACGCTAAACAATTTTTTGTCTTCTTGACCGATTGCAGCAATACGAGCCATCATGTCAGAAACTTCATGAGGTGTATAGAATTCTCCAGCCTTCTTACCAGCTTCTGAGGCAAATTGACCAATTAGGAATTCATAGGCATCCCCAATGACATCACCATTATGTCCCATCACATCGATATCATTTAGTTTCTTCAGGACTTCTGTAATGGTAATGTTTCGCTGTTGATCATCTGATCCCAATTTTTTTGATTTCAGATCCACATCATCAAACAATCCATTAAATTGATCATATTTCGTAGACAAATCGATAAAGGCTTTATTTAAGTCATTCAACTGAAACGTGTTTTGTTTGGCTTGATTGGCTAATACATTGAATAAATACTCTAGTTCAATATCGTAACCTAATGTATCCACTAATGTTTCGATCAAGTCATTTTTTGTCTCTTCATTTGCTAATAAATTTCTATACAATTGAGTTTGTTTTTCTTCTGTGTTGTATTCTTCTAGCGATTCATCGGCTTCTTCAACTACTTTTTCTAATAACTTATCAGATAAATACTTGTAAAAGATCAATCCTAATAAGTAGTTTTTGTATTCTGATGCATCCATTTTGCTTCGCAAGTTGTCTGCGGCACTAAATAACTTTGCGTTTAATTCAGCCATGTTGCGTTCCTCACTTTTTCTATTGTTGGTCTAATTGATTCAATACTTCTAAATAAAGTTGCTCTTCAAGTTCTGCTTGTTTCTTTGCCAAAGCTTGACGCTTTCTCAAAAAGAAATAAGCTTTACCAATCGTCCGTTGTTTCTCAATACTTGGTAACTTGATTTCCAACTCTTTTAGTATCGCTGGGGTTAATTTTGGTACAGTACTTCCTTGCATGGAAATTGCCATTTGCTTTTTCATTGAATATGATTCATTCAATGCATAACATAAATAGCTGCTATCCAATTGATCATGTTCAATAACGAGTTTAGCAAAGTTTTGGTTAATGATCTTTCCTTGGTTTAAGTCACTTACTATTCCGGCTTTGGAACTAACAAAGCTGAAAACAACGTCTCCAGCACTGCTTAAATAGCCTTCTTTATGATTTGGATTTCCAGTATAGGAGCTAGCTTGTGAGTCTAAAAATGAGCCATCTAAATCATTTATTAAGTCCTCATATGAATAAGCAACTAAAGATAGATCATTTTTCTCGCTTCCTCTAGACAAGTTTCTTCCTATCTTAACTGTTACAATATCTTCAAGCTTCATATCCCGCCCTCTCCAAAAAAGTATTTCTTTAAAATTACTTATTTTCTATTACAATTAAATCATATCAGTCTGGAAATACTCAATCAATCATTATATGTAATTTTTATGAATTACATATAATGATTATTATGTCACATCAATTCTAGGGTGTGTACGCAAACCTACTTGAGCCAGACTCGATAGGTATAATGTATTAATTATTCACCAAATTCACACTTGTATTCCCTTGCCCTTATATACATTCTGTATTACAAATAAACTCACAGAATCCTATTTACACATCGTTCCGACCGGAGTGTGACCTACCCTACTCCTATGGTTCGCATGATGTAACTACAGGCTCCTGCGAGCTTCTCTGCAAAAAACTTGCCGTTACTTATGATACGGTTCACCATACCGTATCTAAAAACATAGTTTGTTATAGGTAGAAGGTAGTTATTACTGTTTGAAACTTTAATATTAATGAAGAGGCTACACTTTGTTGGTTAATCTTACATCAAACACACAGAGCTTATTTAACACAAGTAAAAACGTCCGAGTTTTGGGGATTCGGACGTTAAGTTTACTCATATGAATTATCAGGGACCATCTATAGAGACTTCATTTTATTCTATAGCTCTTGCCAACCACCAACATAAGTACCATCACCACGAACTAGTAATTCTCCTTTAAGACTTATATTTTGCAAATTAATTATGTCTCTAATTCCCCAACTTAATTTAGCATTAACTATCGCTCTTACGTTTTTGCCCTCTGGGTCATTATAATAGTTTTCGTGATCAAGATGCCAAGCATTTAAAATATTACTCGTTTTCCACTTTGTATAAGGATTTTTTTCGTACCATGTAACTCTTTCTTTTTTGATTTTTACTTTTTGATAAAGTGTATAAGTCCACAACTCAACTCCAATTGCGCTTTCTAATGTATAGGTCGTGTAACCAGTAACTTTTTCCTCCTTCTCCTCTTTTGCTTGTGTACTTATTCCTCTATTAGAGCTTGGTTCAGTAGTCATATGGGTAGTCACTCTGATTTTGCTTCCATCCTCAAACTCATGAACTTTTATAGCTTTTTCTCCATCAATCTTTCCTGATGTTTTTAGTTCCCCTTCTGCAAGAGCTTTTTTAATCTCTTCAGCTCTTAATGCTAGTACTACGGTTCCATCTCTGTTTAGCGCACCAGATTCCATTAAAAAGGATAATTCTTTTGTATTTTGAGGAATAGTTTGTTTTGTTTCGCTTTCTGTTGCAAAAGTCGGTTGAACTAAACCAGTAACTAACACAGCAGACATTGCAATAGAACTAATCAACGATTTTTTCATTAAAATACACTCCTACTTTTTTATTGTTTATTTGGAACAAAGTGGTAAAATGTTTTTGAGGTGATGTTAACGTGAAAGCATTTTTTTTTAGACCAAGCGTTTTAGTTTTTTTAATAATTCTAGTTATTGGAATTATTAATATCGCTCCAACAGATTTTTGGATGGCTTTTTTTAAATTACTTATTTTTTCAACTGTAATTGCCCTAGTTATTGAATGGATAAGCTCATTCTTTAAAAAAAGGTAAGACTCTTGAAACCTTCATTTCTGTACACCTATAATGTCATCCTCGATAAATGAAACTCCCCATATTAACATGTTGTAAACCTCCTAGAGGTCTTTAGTGAATAGCTGAACCACGGCTATATAATTATTACCCCAACAGGGTTTCGTATAAGTTTTCCGTACAGCTTACTCTTAACGACCAACTAGTGTCTAATCTTCTCAAACATTACAATGTACTCATCTAATTGCTGGCTCATTTGAAGTACGGCAGGGTGTATAAATGAGCCTTTTCTGTAATACAACATCTCTAATTCTTTACGGAGGAGTTCAATAAGCTTCTGTAAATCATTTTCCAGTTGGGAATTTTCTGTTTTCATATTCTATAAGTGAGTGGTAAAATGAACTTGAGTAATATTTTTTGTTGCTCAAGGTAGGGGCGTTCCGATGGTGTCCAAACTAACGGGAACGCTCCTTTTAGTTAACAATTGATATAATCCGATGGCGCTACCTCCTTTCTTCCTCCTATGTATTATTTTACCATTAGTTGCAGGGACTACCTTTATTTTTTTCTCGAAGAAACGCCTTTACATCTTCCTAAAAGATAGAACTCCCCATAAAAAAAGACGCTATTTTAAGCGCCTGAAAGTTTCAAATAATTAATGACCGGGGTCTCCTGTATATACTTTGATATGTCCTGAAACTACTTGATTCTCGGTTTGCCTTTCTATTGAAAATAAAAACGTCAATGACAATGAGGCTAAAATTATGGATGTTGCTACTACTACCTTTTTCATTACACTACCACCTTTTTATCATTAGACTTCTTGTTGATGACATTATAAACCTCAACCAACTTCCCTAAAAGGTCTAAATCAATTGGTTTCTGATATAAATAATGTATTGATAAAATTTCGCCTATAGTATGATGGATATCTTCATTAGAGTTAATTTGCTCATAAGAAACCATACTCCTTAAATAAGAGGATATTGCATCATTATATTTTCCTATTTCGACTTGCCAAGCGCCTTTTAGTTTAAAAAATCTTCCTATTTCTCGATGTTTGTGGGGTGTATTCACACCCAAACAAATCGATTTTTCTTCTGTATCTAATAATGTCTGTATTGATTCTAACTCTCCCAACTTAAAAAATGATTCCGTCAAGTCATTTAAGATATGAACACGAGTATCATCTGTAGCCTCTAATAAACACTCTTGAAGAATTGGAATTGATTTTCCATACTCACCTTTTCCAAAATATATGTTAGCTCTTATAAATTTAGAACGCTCCTCGATGAATGTATAATCTAAACTTTCCGATATTTCTAAATGCTGCTCTGCGGACTGAAAATCTCCAGTATGAATAAAAGAGTTGATCATTGCATAAATTACTCTTTGCTTAAGCATACTTGTCCCTAAATCTAAATTGTATCCTGTTCGACCAAGTTCAATGCATCTGTCATATTTTTTTATGTTATGAGCATGTAACGACATTCAAAATAGAATATTATCTTTTCTTCTTGGGAAAGAAAATCAACATAGTGCAGAACTTCTTCTCCTACTATAAACGATTCTTCCAAACGTTTTAAATCTTCTCTCTCAATTAAGTATTTTTGATATAACCCTTTGGCTATGTAATAGGGCAGTCCATGCACTCTGGCGTACGTAACAATAGTGGTATAAAGAGTTACCTTTGCATCGTTGTTCGTACTAGTGTTTGCAAGTGTATACAAAAAGTCTAACGATAAGCATGTTTCTTTCCTAATGTTTTCTAGGAATTTGATTGCTACTTTATTAATCAAAGAAGGATTGGAAATTTCAATAGCCTCTGATAAAAAATCATCATATAATCCATAACGGCGTTCTACCTGGATGCTATATTCAATTATGTCTTCATAAGGAATTTTTAAAACATCTGCGATAGGTTTCAAAGTCCTCAACTCTGGACTTTTTGTTTCACCACTTTCTATTTTAGAAATAACCCCTTTACTGATCCCAGTTATTCTGGACACTTCTGACAAACTGATGCCTATTTCCACTCTTTTTTTCTTTATCAGTTCCCCCAATGTTGTGAAAGTTAGACTTACACTCATGTTAATCCCCTTCCATAATTTATAAATAAACCTATTGATTCCTTTATCAATCTTAACTTGATTCTAACTTTATTGTATATATTTGTAAATAATAACAAAAAATAATAGATTGATTTACTTTCTTTTATGAAAGGGATATTGAAAGTCGAGGATTATTAAAATCTCTAATTAAATATATCGTTCATCAAAGGGTATCAAAAAAGAGGAGTACGGACTACGTTATGATGACATCTGTCAACGTATTGTAAATTCAACATCTAGGGTGGATTTTTGGAAGTTTTCATCCCTATATTCCAATATGCACATGCTGAATGGATGTAAAGTATACTCCTTCCAAAAGCTACTAATACAACAACTTTCTTATACTGACCAACAGATAAGTAAAGTAGAAGCTAACATTCAAAAATATATCATTCTCTTTGAGAGAGACAAGATTTCTTTTTATATCGTTAAAGAGAAGCTTGCGCTGTATAAAAAAAGAACTTGCAACCCTCAAAGAAACAAAGAAAACAGTCACATATGAATTATCCAAACCTACGATAAAAGAAGTTTCGATAGATCGGATACAAAAAGATTTACTGCACTCGATTATCAATCGTATTACAATAAATTTTTCTAACAACATTAAAAAGCATTTGTCTTCGATACATCTCTCCCCATAAACTTTGTGCCTATTTATGATACGGCTCTCCGTAATGTATATAGGCACAAAACCAACTTCGACCATAGGCTTGAGATATCCCAATACGATTAGAGAAATCAACCTGATTGATCTTATTTAGCCTTCTAATTGTTCGGATTCGCTTCCCCATTGTTTGAATATTAATCACCCCTATGTTTAGTAAAATCCCGATGACCTTATAAATCACCGGGACTGAACAAGCGGTTCATAACTTTTTTTACTGGTTCACGACTTTCTTTACTGGTTCGTGACTTCTTTTATTGGTTCACGACTTTTTTGTTACCAGACAAAACTGTAGCTTTAGAATAAAGATTGATCAAATTAATACTATTAGCCTTGATAAACAAGCAAAAAGAAAGAGCGTGTTTTGAAAAAAGATTAATCAAAACACGCTCTTAATATATTTTATTGAATCATTCTTTTATAAAAAAGTTTGATCATTTCTATGATATTTCCTTCATAAATTACCATGTAAAGAATGTTGGAAACCGCTATTATATAATTCCGAAACTTAAAGAAATATCTTCTATTTATGTAAGACTCGTTGGCCTTCCCCATTTAATTAAATACGATTCAAGCTTAGCAAAGTCAGTTTTACCGTAAATTAATTTGCTGTTTTTAATTGGTTCAATCTCTACTGTCTGGTAATCAATGATGTTCAAACCCTCACCGGAATTTTTGTAAATCTGGAATACTTGCCTCTCCTTTTGTGCGTGGTGGGTGGTACTTCCATTTTACCAAAGGATGGTTTCTTTTTGTTTTTCTTGACATAAAAAGGGGCAATCCCTCAGCCAATTTTCCATGGCTTTTGGGACAGCCCCTCTAATCCTTTAACTGATAGAAAACCTGTTCAATTTTGCCTCAGTACCAAGCATGACAGTGTTAAGCTCATTCCCTCGGCTATCTTGTCCCCTTCTGAAATAGAGACTGCGTAAAAAATTCTTGCTGTTCACGCGAGCAATCACCTGACTGCGACTTCTCGGCAAATTGCAGCATTGCGCTAAGCCGCTAATCCAATCAGCGATTTCTTGATGTGGAAGTAACTCTTTGTCAATCATCGTATCCACGATGTTGACCATCCGCTCATCATCCTCATCGCTAAAAATGTGTCTACCATTATGAAGCATACCAGAAATAGCGACAAGAACCTCACGCAGCATTGCGACGCTGCTCTCCTCGCACTGCACCAGCTCGACAAAAACATCCGCACCGTGAGACGCGCTGTGAGCCCAGCCTCCTACTGAAAGGTAACCTCGCAGATCCTTCTCCTCTTTATAATAACGGAGCATTGCATGCATTAATTGCTCAATTTCCGCTTGATTGAGAAATGGATTCTGTCTGTGGCGTTGCACAATCAAAGCGATAGGCAAGGCAGAGAACGTCCTTGTAAAAACTGACTGATCATCCTCGCTGCCAATATTATAGAACAAATGGTTCTCATCAGTCAGAACAGTTAAGAGGCTACGCAACTCCTCTCCACTGAACCTATTCTCTTCCTTAATCCACATATAAAACATCGGATAAATCAGGTTATCCCGTAATTCTGGCTGAGGATCGCCAATATATTGAAGTAACAAAGGTAAGAAATCTTGATGCTGCTCACCTTCGCGTAACTGATACTCATCCTTCTCAATTCTTTGCAAATCCAGCATCAATTTGGTCCTTGTATCGCTCATTTTCCCATCCCTCTCATCATTCGTTCACTCGCCCATCATCTAATTTCTTTTCCACATATGTTGAGCCCCAACCCTCTAACCACCTTTTCATTGATTTTTTAGGGTTTGTCCATGACCTAGAACCTGGATAGTGTAGTGCCCCTGTAAAAGGGAACTGAATTGCATAGCTATCTTTGTTTGTAACCGTTGCCACTGTCGCATTACTACTTCTCCAGAGTCCCTCTGGGTCATTATCAGGATTTTTATACTTCGAGTTAGTAGAATCTTCTCGTGGTAATAACACTGTCTTAGCAATAGATTTATCTTTAGCATATACCAATACGTACTCTGCAGCCGTTGACACATGCTTACTATCATTTTTAGGAGAATAAGACTTTTGCCAATTAATAATCCCTATTCTATTTTCCTCACCAAATACTTCATTCATCATCATTCCTAAGTGAAATAGTTCATTATCATCAATACATATGGCTATTACACCAGTTGGTTTAAGCATTTTCCACATCATATGAAGACGTGGCATCATTGCTTTCATCCACTTTGTATGTTTAGAACCATCATCTTCAGAAACTAAAGCCCCAAGGTCTGGATCATGTGGATCGCTATCCCGGTCATCATTATACCGGAAATAATGCCCAGTATTATACAGTGGATCTGTCAAAATTAAATCTACTTGTTCTCTATATTTATACAAGGTGACCATCCCCTGAAGATTTTCGCCCTCAAGAATTATATTTCTAGACTGCTGTTCTTCAGTCCCTACACATAATTTTCTATTAACTCGAGTTACTCTTGGCCTTACCTTCTACTTCAGTCACATTCTGTCCTTTATTAACTGTTAATAAAAAATCAGTTGTCATCACAATTGGACTACCAGTTTTAGGGTCAGTAGGATGATTTATACCTAACTCATTTGCAATAGCAATGGTTTCTTCTAACGGTAGTAAAGGAAATTGCTCCCGGATATCAACAATATAATTCGAATACTCAGTTAAATAGAAATAATTGCGTTCCAAATCCGACAGAAATTCATGCTGTCTATTTGTTTTTATTTTTTTAAACGAGTTGAACGCCCCTTTGAAGATACATCTTGAATCTTCAACCAAGGTTTATAATCTACTCCAATACCGGTCCCTCGACCTTGTTTAATCCACTGTTCAATCTCAGATATTCTTTTTCTTTTCGACATAAAAACACCCCTTTAGATAATCATATCTAAAGGGGTAAAACGGTGCAACTTTATTTCAAATCTACAAAAACCCCTATCTAAAATCCAAACCCTACTCCACCGTCACACTCTTAGCCAAGTTCCGTGGTTTATCCACATCCAGGCCACGAGCTGTAGACGCAAAGTAAGCAAGCAATTGCAATGGAATGACAGTTAATACAGGAGACAGGATCGGCAGTGTGCGTGGCACATATACCACTTCATCCACTGTTTTCGCCAATTCTGTATCTCCTTCAAATGCGAAGCCTAGCGTGTAGGCACCGCGGGCTTTGACCTCAACGATGTTGGATACCGTCTTGTCAAATAGGTCTGGCTGAGTAGCCAGTGCAATAACAGGTACATTCTCTTCAATTAGAGCTAGGGTACCGTGCTTTAATTCACCCGCTGCGTAAGCTTCGGAATGAATATAAGAAATCTCTTTTAGCTTCAGGGAGCCTTCCAGCGTCACAGCATAGTCCAGACCACGTCCGATGAAGAACAGGTTTTGAACATCCTTTGTTACAGAAGTAGCTACCTTACGCAGGTCCTCTTCCATTTCTAGAATGTTAGCTGTTTGAGTTGGGATCTCTAATAGGTGATCGACAATCTCAGCGATTTGTTCATCTGTTTGTGTTCCTTTTATCTGTGCAAGATAAAGCGCAAACAGATACAGAGCCAAGCTTTGGCATGTATAAGCTTTTGTAGAAGCAACCGCCACTTCTGGTCCCGCCCATGTATAGATAACCTCATCTGCTTCACGAGCTACCGAGCTGCCTACTACGTTACTTACCGCCATTACTTTCACGCCGTGTTTCTTCGCTTCACGTAGAGCTGCCAGCGTATCTGCTGTTTCTCCTGATTGACTGATGACAACCACTAACGTCTTATCTGTGAAGATCGGGTCACGATATCTAAATTCAGAAGCGATCGCTACCTCGACAGGAATGCGTGTCAGCTTCTCAATGACTTCTTTCCCAATGAGGCCAGCATGCATAGAAGTACCGCATGCTACGATGTACATTCTGTCAAAAGCAGCTAGCTCTTCTGGAGTCATTTTCATCTCTGGTAATTGTACACGTTTGTTTTCCGGATCAATACGGGAGCCAATTGTATCTCGCATTGCTTTTGGCTGCTCATGAATCTCTTTTAACATAAAGGAGTCATAGCCGTCCTTCTCTGCTTGCACCAAGTCCCAATCTACATGGAAAATCTCACGCTCAACAGGCTCGCCTGTCTCTGCTACTGTCAACTGGATGTTATCTCGAGTTAAAACAGCCATTTCGCCTTCATTTAAAATGTACATATCACGTGTATGCTCCAAAATAGCTGGGATGTCAGAGCCGATAAACGCTTCCCCTTCACCAATACCCACGATTAGTGGACTTGCCAAACGTACTGCAATTAATTTATCTGGTTCGTGTTCTGTCATGATACCAAGTGCATAGGCACCGCGCATTTTTTGTATAGCCTTGCGCACTGTTGCTATGATATCGCCATTATATAAATCAGACAATAGATGAGCGATGACCTCTGTATCTGTTTCAGACAGGAACTTATATCCTTTTGCTATCAATTCTTCCTTGATAGTCAGGTAGTTTTCAATAATCCCATTATGAACAACTGCAAATTTATGCGTTTTGTCTAAATGAGGATGAGAGTTTTCATCGGAAGGCTTCCCGTGTGTTGCCCAACGAGTATGGCCAATTCCAACCATTCCCGCTAGTGGTCTGTCTCTTAGACGCTCTTCTAACGTAGCAATCCGTCCCTTGGATTTTGCATGATCCAAACCTTGCTCCGTCATTACTGCTACCCCTGCAGAGTCATACCCACGATACTCCAGCTTACGCAGACCTCCAATAACGATATCCTGCGCCTGTTTACTTCCAATATATCCAACGATTCCGCACATAGTAATGAAACCCCTCTCTAGTGGACAGGGGTACGACCCAACTGAATTTGCTAACGGGGTGTACCCCCGTCATTCCTTTGCAAATTTTTATCTATAAGGTGATTGTGAACATATCATGCTCAGATTTTGTCCATAAGGTTGCCCCTATGTTTTGTAACTGAGCTTTCGGTCTTGATTATGACCGGGAGGCATCCGCCGAACATTTCGATAAACCTCCACCTCGTCCACTGTGCTCCATGTCGGGCAGCCACAGTGCTGGCGCTTTTAAAAGATATTTGTGTTCTTAAAAATGAGAATCCTCTTTCCCCTCCCTATTTATGATAATCAAATACTTTCTTACTTTAGCACAGCTTTGTGTGGGGGACAATATCTCTTTTCCGCTACTATCCTCATAAATTAATGATAAATTGCTAAGATTTCCCCACTCTTTATGTTATGCAGGTGTAGGACTAAATGTGTCACATGAAAAATGGCAGTAGAAATGTTGCCTTATCAAGGTTCTGGCACATAAAAAAAGGGAACAGACCTAAGCCGCTCCCTTTCACCTATATTTACCTTTATGCTAATTCCTTTTTAACAACCTCTACGATTTTTTGAACCATAACCTCTAGTTCAGCAGCATCTGGACCCTCTGCCATTACGCGGACTATTGGCTCTGTACCTGATGGACGGACCAACACGCGACCATTGCCATGCAGACTTTCCTCTACCTCTTTAATCGCTTGCTCAATAGCTACATTGCCATTCAGCTTTGTCTTATCTTCCACACGCACATTTACTAATAGCTGTGGGAATTTAGTCATCATCTGTTTTAGTTCAGACAATGGTTTGCCTGTTTCCTTGATGACATTAAGCAGTTGCAGACCAGTTAATAAGCCATCCCCGGTAGTATTGTAATCTAGGAAAATAATATGCCCAGATTGCTCCCCACCCAGGTTATAGCCCCCACGGACCATTTCTTCCATTACATAGCGATCGCCTACAGCTGTACGTGTACTATTGATGCCTTGCTCTTCCATTGCTTTAAAGAAGCCAAGGTTAGCCATTACGGTCGTCACTACTGTATTGTTGTTTAGTTTGCCCTTATGTTTAAGAGCACGCGCACAGATAGCCATTAGATAATCGCCATCTACTAATTCACCGTTCTCGTCGACAGCTATACAACGATCTGCATCTCCGTCAAAGGAAAGTCCCAATACAGCCTTATGCTTCACAACCTCTTCCTGTAAACGTTCTGGATGTGTTGATCCGCATTGATCATTGATGTTGATACCATTCGGGCTTGCACCAATCGTAATTACATCTGCTTCCACGTCTGCAAATAATCTCGCTGCCAAAGAAGATACGGCTCCATTTGCGCAATCCAAGACGATTTTCATGTCTTCAAAACGCTCATTTACAGAACTTTTGAGATGAGAAAGGTATTTCTGGCTACCTTCCAGATAATCGATTACAGTACCGATTTTGTCCCCTGTTGGGCGTGGCAATGTATCCTCTGGTGTATCCAAATATCTTTCAATCTCATTTTCGTCTTCATCTGACAGTTTAAAGCCATCGTTACCAAAGAATTTGATTCCATTATCTTCAAATGGATTATGTGAAGCAGAAATCATGACACCGGCATCTGCCCCTAAAGCTTTGGTCAGATAAGCTACGCCAGACGTAGAAATTACTCCCAAACGAACTACTTCTGCACCTACAGAGAGAAGACCTGCGATTAGAGCACTCTCCAGCATTTGACCAGAGATACGCGTATCGCGACCAATAACTACCTTTGGTTTGCCTTCCTCTTTGTGTCTTGTCAGTACGTATCCACCATCTCGACCTATTTTAAAAGCCAATTCAGGTGTAAGCTGCGTATTAGCAACCCCACGTACGCCGTCTGTTCCGAAATACTTCCCCATCCTTGTCCCTCATTTCTTTCCTAGTACACGTAATAGGCTATGTTCCTACTGTTTTTTTGTGATTTCTACCGTGACCTGATTAAGTGCATTCGATGCTATCTTGAGATAATCTGGTAAATTGTTATTATATACCAGCGGAATCTCATGCACACCTACAGGTAGCGAACTTACATCTGCTACAATTTGAATGTCATTTGCCGTGAGGTCTTTTAGGATGTTAGGAGCACCGATCACATCGAAGCTTACTGTGCTTAATTCCTGTCCATCCGCTGTGACGACTTTAGCAACCAAATCTTCAGCGAGTCCGGTTACCCTCAATGGTACGTTCTCCAATTTTTTGGTTTCGGATGGCACTATCTTCAGTGTGACATCTAACGTATCTGGGTCTACCTTCACCACTTTTGGCGCCAACGGCATTTTTAATTGAAGTACCCGATCTGAAGTAATATTTTTAAGATCAATTGATGGACCCGAGTAGGTATCCAAAGGTTTAATCACTTCATTTGGTCCGTATACCGTCACCTCTTGTGTGTTCATCGTTATACTAGCCAAACTATATCCATCTGGTAGCTCATTCGTCAAGTTTAATTTGAGTGGAACCATTTTGGACGGACTTGTCACCGGTATATTAACTTCGACTACAAGCGGTGAAATTTCTGCTCCCGTCATCTGATTTCCTTGCTTATCATACACTTTCAATTGCGCATTACTAGAAACAGTATCGGTCGCTCCATCTACATTGACAGCAGCCTTTACTACACCAATCTTCTTAACCTGACTTGCTGGAACAGTAACCAGTACACGGAATGGTTTCACAATAGGTTGTTTTAACTCATATCCATCCGCTTCCTTGCCAATTTTCTCGACATGGACATCCATTTCCACCGTTTGTTTTTCTTCTAATGTTACATCAATATAATCAGGTGTTATGGTCACTTTTGATCCATCAGGGAATCCACGCGACTGCACCTGCAAACGATGTGCTCCACTTGCTAAACCTCTGGCGTCTATAAATACCTCGTAGTTATCAAAGATATTATATTTTAGAAAAGGATTGTTACTCTCCACTGCTACTTTAACAGATTGTAATTTGTTGGTAATCTCAAAATTATCGGCGTCATAATAAGCTTTAACCTTTGCGCTCTCGATAATTCGAGTAGGCTGTACTGCTTCACTGGAATTGCCTTGCTCTGGCTCTAAGTTTACGATCATCCACAACATAATGGCCAAAAGCAGGGCAATTCCGCGGACAAACCAATGACTGTTTAACCATCTATCCATTTTTTCGCCCCCATTGCCAACGACTTGCCATGGATTTACTCTTCGCTTGTGGAGAGAGTCTGCTTAGCATTTTTTGTGCTAGTAGCTCTTCAGTCAAGTTACGCGTTATTTCTCCATTGGTCGTTATCGAAACGTTACCTGTTTCCTCCGACACAATAATGGTAAAACCATCGGATACCTCACTCATTCCAATAGCGGCTCGGTGTCTTGTTCCCAGCTCTTTAGAAATGGATGGATTCTCAGATAACGGGAGATAACAAGCTGCTGCTAACACCGTATCCTTACGCAAAATGACAGCTCCGTCATGCAGAGGCGTATTCGGGATAAAGATATTGATTAACAGCTCTGACGTGACTCGACCATTTATGGCGATTCCTGTCTCCACATAATCATTTAGCCCTGTATCTCTCTCCACAACGATTAGAGCTCCAATACGACGCTTAGCCATATAAGTGACAGCCTTGCCGACTTCCTGGACCATTCGTTGTACGCCTTCTTCATCATCATTCGAGTAAGAGCGGGAGAATAATTTACCGCGCCCAATTTGCTCCAACGCACGACGAAGCTCAGGCTGGAAAATAATAACAATTGCTAATACCCCAAATGTAAAAGCTTGAGACATCAGCCAGTGCAGGGTACGGAAATCAAAGTACTTGCTAAGCAACCAGGTAACGATAACTACCATGATTCCTCGCAAAAGTTGTACAGCACGAGTTCCGCGGACCAGCATGATTAGTTTATAAATCAAGTACGTGACTAAAAGAATATCTATTCCGTCACGCAGTATGTTCACGTAGTTTAAATACCCCATACCGCCGCCTCACATTCCTACTCCAATACTATCCAAGAATTCTGATTGGATTGTTTGCGGAAAAAAGCACGGCTTTTCATGCCGTGCTACTTCTCTTCCTTCTATTTTCCCCTAATGAGTCAACGGAAGCAAGTCATTTCCGATATTTTTCATCTCATACCATACCCAATCGAAAATCATTTCGATGGATTCTGTATCTCCTGCCACCTGAGCTGTTGAGGCTAAAAAGACTCTACCGTCAATAGCTACAACATTCCCCTTCACTTCGCCTTCTACCTCTACACTGCCATTGCGCACAATAAGGTCTCCGGTTAAAGTAGTACCAGCTGGCACGACAACTACATTACGCTCTTTATCTATCTTTAGCTTATCCATATTGGCTGATGTGATCTGTAAGGTATTATCCCGATCAAACCAGCTGGTAAACAAACTTCCTGTCATGAGGACAAAAAAGACTGCCGCTGCCGTTACGAACGGGTGTCGTCTCATCCAGTTACCAAAGCTCTTACGTTTCGCTACTGGAGGCAACTGAGCCATAACACGTGCAGTAAAATCACTTGGTGCTTGAATATGAGAGGCACTCTCCACATAGGCAATCACTTTTTGCAATTGTTGTAGATGTGTACGGCATTCTTCACAGTTAAGCAGGTGCTGTTGAAGACGTTGATTCGATAGTTGATCGATATCTTTATCCAAAAACACATGGTTAAGCTGCTTCGCTTCTCTGCAATCCATCTGAATACGTCTCCTTTCAATTAAAATCGCAACTTATTTCGCAGTGCTTCTCGCCCACGATGAATTCTGGTTTTAATCGTTGTAATTGGTAACTGCAAGGCATCGCTTATTTCTTGCAACGATAAATCCTCAATGTAACGAAGTACCATGATAGACCGATACTTAGGATTTAACTTGGTTAATGCATCTTGCACCGTTTCTTGTAATTCTTGTACGACGACTTTTTCCTCAGGGGTTTTCTCGTCGGAGGCTAGTCTAGAATACCAATCAAGCCCTTCTAAATCCCCGCCCTGCTCTTCATCCAAAGAAAATTGTGGTTTTTTCTTTCTTCCCCGGTCAATACACAGGTTAGTGGCAATACGGTATATCCACGTTGAAAAACGATAATTTTCATCATAGGAATGCAGATTGGCATAAACGCGCAAAAAGGTTTCTTGTGCAATATCTTCAGCCTCTTGGCGATTGCCAACCATTCTGAAAGCCAGCTGAAAGATTTTATCTTTGTACATTTCCACCAGTTCCGCAAACGCTTCACGGTCATCCCGTTTCGCTCGCTCTACCAAGCGTCTCTCTACAAATTCCATGCCATCCTCCCTAGAATGTAACCCGTCTTCTAATACGAACTAAAGACGATTTAGTTTCAAATTTTCCTGTTAAGTTCTGCGGAATTTTTTTCTTTCATTATATAAGTAGTTTGCCTTTTATTCTCGTTTAAAACTGTCTGAAACCAGCGTTTATGAAAAGAATTTTATAATAATGTATAAAAAGAGCATAAATAAGCTGTTTCGAACTATTTATATAATAGTAACGAAAGAGCAAGATACAAAAAAAATATTCAAAATGGAACGTGCTCTTATTATGGTAATATAAGTACATCGCTGTATCATCAAATGAAGTAGAGCGAAATAGAGCAAATAAGCAGTACAAGCACTGCCTCTTCATCACTCCCGCACTTTAGAAACTCAGTGTAAAATAGAACGATTTTTTAAATCAATGGAAAAACTCACCCTTTGACTCTACCTTCATATTTTCAAAATGTAAAGCTTCATGAAAAGGCAATTAATCGGCTTACTTTAAGTATATAAGATATGGATCAAATAAACAAAAGACAGGAAAATGGAAGATTCATTTCCATTTATCCTGTCTTGAAATCTTACAATAGCTTATCTCCAAATACGGAACTCATTAAGGCAACCGCCACACCTGCTGTTGCATTCTGCTGATCAAGTATTGGATTCACTTCTACAAATTCAGCTGATGTTAAAATATCTGCCTCGGCCAGAATTTCCATGGCCAAATGTCCTTCTCGATAAGAGATACCTCCGATAACTGGAGTTCCTACTCCTGGAGCATATAATGGATCTAAACCATCTAAATCCAAGCTCAGATGAACTCCATCGGTTCCTTTTGTAACATATTCAATTGTTTCTTCCATTACACGTGTCATACCTAGGCGATCGATTTCATGCATGGTATATACTTTAATGCCAAGCTCTTTGATTAATTCACGTTCACCAGAATCCAAATCTCTAGCACCAATAATGACAACATGTTCTGGTTTTATCTTCGGACTATATCCTCCGAGTTTAACCAAGGCTTCATGTCCAATTCCTAGTGAAGCAGCAAGCGGCATGCCATGAATATTTCCAGAGGGGGATGTCAGACCTGTATTTATATCACCATGAGCATCAAACCAAATCACGCCAAGGTTCTTTTTCATCTGAGCAACTCCCGCAAGCGTTCCTAACGCTATACTGTGATCGCCTCCTAAAACTAAAGGAAAACGTTCATCTTCTATCTCCTTTGCCACCTTTGCTGCAAGTCTTTCATTTGCCTCTAAAACCTGATGTAGATACTTATGGTTGTCAGTCTCTTCGAAATTTTCAGGCCTAATAACAGGAATATCCCCTAAATCCTTCACTGAATATCCCAAACCCTCTAAACGCTTCACTACCCCAGCATATCTAATAGCGCTAGGTCCCATATCTACACCGCGACGATCACAACCTAAATCGAGAGGTACACCAATCATTGATATCTTTTTATTCATATGTGAGACTCCTTCCTTGGGGTAACAAAGTCTTCTACTTTCTATCTCTATATTGTAGACGGAGATGAGGCAATGACTCAACTCGACAAATTTTTGCATAGTTATGAATTTATTTTACAATTATTTGACAAACAAAAAAGCAACCCAGATCATCTGAGTTGCTTCTCTTGTAAACTTATGGAGCGGGTGATGGGAATCGAACCCACGCGACCAGCTTGGAAGGCTGGAGTTCTACCATTGAACTACACCCGCATAATGCATGGTCGGGAAGACAGGATTCGAACCTGCGACACCTTGGTCCCAAACCAAGTACTCTACCAAGCTGAGCTACTTCCCGACATTATGGCGTGCCCTGAGAGATTCGAACTCCCGACCTTTTGATTCGTAGTCAAACGCTCTATCCAGCTGAGCTAAGGGCACATCTATGGAGCGGACGACGGGTCTCGAACCCGCGACCTTCGCCTTGGCAAGGCGACGCTCTACCAATTGAGCTACGTCCGCAAAATAAAAATGGTGAGCCATGAAGGACTCGAACCTTCGACCCTCTGATTAAAAGTCAGATGCTCTACCAACTGAGCTAATGGCTCCCAATGGCTGGGGTACCAGGATTTGAACCTGGGAATGACGGAGTCAAAGTCCGTTGCCTTACCGCTTGGCTATACCCCAATAGGAATGGTGGGGAGAGACGGATTCGAACCGCCGAACCCGGAGGGAGCAGATTTACAGTCTGCCGTGTTTAGCCACTTCACTATCTCCCCAATATAATGTTGCATTTTAAATAAATAAATGGTGGAGGATGACGGGATCGAACCGCCGACCCTCTGCTTGTAAGGCAGATGCTCTCCCAGCTGAGCTAATCCTCCAGATAAATGGTGACCCGTAGGGGATTCGAACCCCTGTATGACAGCGTGAAAGGCTGCTGTGTTAAACCGCTTCACCAACGGGCCATATGGCTCCTCAGGACGGACTCGAACCGCCAGCCTACCGGTTAACAGCCGGTTGCTCCACCATTGAGCTACTGAGGAACAATATGAAAGAATTGTTCTTTCAAAACTAGATAATGAAAGTCAGCATAAAGGCAATGTGGATAAGTCCTCGACCGATTAGTATTCGTCAGCTCCATGCATTGCTGCACTTCCACACCGAACCTATCAACCTCATCGTCTATGAGGGGTCTTACTAGCTTGCGCTATGGGAAGTCTCATCTTGAAGGGGGCTTCACGCTTAGATGCTTTCAGCGCTTATCCCGTCCGCACATAGCTACCCAGCTGTGCCACTGGCGTGACAACTGGTGCACCAGAGGTGCGTCCATCCCGGTCCTCTCGTACTAAGGACAGCTCTCCTCAAACTTCCTACGCCCGCGACAGATAGGGACCGAACTGTCTCACGACGTTCTGAACCCAGCTCGCGTACCGCTTTAATGGGCGAACAGCCCAACCCTTGGGACCTACTTCAGCCCCAGGATGCGATGAGCCGACATCGAGGTGCCAAACCTCCCCGTCGATGTGGACTCTTGGGGGAGATAAGCCTGTTATCCCCAGGGTAGCTTTTATCCGTTGAGCGATGGCCCTTCCATGCGGAACCACCGGATCACTAAGCCCGACTTTCGTCCCTGCTCGACTTGTAGGTCTCGCAGTCAAGCTCCCTTGTGCCTTTACACTCTACGAATGATTTCCGACCATTCTGAGGGAACCTTTGGGCGCCTCCGTTACTCTTTAGGAGGCGACCGCCCCAGTCAAACTGCCCACCTGGCATGGTCCTTCCACCCGATAAGGGCGGCAAGTTAGAAACTCCGTACATCAAGGGTGGTATCCCAACGACAGCTCCACGAAGGCTGGCGCCCTCGCTTCACAGCTTCCCACCTATTCTGTACATGATGCACAAAGTTTCAATACCAGGCTACAGTAAAGCTCCATGGGGTCTTTCCGTCTTGTCGCGGGTAACCTGCATCTTCACAGGTATTATGATTTCACCGGGTCTCTTGCCGAGACAGCGCCCAAGTCGTTACGCCTTTCGTGCGGGTCGGAACTTACCCGACAAGGAATTTCGCTACCTTAGGACCGTTATAGTTACGGCCGCCGTTTACTGGGGCTTCGGTTCAAAGCTTCGCTTGCGCTAACCCATCCCCTTAACCTTCCAGCACCGGGCAGGCGTCAGCCCCTATACTTCGCCTTGCGGCTTCGCAGAGACCTGTGTTTTTGCTAAACAGTCGCTTGGGCCTTTTCACTGCGGCCTCCTCGGGCTATAAACCCTACCGAGGCGCCCCTTCTCCCGAAGTTACGGGGCCATTTTGCCGAGTTCCTTAGCAAGAGTTATCCCGCGCACCTTAGGATTCTCTCCTCGCCTACCTGTGTCGGTTTGCGGTACGGGCACCTTGTTCCTCGCTAGACGCTTTTCTTGGCAGTGTGAAATCAGGGACTTCGGTACTTATATTTCCCTCGCCATCACAGCTTGTGCTTACTGGTGTGCGGATTTGCCTACACACCACACTTACTGCTTAGACGGCCATCCAATAGGCCGCTCACCCTATCCTCCTGCGTCACGCCATTGCTCAAACGGAACAGAGGTGGTACTGGAATATCAACCAGTTGTCCATCGCCTACGCCTTTCGGCCTCAGCTTAGGTCCCGACTAACCCTGGGAGGACGAGCCTTCCCCAGGAAACCTTAGGCTTTCGGTGGACAAGATTCTCACTTGTCTTTTCGCTACTTACACCGGCATTCTCACTTCCAAGCGCTCCACCGCTCCTCACGATACGGCTTCACTGCTGCTTGGAACGCTCCCCTACCCAGTCCATAAGGACTGCCATAGCTTCGGCGGTATGTTTAGCCCCGTTACATTTTCCGCGCAGAGTCACTCGACCAGTGAGCTATTACGCACTCTTTAAATGGTGGCTGCTTCTAAGCCAACATCCTGGTTGTCTGGGCAACTCCACATCGTTTCCCACTTAACATACACTTGGGGGCCTTAGCTGATGGTCTGGGCTGTTTCCCTTTTGACGATGGATCTTAGCACTCACCGTCTGACTCCCGGATATAAGTACTTGGCATTCGGAGTTTGACTGAATTCGGTAACCCGATGAGGGCCCCTAGTCCAATCAGTGCTCTACCTCCAAGACTCTAAATCCGAGGCTAGCCCTAAAGCTATTTCGGGGAGAACCAGCTATCTCCGAGTTCGATTGGAATTTCACCGCTAGCCACACCTCATCCCCGCACTTTTCAACGTGCGTGGGTTCGGGCC
>NZ_JBNVQV010000001.1:150000-215000 GCF_051713385.1 Brevibacillus sp. JB24b | reverse complement strand
GAACGTTGTCTCAAAAGCTCATCCCGGTGATATCATCCTGATGCACGCGAGCGATTCCTGCAAACAAACTCATCTTGCCTTACCCGTGATTATCGACAAATTACGGTCTCAAGGATATCAGTTCGTGACCGTATCCGAATTAATTTCAGGATCAAAAATAAAAAGCGAAGAAATTAACTAATTCGTAAACAAAAACATGTCCTAAACAAAAAGCTACTCCCAATACAAATGGAGTAGCCTTTTGTTTATCAATAGATATGTAAACCTTGCCTAGATTTAAAAGATTATGACGTTTTTGATTGCTCAGTACGTGTAGTTAAGCGATGTAATTGTAAAATCTGCCAAACATTACAAAACAGCAAAGGCACTACCATTACAGCAATAGCTTTGAAATCATCTTGTTTTAAGGCAGGTAGCCACTCTATGGCTGTTACAACAAAAATGAAAAAGACTGTAGGTACCCATGCTGTTGGATTCGTAACCTTTACTTTAGCATATGCCGTTAGTAACGCTATTCCCAACAGCAAGACAGGTTCAACAAAGTATGGAAGCACTGAGCCTCCCTGTCCAAAAGCTATATACCGTAAATAAACCATGTCGAAAAAAGCAAATAATATAAAGAAAATTTGGATATTCTTTCGTAAAGCCTTGCTCTTCATCGAATTTAAAACAAGATAATTAAACATCATATACGCAAAGAAACCCATTTGAGCTACAATGCTAGTCGTTAAACCTAACAACAAATTCATCAATAATCCCATAAAAAAATTAGCAATAGAACCATGGTATAAATTTTGCTGGGTAACTAACCCCATTAACATTCCACCGATACCGCCTAATAACAGTGTTGTACCGAATAACCATCCATAATTACGCAAACTCAAGGCTGGTCCCTCCTTCATTGGCTCCTAATGATTTTACCAATGCATGCAAGAAAATTCTAGCGTAAGAAAACAAAAAACTGCACATTTTATAAATAGCTGAGGACTGTAAAAGGAGGGTGTTCCCTGCTAATGTTAAACAAGCATTTCTTTGTTGCCCTGATACCTGTGCTGACATGTGGTCTTCTCTTATCAAGCTGTGGAACAACGTCACAAAGCCAATCCCAGCCTGATTACAAATCCACCAAGACGATGGTTCTTGATATTTTACAAACGGATGAAGCAAAAAAAACCATGGAATCCATGATGAAAGACGAGAGCTTTCAAAAAAATCTCATCATGAATCCTGAAACGGTTCGTACCACGCTTATCCAAAGTATCGCAAAACCAAACAACCCACACATCAAGCAAGCTTTTAAAGATCCCAAATTCACCAGTACCTTAGCTAAATCCATGAAGGCTGAGAATAAAAAGCTGTTGAAAGAACTTATGAAAGACCCTGAGTATCAGCAAATGATGCTTAGTATTCTCAAGGACCCTGAATATGAAAAAAGCTTACTTGATCTGATGAAAACCTCCGCCTATCGTAAACAGACTATGCAAATCATGAAGGATAGCTTAGAAAGTCCCATGTTTCAAGCAGAAATGCTCAAAATCATGACGAAGGCCCAAGAGGATATGATGAATCCTCAGCATCTAAACGAAGAAACAAAGGGCAAGAAGCAGGGGAAGAAAAAGAAATCAGGTGGAGAATAAAAGAAAAAGGTGAGCTTACCCTCACCTTTTTCTTTTTTAATCGAAGGATATAATCAGAATACCCGATGCTTTTTGGTTTTCTATTATTTACATAATCGATCGACATCCTGCGCAAATCGCAAATAAATTTGTCCAATAGTGGTATCGGTTTTATAAATGGATGGAGAGTATTCAGGTTCTTGCGGATGATTCTCCGGTTGGCCTAGTGGAATTTGGGCAATCATGGCACAAGCCAGTGTTTCAGCTAATTTAGAACCGCCCCCACGGCCAAATACATGTTCTTTGGAACCGTCCTTAGCTTCATACCAAGCCATATTCTCTACAACTCCCAAAATTTTATGGCCCGTTTTCATTGCCATAGCTCCCGCTCTTGCTGCTACGAATGCCGCTGTAGGATGAGGCGTAGTCACAATGATCTCTTTGCTTTGAGGGATCATTGTATGGACGTCAAGTGCTACATCACCTGTTCCTGGAGGTAGATCAAGCAAGAGATAATCAAGGTCTTCTCCCCAGTGTACTTCACTGAAGAAATTCCGGAGCATCTTGCCCAGCATAGGACCGCGCCAAATAATAGGGGAATTATCTTCAACAAAAAAGCCCATCGACATTACTTTTACACCAAACTTCTCTACTGGCAGAATGGTTTGTCCAATAACGGTAGGACGTTGCTCAATGTTCATCATATCTGGAACACTAAACCCATAAATGTCAGCATCAATAATTCCCACTTTTTTGCCTAAACGAGCAAGTGAAACGGCTAGATTAACCGTTACTGTAGATTTACCGACTCCACCTTTACCAGAGGTGATAGCAATAAATGTTGTCTTTGAATTTTCTGCAAGTATAGGGTGCAAGACATTTGTCTGTCCCTGCCCTTGGCCTTTAGACGCTGTAGCTTGCCCTCCACGCAATTGTAAGCTAAGTGCAGCTCTTTCCTCTTCAGTCATAGCTCCAAAGCGAACATCGACCTGTTCTGCGCCTAATGCACGAATAGCCTCCACCACATCATCTTGAATTTTTACCTTTAATGGACAGCCAGATATGGTAAGCACCACTTCCAGAGAAACGTGCCGTTCTTCAATCATAATATTGCGAATCATATTAAGTTCTACTAAACTACGATTTATCTCAGGATCTTTAACGTCACGTAGTGCTTCGAGAATTTTCTCTTTCGTTAGCATGTTGAATCCACCTCGATTTTCTAGTTGGGAAACAGGCTTAGGGGTACGCATATACCCGTTGCCTAGTTTAGTAAATCACATGGTGTTCCCTTGCTGTTTCCTAATTTTTGCCCTCATTATAGCATAGTTACAGACTAAACAAGCACACCCAAACTATGGTGTGCTTGTAGCTGTGCTCTTTTCTCCTGCATAATGACGCAATATTCCCTGATAGATTGCGTTTGCCATTGCCTTTTGATATTCTGCTGACTCCAATTTCCTTGCTTCTTCAAGGTTGGATAAAAAACCCACTTCCACAAGGACTGATGGGGTCTTTACTTCCCGAATTAAAAAAATATCATCCGTCTGCTTGGGACTTCTATCGGTATTTTCTAATACACGTTTAATCTCATCTTGAATGAGAAAGGCCATGGTCTTACTTTCTTGAAAACCAGGGAAGTAAAAAGTTTGAGCACCACTCCATTTTTCCTGCGGAATACTGTTTAAATGAATACTAACTAAAAAATCTGGAGCCTTTTCATTAATAAACTTCACTCGATTGCGAATATCCTCTGATTTACGCTTTCTCAGTTTACTAGCACCCTCTGATGACAAATCCCTATCATCTTCCCGCGTCATGATTACATAAGCTCCTGACTCCTGTAAAAAGTCACGTAAATATAGACTAATAGGCAATGCCACGTCTTTTTCAATAACTTTCCCATCCTTACTTACTGCACCACCATCTACGCCACCATGGCCCGCATCAATTGCTATTACTGTACCTGCCAATGGCAATGTCCATGTGGACCAAGAAGAATGTGCGGGTAACTTGTACGTAAATATGATGACGAGCAGAAAGCAGGCTAGTACCCACCCTACTACTTTTTTAGTCACTTCGACCGCCCCTTTGTCCCAATTCTCTTCTTCATCATATGGATCAAAATGGACATTTATGACGGGGTTGTCTATAAAAGTCAGAGGGGAGGATATGGAGTCTTGATGTATATCTTGTAACGGTTCTTATATTGAGGAGATGTTGAGTTTGACTATAACTAATTCCAACCTAGAAAATTTTGATTAGATCATAGCATGGCGTGATATGGAGATTATAAAGAAATCAACCTTTTACAGATACGTAACACCACCTAACGAAAGGAATGCTTACGAATGACAAATCCTATTGCCATACCTGATCTTTCTAAAAGACCATTTAGCTTGAAGGTGGAACGTCTAATGGATTCACCACCAAATGCTCTATTCCAAGCGTGGACGAAGCAATTCGATCGTTGGTTTGCAGCTCCCGGCTCAGTGTTAATGAAAGGTGAAGTAAACACGGTCTTCTTTTTTGAAACACAGTTTGAAGAAGAACGCCATCCTCATTACGGACGATTTCTAAAGCTTGAGCAAGACTGTCTCATTGAATTGACTTGGGTTACTGGGGGGACAAAGGGGGCTGAAACAGTTGTCACGGTTGAGCTTGAACCACATAACAAAGGAACACGGCTTCGCCTTACCCATGCAGGGTTTCCAGATAAGGAGTCGAGGGACCAACATGAACAGGCTTGGCCACATGTGCTTGAACAGCTCAACAAGAAAATGACAACAACAAGTAGCTAATAACAACTTTTGAAACAAGCCTTCCTCAAAGCATAAGATGATTATGGTCAAAATATGGTCATCACCGCTTTATCAAAAGAAAACAAGCCCCAAATCAATAAATGATTTGAGGCTTGAATCCTTATAATAACAGTACTATTAACGTTTAGAGAACTGAGGTGCGCGACGAGCCGCTTTAAGTCCGTATTTTTTACGTTCTTTCATACGAGGGTCACGAGTCAAGAATCCAGCGCGTTTAAGAGCACCGCGAAGTTCTGGATCTGCTTTTAGCAATGCACGAGCAACACCATGACGGATTGCTCCTGCTTGACCAGTTGTACCTCCGCCACCAACGTTTACTAAAACATCATAGTGACCTAGAGTTTCAGTAAGAACTAGTGGTTGTTTTACGATCAGCTTTAAAGTTTCCAAACCAAAATAATTATCCATATCACGCTTGTTGATCAGAATGCGACCTTCGCCTGGTACCAAGCGAACGCGTGCTACGGAGTGTTTACGACGACCTGTACCGTAGTATTGAACTTGTGCCACGAGTCATTTCCTCCCTTTTATTAGCCGCGAATTTGCCATGCTTCTGGTTTTTGAGCAGCATGTGGATGCTCAGTACCTGCATAAACTTTTAGTTTTGAGATCATTTGACGTCCCAAGCTGTTTTTAGGAAGCATACCTTTAACAGCCAATTCGAACAAACGATCTGGGCGTTTGTTCAGCATTTCACCAGCAGGAGTTGCTTTCAAACCACCTGGGTGCATGGAGTGTCTATAGTACATTTTATCGGTAAGTTTCTTACCAGTAAGCTTGATTTTGTCAGCATTAAGAACGATTACGAAATCACCAGTGTCAACGTGTGGTGTAAATTCAGGCTTTAGTTTACCGCGTAGGATAGATGCTACTTCGCTCGCAAGACGACCAAGAGTTTGGCCTTCAGCGTCAACGATGTACCATTTACGCTCAACTTCTTGCGTTTTCGCCATATATGTGGTACGCATGTTTGTCCCTCCTAGATATCTTGCCGTTCAATGTTAAAGGCCAAAGTTGCAACGGTGAACAACTTTACCTTGTGTATCCTAATTCGTACTAAATCAATTTTCAATCCCGGGGCTAGAGTGGGGCTAGCGGGTATGAAAATACCATTAGTTATCATACTATATAGATCATGTGAGAGTCAAGGAAAACGAATTGCTATTCCTTGTAAAATACTTCCCACATTGTAAGTCCATGGGGAGGTGCTGTCTTTCCTGCTAATTCCCGATCACACCCTGCAAGAATACTAGGAATATGATCCGGGCTTAGCTTACCTTCTCCAACGTTAAGCAAGGTTCCCGCAATGATTCTTACCATGTTATATAAAAACCCGTTGCCGCGACAAATAATCCAAAGAAGAGTTCCTTCTTGTTCAATTTTCACGTCATAAATGGTACGCACCTTATTCTCCACATGCGTCTTTGTAGAGCAAAAAGAAGTAAAGTTATGCGTCCCTATCAAATGGGTGGCAGCTTGTCTCATCGCTTCCACATCTAGCGGATAGCGAACATGCCAAGCATAGCGGTGACGAAAGATGTCTGGCACCTGAGCATTGTTAATACAATATCGGTATTCCTTCTCTCTGACGTCAAATCGAGCATGAAAGGACGGATCTACCTCCTCTATTGATTGTATGACAATCGAGTTAGGTAGCTGATTATTAAGAATCCAACACCATTTTTCTAAAGGGATAGTTGATTTTGTATCAAAGTGAAATGTTTGACCTTTGGCATGAACACCCGCATCTGTACGACCAGACCCGTGAATCTGAATAGTCTCGCCAGTAATGCGCATAATTGCTGCCTCAATCTCCCCTTGAATGGTCATTTGTCCAGGTTGAACTTGAAACCCACTATAATCAATTCCATCATAGGCAACAATACCTTTTAATCGTTTCATGTTCTCCACCATCCTACAACTACCACCAGAACCAGCATAAATAACAATAGGATGCCGTCTCGATAACTAAAACGCAGTTGACGTAATTTTGTACGTCCAATATCCCCACGGTATCCTCTTGCCTCCATTGCTAATGCTAAATCTTCAGCTCGACGAAATGCACTAATAAACAGCGGAATCACAATAGCAACCATGGCCTTTGCCCGGCTCAACAGTGTTCCACTATCAAAATTAGCACCTCTAGCCATCTGTGCTTTCATAATCTTGTCCGTCTCTTCCAACAGCGTCGGGATAAACCGAATCGCAATAGAAAGCATGAGCGCCATTTCATGAACAGGAAGACCCCATTTTTTTAATGGGCCAAACATTCGTTCCACCCCATCAGTAAGATCAATAGGTGAAGTGGTTAAAGTCAACAATGAGCTGATTACAACCAATAAACCTAATCGCATCGAAACAAACAAGGCCTGACGCACACCTTCCTCTTCTATGCTGAACCACCCCCACTTTACATACACCTGCCCCCCTTTGGTAAGCAAGATCTGCAAAATGACGGTAAGCACTAGCAGGAACCAGACTGGTTTTAAACCACGAAAGATATAGGAAAGCGAAAGTTTAGACATAAACAAGCATAACAAGAGAATAGCTACTAAGAATCCATAGATTTCTGCCTTATTCGCCATAAAAACAACCATAGCAAACACGATAATAAATAAAAATTTACTTCTCGGATCTAGACGGTGGACAAAGGAATCACTGGGTATATACTGGCCAATAGCAAAATTTTGTAGCATGCTCATAGAACATCCTCCCTACCCCGTTTGAGTAGATCAAGCAGATAGGAGGATAGATCCTCTTCTTTGTATAAAGAGAGCGGCAATCGCTTATTGTGAGGAAGCTTTTCATTTAATCGATGAAGAAAAGAGACTGTTTCAGGTACATCTAAAGCCAAATCTTGCAAAGCAGCTTGCTCTTTAAAAATGTCTGCAGGTGTACCCTCCATAGCAATCTTCCCTTTAGCCAATACTAGAAGATAATCAGCATATCGAGCAGCTTCTTCCATACTGTGGGTAACCAGTAAAGTAGTGAGCATTTGTTCCCGATGAATCTGAAATATTCCTTCTAAGATGGCTTTCCTTCCAGCAGGATCTAGTCCTGCGGTCGGCTCATCTAGAACAAGCACTTTCGGTTGCATTGCCAATACCCCTGCAATTGCAACTCGGCGCATCTGTCCCCCACTTAAATGGAAAGGAGAGCGATCTTTAACCTCATCGAAGGAAAGCCCCACGATTTCAAGCGATTCTTTTGCCCTTTGATAAGCCATTTGTTCGGGTAATTCATAATTTAATGGACCGTACATCACATCTTTAAGTACAGTTTCTTCAAAAAGTTGATGTTCCGGATATTGGAACACGAGGCCCACCTGACGGCGCAAAATACGCGTTTTTTTCGTTGTAGGAGTAACAACCATCTCCCCGACCCGTACAGTACCCTCTGATGGCTTAATTAAACCATTTAGATGCTGAATCAAAGTCGACTTTCCGGAACCAGTTTGACCAATAATACCTACAAACGAACCCGATGGGATAGTAAAGGAGATGTGCGAAAGTGCCTCTTTTTCAAACGGAGTCCCTTTTCCATACAAATAGGTCACATTTTCAAAAGATATTTGCATAATTCGTCAACCAACTCCTCTTGATCCAGTACAGTCTGAAGTTTTATACCTTGTTGCCCTAAAGTGTGACGAAGTCTTCCTGCAAAGGGAACATCCAGACCAATAGCCTTCAGACCCTCTACGTCAGCATACACTTCAACAGGAGTACCATCTGCATAAATCTTCCCCTGATCCATCACAATAATACGATCAGACTCTAACGTCTCTTCAGGAAAATGCGTAATGTTAACGATTGTGAGTCCTTCTTCTCGGTTCAGTTTATGAACTAATTGAATAACTTCTTTTCTTCCTTGTGGGTCAAGCATAGCAGTGGCTTCATCCAAAATAATAATGGAGGGGCGCATTGCCAGAATTCCAGCAATCGCTACACGCTGCTTCTGCCCACCAGATAACCGTTGAGGCTGGCTTTTCAGGTAGGCTGTCATCTTCACCGACTCTAAGGATTCGTCAATACGTTTACGCATCTCAGTTGCTTCAATTCCAAGATTCTCAAGCCCAAAGGCTACGTCATCCTCGACGATCGTACCAACGATTTGATTATCTGGATTCTGAAACACCATACCTACCTGCTGTCTGATGTCCCATAATCGTTCCTCATCGTCAGTAGAAAATCCAGTGACCGTCAGTACCCCTGCAGTCGGTACCAACAAAGCGTTCATAAGCTTTGCTAACGTCGATTTGCCAGAGCCATTGTGTCCAATAATTGAAACAAAAGAACCTTCCTGAATAGAAAAGTCTATACCTTTTACCACGGGGGATGCTTCAAATTGCTCCGAGTGATATTGAAAGGTAAGCCTACTAGCCTGAATCATGTTAGATTGTTCTTTCAAAGTCCTCACATCCCTCGTCACAGGCAATAATACAAGATGTTTTTGGAACTATATCTGGATAAAAGAAAAAAGGGTTGAATCAGAACCCGGCAAAACCAGACCCTGTCCTCACCCTTTCTCTAGCAACCAGTTACTATTCAACTAATTCGATATAAGCCATTGGTGCAGCATCGCCACGGCGAGGACCAATTTTAAGGATACGAGTGTATCCACCATTACGCTCAGCGAAACGTGGTGCGATATCATCGAAAAGTTTTTGAACAGCTGTTTTGCCTTCCTCAGTAGCGATTTCGTTACGAACGAAAGCAGCTACTTGACGACGTGCATGAAGATCACCGCGTTTTGCAAGAGTGACCATTTTATCAGCGATAGAACGTAGTTCTTTCGCTTTCATTTCAGTCGTTTCGATGCGCTCATTGATGATAAGATCTGTTACCAAATCGCGGAACAGAGCTTTACGAGCCGCACTACGACGTCCCAGTTTACGGTATGCCATGTTCTAACCTCCTTCTTTCTGGTGTGTTGTGACTTATATTGCATCAGCATTTCACACCAGATTTGACCCTCTCCCAAGACAAGGAGTGGATAGTAACATCTGTATAGATAACTATGCTAAAAGCTCTTAGTCATCGTTACGTAGACCTAGACCAAGTTCTTGAAGTTTTTCTTGAACTTCTTCTAAAGATTTACGTCCCAAGTTACGAACTTTCATCATATCTTCTTCAGACTTCTGAGTTAACTCTTGAACCGTGTTGATACCAGCGCGTTTCAAGCAGTTGTAAGAACGAACAGAAAGATCAAGCTCTTCGATAGTCATCTCCAAGACTTTTTCTTTCTTATCTTCTTCTTTTTCGACCATGATTTCAGCATCTTTGGCTTCGTCAGTCAAACCAACGAACAAGTTAAGATGTTCCGTCATGATTTTGGCTCCAAGGCTAACAGCTTCCTCAGGGCGGATGCTTCCATTTGTCCAAACTTCCAATGTTAATTTATCATAGTTAGTCATTTGCCCAACACGGGTATTCTCAACTTGATAGTTAACACGTTTGATTGGAGTGTAAATGGAATCAATTGGAATAACCCCAATTGGTTGATCCTCAGATTTATTGCCATCTGCTTGAACATACCCACGACCGCGTCCTGCTGTCATGCGAATATGCAGACGACCGCCATTTGCTAACGTTGCGATATGCAGATCAGGGTTTAAAATCTCCACATCACTATCAGCACGAATATCTCCTGCTTTCACAACGCCTTCGCCTTCTGCATCAATCTCAAGGATTTTTTCTTCATCAGAATGGATCTTAAGCGCAAGACCCTTGATGTTGAGGATGATTTCAGTTACGTCCTCCACGACTCCATCAACAGTCGAGAATTCGTGTAGTACACCGTCAATTTGAACAGAAGTAACCGCCGCACCTGGCAAAGAAGACAGTAGAATCCGTCTAAGTGAATTGCCAAGGGTTGTACCGTAACCACGCTCAAGGGGCTCAACGACGAATTTGCCGTACAAGTTATCGTCGTCTAACTCCACAACCTCAATTCTAGGTTTTTCTATTTCTATCATTCTTAACAAACCCTCCTTCAAAACGTCGAAATTCAAGGGTGGGCCTAGGGACCCACTCAGGAATTTCTTTCGGCGGTTTACCGTTTGCATGCATGTCAAGCCAAAAAAGCAGAATCTACCATTCTATTATGGACAAGTTCTGAGCTTTATAAACCCGACTACACGCGGCGACGTTTTGGTGGACGGCAGCCGTTGTGTGGGATTGGGGTAACATCTTTAATCATGTTAACTTCCAAACCAGCAGCTTGCAATGAACGGATAGCAGCCTCACGACCAGCACCAGGACCTTTAACTAGTACTTCCAAAGAACGCATTCCATGATCCATTGCAGTTTTTGCTGCAGTTTCAGCAGCCATTTGAGCTGCGAATGGAGTGCTCTTACGGGAACCTCTGAAGCCGAGGGCACCAGCACTGGACCAAGAGATTGCGTTGCCATGAGGGTCTGTGATCGTAACGATAGTGTTGTTGAAAGTAGAACGGATATGTGCTACGCCAACTTCAACGTTTTTACGATCGCGACGACGTGTACGAGTCGCAACTTGTTTTCTTTTAGCCATGTTAATTTACCCTCCTTTACTTCTTCTTGTTCGCTACTGTACGACGAGGACCTTTACGTGTACGAGCATTTGTTTTAGAACGTTGACCACGAACTGGTAATCCACGACGATGGCGGATACCACGGAAGCAACCAATTTCCATCAAGCGTTTGATGTTAAGAGAGATTTCACGACGAAGATCCCCCTCAACTTTGATGTTCTTGTCGATGAATTCACGAAGTTTGTTAACTTCATCTTCAGTCAAATCACGAACACGAGCATTAGCATCTACGCCAGCTTCCGCAAGAATGCGTTGGGAAGTAGAGCGACCGATACCGAAGATATAGGTAAGTGCGATTTCCACTCGTTTTTCACGAGGCAAGTCGACGCCTGCAATACGTGCCATTCTTCTAAAGCACCTCCTTGAGTTTATCCTTGTTTTTGCTTATGTTTTGGATTTTCACAAATAACCATAACGTTACCTTTGCGACGGATAACTTTACATTTTTCGCAAATCGGTTTAACCGACGGTCTTACTTTCATGGTTCTTGCCTCCCTTTTCTAGGGGTTAAAATTATTTGTAACGGTACGTAATACGCCCGCGAGTTAAATCGTAAGGCGATAGTTCGACAGTTACCTTGTCTCCAGGAAGAATACGAATGAAGTGCATTCGAATTTTTCCAGATACGTGTGCCAATACTTTATGTCCATTTTCCAGTTCAACACGGAACATTGCATTTGGCAATGGTTCGATGACGGTACCTTCTACTTCAATTACGTCGTCTTTGGCCATTGGCTAGTCTCCTTTCAACTGTTTATACAGTCAGACCATGAGTTTGGCATCATCATAATGCCTCGAGAAACTTCTCGGCTACTTGAACAAACTTATCGTCAACACGTTGAACGACAATCTTCCAGTTCACCTTCGTTTAGGGTCTAGTCAAGATCTCATAGCCATCTTCCGTAATCGCGATGGTGTGTTCATAGTGCGCACACTTTTTCCCATCCACTGTTACGACCGTCCAATTGTCCTCCAATGTGCGGACATAACGTTCGCCAGCATTCACCATCGGCTCGATTGCTAAAACCATTCCTGGCTTTAATCTTGGCCCTCTGTTAGGAGAACCATAATTAGGAATTTGTGGATCTTCATGCAAACTTTGACCGATTCCATGTCCCACGTACTCGCGGACAATTGAATAACCAGCAGCTTCCGCATGTAGTTGAATCTCATGAGAGATATCAGAAAGGCGTCCATCAGGAATTGCTTTCGCCAGACCTTTATATAAGGACTCTTCTGTGACTTGCATCAGGCGCTGATCATACAAAGAGATGTTACCAACAGCATAGGTCCAGGCTGAGTCACCATGATAACCCTGGAACTTAGCACCAATGTCTATGCTGATGATATCCCCTTCTTGCAATGTCCGTTTTCCTGGAATTCCATGTACGAGTTCCTCATTGACTGAGGCACAGATACTGCCTGTAAACCCACCGTAGCCCTTAAACGACGGAATCGCATTATGACTGCGAATAAAAGTTTCGGCCAGCTCATCAAGTTCCTTTGTAGTAACACCCGGCTTTATGAAGTTTGCCAGCTGTTGGTGAGTTAAAGCGACAATTCGGCCAGCTTCCCTCATAATCTCAAGTTCAGCTTTTGACTTTATATTAATCATTATCGCTTACCCTCGCAATAACGCGGCAATATTTTCAAACACCTTGTTGATATCTTGTTCCCCATTGATTGTACGCAAGATACCCTCTTTGGAGTAGTAATCAACCAAAAGATTAGCCTGAGAAATATTAACATCTAAACGTTGTGTTACTACTTCTGCTTTGTCATCATCTCGTTGGAATAGCTTGCTGCCATCTTTATCACAGATTCCATCCACTTGAGGTGGGTTAAACACTGTGTGGTAGCTCGCAGCGCAAGTTGGGCAGATCCAGCGACCAGTAAGACGTTCAATTAACAACTCGCGGCGAACCTCGATGTTAATCACGTGGTCAAGTTCACGTCCCAGTTCTTTTAGCATGGAGCTTAATGCTTCAGCTTGGGGAACTGTGCGCGGAAAACCATCGAGAAGAAATCCTTTTGCACAATCATCTTTACTTAAACGTTCCCGCACAATGCCGATCGTAATCTCATCTGGTACTAAGTTACCTTTATCCATATAGGACTTTGCTTCCATTCCTAGAGGAGTTTGGTTCTTAATAGCAGCCCGGAACATATCTCCGGTAGAGATGTGCGGGATGTTAAAGGTTTCTACGATACGTTCTGCCTGTGTGCCTTTACCAGCTCCAGGAAGACCCATCAAAATTATATTCATGTCCATCCCCCGTCCACTTACGAAAGATATCTTAAGGAATTCCTTAAAGAACTCTTTCTGCACCAGATCCTCTCCCATTAGGAGGTTCAGAGGTGATTATTATACTCGTTATTTAATGAAGCCTTTGTAATGACGCTGTATAAGCTGGCTCTCGATTTGTTTCATGGTGTCGAGAACAACCCCAATCATAATCAAGATGGATGTACCACCGATATAAATCGAGTTAGGCAATCCAAACATCTTACTAAATGCGAAAGGCAATAGCGAGATGATAGTCAGGAATATAGCACCGGCGAACGTTAGGCGAGTTAATGTACGAGTAATATATACCTCGGTGTTAGTACCAGGGCGAATTCCAGGAATGTAACCGCCATTCTTTCTCATATTTTCTGCCATTTGAGCAGGATTCATCTGAACAAATGTATAGAAGAACGTAAAGCCAATGATTAACACCGCGTAAAGCGTCATGCCAAGCGGAGAACTAACCTGGAAGTTGTTATAAATCCAGTTAGCAATTCCTTCACCAGTCGGTTTTACCCAGAAACTAGCGATTGTTGACGGGAACACTACTAGCGACACAGCGAAGATTACCGGAATAACCCCTGCTGAGTTGACTTTTAGTGGAATATGAGAAGACTGTCCACCAAACATCTTACGTCCTACAACACGTTTCGCATACTGTACAGGAATCTTACGCAAGCCTTGTTGCATGTAGATAATTCCTACAACCAGCAATAGAATCGCTAGTAGAATCAGTAAGATTTTAATAACTCCAAAGAAAACTTGCGAGTTGGGATTATTAAACTGCATCTCATAGATTGTATGAATCCCACCAGGTATATTGGCGACGATACCCGCCATGATGATAATGGAAATACCATTACCAATGCCCTTTTCGGTAATTTGCTCACCTAACCACAGCAAAAAAGCAGTCCCTGCTGTTAGAGTCAAAGCAATTAACAAAAAGCTGCTCCAAGATGTGTCAGTAACTAATCCGTTCATCATTCGGTTAAAACCATAGGTCATACCAAGTGATTGGATAAATCCAAGAACAATCGTACCGTAGCGTGTTACCTGCGCAATTTTGCGACGTCCCACTTCTCCTTCCTTCGACCATTGCGTAAACTTCGGAACCACATCCATGGAAAGAAGCTGCATAATGATCGAAGCAGTGATGTATGGCATAATACCCATCGCGAAGATAGAGAATTTTTTCAATGCACCACCAGAGAATGTATCCAGAAGACCAACAAAATTGTTGGTATTACCTTGAAGTAAATCAACATTGATGTTAGGCACAGGAACGTGGGTTCCAATTCGGAAGACGACAAGCATCAAAAGAGTGAAAAACACCTTTCGACGCAGGTCGCCTATCTTAAAGATGTTAGAAAAAGATCCTAACATTAGATCACCTCAGTGGTTCCACCGACTTGAGCAATCTTTTCAGCAGCAGCACCAGAGAATTTGTGAGCTTTTACTGTAAGCTTCACTGTTAATTCACCGTTAGCCAAAACCTTCACTCCATCACGAAGAGCACTGATAACTCCTGTTTCTTTAAGCAACTCAGGTGTAACCACTGTACCTTCAGCAAAGCGATTCAACGCATCTAGAGATACGATTGCAAACTCCTTGCGGTTGATGTTGTGGAAGCCACGTTTAGGTAAACGACGGAATAATGGGTTTTGACCACCCTCAAATCCTGGGCGTACGCCACCACCAGAACGAGCATTTTGACCTTTGTGACCTTTACCAGCTGTTTTACCAGTTCCACTACCGATACCACGTCCTAGACGTTTACGTTCATGACGGGATCCTTCTGCTGGTTTAAGTTCATGCAATTTCATAGGTTGCACCTCCTCACTATCAATCTGTAGCTTATTCTCCGATTTCCTTTACATCTACAAGATGTTTAACTTTGAAAATCATACCACGCATTGCTACGTTGTCTTCTTTTTCTACTGTTTGACGGATTTTGCGAAGGCCAAGGGCTTTCACCGTTTCCTTCTGGTCAGCCGGACGACCGATTAGGCTACGTTTTAGCGTGATTTGTAATGATTTCGCCATGTCCCTTTCCCTCCTTCTATCCTAAAAGTTCTGCGACAGTTTTTCCGCGAAGTTTAGCTACGTCTTCAGCAGTTTTCAGACGGCTAAGGCCTTCAAGAGTAGCGCTAACCATGTTGATTGGGTTGTTAGAACCCAAAGACTTACTCAACACGTCACCTACACCTGCAAGTTCAAGTACCGCACGAACTGGTCCACCCGCAATAACTCCTGTACCTTCAGAAGCTGGCTTGATCAATACACGGCCAGAACCGAAATGGCACAAAACTTGGTGAGGGATGGTAGTTCCTTTTAAAGGTACGCGAATCATGTTTTTCTTCGCGTCATCAATTGCTTTACGAATAGCGTCCGGTACTTCTTGGGCTTTACCCATACCAGAGCCAACATGGCCGTTCTTGTCGCCTACTACTACTAGTGCGCTAAAGCTGAAGCGACGACCACCTTTAACCACTTTTGCTACGCGGTTAACAGCGACGACTCTTTCTTCTAGCTCTAATTTGCTAGCGTCGATACGCATTCTTTTCCCTCCTTATATCTTATTGTCTCTTAGAATTGCAGACCAGCTTCACGTGCTGCATCAGCTAGTGCTTTAACACGTCCATGGTACAAGTAACCACCACGGTCAAAGACGATTTCAGTGAGACCTTTTTCTTGAGCGCGTGCTGCGATCAAGTTACCAACAGCAGTTGCTGCTTCAGTATTAGAACCGTTATTTAAGTTAAGCTCTTTATCAAGTGAAGATGCAGATGCAAGAGTTGTACCTGCTACATCATCGATTAACTGAGCATAGATATGCTTAGAAGAACGGAAAACGTTCAAACGTGGACGAGCAGCAGAACCCATTACACGCTTACGAATACGCAGTTGACGTTTTTTCCGTGCTTTGTTTTTATCGTTTTTCGTAAACATTAAGCGGCCTCCTTTCTGATGAAACTATGCGGCTTATTTACCTTTTTTACCTTCTTTACGACGAACAACTTCGTTGCTGTAACGAATACCTTTACCTTTGTATGGCTCAGGTTTACGTAGAGAACGAATTTCAGCAGCCACTTGGCCTACACGCTCTTTATCGATACCTTTAACAACTAATGTTGTTTGGTTAGTTAGTTCTAATTCGATTCCTTGTTCAGGAGTTACCTCAACTGGGTGAGAGAAACCTAGAGAAAGAGTTACACCGTTAGCAGACTTAGCTCCACGATAACCTACACCTACTAGTTCAAGTGTACGAGTGAAGCCTTCAGATACACCTACAACCATGTTCGAAACCAAGGCACGAGTAGTACCATGGAGAGAACGATGAAGTTTATTGTCAGACGGACGTTCAACGATTACTTCAGATTCAGTAATGTTGATTTTGATGTCCGGATGAAAGTTACGAACGAGAGTACCCTTAGGGCCCTTTACTGTCAACTCTGTACCGTTCAGAGTTAAAGTAACGCCTGCAGGAACCGTAATCGGTTTTTTACCGACACGCGACATGACTTGCACCTCCTGTGCGTAAATCTAAGATTACCAAATATAAGCTAGTACTTCTCCACCAACATGTGCTTGACGAGCTTGTTTGTCAGTCATAACACCTTTGGAAGTAGAGATCAAAGCGACACCTAGTCCGCCTAATACACGAGGAATTTCATTGTTGTTTGCATAAACACGGTGTCCTGGCTTACTGATACGTTTCAGGCCAGTGATAACACGTTCGTTGTTAACCCCGTATTTAAGGAACAAACGAATGATTCCTTGCTTGTTGTCTTCGATAAATTCTGCATCACGGATAAAGCCCTCTTCTTTCAAAAGACGAGCAATTTCCTTCTTCAAGTTAGATGCAGGAATTTCAACTTTCTCGTGGCGAACCATGTTCGCATTGCGGACGCGAGTTAGCATATCAGCAACTGGATCAGTCATTACCATGAGAGAAAAACCTCCTTCCCGTCTATATTACCAGCTGGCTTTCTTTACACCTGGAATTTGGCCTTTGTAAGCCAATTCACGGAAGCAAATACGGCACAGTTTAAATTTGCGAAGCACAGAGTGCGGACGACCGCAACGTTCGCAACGAGTATACGCACGAACTTTAAACTTTGGATCACGCTGTTGCTTCACGATCATAGATTTCTTTGCCACAATTGTCCCTCCTTACGATAGGGTTTATTTACGGAATGGCATACCCATCTGAGTCAGAAGTTCACGAGCTTCTTCATCAGTTTTCGCAGATGTTACAACTACGATATCCATACCGCGAACCTTATCAATTTTATCGTATTCGATCTCTGGAAAAATCAATTGTTCTTTAAGACCAAGAGTATAGTTTCCACGACCGTCAAAAGCTTTGGATGAAATACCACGGAAGTCACGAACACGTGGTAGAGATACGTTCATCAATTTATCGAGGAATTGGTACATACGCTCACCACGAAGTGTTACCTTCGCACCGATCGGCATACCTTCACGCAATTTGAAACCAGCGATAGACTTCTTCGCACGAGTAACAATTGGCTTTTGACCAGCGATTAATTGTAAATCTTCAATGGCTGTATCGATAGCTTTTGCGTTAGCAACTGCTTCACCAACACCAATGTTGATAACGATTTTCTCTACTTTAGGAACTTGCATGACAGTTTTATAGTTAAACTTAGTCATCAAGCTAGGAACGATTTCCTGCAAGTACTTATCTTTCAATCTTGCTGCCATTTAAGACAACCTCCTTTCCGACCTGACTACTTATCGATTACTTCGCCAGATTTTTTCGCAACCCGAACTTTTTTACCGTTCTCTAATACTTGGTAACCTACGCGGGTAGGTTTTCCTGATTTAGGGTCAATTAGAGAGACATTAGAAACGTGAATGGCAGCTTCTTGTGTTACGATTCCGCCTTGTGGATTCGCTTGAGAAGGACGAGCATGCTTCTTCACAAGATTAATACCTTCTACCAATACACGGTCTTTTTTAGGTAAAGCAGCCAATACTTGACCTTTTTTACCTTTGTCTTTGCCCGCAGTAACGATAACCATATCGCCTTTTTTTACGTGCATCGCTGGGTGCACCTCCTATCGAACAAAATACAGATTTGTTACGTTAATTTAGATAACCTCAGGAGCCAGAGAGATGATCTTCATGAAGTCTTTTTCACGAAGCTCACGAGCAACCGGTCCAAAGATACGTGTACCACGTGGAGAGTTATCATCTTTGATAACTACCGCTGCATTCTGGTCGAAGCGGATGTAAGAACCATCGTTACGACGTACGCCACTAACTGTACGAACGATAACAGCCTTAACTACTTGACCTTTCTTGACAACTCCTCCGGGTGTAGCAGCTTTGACAGAGCAAACGATAATGTCGCCTACATTAGCTGTCTTGCGGCCAGATCCACCAAGAACCTTAATGCACATTAATTCTTTAGCACCAGAGTTGTCAGCAACTGCTAGTCTGGATTGAGTTTGGATCATTCTGAGTCACTCCCTTCGGATGTGATGTTTTATCCGAGTCTATCATATATTAAGCTATCTTATACAATGACAGCTTCTTGTACTACTTTTACAAGACGGAATCTCTTGTCCTTAGAAAGCGGACGAGTTTCCATAATTTCTACGATATCACCGATTTTAGCTGTATTGTTTTCATCGTGTGCTTTGAACTTTTTAGAGTACTTCACACGCTTACCATACAACGTATGTTTTTTGTAGGTTTCAACCAGAACAACAATGGTTTTGTCCATTTTGTCTGATACTACACGACCTACCAGCGTTCTACGCAAATTGCGTTGTGCGGTCATCGTTGGAACCTCCTTCCTTATATTAGCCGATTCCTAATTCACGTTGGCGTAGGATAGTTTTCGCGCATGCGATATCCTTACGCACTTGCTTAATACGAGCCGTGTTTTCCAATTGGCCAGTAGCTAATTGAAAACGAAGGTTGAACAATTCTTCTTTCAAAGAAGAAACGTTTTGTTCGATCTCGGCAGTGGTTAGATTGCGGTATTCATTAGCCTTCATGTGCGTCACCACCCACTTCTTCGCGCTTAACAAACTTACACTTTACAGGTAGTTTGTGCATAGCAAGACGCATAGCTTCACGCGCTACTTCTTCAGATACACCAGCAAGTTCAAACATAACTTTACCTGGTTTAACTACAGCAACCCATTTTTCAACGGAACCTTTACCAGAACCCATGCGGACTTCTAGAGGTTTTTGTGTAATCGGTCTGTCTGGGAAAACTTTAATCCAAACTTTACCGCCACGACGGATATAACGTGTCATCGCAATACGTGCTGCCTCGATTTGACGATTCGTTACCCAAGCTGGTTCAAGAGCTTGGAGGCCATATTCACCGAAAGCAACAGTTGTACCGCCTTTAGCGTTACCGGACAACTTCGGACGATGTTGTTTACGATGCTTCACGCGTTTAGGCATCAACATGTTTACTTGCCTCCTTCCACTCGTGCAACGTTCTTCTTAGTAGGAAGAACTTCACCACGGTAGATCCATACTTTTACACCGATGCGGCCATAAGTAGTGTGAGCTTCAGCTGTACCATAGTCGATGTCAGCACGCAATGTATGAAGAGGTACAGTACCTTCGCTGTAACCTTCAGAACGCGCGATATCAGCTCCACCTAGACGACCACTAACAAGTGTTTTGATACCTTTCGCACCTGCACGCAAAGAACGAGTGATTGTTTGCTTTTGTGCACGACGGAAAGAAATACGGTTTTCCAATTGACGAGCAATGTTTTCAGCTACAAGAGTAGCGTCAAGATCAGGTTTCTTGATCTCGTTGATATTGATGTGAACACGCTTGCTAGTAAGTTGGGAAAGAGCTTTACGAAGTGTTTCAACTTCAGATCCACCTTTACCGATAACCATACCAGGCTTAGCAGTGTGAATTGTTACGTTTACGCGATTTGCAGCGCGTTCGATTTCAACAGTAGATACAGCAGCGTCTTTAAGACGACCTTTGATGTATTTACGAATGTGAAGGTCTTCATGCAACAAAGTTGCGAAGTCCTTATCAGCATACCATCTGGATTCCCAGTCACGAATTACGCCAACTCGCAGACCGACCGGACTTACCTTTTGTCCCACTCAATTTCCCTCCTTATTTTTCGTTTAGTACCACTGTAATGTGGCTCGTACGCTTATGAATACGGCTAGCACGACCCATTGCACGTGGACGGAATCGTTTCAAGGTAGGACCTTGATCAACGAAAATTTGACCAACAACAAGGTTTTCAATATCCATGTTGTAGTTATGCTCAGCATTAGCAATCGCAGAGTTTAAAAGCTTCTCTACTACTGGAGAACCTGCTTTAGGAGTGTGTTTCAAAATACCTAGAGCTTCTCCAATTTTCTTGCCTCTGATTAGATCGATAACTAGACGCACTTTACGAGGCGCGATTCGAATATTACGAGCAACTGCTTTGGATTCCATGATTGTACCTCCCCTCTATGAAGAGAATAATTAGCGCTTCTTGGATTTTTTGTCGTTGTCGACGTGACCCCTGAAGGTACGAGTAGGTGCGAATTCACCTAATTTGTGTCCGACCATATCTTCAGTCACGTATACAGGAACATGTTTACGACCATCGTATACAGCGAATGTATGACCGATAAAATCAGGGAAGATTGTAGAACGGCGTGACCAAGTTTTAACAACTTTCTTCTCGCTTTTCTCGTTCAAAGCATCAACCTTTTTCATCAAGTGGTCGTCCACGAAAGGACCTTTCTTCAAGCTACGACCCATAGTTCAGAAACCTCCCTTCGCCAAAGGCGTTCGGTTTATTGTATTATCCGATCTTACTTCTTACGGCGACGGATAATGTATTTATCGTTCTTGTTTTTCTTCTTACGAGTCTTAAGACCCAATGCAGGTTTACCCCAAGGAGTAACTGGTGCTTTACGACCGATAGGAGCGCGACCTTCACCACCACCGTGTGGGTGATCGTTAGGGTTCATTACGCTACCGCGAACAGTAGGACGTACGCCCAACCAACGCTTACGACCAGCTTTACCGATGTTGATCAACTCATGATCCAAGTTACCAACTTGACCGATTGTAGCACGGCACACGTTGTGGATACGACGAGTTTCACCAGAACCTAGACGTACGATTACGAATTCACCATCGCGACCTAGCAATTGAGCAGATGTACCAGCTGCACGTACCAACTGAGCACCTTTACCTGGTTTCAACTCGATGTTGTGAATTGTTGTACCAACAGGAATGTTTACAAGTGGTAAGCAGTTACCTGTTTTGATGTCTGCATCTGCGCCAGATACAATCTCATCTCCAACTTTCAAACCATGTGGAGCGATGATGTAACGCTTTTCACCATCAGCGTAGTTGATTAACGCGATGTTTGCAGAACGGTTTGGATCGTATTCGATAGTAGCTACGCGACCTACGATACCATCTTTGTTACGTTTGAAATCGATAACACGATATTTACGCTTATGGCCGCCACCTTGATGACGAACAGTAATCTTACCTTGGTTGTTACGTCCAGCTTTTTTGTTAAGCGGTTGTAGAAGAGATTTCTCCGGAGTGGAGGTTGTGATCTCTTCGAAGGTAGAAACCGTCATTTGGCGACGACTCGGAGAAGTCGGTTTAAACTTCTTGATACCCATTCCTTATTCCCTCCTTATAGAAAGTCGTCGAACTTAGATACCTTCGTAGAATTCTAGCTCTTTGCTATCAGCAGTCAATTTAACGATTGCTTTTTTCCACTCAGAAGTGTATCCAGCATATTTACCATAGCGTTTAGGTTTTGCAGCAACGCGAATTGTGTTAACTGCTTCAACTTTTACGCCGAAAACTTTCTCAATAGCTTGTTTGATTTCCGTTTTGTTGGCTTTCATCGGTACTTCGAAAACGTACTTCTTATCAGCCATCATATCGGTGGTGCGCTCAGTAATGATAGGGCGCTTGATAACATCGTGAAGGCTCTTCATTATGCGAGCACCTCCTCTACTTTAGCAACCGCTTCTTTAGTCACGATTACTTTATCATGTGCAACTAGGTCAAGAACGTTAACGCCAGCAGCATCAATGCACTTAGCACCTGGGATGTTGCGAGAAGAAAGAGCGATGTTTTGATCATAGTCTGCTGTTACGATTAGAACTTTACGGTCAACTTTCAAGCTAGAAAGAATACCAGCAAAATCCTTAGTTTTAGGAGCAGACATAGTCAAAGCATCTAGTACTAACAATTCATTGTTTTGTACTTTTGTAGATAAAGCGGATTTAAGAGCCAAACGACGAACTTTACGGTTTAGCTTATATCCGTATTTACGAGGTGTAGGTCCGAATACTACGCCGCCGCCTTTCCATTGAGGAGAGCGAATAGATCCTTGGCGTGCACGACCAGTACCTTTTTGACGCCATGGTTTGCGTCCACCACCACGTACTTCAGAACGATTTTTTACATCGTGAGTACCTTGGCGTTGAGAAGCTTGTTGCATAACGATTGCATCAAACAGTACAGCGTTGTTTGGTTCGATACCGAATACAGCTTCAGCCAATTCGATGTCGCCTACTTGCGCACCTGTTTGGTTATAAAGAGCTACTTTTGGCATGTCAGTTCCTCCTTTCCTTATTTCTTGACAGCCGTACGCACGACTACGTAGCTGTTTTTAGGTCCAGGTATGGAACCTTTAACAAGAATCAAGTTACGGTCTGTGTCAACTTTAACAACCTCAAGATTTTGGATTGTTACGTTTTCGCCACCCATTTGACCAGGCAATTTCATACCTTTGAATACACGGTTAGCTGCGATAGAACCCATGGAACCTGGTCCACGATGGTAACGGGAACCGTGAGCCATTGGACCACGAGCGTGGTTGTGGCGCTTGATAGAACCTGCAAAACCTTTACCTTTTGTCACGCCGGACACGTCTACAAACTCTCCTGCGGCAAAAATATCAGCTTTAAGTTCTTGACCTACCTCATATTCTGTGAGGTTAATTCCGTCGATTTCACGGATGAAGCGCTTAGGTGCAGTGTTAGCTTTAGCTGCATGTCCTTTTTCAGGTTTGTTCGCACGATGATCTTTCTTATCGTCGAAACCGATCTGAATCGCCTCATATCCATCAGTTGCTTGATCCTTCTTTTGAAGAACTACGCAAGGACCTGCTTGGATTACAGTTACAGCAGTCGCTGTACCATTTTGAGCGAAGACTTGAGTCATTCCAAGTTTTCTTCCTAAGATTCCTTTGGTCATTTGTGCCACCTCCTACATTAACATTTTCATAAAATGACCTTTGTTGTATCAAGTCCCTACTGACGAGCAGGGGAGCTATATGAAGAATCCTTTAACTTCCGTACTCATCAAGACAACGCTAGCTAGCGTGTCATTCTCTAGGTAGAGATTAAAGCTTAATCTCAATGTCAACACCAGATGGTAGATCCAAACGCATTAGTGCATCAACCGTTTGTGGTGTTGGATTCAAGATATCAATTAGACGCTTATGCGTACGCATTTCGAATTGCTCACGAGAATCTTTATACTTATGAACCGCACGAAGAATTGTGTACACAGCTTTCTCAGTAGGAAGTGGAATCGGACCAGATACATTTGCACCGGAACGTTTCGCAGTTTCTACGATTTTTTCTGCTGATTGATCTAGAATCTTATGATCATATGCTTTCAATCGGATACGAATCTTTTGTTTTGCCATTGTAGTCCCTCCTTTTTCGCCCATATTATAACGGACATTTCTCCGCGAAAATATCCTGCACCCCAGCAATGGCAAAGGAGCCGGGTGTGTCAGCAACCTCCCGCATCATCGCAAGTCCATGACCAACATTCACTATTTTACTAAATAAATATAGGCATTGCAAGTTTTTTTTGTAATTCCTATGATTTTCTAATCAAACAAGTATAATAGAGTTATGCGGGTTACGACTTTTGCTATTATACAATAGAAAGGAGCCTTCATGTGATTGAAAAGACTGGAAGCCTTTATGACCAAATTGGAGGAGCTCCCACCCTTAAGAAACTAGTAAATCACTTCTATGATTTGGTTGCCAAGCATGAAGACTTAATTCCTATTTTTCCAGCGGATCTTACAGAAGTAAAAGCAAAGCAATATTTGTTCCTTACACAATTTCTTGGTGGACCTTCTCTCTATTCTGAAAAGCATGGACATCCGATGCTTCGAGCACGCCACCTGCCTTTTGAAATTACTCCTAAAAGAGCAGGAGCTTGGCTTCTTTGTATAGAACAAGCTCTAGATCATACTAAGATCGATGAACCGATGAAGTCTCAGATTTTTGAACGTCTTACTTTAACAGCACATCATATGATCAATCATTGGAATCAACAAGAAGGAACGTCTTCGTAGGCGTTCCTTCTTCTATATGATATAAAGTTTTAACACATGAAACTTTGCCTAAACTTCTCTCCTTTTATTACATACAAGAATTTTTACGGAACGCGAAGTAGACCCAAGATAAACTCCCGCAATCGTACATAATAAAGCGACTATAGCTAAATAAGTAAGTGGCTCATTTATAAGCCAAGCAGCAAAAAGCAAACTCGCTATTGGCATGCCATTCAAAAAGATGGAAGTTTGACTTGCTCCAATCTTTTGAATGCCATAATTCCACCCTAAAGAGCCGAGTCCACTGGAAATACCTCCTGAACAAAAAATCACAAACCAGGTAAACCAACTGGTATTCATCTCCTGAAAAATAGATGTGGGATAAATTCCTATACTTAAGACCGCTAAAATAATAGCACCGATCCATTGAGAATACGCAGTCAGCTCCCACACAGGCAAGCCAGTTGACTTAGCTCCTCTTACAAACAATCCACCTGCTACATACATGAGCATAGAACCAAAAATAATAATTTCACCCAACCCAAAAGATATATGTCCATCCCCTTTTGATGTAACTGCAATAATCACACCAGTAAAACCCAGTAAAATGCCCATACCTTTGCGAATACTTAATTTTTCACCCAACAACAAGGCTGCTAATAAGGTAGTGGCTAATGGATTTAATGCCAAGATTAATGAGGAGCTTCCAGCCGTACTATGTTGAAGTCCCCAAGCTAAAAGAATCTGATGCAAAGCAATTGATGTGGAACCGATTGCTACTATAAACAACCATTGTTTTACTGAGAGTTTACATTTTTCTTTCTTCTTAACAAAAAGAATTGGTGTTAACACGATTGCTGCGATCAGCATTCGAATTGCTGCAATGACCACTGGAGGAAAAAAAGACAGGTATTTCACCATTACTACATTAAGTCCCCAGAAACATACTACGGAAGTTAGTATGACATAGATGTATGAATCTTTCTTTCCCACTTCTGTTCCACTCCTCAAGTAAAAGTATGAATGGTATTGTAACAGGTAGATAATTATTTGACTATAGTCGTGGTTGTAAAGAATTGCTTACTTAGCATACAAAAAACCCGAGGAGAATATCCTCGGGTTTTTATATCAAGTAAAAACTATTCAACGATAGTAGATACTACGCCAGCGCCTACTGTACGGCCACCTTCGCGAATCGCGAAACGAGTACCTTGTTCCATTGCAACTGGAGCGATAAGTTCAACAGTGAACTCAGTGTTATCGCCAGGCATGATCATTTCAACGCCTTCTGGCAATTGAACGATACCTGTTACGTCAGTTGTACGGAAGTAGAACTGAGGGCGGTAGTTAGCGAAGAATGGAGTATGACGTCCACCTTCTTCTTTAGATAGAACGTAAACTTCACATTTAAATTTAGTGTAAGGTTTAACAGAACCTGGTTTAGCTAGACATTGTCCACGCTCGATGTCTTTACGCTCAACACCACGTAGAAGAGCACCAATGTTATCGCCTGCTTCAGCTTGATCAAGAAGCTTACGGAACATCTCAACACCTGTTACAGTAGAGTTGCGAGTTTCTTCTTGAAGACCGATGATTTCGATAGCGTCACCAACTTTGATAACACCGCGCTCAACGCGACCAGTAGCAACTGTACCACGACCAGTGATTGTGAATACGTCCTCTACAGGCATCAAGAAAGGTTTGTCAGTAGCACGTTCTGGAGTTGGGATGTAAGAATCAACAGCTTCCATCAACTCAAGAATTTTCTTAGCCCAATCGCCATTTGGATTGTCCAAAGCTTCTTTAGCAGAACCTTTGATTACTGGAGTATCGTCACCTGGGAACTCATATTGAGATAATAGGTCACGGATTTCCATTTCAACTAGTTCTAGCAACTCTTCATCGTCAACCATGTCGCATTTGTTCATGAATACTACGATGTAAGGTACACCTACTTGTTTAGAAAGAAGGATGTGCTCACGAGTTTGTGGCATTGGACCGTCAGCAGCAGATACTACTAGGATCGCTCCGTCCATTTGTGCAGCACCAGTGATCATGTTTTTAACATAGTCAGCATGGCCTGGGCAGTCAACGTGTGCATAGTGACGAGTAGCTGTTTCGTACTCAACGTGTGCAGTGTTGATTGTGATACCGCGCTCGCGCTCTTCAGGAGCAGCGTCGATGCTACCGTAATCCATAGCAGTTGCTCCACCAGTTACTGCAAGAACAGTAGTGATAGCAGCTGTTAGAGTTGTTTTACCATGGTCAACGTGACCGATAGTACCAATGTTAACGTGGGGTTTATTCCGCTCAAATTTTGCTTTTGCCATGAGAATATATGCCTCCTTAAAGATTAAAGGTTTTTATGATAAGTATAGAGAGAAAGGTTTACATGAAATTGGTAGTAACCAAACAATATTGTAAACCTTTCTTCTTTGAAGATAAAGAGAGAAATCTACACTAGAAGTAAATTCTCAAAAAATAAATGCTGATTATTCACCTTTAGTTTTCTTGATGATTTCCTCAGAAATATTTCTTGGTACTTCTTCGTAGTGGTCGATTTGCATAGAGTACTGACCGCGACCTTGTGTACGGGAGCGTAATACTGTAGAGTAACCAAACATCTCAGAAAGTGGAACCATTGCACGGATAACCTGTGCATTTGCACGAGCATCCATACCTTCGATACGTCCACGACGAGAGTTGATGTCACCCATTACGTCACCCATGTAGTCTTCAGGTACAGTAACTTCTACTTTCATAACTGGCTCAAGAAGAACAGCTCCACATTTCTTAGCTGCTTCTTTAAGTGCCAAGGAACCTGCAACTTTAAACGCCATCTCAGAGGAGTCTACATCATGGTAGCTACCGTCTAGAAGAACAGCTTTAATGTCAACAAGTGGGAAACCTGCAAGAACACCATTTTTCATGGATTCTTCAATACCTGCTTGAGCTGCTGGGATGTATTCACGAGGAATCGCACCCCCGACAACCTTGTTCTCAAACATGAAGCCTTGACCTGGCTCAAGTGGAGAGAACTCAACCACAACGTGACCGTATTGACCACGACCACCAGATTGACGTACGAATTTACCATCAACTTTAGCAGTTCCGCGGAATGTTTCACGGTAAGCTACTTGTGGAGCACCCACGTTAGCTTCTACCTTGAATTCGCGTCTCATACGGTCAACGATGATATCAAGGTGAAGCTCACCCATACCACCGATGATGGTTTGTCCTGTTTCTTCATCTGTGTGCGTACGGAACGTTGGATCCTCTTCAGAAAGTTTAGAAAGGGCAATACCCATCTTATCTTGGTCTGCTTTAGATTTTGGTTCGATAGCAACGTGAATAACTGGCTCAGGGAATACCATAGACTCAAGGATAACTGGCGACTTCTCATCGCACAAAGTATCCCCAGTTGTAGTATCCTTCAAACCTACAGCTGCTGCAATGTCACCGGAGTGAACCATAGGGATCTCTTCGCGGTGGTTAGCGTGCATTTGTAGGATACGTCCGATACGCTCGCGTTTACCCTTAGTAGAGTTAAGCAAGTAAGAACCGGAAGCAAGTGTACCAGAGTATACGCGGAAGAAAGTAAGTTTACCAACGTAAGGGTCAGTCATGATCTTAAATGCAAGAGCAGAGAACGGACCATTGTCATCGGATTCACGAACTACTACTTCGTCACTCTCTGGAAGAGTACCTTTAATTGCTGGTACGTCAATTGGAGCTGGCAAGTAGTCAACTACTGCATCCAACATCAATTGAACACCTTTGTTTTTATAAGAAGAACCACAAAGAACAGGGACTAGATTAACTGCGATGGTACCTTTACGTAGAGCAACTTTGATTTCTTCAATCGTTAACTCTTCTCCTTCAAGGTATTTCATCATTAGTTCTTCATCTTGTTCCGCAGCTGCTTCAACAAGTTTCATGCGAAGTTCTTCGCATCTATCTTTCAATTCAGCAGGAATCTCGGTAGTTTCAGAAGTTTTACCCAAGTCATCAATATAGATATGAGCTTTCATTTCAACAAGATCAACGATACCTGTGAAATTATCTTCAGCTCCAATTGGGTATTGGATAGCTACTGGGTTAGCACCTAGACGCTCTTTGATTTGATCTAAACACATATCAAAATCAGCACCCATGATATCCATTTTATTCACGTAACAAACACGTGGTACGCCATAACGGTCTGCTTGGCGCCATACAGTCTCAGACTGTGGCTCTACGCCGCCTTTCGCGTCAAAAACCGCAACAGTACCATCAAGTACGCGCAGAGAACGTTCAACTTCAACTGTGAAGTCTACGTGACCAGGAGTATCGATGATGTTGATGCGGTGACCATTCCATTGAGCAGTCGTAGCAGCAGAGGTGATTGTAATACCGCGCTCTTGTTCTTGTTCCATCCAGTCCATCGTTGCGGCACCTTCGTGTGTCTCACCGATTTTGTGAACGCGACCGGTATAAAAAAGAATACGCTCGGTTGTTGTCGTTTTACCGGCATCAATGTGTGCCATGATACCGATATTACGCGTATTCGCTAGAGAGAATTCGCGAGCCATTTAGGAATTGCTCCTTCCATACTCATATGTGAGAATATGCGGGTATCCAGAAGACACCCGCTTTGCATTCTACCAGCGATAGTGTGCAAACGCTTTGTTTGCTTCAGCCATTTTGTGAGTATCCTCACGTTTTTTAACAGCTGCACCAGTACTGTTTGCTGCATCCATAATTTCGCTAGCTAAACGCTGTTCCATAGTTTTTTCACCACGAAGACGAGCGTAGTTAACTAACCAACGAAGACCAAGAGTCGTACGACGCTCAGGTTTAACCTCGATAGGTACTTGGTAGTTAGCACCACCTACACGGCGAGCCTTTACCTCAAGTACAGGCATGATGTTTTTAAGAGCTTCTTCGAACACTTCCATAGGGTTGCGTCCTGTACGTTCTTGAATGATGTCAAACGAGTTATATAGGATATTTTGCGCAACTCCACGCTTACCATCCAACATCAAACGGTTGATTAAACGAGTAACCAACTTGCTGTTATGAATTGGATCTGGCAATACGTCGCGTCGAGCAACTGGACCTTTACGCGGCATCAAGTTTCCCTCCTTTTCCTAGAGTTATTATAAGGTAATCACGCAATGTGATTATTTTTTTGCAGGTTTCGGACGTTTTGTACCATACTTGGAGCGAGATTGCATACGGTTGTTAACACCCGCTGTATCAAGCGCACCACGTACGATATGATAACGTACCCCTGGTAAGTCTTTTACACGACCACCACGAACTAGTACAACACTATGTTCTTGAAGGTTGTGACCGATACCTCCGATGTAAGCTGTAACCTCGATTCCGTTAGTTAAACGTACACGAGCATACTTACGAAGGGCGGAGTTCGGTTTTTTAGGTGTCATTGTACCTACACGAGTACATACACCACGTTTTTGAGGTGAACTTTGGTTCGTTTGAGATTTCTTAAAGCTGTTGTACCCTTTTTGTAGAGCTGGGGACTTAGACTTTACGACTTTATCTTTACGACCTTTGCGCACTAATTGGTTAATTGTAGGCATGATCTTTTTCCTCCTTCCTCATTCTTTAGTGTAAGACCACAGATCCAGGTGAATCACTTATGGGCAAAATAAGATGCCTTTGCCAGAAAAACGCACTGTTCTTCAACAAAAACATAACTTAACCACTTTTTTTTATTGCACAAGCGGCTGCCCCAACTTGTATTCCACACGCTTTACCTAAACGCTTCATGGAATCAACAAAGTTGACGGGAACACCCTTCTCTTTACATAGAAGTGCGATCCTTTGTATTAAACGTCTATCTGCATCCTTAGCCAAAAACACTTCCTCAACAAGTCCGTGTTCGATCGCTTTGGTAGTTTGATTAATACCGATCGTTAACTCCTTTGCCCACTCTACTTTTTCATAAGACATGATGATCATATCCTCCAAAGTAATTGAGTTATCAGGCACACTCAAGTATCATACCAGCTATTCTTATAGAAGTCAACCTATGATTCTATAAAAAATTATTTCCTATTAAATAGATAAGGAGGCGGTTTCCCCAAGGAGGAAGCGCCTCTCTATCTATATAGCAAACTAGGACTCTACTGAAACAGCTTCTAGCATGTCAGTGTTACCTTCTGCTTGTTCACGATTTAAGAGTCTTGAATTGCGATAACGGTTCATACCGGTACCAGCTGGGATCAGCTTACCAATAATTACGTTCTCTTTCAATCCAAGAAGCTTATCTACTTTACCCTTAATCGCCGCATCTGTAAGAACACGTGTTGTTTCTTGGAAGGATGCTGCAGACAAGAAGGAATCTGTCTCCAGGGATGCTTTTGTGATACCAAGCAACACTGGGCGTCCAACTGCTGGACTCTTGCCAGACATAAGAACTTTTGCATTTGCAAGTTCGAATTCATGCACTTCCACGAAAGAACCTGGCAACAGATCAGTTTCTCCACTATCAATTACACGCAATTTACGAAGCATTTGACGAATCATTACCTCTACGTGCTTGTCGTTGATTTCTACCCCTTGCATACGGTAAACTTTTTGAACCTCTTGCAAGATGTAGTTGGATACACCGCGTTGTCCGCGTACTTTCAGCATTTCTTTCGGGTCTACGGAACCCTCTGTCAACTCATCACCAGCGTTTAGCTTCTGACCAAGAGTAACTTTAATACGTGAGCCATATGGAGCAGCGTATTCTTTATTCTCAGCTTCACCACGCACTTCGATGATTCGTTTGTCTTTATCTTCACGGATGCTGATTACTTCCGCGTCGATTTCCGTAATAACCGCTTGACCTTTAGGATTACGCGCCTCAAACAACTCTTGAATACGCGGTAAACCTTGCGTGATATCGTCTCCTGCTACCCCACCGGTATGGAAAGTACGCATTGTTAACTGTGTACCTGGCTCACCAATGGATTGTGCAGCGATAATACCAACTGCTTCCCCGATTTCTACCTCTGCTCCTGTAGCCAAGTTGCGGCCATAGCAACGTTTGCAGACACCGTGGCTTGTGCGGCAAGCAAGTACGTTACGAATGTAAACATCTTGAATGCCAAGTTTTACGATATATTCCGCCATGTCTTCAGTAATTTCCTCATTACGATGAACAAGAATTTCACCCGTTTCAGGATGACGTACTGTTTCAAAGCAAGTACGGCCTTCTAAACGATCAGACAGTTTTTCGATTTCTTCTTTACCATCTTTAATAGCGCTCACGCGAATACCTTTATCTGTTCCGCAATCTTCTTCGCGAACGATAACGTCTTGCGCTACGTCTACTAGACGACGAGTCAAGTAACCTGAGTCAGCTGTACGCAGGGCTGTATCGGCCAAACCTTTACGCGCACCATGCGTAGAGATGAAGTATTCCAATACCGTTAGACCTTCACGGAAGTTGGATTTGATTGGTAACTCAATGATTCGACCTGATGGATTCGCCATCAAACCGCGCATACCAGCTAACTGAGTGATCTGGGATACGTTACCACGGGCACCGGAATTAGCCATCATGTAAATCGCATTGAATTGATCCATGGATTTCATGAGAACTTCGGTTACTTCATCCTTTGCTTTTGACCAAATTGAGATAACACGATCATAACGCTCATCTTCGGTAATTAAACCACGACGGAATTGCGCCATTACCGCACTTACTTTTTCGTCAGCAGAACTAAGGATTGCTTGTTTTTCGGATGGAACTACGATATCCGCAACGGCGATCGTAATACCAGCCTTCGTCGAATATTTAAAGGCCAACTCTTTAATCTTATCAAGAATTTCAGATGTCATGGTTGTTCCAAAACGGCGGAAACATTCAGCAATGATTGTTCCCAAGAAGCCTTTTTTCACAGCACCAGGATCCTTCAAATTCTGAATAAAATTATTAGTATCTTGGCCCTTTTCGAACATAAAGTACTCATCAGATACTTGGTTCTGAAGGTTGTCTCTTGTAGGAGCATTGATGTAAGGCAACTCTGGAGGGAAAATCTCGTTGAAGATTACTTTCCCTACTGTAGTAGCTAGCAATGACTCATGTTGTTGTTCCGTAAACGACGTTTTGCTCAAACTCTTCGCCGGAATAAGAATACGCGTTTGCAAAGTGATGTACGCATTTTCATAAGCTGCAATTGCATCGGCTGGATCGCGGAAGATAGAACCTTCTCCCACGTCACCTTTACGCTCCAAAGTCAGATAGTAAGAACCAAGCACCATATCCTGAGAAGGTGTAACAACTGGTTTACCATCTTTCGGGTTCAAGATGTTTTGTGCAGCAAGCATCAAGATACGAGCTTCAGCTTGTGCTTCTGCAGACAATGGTACGTGGACCGCCATCTGGTCACCATCAAAGTCAGCGTTATAAGCTGTACATACGAGCGGATGCAGACGAATTGCGCGTCCCTCTACCAATACCGGTTCAAATGCTTGAATACCCAAACGGTGCAAGGTAGGTGCGCGGTTTAGTAATACAGGATGCTCTTTGATTACCTCTTCTAGAACGTCCCATACTTCATGTTGTACGCGCTCAACTTTACGTTTCGCGCTCTTGATGTTGTGAGCTAGGCCTTTTGCTACAAGCTCCTTCATTACGAAAGGCTTGAAGAGTTCCAACGCCATTTCCTTAGGCAGACCACATTGGTACATACGCAAGTTCGGTCCTACTACGATAACGGAACGACCAGAATAGTCAACACGTTTACCCAAAAGGTTTTGACGGAAACGACCCTGCTTACCTTTAAGCATATGGCTCAAAGATTTCAATGGACGGTTACCAGGACCAGTAACAGGACGTCCACGACGACCGTTATCAATCAACGCATCCACTGCTTCTTGTAGCATACGTTTTTCATTTTGTACGATAATGTCTGGTGCGCCAAGTTCAAGTAGGCGTTTTAGACGGTTGTTACGGTTGATAACACGACGATACAAGTCATTTAGGTCAGATGTCGCAAAACGTCCACCATCCAACTGTACCATCGGACGCAATTCTGGAGGAATTACAGGCAATACGTCAAGTACCATCCAATCAGGGCGATTACCAGAGTTACGGAACGCTTCCAATACCTCTAGACGTTTAATCGCACGAGTGCGGCGTTGACCCTGCACGGTTTTTAAATCTTCCTTCAGAGTGCTTACTTCTTTTTCAAGGTCAATTTCAGCCAGCAAGCGACGAATTGCTTCAGCACCCATCGCTGCTTGGAAGGATTGACCATATTTTTCACGATAGTTACGGTATTCTTTTTCAGACAAAAGTTGTTTTTTGTCCAAAGGAGTATCTCCCGCATCTACTACTACATAAGAAGCGAAGTAGATAACTTCCTCAAGGGAACGAGGAGACATATCCAGTACCAGACCCATACGGCTAGGGATACCTTTGAAATACCAGATGTGGGAAACAGGAGCAGCAAGCTCAATATGCCCCATACGTTCACGACGCACTTTTGCACGAGTTACCTCAACGCCGCATCGATCACAAACCACACCTTTATAACGAACGCGCTTGTATTTACCGCAATGACATTCCCAATCCTTGGTTGGTCCGAAAATACGTTCACAGAACAAACCATCTTTTTCAGGTTTCAGGGTACGGTAGTTAATTGTTTCAGGTTTTTTAACTTCCCCGAAAGACCACGAACGGATCTTATCGGGAGAAGCTAAACCAATCTTCATATATTCAAAATTATTGACGTCAATCACAGGGCGTTACCTCCCTCTTGTACCGGAATCTTACTCATCTTGTGCGCCTATGCTTTCAGGTAAGAGATTTAACTTTTCTCCAGTTCCTTCATCCTCATCATCTGTTTCGCGCATTTCAATTTCCTGCTCGTCTCCAGAGAGGATTTTTACGTCCATACCTAAGCTTTGAAGTTCTTTAATCAATACTTTGAATGATTCTGGAACTCCAGGTTCTGGTACGTTTTCACCTTTAACGATCGCTTCGTACGTTTTCACACGACCAACAACATCGTCAGATTTAACGGTGAGGATCTCTTGCAGAGTATATGCGGCACCGTATGCTTCAAGCGCCCATACCTCCATCTCCCCGAAGCGCTGACCACCGAATTGAGCTTTACCACCCAATGGTTGTTGCGTAACAAGAGAGTATGGTCCAGTTGAACGAGCATGAATCTTATCGTCAACCAAGTGAGCCAGTTTCAGCATGTACACGCAACCTACTGTTACACGGCGATCGAATGATTCACCTGTACGGCCATCATATAGGAGGGTTTTACCGTCGCGGTCTAATCCAGCTTCTTCAAGTGTATCAAGAACATCATCTTGACGCGCACCATCGAAAACAGGAGTCGCTACGTGAATACCCAACAATTTAGCAGCCATACCCAAATGTGTTTCAAGTACCTGACCGATGTTCATACGCGATGGTACACCCAGTGGATTCAATACAATCTCAACTGGCGATCCATCTGGTAGGAACGGCATATCTTCTTCCGGCATGATACGGGCAATAACCCCTTTGTTACCATGTCGACCGGCCATCTTATCTCCAACGGAAATCTTACGTTTTTGAGCAATGTATACACGCACTAGTTGGTTAACACCTGGAGGCAATTCATCGCCATTGTCGCGAGTAAATACTTTTACATCGACAATGATACCAGATCCACCGTGCGGTACACGTAGTGAGGTATCACGAACTTCTCGTGCCTTTTCACCAAAGATCGCATGCAATAGACGCTCTTCCGCAGTCAGTTCTGTTACACCCTTAGGCGTTACTTTACCAACAAGGATATCGCCATCGCGGATCTCAGCACCCACGCGAATGATACCACGTTCATCAAGATTCTTCAGCGCCTCTTCCCCTACGTTCGGAATATCGCGAGTAATCTCTTCTGGTCCTAATTTCGTATCACGTGCTTCTGATTCATATTCTTCAATATGGATCGACGTGTAGACGTCATCTTTAACCAGTTTTTCACTTAACAAGATCGCATCCTCGTAGTTATAACCTTCCCAAGTCATAAACGCTACGATAACGTTGCGACCAAGTGCCAATTCACCCTTCTCCGTAGACGGACCATCACCGATAATATCACCTGTTTCAATAATATCACCAGGTTGTACAATCGGGCGCTGGTTAATGCAAGTCCCTTGGTTAGAACGAATGAATTTGTGCATTTTATATTTATCTAGGTCTCCAGCAACTTGTTTACCGTCAACCTCTATATAACGTCTTACAGTTACTTCACGAGCTGTTACACGCTCTACTTTTCCAGGCCATTTCGCAACAACTGCAACACCGGAGTCTTGCGCTGCTTTATGTTCCATACCAGTTCCTACGAACGGAGCTTGAGGAATTAGCAAAGGAACGGCCTGACGTTGCATGTTTGATCCCATCAGAGCACGGTTGGCGTCATCGTTCTCAAGGAACGGAATCAACGCTGTCGCAACCGATACAACCTGCTTAGGAGAGATATCCATAAAGTCTACTTTATCGCGAGGTACGTTAAGGATTTCACCTTTACGGCGGCAAATAACCATCTCGTTTGCAAATCTACCATCTTCAGCTAATGGCTGATTCGACTGAGCTACGTTATATACATCCTCTTCATCAGCTGTCAAATAATCAATCTCAGTTAATACAACTCCTGTTTCAGGATTAATTTTACGGCGAGGTGTTTCAATAAAGCCGTAATCATTAATACGAGCAAAAGTAGACAGGGAGTTGATCAAACCGATGTTTGGTCCCTCTGGAGTCTCGATCGGACACATACGTCCATAGTGAGAGTGATGCACGTCTCGCACTTCGAAACCAGCGCGTTCACGTGTCAAACCACCAGGCCCCAATGCGGACAAACGGCGTTTATGTGTTAATTCAGCAAGCGGATTCGTCTGATCCATGAACTGTGAAAGCTGGGAGCTACCAAAGAACTCTTTGATCGCCGCGATTACAGGACGGATGTTAATCAAAGCCTGCGGAGTAATTTGATTTTGGTCTTGAATGGACATGCGTTCACGAACCACACGTTCCATACGAGAAAGACCAATACGGAATTGGTTCTGTAACAATTCACCTACAGAACGTAGACGACGGTTACCCAAATGGTCAATATCATCTGTAGTACCTATGCGATGAAGTAAGTTAATAAAATAGTTAATTGCGGAAACGATATCTGCTGGAGTAATATGCTTTACAGACATATCAATATTAGCATTACCGATAATCTTAACTACTTTACCTTCTTCATCAAAGATATCTATAGATTGAAGAGTAATCGTTTCGTTTTCTAGAACTCCACCATGTGTACGTACGTCCACATAGTTTACGCCACCTTCCAACATAGGTAGAATTTTTTCCATTACACGACGATCAATAATTTGACCTGCTTCTGCAATGATTTCACCTGTTGTTGTATCAATCAGCGTCTCAGCAAGACGTTGGTTAAATAGGCGATTTTTAATATGGAGCTTTTTGTTCATTTTATAGCGACCTACTGAAGCTAAATCATAGCGCTTTGGATCGAAGAAGCGAGAAATCAATAAGCTCTTCGCGTTCTCTACAGTAGGTGGTTCACCTGGACGCAAACGCTCATAGATTTCAATCAAAGCTTTCTCAGTAGAATCGGTGTTATCTTTTTCAAGCGTATTATTTACGAATTTCTCATCATGACCCAAAAGGTCTAGAATATCTTTATCAGTTCCAAAACCTAAAGCACGTAGTAACACTGTAACTGGAATTTTACGAGTACGATCGATACGCACATAAATGATATCTTTCGCATCGGTTTCAAGTTCAAGCCATGCTCCACGGTTCGGAATAACAGTAGCGCTGAAAGTCTGTTTACCGTTCTTATCAATTTTAGTGTTATAGTAAACACTAGGGGAACGAACGAGCTGACTGACAATAACGCGCTCCGCTCCATTTATAATGAAGGTACCCGTTTCTGTCATCAGTGGGAAATCTCCCATAAAGACTTCTTGCTCCTTCACTTCGCCCGTCTCTTTGTTTAGAAGACGTACTTTAACACGCAATGGAGCAGCATACGTTACATCACGTTCCTTCGACTCGTCTACGCCGTATTTAGGCTCACCAAGACTGTAATCAATAAACTCCAGCACTAAATTACCAGTAAAGTCTTGGATTGGCGAAATGTCTTGGAACATCTCTCTTAAACCAGTATCCAAAAACCATTGGTAAGATTTTTGCTGAATTTCGATTAGGTTAGGTAGTCCCAGTACTTCGTTGATTCGAGAATACGTGCGACGCTGGCGGTGCTTACCGCTCTGGACCAGTTTACCTGCCAACTCATTCACCCCTCACTATTTGTTGCAACACCCTTTAGTTAGATGTTGACCGCAACATGTCTTCCCTCTTAATTTAGGAAAACGGAAAGCATCTAGTAATATAACGCCAGACGCTGAAGACACAAAAATAAAAATGGGTTAACCATTTAACCTCATTTTTGATAAAAAACTCTATTCTAAAAGAATTCCCAACCTTTTACAGCTTTAACCCTCTATGCATAAAAATCAGCACAAAAAGGTATTGACAAATCAGGAATCGCTCAGTTTAGACATTTAACCCATATTGACATTTTATAATGTTAACATAAGGAAAATGCCTCGTCAAGGAGATTTGGTTATTTTCTTGCTCGAATTATAAAATAACCCTTGCTTTTTTCGACAGTTTCTACCTCTCGAAAATATTCTTCCATTTTTTTAATAGCAGAAGGTGCACCTTGCTTCTTTTGAATAACAACCCACATTTCACCGTCAGGCGCTAAAAGCTTATAACCTTCTGTGAAAATGCGATGCACCGTCTCTTTTCCAGCTCGGATGGGAGGATTGGTTAAGATAACATCAAACTCTCTATCCTCTACTTGCTCGTAAAGGTCACTGGCCATAATCTCCACATTGGAAATCCCGTTTCGCTCTGCATTCCGTTTTGCAAGTGCTACTGCTCGTTCATTTATATCAATCATAGTAACGAGCCCTTTGTTAGCTATCGATGCAGCCGCAAAACCCATCGGGCCATAGCCACAGCCTACATCAAGAACGCGCGCATGTTCCGAAAACTGCATGGTTTCTATCAAAAGCACGCTCCCAAAATCAATTCGTTCCCGAGAAAAAACACCACTATCGGTAGTAAAGTGATAGGTTTTTCCAAGTAGCTCAAAGTTAAATTCAGCTTCCTCATGTGCCGATTGTGGTCGGTTTGTGTAATAATGATCACTCATCCTCTTGCCTCCTTTCCCAAGCAATTCAATCAAGATCAAATAAGCCTAGATAGCAGAAATCCCCCAACCTTAACGGTAAGGGGGATTTCTCTATAGAAAGTAGAAGAAATTACTTAACTTCTACAGTTGCACCTGCTTCTTCAAGCTTAGCTTTGATGCCTTCAGCTTCGTCTTTAGAAACGCCTTCTTTAAGTGCTTTAGGAGCGTTGTCAACCAAGTCTTTTGCTTCTTTCAAGCCAAGACCAGTGATTTCGCGAACAACTTTGATTACGTTGATTTTGGAAGCTCCGCCGCTAACTAGGTTAACAGTGAACTCAGTTTGCTCAGCAGCTGCTTCAGCGCCACCAGCCATAACAGCTACAGGAGCTGCAGCAGTTACACCAAATTCTTCTTCGATTGCTTTTACTAGATCGTTCAATTCAAGAACGGACATACCTTTGATAGCTTCTAAAATTTGTTCGTGATTCATTTTAATGTCCTCCAATCTTTCTTATACCGATTAGGCGCCTTGGCCTTCTTTTTGTTCGGAAACAGCTTTAACCGCAAGCGCGAAGTTGCGAACTGGTGCTTGTAGCACGCTGAGAAGCATGGACAACAAGCCTTCGCGAGATGGTAGTGCAGCAAGTGCTTTGATTTCTTCAGCGCCTACTACTTTACCTTCGATAACTCCACCTTTGATTTCAAGTGCTTCATTTTTCTTTGCGAAGTCAGCAATGATCTTCGCAGGAGCAATTACGTCACCTTTGGAGAAAGCAATTACGTTTGGTCCCAATAGGTATTGGTCCAATTCGCTCAAGTTTTCTTGAGCTGTAGCTAAACGAGACAAAGTATTTTTATATACTTTAAATTCAATGCCAGCTTCACGCAATTGTTTACGAAGTTCAGTTACCTGAGCAACTGTAAGACCACGATAGTCAGCTACTACTGTTGTTTGACTTTCACGTAACTTAGTAGCGATCTCGCTGATTACTTGTGCTTTCTCTTCACGGATAACAGTTGGACGAATTTCTGCCATTTGTTACACCTCCCGTGCAATCAATCCTAATGTAAATTGAAAATGCCCTCGCAGACGCTTCGCGAGGGCACATATCAACAGAACGAATCTATTAATAGTACACACCTCGGAAGGAAATTAAGCAGCTTGCCTTTCGGTTCATTGCACCTTCTGTCTGCGGTATGACAATATTCTCTTTAACAACAGGTTATATATTATCAACTTCTCTACTAGAAGTCAACTGTAATTATTTTACATCAATGCGTACACCAGGACCCATAGTGGAGCTGATAGATACACTCTTCATGTAAATACCTTTAGCTGCTGCTGGTTTTGCACGGTTAAGCGCTTCTGTCAGAGCTGCAAGGTTTTCAGTTAGTTTTTGAACATCAAAAGATACTTTACCGATAGGAGCGTGGATAATACCACCTTTTTCTACACGGTATTCGATCTTACCTGCTTTGATTTCATTAACTGCTTTTGTAACATCAAATGTTACAGTTCCAGTTTTAGGGTTTGGCATTAGACCTTTAGGACCTAATACGCGACCCAATTTACCTACTTCACCCATCATGTCTGGAGTAGCAACGATAACGTCGAACTCAAACCATCCACCTTGGATTTTAGCAAGCATGTCTGCATCGCCTACATAATCTGCTCCAGCTGCTTCAGCTTCTTTCGCTTTTTCACCTCTAGCAAATACAAGAACACGTTGTACTTTACCAGTACCGTGTGGCAATACAACAGCACCACGAATTTGTTGATCAGCACGTTTAGGGTCTACACCCAAACGGAATGCTGCTTCAACTGTTTCATCAAATTTAGCAGAAGCTACGTTTTTCACTAGCTCGATCGCTTCAGATACAGCATACACTTTAGTCTTGTCGATCTGCTTTGTAGCTTCTAGATATTTTTTACCATGCTTAGGCATTTGCAAATCTCCCTTCAATGTGGTCGTAGCGGTTTAATCCTCCCACAGGATGAGACACAAAACTTGTAATCTCATCCTTAACAAGCAATCAAAGACAGATTAGTCTTCGATTACGATACCCATAGAACGGGCAGTACCTTCAACCATACGCATAGCTGCTTCAACAGAAGCTGCGTTAAGATCAGGTTGTTTCAAGATCGCGATATCACGAACTTTATCACGTTTCAAAGTAGCAACTTTTGTTTTGTTAGGCACGCCAGAACCAGATTCGATTCCTGCTGCTTTTTTCAATAGAATTGCTGCCGGTGGAGTTTTTGTAATGAATGTGAAAGAACGATCTTCAAATACAGTAATTTCTACTGGAATGATCATTCCTGCTTCGCTTTCTGTACGAGCGTTAAATTCTTTACAGAAACCCATGATATTAACCCCAGCTTGACCGAGTGCCGGACCTACTGGAGGTGCAGGGTTTGCCTTACCTGCTGGAATTTGTAGTTTAATTACGCGGATTACCTTCTTAGCCACGTAATACACCTCCTTCTTCGTGTGTGGTAATGCGGGGTACTCGCCCCTCCCACTCTACCAAAAAACCATATGAGCTATTTAGTAGTGAGATTGAGAACCGCATTCGTCTGCAGATTCTAGAATCATCAAGAACTGTATCATATGAAACGATACTTTTCAAGATGAGTTCTTAATCCATTTTTTCAACTTGCGTATAATCTAATTCAACTGGTGTCTCGCGACCGAAAATATCCAATAGCACGCGAATTTTTTGTTTGTCGGCCAGAATTTCAATGATTTCTCCATCACGACCTGTGAAAGGACCATCCTTTACAGTAACCATGTCGCGAAGCTCAAAATCGATCCTAACTTTCGGCGCTTCAAATCCCATTGTTTTGAGAATTGTATCCGCTTCTTCAGGAAGCAACGCTGTTGGTTTGGAACCAGCTCCAGTGGATCCGACAAAACCCGTGACCCCTGGGGTATTCCGCACGACATACCATGAATCGTCCGTCATAACCATTTCAACAAGCACGTATCCAGGAAATACCTTTTTGGTAACTGTGCGTTTTTTACCGTCTTTATTCTCTACTTCTTCCTCAGTAGGAACAAGCACCCGAAAGATTTTGTCTTCCATGCCCATAGACTCAACACGTTTTTCCAGATTCGCTTTAACCTTGTTTTCATACCCAGAGTAAGTATGAACGACATACCACGCTTTTTCCATATCCACGAGGACGTTAGACGTCCGTCCCTCCTAAGACCCGAATATTACCTACTTCTTAATAATAAGACCGATTAGCTCTGAAATTCCAAAGTCCACCACAAACATAAATACCGCCAAGAACGTAATCGCAAGCACAACGACAGTTGTATAGCTAACCAGCTCTTTGCGATTCGGCCAGCGGACTTTTTTCAATTCAGAGACAACATCTTTTAAAAACGAACCTGTTCTGGAAAAGATATTCATATTGCTACCTCCAGACTTCTCGTTCATCATTACTTAGTTTCACGATGAACTGTGTGCTTTTTATCACGGGAGCAATACTTCTTCTTTTCGATGCGCTCAGGGTTCGTACGCTTGTTCTTCGTGCTGATATAGTTACGATCACCGCAATCGGTGCACGCTAATGTAATGTTTACTCGCATCATTGCCACCTCCATCTTTTCTGATACCTAAAGACTATAACTACAACCCAAATAAACTCGGGAAAAACCGCTACTTTTTTCCGTATGTTCATAGAAGTAACCATAGAATCTACTCTATGGCTACCAAACAAATTTATCACAACAGCTAGCTCAATGTCAACGAAATGCCTTGACAATTTTATACACTATCGTTCTAACTAATATTTCCTTGAATATAATTCGACAAAAAACAGGATTTTCGCATTTATGGCCGAATACATTCTTATAGACAACACTGAAGCATCACAGAAGCATCCAAAAATTACAGTTGCACTTCTCTACCTTCTAAATATCGTTCCAATTTCCGTTTCACTCGTTGCAACGCATTGTCGATAGATTTTACATGGCGATCCAACTCAACTGCGATCTGTTGATAGGAACGTCCATCCAGATAAAGCATCAGTACCTGACGTTCCAAGTCGCTAAGAATTTCACTCATTTTCCCTTCAATGTCGTCAAATTCTTCTCGATTAATAAACAGCTCTTCAGGATCAGTTACCTTTGTTCCACAAATCACGTCAAGCAATGTTCGATCCGAATCCTCATCATAAATGGGCTTGTCCAACGATACGTAAGAGTTAAGAGGAATGTGCTTCTGCCTTGTTGCCGTCTTTATCGCAGTAATGATTTGACGGGTAATGCATAACTCGGCAAATGCCTTAAACGAAGTGAGCTTGTCCCCTCTAAAATCCCGTATGGATTTGTATAGGCCAATCATGCCCTCCTGTACAATATCTTCACGGTCCGCCCCGATCAAAAAATAAGAACGAGCTTTGGCCCGTACGAAATTTTTGTACTTATTGATCAGGTATTCTAGGGCCTCAGCATCGTTCTCTCGTACTAACTCTACAACTTCTTCGTCGGACATCAGATCATATTGAGTATGTTTCAACTCCTTGAGGTCAACACTCACTATTATCCCTCCGACACCTGGTTACATAAGATAGTGTTATTATACATGAATCGATAAAATAGCGTCAACCAAATGCGTTTTACTCTCTTCTCCATTTTTCGAAGATTTTCGCTATTTCATCATTTAACGGAATCCGTGAAAAACACTGGTCTTCATTCGTTTGTTTTACCGTTTGATCAATTTCCTTGTGGGCATTTTCTACTTCTAGTAACAGCTCTCTTGCCGATTTTCGTAGAGCTCCCTGCCCAAAAATGACCCGTTGAGAAGTATAGTCGGATGTAGCGACATATATTTGTCGATTTTTCTCGAAAAACTCATGAACTAGTCGCTCAATTTTTTCGTCAGCTGTCTCTTTTTTCTTCGTAAAGTAAACCTCGATCTTAAAATCTTCCTGTTTTCTTCCAATTCCGGGTATTTTATAGGCATCAAATACTACAATGACCTTAATTCCTGAGTAGCTTTGGTAATCAGCTAATTGAGAGATGAGGAGGTCGCGCGCCTCATCCATCTGATCCTGATCCTTCAAGACGCGCAACTGTGGCCAAGCCCCAATAATGTTATAGCCATCTACAATGAGCAGTTGCTTGCTCTTTCTTTTAGCCATTTCATTTTCCTCTAGGTAAGAGTGGGTTTCGTCCTCGATATACCTCATACATTAGAATAGCCGCTGCAACCGAAGCATTAAGCGAAGTAACTTGTCCAACCATCGGCAAACGGTAAAGGAAGTCGCAATTCTCGCGTACAAGACGACTCATTCCCTTCCCCTCACTACCAATTACCAAAGCAAACGGCATGGTATAATCCCCTTCTCGGAAATCCTGTTTTCCTGCCGCATCCGTACCACCAATCCAGAAGCCCTTTTCCTTCAATTCCTCCATCGCACGTACAATATTAGTCACACGGGCAACTGGCACATATTCAATAGCACCAGCAGAGGCTTTAGCAACTGTTGCTGTCAAAGAAACAGACCGACGTTTTGGTATAATGACGCCATGTGCTCCAACTGCATCAGCAGTCCGCAGAATGGAGCCTAGATTATGTGGGTCCTCCAACTCATCTAAAATAATCACAAAAGGTACTTCATTTCTCTCTTCTGCCTTAGCTAAAATATCATCTATCTCCACATAGTCATACGCTGCTACTGAAGCAATGACCCCTTGATGGTTATCTGAGTTAACCAATTGATCTAGCTTCTTTCGATTGGCTGTGGTAATCACCACTCCAAGCTCCTTTGCTAGCGTGAAGATAGGCCCCATCTGGTTTTTATTAGCACCTTCTGCCATCCAGATTTTATTAATAGTACGTCCCGAGCGCAAAGCCTCGATAACGGGGTTTTTACCCAAAATCCACTCTTCATTCATTTCATTTATTCTCCTTCCACGATTGCAAACGCTTGTTGAATAATCTCCTGCAATCGCTTGTCTTCACCATTCAAATATAAATAGCCGACCAAGGCCTCGAATGCTGTAGCATGTCGATAATCAACAATATCAGCATTCTTGGCGCTTGATCCAGATTTGGCATTTCTTCCACGCTTTACTTGCGCCATCTCCTCTTCAGTTAAAGAAGGAATGAGATGGTGCAAGATTGTCGCTTGCGCTTTTGCAGCCACATAGCGATTTGCCGTTTTATGCAGTAGATTTGGTTTTGCAATCCCTCGCGTTATCAAATGGTAGCGCACGTAATGAGCATACGTAGCATCCCCCAAAAAGGCGAGCACTAGCGGATTAATAAGTTTAGGATCACGAGCTAGTGTATCTCTTTCTATTATCATGTTATTGCTCCTTATTTTCGACGCCAACGAATACCCTGTGGTGTATCTTCAAGGATAATCCCCATCTCTTGTAGTTGATCGCGGATTTCATCAGAACGAGCAAAATTTCGAGCCTTTCGAGCTTCCGTACGTTCTGCTATTAAAAGCTCAATCTCTTCATCTAGTAAAGTAGGCTCTGCTTGCAAAGTCAAACCTAATACAGCACTTAGCTCTTCTAGCAACTGACGATAAGCTTTGATTTGTGTTGCCCCTACGTTTTCACGACGCGTGTATAGGTTAGCTTCCTTGGCAATGTCAAACAATACTGTAATTCCATTGGCTGTATTTAAATCATCATCCATCTCTTCTTCAAAACGCTTACGTAAACCCTCAATCAACTGTGCTTGCTCCTGAGCTAAGCCGTTTGGCTCTTCTTCACGCGCCGTATTCAAACGATGCCCCAGATTCTCATAAGCATTTTTGATACGTTCTAATCCATTAGCAGCTTGCTCTAGCATTTCATCACTAAAATTAATAGGACTGCGATAATGACCACTTAGCATGAAAAAGCGAATGAGTTGACCACTGTATTTTTCAATCAGATCGCGTGCTAACAAAAAATTACCCAAGGACTTAGACATCTTCTCGTTGTCGATGTTAAGCATTGCGTTATGCATCCAGTACCGGGCGAACGGCTTGCCTGTAAAGCATTCTGACTGTGCAATCTCATTTTCATGGTGAGGGAAAGTAAGATCTGTTCCACCTGCATGAATATCAATGGATTCGCCTAGGAAACGAAGGGCCATTGCAGAGCACTCAATATGCCAGCCTGGACGACCTGCTCCCCAAGGGCTCTCCCAAGAAATTTCTTGAGGCTTAGCCGCTTTCCACAGAGCAAAGTCAAGTGGGCTCTCTTTCTTTTCACTTACTTCAATGCGTGCTCCTGCTTGCAAATCATCTAGTGGTTGATGAGATAGTTTACCATACTCGTCGAAGCGATTGGTACGGAAATAGACATCGCCCTCACTCTCGTAAGCAAACCCTTTTTCAATCAAACCCTCAATAAAGGAAATGATTTCTGGAATCGTATTCATAACTCGTGGTTGAATATCTGGCGGTAGGACATTTACTCCTTGCAGGTCCTGATTAAAAGCCTCTGTATAACGGTCAGCCAATTCGGCCACGGTTGTCTGTTCTTCATTTGCTTTACGAATTAATTTGTCATCTACATCGGTAATATTTTGTACAAAAGTAACCTCATAGCCTTTGTATGACAAATAGCGGCGCAATGTATCAAACACAATGGCAGGACGCGCATTTCCTATATGAATATAATTATAAACGGTTGGACCGCAAACATACATTTTCACTTTGCCTTCCTCTAACGGGATAAAGGCCTCTTTTTCGCGTGACATGGTGTTATATAAGCGTATGCTCATTATTTGATTTCTCCTTTTTAACTTGATCAAGCTCCATTTTTAATTGAGCAATTTCCTTTTGCATGTCCCGAATCATTTCTAAAATCGGGTCTGGTAAATTAACATGATCTAAATCACATTCTACTTTTTTGCCATTTTGCATCTTAATACGCCCCGGAATCCCAACTACTGTTGAATGGGGGGGAACAGGTTGGAGGACGACGGAACCCGCTCCAATCTTTGAATAATCGCCAATCTTAAATGAACCAAGCACCTTTGCCCCAGAGGCGATAATGACATTGTTTCCTACCGTCGGATGACGCTTTCCTTTTTCTTTTCCTGTACCTCCAAGGGTTACTCCTTGATATATTGTTACATCATCGCCAATCTCACAAGTTTCTCCAATTACAACACCAGCTCCGTGGTCAATAAACATTCTCCGACCAATCGTTGCTCCTGGATGTATTTCGATTCCTGTAAAAAAACGCGTGATTTGGGAAACGAAACGAGCTGAAGTTTTCCAGCCTTTTTTCCATAATCTATTCGCCATCCGGTGTCCCCAAATGGCATGAAGCCCTGCATAAGTTAGCACCACTTCCCACGTACTACGTGCAGCAGGGTCACGTTCAAACACTATCTGTATATCTTCCTTCATCCTAGCAAACATGGGACTCCCCCTATTCTTTTGTCTGACCACCGGTTTCTCAACGTTCTATCGTAAACGAAGCAGGCTTTACGTTTTGACAAGGCTTCAGCAGGGCAGGATGTTGCTTTTTCTCAGATGAATACAAAAAACACCGCCTCATACGCCTATATAGACGCAGAGACGGTGTTTTTACCGTGGTTCCACTCTGCTTAGATGAATTAAACTCTACACCAACGATGACTAGAGTTCATCTCGCTCAATACCCTTTATCGGCGGGTCCCCCGACCAATCTACTTTCAATAGACATTGTGTTCAATTGGTTGCTCCCAGGTGCATTTCCAAGCAGAGTCTACAAACGGCTTCCACCTATCCCGTTCTCTCTATTGAATCCTCTCACTTGTACTTCTCCTGTTCAACGCGTGTAACTTCTATATTGTTTTTATTATAGACTAGAAATAACTTGTTGTAGACGTGCTAATACTTTTTCACGGCCAATTAAATAAATGGATTGACCAAGATCACGTCCGTGTGCCTGACCTGTAATAGATACACGCACTGGCATAAATAGCGCTTTTCCCTTATGTCCAGTTGCTTTTTGGACTGCCTTCAGGGAAGCATTAATTGTTTCTACACTATATTCATCTGCAGATTCAATGTGCTCCTTAAAGCTCACAAGCACCTCTTTTACTTGAGGTTCTTTTAATACGAGCCTCGCATCCTCTTCATAAACCACTTCATCTAAGAAAAAGAGAGCGGAAAGAGGTACAATCTGTGCACAGTAAGACATTTGTTCTTGATATAGTGCTACGATCTGTTTCGCCCATTCTCTGCGTTCAGAAGTCAATTCTTCTTCTAAGAAACCAGCTTCTTGTAGATGAGGGATACACATGTCAACGATCTCGTCTACTGGTTTAGCTTTTAGATAATGATTATTCATCCAGTTCATTTTGGTGCTGTCAAATACAGCTGGGGACTTGCTAACTCGATCGAAGCTAAATAGCTCGCTCAACTCTTCTAATGAGAAGATCTCTTGTTCCCCACCTGGAGACCATCCTAATAGCACTAAGAAATTAACAATAGCTTCTGGTAAGTAGCCCATATCGCGATATTGTTCAATGAATTGAATAATGCTTTCATCGCGTTTACTCATCTTTTTACCCTCTTGATTTAAAATAAGAGCTAAGTGAGCGAATTGGGGTGCCTCCCAACCAAATGCTTCATAGATCATCAATTGACGTGGTGTATTGGAGAGATGTTCTTCTCCTCGAACAACATGACTGATTTTCATGAGATGGTCATCGATTACAACCGCAAAGTTATAGGTTGGGATACCATCTGGACGACAAATAACGAAATCCCCGCCCATTTCATTTGAATCAAAGGTTACTTCACCACGGACTAGATCATTCACTGTATAAGAACGATTATCTGGCATAATGAAATGAACAGAAGGAACGCGTCCTTCTTTCTCATATGCAGCTTTTTGTTCTGGAGTAGTATGACGATGCTTTTCTAAAATACGAGGGGTTTCATTACGTGCAAGCTGCTCTTCGCGTTCTGCATCAAGCTCTTCCTTTGTTGCATAGCAATAATACGCTTTTCCCTCATGTAATAATTGCTCAATGTATCCTTTATAAATATCCAAGCGGTCCATGCAACGATATGGGCCATATGGGCCACCAATGTCATCGCCCTCATCCCAATCGACGCCGAGCCACTTCAAGTTTTCCATTTGCTTTTCTGCAGCATTTTCCACATTGCGAACCTGATCTGTATCCTCGATACGCACAATAAATTTTCCGCCTAAACGACGTGCATACAAATAATTAAATAGCGCTGTACGAGCACCGCCAATATGCAAATGACCGGTTGGACTCGGAGCATAGCGCAAACGAACTTCCTTTGTCATGATGACACCATCCTTATCCCATCTCTTCCAACTTATGATACTACTAGACTTACGCATTGACAAGCAAACATACAGCCTGCGCAGCGATACCCTCTCCACGTCCAGTAAAGCCCAATTTTTCCGTTGTGGTTGCTTTAATATTCACCTGAGAAGCATCTGCATCTAGCGCTTTAGCAATTACTTCACGCATCTGCGGAATATAAGGTGCCATTTTGGGTGCTTGTGCGATGATCGTAGCATCAACATTTCCTAATTGATATCCTCGCTCTTTTACCAAATTCCATACATGGAAAAGTAACTGTAGGCTATCAGCATCTTTAAAAGCCGGATCAGTATCAGGGAAATGCCGTCCAATGTCTCCCTCTCCAATCGCTCCAAGAAGTGCATCAGAAATCGTATGTAATAGTACATCCGCATCTGAATGTCCTAACAGGCCTTTTTCATATGGAACAGTTACGCCACCAATGATGCAAGGCCTGCCTTCCACCAGTTGATGCACATCGAAACCTTGTCCGATCCTCATTTTCTCCTCTTCCTCTCTTCCGAACGCCTCTTCATAATCTCTTCTCCAAACCAGAGATCATCAGGAGTTGTCACCTTGATGTTTTCATAGCTACCTTCAACAATTGTAACTGGGTACCCAAGCATTTCTACGAGCATCGCATCGTCTGTTCCTACTTTTCCCTGATCAACCGCAAACTGATGCGCCTCTTTTACGAGTGAAAGTGGAAAAGCTTGTGGGGTTTGAACCGCCCACAAGCTCTCGCGTGCCGGGGTTGCTTGCACGATTCCATCTGGACCTACGATTTTAATCGTATCCTTTACAGGAACCGCTACAACAACTGCCTGATGATCTTTTAATTTGGTTATAATTCCAGAAATTTGCTCGGCCGTGATAAAAGGTCTTGCTGCATCATGGATTAATACATGCGTACAGCTCTCCGATAAAGCTTCAAGGCCATTTCGCACGCTATCTTGACGCTCCGCACCACCTGTAGCCAAGATCACCGAATACGGCATGCCCTTTCGCCATCGATCCATATCCTCGTAATCTTGTTCATTTATCACCAGAACTACCTCGGTAATTCCAGGATGTTGAACGAAAGCTTCAACTGTATGCTGAAAAATTGGCTTATGCTGTAAATGTAGCCATATCTTATTCTTACCAGCTTTCATTCGTTTCCCTGTCCCAGCGGCAACGATCACCACGCTTGTTTCCACACGTACCCTCTCCATTATGTTATCAATGCGCTACAATGCCTTCTCCAACATCTTTGGCTTCGCAAAGATCATGCGACCTGCCGATGTCTGTAGTACGCTGGTTACCAGCACATCAATCTCTAACCCAATATAATCTCGACCGCCTTCTACTACGATCATAGTACCGTCATCAAGATAAGCCACACCTTGACCGTACTCTTTCCCGTCTTTAATCACCTGCACATGTAATTCTTCTCCCGGCAGGACCACAGGTTTAACCGCATTGGCTAAATCATTGATATTAAGAACTGGAACACCTTGCAATTCACAGACCTTATTTAAGTTGAAGTCATTGGTAACCACTTTACCGTTAAGCACCTTCGCTAGTTTAATCAATTTACTATCCACTTCCGCAATCTCTTCAAAATCTCCTTCATAAATTTGAACATTAACTTTTAATTCTTTTTGAATTTTGTTTAGAATGTCCAAACCTCTGCGTCCGCGGTTTCTTTTTAGTGCATCAGACGAATCGGCAATATGCTGCAATTCTTCAAGTACAAAACCTGGAATAACAAGTGCTCCCTCGATAAAACCGGTGCGACAGATATCTGCAATTCGACCGTCGATAATAACGCTGGTATCCAAAACTTTATGCTCAACGTTGGCAGCAATGCCCCCGCTTTCCTTTTTGTTCTTCTCCTTACGACCTATAGAAAATACCGCCATAATTTCATCTCTTTTACGGAATCCCACCTGAAAGCCTAAATAACCAAGCAAACCAGAAACAAGAAGTGGTAAGAAATCACCGAGAACTGGGAGCGGTATACTATTGATCGGTAGGAATAATAAAAAGGCAACGATAAGTCCGATAATCAAACCTAAGGCTCCAAACATGACATCAGTAATAGGGAGCGTCAATAACCTTTCTTCACCCCAGCGGATTGCATTCACCAAGTAATCCACCAACGTATTTGCCAAAAAGTAAAACAAAACCACCCCTAGTACAGCCCCAATGTATGCTGGACGTGGAACTTCTCCAAAATTGAGCAAATCATTCAAAAATGAGAAAAATGCAGGTCCAAACTGATACCCCAGTCCTCCACCAACGATAACAAAGAAAACCTTGCAGATTCGTTTTAACATAGGCTCACCTCCTCTTATTAATATAGACAGAAGATCTAACAAAAAAACCTAGTCTCCTGCAAATGATTTGAATGGTTTGTCTCATATCTCTTTCCCCTCACTATAACAAAATATTTTTTATAGTGTCAAATAGCCGGAAATTTTAACACAGCTTCAACATGTACGTCAATCAAAAAAACATAAATTTGTAAAACCAGCAAAAATTCTAACGTTTGACAGATGGATTAAGGAGTTTCTATAATAAACCATAACCAAGTGAATAGAATTTTCTGACTCCCCCTCATCAGAGAACAGAGGTGAATACTATTGTCTAGTGAAATCAAGGATTTTCAAGAACAAGTTTCCAACCTACTGATTAGACATCGGAGTATTTTAGACGTCATGACTAAGCTGCAGGAGTCTAGCGCTCGAACAAACCGAGCATTGACAAAAGCGGTAACTGATTGTGGATGCGTGGAGATTACTGCCTTAAAGCAAGCATTTGATCCTGCAAGTACTTTACACGATAACCAACCTCATCTAGATACGCATTTTTCAGGACAGCTTTGTGAACATTGTCGGGACATCGTAACCGCTGAAATTGGGAAAAACTTATTTTACTTAGCTGCCCTTTGCAACGTCACTGATATTTCCTTATCCAAAGTACTCGAAGTTGAAACAGACCGGCTCAATACGTTAGGAGTTTTTAACCTCTCCTAGCATCAATTGTTCTTTTCTCTCTATACTACGGATGAACCCACAAGAAAGTTGCAACCCCCCGTTTAACTCAAACGGGGGGTTGTTTTTTGATCCTATTGGGTTATAGATAATGCTTTTTCTCTTCTTGTGATTCTCTTTTTCTTACCTTGCGAATAAAATATTCAACGTTTTTTTTTATCCCATACAAAGCATATAGTGCGAGAGGCACAAATACCAGTTTGGAAATTTGATTAGGGAACATGACCGCAATAATAATCACACCAACGATGATTATTGGGGCAATCCAATATGCTGATTTCGGAATCCCTACTTTTTTGAAGTTTGGGTATTTCACGCGCGATACCATAAGGTAAGCAAGCATCAGCATTCCAAGTGCCAAGATGGTTGTTGGAAATACTTCATGAAATAGTGCCAGTGTAGCTAGTACACCACCAGCAGCCGTAATAGGCAAGCCAATAAAGTAACCAGGAACACCCGCTTGTACATTAAAACGTGCTAAGCGACAAGCTCCACAAATCGGGAAAAGTGCCGTGATGATGATACCTACTACACTAATTTCTTGCAAAGCAACTACATACATAATAAAGGCTGGTGCTACCCCAAAAGATATAACGTCCGATAATGAGTCCAATTCTTTTCCAAATTCACTTTGTGCATTTAACATACGTGCTACACGACCATCCAAACCGTCCAACAGCATCCCGACGATTACTGTAATGGCTGCGAAATCAACATAATCGTTAAATGCCAAGATCATTGCTACTATACCTAAAAATAGGTTGCCTAGAGTGAGCATGTTCGGCAATGCTTTCACAATCATAGTCTACCTCCGTTAATTATCATCCCACGATATTCTATCCCTACTGCTGACTGGTAATTGGTAAGAGTAGAAAAAGGGGGTAATTTATACCTGTTGACTTTAAAAAGAAAACCGTAGCATAATCCCTTCATACTAATAGAACTAAATGTGCCTGTCAATGAACACTTGTTCTTGGATTCTTCTCAATCCGTCCTTAATGGCACGTGCCCTAATCTCACCAATTCCTTCTACATCGTCCAATTCCTCGATAGTAGCCATCATGATGAAGTGTAAGTTACCAAAGTGGCAAATGAGATTGCATATGACAGTGGAAGGAAGTCTAGATATTTTACTGAGCAATCGATATCCACGTGTCATCACTGCCTCGTCCGAGAGCTTATTCATATTTATATACCCCAATAAACGAAGAAAGACGCTTGGATCCATCAATTCCTCAGGACTGAGCTTACTCATCTCGTTTAAGACTTGCTTAGTATCCACCTTATCGTCTTTTGCATAGTCTAAAATGAGCAGTTCCGCCTCTTGTTCCACATTGACTACAAGCTCTTCTAGTTGCAGGTTGATTAACCGCCCCTCGGTACCTAATTCCAGAATATATTTTTTCATCTCTAACTTTATACGGATGACCATCTCAATCCGTTGCATAACCGATACAATTTCATGAACAGTGACTAATTGTTCAAATTCTAGGGCACTTAGATTTGTAAGCCCTTGCTCTAACACCATCTTATATCTTTCCAAAGTTTGAAGTGCTTGATTCGTTTTTGCCAAAATAACACTAATATCTTTAATAACGTAGCGCTGAGTCCCTTGGTATAAAGTAATGACATTGCGCCTCTGGGAAATAGCTATAACCAAATGGTTAGTTAATCGTGCTATTCGATCGGCTGTCCGATGCCTGGTTCCCGTTTCATTAGAAACAACAGCCCCACTGGGCAATAGCTGTGTGTTGGCATATAAAATTCGCTTCGCGTCCTCGCTGACAACAATAGCTCCGTCCATTTTAGCCAATTCATATAAATGTGCAGGAGTAAATTCACAATCAATAAAGAAGCCACCATCAATTATGTTTTTCATCTGTGTACTACACCCTACAACAATTAAAGCTCCTGTTTTGGCATGTAGAACGTTTTCCAATCCTTCACGAAAAGGCGTACCTGGAGCGACAAAACGCAAAGCATCCAACATCAAATATAGCTACCCCCTCAACGCATATTCCAAAGCTTCCTCTACATTCTTCACACCAATTACCTCAATGCCTGAAGGCTTTTCTAGTCCTCGCATGCTTCTCTCCGGAATAATGACACGCTTAAAGCCCAGTTTTTCCGCTTCACGTATACGTTGCTCAATTCGAGAAACACCGCGTACTTCACCTGTTAAACCAATTTCTCCAATCACTACGTCATATGGATTTGTAGAATGATCTCGAAAACTACTAGCAATGCTCACTGCAATAGCTAAATCAATGGCAGGCTCATCCAGGCGAACACCACCAGCTACATTTACATAGGCATCTTGGTTTTGTAGCATCAAGCCTACTCGTTTCTCCAAAACGGCCATAATCATAGCAATTCGCTGATGATCTACTCCTGTTGCCATTCGACGTGGAGTAGCAAAGCTGGTTGGGGAAACCAATGCCTGGAGTTCAACAAGTACAGGGCGAGTCCCTTCCATACTCGCTACTACTGTTGATCCAGCAACTCCAATCGGACGTTCGGCTAAGAATAGTTCAGAAGGATTTTCTACTTCAGTAAGTCCTTTTTCTTTCATTTCAAAAATACCCATTTCATTTGTAGATCCAAATCGGTTCTTAACAGCCCGTAAAATACGGAAGGTATTATGTCGATCTCCTTCAAAGTAAAGAACAGCATCAACCATATGCTCAAGCATACGCGGCCCAGCAATTGCTCCTTCTTTTGTAACATGTCCGACAATAAAGATAGCAATACCTTTACTTTTTGCTATTCGCATGAGGTGGCTGGTACACTCTCTGACCTGAGCTACACTACCTGCAGCAGATGTGACAGCAGGATGAAAAATGGTTTGGATTGAGTCAATAATGACCACATCAGGGTCCACAAACGTTATCTGCTCCTCCACCTGCTCCAAGTCAGTCTCTGTCACTACTAGCAGATTTGATGTTTGCACACCAAGTCGATCAGCTCGCATTTTAATTTGTTTAACAGACTCCTCACCGGAGATATACAACACTTTATTATTCTGATGTGCAAGAGCAAAAGAAGTTTGGAGAAGTAAAGTAGACTTTCCGATCCCCGGATCTCCTCCAACAAGCACCAGCGATCCCAAAACTAATCCGCCACCTAATACACGATTTAATTCACCTAAAGTAGTATCTAATCGTGGTTCTTCGTCACTTATTACCTCTGTGATTGGTTGTGCTTTTTGTTTGGTGGACATTCCACGCTCTCTGCCACCTACTTGTTTACGTTCTAATTCTTCAACCAGTGTATTCCAATTATTACAGCCTGGGCATTTGCCCATCCATTTGGGACTTTCGTACCCACAATCCTGACACACAAACTTTGTTTTTACTTTTGACATATAACATACTCCCGTATCTATAAATTCATTCTACTGTTGTTCGTGCAAGTTCTGTTAAATCCTGCTAATGAAAAGCATTTTTATATCACCTTACATTTATGCTAGCTGTATAAAAAATATCCCCGAATCATCTTCGGGGATACATACTGCTTCCTTCTGAAATTATACCATGTTTTGCTTCAAGATTAGTTTATTTTGTTACTTTTACTTGTTCTAAGCGTTTTACCGTTAATTTGCCATCTTCAGCCTCAATTTGAACGGTATCTCCTTTAGTGATCGTACCCTTGAGCAATTCCTCAGACAAGCGGTCTTCGATGTTCCGCTGAATAGCTCGGCGTAATGGTCGTGCACCATAGGCAGGATCAAAGCCCTCTTTAGCGAGAATTTTCTTGGCCTCTTCGCTTAGATTAAAATCAATCTCTTGTTCCACTAAGCGTTTGCGCAAGTCCTCAGTCATCAACGTAACGATTTTTTCAATATGCTCCTGTTCTAAAGAGTGGAACACAATAATTTCATCGATACGGTTCAAGAACTCTGGACGGAAGCTGCGTTTCAATTCATCCATCACTTTATCTTTCATATCTTGATATTTCTTTTCAGAATCATTCGTAGTAAAGCCAAGGGAGCTATTTTTCCTAATCATGCTAGCACCCACATTGGATGTCATGATGACTACCGTATTACGGAAATCAACTGTCCGTCCTTTAGAGTCTGTTAATCGTCCATCATCAAGCACTTGTAATAAAATATTAAAGACATCTGGATGTGCCTTTTCAATTTCATCTAACAAAATGACTGAGTATGGTTTACGGCGAACCTTTTCTGTCAATTGACCGCCCTCATCATAACCTACATATCCTGGAGGCGCACCAACAAGACGAGCAGTAGTATGCTTCTCCATATATTCAGACATGTCTACACGAATCATGGCATCTTCATCACCAAATAATGTTTCAGCGACGGCACGTGCCAATTCTGTTTTACCTACCCCTGTTGGACCCAAGAAGATGAACGAACCGATCGGGCGTTTTGGATCTTTTAAACCAGCACGAGCACGGCGTACCGCACGGGCAACCGATTTTACAGCCTCATCCTGCCCAATAACTCGGTCGTGTAGAATATCTTCCATTTTTAACAGGCGTTCCGTTTCTTCTTCTTTCAATTTTAAAACAGGAATACCAGTCCAGTTAGCTACCACATGAGCGATATCCTCAGGAGTAACTTCCATGTTTAGTTTTCCTTGTCTCTCTTTCCAATCCTTCTTAGTGGAATCGAGCTCCTCGCGTAGTTTTTGTTCCTTATCTCTCAAAGCCGCAGCTTCCTCAAATTCCTGAGATTGTACTGCTGCATCCTTTTCTTTACGAACCTCTTCTAATCGAACTTCTAATTCTTTTAAGTTAGGTGGTACTGTAAAAGATTGCAGGCGAACTTTGGAAGCTGCCTCGTCAATCAAATCAATAGCCTTATCTGGTAAAAAGCGATCAGATATATAACGATCAGACAATTTCACCGCTTGATTAATTGCTTCATCTGTAATTTTCACACGGTGATGGGCTTCATAACGATCACGTAAACCACTCAAAATTTTAATTGCATCTTCTGGAGTTGGTTCATCTACTTGAATTGGTTGGAAGCGACGTTCGAGCGCAGCATCCTTCTCAATGTATTTTCGATACTCATCCAACGTGGTGGCCCCTACGCACTGTAGCTCACCGCGAGCAAGAGCTGGTTTTAGGATATTGGATGCATCAATCGCTCCCTCAGCCCCACCTGCTCCAATTAATGTATGCAACTCATCAATGAACAGAATAATATTTCCTGCTTGACGAATTTCATCCATGATTTTTTTCAGACGATCCTCAAATTCACCACGATATTTGGTACCTGCTACCACTGTACCCATGTCTAAAGTCATGACGCGTTTATCACGTAATGTTTCTGGGATTTCATTATTAACAATTTTTTGGGCAAGACCCTCTGCTATTGCGGTCTTACCAACACCCGGTTCCCCAATTAAGACTGGGTTATTTTTTGTCCGTCGGCTCAATACCTGAATGACACGTTCAATTTCTTTCTGACGACCAATCACCGGATCAAGTGAACCTTCTTTAGCGATAGTCGTCAAGTCCCGTGCCAATCCATCTAAAGTAGGAGTATTGGCTGAAGCATTGCTTCCAGATGGTTGATGTGATGACATCATTTCTGAGCTACCCAATAATTGCAATACCTGTTGACGCGCCTTATTTAGGCTCACACCTAGGTTGTTCATGATCCGCGCAGCAATTCCTTCTCCCTCGCGAATCAGACCTAACAAAATATGCTCAGTTCCCACGTACGTATGACCTAGCTTGCGAGCCTCATCCATGGACAACTCAATTACTTTTTTAGCTCGTGGAGTGTAGTTTGGTGTATAGTTTGTCGTGTTTGCCGGTTGTTCAGGAGCACGACCGATTAAAGATTCTACTTCACTTTGAATTTTATCAAGGCCGAGACCGAGAGCTTGAAGTGCTTTTGCCGCAATCCCTTCTCCCTCACGGATCAGACCTAAAAGGACATGTTCAGTCCCAATATCTTTGTGACCTAAGCGAACTGCCTCTTCCAATGCTAAAGCTAATACTTTTTGCGCACGCTCTGTAAATCGTCCAAACATCATAGTATAAGCACCTCCATTACTCTTCTCTTATGAATTACATTTTAGTCGTTCCCTGATAACATAAGCTCTACGCTCATCACGTTGTTCTGCTGTTAGTTTCTGCCCAGCATCATATTGTAAAAAGCCGGGTTGTGTGCTTACTAACAGCTCATTCACAACAAATGGGCTACATGCTTGCAAATATCCCAAATCTATACCTAATCGTACATCAGATAAACGCTGCGCCGCTTCCTTTGATTCTACCGTTCTTGCATGAGTCAAAATCCCATAAGAACGGAAAATCTTATCCTCAATAGATATGCGATTATGCTCTTGCAAATACTGACGTGCTTCACGCTCTTGTTCAATAATCTGACTTGCAACGCTATATAGATTGGAAATAATATCTGCTTCTGACATACCGAGTGTCACTTGATTGGAAAGCTGAAAGAGATTTCCAACAGCTTCGCTTCCTTCCCCATACAGGCCACGAACAACCAAGCCTACTTGAGTAATAGCTTGCAAAATTCGATTGATTTGTTGGGTCATCACAAGTGCCGGTAAATGTAACATGACAGAAGCACGTATACCTGTACCTACGTTTGTAGGACAACTGGTTAAATATCCTCGTTTTTCGTCAAATGCATAATTGACTTGTTTTTCGAAGATGTCATCCATCTTGCTTCCTCTTTCCCAGGCCTCACGCAATTGAAAGCCTGGCAAGAACACCTGAATGCGTAGATGATCTTCTTCATTCACTAATACACTGATAGATTCGTCCTCACTTAAAATGACAGCACCTTTTCTTGATTCCTCTGCCAAATTAGGGCTGATGAGATGTTTTTCTACCAGTACTCTCTTTTCGAGAGGCTTCATCTCCTCCATGCACAACAGTTCGAAGGAACCTTTTTTCTTCATAGAAGGAGAATCAATTACTTCTTGTACTTTGCGTACGACCTCTTCTGCTTGTGAGTCAGTAGCTAGGAGTGGAAATGGATGTTGACGTAGGTTCCTGGCAATGCGCAACCGTGTACTAATAACAATATCAGAGTCAGGACCCTCGCCTTTCATCCAATTACTCCATGGATGCTGGGTAAAACGCTGTAGGGACATACTTGATGTTCACCTCCACCATTTATTCACTTGGATTGTTCAATCTTTTGTTCCAATGCACGAATACGGTCTCTAATTTCTGCTGCCTTCTCAAACTCCTCTGTAGCAATATGTTGTTGCAGAGCAGTTTTTAGTTGCTGTAAATCCTTTTTTATCTTTAGCTGGCTACCTGTACGTTCAGGTACTTTCCCCATATGCTGGGTATTTCCATGAATTCTTCTGAAGAGCGGATCGAGTTTAGCTCCGAAATGGTTATAACAATCACTACAACCAAAGCGACCACTCTTGCTAAATTGTGTATAGGTTAAACCGCATGTTTCGCAACGCGTAAGCGGAGAAACCGTATTTTGGCTAATCTGCTGACTATTGACACCTTTGTTCATCGGATCAAAATTTAATAGACCAGCCAATAAATTATTTAGACCGAAATTCCCAAACCCTGAGAAATATTCACCTTTTTCCTTAGCACATTGCTCGCAAATATGAGTCTCAGACTTTTCACCATTTACGATTTTGGTAAGATGTAAGGTTGCTGGGCGTTTGCCGCACTCTTCACAATTCATAATAAGAATCCTCCTTACAAGTCAATCGGTACATTCAGACTTCAGGGTTAATTCCATTTCTGCAAAGTGTAACTTTTATGTTATTAGGATTGTTGTAATCATATGCTTTAAAATACTGGCTCTCAACTGATCACGCAAAGGTGTGTTAACCATTAGAACCTGCCTTGAGGTAGCTACCTTCATTAAAGTGGCTTCTCGTAGATTAATCCATCTTTCTTCCACTAAACGATCAATAATAGAGTAGCCATAAGATTGACTTATACTATCTCCAATCATTTCTTCTGTCAAAAGCTCTTGTAATGTTTCCCTACACAAAATCTGTGCTTTGCGAATCCGGATAAAGCCTCCACCGCCACGTTTACTTTCAACAATATATCCTTTTTCAATAGAGAAACGAGTGTTAATAACGTAATTAATTTGGGACGGTACACATTGAAACTTTTCGGCAATATCACTCCGCTGAATTTCAATAGCTCCATTCGGACTCTCCTGAAGTATGCCCTTTAAATGCTGCTCAATGATGTCCGATATATTTCGCAAAGTGTCGCCTCCTTGCCTAAGAATATGCTTGATGCTAAGGGCCTCAAAATTAATTTTTTTGTTAGTTAATTTGACTTTGACTATCTTTGACTTTTATTATAATTACTTTTTTATTTACTTTCAACCCTTATTTCCCTTACTCCTTTATTTTGGTCAAAAAAGGTCTATTTCAACCTGTATCAATCAAAAAAACCACCTCGAAAAAGGTGGTTCATTTTTGCCTATTTATTTAGATTGATAAAATGGTACCTGTTGAAGTAATTCTGCATAGCTTTTAATGACTACATCCGCATTTTTCAGCTCACCAGAATGAGCAAAGCCAAAATCACAGCCTACTGTCCATAAATGATTCTTTTTACCAGCCTCAACATCCGACTTACGATCTCCTACCATTACTGCCTGCTTAATATCATACGTTCGTAGAAGAAGGGCAACTAGATCTACTTTTGACTTAGTTTGGAAACGTCCAGCTGAGTACAGATCAGTAAAAAGGTGTGTGATTTTAAAGTGTTCACATATCGCTTCCACATAACCATCCATTGCATTAGATGCTACAAAAAGCGCGATTCCCTTTTCGTGCAATGCAGTAAGTTGTTCTACAACTCCCGGATACAAGGAAACAACACCTTCGTCTAATAACTTCTCTTCATGCTTAGCTAATAACTCAGTAGCAAGCTCTCTTGTCTTTTCATCTGCTTCCGGTAACATTACATCCCATATCTCATCTAGAACCATACCCAAGGTACTAGTAATAGCACGATCATCAGGAAGTTCACCATCCCATAGCTGACGATCTCTTAAATCTTGAAAGGTGCGTCTAAAACCTGGAATAGCCATAGACTCTGTTTGCAATAAAGTACCATCCATGTCAAAAATAACGGCATGCTGTATGCTCACTCTACCACCTCAATATCGTGTTGTTAAATGATTGTGACCGATCTTCATGGAAATAACGCATCTCTACTGCATATCTTGTTTAATAAATGCAGCGATTTCATACGCAGCAAACGGACGAGCAATCATTTCAGCTTGTTGTCGCATTGCTTTAGACTTTTGTTCATCTGAAAGCACCTGCTCAATTGAGTATATCAAATCTCGACTCTCTGTAGCGTGAACAGCACAGCCATTGTTTAACAAAAAGTGACTATTTCGTTCTTCCTGACCTGGTAATGGATTAAAAATAACCATAGGAACACGTTTGCTTAATACTTCAGCAGTTGTTAAACCACCTGATTTTGTCACAATCGCATCAGCTACTTCTAAATATTCATGGAAATTATCCACATATTTTAATGCCACTACATCATGAGAATACGAACGGTTTGTAACACTTCGATATAATTTGTCATTTAAACCTGTTAAGACGAAAATTTTTAAAGGAATATGTAATTCATCGAGACCTTGTAACACTTTATCCATAGGACCTAATCCTAATCCGCCCCCGGACAATATTAATACCTTTTGCTCCGGCTGAATTGCAAATTTAGTACGGAGCTCCTGTTTATTAAGCTCTTCTCTAAACTTGCGCATAATCGGGATGCCCATTGGTTTAAATTTTTGATGATTTTCATGATAAAGATCAACTAAGTAAAAAAGCTGTTCACTAGCAATAAAATAGTGATCAATATGATGATTCACCCAGGATGGGTGGATAGTATAATCGGTTATAACTGTATAAATTGGTTCGGTCCACTGGTTACGTCCCTTTAATACAGAGAGCATACAGCTGGCAAATGGGTGCGTAGCAATAAAAGCGTCTGGTTCTACACTGTTAATCAATCGTTTCAAATTATTTGCCAGTAGCTTATTAACAAAAACATTCATATCAAACAGTCTGGTTTTCTCTGTATTATGATAAATTTTACCCCAAACACTTGGAGAGAGTTTTAATATATTCGTATAGCTTTCCAATAAAATTTTATGGAAGGTTGGACTTATATATTCAAGGGTGTCAATTACCATAGAAGCATAACCAAGTTCGCTTAACTCTTCCTGAATCGCACGAGCAGCCTGGTTATGACCGTTGCCAATGGAGGCGGAAAAGATGAGTATCTTTTTCATTTCGACTCTCCTTTGCTGTCTATTCCAACATCAGTTCATTTGCACCCAATTCTTTTTAACACTAGCACATCTCACATTTTCTGTAAGTACATAAATTAATGTCTTATCATTGGGGTACGAAGATGAGGAAGGCCTAATTCATGTAGGAAAAGTATATTTAGCCTGATTTGATTCCTATCCTTACCATATCATACCATCGGTTATAACCTAAGTCATATCTTCATGTGCATATATGTTCTAATGTTCTCTTATTTAATACGATTTAACACTGCAATAAGATACACTATGATTCTATCTAAATAATCTTTTCATAAAACGAAAAATCTCTCAACAATAATCTGTTGAGAGAATCTATTCAGTATCTTCATTCTCTGAAAACTAGATAATGAAGTCAGCATAAAGGCAATGTGGATAAGTCCTCGACCGATTAGTATTCGTCAGCTCCATGCATTACTGCACTTCCACACCGAACCTATCAACCTCATCGTCTATGAGGGGTCTTACTAGCTTGCGCTATGGGAAGTCTCATCTTGAAGGGGGCTTCACGCTTAGATGCTTTCAGCGCTTATCCCGTCCGCACATAGCTACCCAGCTGTGCCACTGGCGTGACAACTGGTGCACCAGAGGTGCGTCCATCCCGGTCCTCTCGTACTAAGGACAGCTCTCCTCAAACTTCCTACGCCCGCGACAGATAGGGACCGAACTGTCTCACGACGTTCTGAACCCAGCTCGCGTACCGCTTTAATGGGCGAACAGCCCAACCCTTGGGACCTACTTCAGCCCCAGGATGCGATGAGCCGACATCGAGGTGCCAAACCTCCCCGTCGATGTGGACTCTTGGGGGAGATAAGCCTGTTATCCCCAGGGTAGCTTTTATCCGTTGAGCGATGGCCCTTCCATGCGGAACCACCGGATCACTAAGCCCGACTTTCGTCCCTGCTCGACTTGTAGGTCTCGCAGTCAAGCTCCCTTGTGCCTTTACACTCTACGAATGATTTCCGACCATTCTGAGGGAACCTTTGGGCGCCTCCGTTACTCTTTAGGAGGCGACCGCCCCAGTCAAACTGCCCACCTGGCATGGTCCTTCCACCCGATAAGGGCGGCAAGTTAGAAACTCCGTACATCAAGGGTGGTATCCCAACGACAGCTCCACGAAGGCTGGCGCCCTCGCTTCACAGCTTCCCACCTATTCTGTACATGATGCACAAAGTTTCAATACCAGGCTACAGTAAAGCTCCATGGGGTCTTTCCGTCTTGTCGCGGGTAACCTGCATCTTCACAGGTATTATGATTTCACCGGGTCTCTTGCCGAGACAGCGCCCAAGTCGTTACGCCTTTCGTGCGGGTCGGAACTTACCCGACAAGGAATTTCGCTACCTTAGGACCGTTATAGTTACGGCCGCCGTTTACTGGGGCTTCGGTTCAAAGCTTCGCTTGCGCTAACCCATCCCCTTAACCTTCCAGCACCGGGCAGGCGTCAGCCCCTATACTTCGCCTTGCGGCTTCGCAGAGACCTGTGTTTTTGCTAAACAGTCGCTTGGGCCTTTTCACTGCGGCCTCCTCGGGCTATAAACCCTACCGAGGCGCCCCTTCTCCCGAAGTTACGGGGCCATTTTGCCGAGTTCCTTAGCAAGAGTTATCCCGCGCACCTTAGGATTCTCTCCTCGCCTACCTGTGTCGGTTTGCGGTACGGGCACCTTGTTCCTCGCTAGACGCTTTTCTTGGCAGTGTGAAATCAGGGACTTCGGTACTTAAATTTCCCTCGCCATCACAGCTTGTGCTTATTGGTGTGCGGATTTGCCTACACACCACACTTACTGCTTAGACGGCCATCCAATAGGCCGCTCACCCTATCCTCCTGCGTCACGCCATTGCTCAAACGGAACAGAGGTGGTACTGGAATATCAACCAGTTGTCCATCGCCTACGCCTTTCGGCCTCAGCTTAGGTCCCGACTAACCCTGGGAGGACGAGCCTTCCCCAGGAAACCTTAGGCTTTCGGTGGACAAGATTCTCACTTGTCTTTTCGCTACTTACACCGGCATTCTCACTTCCAAGCGCTCCACCGCTCCTCACGATACGGCTTCACTGCTGCTTGGAACGCTCCCCTACCCAGTCCATAAGGACTGCCATAGCTTCGGCGGTATGTTTAGCCCCGTTACATTTTCCGCGCAGAGTCACTCGACCAGTGAGCTATTACGCACTCTTTAAATGGTGGCTGCTTCTAAGCCAACATCCTGGTTGTCTGGGCAACTCCACATCGTTTCCCACTTAACATACACTTGGGGGCCTTAGCTGATGGTCTGGGCTGTTTCCCTTTTGACGATGGATCTTAGCACTCACCGTCTGACTCCCGGATATAAGTACTTGGCATTCGGAGTTTGACTGAATTCGGTAACCCGATGAGGGCCCCTAGTCCAATCAGTGCTCTACCTCCAAGACTCTAAATCCGAGGCTAGCCCTAAAGCTATTTCGGGGAGAACCAGCTATCTCCGAGTTCGATTGGAATTTCACCGCTAG
>NZ_JBNVQV010000001.1:30000-145000 GCF_051713385.1 Brevibacillus sp. JB24b | reverse complement strand
CTTATCGATTAATTTCAAGTACTTCGTATTGAATAACGCCCGCTGGAACGTTTACATCTACTGTAGATCCTTTTGCTTTTCCAAGCAAGGCTTGACCAACAGGAGATTCGTTTGAAATTTTATTGTTTAATGGATCAGATTCAGCAGAACCAACGATAGTGTAGTCTACTATGTCCCCAAATTCAAGATCTTTTAGACGAACAGTCGAACCAACACTTACCACATTGGTATCAACATCTTCGTTCGTAATAATGCGAGCATTACGTAACATTTTTTCTAGGGTTAGAATGCGCCCTTCGATGAACGCTTGCTCATTTTTAGCTTCTTCATACTCAGAGTTTTCACTAATATCTCCAAAGCTAATGGCTTCTTTAATACGCGCAGCTACTTCTTTACGCTTAACAGTTTTTAAATCTTCTAATTCTTGCTCAAGCTTCGCAAGGCCTTCAGGTGTAAGAATGACTTCTTTTTCAGACATCTTCGTATTCCCCCGTTTATCAATTTTTAATCCCGTTATCAAAAAAGTACACAGGATTATATGTAGATCACCCACTTAATATACTAGGGGTAATCGGGTTTCTTTTTGTAATACAGTGGGTCATAGGGAAAGCTGCCAGATCAGATCTGGCAGCTTCAAGTACATAATACGATGAATTATAGGATATGGGAAATACGTTGTCAATGTTTGATTTCCATTATAAGGCAGAGATTTTTACAGACCCTTCTTTTTCAATCTCTGTATCATCAAACACTCCGCTTTCTACCCAATCAACGTACTCATGTAATAGACGGTGTAATTCCTCTTCTGTTTCAACAGAATTTATCAGGTGTTTAGTCTGAGTGGCACCTTTTAAACCTTTCAAGTACCATGCAGCGTGTTTGCGCATCTCAAGTATGCCAACTCTTGGTCCTTTTAATGCAACTAAACGTTTAGCATGTAGCAAACAGATATTAACCTTATCACGGGCAGTAGGCTCACCTAGCAATTCTCCTGTGGTTAAATATTGAATCGTACGATACAGCATCCAAGGATTCCCTAGAGCTGCACGACCGATCATAACCCCATCGCAGCCTGTCGTATCTAACATTCTTTTTGCATCTTCTGGTGTTGATACGTCACCATTACCGATAACCGGAATATTAACTACCTCTTTGACTCGGCGAATCCATTCCCAATCAGCCTGACCCTTGTACATCTGAACACGAGTACGAGCATGCACAGAAACTGCTTTACCACCAGCGCGCTCTACCGCCTGTGCATTATCTAGGACGTATAGATGATCCTCGTCCCAGCCTAAACGCATTTTGACTGTTACCGGTTTGTCTACAGCATCTACTACTGCTGACACCACTTCATAAATTTTTTCCGGGTCTAGTAACAAACGAGCTCCTGCATCACAACTAACAATCTTAGGAACAGGACACCCCATGTTAATATCGATAATATCTGCATTGGTGTTTTGGTCAACGTATTGAGCTGCTCCCACCAATGTCTCCTTATCTCCGCCGAAAATTTGTAGACTCAAGGGTTTTTCACGTTCATCTACATATAACATGTCTAACGTTTTTTTGTTACCATGCATAATTGCCTTGTCGCTAACCATTTCAGCACAGACCAGACCTGTGCCAAATTCTTTAGCAATCAAGCGAAAAGCAGGATTACATACTCCTGCCATTGGGGCTAAGACAACATTATTTTTTAGTTCTATGTTCCCGATTTTCATATATAAAACCTCCTTAAGCGAAGGGACTCTGCCTACTTTTCATTCCCTTTATTTATAGCACATAATTCCTCATATTCAACTTGTAAAGTGTTGGCTATCTTCCGTAACACCAGTTCAGTCGGTGGTTTCGTCCCTCTCTCCAAGGTACCTACAAATGATAATGATACTCCCATTTCAGTGGCTAATTGCTGTTGTGTAAAGCCTTTTAATTTGCGGAACGCTCTGATTCGGCTCCCCAATCTAATGTCCCCCATACCTGTACCCCCTGCGTTTCTATACAATGATGGATTGCTTCTTCTATGGTTAAATCTGTTCCCGGTATAACTCCTTGCCATACCTCTTGAAGAGGAATAAGCACAAACGCACGATGAATCATCTCTGGATGAGGAATAACCAAATTCGGTAACTTCACTTGCTCTTCTCCAAAAAGCAATAGATCAATATCAATATTGCGTGGGCCCCAGCGCTCAAGGCGAACTCTCCCTAATCTTTGCTCAATTGATAAGGCTGCCTCCAATAACTCTAGGGGCGCTAAGCTGGTCTTAATCTGAATCACCATATTTAAAAAGGCAGGCTGATCTGTATAGCCCACTGGATCCGTTTCATATACAGAAGAAAGGCGAGATACCTGAATAAAATCATGTGCATGTAACTCGGCGATGGCACCTTTAAGCATAGCTTCTCGCTCTCCCTGATTAGATCCAAGGGCAATATATGCTTCTGTAAGGTTGCCCATGCTAGTTACTCCCCTTTTTCCTGATCATCTCAATCGCAACTGACTGGTAATGCCCTGCAATAGGAGGGTCTGGTTTTGTTACTTTTACTTTGACTTCATCTAAAGGAAAATCACTCAACAAGCCATCGCAAATCTGCGACGTCAATTTTTCCACTAATTGATAACGCTCTCCTTCGACGATAGCCTTCACCCTTTCGTAAATATCCGCATAATTAACGGTATATTCTAGCTGATCCGTATCAGCAGCCTTTTGCAAGTCAAGCGAGAGCTCCAAATCAACATAGAACCTTTGACCTAGCCTAGCCTCTTCTTGAAAAACACCATGATAACCATAAAAAGCCATACCATTAAAATAGATTTTATCCATTGTAACGTGCCCCTTTTTTCATAGCATCCATCATCGTTGCTGTTCGTTTTATGGCTTTAACATCGTGCACACGCATGATATGACAACCTTTTTCAATACCTAGTGCTACCGTAGCTATTGTACCCTCTAAACGTTCTTCCACAGGTAAATCAAGAACCTTACCAATCATGGACTTCCGTGAGGTTCCTAGTAAAACAGGATAGCCAAGAGCCACTAAATCGTCCAACCGCCGCATAGCCTCCAGGTTTTGTTGCAATGTTTTAGCAAAACCAATGCCTGGGTCCAGCACGATCATCTCATCCGAAACACCTGCTGCTAAAGCTAGCTGGATAGATTCCTGTAGATCCTCTATATAGTCGGGGAAGAAATCCTGGTACTCCATCTGCTCTCGATTGTGCATCAAGATAATCGGCACATTCCATTTAGCAGCTACAGCAGCCATTTCGGAGTCTTTTTTCGCCCCCCACACATCATTAATAATATGGGCTCCTGCCCGCAACGCTTCGTCAGCAACCCGGGCTTTATAGGTATCAACAGAGATCGGTACATCTATATCGCGGGAGAGGCGCTCGATAATCGGAATGATTCGCTCTAATTCTTGTTCCGCACTAACAAGCTGAGAACCTGGCCGTGTCGACTCTCCCCCTACATCGATGATATCCGCCCCATCCTTCACAAGCCTCTCAGCATGGCGCATAGCGGCATCCAGCTGATTGTAATGTCCTCCATCCGAAAAAGAGTCAGGAGTGACGTTAAGGATTCCCATAATTAAAGTTCTTTCGTGTAGCGGAAGATTATATGTACCACATGATAGTGATGTAAATTTAGTCAGAGGACGCTCATGATCATGTTTCATCTTTTTCGAACTCCTTTTTATAATGTGGAAAGCATAACACAATCAGTTGGACAATTCTACCAATCGCCTGTAGGCTTCGTGCAACTTTCGTGTCACCTTTCCATAAACGTATGGAATTTCTATATTCTCTACAATCGACACCGGAACAAGCTCTTGAATTGAGTTCGTTACGAACACTTCATCTGCTGTTAATAAATCCTCAAGGGGATAAAGACCTTCCTCCACGTTTAGACCACCTGCATGCGCAATAGTAATGACAGCATCCCGGGTAATTCCCGCTAACAGATTAGTATCCACGGAAGGCGTATATACCTTATTGTCCTTCACCCAAAAAACATTACTTACGACTCCTTCACAGATATGACCTTCTTTTGTTAAAAATAGACCTTCTATATCCGCTGCCTTTCCTATTTCTTGTTTACCCAGAGCGCAATTCAAATAATTGTGAGACTTAAAACGCTGGTTTCCTTCCTGAGTCTGCCTTGGAAAGGAAATTACTTTCAATCTTTTGGCAATAGGAGGCTGTGCGATTTGCGTTACTGATTTGACAAAAATATAAAGCGATGGCTGCTCATATACACCGCTATGCAAACCAACACCCTCTTCTCCCCCAGTAATACTAATTCGTACATAAGCATCCTCTAGCTTATTCTTCTTGAGAGTAGCCTGCACAGCACGATATATCTCACTACGATCCCACTTGTGACGAATACATAAGGCAGTCATTCCTTGTTCCAGACGCAACATATGCTCATCCCAAAAACACGGTTTTCCTTGATAGATTCGAACGCTCTCAAATAAACCGATACCATATAAAAAGCCATGATCCATGGCTGAAACTACTGCTTGTTCAACAGGTACAATGTTATCATTAACAAACACCCACATCCGCTTAATCTCCTAGCTATCAGACGTTTATCCCTCTTCTACAGCACATAAAATCATAGTATCATAACTAAAACTTTCCTCGAAACTCTCCTGTCGTGACTTTGGTTTATTCCACTTTTGAAAAAACCACCTGCAATCATTTTTGCAAGTGGCTTTGAAGTAATGTTTCGTTATTTGATAGGTTGAATCTCTTTTGCATAAGCCGTCAAAAAGTTTTTCAACATTTGTTTTCCGTATTGGGTAATGATTGATTCGGGATGAAATTGAACCCCTTCGATAGGTAGCTTTCTATGACGAATGGCCATTATTTCACCTTCAGGCGTTCGTGCTGTAATCTCTAGTTCTTCTGGAATTGATTCTTCCTGGATCACTAACGAATGATAACGCGCAGCTTGGAATGGTGAAGGTATTGATGCAAAAATAGTTTTGCCATCATGTAATACCTCCGATGTTTTTCCATGCATAAGCCGGTCTGCTCGGACTATTTTCCCACCAAATACTTGGCCAATTGATTGATGTCCGAGGCATACACCAAAGATCGGAACCTTACCCGCAAAATGACGGACGACATCCATACTAATTCCAGCTTCATTCGGTGTGCAAGGACCTGGAGAAATCATCAGGTAGTCTGGCTTCATGTTTTCGATTTCTTCTAGCGTGATTTTATCGTTACGAAATACCCGTAACTCCTCACCCAACTCTCCAACAAATTGTACTAGGTTGTACGTAAAGGAATCATAGTTATCAATCATAATGATCATACTCGGCTCTCCTCTCGGCTCTTCAGCCTCTCGTTCTCGAATTCTTCCCTCAGCTCAACTGCTTTCCACAAGGCCTCCGCCTTCTTCAACGACTCGTCACTCCGCTTCTGACATAAGAATTTAAATGGTCAAAAGCAACAGGTCTTGATCTATCATAACATACAGATCTGATAGCTGTAAGTCATCATTTGGAAGCTTTTGTAAGATTAATTCAAAAAATGAATTGATTTCATAGCTTAGATAACCGGATCTTCAGGCTCAGTAGCTGCTTCATACACGTCGCTACATAATCCCTCATTCCTTGTCACAGAAAGAAAAGGGAATCATGCAATTTCACTCTTTCCACACAGAGAACGACAAAAAGAAGTGGTCCCAGCATCGTGCCGAGCCACTTCCATTCGATTATTCCTTATAAAAAAGCCAAACCACTATTAATCTTCAAAATGATAAAGTGGCGTAGATAAATAGCGTTCTCCATTACTAGGAATAATAACCACTACTTTTTTCCCTTTACCTAAACGACTTGCTATATCGAGAGCCGCTGCAATAGCCGCACCTGAAGAAATTCCACCTAAGATTCCTTCTTCCTTAGCTACACGACGAGCTGTTTCAAAAGCAGCCTCGTTTTCAATAGGAAGAATTTCATCATAAATAGACGTATCCAAAATCTCGGGTACGAATCCAGCACCAATTCCCTGAATCTTATGAGGACCTGGTTTTCCTCCAGACAAGACCGGTGAAGCCTGAGGTTCTACCCCGTAAATTTTTACCTCTGGGTATTCCTCTTTTAGCACTTGGCCCACACCTGTAATCGTTCCGCCTGTACCAATACCAGCAATAAAAGCGTCAATACCACCAATCTCTTTTCCTTGCTCAAGTAACTCTTTTGCTGTAGTTTCTCGATGTACCTTAGGATTGGCTGTATTATTAAATTGTTGCGGGATAAAATAGTTTGAGTTCTCGCGAGCAAGTTCTTCTGCCTTACGAATCGCTCCGCCCATTCCTTCCGCTCCAGGGGTCAAGATTAGTTCCGCTCCATACGCACGTAGCAAATTACGTCTTTCAATACTCATTGTATCTGGCATAACCAAGATAGCACGATATCCCTTTGCCGCAGCCACCATTGCTAATCCAATCCCTGTGTTACCGCTGGTTGGTTCAATTATGGTATCGCCAAGCTTCAATTTACCTTCCGCTTCGGCTGTTTCAATCATAGAAAGTGCGATACGATCTTTCACACTACTTCCGGGGTTAAAGAACTCCAACTTCAAATAGATATCAGCCATGTCTTCTGTTACGACACGATTGAGTTTGACTAATGGCGTATTTCCAATCAGTTCTGTAATAGATTGTGCAACCCGCATGTTTTTGTCCCCCTCAAATAATCACCGAGTAATTTGCTAGGATTTGTAGGTATTATAACAAATCATATTCATTAGCGTCAACGATATGTTAGCTCCTTCACTTCTACTTTGGTGGTCTTACGTAAACGATTTAAAATTTCATCAAACGACTCGGCTTTGGCGATAGCCATGTCTTCAAAAACTTTTTCCTTCGATTGCTCAAAAGTTGGGATAACTTCTTCCTTCCGCTCTGTTATACGCAATAGTGCATAGCCGTCTTCAACCGGAATAGGAGCAGATACTTCATTTATTTTCATATCCTGAAGAGCGAACTGTTCATTTTCTGTTAAAGAATCATCCTTTAATAAAATGATCCCCATATCTCCACCACTTGAAGCTGTTTGAGCATCTACAGATCGTTCTTTGGCTAACGCAACAAAATCTGCTCCCTTTGACAGCTCTTGAAATAAATCTTGAGCTTCTTGTTCTGTTTTTACTAACAGTCGATAAAGATGTACGGTGGTTGGTTGAATATAATCTGATTGGTGTTGCTGAAAATAAGCTCGTAGCTCATCATCACTGATTGTCACATTCTTTGAGGCCAGCTTTTTCAACAGCAATTGATAACGAACTTCCTGCTCCATTTGAGCTGGAGTCTGTCCTAATCGATCCTGCACCTCACTAGGGATATCACCCTCATGTGGGAAATGACTTCTTATCCTCTGAATCTCTTCCTGAACTCGCTGATCAGAAACAGTAATTTGCAGACGACTTGCTTCTTGGAAGACTAGTTGGTGGTCGATCATACGATCCAACATCTGCTTTCCATAGCGCTCTTTTAACTGTGAGATTAGCGCTTGCTCTGTAACGGTTTCGTCTCCCACCTTAGCTACTGCTGCTAAACCTGCTCCTTTGTACCAAGCACCCGATACGACAGCTAACAATAAGATGAGCGCACCAATCAAGCTCCACAAAAACCGAACGTTACGCATCCATTTCTCTCCATTTCATTGAAATTCTATAATATTAGGGCAAGAAAAAAACGGTAGTTGACGTGTCGTTAGCAATCGCACATGTCTCATGCTCTAGTCTCCACCGTTTTGTCTCTTATTCTTTATTTATCCAAATCATTAATGATTTCCTGCAAATCATCCCGGTCAAACTGGTAAAGTTCATTACAGAAATGGCAGTGAACCTCTGCTCCGCCCTCTTCTCTTTGCATGCTCATTAATTCTGCCTTACCTAAGCTTGCTAATGTATTACCCACTTTTTCGGCTGAGCAACCACAGTTAAAGGTAAGATCGAGCTTGCTATGAATAGTAGGATTATCCAAAACCTTAGCTATCAATTCTTCCGGCGTAATGCCTTCTGCAATTAATCGTGATACCTGCGGCAATTTACTAATTTTCTCTTCAATTTTCGCAATATCCTCTTCAGGAGTACCTGGTAGTAATTGCAAAATAAATCCACCTGATCCAAAAATGGAATGATCCTCAGGATTGACCAATACACCTACTGCAACAGCTGAAGGAGTCTGCTCTGATACCACAAAATAATAACTAAAATCTTCACCGATCTCACCAGATACAATCGGTACACTGCCTTGATACGGTTCTCGAAGACCTAAATCCTTCGTTACATATAAAAAACCATCGGTACCTACTGCTCGTCGAACGTCTAGTTTGCCAAGTTCATTTAACTCAAAATGGACTTGTGGATTTGTTACATACGCACGCAATTCGCCATGGGCATTGGCCTCCGCAAAGATACTACCAATCGGACCACCGCCATTAATCTTGACCGAAATACGTTCGTCCCCTTTAAGCATAGCACCCATCATAGCGGTCACTGTAAGCGTGCGCCCTAAAGCTGCACTAGCAGTATTCAGCATACCGTGCCGTTTTCTAATATCCTCTACAATTCCGGTCGTCCGGGCAGCAAATGCTCGAACGTTACCATTAAAACCTGTTGCTCTTACCAAATAGTCGCTCATATTAGTCCTCCTTGCATGTCCTCTTCTTTTGTTTCAGTGTGCCTCGTGTGCTCAGTACACATTCTCTTGTTTTTGCACATTCTGGGTTACTGTTGTTTGACTGTAGGTAATTGATTGCACCAAAGTATTTCTCTTGTTTACGCAACTTTGATCCAATCAATTAGCTATTCATGCACAACAAAACTCCCGCGCAAGAGGCAGGAGTCCTCCATTCAGTCCCTATTTAGAATGTACCCAGGATTCGGCCCAAGTTTGCACAGCATCCATGACGGTTTTTAACCCTCTGCCCTTATCTGTTAACTCGTATTCAATACGTACAGGGGTTTCAGGATAGACATTCCGCGTCAAAACACCAGCAAGTTCTAACTCCTTAAATCTTTCCGCCAACATCCTATCACTCATACCAGGTATGACTTCAGATATATCTTTAAAGCGCTTAGGCCCTGTCATCAACACACAAATAATTAATCCCGTCCAGCGTTTCCCCAACAATTCAAAAGCAGTCTCAAGCTTTGGACACAATTGGTGGTCACTCATCTTTATCACTCCCTTATAGTTATTTTACCATAGCTACTTGACAAAAATAAGTTCTCAGAAGTGGAGATTCCTTTCAAAGTGTAGTTTTCCCGCTTTCCAATTAAAAAATGGTTACTGCCTACTCACTTATTTACTTTCCTCATATGAATAGTATAAGGCCTTCCTATTATTAGACAAACCTCTATGGTAATTATGTTAATTATATAGAATTTTCAGTTTATTTCAAATGTAGGAAGAGTTACACAGACATAAGAAAAATAGACAATAAAAAGGAGCATGATCATGCTTCTTAGCATGTAGCTCCTTTGACCTCCAATTATGGGGACAATGAATGAATGATCTTCTTTTTACATACCTTAGGAAAGGTACTCCATCAAATTGCGTGAACACTTCTGTTTGCGCAATCTCTCAATCGTAGTCGCTTCAATTTGACGTATACGCTCGCGAGTAAGACCAAACATCTTGCCCACTTCCTCTAACGTATAAACCTGATCATCGTACAGTCCATAACGCATCGCAATGATTTCTTGTGAACGTGGACTTAATACGGATAAAGCATCAAAGACTTGGTCTCTTAGATCAACTCGTTCAATCCAGTCTTCTAATGAGTTTTCTTTGTCATCAACAATTTCGGCGTAGCTTAGCAATTCTTCGTCATCTTCCATGTGGAGTACGACGGGCTGCTCGTCAATTGATTCCATTTTAATGCGAAGAGCATACTCGATGGTATCCATTTTTTCCAAGGGAATATTTAAATAGTTTGCAATCTCATGTCGTTCGGGATTGCGGTTCAGCAAATGAGCTAATTGCATTACTTTCTTTTGATAGAGACGTATTTGCTCATGCATGTGTACAGGTATACGAATAAGACGGCCTTTGTCACTGATAGCACGTGTGATGGCTTGTGAAATCCACCAATGCGAGTAGTGATATAAACGGACGCCTCTTGTAATATCAAATTTTTCTATTGCAGTAAATAACCCAATTGTTCCTTCCTGAATGAGATCAAGGAACGGCATTCCCTTTTTTAAATGACGAAGTGCAGTGTTAACGACATAACGAAGATAAGCACGTACTAGAACCTCGCGAGCTTCTAAATCACCATCACGCTGATACTGAATCAAATATTGCATTTCTTCATCTTTATCCAACATAGGTGTTGCTGCTACGCCCTCCAAAAACAATAACGCGGAAGTATCTGACCGTAAAGATTTAGGAACAACAATCGATAATTCGTTCTCGACTTCACGCCAACGCCGGGCACAATCTTGGAAAGAGGTGTGACTCATAGTGGTCATGTGCAACCCTCACTTCATCGGAAATAGAAATATTCAGTTATCTCCTGTTGACACATTAAAACATATTGTATAATTCTTATGTTAACAGAATATCAGGAAAAAGGTGAACAAAATTTTTGAAATAACTAGAACTTTTTACATCTAGTTATTAATTCCTTAATTATGCTATACCTTTCATGATATACATTACGTACCAGTTCTAATTTTACCGTACGTAGGAGATAACGGTCACATTACTACTTACCGGAAAATGTTTTGTAGCGAATCATTAGTACTTCGGTAAACGAACTAGTGCATTCTTTTATGGTAACTGATCCTTTGTTAATCAGTGTACACCAATTTTACCTTGTACCAAACCCTCTAAGTTAAAAACTTTTTGAATTAACTCGCTACTAATATTGACTCCCTATCCCCCCAAAAAGTTGCATTTCTTCCTATATGTAAAATCTGGATACCCATTTGCTGTCTACTTATAAGAAAATAAATGATATGAAACGCAAAAAAAGTGTAAGAAAGCTATCATCATCTCGTCTATTTCCTTACCCAGCTTTTTGGAGCTTCAAATAATGCTAGTAAGGATGAAGCAGACTTGTTTTTTACATATACTCCAAGACTATCAGAGGGTAATTCTTTAAAAAGAGGTGTTACACAAATTGACTAGGCGCGAACACATTGAGGAGTGGTTTGTTCATTATAGTGACGATATATATAAATTTTTAGTTTACTATACGCGTAACCGCGATGTAGAAGATTTGGTGCAGGAAGTTTTCATGAAGGCTATGAGAGGTTATGAAAAATACGAAGGAAGAGCTCAACCTAAAACCTGGCTTTTTTCAATTGCACGCAATACAGCAATTGATCATGAACGAAAGAAGCGCTATATGAGTTGGCTACCAGATACCTGGTTAAAACAAATAAAATCAACTGACGAAACACCTGAAGAGATTGTAGGCAAACAGGAAGAAAATCAAATGCTCTATGCCGCTGTGCAGCGATTAAAACCATCCTATCGGGAGGTTGTGATCCTACGCGGAATAAAGGGATTGTCCCCAAGTGAGACCGCAGAAATCCTGCAATGGAGCGAAAGCAAAGTAAATACAACCTTGCATCGTGCTTTAAAAACTTTACAGAGAAGCCTGGGCAAAGAAACTGATGTAGATGGGGTGATTAATCGTGTCATTTAATAAATTTACAGACCTAGATGATCAATCGAATCAAACGTTAAAGCATCTGCAAACACTCCCAGATCACAAACTGGATGCTGAAAGCAAGCAACACATGCTGGCTCATTTATTAAGAGAAGAGAAAAAAGATTTGCACAGAAGTGATCTATCTACTTATTTTACTTGGATCAGTAAGGGGATTGTGTGCAGTTCATTAGTTCTAGCCACCTTCTGGTTAGGAAATTCGTGGGTTCAACAGAATCAGCTAACCAATCCAAACAAAGCTCTGGTATCTGCTACTCCAAGTTATTATAAGGAGTCTCGCAGTACTGATTCACTCAACTTTTTCCATGATAGCAAGAAAAGTGTGGGGAAAAATAGCCAAACAGTGACTCCTGCGCAAAACAAGCTTTTATTAAACGTAATGGAGAGAGCTAGAAGCGGTAAGGTTATAAATGCAGATATTGCTGTGGGAACATCCCAAGCGGACGACATAAAAAAAGTGTGGGGTGAATCAAAAGGGCAGGATCAGGTACGATTTGGTCTGCCTACTGCTAATTACCCTGAGAAGTCATTAGCGTTTGCTTACAATAAAGGGGGAGTGCTAGTAGAAATTATTTCAACCGACTCTCGGCTGACCGCTCTAAATAAAGAACAAGTGGAACAGGTTCTTGGGAAGCCCCAATTTGTGCAACAGTACACGGATCAACTGAAATACAGCTATTCTGCGGGTGATGATTATCAATTAGTATTTTATTTTACTCCTACCAGCATCAATAATAGTTCGAACACAACTGATCCGTCTGTTGGGAATCATGATGTATCTCTACAAATTGAACATGTAAGTATCGTCTATCCACACGGACGGATAAACCCCATGTTTGGAGATAATATTGATCTCTTACAAAGAAAAAATGAATCTGCTTCTCAAGGACTGTTAGTAGAAGACTTTAGAGTGGGACAAACCACTAAGGAGCATATAGAGCAACGCTGGGGTAAAGCTGATAAAATGGACACTCCATATAAAACTACCTATGCGGTCTATCGTAAGCAAGGTACTGTCGTAGGATATGATTCTAAAGGTCTACTGATTGAAATCCGAAGCTTTGATCTTCTCTTGCAAGACATTCACCTATCGGAGGTCAAAACAGCCTTGGGCGAAAAATTAAAAGGATACTTTAATAGAAATAAAGAACAGATCTTTACTTACCCACTAAATAATGAGTATCAGCTTCAAGTGGTCATAACTCCTGTAACAAATAATAATACAGACCCATTAGTGGATCATGTAAATGTAGTACACAAACAATCCGAGAGTTGGGAAACGTGATTTCTTGAATAAGAACCACGGTAGATAGAGATTTTAGCTGGGACACTATTTGGTTTTTTATGACTTTGCCTGGGTTAGAAATCAGGCAAAGTCATTCTTGCTTTTTTGATGCCTTACCATATGCTTTCATTTTGTGGCCCGGATATGTTCATCTTTATCCCTAAATGCTTAAACCATCTTACGCTCACCACTTTAATTCTTCTACACTGATAACAGGGAATTCATGTGGCTGTTGAAAAGGAAGGATAGAAGGTTCAGAAGCGTATACGACAACAATTCTCGATGGCCCGATCATTTTCTTTGGAGCTAGAGTTTTCGGCTTAGCTTCTTGGTCAAAAACCGTTATATTTAATTTTCCACCAGTTACTTCCTTTTCAGGTGAAACAACAATATTTTTGGCAAAGAGCTTTTTATCACGATATTGCAGATCTATTTTGTGATTTTTATACCACTGTTCAAAGTCTATATAAAGTGAATACATTGCTAATGGTTGTGATGTAATAGAGGATTTCCCAGGTTGTAACTCTACTTGTCTTACAACGTAATTCCCATTCTTTTTCATACTGTCACTAAAACGAATAAAAGCCTGTTTTTCAATCAAATCAATAATTCCTTCTGATTTTAGCTCCTCATGAATAGCAAAAGAAGCATTATGATTACCTAATTCAATTAATGACTTAATCTCTTGCTTTTTTTGTATGATGATTTCTGTATCGACCACAACTAGACCCAAAAATAGAAAGAGAAGCAGTGTTGACATCGTAAGTAGTTTAATTCCCGTATGCTTCCCTCCTAAAGATCATAGTCCATTGCGTTAATCGTTCCCTGTCGATGTGCATAAATGAGGGGCTTATCAGTAAGAAATAGCTGTGAAAAAGCAGGGATAGCCAATCCCATTTGTAACCTGAATTCATCAGCATGACTCCATAAGGCCTGATCCTGAGCATAGCTTCGCTTAATTGAAAACACGATATCTGTATCTTTTAGCTGATACGGTTTGCGCTTTACTTCTTCCTTTATAAATTGCTCCACAGCTTGAGTAACATCCGCCTCACTTCTAGCTCCACGGTTACTTATAAATTTTGTTGTAGCAAAGCTTACATCAAGTAATTCATTTTTCATCTGGAAAACAGTATGGATTTGTACACAACCAATTTTTACAAGTATTAAAAGAATGACCGATAATATGGTAGTTATTAGTTGCCCCATTTATCTCACCCCAAAATAAGTGGCAATCTCTATAAGACGGGAAAAGAATTTGGTACTAGCCCCCAGTACACTGTCGGTTCCCATAAATAATACGTTTACAGCTAACGGTAATGTGATTACTAGCAAGACCAAAACAGCTATAAGTTTACTCATCATTACCACCTAACATCAAAATATTCAGAAGGTTGTCGGCTATAAAAGGCAAATATATACGTGCCTTTTGTATATTTGTTCAACATTCTAGCTACACGAGATGGCTTTACTTGCAATTGTAATTCAATAAATTCTTGCTTTTCTTTTAATACACGCTGATTAATCTCTCTGGGATAACTGCCTTGAAAATAGTCACCATCCACTGCTTCCCACCCAAGTTTATTCATCTTTTCACTGTAATACCTTTCTACATCCCTATCTAAATAGCCAATATCTCTCATATCATCCATAACATCACTGAAAATCCCTCTAGCCAAGGCGTGTTCAACAATAGACATCTCCAAACAGGCTGTCATGGAAATTAAAAAGACGATAGCTACTAGGCAAACAAAAAATAATTTTATTTTTATCATCTCTTATTACCCACCACTGTTAATAAAATGTAAGAACGGTAGCTTGCTTTATTCTTTGATGATGTCCTTCTACTAATTTTTCAAAGGGATGTATGGCCCAAATTGCTGCAGAAATCATACTCGTCGCTGAAATAATAAGTAAAGCAGAGATAAAGTTAGTCATCTTAATTACGAGGAGCAGAAGTATATGAGGTTCCATTTTGCATTTGAAACCTAATGACTTGATTACCTGTATCATAATTTAGAGAAGAAACAGAATCATCGATTCTTTTGGAGGCGTTTGTGGCCGATGGACTTAATTCGTTGCCATAAGACGATACTCCAATACCAAGTACCATGACACAAGCTAGAAAAATAAAAAACATCTTGGACATATACAACACCCCTCTTAATATTTATTGTAGAATTAATCTAGTCTGGTTTTTTCTAACGGAATGGCACTATCAATCCATTTGATAGTTTTGTCACGCAATCCATTCTTCTTTACTACAGCTTCATTTAAAGAACCCATTGAACCAACAATGATTCCGAGTGTGAAAATGATGCAGCACAATACTGCAAAAAACTTACTCACATTCCCCCCTCCCTTAAACCAAATATTTATTTAAAATTTCATGTAAAAACTTGTACCAAGGAAACATTGCAACGATTAGACCTATATAAAATGCTGGATATACAATCAGACTGTATGCCATGCCTAAGGATTTAATCTTTTTCCTCTGTCGAAACATTCTGCGGTTATCTACTGTCATCTCAAGACGATGCATGGTTTGTGATAGCAGAATAGCAGGCATTTTTTCTAATGTACGCATATTTGAGACGAGAATAATTGCATCCTCCACACCAAGGTCACGCTTAAATTGCTCAAGAGCAACAACTCTATCCCTATTCCATTCTGATAAAGAAGGTAGGTATCGCTTCAAGTGCTTCGTCGGTCTTGCAGCTTTCACCATGGCAGAATAAGCTGGGACATTATTTTCTAATAAGGCTATATATCTATTAGTAAACCGAGCAATATCCTGACTAAGAATATCCTCGCGATAGGAAGCCCACCATTTCAAAAGAACATACGGTATAAAGTAGGTAATTGTCGGTATTACTAAAATCCAAAATAAAGAAAGCGCTGTTGAAAAAAATATCATCTTTACCATTAACAACATTAAAAAAATGGCTAAACCTCCAAAGAATTGTATTGCTATCCATTCTGACTTGCCCAACCCCAATAGATATCCAGCTTTTTGTAAAAGCTTATCCCATTCCCCATCAGTTTCCTTTTCTAATGTATCCCTCCATCGCTTCCATAAGGTTTGAGATAGATATTTCGGCTTAACACGAATCCTTTTTGTCACAATAAATAGAACAGATATAAAATTGATAAAAAGTAGGATGGCGGTACCAAGTAAATAAAGATAGGATAGATATGGTGTCATGAATCACTCCTCCGGGCCCAAATAAATGCTAGCAAAATTGAAAAGGACCATGTCATTACTGCTAAAGAAAGCAATGATTGTCCATCAGCTGTAAAGAAATAGAGTCGATAGGAATCTTCTAAAAGGATTTGATTATAAGGGATTAACAGCAGACAAATCATAATCACAGCAATCAAGCTGATCCAGATAGCATGAATTTCACTCCTCCGTTCATTCCATTCATCTTGCTGGACAAACATTTCATTCGTTAATCGATTAAGGGCTGATTGAATATCTTCTGTTTCTCCTTCTAGTCCGCTCATAATATAAGTAGCAAAATCCTCCGCCCAAGAATGATTTAATCTCTCAGCAAATTGTTCCAAAGCGAGATGAAAATGACTCCCGTCTGCTAATCTATTATTCAATATAATTAATTCTGATTGGAGATCTTTCGGGCATTCATCAATCATCTCGCGAAATGCTAACATGATATTTTTATGCCCGCTATAATATCTAGCAAAAAGATCAATAAATACTGCAAAGGATTTGATTTTTCGATTAGTTGTTATCACATAGGTAGCATAAAGAAGTAACCAAGGCACTAATAAAAATAGTAGGAATAACGATAACGACACTATGATATTTCTAGTAAGTAATCCTAATAAAAAACCGACACCTGAACCAATTAAGGAAAACAACATAAATGCTTCTGGGTTATAAGCTCCGACGACATCACACCATGTAGCTACCCTGTTAAACATATATCGAGTATTTTTATCATTATTGAAAAACTCACGTAACTTCCAAAAGGTTATGGGATAACTAGCCTGTCTTCCAAGCCATGCTCTATAAATCAGTATACCGAGAGAGTAAAAACCGATTATGAAGCAAAGCAGCATAGGTAAAAGGAGTAAATAGTTCATATAGCACTCCCCTTTTCAATCACCCCTAATTCTTGCAAAACTTGAAGATCAGCTTGTCCTGTCAGACACATATACTCTGCTAACTGCCTCTTAATTTTTCTTCCTGTCCATTCATATTCTCCCGAAGCGACATTGAATATAACTAAGGGGATAGATTCTACTCTGCACATTTGCTCATTCCAGCTACTAGTATATATAGCATCAATATATCTGTGTCCTGTATTACGGATTTTCAAAGAGTTAATAAAATTCACTGCTCGACTAATTCTTTCTTGAGTTAATTCGATACTTCTCCCTCCATATTGGAAGACCAAATCTGTTAAATCATGAAGGGCTTTATCTGGAAACCGTTCATGTAATGCTGCAATCGTAGCATCAGTGCCTCTAATTCCTGCATTGACGAAATGGTACGCTTCTAAAGGCTCACGAATCTCTCCTATTAAAACCGTATTAGCTGTTGTTCTGTATATATCCTTAAAGCAGTTTTCTAAGCTAATGCCAATCTCTTCTACATTTTGGAGTTCGACTACCTCTCCCGGCCAGACATCAGCAAATCGCATCTCATGCTCACTTTCATAAATAGTGATATAGTCTTCATACGGATTTTTAAGTTTTAACATCGAGATTAGTAATGTTGTTTTCCCCGCAGCCATTGGACCAATAACCAGTACATTTGCCCTTCCATATACTTGTTGTTCAAGTAAAAGCTGAATTTTTTTATCAAAGGTTGGCTGAGATTGAAGTCGTAGCTCTTCAAGAGAAAATGAAGTAGTAGTAAACCTACGGAGTATAATGGTCGGGTTCCTTGTATACGGGTACGTAAACATCGTTAATCTTGATTTTAACTTTTCCAAATATCCACTTAGCCTTGGTCTTTTCTCATGAAAAAGTAACCCAGATGCATTTGTTAGTTTTTGTTGCAATACCTGTACTTCTTGCCAAGTAGGTACATAAGGTAAAAACTTTTTATTCCCTCCCTCCATATAAGTGACCTGTTTCTCTGCTGTAATCCTTACCTCTTCTATGAGAGGAGATAAGTGTAGAACCACATCGAGAATTCCCCATCCGTAAGTAGAATATACGAGCCCTTCGTAGCTGCTACAAAAGGGCAATATTTCCTCCCTTACAGGTCGGTGTAAGATTTCTTCAAAATAGTGCTGTAACCGTAAGATCAAATCCCGTTGACTCTCTCGATCTCCCTGTTCGACTAACACCAGCTTTCGCTGAATTTCAAGGCTTTCTTCCTTCGAATTTCCATAATGATTTAAATAATCTCTTGCTGCTTGTTTAACATTATCTATCGTCTTGATTTGCTCAGCTGATTGGGTCGCTTGTTTCCTTTTACCTTGTCTGTTCATTTGGCTACCCCCCGGTCTTTTGTACAATCAACAGGCATCGGGAAGCTTTTTAAGCTTTGAACATATGCCTTTGGTGGAAATATCTCATTTATCATTACACTCTTACCCATACTAGATTGATGTATTCTACATGCCTCTATCCTAGCTACTGTTGCTTTGACTGGAATATGCGCTAGATTTTTCATGTTAGCTTTACTCATTTCCGCTTCTGAGTAGGGAGAAGCTACTAACCCGATAGGCAGATCGATTAAATCTATTTCATCCAGTATTTTTTTCACATACTGCAAGCTAAACTTATCTGGCCGACTGAATATGTAAACATAATCGGACTGCTTACATATCTGTTTAGATGGCTCCAGTTGCAAAAGCGGATTGCCCAAATCGATAAACAACACATCAAAAGTGGTCTGTAGGATATTCAATAAGGTTATTACTTCATGATTTTTCCACCTACTAGTTGCATTCGAATAGTAAAGATTATGTAATGAGGATACCTTTTGAAACGCTGCTAGCCAGTCTCTATTTAATATAGAAATAGATCGACTAAGATCAGGACGAAATTTTGATAAAGTTTTACTTTTTAAAGAGAAGAATTCGCTCATATCCGGCTTTGTACTATGCATGTCTAATACCCCAATACTTAGTTCAGGATGTTTTCTGGCCAGCCAATGAGGGTAATTTAGACAAAATGTCGTAACCCCTGCTCCACCTGGGCTTATCATGGTATATATTCCTCCCTTTTTCACCACGAAATTTTCTCTCGGCGTTATACGTTTGGGGGAATTTAATAGCAAGCGCATCTCATCCTTGATTTCGAGATGAGATAAACCAGTGGGTAACATATACAAGTGACATAAATTTTTTACGTGTATAATTTCTTCTATTATCTTTTGGTCTTTATTCAACGGTATGATAAAGCTTGGAATATCTATAGGGAGTCGGCTTGAAATCTTCGGAAGCCACTCCCATACAGGATCTGAAAATGCCTCTGAAAACAGTAGACAAAAATCTGGTTTGTATATTTGTACATATTCGATAAATTCATCTATACTTTTTGCGCAAATATATTCATATTCTTCTGGCACAAAAATCCTTGCTATAGAGTTCATTGGATAACTTACAAGCCCTCTCAATATCCGTTTCCTCCCTCCAACATCTCACGGCCAATCTGGATTGTTCCGTATTGCAAAGCTTCAGTTAGTATCAAATACTGTTGATCTGTTAAATTAAAGCCAACAAATGCAGCCACAGCAGAAGGTTGTGCTCGATAGTCCCAATATCTTTTTTCCAATTCATCTAATGGGGTGGCTTGGGAACCATGAAAAAAAGCTTTAGTCATTTTTCCTGCATCAGGGAAAAATTGTGGCTGTATAGTGTAAATCTCAAACCCATTGCTATCCTTTACTGTTACTAGTTGACTAGTAAAAAGTAACTCTGCTGATGTACTTTTCATTTCAAAATGCTTAGGTTTCGGTAGGTTTTCTAATTCAGCTGTTGTTTTATATCTAAGCCAAACTTTTACCTGATCTCCCTTTCGCATTTCAGTAACAGGCATCATAGCTGTAAGAGGTAACTCATACCTTGCCTGGCCTCGGTCAGGAAGTAAATATCCATCTCTTAGTTTTTGAATAAGGATTTGCTCACCAGAATAAATAGTTTGAACACTTTGCTTCCCTAAAATTTCTTCCAGCGATTGAATTGCTTCCGGATGAATTTTATCCACTTGCTCTTGTTCAATGATAATATCTGCCCTTGAAATGGGGTGAAATGGTTCCAACCGTTTCCCCTGAGCAACTTTAATAACTGGAGCAAACATTTTTTCATGTACTAATTTATTAATATATTTGGTAGCTACATAGAAGCACCCTAATGCTAACAGAAAGGATGTTATGCATATTAGCAATAACGTTTTTTTCTTCATACACCTACTCCTTAGTTATATAAAAGCTCAAACCAATCACTGTATTCTGTAAAAAGCTCACAATAAAATCTCCCCTGTAGCTGTGCTTGAATTACCTTATCTGCACACATTTGAGATATATAACAATCGATTTTTCTGGGTCTGCTATCTTTGTTCCAAAGTGATAATGTTCCCTCTATTTGCTTATCTAGGGCATGCTCGGTCATATTGTCGTTCCAGCGATTCAATATATATTTGCATTTTTTTGAAATATCATTCCAAAACACAGGTGGTTCTTCAGTACATATAAGTTGTGCTAAACGGGATATATTTGTATCAAGCGTAATCCAAACCTCATCAGCCCATTGCATTAGAAGTTCAATACCTTCTTCTCTCCAAAAAGAAGATAAATCTACAAGGAGTAAACTGCTCTGCTTTTGAAGAGTAAATAGATCAGATAACATTTGCATTTCTATTTTTCTTGTTTTTCTTTTTATTGAAGTATCTACACAAATAAGTAATCTCTCGTTTTCTAAGTATGCTATCTGATTAGATGGTCGAATCTTGGTGGGAGTGTTTTGTGAGAAACACTTTTTTGCCTCCATGTCCAGCGCAGTGTAATAGTAAGAAGGTCGAAGGGGATGTTCGCATAAAGTAGTTTTACGTTTTTGGCTGGATAGCCAAGCATAATTCCCTGCAATAAAACTAGAGCCTGTTGAAGGATATAAACTAATGATGATAATTACTTTTGAAATTACTTCTATCTCTTCTATTAAGGGAGTATGTACTAATTTTTGTTTAAGCAGCAACCATCGCTTTTCTTCAGATTGACTAGATGTAAACTCTTTACTCTCCAAATCTCTAAATATTTTGAGAAATCGTTGAGCATTATTATTCATCGAATTTCACTTGATAAAAAATTCTCTAATTGATCGTTAACCTTCTCTTTTCGATGTTTAGCTTCTATATAATTAAGGAACTTCGATACCATTCCATCAATTTCCAGATGATTGCGATAGTAATAAAAAATCTTACGAATTCGCTCTCTTTCTTTCCTATTTAGAACTGGCTGCATTTGCTCAATTTGGTCAATGAGCCTGCTCAGTTGGACGTTATTGGGCCTACCCCGTCTAATTGGTCTTTGATAATAAGCTTGTTGGTATTCATCAAACGCTTGAGGATTTTCAATGAGCCATGAATCAACTAATGCCTCAATATCATTAAAATTACGGATTCCTAATTTATCTAAATAATGAAAATACATCACTTTAGTTCTATTCCCTTTAGATTGCCACTGCTCCATATAGCCGTTTGATTTAGTAAGCACTTGCGTTACATATTTAATTAATTCTTGTCTATTTCTGACTTCATACATTCCTATCGTTCTACGTACAATAGAAAATAGAACGGAGTGAAAACCCGCACTTCTGTTATTATTTATCCTTCTCTTTCCATACCAATCCTCTACTGCTTGATCAAAATCTTTTCGACAATGAACCAGATGTAATTTTTGCAAGTGCTGATAGAAAAAATCTGAGTCATGCTCCGCTACTACCTCTTCCTGGTAATCAACGAATACATAATCAATAAATTTATTCTTTAACTCTTCCTTCTCCAGTAAACTGCAGACTTGCTCATAACAACGCTCTACTAGTTCTAAAGAATCACTTGCTAACATAGTAAGTAAACCTCCTATAATAGTTAAAATATTTCGGCTATATTTTGTGTGATTATAAGAGTCACGTCAACAAAACAAAGAAATTACTACCGCCCCTACAGAAATACCCAGAGGCGGTAGTAGGAAAATCACTGAATCAAAAGATACAGTTCTTCCCCCGTTGGCAATAGAAATGCGATTCTTCCATTGCGGATTATGACGGTTGGAGCACTCTCCATCATGATTAATCCGTCATTAATGACCATGTGCTTTCCAAATTGGTGTACTGACTCAATTGGAAAGGCACCTTTTGGCATCTCCTCTACTGAAAGGAATGCTCCCGGTCTGTGTTTCTGATAACGAACTTGAAGACCAATTATCGTTTCCAATGTCAAAGCTTGCGTCGTGTGAGCAATTACCGTTGCCATAGCAACCCTCCTTCTCACCAACAGATTAACGGCCGTTCCATACGCTTATAAGCTTATGAAACTATCTCTACGGTATAAAAAGACAGAGGGTATTCGCAAATAATTCTTACCTATGTTCTGGTTTATTGAAATTACCTTCCTCTCCCCATAATCTTGGTTCAGCTAATTCAGGATATATCTCAGTGATTAGATCAAAAGGAGAGAAATACAAAGTATCTACTAAGATTTTTAACTTGTATGTACGTAGAATTTGATAGGCTTGTTCTGTTTTTCCAAAAATCCTTGGAAGTTCTGAGATATTCGTAATCTTTAAAAGCTCTTCACACATATAGATAAAACAAATTTTAGCTCGTTCCTCTCCTAATACGCTCTGAAAATAATGCAGTGGGAAATGTCTCCGACGACCATTTAGAACTTCTTGGTACACCCAAAGCGCTTTTTCCTTTTCTGTTAATTTAGGTAAATAGGGATAAGCATAGTCGATAATATAGTACACATCTGTCGCTTTCGCTTCGATTGGAGGCTGGATGAACTCAATAATTAAGTGTAGCTTTAACTTTTTAATGTCTTCTAAAGAAAGCTGACTTTTAGCTTGCTCAGGTGTCCATTTCTTTACTTCCTCCACTGCATATTGAATGATTAACTGAATCTTTTTCTTTCGGAATTGAATATCTTCAAATTCATAAGGTGAAAAACGTTTTTGCGTTCCAGCTAATATTTTCTTGTATTTCGTGATAATTAATGAGGGCATGCCGATACACTCCTTACTTAGAGTCGGTTTCCCTAAAATTAGCACGTGAAATTAGGACAAAAATATCAAAATTATCCTATTTTTATCAAATTATTCTATTTTGCTATTTTTTCTTATTCCTGCCTGAGATGTCCTCCGAAAAAGAAATTCACGTGCCCCGAATAGCATATAAACCTTCTTTTTCATCTCAATAGCTACATGATATATTCCTTGGGTATATAACGAGGATTTCTCGCCTTTTTGATGCGTTATGTTAATATCACTAGCTATCCGATTCAGCCCTGTTTTATTTAAACGATAGAGAATCTCTGCTTCTTCTCTAGCGCCTCGAATAATACTCGCCTTTTTTCTCTTAGCTTCTTCCGTTGTAGCTATTAATAAAGAACGTGCCTCTTTTGTTTCCGAGTCCACTTCGATCCATTGCCCAGCTGTTCTTGCTCCTCTAACGATGACATCCGCCGTTTGTTGTATTCGCATTTGTGTCAAATCTGCTTGTTGCATTAACAACACCATAGATAACAATAAACAAAGACAGATAAGAAAAAAGAGCGAGGTGGGTAACATACTTCCTCGCTCTTCTACTATGATTCTTCTCAGAGACATATTAGTCATATATCAACCTCGATCTCTTGCATTTTCAATCATCATCAAATAAGATTCTTCTACCGTATAGGACTTTCCTGATCCTAGGAGAGGGAAGGTAATCCTTACTTTTGCTTCCACATGATTCCCTTGTGACCAACCACCCCTAACTATCAATTCAATCTGTTTATGTTCAAAATAAAGGGCCTGTTCCAGCTCCTTTTCGGCATACTTTTTCGCCATATAGGTGGCTAAACCATAGTTAGGTTGTACACATGCAAATCTTCCTGCCTCATATGATGCAGCTAAAGCCTTTTGTTTTTGATACATAATACTAAATTGATCACAACCATAAATAAATAAAAACCAGAGAAGAGGAAAAACCAAAACATACTCGACAATTTGACTCCCTCGCTGATTTCTTACATATCTAAACCATCTATATCTATTGAACATAGAGCTTCACTATATAAATCATGTATGCCAATAAAAGACTTAAAGCATATGGGAGAGCTAAAGCCGATTTTCTTACCTCAGGTAACCAAAACCTACGATGGGCAGACCACATACCAGCACTACTCTTCAAATGATAATAAATCAGAGTTATACGTGAAGGACAAACTAATAGAAAGCAAATACTCACCACTAGAGAACAACAAAAAATCCAATAGGTAGTAGCTGGAGTTGTATAACTGCCTACCAGCATGAGCAATTTTTGATCACCCATTCCCATCCCCTTTACTAATACAGGTAACAATGTTAGTAAAAATCCCGCTCCTATACCTATTATCATTTGCACTATTTCGCCAATCGCGCCTCTTTGTAGGCAAGCTATACATAATGTTACACCGACAAGCCAATTAGGGACTTTCCGGTATCGTACATCGTAATAGGTAGCTATAGCCAATACTGGAATCAGTACAAAGCTCATTTACTTATTTTCTCTTGCAGCTCTTTTAGTTTCTGATCTTCCGTTGTACGTAGCTCAACCAATGTAGGGATAAGGAATATTAAAATTACTGCTACAATAATGACCATCTCTACGATTGTCACAGCATCTTCTTCTTTCCAAAATCGTCTAGCATAATGCACAATATAATTCATATTTTCCAGCCCCCTTCTCATACTCTTACTTTCACAAAAGATAGAGATCAGCTGCAAATAAATTTTTACTATTAAAGCTGATTTTTTATCCCAATAAAAGAGGGTCCAAGCACTAGAAACATCAAGGGAACACCCATAAACAAAACTACTAGGGGTAACAATCTTACACTCATTCGATTTACCTCATTTGTCATCTGGTCTTCTTCTCTTCGTAATTGCTCTTCAATATGCATTCGCAGTAAATGAGCAATACTAGTTCCTTTAGTCACTGCCTCTTGTATATCAGTCACAATTGATAAAAAAGAGGCCAGCTCCCAACGTAGAGCTAGCTCCTCCAAAGCTTTTCTCCAATTTCCATATCGCTTTTGCTCTACTTCTAAACGAGCAATTTCTTGTCCAAGTCGTTTAGGGTATCTACTTGCAGCTTTACTCATTGCCGAATGAACAGGCATACCCGCTTCCACAAGAGCCAATACAATACTAAAAAAGATGGGTATTTGCACCTCTATCTCCCTTTGTGCACGTTTGTCATACCAGTTGATAATAAGGTTAGGAGAAAAATATAACAAAAGGGAGAGGATTAACCCGATTTTTTGAAAAATATCGACCTCTCCATCTCGCAAGTACCGATAGCCTAAAAGAAACACTGCACATCCTAAAAATAAAGCACCTAGCGCTTTTAAAACGAACCATTCCTCTACTTTTGTTTTCCAACGTAAACGCTGAAGCTGTCTGTCCACACGAAGCAAATCAAATCCTAATCTCCTTGCAAAAGCATCCAAACGTTTTGGCTCCGTCATCCACAATATAATACGTTGATCTCTTGAAAACAGCCTTTTCTCCTTCTTTTCTTTTTGCTCTTCTACCATAAATCTGGTAAATAAATTCGTTTTCTCTCCCATATTAACTACATAGAAAAAAGGAGAGGCTATCATAATTACTAAAATTCCAATCGATATACTTGCAAAAAGAGCCATTGTCTCCCCTCTCCTATCCTTCTTGACTTCCTACTGAAAGGGCTAAATAACGAATAACCTCTCCTCCAGCTATAATTAACAAAAAGCTGCCCAACATTGCAAAGCGACCACTCAAGCTCTCCGTTAATGGAGCAAAATGATTAGGATTGTTCACATATAAAATACCAACAAAAAAGAAAGGCATTGCACTTAGCAAATTAACTTGAGATAAAATTTGAGACAAGGCAGACACCTGTCTTCTTTTTGCTTGTTTTCTACGGATTAGTGAGGAAACAGCAATATCTAGCGTTTGGGCCATATCGCCACCTAACTCACGCTGAACCTGTATAATCGTCGCTACATATTGAATATCTGATGATCCGGTTTTTACATACAACCAGTTCATCGCATCTTCTAATAAAAGTGTGCCACGTAACTTTTCAACAATCTTTCCATACTCCTGTGCAATACTCTTATCAATGAATCTACTAGTAGCCACTTGTTCAAAAGCATGAATATAAGAGGGATTCGCGCGAATAGAGCTTGCAATAATTCGAAGTGCCTTCTGATTCTCTTCTTCAAAGCGTTCTCTTTTCTTATTCCGCCAAATTGCCAACCAACGATGAACAACTAAAACCCCAATAAACCAAAAGGGTAGGGCAAGCCACCAAGAATCTAAAACATATAAAGTTAGAACATAAAAAAATAAGCCCGTAATAAAACAGAGGACTACATATCTTCTAATGCCGATATCTACACGCGCTTGTTTCAGTCTTTCCTCGATACGCATGTCCCAGCTTTTTCGATTTTGATGCATTTCAGTGATAACCATATGAGTAGAGCTATTTTCAGTTTTTACATTCAAAAAATTAGCCGGCATCATAATGCTCAAGATAAGTCCACCTGAGAGTAAAGCTACACAACGGGCGGTCCACTCAACTAACACTACCTCACCCTCTTTTGTTACAGCTTAATAGGCTCCGTAAAGAACATCGCATCTATTTCCTCTTCACTTATTCCTTTTGCTTTCCAACACTTTATCAAGCCCTCTGGTCTATATCCCGTCCACCTGTATTGACCAACAATCTTTCCTTCTTTTACTCCCATGGGTTCATAGACGTAAATATCTTGAAGATATACTCGATTAGGTATCACCTGCTTGACCGACAGCATTTTTCTAATCTTATCTTCATCCGACTCACCAGTTCCTATAACCTCTGTAATAGAGATAACCTTCCTACTACCATCTTCTTCAAAGCGTTTAACTTGCACGATCAAATCAAGAGCCGAACCAATCATCAAGTTTCTCTCTAAGGAGCTGTAGGATTCTTCTGCCTTCCCAAACAAAATGGGCAAAGTTGAATCAATCAAGGCCCGTGGAGAATTGGCATGAGCAGTACTCCAGCTACCTGGGTGATCAGTATTCATAGCCCAAATGATGTCTATAATCTCTCCTCCGCGAGTCTCTCCTACAATGATGACATCTGGCCGCTTGCGCAAAGAAAGCCTGACACAGTCACGTATGGAAAATCCACCTTTCCCCTCATGATTAACTGGCTTCGTTAAGAATCTACGAACAAAAGGATGCTGTAGCTTTAATTCCAGGACATCTTCAATCGTAATAACACTAATCTGTGGAGAGATAAATTGAGAAATAAGATTAAGAAGGTGGGTTTTTCCTGAACCTGTACCCCCACTTACTATTCCAGAGGCCCTTGCTACTCCCACAGCATGCTTCAAAAATGACAACATCGGTTTACATAATGAACCATACCGCAAATAATCCTTTTGAGATAAAAGATCTCGGTGCTTTCGAATAGTAAGCATATGCCCATCCGGTGAAATAGATCGATGAGTAGCTGTAAGCCTTGAGCCATCGGGAAGTTGAGTATGTAAATCAGCTCTGGATTCGTTAAACTCTCGTCCCATAGTAGCTGCGATCTGCTCGATTAAGCGCAACAACTGCTCCTCATCAAAGAAATATTTCTCAGTCAAGCGTTCAAGCCTACCGGTACTTTTTCGCTCTACTATTACATCACTAAATTTTTGTACAATGATCTCTGTAATATCTTGATCTTCAAGTAATTCGTCCAGATGCCCCCAACCTATTAATTCATGTAAAATCCGATGTACCTCGACTTCCAACTGATGGGTTGGCAACGGTGCTTGTCGTTCTACCAATCGCCGTAATTCTTCCTTCACTTCCTCTATCAAGGCTGGTGAGCTTTTCTCTTCCCATAATCGTTTTCCATAAGCTTCAACAATCTGTCCCTTTACATGAGTTTCCTCCTCTTGGGATAAAAACCATTCCTTTTCTACATACTTACTAGTACTCTCCTGAACAACATGACCTACTTTCCTACGTAGGTTTGAAAAATCATGAGCCTGTCTCTTTAAATCAGATATATCTAAACGCTTCTGTCTCTCTGTTCCTAATAGCGTTTGACGCGAAAAGCTCATCGTAACCCCCACCCTCCTTTACTAAACCATTTAAATAAACCTGTCCTTTTTCTACTATGTGTAGAATCATCAAAAAATTGTTCCTCTTTTTCGGAACGTGGAATGAGTACTTGCCCCAATTTTTCTATGGCAAGTTTGGCTTGAGACCTAGACGCAGTTAGCATAAGTGGAGTTCCTGTATTAATTGATCTTTTCACTTCATCATCATCAGGAATTGTTAATAGGGTCTGACTGGGATGTAGCTGGAAGTATGCTTTCATTTCTTCTAATGTAAACATTTCTCGCTTTTGCAACCGATTCATACAGATTTGAATTTTCTGTTCTGGATACTCAGCTTCACGCAGTAATTTTAAGATTCGGTGAATATTTTCAATTGCATCCACCACAGGACTCCCTACCATTACCACTCGTTCAGCGAAAAATAATGCTTGGATGGTGGCATCCGTAGTATCTGGCGCAGTATCAATTAAAACAACATTGTATACACTTCGTTTAATGGTTTCGAGAATGATGTACAAATGATAATCCTTAATCTCAAAGCTTTGTCGTATGTCCCTTGGTGAAGTAAGCACATGTAGTCCGGATTCAGGATGTATCACAATATAACGCTCAATCTCTTCTGGATGAAGAGCCATTGAAGCTGCATACTCCTGCCATTCCTCGTGACTAATGAAATCAGGATCCCTTCCGTCTCTCTGAACTACTTGAATTAATCTATCTTGTATATCTTGAACCCATGTGAACAGATTCGGAGTACGAGGCAAATTTAATGACGTAGCAAACGTACCCAAATCTAAATTAAAATCAATGGCGAGTACTCTATTCTTTCCTCCTTCTAAGGGTTGAAGTGAGTAATAGATTGCTAATTCACGCGATAAAAATGTTTTACCTACTCCTCCCTTGGGTCCATATACAGTAATCAAATGCTGGTGGTGTTCTTGAGACAAACCAGCAACCGATAGATTGCGAGTTGCTATTTCAGAAGCTTGCGCAAACTGCTGCTTGGGGGTATCCAACTGTTGTATAGTCATAGAAGGCAATATTCCTTGAGAGGGATCTTGCATGGCAACCATTTCAATCATCGAGGGGGAAATTGGTTTTTGTAATACAAACACACCTAGATTCCTTATTAAGGCTTCCCATTGCGCCGCATGTAAATCGCAAGCTGCTATACAAGTAATGGTAGGAAAGTAAAAACGAATTTGATGACATAACAGACCTAGTTCTGTTTCACGAAAAACCCCAACCAGCACGATATCTGGTTGTTTTGTCTGTAAAGTATGGAAAATCTCTTTATATTCATTGACCACCCCACATACTTTCACATAATGACTCTCTACTAGTTGTTCCACTAAGTCACTCGTACATTTTTCATCCTCATCGACAAGTAACAAACCCTTAGGACAAGTCTGCATTTTAGCTTCCCCCTTCCCCTTCCATATCCGTCCATCTTTTATTACTTTTCATCATTGCTGTAGCAAAATGAATGTCTCCAATTCCTGATATTTGGTCTTTACCATACCCTGCTTTTCCTAGGTGTAACTTGCCATAGTGCAAGGCATGGGTGAGCAATCTAGCTTCATGAAGCGTTAAGGAAATCGTCACTGCTTTCAGAACTGCACCATCCCCGTCCACTCCACGTTGTACACTAACTACCGGCATCGCCTTTAATAAAAGTCCAGTATGTGCCCCCTCGTCATCCTTAAAAGAGGCGTATATATGAACACGCTCTCTCTCCTGCAACTGTGCTGATACACCACTGATGTTATCAACTGGTATTGTCAACGCCGTTTGATTGGGTTTGTTAATCTGTATCTGACTTTCTTCTGTACTTATTGGAATATCTCCCATGAGTAATGGACCACCTGCCTTTACGTGCCGAGTCACTGGCAGTCCAATTAAATTACTGGCCTCTTTCCAGGGAATGAAACCGGGTACCTCAACCGAGCTACTAAAAAATCGATTACCCATTTCTAATACTCCTTTTTCAATATGATCAAGTGACAGAGGGGTTCCCATTTCTAGTTCACTCTGCTCCTTCACCTTAATGTAATAAAACACCTCAGGTCGTACTGCCTGATAGCTTAGGAAACCACATGCAATTGCCAACAGCGTGATAACTAGCAAACGAATATAACTAATACGAAAGCCTCTCACTGCAACCCCTCCTTCACCATCCAGTAAAGGAATCATACTGTTGATTTTTAGGACAAAAAAAGCCATGAAGAAATCCCCATGACGGTAATAACACTCTTATATTTCTTCATTCTTCCTTACCTAATCATAGGAAGCTCATCATAGTGGGTGGTGTTGCCGCTGTTACAGCTGGCCTTTTTGTAGGGGAAGAGTTGGATAAACAAAGGAAAAAAAATAGGGATGTTTATTTAAGTACAAAGAAAGAAATCGAAGGTGCTGCTGATGCAATCCCCCAGAAATTAAAAAAGAAAAACGACGATTACTCTGTAGATTTAGATAAATTTACTGATAAAGTAAAAGGAAGAAAAGGTACATATAAAGATCAAAAAACAGGTTGGACTATTGAAAAAACTAGGGGAACTGGAGGCGATAAGAACGGACATAAAGGAGATGTATGGAAATTGAATGATAGAAAAGGAGAGAGAATTGCTTCTTTGACGAAAGAGGGGAAAATTGTTGGACAGTAAGCGTTTTGTAACGTTCCAAGACTACATTTCACATTATGCCATCGACATGGATTATCTAAAAAAGGGTTGTGATGAACCTGAAGATTGGGATACGGATGCTCTATTTTGTTGATAAGTGGGATGAGTTTGATATTCAATATACGAATAAAATGTATAGAATCAAAAAGGGCAGCAATCAATAATTAAGGTGGTATATATGGAATTAAAAAATTTTATGGAAGAGCATTATAATAATTTAAAGTTAATGCCTGATTTTTATCATCTTTGGGGACTAGGAATCCATGTTGAATTAGGCGATGGTATATATCAAATTGATGACAATGGTCGACTTAATATGGATAGGTTTTATAGGGTGTATGAGCAAGTTTCTGAAATTATTTCCTTGTTATTTCAACAAAAGGATGATGTCATTGTTGTTGTGAACTCATATCCGAATGAAACAAAAAAAACAGTATATCCGAACTTTTTTAAACGTTATGTAAAAAATCAAAAGCTAAAATATTCATTACGTCTTCATGAATGTTATTGGCAGGTTGATGGAGATAATGAGTTTGTGCAGCAGATGGAATTGTTCTGTAAAGTATCTGACTTAAAATTAGAGTGGTTATTAAAAACATTGATTCATGAAGATTTTTATGAATTACAGCCTCGTTTAAGAAAAAAAGGTAGTTTTTATGCGCCTGATGTATTCTTAGTAAACATCAATACAAATTGTATTTTCCATCTTTATGACGATAGAGGTTGCGAAATCATGAATACAAATAGGGCATTTCATCAAGAACTAATGAATTACTTCAAAGAATGGGAAACCCAATCGAAGTCTTAATTTTTCAATTTAACGGGCGCTTTTTAGGAAGGTACGAAAATCTCCACCCGATCCTTGCCATTGAAAAAGTCTTAGCTTTGGTGATCGTCCGCTTGTAAAACTTATCCAAAAGGTCTTAATGGGCCCTTTGCCTTTCTGGTAAAGGGCTTGCTTCTTTGACGAAAGAGGGGAAAATTGTTGGACAGTAAGCGTTTTGTAACGTTCCAAGACTACATTTCACATTATGCCATCGACATGGATTATCTAAAAAAGGGTTGTGATCGACCTGAAGATTGGGATAAATATAATCAAGCAGAGATTTTTTATGATACAGATAAGGAGATCAAGGAGCAACAGAGCTATTTAGAGCTTGAACGCAAATTTCTAAATGTTTTTGGAAAGGCCTGGTGACTTTGCTTGCCCTACCTATTTGACAGATCAATCTAATAGGGAATTTCTAGAAAAAATTTGTAATGTTGAAGGGGTTTATCTCTGCCCTTTGAGCTCATAAAAGGGAAACGCTCTGGCTTACTATGAACTGCACCACAATGTTAGACACATCTAACATTGGAGGTGTAGTTTTTCTATGCAATCATTTATGACACTCTACCTGTTAAATCAAATCCTCTAGGTAAAAGACGAAGTGTTAAAAAAAACCACAGGATCATGCCCATGGCTCTTGAAAGCACCTCTTACATATTCCGCTCATAAATCAATCGTAAACCCTTTAACGTCAGATGCTGATCGACCACATCAATACAATCGGTCTCTCTCGCAATGAGTGGAGCAAGACCCCCTGTTGCAACCACCGTTGGCTTGCTATTACACTCCTGCTTCATTCTTCTCACAATGCCCTCAACTTGTCCAATAAAACCATAAAAAATACCGGATTGCATGGAAGCAATCGTGTTTCTGCCAATCACAGTCGCAGGCTTGGCAATCTCAATACGGGGTAGCTTTGCGGCACGCGTAAAGAGCGCCTCAGTCGAAATCCCGATACCTGGCGCGATTGCACCTCCCCAGTATTGGTTCTTTTCATCTACATAACAGAAGGTCGTAGCCGTACCGAAGTCAACAATTAATAAAGGCGATCCATACTCATGAATCGCTGCAACAGCGTTGACGATTCGATCTGCTCCCACCTCTCTCGGATATTCTGCTTTTATATTCAGACCGGTTTTAATACCTGGTCCAATCAATAGCGGCTTCTTGGCAAAATACTTTTCACACATACTTTCCACCGCTTTATTTAAAGGTGGTACGACCGAAGAAATAATAATTCCGGTCACGGCTTCTAGTGTAAGCTTAGCGTTTTGAAATAAATTGAGCACTAGCATACCATACTCATCTTCGGTCTTATTGCGGTCACTTGCAATACGCCAATGGTAAACTAGCCTATCTCCTTGATACATCCCGAGCACAATATTGGTATTGCCTATATCCATTACGAGTAGCATGGGTAGTTCCTCTTTTCTCTATCTTGTCCACTGACGCTGACTATCTTTTCCGTTGGTTCAAATCTAAGCTGATATCTAAAGCAGTAACGGAATGCGTGAGTCCACCCACCGAAATCACATCCACACCAGTTTCAGCAATAGCTCTCACCGTCTCTAATGTAACTCCACCAGATGCTTCGATGATTGCCTTGCCTTGTATGATTTGGACTGCTTCTCTCATCATATCGCAGGACATATTATCCAGCATAATAATATCGGCTCCTGCTTCCAATGCTTCATGTACTTGCTTTAGTGATTCAGCTTCTACCTCTATTTTCATTGTGTGGGGAATGGCTTCACGGGCCTTCCTCACTGCTTCTTTTATTCCACCTGCACCTTTACTATGGTTGTCTTTGATCATCACTGCATCGTACAGGGCAAACCGATGATTATGCCCACCACCTACACGCACTGCGTATTTTTCCAATAATCGCAGACCCGGTGTTGTTTTACGTGTATCTACCACTCTCGCCTGTGTATGCGAAATCTCCCTCACAAACAATTGGGTACGTGTAGCAATCCCTGAAAGACGCTGTAATAAATTAAGGGCTAACCGTTCACCTGTTAAAATAGCTTGTACCGAACCAGTTACTTCAGCAATCACATCCCCTTTTTGTACCTGACTGCCCTCCGGCACTAACCGTTGAAAGTCCAACTCATGATCCACGGTATGAAAGACCTGTTCGGCAATATCTAATCCTGCAATCATACCTGGTTCTTTAGCATACAAGATTCCCGTACCTTTTTCATCTGCCGGAATCGTTGTCATTGTTGTGATATCCCCATGACCAACATCTTCGAATAGCCATTCCTCTATTTTCCGTTGTAAATCGCGTTTATTCCATAGCATTACGGATTTCACTCTCCTCTTGTAGTCCTGAGTTGATGCCTTGCGTAATATGCTTGTGCCATCTCTCTTCATTTGGCTCAGGATAATCGACGCGATAATGACCACCGCGGCTTTCTGTGCGTGCCAGCGCTGCTCTGGTGGTAAGGATGGCTGTTGTTAGCAGGTTTTTCAGTTCAAGGACCTCACGTTTTATTGTATGAGTTGATAAAACTGTCTGCATGCTCTCAAGTTCTTGCAACGTTTCTTGTAAGCCCTGTGCCTCACGCTTTACCCCTACTTTACGCAACATGATCTTTTGTAGTTGCAGGCGCATTTTTTTGAGGTTACCTATTTTCCCAGTACGTAAAGATGATTCATTAAGCGAAATAGATGACATAACAGGTGATAGCTTTTGTAAACGTTCTACGATACGATGACCAAAGACAATCGCTTCTGACAATGAATTACTAGCTAAGCGATTAGCACCATGTACACCTGTACAAGAAACTTCCCCGCACGCAAATAGCCTCGGTACATTTGTTTCACCATATAAATCAGTCTTTACGCCACCCATCATATAATGGCAGGCAGGTGCCACTGGTATCCAGTCAGCTACCATATCAAGTCCATAGGCCAGACAGAAATCATAGATTGTTGGAAAGCGATGTTTAATCAGCTCTTCAGACTCATGTGTAATATCAAGATAGACAAAGGTAGACTTCGTTTTTTCCATCTCTGATACAATAGCTCGTGCCACAATATCTCTCGGAGCCAATTCTTGCTGTGGATGATACTTGTCCATAAAGCGTTCACCCGAAATATTGCGCAAATAGGCCCCTTCTCCTCTGACAGCCTCGGAAATTAAAAAACGCGGAGCATCTGGATAGCAAAGAGCGGTAGGATGAAATTGAATGAATTCCATATCCTTTACCTCTGCTCCAGCCCGATAAGCCATCGCTATACCGTCTGCTGTTGCAATTTCTGGATTCGTGGTGTAGCGATATAGCTGGCCAGCACCACCTGTTGCCAGAATAGTAGCATGGGATCGTATAACAAACATTTCTCCGTCCGGTTTAAGAGCTATCACTCCCACACATTCTCCTTGATGTGTAAGAATATCGACGGCGAAATGCTCCTCTAATAACGTAATGTTCGTTGTTTCTGCCACCTTTTTAGCTAGAGCTCGGACAATCTCGGCACCAGTAGCATCTCCTTGCGCATGCAGAATACGTCGCTGACTATGCGCACCTTCTCGTGTTAACTCATATTCTCCATTGCTATTTTTATCAAATTGAGTCCCGTAGGTTATTAGCTCCTGTAAACGCTGAGGTCCTTCATGTACCAATACATCTACTGCTTCATAGGTACAAATTCCGGCTCCTGCCAGCATGGTATCTTGACGATGTAATGCGGGAGAATCATTTTGAGCAGTAACCGCTGCAATGCCCCCTTGAGCCCAGCGAGTATTGCTATCTTGCAAACCCTTTTTACTGATTAGTACTACCTTTGCTTTTTTGCTCGCTTCTAACGCTGTATACAAGCCTGCGATTCCACAACCAACTACAATCACATCGGTATACATGTTTTGTAAATGATCGGTCTGGTAGTTCAGTACATGTCTCGGGAACATCACACATCACCATCTCCTGTGACTCTCTACTTTTTTCCTCATCATTATAGCAAATGCCTCTCAGGAGCAGAAGTCGATAATCATTGGAGAAAATTTTTACGCTTATACAAACGGGAGCATACGAAAAAACGGCAAAGGCCCAAAGGCTCCTGCCGCTTCTTTTGTCCAATCTATTTACTTCCCAACACCAAAACTCATCATCAGCTTATTCAAAAAAGGGGGCTCTTCATTACGGTAGATACAATATCCATTTCTAAATAAGAATGATACTTATTTACGTAGTTCTAGTGCTTCATTTGTAAGTTCAAGCTTGCCATTTTTCAATGTCCAAGTTGTTTTTGCCGCACCTAAACGATCAGCATGGTAGGCACCAGAAATGCTTTGTACAGCTTGAAGCTCTAGTACACCATTCTTGTCTACATCAACCGGAGTCAATACAGATAGCCCATCAGCCCAACCAGTTGTCTCTTGTAATAGCTTTCCGTTGTTATCATATACTTTTGTTTCAACATACTCTTTTTTGTTTTTGCTTACATCCAAGGTTTCTTTTTTACCAGTGGCTTTGCTAGAAATCTCTACTTTAAAGCCATCTTTAAATACCACATCGTATTCTACACCTTTATTTAATAGCTCCTGATCAGCTAAAGGGACGATTTTGTTATCAGAGAAAGTCAACAAGCTAAAAGTAGATAGGCCACCGCTACCACCTGTTGGTGCACTTACTAGGATGTCCTTATGTTTATCAGTGTTAAATGCACCAATATATAGCGTAGCTTCGTCATAGCCAGTGTTTTCTTTTCCTACTGTACCCATAGTGAGTTTTTTGGTTTTACCATCTTTTACAGCTACTGTTAGCTCGGTAGCGAAGCGGTCTTTTTCCCCTTCTTCCTTATGACCGATCAAAATTACTTCATCACGTACGCCATCGCCATTTACATCAGCATATTTAGAATCAATGATGTAGTTATTTTCTTTTGTAGAAAGAGCTGCTTCTGTAAATTTATCGCCTGGTACATAGTTAGGAGCAATGGAGAAATTATCATGATCAAAAGCTGTTACTTCTGTTTTTTCGAGTTTCAATTGGCCGTTTTCAATTTTCCACGTACTTGTTGCCATAGCGATGCTGTCAGCGTGGTAGCTACCCCAAATTAGTTGTGTTCCAACCAAAGTAAGTCCACCGTCTGCTTGTTCCACTACTTCTAAAGAGCCAAATCCGTCTTGCGCGCCCTCAACTGCTTTTAGTAGCTTTCCTTTTGCATCATAAATTCCAGTTTTGATATATTGAGCTTTATTTTCACTAATATCTACCGTTGTTTTTTCTTTCGTAGCTTTGTTTGTAATTTCCGCTTTGAAGCCTTCTTTGAACTGAATGTCGAAGTCAACACCTGCGTTCAGTTTTTCTTGGTCAACCATTGCGGCACCTTTTCCATCTTTAAAGGATAACAAGCTATATGTAGAAGTTCCGCCGCTTCCGCCATCTCCCATTTCCACTAATACATCCTGCGCACCATCTTTATTAAAATCGCCCACTGTTAGCTTTGGTTCATATCCGCTATTTTGTTTTCCAATCGGTACCTGTGTGAATTTCATTGTTTTGCCATCTTGCATAACAACCATGATATCACTTACGGAAATAAAACCTTTCTCTTTTGTACCGATCAAGGTTACGCCGTCCGCCACGCCATCACCAGTGAGATCAGCTTGTGTGTAATCAAGTACATAGCTATTTGGTTTTACTTGCAGATCCTTCAGTGAGAAAGGAGCTCCTACTTCAAAGGCTTGCAGCGCTTTTTGTGTATCCAATGCAAACACTGGTACATTAGCTACTGCTCCAACTCCTGCAAATACTCCACCGCAAAGTGCTACGCTTGTTACTACTTTTACTAATGTTTTCATGTATCATTACCTCCATCAATTGAGTGAATAAATGTTATTTCATTTGTTTTTTTATCTGTTGTTTTCTTGTTGTCTTAATCATACACTCCAAAAAATGCTAAGTAGTTACAAAAGGTTTACATTTTATTTTCCTCAGAATAGAACAGGTATTTATTATTTAGACGCACCTTTGTTACTTTCGTTACATATCAAATCATCAACGTTCCTTCGTAATATAAACCCATTAAGGGGGCCTTGAATCTCTCCTACAGTCAAAAAGTAAAATAAAAAAGCACCTTATCGGGTGCCTTTTATATCTTATCGATTACATAGCTATATGTTCATTACAATCTTTACAGGTTCCGTATACTTCGAACTTATGCCCTGTTACGACAAATTCCCCAGAAATCTCAGGAATTACTGTCATCGGACAATTCGGCAATGATTTTGTCTTACCGCATACCGTACAAATCACATGATGATGATGTCCATGTGTAGAGCATGAGAGCCTGAACTTCCCTTCGCCATCTAGTTCTGTCTCTTCTAAAATTCCCAGTTTTACGAAGGTAGAAATATTCCGGTATACCGTATCAAAGCTTAAACTCGGATAATTATCCTTCATCCGCCCCATGATATCGCGTGCGGACAAATAACGCTTTTCCTCAGCACAAATGCGCAACATCTCTTCACGTTTACCCGTGTATTTATATCCTTTGTCTTTTAACAACTGGAGCGCTTGTTCCAAATTCAACTGCAATCTCCTCCTTTACTTCAACGTAAGATTGCTCGTAAACGTTTGAGACCCAACACAATCATTAGAATAAAGACAGCTACCAACACAATGGTACCACCCGAAGCCCAATCGAGCATATACGCAAAGTATAAACCTGTTAAAACAGAGATTTCGGCAAACAAAATGGAGTAGAAAATAGCCTGTCGAAAGCTCTTAGCAATTTGCAAGCTGGCTGCTACTGGAATGGTAATCAACGCAGAAATCAGTAGAACACCGACAATCCGCATGGATGCAGCAATTGTTAGAGCCACTAGAACCATGAACCACAAATTAATACTGCGTCTGGCCACGCCTGATACCCGTGCGAATTCTTCATCGAACGAAACGGCAAACAATTCTTTGTATAAGAGAATAACCGTTCCTAGCACTACAACAGCCACCCCAATCAAGGCTAATAAATCCTCAATGGTTACCGTTACGATCTTCCCAAATAAGTAAGAGTATAAATCTTGATTAAAACCGTCAGCAATACTTACTAAGACTGTAAATAAGCCTAGACCGGTAGACAAAATGATCGGTATCGCCAAATCCTGGTACGAACGGTATACCTTACGTAACCGCTCGATAAACAGGGACCCAATCACAGAAAATAGCATTCCAAAAAATAAGGGATTCACTACGCTAAAGAAAGCCACCTTTTTCGATAAAAGCATCCCTGCTGCTACTCCCGAAAGCGTCACATGAGAAAGTCCATCCGCCATCATAGACAAGCGGCGAACAATTAGAAACGTCCCCAAGATCGGGCAAACCAATCCGATCAGAAGTCCTGAAAACAAGGTATATCGTAAAAACTCATAATTCCACCAATCGGCTAGCATTCTTTCGTGTCCTTCCTTCTTCCGCCCAGTGGCAGATTAATGATGATGGGTTAAAAGCCGCACGCTCTCACCGTACATCGATTGAAAAATTTGCTCCTGTTTATGTTCGAACTCTTCTGCTGTGCCATGAAAATGTAACCGACGTTGTAAACAAGCTACTTTATTTACCCATTCAATCATGACGCCAACATCATGGCTTACGATCATCATCGTCATCCCTGTATCCTCTTTAAGCGAACGCAAGAGCTGATAAAATTGCTCAATAGATTCTTGATCTACACCTACTGTTGGCTCATCTAGTATCAAGAGCTCTGGCTCTGCTACCAAAGCACGAGCGATAAACACCCGCTGTAGCTGTCCACCAGATAAGTTGCTAATGCGCTCATTTTCCTTCGCAGACAAACCAACACGCTTAATTACATCGGACACCTGCTGATAGTGATCAGAAGTCAATCGCCGAAACAACCCTACTTTACCTACCAGCCCCGAAGCCACTACTTCACGTACAGTCGCCGGAAATCCACTCGCTCCATGAGCTGCTTGTTGAGCAACATAGCCAATCTTTGTCCAATCCTTAAATTTTTGGATCGGCTGTCCGAAAAGCTTAATCTCTCCTTTAGTAGGTAAAATCAAACCTAAAATTAATTTCATTAATGTTGATTTCCCCGAACCATTTGGACCAACAATACCTACAAAATCGCCCTTTTCCATTGAAAAATCTATATCTTCCAGCACCGTTTTTCCATCTTCGTAACGAAAAGACACGGATTTCAGAGAAACTACACTTGTATGATTTTTTGCATTGTGCATATAATCAACTTCCTAACTGTGGCATAATCGTAATAATTCTTATTTAATACTATCATGGTACTATGAAATGGGCAGGGACTCAAGGCTTTCACCAGTCTCTTTGTCTCTTTTCTCCTATCCTTGTGAAGTAGCTTTTCGTTTTCTATAATAAAGAAAGGAAGAGGTGAGCACTTTGGCTTATGAAGATCAAACGGAAAAAGACGTATGCGAGATAGAATGCGTTGAAGTCGAGAAAGTAAATCAATTAAAACCGAGAATAAAAGAGGCAGATGGAGTAGCCCCTTTGTTTAAGGCCTTAGCTGATGATACACGCTCCAAAATTATTTATGCCCTCTCCCTCGAAGATGAACTCTGTGTATGTGATGTTGCAGCCGTAATTGGGATTAGCATGGCGACCGCTTCTCATCATCTCCGACTACTACGGAATATGGGCTTGGCTAAATATCGCAAGGTAGGGAAAATGGTGTACTACTCTTTGGATGATGATCATGTTCGTATGCTGATAAACGCAGGAGTTGAGCATGCGAATGAACAAAAATAACTGTATTGCTGAAAGAAACCGCCGCCCCAATCAAGGAGCGGCGATCTTTATTTAAGCTTATCGTAGGGCCTGGCGTAAAACTTCCATGTTTTCACGCATAATGGAGATGTAGTCTTTGCCCGCTGTTTGTTCTTCTGACGTCAATCCTTCTAAAGGATTTAATATCGCTGTTTGCGCTTTTGTTTCACGTGCGATTACTTCCGCTACTTTTGGAGAGGCTAATGTTTCAAACATGACATATTTAATACCTTTTTGTTTTACCTTCTCCACTAGATTCTTTAGCTCAGCAGGTGATGGCTCATCATCAGGAGAAACACCAGAAATCGCAATTTGCTCAAGTCCATAACGAGAAGCTAGATACGTAAAAGCCTTATGTGAAACTAAGATTTCCTTCTTAGATGATTGTTCTACCATTGTTTTAAAATCCTGATCCAGTTTTTTCAAATCATCTACTAGCACTTTATAATTCTGTTCAAATTGTTCCTTATGTGCCTGATCTGCCTTAACAAATGCATCCTTCACCTGAGCAGCTTGCTTCTCTAGCATTGTCGGGTCAAGCCAGACATGCGGGTCAAACTCCCCGTGATCATACTCATGCTCATGTCCAGCTGATTCTCCTTCATGCCCATGATCTGCTTCATGATGATGATCGTCTCCCTCTGAGGCTAGAAGCGTAAGACCTTCTGTCGTATTTACGGCAAGTAAACTAGCTTGATTCAGACTCTTTACAGCTTTCTCTACCCATCCCTCTAAACCGCCACCATTATAAATTAAAACATTAGCCTTAGAGATGGCCACCATATCCTGAGCAGTCGGTTCATAATCATGTGGTTCGACTCCAGCCGGAACAACGTTCTTAATGGAAACATACTCCCCACCAATTCGATCTGCTACATAATACAATGGATATATAGTTGTATAAACAGAAAGTTTTCCACTCTCTTGTACTGAACTTGCTATATTGGTATTGCCACATCCACTTGCAAACAAAGCCATACTTGCCACGCCTAAAATAACTCCCCATTTTTTAACGAACTGTAACATATAGTCCTCCTCCATGCTCTCTTCTCTGTCTGTATTTGTGTTTATGTTTCTTATTATATTACTATAATTCGTAATGATTCCTATTTGCCTCTCTTATTATACTTAGATGCAAGCATTTTGTAAACAAGAACCATTACGATTTAATATCAGCATCTACAGCCCTGCGAATAGCTTATGGTATAATCAAGGGAAAATAAGGGGGGAATTTACGTGAAAATGGCAAAACTATTGTCTCTCTCAATCCTTGGTATCGCATTGCTCACAGGATGCGCCAATGGCAGTTCGGTAGGACCCCATACGGCACACGCACCCAATGGCGATTTACAGGAGCTAACCACCTCTATCTCCACTCTCCCGACTTTTCTGGATACGGTTGACCCAAATATTAAAGATGTCTATCGGATCGCAGCAGATCATAATGACTTGCTTCAGTCCATTCCCTGTTACTGTGGATGTGGAGAATCTGCTGGTCATCAACACAACGGAAACTGTTTTATAAAAGAAGTGAAGGAAGATGGTTCTGTCACATGGGACGATCACGGCACTCGTTGCAAAGCGTGTATGGATATCGCCATTACCTCTGCTAAAATGATGCAGGAAGGTAAAACTACGCTTGAAATTCGTACATATATTGACGAAAACTTTAGCAAAGGCTATGCGGACCCAACACCTACTCCTATGCCTACTGCTTAAAAGATGAAATGATTACTATATTTTCCGATTGTTCTATCCATGAGTACGTTCCCACTAACCAGAGCAGATAGAACAATACTTCCCAATCGTACAAAAAGTCTACGCTCATTTGGCGCAGACTTTTGTTTATCTTCAACCTCTGTTATTTTTTACGATTGGATCAGCCGGGAGCTACCTCTAACATACGTTCTAACGAAGCCCGTGCCGCATTTGCCACATGTTCGGGGACATAAATTTGCGGTTTTAAGGTCTCTAAAGCTTCTACACACTTTTTCAACGTATTTACTTTCATATTTGGACAGACCAAATACTTAGAAGCGAAATAAAACTGTTTATTTGGGCTATCCTTTTCTAACATATATCTTGTTCCATCTTCTGTACCGATGATAAATTCTTTTTGGTTTGATTCTCTACAGAACTTCAATATTCCGGTAGTGGAACCTACATAGTCTGCCAATGCAACAACTTCTGGACGGCATTCAGGGTGTACTACCACAAGCGCCTCTGGGTGCTCTGCCTTCATCAGCATGATATCTTGCACAGATAGCTGATCATGTGTGTTACAGTAGCCCTCCCAAATAATCATTTTTTTGCTTGTGAATTGTGACACATAGTGTCCCAAATTTTTATCAGGAACCCAAATAATCTCGTCACTGTCTACCGACTCGATAACCCTCTGTGCATTGGAGGATGTACAGCAGATATGTGTTTCTGCCTTAACATCCGCCGAGGTGTTGATGTAAGCTACCACTTTTGCATTGGGGTGTTGAGCTTTTACTTTGCGCAATCCTTCCACGTTAACCATATCGGCCATTGGACAACCAGCTCGCTCATCAGGAATGATAACTGTTTTGTTGGGATTGAGAATTTTTGCACTTTCACCCATGAAATGCACACCACAAAATAAAATAACATCTGCTTTTGTTTCTTTTGCCTTTTGTGCTAGTCCAAAGGAATCCCCAATAAAATCAGCTACTTCCTGAATCTCCGGACGTTGGTAAAAATGAGCTAAAATAATGGCATTGCGTTCTTCTTTTAGCTGGAACAATCGTTCTCTTAATTCGGCATCGCGTTGCTTCTTCTTCTGTAGAGCTAAAGCTTCCATACCCTTACCCCCTGCTAGGTGATGTAGACGATTTCGGCGCTATTGTACTGTCTCCATCGACTATTTGTCAATTAGCAAGGGGTGGGCTAACTGTAAAATGATTACTGATTAGGCAACATATATTCTCGAATAAAACATGCCACTCCATCCTCACAGTGGTGCTTCGCCATATATCTCGCAAGCTTTTTCACTTCATCCTCGGCATTTTCCATTACAACTGGGTGACCCACATGAGACAGGATTTCAAAGTCATTCATTGCATCCCCGAATGCGGCAATTTCTGCTGCGGGCACATTCCATTTCTGCATAAAGGTTTGTAATCCGACCCATTTACTCAACCCTAGTGGAATCACTTCCATATTAAATGGCCCAGAACTAGTTAGGCTCACCTGTCCAACAAATTCTGTCGTCTGTTCACGTAGCCATTTCAACACATTCGTATCCTTATGCCAAAAAAACATCTTGCTGATCACAAATTCTCCTGAAGCGATTTTGCTTACAAGCTCATCTTTGAGCATAAACTTTGCTAATTCATTATAGGAAAATTGACGGTTAGCATATTCACGTTTTGTGTGCTCTAAGGTAATTCCCTCTGTTATGAACGGTTCTGAGAAAAGCATCTCTCCAATACGTTCTTTATCTTCTTCAACCATCCAACGGTTGCTGTTTTGATCATGAACCTCATAATAAATATCTTTTTGTCTGCTTATTTCTACAAGAGAAATAATAACTTCTCTCGGTAATTCAGCATATTTTACTAATGTTCCATCCTCTGTAAACAAAGCGGCTCCATTACTACATACATAACCATCAAAAGGGTAGTAGTCTGATGCGATACGAGCTGAAACAAATGGTCTACCTGTAGATAGCAGAAGCTTTACCCCTCGTTGTTGTAATTCTTCACATGCTTTCCATGTTTCTCGGGAAATTTTTGCTTCTCCATTTAACAAGGTCCCATCCATATCAAACGCTACGATTTTACAATCTGCTACACTCATGCTGATCCCCCCACTGTTGTCATTCACATAATAGATCGAGAAAAAAATAAGAGCACCATCCGGCGCTCTTATTTCGGTTCTTGATTATCAGGATGGTCAAGTGTTTCATCCGTTTTTGTAACTTCTGGTTTTGGTTCTTGATTTAGTTTATCAATGGTTACTTGATTAACTGGCTCTTCAGGCTTGGATTGAATGTTTACTACTACATCCTCTCCAGGCTCTTTATCCAGCTTGCCGTTTTCAATGATCTGTTTGATCTGTTCAGCATCAAGTGTTTCCACGCGAAGCAAGGTTTGTGCAACCGCTTCTAACTGATCTCCGTATTGAATCAACAAGTCCTTACAACGTTGATATTGTTCGTTAATGATTCGTTGCATTTCTTGGTCAATTTCGTAAGCGATTTGTTCAGAGTAGTTGCGCTCATGCCCAAAGTCGCGTCCCAAGAATACTTGACCTTGAGATTGCCCGAATTGCATTGGTCCCAAATTACTCATACCATATTCGGTAATCATGCTACGCGCAATTGCTGTAGCACGTTGGAAGTCATTATGCGCTCCCGTTGAGATATCGCCCAGAACCAATTCTTCCGCAACACGTCCACCAAGCAGACCCACAATTTTGTCTTCCAAATCTTTTTTGGTAGCAAAGAAGCGATCCTCTTTTGGTAGCATAACGGTATAGCCGCCTGCTTGCCCACGTGGGATAATAGTAACCTTGTGTACCATATCGGCACGTTTTAAATGGAAACCAACGATCGTATGACCTGCTTCGTGATAAGCTACAAGACGACGCTCGTCTTCGCTTACAACACGTGATTTCTTAGCAGGACCAGCAATGACACGGTCAATTGCTTCATCTACTTCTAGCATGTTGATTTGCTTCTTATTTTTACGCGCTGTAAGCAATGCAGCTTCATTTAACAGGTTCTCAAGATCAGCACCTGTAAAGCCTGGTGTACGGCGAGCAATGATATCCAAATTCAAATCCTCGCCTAATGGTTTATTGCGCGCATGCACCTTCAGAACAGCTTCACGACCACGTACATCAGGGCGATCTACCGTAACTTGACGGTCAAAACGTCCAGGACGCAACAAAGCTGGGTCAAGAATGTCAGGTCTGTTAGTTGCTGCAATCATAATAATTCCTTCATTTGCTCCGAAACCGTCCATCTCTACGAGCAATTGGTTTAGCGTTTGTTCACGTTCATCATGACCCCCGCCAAGACCAGCTCCACGTTGGCGACCAACGGCATCAATTTCATCAATGAAGATGATACACGGAGCATTTTTCTTTGCATTTTCAAATAAATCACGTACACGTGATGCCCCAACCCCGACAAACATCTCTACGAAGTCAGAACCTGAAATGCTAAAGAATGGCACGCCTGCTTCACCAGCAACGGCACGCGCAAGCAATGTTTTACCTGTACCTGGAGGACCTACTAAAAGTACCCCTTTAGGTATGCGGGCACCTACAGCAGCAAATTTGCGTGGGTCTTTTAAGAATTCTACGACCTCTACAAGCTCTGCTTTCTCCTCATCAGCACCAGCTACATCTTCAAATGTAACTTTTTTCTTTTCGTCGTTATATAACTTCGCCTTGCTCTTACCGAAGTTCATAACTCGACTTCCGCCACCCTGTGCCTGATTTAACAGGAAGAAGAACAAGATAAAGATGATCACGAATGGAATGATAGAAGTTAGGAATGTTAGCCAGATACTGTTACCCTCTGCTGGTTTATACTCCACCTTATTAATCTTCTTAGCATCAATCTTATCATTGATCAGTTTAACTAGTTGTTCATCATAAATCGGTGCATTGGTATAGAATGATTCCTGACCGGCTTGAGTCTGTTTAAGCTTACCCTCTACCCGATATGTACCACCCTCAACACGAAGAGATGCCTCTGCAATGTTGTCTTGATTGAGATGATTACGTAGCTCCTGATAAGAAATTGGAGCCATCTTATCGGTTCCGGAGAGGACAAAATTCACAATCCCTACCGTGACAAGGAAAATCAGTAAATAGAAACCTGTATTCCGAAAAAAACGATTCATTGCTTACCTCCTCTCACGAAAAAAGACACTTCCATTATTTTAGCATAGAGTAAAACCCATTCACAACCTACCTAGCTCTTGTCTATTTCGAATAAATTTCAGGTTTTAAAACACCGATATAAGGAAGATTGCGATAGGTCTCGGCGTAATCCAGACCGTAACCAACCACAAATTCATCAGGAATAGTAAAACCACTGTAATCAGGAGAAATATCTACATTACGGCGCTCTGGTTTATTTAGTAGTGTTACTACTTTCACTGAGGCAGCATGACGTTGCTTCAATAGTTCTACTAAATGACTTAACGTCAAGCCACTATCCATGATGTCCTCCACAATTAGGACATGACGATTCTGAACAGTTGTATCCAAATCTTTCAAGATACGTACAACACCAGAGGATTCCGTACTGTTGCCATAGCTAGATACCGCCATAAAATCCATCTCGCACTTAATATCCATCTCACGTAGAAGATCGGCCATGAAAACAATGGCACCTTTTAAGATACAAATAACCAAAGGATTCTTATCGCGATACTCATCTGCTAAGATTTTACCCAGTTCTTTTACTTTTTGATCAATTTCTTCCTTAGTGAGCATAATTTCTTTTATATCATTATTCATATGTAACCTCCTGCTACTCTTCTCTGAAATCCGCCTGTATGATAACAAATGCACGCGATTTCTCATGTATCATGGCATGCGTTGATCGCTTTACTCCAGGTATCCAAATAATTTGGCCCTCGACTACTAAGATAGGAATTCGATCACGCCTGCTTTTTGGTACTTTTTCATCAATAAATAGCTCCTTTACCTTTTTACTGTAAAAATGAGTAGCCGTTCCAAGTTGAATACGGTCACCCGGCATCCTACTGCGGATGATGCATTCGCCTACCAAAGCATCGGCGTCACATACAGCACTATAAGGAGATAAAGATGATAGATCAGGTAAATCGGATAATGAATCATACCGTTTTGTATGTATGAACATCCCTGCCTCTTCTACCCATGTCGTACCAGGTATGGTAATAGGGTATGAATACGGCCGGAATAAACCTTGAGCAGTTACTTTTTTCCTACGAAAACATACCTGCTCATAGACCCTCTCTACAAAAATATCGGAGGGCAGATGTAGTACTGCAGAAGGATTTTGCTCGAAAATGATACGCAAAACGGCCTCCACATGCTGCAGAGACCACTCCGTTTCAGTTGCGAGATAACTTAATATTAGAGGAATCATTCTCCTTTGTAAAGCAAGGTCAAAAGTTTTTAAGCACTTCCTATCTAGGATAATTTTGTCAGATTCCTTCCGTACAATTATCCTATTTAGCGCCTCTTGACTCAGCTTTTGCAGGTAATCGTCATCCACTCTTGCCATCTCCGCTAGCTGAAGCACGTGTTCTCTGTATCTTAGGTTTACTTGTTGCAGGTGAGGTGTTACTTCGTGCCGTATTAAGTTGCGTTTATATTTGCGCGAATCATTGCTACTATCGTGTCGTGGTTGCAGTTTATTCGCCTCACAGTAGGCTTCTAGCTCCTCTCGGAAAACGTGCAGAAGTGGACGAACCAACTCGACTTGTTCTGCATGAAGCCACCTACGTTGCGGCATACCAGTGAATCCATATAGACTAGTACCTCTCATCATGCGGAACAGTATAGTCTCTACCTGATCATCAGCATGATGGGCAAGCGCCACTTTCGTAGCCCCTACTTCTCTTGCCACTTGTCGATAGTATTGATAGCGTAGTTCACGACTTGCAACTTGTGGTCCTTGACCGGTTTCCTTCATTATATCAGGCACGCTTTCATAGAAGGAGTAGCACTTAACTCCTAATGTATGACACAAGTCCTCCACGTATGCGGCATCTTGGTCAGACTCTTCTCCACGAAACCCATGATTCAGGTGAACAGCGTACAACTTCCAGCCGTACTGATATTGTTCATTCATTTTGCTTAAGATATGCAACAGCGCTGTAGAATCTACTCCGCCCGAAACTCCTACCACAATCGATTCATGTGGCAAAAGCAGCCTATCCTGCTCCATTCGCTTTTGTACCTTTTCGTACATAACGCGCCACGATTCCTTTCCATAAAGAGAAGATGGAGAGACCAAGTATTAAACCTGAAGCGATAGCCCCAGCCAGCATCATCGTCTTGACCCCAAGCGTAATTCCTTCCAAGTAGTCAGCATTGATGAACGCCAACATCGATTTATAAGCAGTCGAACCTGGAACTAATGGAATGATTCCCGCAATACTAAAGTTAGTAGAAGGAACACGCATCTTCACAGAAAGGATTCGGCTACTTAGCGAGATAAACGTTCCCGCTGCAAAAGAAGAGAGAGTAAGCTCAGCTCCAAACATCGGCAATATTTTATAGATATTCCATCCCATCATTCCAATTAAACCAGCAAAAAGAATGGTGCGTTTTGGTGCATTAAACAACATAGCATAGGCAATGGTAATGATAAAACTTAACAGCATCCCCAGCAACATATGCCTAATCCCCTCCTATAATGACAAGACAGCTGCCGCCGCAACAGCTACCGCTAAGGCAGTTAATCCTGCCTCAACTCCTCTCGCCATTCCGGCAACCAAGTCTCCCGCCATTAAATCACGCACAGAGTTCGTCAAGGCTACTCCTGGAAACAAAGGAATCATCGCTCCTATTATCATAACACCAAGATGCAGATGATTGGGAAAAAGCCATGAGGCAATTAGTGTAAACATTCCTCCTAAAAAAGAGGCTGATAATTCGGCAAAAAAAGGTATTTTAAGAAAGCGATACAAATAATTAGCGCTGGCAAAGACGATTGCCCCTGCAATGGCACTCGGGAAAAAATCAAGAAAAGTCCCACCAATCAAAACAGCAAAAGAGCCGCTGCCTAAACCAGCCGCTATATTTAACACACGATCTGAAAATTGGAAGCGCATGCTTTGGATCTCTTCCAATTGAATATGCGCTTCGTCCAAGGTAATCTCTCCTGACACAAAGTAACGGGATACCTGATTAACCAACGTTACTTTGTTCAAATTGATCGTTCGGTCACGCATTCGAATCATTCGGGTACGATCCACACCATTATTATCTTTAAAGGAAAAAATAATGCTAGTTGTCGTCACGGAACTATGGACGCTTTTCATGCCTGCAGCATGTGCAATATGAGTCATCGTCTCTTCCACACGATACGTTTCCGCTCCATTACGAATCATAATCTCTCCAGCTAAAAGGCACGTCTCCATCACATAATTATTGGACGTCATGCAGAATGATCCCTCACATCCATACATAATACAACGAGCCAGCAAGCAAAAGCATAGAGGCTACAAAGATTCCTCCAATAATTTTGCTTCCTATTCCCTCCCCAGGCTTCTTGGTGTTGGGTACACTTGCCCTCGTCTCTGATTTTTGTCGAAACGCTTGCAAGAATTCGGCTTTCATTTGAGTAGCTGTTGGATATTTCCCATCCAATGCCTTAACTAACACGGGGCGGTAAGGAGCTAACAATTCGTTGTCCCGTATTATATCATAAAGCTTTTGAACATGTCGCCCTGATACGGGAAGTGTTGTCCATTTCTCTTTTTCAGTAGTTAGCTTGATCATCATAATCGCTAAAGAAAAAAGATCGTATGCAACATCCGCCTTACGATCCCCCGCCTGCCAAGTGGCGCGATCATACTCTTCTGTAAATTGACGTACGGCATGACCCGACTTGGTTACCCCGCCAAAATCAATTAGACATACCTGCTTCCCAGCTTGTACAACAATGATGTTCTCTGGCTTTAGGTCACCAAATACATATCCTAGCTCATGAATGATCTGTAAATGAGACAGGATTTGCGTGCACAACAAAATAAGCCACTCTTTGCCTACTCTCTTCAAGCTATGATCCAATCGTTCCCCTTCAATATACTCCATTGCATAAAAGGCATACACCTTGCCTTTTAAAATCATATCATCTACATCATATATGTTTGGTCCAATCTTTTGGTTATGAGATTGTAAACTTTTTAGTACGTTTGCTTCCATTAATAAATCAATAGAATCGGCACCCATTTTAATCGCTACCTTTTTACCCTCATGAAGAACTAGGTAGACGACACCATTGGCTCCCCTACCTAGTTCTTTTACCACTGAATATGTTTGATGGTGCCATTTTCCTGTGAAATAATGGGGAGCATCGGGTAACAAGGAATTAGAATACATGGTCTTGCAAATAACCGTCATCTTCTTCATTCGCTTTTCTCTTCGTACGGTAGCGATCCGCTAAAGGTTTAGGTAGCTCCACGTGTTCAAACAAGGCGATTGCTTCTGTAATGGCAGGACCCGTCGGAGTAATTCCGCTCATCGTCAAACCGGCCGTTAATTGGTACGCCTTTTCTACTTGATCCGTCCAGGGAATACGCACTTCAAGGTGCTTTTCTTTCCCAGGAAATGAGCAAACGGCCATTCTGCTACTCCCGCTGCGGGAACGTAAGCTAATGCTAAAATCATAGATGGCTTGCTGTACAGCTGACATTTTATTTTTCATGGAAGCAGATGTATCAACGATCATCACTACTTCTAGAGCGCTTTGTTCGCCCAATTCATCCACCATGCCTGCCACCTGCATCCTCTTTTCAGGAGCAAGACCTTCCAATTCAGCATCACCAAGAATATGCTTTAATTCTTTGTTCACCACATGCTGAATGGTTCTAGTCATCGCTTTTCGCGTTAACATTTGGACAGTTTGGGCTAACTGGGCAGGATAAACAATGTCGCTTAGTCCTCCCCCCGCTTGAGCCATTTCACGGATTTCCTGTTCCCCTTGCTCACCCATCTCATGCTTATCCACCACTCCAATCACATTTACTGTGATACCTTGTTCTCTGGCTAAGGTTGCGGCTGCAATTGGGCTTATTCCTACATTGGAGCAACCATCTGTCACAACCAAAATCTGACGAAGCGTCGCCGGTTTTGCCATACAGATACCTCCCCTTTCTTTGGTAGCGTTTTTTACCATTATGGGCGTGGGAGGTGAAAAACATACCTTTAACTTACTACACGTGGCCGTTCCATCTTCTCCATTCCTGATACCTGAATCGCCGACCATTGCGGTACAAATCGATCAATTCGAGCGACTAAAACCGTCATATCGTCTACGATTTCACCACTATGTTCTCTAATCACTTTTTCTAATAATAAGTCAGAGATTTCCTGAGGGTCTTCTGTTTCGAGCTGAGAGATTAATCGCTTCATCCACACCGGTCTATTTTCGATATGGCGTGGAGCCTCAAAAATTCCATCTGACATCATGATTAATAGATCACCTGCCTTTAGATTTCTAGTCACAATATCTACTTCAATATCATCTAAAATACCAACCGGTAAATTATTTGCCGATACCATAAACACATCATTTCCTCGTTTAATAAACGAAGGTGTAGAACCAATTTTAATAAACCGTGTCATTGCAGTCTGTAAGTCAATTACAGCCAAATCCACTGTTGCAAACATCTCATCAGCCGAACGTAATGCCAAAACAGAATTTACTGTTTTAATAGACAGTTTTTCATCCAGCCCTGATTTTAAGAGCTGTTGCAGCATGTCCAATGCTGATTGACTTTCCATATAAGCGCGCTCCCCGTTTCCCATTCCATCACTGATCGCCACAGCCACCTTTCCATTTCCTAAATCCATTGTTTTAAAGCTATCTCCTGACAATAGTTTGCCACCCTTAGCGGCTCCTGCCACTCCAATTTCGATCTCATATGTTTTTGCTGAAGCCAGGCACATTTTGCAATGCTGATCCTTAAAGGCTTCACATTGTCGTTCCTTCACAATAATGTTCTCGCCTAAAATCTCGGTAAGCATCGGAGCCACAATCTTGGCGCATTCATCCCTCCCATAACAACTAGGCTGACTGATTTCTATATCCACCTTCCCTTCTTCTAAGCTATGAATATCTACACGTCTTACGGATAGTCCTAAGCCCTCCAGCGCTTTTGAAACCTGCTTCTCTTGTAGGCTTAGTGCAAGTCCTTCCCTTTGGATTTCCCGTGCAAAATCGCTCATGACCCGTGATACTCCTGATAATTGATCGGCTACCAGCTTGCGACTATCTTGAATTTGTTTTTTTAATTGATTATGTTCAATCATCTGGTGGTACTCTTGCTCCATATGTTGGATTACCTTTTCTGTTTTCACGCATTTCTTTTCCCACTCCTTTGGTATAGTTGCTCCTTGCATTGTCCCATGCTCGAATACCGTAATAAGCATGTTACTCATCGCTTCGTAGGTCATTTGAGTATCTCGCTCCCAGCACTGCTCTTTCTTCCAGCAAAGCTGGCATGTCCTCTCCGTCACTTTACTTAAATAAAGATCTATCTCTTCCTCCTCAACTCCATTTTTTGTTTCAGCTGTTTGAGCGAATGAATGGGATAACTCAATAAACAAATCGGAAAACTGTTGAATTTTACCTGCTGTCATGTCACGTATGCGCCGCATATATTCCTGGTGAGATTGTATGTGTTCCGAAGTCCCCGGAATGAAGCTGGCTACTCTTTTCCAAATAAAAGCTGGCGTTAATAAAAAGAGGAAAGCGGCAATCGAAGTCTCGATTAAAGAGAGATATAATCCACTTTCGGCACCACCATAGATTCCCAGAATGGAAGTTCCGATTAAGAGTCCTGCTACTACACCAATTTTCTTTCCTTCCTTTAATAGCCCCGCTAGTAATCCTGCGAAAGCGAGTAAACTAATTTGTTGTAAGGCACTCACATCAGCCAAACTGAGAATGAGCCCGGTAACCACCCCCACTGCGGCCCCGACCGTCCCTCCTCCAACAAAAGCGAATAATAATAGAAGATAACGGGACAGGATGTGTTCCATGGAAACCCCCTGTATAACCCAGCCTACTGTTCCCGTCATTAAAGAAGCTAATAAAATGACAAGGCATATAATTTCTTCTGTCTTTAAAGGTTCAAATGGTTTATTTATGTGAATGATGGATAAGGACTGAATAAAGATAAGTGTCAAAACAAAACTAAGAATTGCTTCAACCGCAATCATAGTCACACTGTATGTGTTTACCTGATTCTGAATGACCTTACATAATAGATGGCTAGCAAATACGGTTCCTACCACCATAAATGGGGTATAGGAAAAGTCTTTTCGTTTCCATTTCTCCGAGATACGGCACACACCAGCAGCAAGTATGATACTCAGTAACGTCTGCATACCTAGAGGAATTGAATGAGCTAATGAGCCTACCAACATTCCCAATGCACTAACTAGCAATGTATCCCGACGGAGAAAGTACATCACTATGAAGTAAGGAACAACAAATGGTGATAATTCTTCAAGAATAAGAGCTCTTCCTAATAAAAAACCCATAGTAAGTGTAAGAATATGCCATTTTTTTAGAAAGGCAGCAGCTTTATCACCGAACCTCCCCATAGTCTGAGATACTTGATTAGATAGCTGTTGAGTAAAGAGATTAGCATTTGGAGAAACTACTTGGCTTTTATTGAACATATACTAGCACCACCCGTTTTGAGTTTTGTGTACCCAATTATACGAATGGACTGCTGTAAATTTTGTCAAACGATAGAGGCATATTCCTAAAATCGTCCGACAAATTTAAACGTATCTCGTTTATTTGTTTGATCGTTCATGGATTTATGCTGAAGACGATACGAATTGATTGGGGTACCTGTCGAGGATTGAATAGAAGATATATGCTTTATCACTTTAAATCGAAAAAGAATGGAAATAAAAAAAACCGACGTCTTGCGTTCAACGTCGGCCATCAGGTGATTCGCGCTCGGCGAAACGGGCTTGTTATATTATATTCGCCATTTAATTAAAATGACCTTCCTGTTTTTAAAATCTATTGCACGTTTTCGTAAATTTATTTTAGCTAGATCCAAATGGCTTAATTATCAGGGATCAAAAAGATGATCTCACCCGGCTTGGACATAAAATTATTTTTGCGTGCAAGCTCTGCGATGTATTCTGGATCATCCAATCGTTTCATCTTCTTGGTTAGCTCTTCTTGTTGTCCTTTTACTTCCTCTGCCTGTTTTTGTAGCGCTTCTACTTGTTCTTCCGTCTCAGCAATAACAGAGCTTTGAAGATATGCCGTATAGCACGTCCAGATAAGGAAGCAGAACACGAAGAACATAATAAAGCGAAGTCTGCGCTTACGACCTAGATTATTCGATTGAGAGGGACGTTCTTTGGCCATGTCTGCTCTCCACCTTTGCTACCTTTCTACTCTTTGTTTTCCTTGTTAAACCATTTCTTCAGTACTTCCTTTGCTCCTGCCATCTTGCCCCTAATACTTTTCCACAAGTTACGACTCCATGGAACAAATGGTGACAATGGCCAAGAAATGATTCGCCAAATGAACAATCCTATCTTTGCCAGTACAGTAAAAAGGAACACAACAATAACCCAGATAAAATGAAAAATTATCTCTATTGGTTTAATCAATAGAAAGTCAATAATTTTAACACTGATCTGAAATACCCATATACTCCATTTTAGCACAGTTAACAAAAATCTGATATAAACCTTACTACCTATAAGGAAATAGAGCCATGCTCCTATAATAATACCTAGATATATCGGAAATCTCACTATCCCATCGTTAACCCATACCAGCACATAAAAAACAATTCCCACACTACTTAACCAAAATAACATATCTAATATGAAAACGATCCAAAGCGGGAAGCGGCCTTTGCCTTTTATGACATGGTACGTATCAAACCCCATCCCCATACAAATTCCGCACAGGGACATGAAAGCCATCGTCTGAAACTGAATACTGATACTCACTTAAATAATTTGCCGAAAAATCCTTTCGATCGATCTCCGGCCTGCCCCTGTTCTATATACCCCATGTCATGGACGAAACCCTCAATGGCCACTTCTCCGGTTTCAAGACTCAGGTTTTTCATATGAAGATTCTGGCCGCGTATAGTAAGAAAACCACCTTCTGTTTCTAACAGAAATTCTTCACTATCAAAGCTTTCTACCTTTTTTACCCCGGATATAGCCAAACTACGCCGATTGATCATGACAATTTCATGGCGAGGTCGTTTATTTGGTTCGATCATATAAAAACCCTCCCTATCTTGGTGGTCTGGAGTACGATCCAAAACGCTGGGAACAAAATGTTCCTCTTTGTACCAAGATATGGAGGGGGATGTCCTTTTAGAACTATTGCTTACGCTCTTAGGTATTCATCTTCTTCTTTTTCATCGCGTGGCACAGGTACTTCACCAATTACTGTGTAAAGGGAAGCGGCCTCATCCTTACGCGCGTTTTCTTTAATTTCTTCAACTTTTACCGTAACGATCTTTTGTCCAAAACGAATGGAGATAGAATCGCCCACTTTTATATTGCTAGACGCTTTTGCAGTACGTTCATTAATTTCGACACGTCCCTGATCACAAACATCCTTAGCTAAAGTACGTCGTTTAATTAAACGGGACACCTTTAGAAATTTATCAAGACGCATAAGTATTCCTCCTCTATGTAGCTTTGACTACTCTTGAGCTTTGGCCTCATTCCAATAACGATCCAGCTCTTCTAACGTTGTATCAGTAAATTGCTTGTTATTTTCATGTAGCTTTTGTTCAATATAATGAAATCTACGCTTAAATTTAAGATTAGTTAGCGCTAAAGCCTGTTCAGGGTCAACCTTCATAAAGCGGGCTAGGTTGATTACAGCAAAGAGCAAATCTCCCAATTCACCTGTTTGCTCCTCTGGAGTTGCTTGCTGTACCTCCTTGTACTCTTCTTCAATTTTAGCATATACATCTTTCACTTCGTCCCAATCGAACCCAACTTCCGCTGCCTTCTTTTGAATTTTGACAGCTGATAAAATCGCCGGTAAATCCTTTGGTAGAGAATCCAGCAAGGAAGAAGTTTCAGGTACAACCCCCTTCTCCGCTTTCTCTTGGGCCTTTATCTGCTCCCAATTGACCACTACTGCATCGGCATCAGCTACTTCCGATTCACCAAATACATGCGGATGACGTCGAATCATTTTAGCAGTCAGAGTGGAAATGATATCTTCAATTGTGAAGTAGCCCTCCTCTGAAGCAATCTGTGCATGAAGCATGATCTGTAAGAGCACGTCCCCTAATTCCTCGCAAAGCGCATCCACATCATCCTGATCGATCGCTTCTACTGTTTCATAGGTTTCTTCTAACAAATAACGGCGCAAGCTTTGGTGAGTCTGCTTACGATCCCATGGACAACCTTCTGGTCCACGCAAAGTTGCAATCACTTCTTTTAAATAGGAGAATTGACGTTGCTTTACTGACTCTTCTACGGTAGGGGGAACATAGATTAGGCTTAGATTACCCAGATGCTCCACTCGATCTAAATTGTATAATGGTAGACGCTCCACAATCTCTTTACCTTCTATCCCAACCGCTGTAGCGACGATAACCTCATATTCGTCTGGTAGTACTTCCATTAAGGTAAGCTTCGCGTCTGAAGCAGACATTTGATCGTAGACCTGGGCAATAACGGTATGTAGCCCTGGATTTACTTGATCTGCTGTCATGCTTGTCGCGTCTAACAAAGTAAAACCTTCGATTGGATCAATAGCAAGGCGAGCGAACAGCGGATCTAAGAAGCTTTGTCCACCTAATATCTTTACCTCTACTTGCTCCTCTACCGCATGACTTAGTAGCAGTTGCACCGTCCGTTCTGCTACTAAAGGATGTCCAGGAACGGCGTAGGTTACTTCACCTTCTGCTTTAACCTTGGATAACAGTTGCCCAGCAATCTCTTGATATACCTGTTCAAATGAATCATGTTTTTCATAAATAGAATCAAAGGACGTGTAAGTAAGCCCTTCTTCAGCCAATTGATCCAATACCGGATGATCAGCTGTACGGACATACAAATGCTTCGTCTGTTTTAAGCGTTTATACATACCCAGAGGCATTTGGTCTAGATTACCTGCCCCAAGTCCTACAACATAAATGGTATTCACCATGTAGGAAATTCCTCCGTTCCTTTAATCCCTGTCTATTTTTGAATCTGCAAAAGCTTATATCGCTCTAAAAGAGAGACTAATCTCTTTCCTCTTGGCAAATACAAGATCTCTTCACGCTTGATACCACCTGTATATAACAGAGAAAGCATATACACTACTAATCCCACGGTAACTGCAGAAACACCGACGATCGTTTGAACGAAACGCTCACTATCGATCAGAGAACCCACAATTACATTCATCAAGCCTTGAACGATTAAGACCATGATTGACATAAGAGCCACACTTATTAAAGGTTTGGTCAGCATTTCTTTTACGTGAAAGGAAAGCCCCAAATAGTGGCGAATAGATCTCATGTTTAATCCCATTGAGGTCACATAGGCAAAGACTGTAGCTACTGCCGCACCCTGTATGCCCCATAAAGGCGTCAAAGCAAGATTAGCCAACAATTTTACCAGTACACCAATCATCAAGTGTCTAGCTGGTAATTTAACATGTCCCAATCCTTGCAAAATGCCAGAGGTAGCGATACTTAATGTCGCAAATACAATGACAAAAGCTTGAATAGCAAGTGACCACGTTCCTTTATCATTTCCGTATACCATGATATTGACTGGTTCGGCTAATAAAGCGAGCCCAATAGAAGCTGGTAATCCAAGCATCAGGGTTAAGCGTAGGGCCATATCTGTACGACTGATGATCATTTTATCCTGTTTTTGTGCTACGGCCTCACTAATAGCAGGCACTAACGCCAAGGAAAGTGATGTGGCAAAAAACGTTCCAAATTGAATGAGTGGTTGTCCACGATCATATATTCCTTTTAATTCTTTTGCTATATCAAGTTCATATCCGTTCCATTGAAGTAAATTAGAAACAGTCACCGAATCAATTAATGGAATCATCGGCAACACCAGAGCACCGATGCAGATAGGAATTGCATAATGTAGAATACTGATCAACACTTGCTTGTTCGTTACTGTATCTGTAAGTTGTTGAGCACGCAATTGTTTACGATATCCTCTGCGTCGATGGTACCGTCTGGATTTTCGATAATAATAGTACAGAACCAAAAAGGCTGCTAACGCCCCAGGAAAAGCAGCAAATACTGCTCCTGTACCTGCAAGATAAGCGTCCTGATAGGCACTCATCATCCAGTAAGCAGAGACTAAAATAACGATTACACGAATAATCTGTTCGACTACCTGTGAAACACCTGTGGGTACCATGTCTTGTTGTCCTTGAAAATATCCACGCAATATGGACACCAACGGGACTAATGGTAAAGACCATGCTACTGCTCGTAGCGGTAATGTCAGCTGTTCATCGCCCATAAATCGGGCTAATGCAGGAGCACCTAGATACAAAAGGAGAAAAAAGAATACTCCTAGTATTCCTAGTGAAACGCTGGCTACACGGAAAGCCTTTCGTGCACCCAGATGATCCTCGACTGCTAATCGTTCTGAGACGATTTTGGAAATGGCGATAGGAAAACCCGCTGTTGCCAAAATCAATAAGGCTGTGTACAACGGATACACCTGCATGTACACATATAACCCAACATCACCTGTGATATTTTGATAAGGTATGCGATAGATCGCTCCGAGAACCTTGGAGAGCAAGCCGGCAATACCTAGAATAGCAGCACCTTTGACAAAATGATTTGCACTTCTCTCTCCTGCCATACAGTATCTATTTCTCCTCTTACAAAAAAGTCTACGTTCAGAAACTTTGTCCATTATACCACACAGAGGAAGTGAGTTATCAAGGGGGATGAGATGTGCATTCTTCGTGGTTTACTTGCATGTAGTAGAGAAAGTCAAAAAAAACAAGCCTTACACAAGAGGCTTGTTTTTTTGACTGTCGTTATTTAATCACTATTATTGTTCCATTTGTTTGGCTAAGAATCCAGCGGCTGTTTCTGCCATTTTCAGCTCTAACTCGCCCATTTTAGCTTCTGCTTTGTTGACCAGGATCACTGCACCAATCGGGTCCCCACCTGCAACGATAGGAGCCACTACATAAGACGAGTATTGTTCCGGCATATCACGACATAATTCATATTGACCAGAATTTTTTTCTACCCTACTCTTACGCTCTTCCAACGATTTTTCTACTAGACTACCAATCGGTTTTTCCAAGTATTCTTTCTTGGAAGCACCAGCTACTGCAATGACCGTATCTCGATCGGAAATAATGACAATATGATTTAAGCTTTCGTATAAAGAGTCAGCATATTCCTTAGCAAAATCAGCTAATTCTCCAATTGGAGAATATTTTTTAAGGATTACTTCCCCATCACGATCGACAAAAATCTCAAGTGGATCCCCCTCACGAATACGAAGTGTGCGACGGATTTCCTTCGGGATTACGACCCGTCCGAGGTCGTCTATACGACGAACAATTCCAGTTGCCTTCATAACCTTGTTGCCTCGCTTTCTTGAGAAGACTGATTTTGTGGTTTTTTGAGGATTTACTCCTATGATTTCCTATCTTCTCGCTTTTTACTAATATCTTGTATTTGTATTTGTTACCAATAAGCCTTGCTCTGTACTCTCCCCCGGGCGGTAGCGAGTGATAATAGTATTTGCCTTGGCAAGAAGAATATGCGATCAAAACAAAATTAAACCAGCCTTTTTTATTTCAAGGTAACCCTTTGATGAATTTCACTTGCACCGACATTTATACAATAGAAAAAGCTCCTCCTGCAATCGACCACAAACTGTAAACACAGTTCGTTTGATTACAAAAGGAGCCACTCTTTATCTATGCTATTTTGTTTCAGGAGCAGGGGTTGGAGCTGGAGTAGCTGGTGCTTTTACCTCTGGAAGAGATTTTTTCGTAATAATCGCGTCCAGATCCTTGGTAACATATTGCTCAAACTTCTTCTCCAAAACTTGCTGCTTCAACTGATCTTTTACTTCATCAAATGTTTTTACTTTACGATCTTCTACTTTAACAATGTGATAGCCATATTCAGTCTTTACTGCTGGTTCACTGAGCACTCCAATCTTTTGAGTTAGAGCTGCCTTCTTAAATTCTGGCACCCAGTTGTTTACGTCAGCATTTGCATACAATCCACCGTTTGCTTTACTACCTTCGTCCTCAGACACTTGTTTTGCAAGAGTAGCAAAGTCCTCCCCTTTTTTCAAACGAGCAAGATAATCTTTTGCCAACTTGTCTGCTTCTTCTGGCTTACGGTTCTCGAATTTAACCAAAATATGACGTACAGAAGCTGTTGTATATGCAGATTTATCTGCTGTATCATATGCTTTCTTCAAATCTGCATCTTTTACTTCACTTTCCATAACCTTCACAGAAGCATTAATACTTGCTAGCTGTTTAACAATCGCTTCCTTTGTGATGTTATGATTCTTCATCAATTGATTAAATTTATCCTCGCTACCAAGAACTTGGATATACTGGCCTTTTAGCGATTCAAAAGATTTATCCGCTTCTGTAGCTGCTGTTTTCTTAATCGCCTCGTCAGCCTTTTCCGCTTTTAGCTTAGTAGCTAGGTATTGACGGGCATAGTTATCGATCATCTCTTGTGTGGAAACTCCAATGGCATAGGCTTGCGGAGGATTCATGAAGCCAAGTGCACGCAAGAAGTCCTCAAACTCCTGACCTGTTAGCTTCCCACCCTGATATTCAAAAATAGAAGCATTCGGATCAACTGTAAAAGGCAATTTAACTGGCGGGAATTGTGCCAGGGTATCTTCCGTATCAGCCGGTTGTTCCGCCCCCGGTTTAGCTGGTTGTGCTGTTTCAGCCTTATTAGTCGTTCCGCAGCCACTCAGAATCGCTAGCGTTAATGCCGTGGTGGAAAGTAGGGCCAACACACGTTTACCCTTCGTAAATGTTGTTTTTTTCATGAAACAAAACTCCCTTCTCGGCACCTTTAGCACCTAGTGGATTTAGTGTAATGAGGGATCAGGACTCTTACTCTTTTCAATCAGATGGAAGTCGTTAATTAAGTCTATTACCATCTTGACCCCAGCCTCAATCTTTAACCCCTTAACTTTAACAGTTACGATGATCTGTTGTCCACCTGGGGTCGTTGAAAGCCCAATACGTCGATCATATTTACTAGACAAGCCAAATAAAGCCCCACCATCAATGTTAGAGGTTTGCTGTTCTGCCAAAATGATTTTAATAACATCAGGATCTTTCTGACTAATCTCAACAATATGATGTACCATCGCTTGAATACGTAAACGTGAAATCATCAGCAAGTTGTCCACTGGATATGGGATATTACCAAAACGGTCGATCAACTCATCAGCAAGATCATCCAGCTCCTCGATTGTTGAGGTTGCTACAAATTTTTTGTACATCTCGATCTTCTGACGACTATCAGTAATGTAATCAGAAGGTAGGTACGCATCAACTTGTAAATTGATTTCGACTGGTGGAACAGGGGCAATCTCTTCTGTCCTTACTTCACCACGTAAATCATCAATCGCTTCCTTAAGCATTTGTGTATACAAATCAAATCCGACAGTATTAATGAAGCCATGTTGCTCTGCTCCCAATAAATTACCTGCCCCACGAATAGATAAATCTCGCATGGCAATTTTAAAACCAGATCCAAGCTCAGTGAATTCTTTAATAGCCTGTAACCGTTTCTCAGCTACCTCTGTCAATACCTTGTCACGTTGGTATGTGAAGTAAGCATAGGCAATTCGATTAGAACGACCTACGCGCCCACGTAGCTGATACAGCTGAGACAATCCCATTCGGTCTGCATTATAGATGATTAGCGTATTAACGTTTGGGATATCGACACCAGTTTCAATGATCGTTGTACTTACCAGCACATCATAATTCCCGTCTAAGAAATCGAGAATAATTCTTTCTAGCTCACTTTCATTCATTTGTCCATGAGCAACCGCTACCCTAGCATCAGGAACTAGAGCAGAAATATGCTCAGCCATTTGTTCAATACCTTGTACCTGATTGTAAAGGAAGAATATCTGTCCTTCACGGGCCAGTTCTCGTTCAATCGCTTCTCGAACCAGAGCTGGACTATAATCTAATACATAGGTTTGTACAGGAAAGCGATTTTCTGGCGGTGTCTCAATGACAGATAAATCACGTACTCCTAGCATGGACATATGAAGCGTACGGGGAATAGGAGTAGCTGTAAGCGTCAGTACATCTACATTGGTTTTTAATTGCTTCAATTTTTCTTTATGGCTTACACCAAAGCGCTGCTCCTCATCGACAATCAATAACCCTAGGTCGCGGAATAAAATATCCTTAGACAGCAATCGATGCGTACCGATCACCACATCTACCGTTCCTTCTTTTAGACCCTTCATTGTTGCATTTTGTTCCTTTCGAGAACGAAAACGGCTCAAAACCTCCACTCTGATCGGAAAATCAGAGAAACGCTCTTTAAAAGTTTCAAAATGCTGTTGAGCTAGAATTGTGGTCGGTACAAGTAAAGCTACCTGTTTTCCGTCCATAACCGATTTAAAAGCGGCACGTATCGCTACTTCTGTCTTTCCATACCCTACATCCCCGCAAACCAATCGATCCATAGGGCGCTTGCTTTCCATGTCAGCTTTCACTTCTGTGATAGCACGCAATTGATCCACAGTCTCCTGATACGGGAACATAGCCTCAAATTCTCTTTGCTCCAAGCTGTCCTTGTTAAAGCTATAGCCGACAGCTTGTTCTCGTTGCGCATACAGCTTGATTAGATCCTCGGCGATATCTTTTACCGATGTTTCTACCTTGCTCTTAACACGTTTCCATTCATTCCCGCCTAAATTATAAATTTTAGGCTGAGCTTCTTCACTGCCCACATACTTTTGTACATGATCAATTTGATCAATTGGTACAAACAAACTATCTCCGCCTGCGTACTGTACATGTAAATAATCCTTATGAATACCTAGGATTTCCTTTGTTTCAATTCCTAGATATTTACCAATCCCATGATTAATGTGTACAACAAAGTCACCAGGCTTTAATTCCATGTAGTTCTTGATGCGCTCAGCATTGCTCATGTTTTGATTTACTTTGCGAGCTTTGCGCTGTTTTGCTGTAAAGACTTCCCCTTCCGTAACAACAACCATTTTGCTTAATGGCATCTCAAAACCGCTTTGAATATTTCCAATAATAATAGTAGGTCGGCCTGGAGGAATTGTTCGTACCTCTTCTAGCAGCAAATCAGCTTCCATCTCATAATCATCTAATACTCGTTCCAAACGCTTGGCACGCTCCGCATCGGCAGCAGCAAAGATGATTTGATGTTGACCCTTTATCCATCGTTGTAGCTCGCTTTTTAATACGTTCATTTGCCCATGAAAATTTTGCATCGTACGACAGTTCATGTTGACGATATTTTGTGGATGCGTTTTTGGGGTTTGACGTAAAAATAGCGACAAATAAACAATCTGTCTCTTCTGCTCATGAATTAGCTCATCATACGACCGCGACAGAATAAGATTTGACATAAAATCGCCTTGCTCAATACGACCAGTGACCCACTCTGATTCGTCCTTTTGCAGTTGAACCGCAGTATCAATAACACGGGACGGTTCATCAATAATCAGTAACGTATCAGAAGGTAGGTAATCCAGGATGGTTTCCATCTCAGGATATAGGACGGATAAATAACTGTATAAATTAGCTGGTCGGCTACCTTGGCGCATGATTTCAATATCGCGTCCTATTTGCTCCATCAATCTTTCTTTTACAACTTCATCCTTAGTGTTACCTAATGTTTCACCTAGTTTTTTCTCTAAGTAAGTAGCACTCTCAACTAATTTTGATGAAAAAACGATCGTCTCTTTTACCGGGCCAATCACATATTGTTCCAAATGTTCTTGAGAACGCTGAGTACCCATATCAAATGTTCGTATGGAATCAATCTCTTCATCAAAGAGTTCAATTCGAATCGGCCAGTCCGAATCAACAGGAAATAAGTCAACGATTCCACCACGAATACTTAATTCACCTTTACGCTCAACCATTTCAACACGTTCATAGCCTAATTCGACCATTCTCTCTAAAAAGTCATGTAAATCTAGTGTTCCTCCACGACTGACAGTCATTTGGGCCTCTTTCCATACTTCGTGAGGCACAGTTAAACGGCGAATACCTGCAAAAGGAACAACCAAAATACCCGTGAAGCCATTCGCTAAACGGTTAAATACTTGAATACGTTGTGCTAATGTCTCTGGACTCGCAATTGCCATCTCTGACCCAATCAGCTCATTACCCGGATAAAGCATGACTTCTTCTGGGGAAAGGAGTTCTGCTACGTCCTCATACACTTTTTGCGCTTGAAACATATTATGCGTCACAATACACAAGGGGCGCTTACTCTCTTGATAAACAGCTGCCATAAAAATATGACGCGCGGAACCAGATAATCCGGCCATCAACTGTTCGTGTAAACCTTGTGACAAACCAGCAAGAATGGTTCCGAAATTGGAATCTTCTTTTATACGATTAATGATGACTTGCATCCCTAATCTCCTCTCCAACCTTACTCTCCTATTACTACATAGGTTACAGCACTAAAACTGCGGCGCAGATCAACCTACCCACATCGCAGTTTGTACAAAAAAGTTATTTATTTATTCAATCGATAAAAATCCACAGGTAGCCTTAGCTACCCAAAAAGCTAAGGCTACCTAAATTTGCATGCCTTGTCATTTTGAAAAGGTAAAAATTCACAAGAAAAATAGTTGCTACTGTAGTGGATTACCTACAACGGACAGATCAGGATTTTGATCAAGGGCTTCTTTACAATAATCACAAACAACGCGAACAACTGTATTCCCTATCTCATCCTTGGATATTATATGTTGGCGCTCTTGTTGGGTCAAGAATTGAAAGCCTAGCTGCCATTCGGATACATCCGATTGCTGAATTTCTCCCACTTTCATTCCACAACAACGACATACATAGCGGTAACTCATATGATTACCCCCTAAGTGAAAATATAGTACTTTCTTCCACTTAGTATGGGCATCTTATAGCTATTCGATACTGTACCTACCCACGTGTTGGATTATAGTGGTTCATAACTGTCAGGAAGCTATCACCCTTAATCCAATCCTCACTGGCTTTTGCTGCTGATTGAATTGCATCCTGGATATGCGGCAAATCACTTTTTGGAAATGAGTGTAACACATAGTCACTCACACTTTTGCCTGGCTCAGGACGATCAATACCAATTTTGATGCGGCTAAAATCTTGGGTGCCTAAATGTGCAATAATAGATTTAATTCCGTTATGTCCTCCTGCACTACCCTTTTCCCGCAATCTCAGCTTGCCTACCGGTAAGTCAAGATCATCATAGATGACAACTATATCCTGTGCCGTCAGTTTATAAAAAGAAACGATTTGTCCTACCGTTTCTCCAGATAGGTTCATGTAGGTTTGTGGTTTTACTAGTAAAACCTTTTCTCCTTGTACATTTCCCTCTCCTATAATGCCACGAAATTTCATCGTGGTTAACGGAATTTGTAATTCTTTACTTAATGTATCTATTGCAAGAAACCCTACATTATGTCTGGTATCCTCATATTGTTTACCAGGGTTCCCTAACCCAATGATGACTTTCAATGAAATTACCTCCAAAGCAAAATAACCTACTTATTTCTATTGTACATGAATGTAAGCCTTTTAAAAAGAAAGGGAAGTCGACTTCTTCCGTCAAAAACCGGCATGCCCATACATAGAAAGAGCCTCCCAAATGGATTGGGAGGTCACTGGTTATACTTTTTCCGCTTCGGCTACAGGAGCTTTTGCTTGTTCTGCAACTTCCATAGCACTTTGCTGAGCTTCAATTGATTCATCCGATTTTGCTTTTGGTGGGAGTACGCTAATCACTACTTCCAGCTCATCAAGATGCACTTCTACGTTTGGAGGTATTTGCAAATCTTTAACAAGTACAACATCTCCTATATGTAGTCCATCTGTATCTACAGAGAGTGTTGCTGGAATATCTGTAGGTAAACAAGAAATCTCTACACTATGACGTACCAATGTAGCAACTCCTAATTCAGGATCTCCTGTCATAGTAATAGGCACAGACGTATGAATTTTTTCTTTCATGTCAATCTGTTTAAAGTCAGCATGCAAAATTCTACCTTGAACCGGATGTCTCTGAAGCTCATACACCATCACATCATATTCTTTTCCATCTACTTGTAACGTAAAGGGAACGTTGGTGTTTTGCTCACGTAAGGCTTGATCCAGCTCAAGCGCAAGTATCTTTACTTCCTTATTCCCTACATCTGTTCCGTATAACATAGCAGGAACCCAGCCCGAGCGACGAATCGCTTTAGCTGTAGTTCTATCTTGAGCTGTACGTACCTCTGCTTTAATTGCTACCATAAAAAAACCTCCTCTGACCAAGTAGATCTAAGACAGTTCTAGCTTGTCCAGAGGAGGTTGTGTTTATCAACTATACTGTAATTTTAATCGAACAATTTACTAATTGACAATTCTTCGTGAACACGGATAATCGCTTCTCCAATCAATGGAGCCACAGATAATACCTTCACCTTATCAATTAATTTGTCTGAATCTAAAGGAATCGTGTTTGTTACAATTAATTCCTTAATCATGGAATTTTGGATACGCTCTATAGCAGGACCAGAGAGTACAGGATGTGTGCAGCAAGCATACACTTCACGAGCACCTGCATCTACCAATGCATTAGCAGCTAAAGTAATCGTTCCGGCTGTGTCAATGATATCGTCAATGATGATAGCTGTTTTACCTTCAATGTTACCAACAATATTCATAACCTCAGCTACGTTTGGTTCAGGACGGCGTTTATCAATGATGGCAATTGGGGCTTCTAATCGTTCAGCCAGTTTACGAGCACGTGTAACTCCTCCGTGATCTGGTGATACAACAACAACGTCTGAGAGATTTTTCTCTTGGAAATATTTAGCCAAGATTGGAACTCCCAACAGATGATCTACAGGGATATCAAAGAAACCTTGAATTTGCGTTGCGTGTAAGTCCATTGTAATCACACGCTGTGCCCCTGCTGTTTCGATAAGATTTGCCACTAATTTCGCTGTGATTGGATCACGAGAACGCGCTTTGCGATCTTGTCTTGCATATCCATAATACGGAATCACAACGTTAATGCTTTTGGCAGAAGCACGTTTTAGAGCGTCGACCATAACCAGTAACTCCATCAAGTGTTCGTTAACTGGTGCGCAAGTAGGTTGGATAATGAATACGTCTGATCCACGCACACTCTCATTTAGCTTGATTTGGCACTCACCGTCGCTGAATCTTGCTGTCTCCATGTTGCCCACGTTTAAGCCGATATGTTCAGCAATCTCCTGAGCCAATTTAGGATTGGCACTGCAAGTGAAAACCTTCAGCTTCGGGTCACGATAATTAGCCATCTTGTTAAAAGCCTCCCGTTATTCTTATTCGCTTTGTTTACGTGGTAGTTTTACCGCGTAGTCCAGTTTATTGGTTTGGCGTTCACGCGCAATGGCAAACGCTCCATCTGGTACATCTTGATTAATGGTCGAACCGGCAGCAACGTAAGCATCATGACCTACCGTCACAGGTGCAACTAAGTTAGAGTTGCATCCGATGAAGGATCGATCGCCTACTATCGTCTTATGCTTCTTCGCTCCATCATAATTCACGGAGATTGTTCCGCATCCAACATTAACACCTTGACCAATCTCTGCATCTCCTAGATAGCTGAGATGAGGAACTTTACTTCCTGCACCAATTTTAGCATTTTTCAGCTCCACAAAATCTCCAATTTTTACCCGAGAGCCAATATGTGTCTGAGGTCGTACATACGCAAACGGACCAATTGTAGCCTGTTCATCCACTTGGCTGTCCACTAGTACGGAATAAGAGATACTTACACTATCCGCCACTTGCATATTGGTTAGTTCAGTCTGTGGGCCAATTTTGCAGTCTGTGCCAATAACCGTTTTTCCTCGCAAATAGGAATTCGGTTCAATTATTGTATCGGCTCCAATCACTACATCTGCTTCAATATAGGTAGAAGCTGGATCAATGATAGTAACACCGTTCTTCATGTGTTCAATAGCAATGCGTTTACGCATATAAGCTTCTGCCTCAGAAAGCTGAACGCGATCGTTAACCCCCATAGTCTCATCGGGGTCTTGGGCAGCATAAGCCGATACTTTCTCGCCCGCTTCTCGTAGAATACCCACACAATCGGTGATATAGTATTCACTCTGAGCATTATCATTTTTCACTTTGGATAATGTTTCCCAAAGCTTCTGATTATCAAAGCAATAAATACCTGTGTTAATTTCTGCAATGTTACGTTCCTCGTCCGTCGCATCCTTATGCTCAACGATCCGTAACACTTCATTTCTTTCATTTCGAACAATACGACCATATCCAGTTGGATCGGCCATTAAAGCGGTTAAAACGGTAGCAGCAGCGTTCTGCTCTTCATGATAAGCCAATAGCTTGGCAAGTGTTTCCTTTGAGAGCAATGGCACGTCCCCATATAAAAGCAGGGTCGTTCCTTCTTGGTCCTTTAAGAAATCCTTGGCTTGCAAAGCTGCATGAGCTGTTCCCAATTGTTCTGCTTGCATGGCGTATTGAACACGGTCTTGTAGCGTATCACGAACTTTATCAGCTCCGTGTCCTACTACTACAACCACATCGTTTACTTGCATGGAAGCCAAAGTATCCACAACATGCTGAACCATTGGCTTGCCGCATACAGGATGCAGTACTTTATACAATTTGGATTTCATACGTGTTCCCTGACCAGCAGCAAGAATTACCGCATGTATAATAGACATGTTAACCCTCCAACATACTGAAGTTCCATCATGACTATATCTTAAAATAGGTGTTCATTTCAAGACATGATGAAACTTTTCCTATTTGATAACTCTCCATAAAACAACTACTATTTAAGTAACATACTCTATTTTATTCAAAATACAAGGAGGATGAAATGAGTACAGATGTATATATATTGACAGGTTATCTGGGTAGCGGAAAGACGACTCTGCTACAACAACTGCTAGCCTATCTGCGTGATCAGAGCAGTAATGTTGTTGTCATGATGAACGAAATGGGAGAAGAAGATGTAGATGGGGAGCAAGTCGAGGGATTTGGTTTTCCAGTAAAAAAAATGTTAAATGGTTGCATCTGTTGCTCCATTCGCGGAGAGCTGACAGAAAATCTCAAGGAAATCATGCAAAATATAAAACCAGAGCACCTCATCATTGAAACAACAGGTGTAGCCGATCCCATTGAAGTAGTTGATGCCATGACGCATCCCGAGCTTTATGACAAAATGAATTTAAAAGGAATTATCAGTGTCATAGATGCTTCGAGGTATCTAGAGCTGACTTCTTTTTTTCAAGCCGGTGGAGCTTTAATTAAAACGATTCGGAATCAGGTAAAGTATGCTGACCTATTAATCATAAACAAAGTTGACTTAGTTGAAGAAGATATATTAACAAAAGTAAAAGCAAAGCTTCAGGAGGCAAACGCCCATGCTCCTATGCATGTGACGATACGTACAGAAATGGATTTGGAGAAGCTGCTACAAGTAAAACGGCTTGCTCAAAGTAGGGAAATGTCAAATGTATCCCCCTCTATTCCTGTTCAAAAAACGATTGGCCGATTTTCTCCATTAGATAAATTAAAACAAACATTAGGGTTTAAAACAAACCCGCCTTCCCTTTTTCATTCTATTGATACATTTTCATACCATTTCAGGGGTCCAGTTGATGCTGAAGCCTTTGAAGACTTTCTGTACCATCTTCCCAAAACAATCTACCGCGCCAAAGGATATGTGCAATTTATTGGACAAGATGACCTAATTTCTTTCCAGCAAACTCAAACACAGGTGCACTTATTTCCTTTTACCAATTTCGGGCCAAAAATGGTAGCCGTCTTCATTGGAGAGGGGTTTGATAAAGACAATATTATAGAAGCCCTAGAAAAATGTTACCGCACTTAATAAATGAACCAGTTATACCGAAAAAAATAAAAAAGCACCCTAAAAACAGGTGCCCTTTTATTTCATTTTTCATTAATTTCAGAATTATGACGTTTGTAAAATGCCTAGGCATTCACCGAATACAGGGCGAATGCCAGCTCTTTTTCATCATGCTCCCGCTTCAATCTGCGCTTCTTCTTCAACTCCGACACGCTCATATTCAGATAGAACTGCTGCCTGAATTTTTTCGCGAGTTGTTGAAGAAATTGGGTGGGCAATATCTCGGAATTCACCATCAGGAGTGCGTTTGCTAGGCATAGCCACAAACATTCCGTTGTTCCCATCAATTACGCGGATATCATGAACCACAAACTCGTGGTCGATGGTAATTGAGGCAATCGCTTTCATTCTGCCGTCCGTATTAACACGGCGAAGTCTTACATCAGTTACTTCCATCATGTTCACTCCCTTTATCTATGTCGGATAGCGTATATTTTCAACGTGATGGTTAAATATTCCTGCTTTTTTTCCGAAAAATTGTAAAAAATATTTTTATCTGTCTTTTCTTTATTTTGATATAGAAAAGGGTCCCATTCATAGCTAAGCTATAAGGACCCATTACATCTAGTGTATTATTCTTCTTTATTGGAAAAATAACTACCTAGTTCAATCATTATTTGTTTTTCTTTGACATCTACTTCTTGTAGCTTAGCAAGTGAAATATAATCTTCAATTAAGCGATCCTCATCATCTGCTGTTTCTACAAACACGCCACAACCCACAACCGTAGCCTTGAACTCCTGCAACAGGTCCATCATACCTTGAATGGTTCCACCTGCTTTCATGAAATCATCCACAATTAGGACACGAGACTGTTCTGGGAGTGCACGTCTGGCAAGAGACATCGTCTGAATGCGTTTACTGGAACCAGATACGTAATTAATACTTACTACTGAGCCCTCTGTTACCATATTGTTTCTTCTTACCACCACCACAGGGACATTCAAAAAGCTTGCAGTCGCATAAGCAAGCGGAATACCCTTTGCTTCTACCGTCATTACTACGTCTACATCACTTTGACGAAAAGCCGAGGCAAGTAACTTTCCAATATGATTTAAGGTTTTAGGATCGCCAAGAATATCAGACATATACAAATATCCGCCTGGCAATAAACGCTCAGGTTTAGCCAATTCCATAATCAATGTTTCCATAAACGCTGCGGCATGTTCATGAGTGGTTCGCGGGATGTATTTAACTCCTCCAGCCGCACCTGCTACCGTACGTAGGTCACCGATTCCCTGAGACTCAAATGCTTCTTTGATAATGGACAAGTCTTCACTGATAGAGGACTTGGCCGAACCATATTCTTCTGAGAAATATGTCAGGGGAATCAATGTGTGTGGATGAGCTAACAGATGTTGTGTCATGTCCACTAACCTCGCGCTTCTGCGCAATTTTCTCATCAATTCTTCCTCCAAACAAAAAGCCGTATATTATTACCATAATGTAACATTAATGTACGTGTTTAATCAAGTATTTCCATCTCTGCTTCGCCTAACATTCGGACTGCATACACATCTTTGACAAATCCTCGCAATGCATTATAGATCCGATGCACCTTAGCTTCTTTTTGTACCAAAGCAAATACCGTGGGTCCACTTCCTGACATCAGTACACCATCTGCCCCTGATTCTAGCATAAGCTCTTTAATTTGACGGACTTGAGGATAACGAGTAAGTGTAACCTCTTCCAAGACATTACCCAACGATCTTGCCATTAAAGAAAAATCTTGCTCGCCTATAGCTTGTAGCATCTTTTCTGTCTTTGGATGCTTCTTAATCTGATCGACCCGCAAGTTTCCATACACATCTGCTGTGGAAACACCGATCGGCGGCTTGGCCAATATCACCCAGCAGGGGGTGGGACTGATCATGTGTCTGAGTTTTTCTCCTCGGCCTTTAGCCAGGGCTGTCCCTCCGTACACACAGAAAGGTACGTCAGAACCGATCTCTTCCCCAATCAAAGCCAATTCGTCCAGACTTAGCCTCAAATTCCACAAACGATTCAAGCCTCTTAGCGTTGCAGCTGCATCGCTGCTTCCTCCTGCTAAACCTGCTGCAACAGGAATTTGTTTGTCTATATAGATATGGACACCTTTATTGACCGAATAACGCTCTTGTAATAACTTGGCTGCCTTATATGCATGATTTCGCATATCATTTGGAACAAAGCTTGCGGAACAATCGATTAGGATATCTCTTGACTCCAACAATGTCAGGTCAACGCGATCGGCCAAGTCAACCGTAGTCATAACCATCTCAACTTCATGATAACCATCTGGTCGCTTGGAGAGTACGTCCAATGTAAGATTTATTTTTGCGGGAGCTTTGATTGAAACTCGCACCGTGTTCACCTCAGCTTATCCTAATCTCTTCTTCTGATTTTATCACAGGCAGAAATAAGCTTGCCACTTGCGAGTGGGAAAGTCAATAAGAAACAAAAAAGCCGTGGGAATTCCCTACGGCTTTTGGATGTCAGTAAGTTATTTTGTCGATTGTCTAGCTAATGCTTCTTCGGCAATTTGAATTGCTCGTTTCACCATGTTACCAGCATCGCGGGTTGTAATGCCACCCCAGCCTTCGCTTTTGACGGTGTCGTAAAAGCCCAATTCCTTGGCTAATTCATTTTTGAACTCCTCGGACATGATGCCTCTTCTTCGACTCATCGTGCTTCAGCCTCCCTTACTTACTGACAAGGTTAGTATGATCAGTAAAGGGTAAAACAAAACAGTAGAACATAGGCTCTACTGTTGAATAAAGGTAATCTTTATGTGTGTATCGTCTCGACATACCATTAGTTCTACTGTTTCCGTCAAAATATCAGCATAGCTGTAAGAAACTCGTTCAAATAACTGGTCGTCATCAAGCTTAACTACAAATACTGAGGGGTATGTCTCTTCTAGGATGCCAGTCCGCTCGACGGTCTTACGACGACCGCCATTGGCCTTGAGCATGATACGTTCTCCAATGTGTCCGTCCAAACTGCGTTTAATATCAACTAACGCGTTCCTAGCCATTCCAATTATCCACCTCGCTTATGTACAAGTATAACAGCCTATCCTTAGTTTGTCAAACAAACGAAAAATTATATCAACCAAATGAGCTTTTTGTCAATGAATTTTTTAGGACATTTTTGTCATTTCTCATCGAAAAATATCTCACCGTCCATAAAAAATGCCCTATCCTTTTCGTGAAGGATAGGGCATACACTTATTTTATCTATAATCGGTGAATGGTATTGGCTAATGTCGCAAATTCCTGAATAGATAGCGTCTCTCCACGTCTGCTTGGCAGAATATTAGCTTCCTCCAGCGCTTGTAATGCCAGCTCCTTCTTTTCTTTACCAAAATAGTTGGTAACTAAGTTATTCAATAACGTTTTGCGTCTTTGAGCGAAGGAAGCTTTTACAATCCGGAAGAAAAGCTTTTCATCTGCTACCTCTACGATTGGTTGCTTACGAATAGACAGCTTGATGACCGCTGAATCAACATTAGGTCTAGGAATAAATACGCTGGCTGGCACAATCATCTCTATGTTAGTCTCGGCATAGAATTGAGCTGCTACACTTAGCGAGCCATAATCCTTCGTACCAGGTTTAGCGGCAATGCGCTCTGCCACTTCCTTTTGAATCATGACAACAATATGATCAAGCTGAATACCTGACTCCAACAACCCCATAAGAATTGGTGTCGTTACGTAATAAGGCAGGTTAGCTACCACACTTACTCCAGTACACCCAGATAGGTGTTCTTCTATAAGGGCAGCCACGTCGAGCTTCAATACATCACCATGAACCACTGTGATATTATCGTAAGGAGAAAGTGTCTCCTCCAAAATTGGCAAGAGTCGTTGGTCGATCTCAATCGCCATTACTTTTCCTGCTGCTCGACAAAGCTGCTCCGTCAAAGCTCCAATACCTGGTCCTATCTCAATAACAGCTTTATCTTTAGAGAGCTCTGCAGCATCTATGATGTTATGCAAAATGTTTATATCGGTTAGAAAGTTTTGTCCCAAGCTTTTTTTTAGGGAAAAGCCATACTTCTCAATGACCTCCCGCGTTCTGGTCGGAGTTGCGATATCTTTATATCCAGCCGTCATCTACTAGCTTCCCCCTTGTTCTGAATCAATCTGGTTCACAGCAGCATCAAATTCTGCCTTACTGATTTGAAACATGTTTAGCCTTTTACCCAGTTGTTTAGCATTAGAGTAACCGATGCCCAATATCTCTCCTAAACGGGTACGACGATGCTTCGTATCCATTCCCGCTACCATTCCGGCTTGCACGAGGTGTTCTAAGGTAATTTCTCCCTGCCCCTCTAGGAATTCTGTTTTTACATCAGAAAGAGCCTGTCTAATTACTTCCGGTGTTGCATGCTCCACACCCAGGTTTCTTCCCTTTTTTCTAGCATCCTCTTTTTTTATAAAAGCATGCTTACATCCAGGCACATATTGACTAACAATTTTTCTAATGCGTTCACCTGGATAATCTGGATCGGTAAATACGATCACTCCGCGTTTCTGTTGTGCCATCTTTATTTTTCGAAGGGTTACCTCGTTGATTGCGGAACCACCTGTCTCGATGGTATCAGCATCGACTGCCCGCTTAATTGCGGCCGTATCGTCTCGTCCTTCCACCACGATAACCTCTTTGATCTTCATCCGTTAATCCATCCTTCGTTCTTGTGTACTTGCTTGCAAAAAAAAATTTTTTATTTGTCCTAAAATAGGAAACGAAAGCAAGCTTACTTGCGTATAAGAAGTATAGAGATTCAAACAGCTTACCACATTTATTAACAAAACAAAAGACAGGAGAGACTCCTGCCTTTTTCCTAAAGTAGCTGTTACGGCAACTTCGGGCCGATTACATGTACTTTGTATCCTTTTTTTCTACCGAATCTCATTGCTTCTGATTCGCTACCCAAATATACATCCATCTTGTGCCCTTTGATGGCTCCCCCGGTATCCTCTGCACGACGATAACCGATGCCCTCAATATAGACCCACCAGCCTAATGGAACCAATTTGGGATCGACTGCCACTGTTTTTCCAACTGTAGCTTTTACACCCATTGCTGTTCTTCCGTATCCGCCGCCAGCGTTCGGAGCATAGGCTGTAAGAGTTACATTATTCAAGACGCGTTTTGAGCGAATATTTTTTCCACCACGCGAAGGTAGGGAAGCCGCCATAACTTCTTGTTTCTTCGTACCCACTGCCAAAACGCGGTCTTGTTTTTCTGTTACCACGTCGGTTTTCACCAGTTTGCGGGATACCTCTTTACCATTCTCCAGTACTACACTATAGTGCAGTACAGCTTTCCCAGCTTGACCTTTTTTTAATTCACGCACTTCTCCCTTGTTGAGGGAAGTGTCATTTTGGCGTATTTCTCGAAAAGCGATATCTTTACTGACTTGAACTGCTTTTTCTTCCACTCTAATGACAGAAATTTCCGTATCTTTCGTCAGCTTTGAATCTACAGATGGATTTATTTTATCCTTCTGACTTACTTTGACACCTGCATCCGCCAAAACACCGGCTACTGTTCGTTTTGTTGTAGGAACCACAGTCTTCTGTCCGGCAATTTGGACAGGTATTGCCCAGCTCGTTTGCAAATCAACGGTCATGGCTTTTTCAACAGATGTCTCCAAGCCTGGTTGAATACTATCTTTATCGGTAAGTTGAATTTGTTTTTCTTGTAATAATTGCTCAACCGTTTTTGCCGTAGTCATGACTTCCTGGGATACCCCATCAATGACTAACGTTACTTGCTTTGGCTGGGTAGATAGGTTAAAGAAGTAGATACCCACTGATAACAACACAAAGGTTGCAGCTCCTAAAATTGAGAGGAACAATCGATTGTGCGGTACCCAGATTTTACCTAATTCCATTCCCCACACTCCTTTTTTAAGCCTGAGAAGGATATTATATCACTTTTTTTCTTTTGTCAAATTCTCCCCCTTTTCCTCTCCAGATTGTGCGGCTGATTTTTTTACGAAAAATCCAGCTATTCCTATGTCTCTCAACATGTCTTTTACCTTACCAAATAAGCCACGGAGAATGAAAGCAGTTTTCTGTCGAGCAATTCTGTCGATTCCTCGTTTTCGTTCGACAGGGCACGAAACACACTTTAAAAAAAGCCTACGAAAGGGAACCTACGAAAACATGTTATGTCAATATGCAGATCGATAGAACGTATTTAATTTTTACTCATCGCCTAGCTATCATGTGACAATCCTGTAACAAAAAAATAAAAACCCATTAAAAGTTTATATATATTAATACTTTTTGAAATTTCAATAAAATATTTTCTGTTATATACTTGCTTTTATTTGGCTACATTATATTTTGTTTACCAATAATGGAAAATAAGCAGGTAAACTTCTCTTTTTTAGTTTTAAATATATTAAAAATTCACCTATACTAATCAATTGAATTTACATCACTTTTTTATACAAAAATAAGAGAATTTTCTTGAAAGCATTTTCCAACCATTCTTTAAAAAGTACTTGCTAGAAAGCTACTTTTCCATCAAGAGACAACACATTCCCATAAAAAAAGCCCGACCAATTTCCAGATGAAATCAATCAGGCTTACCCGTTCCTTCATTATAATATAGTTTCTCTAATGTTAAACAAACGACGTGCATTATCAGCCGTAATTTTTGCCAATTCCTCATATGGCAATCCATGAATCTGAGCCATCTCTTCTGCAACATATTTGACATAAGCTGATTCATTTCGCTTACCTCTAAATGGATGAGGTGTTAAATATGGGCAGTCCGTTTCAATTAAAAGACGCTCCAGCGGAATTTTTGCTGCCACTTCTTTTGGTTTTTTTGCATTTTTAAAAGTAAGAGGTCCTCCAAAAGAAATATAAAAATTCATATCTAAAGCCATCTTAGCCAATTCATAACTACCAGAGAAGCAATGCATAATGCCACCTACTTCTCCTGCTTTTTCTTCTCGCAGGATATCGATAATATCCTGATGTGCATCTCGGTCATGAATAATAATAGGCATTTGTAATTTTCGAGCCAGACGAATCTGTTTACGGAATACCTCTGCTTGTACATCACGTGGTGACGTATCCCAATAATAGTCCAGACCCATCTCTCCAAGCCCAACAACCTTAGGATGCTTACTCAATTCTTCTAACCATTCTAGGTCTTGTTCCTTCATAGTAATAGCATCTTGTGGATGCCAGCCAACAACTGCGTAAATAAAGTCGTACTTCTCAGCAAGCTCCATTGTTGTAGGGATTGTTTCGCGGTTAAAACCAACGTTCACAATTGTACTTACTCCATTTGCCTGCGCACGAGCAATTACGTCGTCGCGATCTTCATCAAATTGTTCCGCATTCAAATGTGCATGTGTATCAAACAGCATGGATTTCCCTCCTTTATTTCATAACCTGTATTGATATCGTTTACCGTTGAGATCATGACTCAAAAAAGGCAAGCAGTGCGAACGCCACACAAGGCTCCCGCACTGCTTTTAAGCAAAATTCTTCTTATCTATTAGCTTGCTAGTCTATTTTACAACAGAACCATTCGGCATGCTGGCATCAACAGTAGAAACTGTTAATTGGTCACCATGAGAAGCAGCTAAAATCATACCCTGAGACATTTCTCCACGTAATTTTACAGGCTTCAAGTTTGTTACTACGATAACCTTTTTACCAACTAAATCCTCTGGTTTGTAGTATTTTGCAATTCCTGATACGATTTGGCGTTGTTCATCACCTAAATCAACTTGTAAAATTAATAATTTATCCGCATTTGGATGTGCAGCACATTCTTTTACCTCTGCTACACGTAATTCAACTTTAGCAAAATCATCAATTCCGATTAAATCTTTTGTTTCAGAAGCCTTTTCTTTTGATTCAACTGTCTCTTTTTTCTCTTCGTTCACTTTGCCTTCTCCTTTCAATGCATCTTGTTTCTTTTTATTCTCTTCTGCCTGTTTGCGAGCTTCTGCTGTGCTTGCATCAATATAAGATAGCTCCTGTTCAACATCAAGGCGTGGGAATAACAATTCTCCGCCGCGATTTACCTTTATCCCGACTGGTAATCTTCCCCATTCACCAGCTTGTTCCCACGTCAATACAGACTCTTGTTCTGCAACACCCAGTTGAGCCCAAATTTTGGCTGGAGTCTTGGTCATAAATGGTTGCAACATAATAGAAGTAATGCGGATACTTTCCGCTAAATTATACATGACAGTTGCTAGCCGCTCTTTATTTTCTTCGGATTTAGCCAAAGTCCATGGTTGTGTTTCATCAATATATTTATTTGTGCGGCTCACTAGATCCCATAGATGGCTCAGTGCATTACTAAAGCGCATCTCGTCTAAATGCTCTTCTACATACTGTTTCGTTTCAAGCGCTTGCTTTATTAATTGATCATCGAATTCCCCTGATTGACTTGGATTTGGAATGATACCGTCGAAGTATTTTTCAATCATGGCAATCGTACGACTGACCAAGTTACCTAGATCGTTTGCCAAGTCGTAATTTAAGCGTTGTATAAAGCTTTCTGGTGTAAACACTCCATCCTGACCAAAGGCGATCTCACGAAGCAGGAAGTAACGAACCCCATCAGAGCTATAACGCTCAATTAAGAATTTAGGATCGATAACATTCCCTTTCGATTTAGACATCTTACCATCTGGCATCAACAACCAACCGTGACCAAAAATTTGTTTAGGTAATGGAAGATCCAACGCCATCAAGATAATCGGCCAATAAATCGTATGGAAACGGAGAATATCCTTTCCTACCAAATGAACATCAGCAGGCCAGTAACGTTGGTACTTTTCATCGTTGTCAGATAAGTAACCAAGTGCTGTAATGTAGTTAGCAAGCGCATCAATCCATACATAAATCACATGCTCTGGATCTGTTGGTACCTTTACGCCCCAATCAAATGTACTGCGAGACACACTCAAATCCTGTAAGCCAGGTTTTAAAAAGTTATTTACCATCTCATTGCGACGAGATTCAGGCTGGATAAAGTCAGGATTTGCCTCAATATGAGCAAGTAGTCTGTCTTGATACTTAGACATACGGAAGAAATAATTCTTTTCCTTTACCATCTCAACAGGACGTCCACAATCTGGGCAGAAGTAGCCTTTATCGGTTTTCGCTTGCGTTTCTGTCCAAAACGCTTCATCTGGCACACAGTAGTATCCTTCATATTCGCCTAGATAAATGTCACCTTGATCGACTAAGCGTTTAAATATCTTTTGAACGATAATTTCATGTCGTTCCTCTGTTGTACGGATAAAATCATCATAAGAAATGTCTAGTTTTAACCATAAGTCTTTAATCCAATCAACTACAGGATCAATAAACTGTAAAGGAGCTAATCCTTCTGCAGCAGCACGTTCTTGCAATTTTTGACCATGCTCGTCTGTACCTGTCAGATAATACACATCGTAACCACGCAATTTTTTGTAACGTGCCATCGCATCTGCAGCAATCGTTGTGTAGGCATTCCCGATATGTAGCTTATTACTTGGATAGTAAATAGGCGTTGTAATATAAAAAGTTGGCTTTTTCGTCATGTTATGCACCCTCCTAAATATGTTTTTACGCATACAAAAAAGACTCCTCCCCTAATTGGGACGAGTCTTGTACTCGCGGTACCACCCAAATGCTCCGTTTCCTCACAGAAACGGACTCGGTAAGTAGTCAACAGCTACTCTCCTATAACGCAGGAATACGTCGCCCCTTATCCGCCATTTCCTACAATGGCTGTTCATGAACGAAACTCAAGGACCATCTTCCACTTCTTTCGCTTAACTGGCTTTCACCTGCCCCAGCTCTCTAAGTAAGCTCTGGAAGTGTACTCTTCCCATCAACGTTTACTCTAAAAATGATACTTCTATTGTATACTAAATTATCTGTTCATAAACATAATGTCAAGGGATTTACGATAGGTTTCTTTTTCGCCAAAAAAATGTCGAATCTCCGAATATAATTCGACATTTTTCTATATTAATATCCATTATTAGGTTAATTTGTCGTATGACATTTTCCAGCTTTTATGAAAAAAGATTTCTGACATATTCATATACAAAGGGGTTTTTAGCCTCTAATTTAATATAATTGTTACTGTTATTTCGTGATTATCACGTTTTATTCATGTAAATTGTAATAAATGTAAAAATACCATTGACACCTTTGGTAATCACTGGTATCATAAGCTATAATAAATTGTCGAATATTGACGATTAATAGATAAACATTCGGTATTCATCGATACAGGATCCACCCACTTTTTTTAAGAGTTTGAGAGGAGCTTGAAGGGTATGAAATCAACTGGTATTGTAAGAAAAGTAGATGAATTAGGACGTGTTGTAATTCCAATTGAACTTCGTCGTACACTTGGGATTGCAGAGAAGGATGCACTAGAAATCTTTGTTGACGGAGAACGCATCATCCTTAAAAAATATGAACCTGCTTGTATCTTCACAGGAAACGCTGAAGACCTGGTTTATTATAAAGGGAAGATGATCAGCAAGTCTTGTATTCAAGAGATGGCATCCTTGCTTGACGATAGTTCCCAAACGAATTCATAATAATAAAAGGCTATTGCTCCTTTATAAAGAGCAGTAGCCTTTTTTCTTGAATATCTGACATAATTCTTATCAATTAGTCTTGGTGGTATTCATTATATACTTCTCTACGTGTCAGCCTTCGATCTTCAGCTGTTCTTTTACACGCTTCTTTAATAGACATTTCCTGTTCTGTATAATGATCCACATGTTCTTTGAGACTGAAGGTACTCCACCAAATCTCTGCATCTTCTTCAATTAAAAGTTGACCATCAAAGCCAGAAACAATTATACAAAACTCTCCTCTAATCTCTGCTTGCTCTAGCCACTCAATCAGCTCAGACATCGTGCCTCTGGCAAATTCCTCGTATCTTTTGGTCAGCTCTCTTGCCAGCACCGTCTCACGATCCCCCAATACCTCTTGCATAGCGCCCAACGTTTTCGTAATACGATGGGGTGCTTCATAGAACAGCAACGTTTCTGGGTAAAGAGCTAAACGATCCAGTTCTACCTTACGCTGCTTTTTATCACGTGGTAAAAAACCGCAGAACACAAATTTTTCAGTAGGTAACCCAGAGGCAATCAATCCTGTTAACGCTGCATTAGCACCAGGTATAGGAACCACCGTACAACCAGCGTCAATCGCTTCTCGGACAAGGTCGGCACCAGGGTCGGAAATGGCAGGTAATCCGGCATCACTAACTAGAGCAATGTTTTTTCCATCTAACAGCCAGTTAATTAATTCGGGTCCACTAGCTACTTTATTGTGTTCATGATAGCTAAGTGTACGTTTTTCTATCTGAAAATGAGTAAGGAGCTTTCTGGTTTGGCGTGTATCCTCACAAGCAATAACATCCACCTCACGCAATGTCTGCAAAGAACGGACTGTTATATCATCCAAATTTCCGATAGGTGTTGCCACCAGATATAGGATACCTGTGCTTTTGTCCTGAGCAAAACTCTTTTGTATATTCATCTATCGTAACTCCTAAATGGTTATTTCATCAATCAAAGTAGATTGAACCGACGGATTGCCAAATAAAATCAAACTTTCCTTTGCTGAGCGTTGAAGACGTTTAATTTGTTCTTCCCTTTTAAGTCCCCATGATCGATCAGCGCCTTCCTCCCAATACACCAATTCAATAGGACAACGCCCTCTTGTATATTTGGCACCCTTCCCTATTCTATGCTGCTTGAGTCTACGCTGTATCTCCGTTGTGTATCCTGTATACAACGAACCATCTGCACATTGTAACATATATACAAAATGACTTTTATGTGAGGGAATCTCGCTTTCCATAATAGATTTCATATAATTCATCGCAATACTCTTCCCCTTGCTTATACACAATCAGTGGAGGTTGTATACGAAGCTCCGGTTTCCCTCCGCGTATCCCTTCCACAAGTACCATGTTAGGTTCACTGTCTTGGCGGGAATGCACGAACCGCATACGTTTAGGCTCGATTCCATACATTCTCATTCCAGTAACAATATCGATCAGACGAGTAGCACGATGCACTAATGCCAGCTTACCACCATTCTTCAGTAGCCTACTTCCAACTCGTAGTACATCATCTAATGTAAGATGAATTTCGTGACGAGCTATGGCACGATGATCATTTTTACTTACCTCTCCTGTGATCGGAGGCATATATGGTGGATTACAGGTGATGAGATCATATTTACTATCTCCAAATCTCTCTACTGCCTTACGTACATCACCATGATGAATAGTAATACGTTTTTCTAACCCATTCATGATTACATTACGGTCTGCCATGTGAAACAATCGTTCTTGTAATTCAATACCTTCAAATTCGGCAAATGGTGTCCTTGTGCTCATTAAGAGCGGGATCACTCCATTACCTGTGCAGAAATCTAACACTTTTCCCCTTTTAGGTACCTGTGCAAAACGAGCAAGTAACACTGCATCCATAGAAAAGCAAAACACTTCATGGCTTTGAATGATTTTTAATTCGTAGGTTAACAAATCGTCAATCCGTTCTGTATCATACAAGGTAACCTGCTGTTTTTCTGTCATATTGTATCCTCTCTTACCAATCAGAAGGTAGCTATACTATCAATTTATCAGTAAAAAGCGACCCGTCTGTGTAATAGACATCAGGTCGCTTTTGTTTTTCGTATCACTTGTGTCCACCGCTTAAAAAAGATAAGCAGAACAGGCAATCGCCTTCTTTTCTTATACTACCATAATGTACGTTGCAAATATGAAATCCTTCCGCATATAGTCGCGCAAGGTTATCGTATCCTTCGCCCACTATTTTTTGATTGCCTACTATCTTTTGACTGGTTGCTACCCTTTTTTGTTGGCCAGCACTTTGCTTTTTGGAAGTAGACTGATCGACCCTTTTCTGGAATCGGTTACGCAAGTGTTCATTTTCAATGAGAAGCTGAGCATTCTCTTCCAAAAGGTTGACGATCACGTCTTTTAGGCTGCCAATCTCCTGATAGAGTTCGCCCACTCTCTCTTCCATGCTCGCGATTTTAGCGAAGATTTCCTGTTTCTCCAACTTCATCACCTCTCGCTACCCGTCCTCTATCCGATCTCTGGTCGACTTGTTACGATCTCATCAAAAGTAAACTCCATGACTCTTCCTACTTCTAGGAGATCAACCTGAGCCACCCTGCCTAAAATATTCAAGCTTACAACTCTGCCATCCCCCATTGGTGTTTTCACCCATGAGCTTAGTTCAGGTATCTCTTCCTTCGTTGTTTCGTAATTATCATTTTCATACTTCAAACAGCACATGAGACGTCCACACAAACCGGATATTTTAGCGGGATTAAGCGAGAGATTTTGATCTTTCGCCATTTTAATGGATACCGGTTCAAAATCACCCAAAAAGGTGGAGCAGCATAGCATTCGACCACAAGGTCCTATACCGCCAAGCATCTTAGCTTCATCTCGAACACCAATCTGTCGCAATTCAATACGCGTACGAAAAACTGCTGCTAAATCCTTCACTAATTCACGAAAATCAACGCGGCCGTCCGCCGTAAAATAAAAAATAATTTTATTTCGGTCGAATGTATACTCAACATCTACCAGCTTCATTTCCAGTTGATGTTCTCTAATCTTGGTTTGGCACACCTGAAACGCATTTTTTGCAGCAGATCGATTCTCATCGACTTGCTTAGCATCTGAGTCGTCGGCAATTCGAATCACTTTTTTCAAAGGAAGAACAACATCAGAGTCTTCCACTGTCTTTTGTCCGATCACGACCTTGCCATACTCAACACCCCGTGCTGTTTCAACAATCACGTGACTGTCTTTGTCTATCTGCATTTCGTCAGGATCAAAATAATATATCTTACCCGCTTTTTTGAAGCGGATTCCGACCACCTCGTACAAAATTTATCCCTCCTGGATATGAAGAACAAGTCGCTCTAACGCTAATTGTGGGTTAGCATTACGCTCTATCCGATTTCTTGTCTCCATGGCTACATCAATTCCTCGCAATATCTCGGTTTGCGCCCATTGCAAGGCCTGCTCTTCTAATGCATCCTGTTGGTCTATGTTGATGATGTTGGCCCTACGCCCTACTTGAATATAGAGGATATCTCGCAGCCAAAGGATGAGCAAATCCAGAAAGAGAGGAAGTTCTTCTTTTAATCTATCGTTACGTTGAAATTGATCTTGAATCGTAAACAGCGCTTGGGAATCACGTTGTTTCAAATCCCTTCCCAATTGTATCACCATAGCTTTAAGCTGTGCAAACCATTCTGATTGGCTTAATAGCCGGGCATCGTCCAGATTTGTTGTAATTTGGGAAGCAACTTGGGCTAAGCCCTTCGTAATTCCTTCGTTTACAAGCGATTGCACTATCATTTCAACCGGTAGAGGGTTGAATACTACTGTCTGGCATCTGGATAAAATTGTGGGTAAAATAGCATGGCTGTTTTCAGATAGCAACAAAGCAAGCACACCCACTGGTGGTTCTTCTAAAAATTTCAGCAAACTATTTGCCGCTTGGGTTGTCATTTTATCTACATGCTCTAGAATATAAACCTTATTCTTCGATTCAACAGCACGCATCTTCATTTCTTTTTGCAAGGCTCTTATCTGCTCTATTTTGACAGATGCTCCATCTGGAGAGATTTGATACACATCAGGATGATTCCCTGATTGAATACGTTGACAGTTCAAGCATGTCCCACAAGCGTCACCGGGCTGATCTAAGCAAAAAATGGATTTGGTCAAGTGCTCGGCCACTTCCATTTTGCCTACCCCTTTTGGCCCTGTAAATAGATAAGCGTGGGCCAAACGATCATGCTTCATACTATTAGCTAAGATTTCCGACACACGCTCTTGTTTTTTTGCTACATTACTCCAGCTCATTTATTGTCACCTAAAAATATAAATTAATTAGCATGCCTCTGATTTCACCAATTCGAGAAAGCATATCTATCAGAGGGGCCTGCTCACTCAATAGATCATCTGCCAATGCCAATAATTCAGCATCAATCTCTTTGATAATTTTATGAATACGACCTCTTCCTCGACGATTGGTTCCTCTACGCTCGTCGAGAGTAATTCCAAACCGAACGGCTTCCTCCATAAATCGCTTGATAAGATTACGATACGAATAGTAATCTCGTACATTGCGGGAGCGAGCCAAAATATCCCCTTGTTTATCTATTTCAGTAAGCAGAAGCTGAAGTCTTTCCTCGTTCAATCTCTGCCCTTCACCTTTAACCATATCTCGAAAGTTCATCTTTTCCACAGATACATCTCTGCGTTGACCAATCCCTTTTACTTCAAATGTAGGTCTGATGCCATTATCAATTTTCACTTGGTCCTCACTCCCGCTCACCTTTACCCGAAACTAAAAAGAATGGAAATGCTCTACGTCCATCACAAATACGGCTGCGCCCCCCACTTGTACTTCAAGTGGATATGATAAAAATGAATCCACTCCACTTCCAAGTGGCGACACAGGGGTCACCATCTGTTTGCGGGATTGGCAGTTCTGTTCAATGATGGTAATAAGCTCTGTTACACGACCATCATCGGTCCCTACAAGAAACGTTGTATTCCCAGCGCGGAGAAAGCTTCCTGTACTGGCCAATTTTGTAGCACGGAATCCTTTTTTCACAAGGGCTTGTGATAAACGCCCACTGTCTTTATCCTGCACAACAGCGATGACCATTTTCATAGTGATTTCATCCTTTCTGCTTCGCAATTGTAGTGCTTAGCTCTCTTACCAGTAACACCATGTAATTACTCTGGCTATAATTCGATTGAAGGGTACCACTTTCCTTTAGAAAAGTGCATTACTTAATCGGAAAAATCAAATAAAATCTGGTAATTTGTTATTTTTAAGGGGCTTACCTTATTGTTATGTCAAAACAGCTACTTGGTGTAATTTTTGTAGCTTTCACACAAGGAAATCTTCCTTAGTGCTTTTTCCTATTATACAGCATGTACGACCTATTTTTCATTCAAACAAATTTTTCTTACGACGAAAAAAAGAGCATCTCATCATTGTTGCTTTTCACCGTCTGGCGAGGAAAACACTTATGATGCGTCTGCTCTTTGTTTCGGGTTATCCGTCTATGCTTTTTTTATTTTTTCTTGCATAATAGTAAGCATTTCGTCTACTACCTGCTCTATTGGTTGGTCAGCATTAATACGAACAATCCGTTCTGGGAATTTAGTAATCAATAGTTCATATCCTTCACGTACCCGAGTGTGAAATGACACTTTTTCCAAATCAAGACGATTTTTTTCCCGATTAGAATTAGCTTCAATCCGAGCTAGTCCCACTTCTGGGGATACGTCAAGATAAAAGGTAAGATCAGGCATACGATCCTGAATAGCAAATTGATTAATGGCAAATATTTCGTCTGTAGGTAGCCCTCGCGCCACTCCCTGATAAGCTAAACTACTATCAATGAATCGATCGCAAAGTACAATTTTACCTTGCTCTAACGCAGGGATCACCTTTTCAACAAGATGCTGGCGTCTCGCTGCTGCATATAATAACGCCTCTGTTCGCCCATCCATTTTTGTATTTTCTCGATTCAATATAACTTCACGAATTTGTTCAGCGATATCAACCCCACCTGGTTCACGTGTGACTAAAACCGCCGATCCCTGTTCTGTTACTCTTTTTTCTAAAAGCGCGATTGCAGTGGATTTTCCTGCACCGTCTCCACCTTCTAATGAAATAAACATGCCTGCGTTCACCATACCCCTTCGTTTAACAATGTTTACCTTTTATGACTTGAATGGTTTTTACAGTAGCATCCTTCACACCATGAAAGCGGGCCTCTCTTCTCTGTAATTCCTGTAAAAGAGAAATCACTTGTTCATCTAGGACTTCACCTGGAACAATCATAGGTATACCTGGTGGATATGGAATAACCATCTCAGCGCAGATGTGCCCCTGTGCTTCTTCTAATAATAGAGATTCCGCTTCCTCGTCTACAGCTACATGCATACTCATAGCTACTTTACGTAAAAAGCAGGAGGAGACTAATCCCGTTTCAAAAGCACGCAGACCTTCTCCCCTCACTTGTTTTGACAGCTCCTCCACAGTAGCAAGTAACCTTTTACAATCCATCTCTGTTGTGCCTGTGGACCCTAGTAGCAAAAGATGATGCAGTCCCGCTAACTCTGTATAAATATAAGCTTCTTCTAGCTTTGTTTGCAATTCAAACCCTGATAGCTGAGATAAATGTAAATTAATTACAATTCGTAGTGGATCTAGTGTCTGGTATCCTGTTTGTTTTTTCCACCCAGCTACTGTAAACCAATCGAAATGGCTAAGGCGTTCTTTCGTTTTTTCAATAAGCCCAATAGCCTTCTCCAGCTCTTGTTGCCCCTCTAGCACCATATGCCGACGTGCTAAATCAAGAGATGCCATTAGCGGATAAGATGGGCTAGAAGACTGTAGCATCGCCAGATAACGATACAACCGACTACGATCAACAAGCTCTCCTTGGACATGTAGCATTGATCCCATTGTAAAAGCGGTTCCCATCTTATGCGTAGACTGGATTGAAATATCTGCCCCACTCTGCATGGCTGAGGCAGGTAAGTCGGGGTGGAAACCATAGTGAGCACCATGCGCTTCATCGATGATTAATGGAATATGATAACGATGAACAACGGTAGCCATCTTTTCTAAATCAATACCCATCCCATAATAAGTCGGATTGGTAAGAAAGACAGCCTTGCATTCTGGATGCTCAAGTAAAAGTCGCTCTACGTCTTCACGTCGCACACCTGCTGCAATACCAGTCTCTGCATCTACCGCAGGAACAACAAAAATTGGCTCCGCTTTCGCAAGCATCAATCCATGGTAAACCGATTTATGACAATTACGCTGAACAATAATTTTATCTCCAGGTCGACAAATCGACATGATCGTAGCCAAATTACCTACGGTTGTTCCACCTACTAAAAATTTGGTGTCTTCAGCTCCATATGCCTCTGCAGCCAGCTGCTGTGCTTGAGCAATAATATCTTCAGGCTGATGCAGGTCATCTAATCCCGTAATCTCTGTTAAATCAATAGACAAGTATTTTTCAAAAAAAGACCTTGCTTCCTTATCGAAGCTTCTCCCCATCTTATGCCCAGGTACATGAAAAGGATGGGGGTTTTGTCGTGCATGCCTCTGTAGTGCATCAAACAGCGGAGCTTGGCGCTGTCTCTCCCAAAAATCTTCCTGATTTTGCATCATCTTTTTCACGTCCTTTTGTTTCGGTACCCCCTATTGTACCATGTTCAAAAGTCTAAAAGCCCATAAGAAAAGAGGCATCGCCCATTGACATGCCTCTTTTTCATGTTATTATGCATTCTTTTTAAACCAGATCTGCCGCATCTGTTTAATATAAAAGGGATAACGTTCGTCACGTACGTCGGTCTTGACCATTTCTTGCTCGCATGTATAACAAATGAATTGGTTGAAAATGGAGATACCAACGGCTTGTTCCCTATTGCAGATAATGCAGCGATGAGAGTGGTCTTCCATATGGGACACCTACCTTTTCGCTAAGCTTATCAACCATTATATCCCATTATAATCTGTTCCATTCCAAACGTTCGGATTTTGACCAAGTGTTCGATAGCATATTTTCTCAAGTTTTGCTTCATATGATGGAAAACAGTCCACTACGTCTAAAACATTGGGCTTAGCCATACTTTCGTATAAGTTGTCTAAACGTATACTTCGAATATCCTGATCATGTCTCAGAATAAGTAGAGCATCAGCCAGTTTTGCTGCTTCAAGCGGAGTATTGCAATAATGCCAATCTCTAGGTAGATTGTTCGTTTTTTGCTGACACGCTTGCAAGTAACAAGAGACTTCCAAGCAGGAAAGCTGTGCAAGCATATCACCAGGGATAGGTGAATACCCCCAAATAGCTACACGCTTCACACTCACTTGTTGCAACAAATAATTCCACTCACGCTCAAGCCATTCTTGTTCTTGCTGTAACGTCCTCTCATCATAAACATTTGGGAATAGCCACTCTTGTCCAATTCGTCTGTCCATGCCCAGACCTTGCCCTACAATATTTGCTCTAGCCCCCAGCTCATCACATCGGGAGGCTATCCGATGATAAAATCTTGTTTTCTGATTCAAAAATATCTGGCGTGCCCACGCAATTTCAACTGCTTCTTCATATCTGCACACGAATGAAATATAACCTTGTATGGAAAATGCTCTTCGCAAATGATCATGCCAATTTCGTACTGCAAAATCATTCTCGGCTAGACACTCGCAAATACTGCTACCGAGTATAGCCCTTTTTTGCTCCATCCAGCACAGTAAGCGAATGATTTCAATCGAATCCTTGAAAGGTTGTAGTCGCTTTATAAACTCATACGCCACAATATCAGAAAGATTATCTCCTGCTAAAAGTACAAGATAGGGTCGATTGTTTAAGCGTTTATTACCCAAACACCTTGTTATATCACGCTTAAACTGTTGCCACTCTAGGATGGACAGGCTTTCAGTAAAAAGCCAACCGGATATTTCAGCATTTGTCTGCTCCCATTCCTTTGCAGAAATGATATCTATCTCACATGTGCTTAGTACCTCAAGATATTCCCGAGGTAACGATATGGGAGCTACCGAGTGCAGGTACACAAGCGTTGCCTGGCTCAAATATGATCTGCTCCTTCCGCTTGCCTATCATATAATCTGCTCGAATTTATCATTCCCAAAAATGGGGAATTGATGATCTTCGTTTTGATACGTGATCATCCCTTCTAACAAAACAGGTCCCTTTGCTTGCTTCGGATAGGGAACTGCTAAAAGATAAGCAATTGTAGCAGCTACAGAGACTATCGAACGCTTTGTAGTCACGATTTTTCCTCGATGAATAGATGTTCCATGCATGATAAGAGAGGTGTATCGTTCTTTATGACTCAGATGTACTCGTCCACCCATTCCCGTCGCTTCTCCATGATCAGAACAAACAATAAATACGGCTTGATTTAGCTTCCCAAGCTTGTCTAATGTATGATAGAACTGCGCGATCATTTGATCTGTCTGGTTTATTTTTTCAACATATTCGTCACAAGAGACCCCACATGCAATCCCTGTTTGATAGATATCTGTCATTTGCACAAGAAGAAATTCTGGATTGTCTTGATCTATGATTTGAATAGCTTGCTCTATGCGATAGTTATCAGGCTGTTGACTTTCCTGTACATAAGCATGATGAGCTTTTTCATCAAATAGGCAGCTTATCCTCTCCTCAGCCAATATCGTCCCTAGCTTACCTACTTGTTGTAAAACATCAAAGATTGTCTCTCTCTCCAATGTCCTTCGAATACCGAGATCGCTATTTATCTGGTGTTCAGACGGATAGGTTCCTGTTAAAAGAGAGCAAAAACAAGTCTTTGTATCAGCCGGATATACGCTCTCTACCTTATCCCAACTAGTTCCTGTTCGTTGTAGCCAATCAAGAAACGGGGTGTGAGCTTCGAATAATCGTTGCTTATTACAGCCATTCAATACCACTAGATAAACTCTCTCAACCGGAAAAACATACTGTGTAGTAATCTTATTAGCATTATTAATGTTCTCAACAGGCTTCCATGTAAAAAACAATTGATGAACCGTATAACTGTAAAAAAATAATACAAACGCAAATACAAAGTGAGATAGGATACTCTCACTCACCGTCCATTCTTGCCATGCCACAGAGGCTTCCTGCATCGCTATTAGTAAGATCCAGGCTTTGGGCAATTGTTCAAGTATATTGCCACTGCTTGAATCACTAGCCCTAGTTAGCCTTTTCATAAAGCGTATCCATTGGATAGGAAAGCTGATATGCTTACCTCCATAGAAATAGGAAACACCCCATAACACGGTAACCCCTAGAAGATAAAGACAGACCGCATATAAAGTCATACTAAGCAATAATGATTTATACCATAGGAGGCCTGCAAAACACAGTGGTCCTAGCAAAAACCAACGCATATGTAAGGGGTATTCATAGAAAAACAATAATAAGAAAATAGGAAAACATAATAGTAGGGATATAAAAAAGCTTTGCCAAAACACCATATCGAACCATTCAGAGAAATGAAACCACAAAAAAGCAACCACCACGAATAGGAGGGTAAATATGTTTCCCTGTCGGAAAATACTCCAGCAGACCATGGCGATTCTTTCCTTGCTGAAAGCTGTACTCATGGCATCTCCACTCCGTCTTCCTGACATTACCAATTAATCCCTATGATAATAACCCTATATTTCCCTGTCAATTGAAGGATACAATTATCTATACAACCTACCGATAATACTATAGAACGAACAAAAAGGAGGCCTGTTGATGAAAGAACAGACCATTTACAGCTACCGCTTACTATATCGTTTTCGTTGGGGAATTAGCGGTTATCTGTTACAACTAATTGGGATCATTACGGCCACTTTTATTCTGGGCCCCTGGCAAGCTCTGACTTGGTATTCTTTCATTCTTTTCCTTTGTTGTCTTATTTTCATCCCACTTTTACATATGGCAGCCTTTTGGGTGTATGCCTCTATTCTATCCCGGCCATTTCAACTATCCAGCTTGTCTTGGTTGTCTCCTTGGTGGGGCGTTACTCATTCGCTTATGGTGTCACTGGCAAACTACAGAAAAATGGAGACAGTGACTTGTCTAGGTGTATTTTTCACTTGTTTAGCTATTTTTCCATGGTCGTCTTTTCCCTACGGACATTTTTTTGTAATCATAACCATGTTTAGTTTACTTCCACGTCTGATTCCTTTGCTTGTTTCATTCCGCCTTCCACAGGAAGCCTATGTGAAATATGAAAAAGCAAGCCTTGCGTTTCTGATGACTGATGGAAAGAGTTAATGTTTAGCCTAGCAGAAATAGCCGAATGACGATCAGCGCAAGTAAGCCGGGAATTCGTAGAAATCCTGCTATAATAGCTGTTACTGGATTAATCGGCACATAAAATCCCGCCATCTCACCAAAAAAATTAGAGAAGTACAAGAGGATCGCTCCAATAATAACATTGAGCGCAATAGTTCCCGTCCAACGCAGTGGACGGGAAACTGATCTACTAAGCGCCACCAAAACCAGGAACCCAATGATAATCCCAGCTATCATGATTTCCGTGTTCATTTTCCCATCCTCTCCCTCTACGCTTCTCTTTGTTTCTCATTTTGACGGCGTATTTGCTTGAGTAAATACATGTAGCGCTTCTCAGCAAGACGGTATTGATAAATAAAATGGTCAACCTGTTGGACGCCCTCCGAGAAATCCACATGACGCTGGGCATTTTGCCAATACTGTAGAGCACTAGCAATCACTTCATGTAAATGGTAAGGATGTACCTGTTGCTCTTTCATGCTGGCGTTCCTTTTCAACCATTTCATATAAAAATCCCCCTTCCATTCATTCATGAGGTTTATGATTGATAAGAAAGAATGACACTAACTACATTGTTTATTGAATGTAATATAATCGAAGCCCACAGTGAGTGAAAGCGATGACGGACGATTCCAAGCGATAAACCAATCATAAATAAAGGCAGAAACAAAGCTAAATCAATATGAATAATAGCAAACCAAAAGCTAGCGATCAGAATTCCCCATAGAGCACCCCACTTTTTCACTAAATAAGTCTGAAGGACTCCGCGAAACATCATTTCTTCGGCGATCGGTACAAATAAGCCAGTCATAAAAAAGGAAAAGAAAATCGTTATCAAACTATTTTGCTTGGCATCTTTTATTTCGCGGCTGATCCCTTCTTCACGTGCGGAGCTTAATGATATTTGAAAAAAGTCAGCCAATGGCGCCACCACATAGCTTAGCAGGAATGTAATACCCAAATAACAGCCTATAATAAATAAAAACATTCTTCCTATATCAGTCGGATTTTTAAAACCTATCGACTCTAAGCGACCTCGAAACCAAATAAAACAAAACATACACAAGACAATTTGCAAGGAAGCAGATTCTAAAAGTCCTCCTATACTTCCCACTGTAAAAAGTGGATAGGTCACGATCCCCGTCCCATATAAGAAAATGGAGGCATTATAAAAGACTTGCATAAATGCGACTGCATGAATAAAATCTGTACCGTTTACCTGTGTATGACTAGTCGAAGTAGAGATTCGCCGATCTCGAATCAAAGCAATAAAAAACAGGGTACTCGTCAGTAATGTAAGAAATATATTCCCCCATAATACTAAAGCTTGTATCGTTCCCATATTGGCTAACATATGGATTTCCCAGGTACCGTCTGCCCTTCGCAAGATTAATGTTGCTGATAATTGAATACTTATATACAGAACATATTGAAAGGTTAATATCCAAGCCCATTTTACAGAGTGCCTTCTTATAGTTGGCATCAATTGCATATGTGGTTGCATTCATTCACTCTCCTACTCTTTAGGTTATGCCTCGTCCTAGTGAAAAAGCACTTTCTTTCATTTCAACCTTAAAATATCTTATATTATCTCATATAACAAATAACAAAAAGGCGCATGATTTCTCATGCACCTCTTATCCCTATTATTATAATTCTCGGCGACCTTCTAACGCTTTGGTCAATGTTACTTCATCAGCATACTCTAAATCCCCACCTACAGGTAGACCATGAGCAATACGTGTGACACGAATGCCAAAAGGTTTTACTAAACGAGAAATATACATTGCTGTAGCTTCCCCTTCTATATTAGGGTTTGTAGCTAAAATCAGCTCTTGTACTTGTTCATCACCTAACCGTTTGAGCAGATCGGGAATATGAATATCTTCAGGACCAATCCCATCCATAGGTGAAATAGCACCATGCAGAACATGATAATACCCCGTAAATTCTCTGGTTCGTTCCATGGCAACCAAGTCTTTTGGTTCTTGAACTACACAGATGATAGAACCATCACGGCTTTTATCGCGGCAAATCTGACATGGGTCCGAATCGGTGATATTATTACAAACCGAGCAGTAGTGCAGTTGCCGTTTGGCGTTAACCAATGCTTTTGCTAAATCAAGTACGTCATCTTCCTTCATGCTTAACACATGAAAAGCTAACCGACTTGCTGTTTTTGGTCCAATGCCCGGCAATTTCATAAATCCTTCTATTAATTTCGAGACGGGCTCTGGATAAAACACAACGACCTACTCCTTTACGGGAGCTTATGCTGGTAAATTAGAACAATCCAGGAATGTTCATACCGCCAGTAAAGCGTCCCATTTCTTTTCCAACTACTTCATCGACATTTTTCATAGCATCGTTAATGGCAGCAAGTACTAGATCTTGCAGCATTTCCACGTCTTCTGAGTCAACTACTTCTGGATTGATTGTTACATCAATGACTTGCTTATGTCCATTCGCTTTTACAACTACAGCGCCACCGCCAGCTGTACCTTCTACTACTCTGTCTTTCAATTGTTCTTGTGCTTTTTGCATCTCATCCTGCATTTTTTTTACTTGTTTCATCATTTGTTGCATGTTTTTCATTCGTAATTCCTCCTTTAAATGTATGTTTTCTGCTTTATTCTTTAATGTGAGTCAATCTTTCTCCAGCGACTCGAATCGCTTCAGCTATAAACGGGTCCTCTGGGGACTGATCTGATCCTGTGGAATTTGAATGCGTTTGTTCTCCCCGGACGTTTTCCCACTCTTCTTCTGTTATGGATAGAAGCTGGAGTGGTGTACCTGATACAGTAAGAAACGCACGCTCTACAATACCTCTTAGCTCTGGTTCCATTGTTTTTTCACAATGAATCGACCCTTTAAAAGTAACAATGACAGCATCAGAGCTAGCAACAGTTGGCTGACCGCTTACGACCCATGCATGATATTTATAGTGAACTTTTTTCACTTCTGATAAAATTTGGCCCCACGAACCACGAATTTTTTGAGAAAGTCCCTCATCCACTTGTCGAACGGTTTCGCGTACCTTTGTCATAGAAGTCTTCGAACCGCCTGTAACCGGCATAGCCCGTCGGACTTCTCGTTGTTTCCCATCCTCTGAAGGCGACTTTCCTCCTCCTACAAGGTTCCCCTGTAGAATTTGATTCAGTTTCTCTTCTAGCATTTTTACACGCTCTAAGAGAGGAGCTACATCTGGGCTAGAAACCGCTCCAGTCCCTCCAGAAGCAAGGTTTGGTTCAGATACCACCCCTACTCCATGACCAGCCTCCAATACCTCTTGCCCTGTAGATACAGGAACAGCTTTGGAAGTTGGGGCAGATTGGTGGCATAAGCGAACTAATGTCATCTCTACCAAAACTCGTGCAAACGTTGACCATTTAAGTTGAGTCAAGGCCTGATTAAGCTGCTCTATTACTTCATATAAAACAGGCAGAGCAAATCTGTTGGCTACATCTGGGAATTTTTCATCAATGAGTGTACGTTCCATAATTTCTTCCAAATTAGGGGCTGTTTTATATAACAACATATCCCTAAAATAGAACAATAGATCTTGTAAGAACTGTTCAGGGTCTTTTCCCTGAGACATAATCTTCTCCAGCTCTTCCATTACCCCAGTTACATTTTGTTCAGAAATCATATGACCAAGAGTAGAAAAATAAGCTTGTGACACAGCCCCTGTAATCTTTAACACATCGGATGCGCTCACTTGATTCCCGCTATAGCTAATCGCCTGATCTAGCAAGCTAAGTGCATCACGCATTCCACCCTCAGCCATTTTAGCAACCAACTGGAGTGCTTGTTCCTCAGCTTCAATTTTTTGAGCATCACATATATGCTGTAAACGGCGGGTCATTTCAGCTAGTGATATGCGATGAAAATCAAAGCGCTGACAACGGGAAATAATGGTTGCTGGTAGCTTATGTGGCTCGGTCGTCGCTAAGATGAATAGTACGTGCCCGGGTGGTTCTTCTAATGTTTTTAACAGTGCGTTAAACGCCTCTGTTGTCAGCATGTGTACTTCATCAATAATGTACACTTTATATTTTACTTCGCTTGGTGCAAATTTGACCTTATCACGTATATCTCGAATTTCTTCTACACCACGATTTGATGCAGCGTCAATCTCCAAGACATCGGTCACTGAGCCTTCTGTAATTGCTATACATGCTGGACATTGGTTACAAGGTTCACCAGCCTGTGGATTTTGACAGTTTACTGCTTTTGCCATAATCTTAGCTGCACTAGTCTTCCCTGTTCCCCTTGGTCCATTAAACAGGTAAGCATGCGAAAGTCGCCCCTCGCGAAGAGCATTTTGCAAGGTAGTTGTGACATGAGTTTGTCCAATCACATCACCAAAGGTTTGCGGTCTATATACCCGATATAGCGCTGTATAAGCCATCCTTGCTCACTCCTTCTCACCTGTTTTGTCAAACCTTCTGATCTTATCTATTATACTATAAGCAATAGCCTTTTTCCAAAGTTGGTTACGCCAAACCATATTTGAACTCAAATAACATAGCGCTCAGATACATCTCACTATACATGAGGACGCCCCGAGCGCTATGTTTTTTTACATATATGATAATAAAATGTGAAAGGTCGTTCCAAATCCTTTAGAGGAGACACGGATTTGTCCTCCAATATCATGAATGATTTTTTGGCAAACAGATAACCCTAGCCCAGTCCCTTCATCTTTTGTTGTGAAAAAAGGATCGAAAATCTTATCAATTAAATATCCAGGTATCCCAGGTCCCGTATCTTGAATATTTAGACTAATCTTGTTGGAATCCTCTTCGTAATGGTATGATACCGTCAGGGTTCCTTCATTTCCCATAGCTTCCATTCCATTTTTACAGATATTTAAGAAAACCTGCTTTAATAGTTCAGCATCACCGACAACCATCGGTAAGGCCTCTGTCCCTGTGTAACGAACCTCAATTCCATGCAACAAAGCTTCATTCTCGACGATAGGCATGATTTCTTCAAAGACAGTATGTAAACTGATCATTTGATATTGAACATCGCGAGGTTTGCTCAGAAGCAGAAATTCACTGACTAATGAATTAATCCGATGCAATTCAGTTAACATAATATCAGTAAAAGTCTTTTCTTTATCCATCCCGTTTTCCTTAAAGGATTGCTGAAACATTTGTAAAAATCCTTTGATTGAAGTTAACGGATTTCTTATTTCATGAGCAGTCCCTGCTGCGATTTGTCCGATCATCGCAAGCCGGTCACTCCGCTCAATCTTTTGTTCCAATGAACGCATATTGGTCACATCTTTAAAGATAACATAAGCTCCAACAATTTGACCTACTTCATTATGCAAAGTATTAGAGTCTACTAAAAGCTCGTAACGTTGCTTTTGATTGGTCCAAGACATAGCTTTATTTTGGAATTTTACCCCCTCTAAAAGCTCTCGTTGTACTAGTCGCTGCTCCTCAGGAATCCCTGCAAAAACCTGATCAATATGCTGATTTAATACAAGCATTCGTTCTACACCTAATATTTTACAGGCTACTTGACTTATATCGACCAATCGAGCCTGAACATCTAGAACGACGACACCCAGATTAATTTCAGAGGTGAGTTGGTTAGCCATACGTTGGGATAGGGATATGGATAAATCTTTGGTTAGCTGGAATAAATGGAAAAAATAAATCGGCTCCTCATTTTTATAAGAAGTAGTAATCATAACAGGTGTTTTTGATTTTTTACCCTGAACATCTTGATAAATCATTTCTGTTGGTTTTAACGACTGTTTTTCTTTGTCTAATAAACTATCGTAAAGATGACTCACAGAATTCATATACGGTATTACTTTTTGAAATGGTGCAGCGATGATCTGTTCATAGCTAAACCCTGTTGCCTGTAATAAGGCTTCACTCACTTCCAAAATGAGACCCTGTCCATCAACAATGAGTAAAGCGTGCTTGATGTGTTGTGAGTATTGCTTTAGTCTTGAGAAAGCATGGCACTTCTGTGACGTTATTATTTTCTCCAACTGTTGCCTCTCCCCTTCCCCATTACTTTCAGTAAGCGGTTTTTACTTTTAGTAGACTTCAAATACAGATTCGGCAACAAAATGGTAAGCCCCTGCTTGTATGGAATAGTTTTCCTCCAAAATATATCGCTAGCCTTCGCCAGGTAACAACAAAAAACGCCACTTATCAAAAGTGACGTTCTAGTTATATGTATAGATGCCGTGCACCTATCATTGATACATTCCATCCGAGCGTTACTTATACAATCGACTCAGACCAGGCTACCCTACGGCACACGCAAGGTCCTACTTATGGCTGCTTCCTTCCGGACCTGACCAGGTTCATAGGTTCACGTTGCATAGGACCCAATCCTCAACACCGATGGTATAAGGCAGACCTCACATAAAATGACCGCTGATAGGAATTCAATCCTGCTACTGCGGATTGCAGGTTACAGGGCACCGCAACCTCCCCATCTAGCACGGCAAACTTTATAAACAAAGTACTGAAAATCTTTTGCTCACTAAGCATACCATAATAGAATTGGGATAAGCAAGCGATAAACAAATCCAGCACAGGAAAAAGCAAGCAAGTGTATTTCCAGAGTGTCTCCTTGATTTTCGTTATCAGATCAGCCAATATAGGGAGAAAGGAAGAACAAAGTGAGGCTGAATGAATGAAACGTGAACGTCTAGATAAAATATTAGCTAACACAGGAAAAGGAACTCGTAAGGAAGTAAAACAACTGATCAAACAGCGCATCGTTACTGTTGATGGTATCGTGGCAACTGATCCTGGTATGCACGTTATTCCAGAACAACAGCATATAGAAATTGATGGTGTTCCGCTTCTATTTAAACGTTGGGTATTCGTTATGCTTAATAAACCAGCAGGTGTTATTTCAGCAACTGAGGATGCCCTACATGAAACGGTTGTTGATTTGTTACCTGATGAATGGAGACACAAAGTGCACCCTGTAGGTCGTCTCGATATCGACACAGAAGGCCTTCTCCTTCTAACCAACGATGGGCAGCTCTCCCATAGCCTGCTTTCTCCTAAGAAGAAAGTGGACAAAGAATATTTTGCCCGTATTGAGGGGCGCGTTACAGATGAACATATTGCTGCTTTCAAGCAAGGTGTAACATTGGACGATGGTTATGAAACCATGCCAGCTACTCTGGAAATCCTCCAATCAGGGGACATCTCTGAAATTCATGTGACCATCATGGAAGGGAAATACCATCAGGTAAAGCGTATGTTTGCCGCTTTCGACCTTAAAGTTATCTACTTGAAACGAGTGCGTATGGGCCCTCTCTTACTCGATGAATCACTTGAGCTAGGTGAATTCCGTGAGCTAACGGAAGAAGAATTGAACTCCTTACGTAAAGGACAAGAAAACGAATAAGATAAAAGCGGTTTTTAATTCGTTTGTGTGAGGGAGATGCTCTTTGCATCTTCCTTCTTCTTTTTTCGCAGTTGTCGAAAAAAATCTTTAAGCATCATCTGGCATTCTTCTTGTAAAATCCCTGCCCAAACAGGTACCTGATGATTAAATCTTGGTTCGTCGCATAAATTCATCAATGTTCCTGCACAGCCCGCTTTTGGATCAGTTGCCCCGTAATAAACCTGTTCGATCCGGCTTTGTACAATGGCGCCAGCACACATCGGACATGGCTCTAGAGTCACATATAGGTCACATCCGATTAACCGCCATCCCCCTAAGTTTTTACTCGCTTCACGTATAGCAATCATTTCGGCATGTAAGGTCGGGTCCTTTTGTGTTTCACGTAGATTATATCCCCTGCCGACAATCTCTCCCTTTCGTACGATAACCGCACCAATCGGAACCTCTCCTAATGCTGCTGCCTTTTTTGCTTCATTCATCGCTTCTCTCATAAACCTCTCGTGGTTTGGTTCCATCTATCATCACTACTTTCCGTACCCATTTCTATTATTCTTCAGTATAGCTCGCAATGTACTTAACTTCAAACCTCACTCTGATAGATCCACACTGCTTTCTCGGCAACTCCACTCGCCATTCCTCAGGGAAGTATCTCTGTTAGAGGAGAAGTGGCTAGTACCGAAGCATGAGCCGAGAGAAGCTCGCGTTAAGAAAATAGGCCATACAAAAAAACACGCTATCAAATAACGTGTCTTCTCTATTTTTTCGAAGCAATATGTCCTGTCGATAAAATATCGCGCAGCTTCTTTACCGCTCTTTTTTGAATACGACATACACTCATCTGTGAAATTCCCAATTCATTAGCAATGGTTCGCTGAGATAAACCGTCTATGTATGCAGAATATATGACTTTTTGCTCCTCTTCCTTTAATTGTTCCATCGCCTCCCCTAAATCCAGCTGATTTTCAAGCGCTCCAAAATCGTCTACTGGGGAACTAACTAAATCCCCAATCGTTGACCCGCCCTCGTCTGTACTTAGAGGAGCATCAAGAGATGTTAGTTGGTAATACTCACGCCCAGCTAATACCTCAATGGCTTCCTCTACAGACATTTCCATTTTATCGGCAATTTCCTGAACATCTGGAGAACGCTCCAATGTAATGGTTAGCTCATCAATAACCTGTTGAATACGTGCTCCCTTCTCCTTAATTCGACGTGGCACTTGGACATACCAAGATTTATCTCTCAAATAATTCTTCATATGCCCAATTAAACTTTTCATCGCATAAGGTTCAAAAGCAAATCCTAAACTAGCATCAAATTGCTCTAATGAGCGCAGTAATGATATCTGCCCAATCTGATATAAATCCTCATAAAAATCCCGACAGTTACGAGAGATCTTTTTAGCCGCCATTTTAATCATAGAGTCATAATTAACTAACAAATCGGTAGCTAGTTCTTGGCAGCTGGTTTCCTGATACCTTCGTATCTTTTCTAGATCACTCTCTGCTATCCCGGGAGATGACGCTAACATTGGATTCTGCTGCATGCGTATTCCCTCCTAGACTTCCGCCAAGCCATTTAGTAAGTACCACCTCTGTACCATTTTCATTTGATACCTCAACTTCATCCATCAGCGCTTGCATCATGTAGATTCCTAAACCGCCAGCTTTTACATCTGCTATTTCTTTATCATGCAAAGAGCTCGCTTTTTCAGACACCGTTTTGTAATCAAAGCTCTCCCCATAGTCTTTAATGACAATACGCAAGCTCTCAGGTGCTGTCTCGAACGCCACATCAATAAAACCATCTTCCACTCCTTCATAGGCATGAACAATAACATTATTACAAGCTTCAGATACAGCAACCTTCATATCTTCAATATCTTCAAAAGAAAAACCCATTCTGGTTGCTAATCCATATAAAGAGAGCCGAACTACATCGATAAAGTCAGCATGAGCGGGTATGGTCATGCGGACTAATTTATTTTGAGCAATCATGCCGTTCCTCCTGTCTTATCCATACGTGATTCCTTTTGTGGCATTAAAAACTTAGTAATCCCAATCATATCGAACAGACGCTGGGTTTTAGGAGAAACTTCCTCTACATTCAAAGTTGTTCCCATTTCATTCCGCATTTTTAGAAAGGAAATAATAATGCCTATCCCTGTGCTATCGATATATCGTAAATCTCGTAGATTTAAGGTTAATGTTTTATCTTTTTGTATAGCGAGGGGCTCCAAAACCGTTCGAAAATAAGGAGCCATCGATAAATCAAGCTGACCTTGCAGAAATACAATTGTGCCTGACTCTGTTTCCTGCTGTGTCATTTCAAAAACATTCGTTGGGTTCATTCTCATTATCACCTCTGCATTAATAACTGATCTTTTATCATGTACCCACATTTATCTGTTATTGAATCAATATAAAAATATTTGATACATCACTAGAAGATGCCAAAGAATGGGGAGAACCCATCCCATGTGACTCTCCCCTTTTGTTTTTCATCCTTTGGCTCTTTTTTATTTTAATTTGGTTTTGCCACTACTAATACACGACCATTGTCCAATTCACGCTCATAACGCTCTGCTTCTGATTTACTCAATCCTAGCGATTCCATTTTAGAGCGCAATTCGTCCCCACGAGAACGGAATAAATTTGCGATACTACCAAATACTCCTTCCTCGCTTACTCCTATTTCCTCCGCTTCTGTAGTTTCTGCAAGGGTATGGGTCCGCTTTTCATCATGGGCTAGTACATAAATATGATCAGGAGCGTATCCCAAACGGTCGAACTGTTGAATAACTTCTTTCACCTGTACTCCGTTTTCTACTACATGAACTTGTGGTACCATTGTTCATTCCTCCTTCAAATGTTTATGTTTCTTGCTTGCCCTTTACTTACCCTAGCTTTTTTTGACTGAAACAAAAATAACTGTAACGAATCGCTCTCGATTAGCTTGTTTCAGCTATCTATTAGTAGGGTAAAAAGTAAGCACTCACCCCTAAAAACAGCGCAACGAAAGCATCCACGCCTCTTCATCGTCGCTATAACAAAGGGATTATCAAGAGTTAATTTAGATGATCATTATAAGGGGGAATTTCCAATGAATAAGTCTACATGGATATTTCCGCCACCAAATAGAAAAAGAGCAGGTTATCTTTAAAAGGAACCTACTCTTTTTTCTGTATGCATGTAGCCTGTTTGTACCACATTGTGCTAGATTATAGCCAAACTCCCTCTCCTATCTACTACCTGAAAATTGTTCTTCTTCTGTTGATCCATGCAAGGCAGTCGTAGAAGAATTACCGCCTGAGATGACTTGTGCAACTTCGTCAAAATATCCTGTTCCTACTTCACGTTGATGCCTTGTTGCGGTATACCCCTTTTGCTCACTAGCAAACTCTGCTTGCTGTAACTCTGAGTAAGCCGCCATTCCTCGATCTCGATAGCCGTGGGCTAGCTCAAACATACTATGGTTAAGCGCATGGAAACCAGCCAGGGTAACAAATTGGAACTTATACCCCATCTTCCCGATTTCCTGCTGGAAGGAAGCGATGGTATCCTCATCTAGTTTCTTTTTCCAATTGAAGGATGGGGAGCAATTATAGGCTAATAATTTGTTTGGATATTTCTCATGAATGGCTTCGGCAAAACGTTTAGCTTCTTCTAAATTAGGCTCTGATGTCTCGCACCAAATAAGATCTGCATAAGGAGCATATGCTAGTCCTCTGGCAATTGCTGCATTTAGTCCTCCACGTATTTGATAGAATCCTTCCGCTGTACGATCCCCTGTCAAAAATTCCTGATCTCTCGGATCAATGTCACTTGTAAGTAGGTAGGCGCCATTGGCATCGGTACGAGCTACCACTATGGTTGGCACCCCCATCACATCAGCAGCAAATCGTGCGGCTACCAAATTTCTGACAGCTGCTTGAGTAGGAATTAAGACCTTTCCTCCCATATGACCACATTTTTTCTCAGAAGCTAATTGATCCTCAAAATGAACACCTGCAGCGCCCGCTTCAATCATGGCTTTCATTAATTCAAATACATTAAGTGGTCCACCAAACCCAGCTTCCGCATCGGCTACGATTGGTGCAAACCAATTGATTTCTTCTTTTCCTTCCGAATAAGAAATTTGATCTGCCCGCTGGAAGGCTTGATTAATTCTTTTTACCACTTGTGGCACACTGTTAGCTGGATATAAGCTTTGATCGGGATACATGTGACCAGATAGGTTGGCATCAGCAGCGACTTGCCATCCGCTTAAATAGATGGCTTTTAACCCGGCCTTCACTTGCTGGATCGCTTGATTTCCCGTTAAAGCCCCTAGTGCATGAACATAGTCCTCGGTATGAAGCAGATTCCAAAGTCGATCTGCTCCCAGCTTTGCCAATGTATGTTCGACTTGAATAGAACCACGTAAGCGTACTACTTCCTCAGCCGAATAAGGTCTCGTAATTCCTTCCCAACGTTTAGACTCCCAAGACTGTTCTAATTCCTTGATTTGCTTCAATTTGGTCATTGCTCCCCACTCCTCTTCCTTTTTTAGATGTGCTCATACGCTGGTATCGTAATGAAAGGCATAAATTCTTCCGCCTGAACGACTTCTTTAAACAAAGCAATTGCTCTTGAAAACTCCCCTGCCTCAAAACGTTCCGAACCGATTTCCTGCTGTAAGGTAGCGATTTCTTCATGGATCAATTCCTCTACCCATTCCCATGTGATTTTACGACCATCTGTTACTATTCCATCGGGATGCCGGATCCATTGCCATACTTGAGCACGAGATATCTCCGCCGTAGCCGCATCCTCCATGAGATTGTTAATGGGCACTGCACCCATTCCCCTCAGCCACGCCTCCACATATTGAATAGCTACACTGATATTTGTCCGTAACCCCTGCTCTGTAATCGTACCCTCTGGAACAGCTAATAAGTCTGCTGGACATACCTGTACGTCGGTTCTCTTTAGATGTAGCTGATTAGCAGAAGGCATGATTTGATCAAATACACTCATTGCAACTGGCACAAGACCAGGATGGGCAACCCATGTACCATCATGACCTGCTAGTGCCTCCCTTTCTTTATCCAGCCTTACCTTCTCGAAGGCAGCTTCATTGGCCAATACATCATTGCGAACAGGAATCTGTGCTGCCATTCCTCCCATTGCATGAGCATTTCGTTTATGGCATGTCTGAATGGTTAGATCGCAATAAGCTTTCATAAAAGGAACAGCCATGGTTACTTGAGCACGATCAGGGAATATTATCCTCTTGTTTTTGCAGAATTTTTTGATAAAACTGAAAATATAATCCCATCGTCCACAGTTAAGTCCAGCACTATGATCTCGTAGTTCATACAGAATTTCATCCATCTCAAAGCTAGCAAGAATCGTTTCTATGAGCACTGTTGCCTTAATCGTACCTTGTTCAATTCCTAGCCTTTGTTGGGCGAATACGAAAACATCATTCCATAGCCTTGCTTCTTCGTGCCCTTCTATCTTCGGAAGATAAAAATAAGGACCCGATCCTATTTCCAATAGCTTTTTGGCATTGTGATAAAAATAGAGACCAAAGTCCACAAAACTAGCTGACATAGGGTGACCATCTACATAAATATGCTTCTCTTGTAAGTGCCAGCCACGTGGTCTCACTAACAATGTAGTAATCTGCTCATGTAGCTGATATGATTTCCCCTCTTTACTAGTAAAGGAAATGGTACGGTTAATGACATCTCTCATGTTGATTTGACCTTCTATCGTATTTCTCCAAGAAGGTGAATTGGCATCTTCAAAATCGGCCATAAAAGCTTTAGCACCTGAGTTACAAGCGTTGATGACCATTTTCCGATCTGAGGTGGGGCCAGTAATTTCAACCCGACGATCCTGTAAATCATCAGGAATAGGGGCAATCGTCCAATCCGCTTCTCGAATGTCTTTGGTTTCCTCTAAAAAGTGGGGCATCATTCCCTGATCAAATCCCTGTTGTCGTTTTTCTCTCTTTAGCAAAAGCTCCTGTCGTCTCACCTCAAATATTCTTGATAGATCAGCTAGAAAAGTCAATGCATCTGGTGTCAATATTTCTTGATACCGCTCATTCATCTCTCCAGTAATCTGAACACCAGCTGGATACGGTTGAATTTCAGTCAAAATTCTTTCCATTTTCAACACTCCCCTCCGTGTAACTACCTCCACTTATTCAACTAATCCTGATCCACTACATGTACAACAACTTATACAACCATGTCCTTGGCATGAGACACAGTAATCCCCTTCGTGTGTATGACCTTTTCCCTTACAATGCGGGCAGTCATTTTCGCCATTTCCATTGCATTTGTAGCAGTCCATCTTCCATCCTCCTTATCCTGTCGTAATTCTGTATTATAACAATAATCTTTTATATGAATTAATATATAACAGTTAGTTCTGAATTGACAATCTTTTTTAAAATTATTTTCCAATAAATTCTTTTTTATCATAAAAATTCTTATTCCAATTGCTTTTTATGATGCTAAAAACCACAAAAAACTGGTAGCTGTCTATTGAATAGACGACTACCAGTTTTGCTTTTACCTATGAAGTTTTATACAGCCATTAAACAGTACCTACTCTGTTATTTCTTAGCTGTAATTCGTTCTACTCCACCCATGTAAGGACGCAATACTTCTGGAATCACAACAGAGCCATCTTCTTGTTGGAAGTTTTCCAGAATAGCTGCTACTGTACGACCTAATGCCAAACCAGAGCCATTCATTGTATGCACGAATTCCGGTTTGCTTTTTGCATCGCGACGGAAACGAATATTTGCACGACGAGCTTGGAAATCCTCAAAATTAGAACAAGAAGAAATCTCACGGTAGGTGCTATAGCTTGCAAGCCATACTTCCAAATCGTACTTTTTCGCAGCTGTAAAACCAAGGTCACCTGTACACATGCTCATGACACGGTATGGCAAGCCAAGCTTTTGCAACACGGTTTCCGCATTGTTTACCAGCTTTTCTAGCTCTTCATATGAATCCTCAGGTTTCACGAACTTCACAAGTTCAACCTTATTAAACTGATGCTGGCGAATTAATCCACGTGTATCACGTCCTGCTGACCCCGCCTCAGAACGGAAGCATGCACTGAATGCATTGTATTTAAGCGGTAGTTGAGCGACGTCAATAATCTCGTCACGATGCATATTGGTAACAGGTACTTCAGAAGTTGGGATCAAGAAATAATCAACTCCATCTACCTTAAAAGCATCCTCTTCAAACTTAGGCAATTGTCCTGTCCCGGTCATGCTAGCGCGATTAACCATATATGGTGGTAATACTTCTTCGTATCCATGCTTGTCTGCATGAAGATCCATCATAAAGTTCATTAGAGCACGCTCTAAGCGGGCACCCATGCCTTTATAGAAAACAAAACGGCTTCCTGTAACTTTGGACGCTGTTTCAAAATCAAGAATACCTAACGCATCGGCTACTTCCCAATGTGGCTTTGGTTCAAAGCTGAAGGTTGGAACTTCTCCCCACATGCGATGCACTACGTTATCATCTTCTGTTGTACCTATTGGCGTGCTTTCATGTGGCAAATTAGGAAGGCTTAATAGAATGATATTTAGCTGTTCGTCTAACTCACGTAGCTCTTCATCCAACGCCTTAATGCGTTCATTAACTTGCTTCATCTCAGAAATCAGATGATCTGCATTCTCTTTATTACGCTTTAATACAGCTACTTGCTCTGATACTGTATTACGTTTATTTTTTAGCGTATCGCCTTCTTGAATAAGCTGTCTACGTTTTTCATCCACTTCTGCAAACTGATCCAGTGCGGAGATGTCCTCGTTACGATGCGTCAATCGACGTCTTACTTCTTCAATATCTTGACGCAGTATTTTTACGTCTAACATGTAAAACCCCTCCAAATTTTAGACAAAATAAAAAACACCCATCCCATCTACTAGGGACGAATGTTAACTCCGCGTTGCCACCCTCATTGATAAGCCATATAGCCCGCCTAAATCAAACAAGCTAGTCTTATCCTCTTCATTCCACGTAAATAACGGTACGCGCGACCGGGCAAAGTTATGTCCTTTACCACTCAAAGATGGATTCTTCTGCCCATTGGGTCGATTCGCACCAACCATCGACTCTCTTAACCAATAAAAACAGAGTACTATTTCTTATCAACATGTTCTTTATGGGTGTTTTTCTTGTTATTAAATGTACTACATGATGTAATCAATTGCAAACAATGCTCTATGTTCATTTTACACGCTCTGTTTTATTTTGAAAAGAAGAAAGCACCCTATACGGATGCTTTCCCTGTTGTTAGATATTCTTTCACCATGTCTACAAAATATTTATGCATTCGATAATCATCTGTTAGTTCTGGATGAAAGGATGCCGCTAAAAATTGCCCTTGGCGAGCAGCTACGATATTTTCTTCATGTTTCGCTAACACTTCGCCTTTATCGCCGACTTTTAGGATAAGAGGCGCACGGATAAAGACAGTTGGAAAGTCAGAAGCTACGCCAGCAATTGGCATCTTGATTTCAAAGCTTTCCTTTTGTCGCCCAAAAGCATTTCGCGCCACTTTCATTTCCATTAAACCTAGATGAGCTTCTGGTGCATACTCAATTTCATTTGCAAGTAAGATAGCACCTGCACATGTTCCAAACACAGGCTTCTTCTCATTCGCAAACTGACGAATAGCGTCCATAAAGCCGTATTTATGCATGAGTTTGCTTATAGTTGTACTCTCGCCACCCGGAATGACCAAGCCATCTATCTCAGATAGCTCGTCCACCTTTTTAATTGCGGCAGCTTCTGCACCTGCTAACTCAAGCATGTGCATATGTTCTGCAACCGCACCTTGTAGTGCGAGAACACCGATTCTTGGCTTGCTCATATTACCAACCGCGCTCTTGCATGCGCTCAGCTTGCGGCAACTTAGAAATTTCGATTCCTGTCATCGCAGAACCAAGGTCTTTAGAAACGCGTGCAATCAATTCGTAATCAGTGTAGTGTGTTGTTGCTTCTACAATAGCACGAGCGAATTTTTCAGGATTCTCGGATTTAAAGATACCGGAACCTACGAATACGCCATCCGCACCTAGTTGCATCATCAAAGCAGCATCAGCTGGTGTTGCAACACCACCGGCAGCGAAGTTTACAACAGGAAGCTTTCCTGTTTTGTGAATTTGCTCCAACAATTCATACGGAGCTCCAAGATTTTTCGCTTCAGCCATTAATTCATCATAAGACATGCTTTGTACTTTACGGATTTGCGCTTGCATCGTACGCATATGGCGAACAGCCTCAACAATGTTTCCTGTTCCTGGCTCCCCTTTTGTACGAATCATAGATGCACCTTCTCCGATACGACGAAGAGCTTCACCTAAATCACGCGCACCACAGACAAATGGCACTGTGAAATCTTTTTTATTAATATGGTACAAGTCATCAGCAGGAGTAAGTACTTCACTTTCATCAAGATAATCTACTCCCATAGATTCCAGGACACGTGCTTCTACAAAATGACCAATACGTGCTTTTGCCATTACAGGAATCGTGACGGATTTTAATACTTCCTCTACAATTCCTAGATCAGCCATGCGAGCTACGCCACCGGCCGCACGAATATCAGATGGAACGCGTTCCAGTGCCATAACGGCTACTGCACCCGCAGCTTCCGCAATCTTAGCTTGCTCAGCGTTGACAACGTCCATAATTACGCCGCCTTTTTGCATTTCTGCCATTCCACGTTTAACACGATCTGTACCTACCTGTACCATCAGTGAGCCTCCCCTATAAGTGAACATCCCTACAAAAGGATTAGATTTGAAACATTGTTTTTATTGTAAACCAATCAGAAAAAGTAGACAACATATCTTGACAGAATATTTGCCTTCTTTTAAAGTTCTATTGCTCGCAACGCTACCTCTGCTTCATTAGCCAACAATACTTTTAAACAGACTAGCGATAAATTCAAAGATACTTCTAAAGAATAGGCGAATCCAGCTACCTTCTTCTACATCCTCAGCAGCTATCAAATCTACTCCGCCCTTTAGATTACTTGGCATCAAATAATCGCTTTTTCCTTCTGTATCAAGGTAGACGGTACCAATAACATCACCTTTTTTAATAGGAGCCGTCAAAATTTTATACTCGACACGAGGCGTTGCTTTAGCTTCTTCTCCAATTTTACCCACAACATTAACCGATTTAGTGGTAATAGCTGGAACTTCTAGAGCTACTCCCTTTTTAACTGGTGCATTTTCAAATCCTGGTACAGGTACGCCTTTTCCCAGCTTCTCTGTAGCTTTGTAGGTGCTATATCCATAATTTAATAACTTTTTCGTTTCTTCAAAACGACTTGTTTTTGTTTTAGCTCCCATCACAACTGTGATTAAGCGCATTCCATCACGATAAGCTGTTCCTGTAAAGCAATAGCCTGCTGCATCTGTATAACCAGTCTTAAGACCATCTACCCCAAGTGTTTCATTTGGCAAACCTGGAAGCATCCAGTTATTGTTTGCTAGCTTGATTTCATCTTTTTGACCCTCACGGAACACCCAGCGCGGTATGTTAGAAATTTTTAATGCCTCAGGATAATCAGTCACTAAATGATCTGCCAGGATAGCTGCATCACGTGCAGACATCACATTATCTTTGCTTGTGTCTGCCGGTTTAAACGGACCTAATTCATTAGCAGGCAAACCGGTTGATGTAACAAAAAACGTATTTTTCATCCCGAGTTCTTGGGCTTTTTTATTCATCATGTCTACAAAATTGGCTTCTGTTCCACCAATCTTTTCTGCTAACAGAGCTGTAGCATCGTTAGCTGAGGCAATCGCCATGGCTTTATATAGTTCACTTACCTTGTGACTTTCCCCAGCATTTAAGTACACGCCTGAGGAGTCCTTTATTTTAGCAATAAAGAAGGCATAGTCACTAACAGGTACAAGTTCATCCTCTTTAATTTTTCCTTTTTTAATAGCCTCTAATACCAGATACTCAGTCATCATTTTAGTCATACTAGCTGGTGGCAATGGAGTGTCTGGATTTTTACTATACAAAATCTTTCCCGTTGATGCTTCTACTAGAATTGCTGAACTCGCCACTAAATCAAGATTGGCAGGCGTGTCAGCAGCAGCAGCCTGCATTGCTCCCCCAACAATGGATAGCATTCCAATCGCACCAGCCAATAAAAGTTTGTTTACTCTCGCTGTCCATTTTTGCATCATGTCTACAATCACTCCCCTACTTTTTAAAAATATCCTTTTTTTTCTTTTTCTCTGTTGAACACAGTCTTTAGTCTATCATACTAAAAGCCGTTGTTTGAAGAGCACCATACGCATCTCAATGAGAAAAATTGCTGGTAATGCTAGCCAACAGAAAATCCCCTCTTTTAACCTGACGTTCTAATAGGGTGTTTTGATACAGATTTTATTTGTTTTTTTGGGGATGTAGCTTCTGATTCTACACCCTTCGTGATAATACGATCTTTTACATCGTATATTTTATTCCTTAGATCGTATAAAAAACAAAAGGACTCCCAAATGGAAAGCCCTTTTGTCTCACCTTGCTTTTTAGCTTGGTAAACCTATCGTTGCTCTATCCTTATGAAATAGAGTAGTTTGGAGATTCTTTTGTAATTTGAACATCATGTGGATGGCTTTCACGCAAGCCTGCACCAGTAATACGAACGAAAGTAGACTTATCACGCAAATCGGCAATTGTAGCCGCCCCACAATAACCCATACCAGCACGTAGACCACCAACAAGCTGATACACAACATCAGCCAAAGGTCCTTTATAAGCTACACGCCCTTCAATACCTTCAGGAACTAGCTTTTGAGCATTCTCCTGGAAGTAACGATCTTTACTTCCTGCTTTCATAGCGCCGATGGAACCCATTCCCCGATACACTTTAAAACGACGTCCTTGATAAATTTCAAATTCACCTGGAGATTCATCTGTACCTGCAAACAAGCTACCAATCATGATAACAGATGCCCCAGCACCTACAGCTTTCGCTAGATCACCAGAGTATTTAATACCACCATCGGCGATAACTGGAATATTATATTGACGTGCTACAGTGGCGCACTCATAAATCGCTGTGATTTGTGGAACCCCAATTCCAGCAACAACACGAGTAGTACAAATTGAACCAGGACCAATTCCCACTTTAACTACAGAAGCCCCTGCCTCAATCAGATCCTTTGTAGCTTGTCCAGTAGCGACGTTACCAGCAATAATCGTTAATTCAGGGTAAAGGGTACGTACCTTCTTAACTGTCTCTAGAACCCCTTTAGAATGGCCGTGCGCTGTATCAATGACTAACACATCAATTCCTGCTTGTACTAAAGCCTCAGTACGCTCAAAAGTATCATTTGATACCCCTACTGCTGCCCCGCAAAGCAATCGTCCTTGCTCATCTTTCGCTGCATTCGGATATTGAATAAGTTTTTCGATATCCTTAATCGTGATAAGCCCTTTTAAGACATTATTTTCATCTACCAAAGGTAGCTTTTCGATTTTATGCTTCTGTAAGATTTGTTCAGCTTCCGGCAATGTAGTGCCTACAGATGCTGTAACAAGATTTTCTTTAGTCATTACTTCTTTGACCATAATGGAGAAGTCATGTACGAAACGTAGATCACGATTTGTTAAAATACCAATCAATTGATTTTGATCGTTAACGATTGGTACACCGGAAATACGATATTTACCCATGAGGGCATCTGCATCTGCAACAGTGTGGTTTTCAGTTAACGAAAATGGGTTTGTAATAACACCACTCTCAGAGCGCTTTACGCGATCTACCTCACTTGCTTGCTGTTCAATGGTCATGTTTTTATGAATGATACCTAGACCGCCTTGACGAGCCATTGCAATAGCAAGTGCAGATTCTGTTACTGTATCCATACCGGCGCTAATTAATGGTATGTTGAGTTTCACCTTTTTGCTTAATACTGTGGATACATTAACGTCTTTTGGAAGCACTTCTGATTTAGCTGGTACCAATAATACATCATCAAAAGTTAAGCCTTCCTTAGCAAACTTATTTTCCCACACGGTTCAAGGACCCCTTTCAGCCGAAAATCTTTTCATCAGTGTAGCAAACGGCTCAATTTAATGTCAAGGAATGCTTATATTGTTCGCTTTTATAGGAGAAAATATAAATGTTTCTTAGATTACATAAGAATATTATTTACAAAAATGAATATTCGGAAAATAAAGGGGTAATTTTTCCATGTCTCTTCAAGGTGTCTGGCAACAGCTTTCTATTATGGAAACCGAGCCTACTTCACGTTCTTTTCTTACTGCTTCTTATCAAAGAATGGGCTTACCAAATCCTGAAAAGCATGCCTTTCAAAACAGCACTCGTTTTTTATACACTTGGATGCAGGCTAGACATTTTTATGGGATGGCTGAGAAAAGTTCTTTATTAATCAAGCCTCTCCTATTGTTTTACGGATGCGTTCATTTACTTAAGGGCCTAATCCTTACCAAAGATCCAGATTATCCCCAGAATAGTCGCATGTTACAGCATGGTGTTACCGCACGAAAAGTTAAAAAAAACCCTTATCATTTGTTGGATGATGAAATGAAACCTCAAAAGGAAGGTTTCTTTCCCCATCTATGTCGGCTTCTTTCTATAAGTCCCATATCGGATCGTTATCGAGTAGGTGATCTGTTTTTATCACTACCTGATCTTCGTGAGGAAATGAAATATTTCCAATTATCAAGTCCTTGGGTGCCTGTATCTATCATGACAGAGCGACCATTTGTGTTTACTCTCCCTCAAGCAGATGAAGGAGCACTCTCTTATTCAGATGAAACCTTGCAGCATTATTTAAATCGGTTGTTTTTAGCTACTAATAAACAGGAGTCATCCGCAAGTTTCCCTTCCTTCTGTACACTTAGACAAAACACCGATAAAGCTAGGTTCACTCTACCTCCAGCTTCTTCTTTCTCTAGTCGGATACGTCTTTTTGAGTGTGATGACCGAGTATCTCTATTGGAACATCCCCTATTTTCAATAGACCAAAATAGGAATTTTTATCTTTGGAATGATATCCAGAATCAGCCTATCGCCCTATTTGCCAATCATTATTTATTACTCTATGGTCTAAGCATGCTTTGTCGTTATGAAAGTGAATTATGGGGAGAACTAGTATTGTCACATCAATATGCTGAAAAACTATTAATAGATAAGTTCTGCACGTATCATATGAAGCTTTTTCCATATATGGTAGGGCAGCAAATACAGCTTCTTACGTAATCTGTTAACACACCAAAAAAGCTAGTTACCCATAAATGGTAACTAGCTTCTATCTTTATTCCCTGAAAACTGGATAATAAAAGTCAGCATAAAGGCAATGTGGATAAGTCCTCGACCGATTAGTATTCGTCAGCTCCATGCATTACTGCACTTCCACACCGAACCTATCAACCTCATCGTCTATGAGGGGTCTTACTAGCTTGCGCTATGGGAAGTCTCATCTTGAAGGGGGCTTCACGCTTAGATGCTTTCAGCGCTTATCCCGTCCGCACATAGCTACCCAGCTGTGCCACTGGCGTGACAACTGGTGCACCAGAGGTGCGTCCATCCCGGTCCTCTCGTACTAAGGACAGCTCTCCTCAAACTTCCTACGCCCGCGACAGATAGGGACCGAACTGTCTCACGACGTTCTGAACCCAGCTCGCGTACCGCTTTAATGGGCGAACAGCCCAACCCTTGGGACCTACTTCAGCCCCAGGATGCGATGAGCCGACATCGAGGTGCCAAACCTCCCCGTCGATGTGGACTCTTGGGGGAGATAAGCCTGTTATCCCCAGGGTAGCTTTTATCCGTTGAGCGATGGCCCTTCCATGCGGAACCACCGGATCACTAAGCCCGACTTTCGTCCCTGCTCGACTTGTAGGTCTCGCAGTCAAGCTCCCTTGTGCCTTTACACTCTACGAATGATTTCCGACCATTCTGAGGGAACCTTTGGGCGCCTCCGTTACTCTTTAGGAGGCGACCGCCCCAGTCAAACTGCCCACCTGGCATGGTCCTTCCACCCGATAAGGGCGGCAAGTTAGAAACTCCGTACATCAAGGGTGGTATCCCAACGACAGCTCCACGAAGGCTGGCGCCCTCGCTTCACAGCTTCCCACCTATTCTGTACATGATGCACAAAGTTTCAATACCAGGCTACAGTAAAGCTCCATGGG
>NZ_JBNVQV010000001.1:0-25000 GCF_051713385.1 Brevibacillus sp. JB24b | reverse complement strand
TCCATTCTTTTTCCGGAAGCTTCATCCACTTAGCCATAATATAGCTAAGTAGGCCCACACCTACACAGTGCTCGTACAAGTAGTTATTCGGATTATCTGCTTTTTTTAGGATGAACAAAAGATTAGATTGTTCCTCGATTTCTTTAAGAAGTGTAGTCATAACATTCCGAACTTCTAATACAGGAATGCTTTGTCCTCCTTGTACATGTTGGAAAAGGTTTTTAAAAGAAGAGACTGCCTTCTCCATATGTTCCACAAACCCTGAATCTGTGTGTCGCTTCCTTGTAGGCTTACTTTTCTCTTTGCCCTCCACTGATGTCTGTTTTTTGGCATCGACAAGCCCTTCTATAATAACAGTTCCATCCGTTAAAGCTTCAATAAGAACCTCTTCAATCATAAAAGCATCTAAAATTTCTATTTCTCTGTCTTCTATAACAGTTCCTCTTGTAAAAAGTAATCCTCCTAACGGTGTATGAACATCTTCCGTTAAACGAGATCCTACCGGTATGTGTTTAATCTGACAAACAGGCATATCGATCCCCCTATATATCACTAAGAAATTAGACCTATATCTTTAGAATTATATTCTATTATAAGAGCGATGCTCACAAAAGGATAGGGAAAACTTGATAATATTCCCAAAAAACTTTAAACAAAAGGGTGATCCCATCACGGAATCACCCTTTTATATATTACTTATTCTTCAGATGGATTATTAGTTACATCTGTATCTACTTCTGAAACTTCTGTTTCTGTAGCTTCGTTAGCGTCGTTTGTCTCAATCGCTTGTTCTTCTGTAGGATTGTTCTCATTATCAGAGTCTTCATTATCAGAGTCTTCATTATCAGAGTCTTCATCTTCAGAAGCTTCTACTGTAGCAATTGAAACAACTTCCTCTTCATCGCCTAGACGAATTAATTTTACCCCTTGCGTATAACGTCCCATAACGGAAATTCCTTTAATCTCCATGCGAATAATGATACCAGTTATCGTAACAATCATTAAGTCTTCATCAGCCTGCACGACTTTTAAGCCAACAACTTGACCGCTTCGCTCTGTCACATTATGGGTTTTAATTCCTTTACCTCCACGCGTCTGAATGCGATATTCAGAAACGGGTGTACGTTTACCGTAGCCTTTTGCTGTTACAATCAATACTTCAGCATCTTCACGGATGACATCCATACCAATTACTACGTCGTTAGAATCTAGAGTTATCCCCTTAACACCTGTAGCAGTACGTCCCATGGTACGTACGTCGCCTTCATTAAAACGAACGGACATCCCTTGTTTTGTACCCATGATGATCTGTTGATTACCATCCGTCAAACGAACATTGATTAGCTCATCGTCTTCTCGTAGGTTAACTGCAAAAAGACCGCCACGTCGGATATTTTCAAACGATTTTAAGTCCGTCTTTTTAACGATACCCTGTTTTGTGGCAAAGAAGATAAACTGATCTTCCCTGAATTCCTTGACCGGAATAACAGCACTAACTGTCTCACCCTTTTCAATTTGAATCAAATTGATAATTGGTGTTCCTTTAGCTGTACGGCTTAGATCAGGAATTTCAAATCCTCTTAGGCGATAAACCTTCCCTTTGCTAGTAAAGAACAAGAGGGTATCGTGTGAGTTAGTGATGCAAAGATGCTCGACAAAATCGTCATCTTTGGTTCCAATTCCTTGAATACCACGCCCTCCACGCTTCTGGCTGCGGTAGGTCGTTACTGGTAAACGTTTCACGTAACCACTATGAGTTAAGGAAATGACAACTTCCTCTTCTGGAATCAGATCTGCATCTTCAATCATATCTTCGCCAATCGTGATTATCGTACGACGGTCGTCTCCGAATTTCTCTTTGATGGCGTTCATCTCTTCACGAATGATAGAGTAAATTTTATTCTCATCAGCAAGAACGCCTTTTAATTCAGCAATTTTAGCTAAAAGATCTTGGTATTCTGCTTCAATTTTTTCACGTTCCAGACCAGTTAGGCGTTGGAGACGCATGTCCAAAATCGCTTGAGCTTGTTCATGGCTCAATCCAAATCGCTCGATCAAAGCATTGCGTGCTTCTTCTGCCATGCGTGACGCACGGATGAGACTGATAATCTCATCAATATGATCAAGTGCAATGCGTAATCCCTCTAAAATATGGGCGCGCGCTTCAGCTTGACGCAATTCATACTCGGTACGTCTGCGAACAATGACACGTTGATGCTCCAAATAATGGTAGATCATCTCACGCAAATTCAATGTTTTTGGACGTGAATTAACAAGCGCTAGCATATTAACCCCAAAGGTTGATTGCATTTGGGTATGCTTAAACAGATTATTTAACACGACTTTTGGAATAATATCTCGACGAAGCTCAATGACAATACGCATTCCTTTGCGGTCAGATTCATCACGCAAATCAGTTATGCCATCAATCTTTTTCTCACGTACTAGTTCTGCAATTTTTTCAACAAGTCTAGCTTTGTTCACCTGATACGGGATTTCCGTTACAATAATGCGGGCTTTCCCATTATTCTCTTCAATATTGGTTTTTGCACGCATAACAATGGAGCCACGTCCTGTTTCGTAAGCACGTCTAATACCAGAGTATCCCAAAATTTCGCCAGCTGTTGGGAAATCCGGCCCCTTAATGATTTTCATCAGCTCTGCAACAGTAATCTCAGGATTATCGATCATGGCACTAACACCATCAATGACTTCCCTTAGATTATGGGGTGGTATATTTGTCGCCATCCCAACTGCAATACCTGCTGAACCGTTTACTAACAAATTCGGAAAACGAGAAGGGAGAACGGTAGGTTCTTCCTCATGTCCATCGTAGTTTGGTATAAAGTCTACTGTATCTTTATCAATATCCCGAAGCATTTCTAAAGCAATTTTGGAAAAACGGGACTCAGTATAACGCATAGCTGCCGCCCGATCGCCGTCCACAGAACCAAAGTTCCCTTGGCCTTCAACCAGCATGTATCTCATATTGAAATCTTGCGCCAATCGAACCATGGTCTCATAAATTGCCGTATCACCATGAGGATGGTACTTAGCCATTACTTGACCGACAACGTTTGCGGATTTACGGAAAGCCTTATCGGGAGTAAGCCCCATATCATGCATGGCATATAAGATACGGCGATGAACTGGCTTTAGTCCGTCCCTTACATCAGGTAAAGCGCGACTAACGATGACACTCATCGCGTAATCAATGAACGAGTCACGCATCTCTTGGCTAATGTCAATTTTTGGAAACCGAGATGTTTGTTCTGCCATTTTAGGTTACCCTCCAACTCGAAATTACAACGCTTTATTATAACATATAAGTGCGATTTACGTCCAAACGGCTAGAGTGAAAAGGCGATTTATTATATAAATTCCTCTGTTTTCCTCTGAAAGTTCTTCATGAGTTTTTGAATGTAGGGGGATACTTTTACATATCAAATTTCTAACACGATACGTATGTCTTGTGCCATAACATAAGGAGGAGAAGTATATGCGTTGGTTGAAGGCAGCCTTGATAGGCCTGCTATTGGTGGGCCTTCTGCCTACTCATGCCAGAGCAATTAGCTCAGAGCATATGCCAATAGAAATCATAATAGATGCAGGACACGGTGGTATAGATGGAGGAACCTCTTATCAAGGAATTTTAGAAAAGGATATTAATTTGCAAATTGCCAAGCTATTGTATAAAGAATTAATGCTAAAAGGATATCAGGTTTTGCTAAATCGTACAGGTGATTATGCTCTTAGTGATGAAAATAAATGGTTACGTTCGCCCTCACGTCATATCCGTGATTTAGCTCAGCGACGACATTTGGCTAAGGAAGTTCGTCCACAAATGCTGATTAGTCTGCATGTTAATTGGTCAAATAGTAAATCTAGTAGAGGTCCGCTTGTCCTTTACCAAAAAAATAATCAAAGCTACATCCTAGCTGATATCATTCAACATCATTTGGATCAGTTGTATAGAACCAAGGGTGAACCAATGCCAGGCAAGACTTATTATCTACTTAAGCAATCGATTTGTCCGACAGTTATTGTGGAGATGGGCTATCTAAGTAACTCGCGTGATCGTCGTTTTCTAGTAAATGAAAAAACACAAATAAAGATTGCTAGAACCATTCAAGAGGCTGTTTCTGAATATATGCTTATTATGAACCAAATTCAAGACCAGGAAACCTGGGATGTGATCGAGGAACCCCAAAAACAACATAAATGAGCAAAAAATCAGGGGGAGCGGGAATGGCTACTTCACTTATCAGTAGCCATTCCCGCTCCCCCCTACACTTGTTATCCTTGCATAATGAAGTTCTTTTTGCTGTACGTTTTCTCCCTTATGGTGCTAAGTAAAGGAGACCGTAGACAATGCCTTCTTCAACACATCCGCAGAATGCTTTAGTTTGGCTTTCTCTTCTTCATTTAACGTAATCTCAACAACCTCACGTACACCACTACGATTTACCACAGCAGGAACTCCTAAATATGTATCATGTAAACCAAATTCCCCTTGTAGAAGAGTGGAGATTGTCAAAATAGAATTTTGATTATATAAAATCGCTTTGGTTAAACGGGCCAAGCTCATTCCAATCCCGTAGTATGTCGCACCCTTTTTCTCAATAATATGATACGCCGCATCACGGACATTTATAAATATCTGATCTAATTCCTCTTTGCTAGGACCTACGCCTTGTTTCAAGCATTCTGTAATCGACTTGCCTCCAATACTGGCCTGACTCCAAACAGGCAATTCCGTATCGCCATGTTCTCCCATGATATAAGCGTGAACACTACGGGAATCTACTTCGAAGGCTCGGCTAAGCAAGTAACGAAAACGTGCCGTATCAAGCAATGTTCCAGAGCCGATTACCTTTTCATGAGGTAATCCTGAAATCTTCCACGTTGCATATGTAAGAACATCTACTGGATTACTAGCTACGACAAAAATGCCTTGAAATCCACTATCCATGATACTCGTTACGATCTTATTAAAAATCCTAACATTCTTTTCAATCAGATCCATACGTGTCTCGCCAGGTAATTGATTTGCCCCTGCTGTAATGACCACAAGATCAGCATCCTTACAATCAGAGTAGTCACCTGCCCAAATCTTCATCGGGGAAGTAAACGGTAGCCCATGACTTAAATCCATGGCATCCCCTTCTGCTTTATCCTTATTAACATCAATAATAACTAACTCATTTACAATGCCCTGATTCAGTAGAGCATAAGCATAACTGGAACCAACAAATCCAGAACCAATCAATGCCACCCGTGAAACCTTACGAGATAACATATATTTCCCTCCCACTACACAATAGCAATATTTTCTCTATTCTATCCTTACTTTATTCACTCTCATTTTTCATCTTCCAGCTATCCTGTTATATTTGTCAAATTTTAATGTGCATCCTTAATCGTTTACAGGAAAAAAAAGCTATGCTATATTTCTAACTATATTTGTAAACCAAAATATAAATTAAGTTTACAAAAAAGAAGGAAGGGAGATTCTACATGATTTCAACACCCAGCTATTCTGAATTAGCCAGCAAAAATAAAAAATACTTGTGGCACCCCTTTACTCAAATGAAGGATTACTGTGAGAATGATCCCTTAATCATCGAGCGAGGTGAAGGCGTTACATTAATCGATGTGAATGGAAAGAAATATTATGATGGATTTTCTTCTATCTGGCTTAATGTGCACGGACATTGCGTACCTGAATTAAATCAAGCAATAACCAAACAATTAGAACGAATTGCTCACTCAACTTTACTCGGTATGGCCAATGTACCGGCTATTCAATTAGCGGAAAAACTAGTCGAGATCACTCCAGAAGGGCTTACGAAAGTATTTTATTCAGACTGTGGAGCTACCGGTGTAGAGATTGCCTTAAAAATGGCCTTTCAATATTGGCAAAATAAAGGGATTAGCGGAAAGACTCGTTTTATTACCATGAATCAGGCATACCATGGCGATACAATTGGAGCTGTTAGTGTAGGCGCGATCCCCCTTTATCATCAAGTGTACAAACCACTGTTATTCTCTCCCTACGCCATTCCTTACCCTAATACATACAGGGAAGAAAGAGATGGTGCAGCACTGGAGCAAACGCTTCAATCTTTAGAGAAGCTTTTACAAGACAAGTCGAGTGAAATTGCTGCCATTATTATTGAGCCAATCGTGCAGGGAGCTAGTGGCATGATTGTGATGCCAGAAGGTTGTCTAAAAAAAATCGCTGAGCTAGCTGCTGCGCACCAAGTACTTTTTATTGCTGATGAAGTCGCTACTGGCTTTGGACGTACAGGTAAAATGTTCGCTTGTGAACACGAGGACGTTACGCCTGACATCATGGTTATTGCCAAAGGAATTACCGGTGGTTATCTCCCCTTGGCTGCTACTCTAACAACAGATGAAATTTATCAAGGGTTTTATGCGAATTACGAGGAACAAAAAACATTTTTCCATGGGCATTCCTATACAGGAAATCCACTAGGCTGTGCGGTGGCTCTTGCTAATTTAGAACTGTTTGAATCAAAAGGACTCATAGAAAAAGTAGCTGCCGATGCAAAGTGGCTTGAACAGCAATGGCCTGCACTTTTAGAGAAAAAGCATGTAGGAGATATTCGCCAGAAAGGTCTGATGATTGGCATAGAGCTAGTGGTCGATAAACAAGAGCGAACACCTTATCACTGGAATGACAGAATTGGGGTAAAAGTAAGCCAACGTTGCAAAGAATTAGGCTTATTAACACGACCACTAGGAAATGTAATTGTATTCATGCCTCCACTCTCCAGTACACGCGACGAGCTAATTGAAATGATTCAAATTTTATCTCAGGCGATTGTAGAAGTTACAGAAGGTAGAGAAGTATGAGACATACCAATGGCATCTTTATTGCGGGAACCGATACGGAAATAGGTAAAACCATTATTACTGCTAGTTTGGCTGCAGCACTTCTTCATAAGGATATGGATATTGGAGTATGGAAGCCTGTGCAATCAGGAGCACGTGCTGATGATATAAATAGTGACGCCTCACGTATAAAAGCTCTGTCTGGATTAGAAGATGCCCCACATGAGATTGCACCGCTGTCCTTTGTAGAACCAGTCACACCACACTTAGCGGCAATTCGAGAGGGTACTATCTTAACACTACCAGGCATTATGCAGGCTGGCTCCCTTCTTTTTGCTAGGCATAAAAACCTGCTGGTGGAAGGTGCTGGTGGACTATTGGCGCCGTTAACTGACACAGAGATGGGAATTGACTTCATTAAACAGACTGGTTTTTCTGTCCTACTCGTCGCTCGCGGTGGCCTGGGAACGATTAATCATACTCTTCTCTCTATAGAAGCCTTGCGTACTAGAGAAATTCCTATTTTAGGCGTTATTTTAAATCAAACAGAAGCCACACTCTCTATGAAAGCAATCAGAAAAAACGCTGATTACATTGAGGACTTTGGTAAGGTCCCCGTTCTGGGGCTGTTTCCTTATCTTGTGGAGCCATTCACTAAAAAGCAACTTATTGAAGTGATAGAAGAGCATATTCAACTAACTCCTATCCTACGTGAATTTCAAGGTTAATCCTGAAAATGATGAAGTAATACTCTTTAGGGGGATTTGTGCTATGAATACATCAGCTACCAGATCTACATATGATTGGTCTATTTTAGCTCGGAAATCTATAGCTGGTGAGCTTCTTACCAAGGTAGAAGCTCTCAGCATTTTACAAGCGGATGACGATGAATTATTGCCTATCTTGCAAGCCGCTTATCAGGTACGCTATCGCTTTTTTGCCAAACGAGTGAAGTTAAACATGATCATGAATGCTAAAAGCGGTCATTGTCGGGAGGACTGCGGGTATTGTTCTCAATCAAGTCGTTCGTCTGCACCTATTGAAAAGTATACGATGTTAGACAAAGAGACTTTGTTAAAAGGAGCAGAGGAGGCTATCACACGAAAAGCCGGAACCTATTGTATTGTAGCTTCTGGACGTGGACCAACCGAGAGAGAATTACAACAAGTAATCGAAGCAGTAAAAGAAATCAAGCAAACCTCCTCACTAAAAATTTGTGCCTGTTTAGGATTGTTAAAACCAGAACAAGCCAGTCGCTTAGCAGCTGCCGGAGTAGATCGCTACAACCATAACATTAATACAAGTAAGGATAACTATGCTTCTATCACTACTACTCATTCCTACGATCAACGGACCGAGACAATTGAAAATGCAAAAACAGCCGGAATGTCTCCTTGCTCAGGAGTCATCATTGGGATGGGAGAAACGCTAGAGGAAATTGTAGAGATGGCCTATACTCTGCGGGCCATTCATGCTGATTCCATTCCAATTAACTTTTTAAATCCAATCCTAGGGACACCATTAGCTCATATAAAACGAAATACGCCACGTTTTTGTCTTAAAGTAATCGCCTTGTTCCGCTTTATTTGTCCAACAAAAGAAGTTCGGATCGCGGGTGGACGAGAACTAAATCTTGGGCACTTACAGCCTCTAGCATTATACGCCGCTAATTCTGTATTTGTTGGTGATTATTTAACCACAGCTGGGCAAGCGATACATGCCGATCATCAAATGATTGCAGATATGGGTTTTGAAATTGAAGAAAATGCCTTTGCCAACGACCACGTACATGAGTAAATACCCGGATTTACAACAAGAAATAGATGATATGTGTAGTAAAGGGCTTACACGTAGCCTTCGTCCAATGGAACATATAGCTGGGAGCCAAGGGACGTGGATTGTATCAGACGGACAAAAATTACTTAACCTTTCCTCTAACAATTACTTAGGACTATCATATGATCCTCGTGTGCTACATTCATGGGAAATGACATCACAAGCTTTTGGAGCAGGAGGAACCTCTTCCCGTTTAGTCGTTGGCAACCTTTCTTGTTATGACCATACCGAGCAAATGATCAGCCAATGGAAGGAGCGGGAGGCAACCCTGTTATTTGCAAATGGCTACATGGCTAATCTGGGCTGTATCACTGCACTAGTTGATCGTCATGGGGCTATTTATAGCGATCGTCTTAACCATGCCAGCATAGTAGATGGAACGATTTTAAGCAGGGCAAGCCATTATCGCTACCGTCATAACGACTATGAGCATCTACAGTATCTTCTTCAAAAACATAAGGGAAATCACCGGCGTAATCTAATCGTTACTGATACAGTCTTTTCGATGGATGGCGATAAGGCTGATGTAGAAGAACTGGTAAAAATCAAACACGATCATGGAGTATTTTTAATGGTGGATGAAGCCCATGCAGGCGGAGTTTATGGAAAAACAGGTGCTGGTCTATGCCATCAGTATGGCGTTCATCAAGAGGTGGACATTCTGATGGGAACATGTAGCAAAGCTCTCGGCCTATACGGATCATATGTATGTGCTGATCAGGTATTAATTGATTACCTAATACATACCTGTCGTCCACTCATTTATTCAACTTCACTACCACCTGCTCTAGTCTCAGCAATTGGTCAATCTGTTGCCATTGTTCAACAGGAGGACTGGCGCCGAAAGGAACTCTACAGAAAAAGCAATCACTTCCGCACGAAGCTACAACAGGCGGGTTTGCTTGTCCCTTCTGGAGATTCGCCCATCGTACCTCTTCTACTTGGTGATAATCAGACCGCAATCGAATATAGCAAACGTTTAGAACAGGCGGGGATTTTAGCTGTAGCTATACGCCCCCCAACCGTTCCTGAACATTCAGCACGAATCCGCTTTTCTCTTATGGCGACACATTCAGATGAAGATGTAGCTTGGGCAGCGCACCAAACCATTCAGACAGCAATGGAACTTGGAGTGATTACATGAAAACCAATGAAACTATTCTTTGGATACCAGGTTGGGGAATGTCTTCTTCTATTTGGGATAGCTGGCAACAAAGCTTACCCGAGTATAATCATGTTTCAGTCGATCTCTCTCAAATGGACTCTCCTTCTGCTTTTTATCAAAAAGTGGAAGAAGCCTATTTTGGAAATCATCAGGAAATCCCTTCTCCTGTCTTCGTTGTTGGCTGGTCATTAGGTGGAATGTTAGCACAGCGTCTTGCTGCTACCTTCCCCGTTTTAGGTCTTGTCCTTATAAATACAACTGCACGTTTTGTCCGTGATCAAATAAAGGACCAGCTAGGTTGGCCAACAACTTCTCTTATTCGTATGAAACGATCTATTACGAGGAATCGATATGAAGTGCTAGAACACTTTTATAGAAGTATGTTTCCTATATCAGAGGAAGAGCTTGCGTATGAAAAAAGCCGTATCTTACTTCAGCGTTGTAATTGGACAGAAGACGCTTTGTTAGCCGGGCTTGACATTTTACTTTTAGAGGACTGCCGCCCACTCTTAGCTAATATACATTGTCCTTGTCTACTCTTCCATTCTTTCGATGACCCGGTTATTCCTTATGCAGCAGCACTGGAAATGGCAGAATCTATTCCAAACACTACACTCCTTTCACCTGATTACCAAGGTCATTATCCATTTGTATCTGATTCTTCTTATGTAAGTAACGAAATAAGGAGGTTTACTCGTGCCAAATAAACTGCACATCCAACAACGATTTAATCTGAAAGCCAGCTCCTATGATCAACATGCAATTGTGCAAAAGCAGATGGCCGATCAACTCCTCCAATCGTTTCAAAGTGAAATTTTCTTCTCTCAAGCACTAGAGATTGGTTGTGGAACAGGATATCTAACTCGGAAAATGTTGGCTCACCCTCACTCATTACGAAACTATACTGCTCTCGATTTAGCAGACAAAATGCTACTCCAGACAGAACAAGCGATTCGAGATAATAGGCAATCACTCATCCCAGCATCACTTCAATTCGTATGTGCTGATATTGAAGAGTGGGTAAAAACCGCCCCTGATTCAAGCTATGATCTGCTACTCTCCAATGCTTGCTTTCAGTGGCTCCTATATCCACAAGAAACCCTCACTCACTTGCACAGAATTTTGCAGCCTAAGGGTCATTTGTTATTTTCAACATTTGGTCCTCTTACTTTCCATGAACTACAGGACTCCTATAACGCAACGTACGCTAACCTGGGAGAAAAAGCTCGCCGACACATTCTTAGCTTTGATAGCTCTACAACATGGACTTCTTTTTTAAAAAACGCTGGTTTTCAAAACATAAAAGTCCATACTTATTCCATCACACTTTATTACTCAACCGTTATCGATTTTTTACGGTCTATTAAAGAAATAGGAGCCACTGTTTCTTCCCCTACCCTTGGCTTAGGAGATAGACGATTTCTAATACCGATGATGAATTATTACAAAGATACTTTTCAGCAAGATCAAGGGATACCTGCTACCTATGACATTTTCTTATTCACGGCTCAATGTTAATTCGCCTATCTGTCATATCCACTAGTAAAAAAGCAGAACCTCAGGCTCGTCTCCCTGAAGTTCTGCTTTTCGTATTAAGAATAGCTTTTTGTTACGATTTATTGTGATCCAAGACAATATTGCTGTAGGAACGAACAGTCATAAAATAGTATCCAACATAGATAACCAGATACACTCCCAGACTAACCAACACAGGTGTTAAGATGTTCATTCTAAACATTGCCGACATGGTGTTAAGTGCAAACAAGCTATGAGTAATACCTAACAGGAGCGGCCCCCCAAAAATAAAGGCTATCTGTTTACTAATCGCCTCTTTGCTCTCACGTTTCGTAGCACCAATCTTGTGTAGAATTGTATAGTACTTCTTGTCATTATGGGCTTCTGTGAGCTGTTTGAAGTAAATGATCGAGCCTGTTGCGAGCATGAAGACTAACCCAATAAATCCACCAATAAAAATCATTACCCCTGTCGTTTCCATCAGAGCTTGATATTGGGTGTAAAAATCTTGTAGTTCCTTGCGCTCCGGCATCACTTTACGTAGGTTTGCAGACAGTTCACTAGCTTTATACTGATTTTCAACATTAATGTTTTTGATCAAGTAAGACTCCCCAAACTGTTGAGCTTCTTGATAGTCAGCATCGGATACTACAAATGTAGTTTTTCCTAAATTATTTAATGCCGCTTTCTTAGCACCTACCAAGGTCAAGGTTTTTACTTGATCTCCCAGCTTATAAGACACTTGCTTGTTAAAGATATCGCTATGAAACATTTCGTCATAGAAACCATCTGCCATTACCACTTCGCCTGATTTTACCTCTACAGACTCTTGATTCATAGCTTTAGCCAACTCGTTATATTTAGATTGACCTAATAAATATATACCCTCTGAGGTGCGATATTGTAAGGAAAAGCCTGCTTTCTTCTCATCTTCTGTCTTTACAACGATATAAGGTACTTCCGTTTCCAATTGGATTGGATTCTTATCCTTTGCATTTGCTAAGGCTTTTTCCACCTCGTTATTCCAGTCCTTACCGTCCTTATGATAGGAATAACTATATGGATTGCTTTGAGCCGTTACATCATTGACGTTGAAATAGAAGGTTGCTGCTGTTCCAACTGCACAGATCGTAATCGTACTTACCACGGTAATAGTAGCAAGAGCAGTGGCATTTCCTTTAATGCGATATAACAATTGACCTTTACTTACCATATTTAATCCATTGTAGAAGGAACGCTTATTTTTACGCGCCCGCTTAAAGTAAAAAATAAGGAAGTAATGGAACAATATATAAGTTCCTAAAACAGTACCACCAATGATATAAAAAGCAATTAAAACATCAAAGTAATTCATGAAGTTAGCTGCTAGGAAATAGGCAGAACCAATCAGAAAAACAGAGAAGAGTGCTAGAATAACAGAACCCTTTGGAACCGATTCTCCTTCTTGATCAGCACGAAATAGCTCAATTAATTTAAAACGATAAATTAATATATAGCCCTGTAGCGACGTAAAGAGAATTAGAACAAAAAACACTGTAGCTGTTTGTGTAATCGCCTCTAATGGAATTTCGAAGTTTACCTGCATATCAATATTCATTAGATAAACTAGTAAGGACAAGAAAGCTTTCGATAAAAAGCCACCCAGAATAATTCCTATGATTAAGGCTCCGATTCCTAAGAATAGGTTCTCAAAAAATAACATCATTCCAACCTGTCTTTTTCTAACCCCTAGTAAGGAATAGAGACCAACTTCCTTTTTCCGTTTGCGTGTAAAGAAGCTATTTGAATAGACCATAAATATAGCTACAAACAGTAAGAGCAAACCACTAGAAAATTCAAATGCTTTTTTTACATATGGATCCCCACCGCTTACTTCAGCAATTTGCGTATTAAATTGCAAGGACATAAACGTGTAGTAGATAACAATACTGAAGATCATGGAGACGAAATAGATTAGATAGCTTTTCATGTTTCGTCTCATATTGCGTAAAACGAGATTAAATAGCGTCACTCATATCACCCCCAAGCTCAGCCAGCACATCCATAATGCGTTGGAAGAACTCTTTTCGAGTTTGTGTACCTTTTTTTAATTCCATTGAAATTTTTCCGTCTGTAATAAACAAAATTCGTTCACAGTAGCTTCCTGCATTTGCATCATGAGTAACCATTAAAATAGTCGCTTGTTCTTCTTGATTTAATGTCTGTAAGCATTGCAACAAGTCAGCAGATGATTTGGAATCAAGGGCACCAGTAGGTTCATCTCCGAAAATCAGGCTTGGATTAGTTACAATCGCCCGAGATGCAGCACAACGCTGTTTTTGTCCCCCTGAAATCTGATAAGGATACTGCTCTAAAATGTGTTCGATTCCAAATCTTTTGGCAATATCATCTACACGTTTATCGATTTCTTTTGCCTTCACCTTTGTCAGAGCTAATGGTAGTGCTATATTCTCACGTACTGTTAACGAGTCCAACAGGTTGTAATCCTGAAAAATAAAGCCTAGCTTCGTTCGACGGAACATTGCCAATTTGTCTTCCTTCATTTTGACAACGTCACTTCCATCTATCAGTATCTCGCCAGATGTAGGTGAATCAATCGTAGAGATAATATTAAGTAAGGTAGTCTTACCTGCACCTGATGGTCCCATGATTCCAACAAATTCACCTTGCTGTACATCGAAACTAACATGATCTAATGCTGTATAGCTATTCGTCTTTCCTCCGTATATTTTGGAAGCATTCTTTACTTGCAATACTTTTTGCATGTCATATCGTCCCTTTCCGATGATTATTTGAATAATCGTTGGTATTTCTCATATTTTTTCTGAATCTCTTCATACGCTGTTTGAAATGTTTTATCTTGTTTAAACTGGGCATCTTTGTTTCGTAATAAAAAAGCACGAGTAATCTCTTTCTGTGTTTTGCCTGCCTTTTCCCAGTGGCTTATCATAAAAGCGCCCATGTGAATCGCATGATCAGGATTGGCTAGCATACTGGGTGTAAACTGTTTCCACCCCATAATCTCAGCGAATACTTGAGCCGAAGTATCTTTTAAAAGGATCAATCCATTTAACTGGTTTGGCTGGTATTCTTTGTTTTTAAAATTTGTTTCATAGGAGATTAAAGCGGCTAGTAATGCTGGATCAGAGCCATATTGTTTGGAATAGGCTAGTATCTCTTTTTCATAAGGAACGTTGTATTTCAAAGTCTGATACTTATAAAAGCTAGCCCCTGATCCAATGATTGCAGCAAGTAAAACCAAAAAAATAATGGATATAATACCCATCCTTATCTTTCTGTGTTCGTGTCTCATTATGTCTCACCCTCGCTTCCCTTCATAAGCTCATAGGTGAATGCGAAATATTGCTTCGCGATCATATATTTATTCTATAAATCACTTGGTTTAATTCCCATCGGTTTAGCTTTCATCAATCTTACATTTTTGTAAGAGATCACTCCTATTCACATAGGCAAAATCGAATGTCGTCGAAGGTTGGTATAAATTGCGGTTTATGTTACTTTTTTTTAGTTCTAATTAAATTGTTTCACGTGAAACTTACTTTATATCACGTAAGCTTTCCCGAGTTAACATTCTTCGACAAAAATAAAAAGAGCCATTCTCAAGTAAGAGAAATGGCTCTTCTACTATTGCTTTACGCTTAGATTCGTAATAATCCCATTGCATCTTTTACACGATTGCATGTTTGTTCTGCAATCACACTTGCCTTTTCAGCACTATCTCGCAGAATTTTATCCAATTCTGCTACATCGTTATACTCATTAAAACGCTGCTGAATCTTACCAAGCTGCTCGGTTACAACCTCTACCAGGTCTTTTTTCAATGTACCGTATCCTTGCCCCTGATAACGTTCTACTAGCGATTCAATCGATTCATCAGCAAACATACTATAGATTGTCAGCAAATTTGAGATACCAGGCTTATTTGTTTCATCAAAAGCAATGGAATTCTCGGTATCGGTTACTGCTCGCATAATTTTTTTCTTAAATACCTCTGGGGTTTCCAAAATCGCGATGCGACTCGCTTCACTCTCAGCTGATTTCGACATTTTTTTCGTCGGTTCGTCGAGAGCCATGATACGTGCCCCAAATTCCTGGATTTTTGGCTCTGGAATGACAAAGGTCTCACCATACTTATTGTTAAAGCGCTCTGCAATATCACGAGTTAACTCAATATGTTGCTTTTGGTCGTTCCCAACAGGTACATGGGTTGTATCATACAATAAAATGTCAGCAGCCATTAAGACCGGATACGTAAACAGACCAACATTGACGTTTGCCTTTCCTTCTGCTTTATCTTTAAATTGCGTCATACGATTTAGTTCGCCCATGTAGCTAGCACATTGTAACAACCAGCCAAGCTCAGCATGTTCTTTTACATGTGACTGAATAAATACAGTAGCTTTCTTAGGATCAACACCGCATGCTAGATAGATTTGAGCGATTTCACGTGTACGTCTGCGCAGCTCTTCTGGATCTTGAGCAACTGTAATCGCATGCATATCTACTACGCAATAAAAAGCTTCTGCATCTGGCTCATGCTGTAATTCTACAAACTGCTTAATTGCACCTAAATAGTTACCTATTGTCAGGTTCCCAGATGGTTGCACCCCTGAAAAAAAACGTTTCAATGTATCCACCTCTCTACTTTTAACAGAAATAAATCTTGTCCTGATTTTATTTTCGTTTTTCCTTACATAAATTATAGCATGAGAGGGTTTTCTTCCGATAGTTACGTCTTCGTTTATTAGAATTAGTATCATTTCAATCAAAAAAGCTACCAGTTATTACTCTATTGATAAGATAAGTAGACCTAGCACTGTTTTGAATCCCATGCTTGAAGGACAATAACTGCATTATGCCCACCAAACCCAAAGGAATTGGACATCCCTACTCTAACTTCTGCTTTGCGGGCTTTATTAGGAACATAGTCTAAGTCGCAAATAGGGTCTTGTTTTTCTTGGTTGATAGTAGGTGGGATAATGCCTTCTTGCAGACTCTTTATCAACGCGATAGCTTCCACTGCACTGGCTGCCCCTAGCATGTGTCCGGTCATTGATTTATTGGCTGTCACAGGAATCTGATAAGCCTTTTCTCCAAAAAGTTGTTTAATTGCCATCGTCTCTGATCGATCACCAACCTCGGTACTGGTAGCATGAGCGCTAATCACATCGACCTGCTCTGGTTGAATTCCAGCTTCTTGTAAAGCTAGCTTCATAGCTTGGTAGGCACCTTTTCCTTCTGGATGAGTAGCTACTATGTGATATGCATCAGAACTTGCTCCGTATCCCATAACCTCAGCATAAATACGGGCATTTCTTTTTTTCGCATGCGATAAGGATTCGAGAATCAAAATACCCGCTCCCTCAGCCATAACAAACCCATCACGATCAGCATCAAATGGTCTACTTGCCTTTTCTGGCTGATCATTTCGAGTAGACAATGCAGTGGCATTTCCAAAGCTAGCAACAGCTAATTCTGTAATGGCCGCTTCTGTACCTCCCGCAACAACTACATCAGCTCCATCCGATTTGATCAGGCGCATCGCTTCTCCAATAGCTGTATTTCCGATTGAACAAGCTGTTACAGGAGACATACTTGGCCCCATCGCCCCATACTTGATGCTAATCATAGAGGCCGCCATATTGGCGATCATCATTGGAACTAATAATGGACTCACACGATCAGGACCTCTATCCTTTAGTACTTGTTCTTGATCCATCATGATTTGAATGCCACCAATGCCAGAACCAACATAAACACCTAAACGCTCTAGGTCAATTTCTTCGAGTACAAGACCAGAGTCTTCTAGGGCCTGCTCCGCAGCTACCAAAGCAAACTGACTGAAGCGATCCATACGGCGTGCCTCTTTACGTCCAAAAATGGATTCTGCATCAAAATCCTTAACTACCCCAGCAAACTTGGTTTTATGCTTGCTAGTATCAAATGTATCTATATATGAAATTCCGGATGTACCTTGTACTAAATTGCTCCAAAAGCTCTCTACATCATTTCCAATCGGTGATACAACACCCACACCAGTAATAACTACTCTTTCCATAGGCACTCTCCTTTACATACACATTTGGACATGTTTCAATTTCTTCTTACTATCTATCTTGGCAAAGCCTTTATCCTATTACAAGTTGTTATTTATCCTAGTATAATAAGTACCAGTATAAGAAGACACTAAGGATGGATTATAGAATGAATAAAAATGCCAGACTTCAAGCACTTTCTACCTTTTTAAAAAATCAGAGAGCGAAGATTTCTCCCGAGTCGGTTGGCCTTGTTGCAGGTGTACGTAGAAGAACGCCAGGGTTACGTAGAGAAGAAGTAGCACAGCTAGCTGGTGTCAGCACCACCTGGTACACCTGGCTAGAACAGGGACGTGACATCACCGTTTCAAAATCAGTAGTAGATGCTATTGCTACAGCCTTACAACTAACAGTAGATGAGCAGAAATATCTACATTCGTTAGCACTTGGAGCCGGGGCTGTTCTTTCAAAAAGAACGGAAGAAACAACGGAAATCACTCCTTCTTTACAAAAAATTTTACAAGAACTACGCTTTTGCCCCACAATCATCTCAGATAGCAGAAGTCATATTTTGGGCTGGAATGAAGCAGCTTCATATGTATTTTTAGATTTTAACCAGATTCCGTACGAAGAACGCAATTTACTAGGCTTGGTGTTTACTAGAAAGGAATTGCAGCGGTTGGCTGTTAATTGGGAGCATTTCGTTAGTGGCTTTTTATCTATCTTTCGAGCCTCTTATGGGCAATATGTCGAGGATGATTGGTATAGTCAATTCGTAGAGAAAATGAAAACCGTCCATCCTGATTTTCAGCGATTGTGGGAACAAAGTGAGGTCAGCTCCGCCCCAGAGGTTTACATTGAATTTAGACATGCTAAGGCTGGCAAGATGTTATTTCATCTCACCTCCTTGCAGGTTCAGGGTAGTGCTGACTTACGCTGTAGTATTTATACTCCTGTACCGCAATCTACAACAGAAGCTAAGTTAAGAAAACTGATGAAGGAGGTTTTATAAACTATTTTTTTGAGTAACGATAAAAACACGATATGGGGTAAATAAATTGTAAAAGGGGAAGCTTAACCAATGAGTAAAAAACCAGGTAAGGATGTATCAAAAACATGTTGATTACAAAAGAAAGCTTGCCCAGTAAAGGACAAGCTTTTCTACCTTACTATGAAACGTATTTGAATTTATGCGACCCACACCAATTCTGGATGAAGCCCACATTAAATATCCAAATTACGTACGTTACGAGAGTAGCTTTCAATAAAGTCACGACGCGGCTCTACTTCATCGCCCATCAGAGTTTGGAAGACCATATCTGCATCAATAGCATCTTCTAGTTCTACCTGTAGCAAAGTACGAACAGAAGGATCCATTGTTGTCTCCCATAATTGTTCTGCATTCATTTCACCTAATCCTTTGTAACGTTGAACGTTAGGTTTAGGGGTCTCTTTTAGCTGGCTTAGGATTTGGTCGCGTTGGCGATCATTAAAGGCATAGTGCATGGTTTTCCCTTGCTTAATACTAAAGAGTGGCGGCTGTGCAATATACACAAATCCAGCTTCAATTAGTTCACGCATATAGCGATAGAAGAAGGTTAACAATAGCGTGCGGATGTGAGCACCATCGACGTCGGCATCGGTCATGATTACGATTTTATGATAACGCGCTTTGCTGATATCAAAATCTTCACCAATACCCGTTCCTAGTGCCGTGATGATCATTCGAATCTCATTATTACCTAGAATTTTATCTAGACGTGATTTCTCTACGTTTAATACTTTACCACGCAATGGCAGGATCGCCTGGAAATGACGATCGCGTCCCATTTTGGCAGAACCACCCGCAGAGTCACCCTCTACAATAAATATTTCGCTCTCCGCTGCATCTTTGGAAGAACAGTCAGCCAGCTTACCCGGAAGAGCACTTACTTCCAAGGCATTTTTACGGCGAGTCAGTTCACGTGCCTTACGAGCAGCTTCACGCGCTCTAGCAGCCATCAGGGACTTCTCTACAACCTTTTTGGCTACAGCAGGGTTCTGCTCCATAAATTCTTGGAATCGCTCTACAAAGACCGATTCTGTGATGCTACGAGCCTCTGAGTTACCTAGCTTGGTTTTTGTCTGTCCTTCAAACTGTGGTTCAGAAATTTTAACGGAGATAATCGCTGTAATTCCCTCACGAACATCATCACCAGACAGGTTTGTATCTTTTTCTTTCAAAAAATTAAATTTACGGCTGTAATCATTAATTACACGGGTTAAGCCTGCTTTAAAACCAGCTTCGTGTGTCCCACCTTCGTGCGTATTAATGTTATTTGCAAAGGAATAGATGTTGCTTACATAGCTATCGTTGTATTGGATCGCTACCTCTACCTGCAATCCTTCCTTTTCGCCTTCACAGTAGATCACTTCTTCATGCAGGCTCTCACGGTTTTTATTCAGGTACTCTACGTAGGATTTAATTCCGCCTTCATAGTAAAACTCTTCACGACGCTCTTGGCCTTCTCGCTGATCCTCCAGCGTAATGCATAAGCCTTTATTTAAGAAGGCTAATTCGCGAATACGCTTTTGTAACAGCTCATATTCAAATTCAGTCGTTTCCGTAAAGATAGTTGGATCTGGCTTAAATGTAATCGTAGTTCCTGTTATTTCTGTTTCTCCGATTATTTTAAGGTCTTCTTCCGGTGCACCAACATTAAAGCGCATGAAATAAATGTTTCCATTTTGTTTAACAGTAACATCCATCCATTCAGAAAGAGCATTAACAACAGAGCTACCTACCCCGTGCAAACCCCCAGACACCTTATATCCGCCACCGCCAAATTTACCGCCAGCATGTAGAACGGTTAGAACAGTCTCTACTGTTGATTTCCCTGTTTTTTCATGAATACCTGTAGGAATACCACGCCCATTATCAACAACGGTGATCGTATTATCTATATGAATAAATACGTTAATTTCCGTACAATAACCCGCAAGTGATTCGTCGATAGAGTTGTCTACAATCTCCCATACCAAATGATGTAGACCTCGACTGCTAGTAGAACCAATGTACATACCTGGACGTTTACGTACCGCTTCTAAACCTTCCAGTACCTGTATCTGACTAGCATCATAGTTTTGATCTTTAGTTGTTACATCCACTACTCAGTCAACTCCTTACTATCAGTTTGTACAGGGGGAAACAGCTCACTGTGCTGTATAAACTGTGCACGTTTTTTCAAAGTAAGCGAAGAAATGGGCGAACAGTAAATAGCACGATCCGTAATTACGTAGGATTTAATCTCTTCCGACTGCTGATCAATCAGGCGTTTTTCTTTCTTCTGATCTCCCATAAATGCGAGGGATATCTTCGAGTGTTTGACCGTTTGATGATCGATGATAGAGATAACCTCCTTCATACTAACAACCGTATCTCCTCCCACGTGCAGAAACATACACTTCACCTTACCCTTCTTTGGAAATGGACCCCTCTTGCACATTAAAGCGAGTTGCTTGCTGTAAGACCTGATGCTTTAATCCTTCCACACCTGTTGTCGTTACAAACGTTTGAATTTTATCTTGTATCGTTTCAAGTAATAATGTTTGTCTATGTTCATCCAGTTCTGACAAGACATCGTCAAGCAAAAGAATCGGGTATTCCCCAACTTCTTGCTTGATTAGCTCAATTTCAGCTAATTTCAAAGACAAAGCCGTTGTTCGTTGCTGGCCTTGTGATCCAAATGATTGTACATCCATCTCGTTTACCAAAAGGGAGAAATCATCGCGATGAGGTCCAATTAACGTACTACCTCTCATTTTTTCCCGTTCAAAAATCTCTTCATAAGCAGCCAGTAGCGATTGAAGAGCTTCTTCCTCTGACATCTCCTTGGTAACAGGAGAGCTATTCACATAATGCAAGCTCAGCTGCTCTTTACCATTGGTAATTCCAGCGTGGATCTCTTGAGCCCATTGCTCTAATTTGGTAATAAACTCAAAACGCTTCTTTAATAATTTTACAGTTAAATCAGCTAATTGTGTATTCCAAATTGCCATCAGGTCAATCTGACTACTTTTTTTCATGGCTAAGTCTTTCAATAGCTGGTTTCTCTGTGCTAACACTTTATTGTAATTGCTCAAGTGGTAGATATAAGTTGGAGAAACCTGACCGATTTCCATGTCCAAAAAGCGTCTTCGCTGGGCTGGGGCCCCCTTTACGATTGCTAAATCCTCTGGCGCAAATAACACAACGTTTAGGGAACCGATATAGTTGCTCAATTTTTTCTGCTCTAAACCATTAATTTTAGCCTTTTTACCTTTATTGGTCAACTGCATCTCTAAACGAACAGATCCGTAGCGTCGATTGACTTCACTACGGATCGCCGCATAATCTGCATTCCACTTAATCAGTTCTTTATCTTTAGATGTTCGGTGGGATTTCGCCAGAGCAAGTACATAAATAGATTCCAATGCATTAGTCTTGCCCTGCGCATTATTCCCGACGAATAAATTAATAGGTCCTGTAAAATCCAGTGAAAGCTCTCTGTAATTTCGATAGTTAGCCAAAAACAGATTACGTAAGAACAAAGGGCTTACTCCTCTCAGCGTACAGCCACTTGATAAGAGCCGTACCCTTCAATAACCACTAGATCATCTGGATATAGCTTACGACCACGGCGGTTTTCTTTTTCTCCATTTACCATAATGGGAACCTCAGCTAAAAAAGGCTTAGCCATTCCACCCGTATCAATTACTGAACTTAGTTTTAAAAACTGTCCAAGCGTAATATATTCTGTAGAAATGTGAACTTTATCTACCATGTTGGAAAACTCCTTTAGGGGTGGCTACCTCTTAGTACGTACGGACTGGCAAGATTAGATGTAGACTCCAATCATGATCAGTAGGTCGAATAATAAATGGGCTCATGGCCCCAGTAAAGTTAGTTACAATCTCAGAGCTGTCAATGGAACGAAGTGCATCAATCATAAACTTTGCATTGAAAGAGATTTTTAGTTCCTCCCCAGTGCATTGTTTTGGCTGAATCGTTTCCGTTACCTTTCCAATTTCTGGTGCGTTGGATGAAATTTCTACATTTCCATCTGGCAGTGTTACCAATTTTACCACATTGGTCTTCCCTTCACGACTTAATAAGGAAGCACGCTCAATGGATTGTAAAAATTCCTTGGTTGATAAAACAATCTCGGTTTTACAGCCCTGTGGAATAATACGATTTGTATCTGGATAAGTTCCCTCTAACAGACGGGAATAGAACAAGATATGATTTGATTTTACTAAAATTTGATTATCAGCTACAACGATATCAACCAAATTTTGATCATCATCTATAATCTTTACCAATTCATTACAACTTTTACCCGGTACGACAATATTATAGAACCGTAGGGATTCCGAACACTCTACTTTCGCATTGCGAGAAGCAAAACGGTGGCTATCTGTCGCTACAAATTTTAGTATTCCCTCTTCTAGCGTCCACATAATCCCTGTTAAGATTGGGCGCATTTCAGAAGAGGCAACTGCAAAGGATGTTTGACGAATCATTGTTTTTAATAAATCGCTTGGGATACTAAAAACTTTATCCTCCTCTAATTGAGGTAATTGAGGATATTCGTTGGCATTTAAACCATTAATCGTAAATTCGGCTTGACCTGAGCGAATTAATGTAAGTAATCGATCATCTACGCTAATGTCAATTTCATTGGCAGGTAATTTACGTACAATTTCACTAAAAATACGTGATGGCAGCACTATGCTACCTGGTTCATGTACAGTAACTCCCCAATTCTCTCCCTCTTCCAATGGAACATGTACCTCAATAGAAATATCTGAATCACTACCAGTTAATGTTAACCCTTCTTGATTTGCAGTTAACTTAATACCTGTCAAAATTGGAATTGTTGTTCTGGTTGATACAGCTTTGGCAACATGTGAAACAGCAGTTGATAGTTTGTCACGTTGAACTGTAATTTTCATTATACCCTACCCCCGTATACAAGGATTTGTTATACAAAAGAATCATGCATATTTCCGTATGCTGTATGCATATATAGTAAGTAATCTTTTATATTAAAAAATAGTAATAGTAGTAATAGGCCCTGTGGATTTGTGGATATCCTCAAAAAACCCTGAAAAGTAAAGCCTATACACATGTGGATAAGTTGTGTATAGGCTTTTTAGGTTATTCACAAATGTACACAGAAATAATAGTTTAATGGCCAGCCTTCAATTTTTCAATAAGTGTTTGGATGGTGACCTGCAATTGAGGATCAACTGCTAATGACTTCGAGATTTTTTCATGGGCATGGATAACCGTTGTATGATCACGTCCACCAAATTCGTCCCCGATTTTAGGGAGTGAGGCATCGGTAAGCTCACGAGATAGATACATGGCTATTTGTCGTGGAAAAGCAACGGATTTTGTCCGTTTTTTGGCTTTAAAATCTTCTAATTTTAACGTGTAAGCTTCACCAACTGCACGTTGAATATCAATAATCGTTATGATTTTTGGCTTAGAGGAAGGAATAATATCCTTTAGAGCCTCAGCTGCCAATTGTGTATCAATATCACGATTAATCAGAGAAGAATAAGCAACAACGCGAATTAAAGCACCTTCTAACTCACGTATGTTGCTATCAATCTGGTTAGCAATATAGATCATGACCTCATTAGGAATATCTAGATTCTCCGCTTTGGCTTTTTTGCGCAGAATTGCAATTCGAGTTTCTAAATCAGGCGGTGAAATATCTGTAATCAAGCCCCATTCAAAACGGGAACGCAATCGATCCTCCAAAGTAGGAATTTCTTTTGGTGGTCGATCGGATGAAATGATGATTTGTTTGCTTTCTTCATGCAATGCGTTAAAGGTATGGAAAAATTCTTCTTGCGTTGATTCTTTTCCAGCCAAAAATTGAATATCATCTATAAGCAAAACATCTACACTACGATATTTATTGCGGAACTCAACCGCTTTATTATCGCGAATGGAGTTAATAAACTCATTCGTAAATTTTTCAGATGATAAATAGACCACTTTTGCAGATGGATTATGTTGAATGACATAGTGACCAATCGCATGCATTAAATGTGTTTTTCCAAGACCTACACCACCATAAATAAACAGTGGATTGTAAGCTTTTGCAGGTGCTTCAGCTACAGCGAGTGAAGCTGCGTGGGCAAAGCGGTTCCCCGAACCAATTACAAATGTGTCAAATGTATACTTCGGATTTAAGATGCTAGGCGGTTGATCGTCGCCAGCTAGAGGTTGAGATACTAATTTCGCTTTCGCCATAGGTAACTCATCAGTAAGACCGAAATCGGGATTTTGGGGAACGACAAACTTCACCTTCATATGGATGCCTGTCGTTTCATATAGCGTTTCTATGATAAGTGGTGAATAGCGAGATTCTAGCCAATCACGAGCAAATTCATTTGGAGCGACTACAATCAAAGAATCTTCCTCTAATGCAGTTGCCTTTGTCGCCTTCAACCAGGTGTCGAAGCTAGGCTTGCTTAATGTTTTCTCGATTTTAGCTAAAACTTTTCGCCATAATTCAATAATAGTTGCGTCCAC